>NZ_JBVKAH010000003.1:0-793990 GCF_055598725.1 Streptomyces sp. NPDC039423
CCCGCGGAGCGGGTCCCACATCGCTGCGCGATGTGCAAGCGAACCCCCGCGCTGCGCGCGGGGGTTGCGCTCCCGCTCCGCGGGAGCGCTGGCGGGTGGCTGCGCCACCCGCTCACCCCGCCTGCTGCGCAGGCGGGGTGACGGTCCGTTCGCTGCGCTCCCGGACCGGGCGGGGCGTTGCCCCGCTTACCGGGCTTCCGCTGCGCTCCATCCCGGGTCGGCTCGTCCGCTTCGCTCCCTCGCCTCAACGGCCCTTTCGGCTGCGCCTCCAGGGCCGCTGGGGCCCGCTGACGCGGGCCGGGCTGGCTGGGAGGGGTGGGTCGCTCGTTCGTGTCAGGATTGGTGTAGCGCGTGACTCGCGTTGATGCAGCATGTAGTGTTGGCAAAAACGTGTGAGTCCCTGTTCTCGGAGCGAAGGACCCGGCCTCATGCTGAGCGTGGGGGCTGTGCGCCGGGTGACGCGGCACCAGACAGCCGGGCGTGAATGCCCCGGTTGGAGGTGTTCGGGCTCTCTGGGGGGGCGTTCCCCAGGACGTGGACGACCTGGTGGCCGGGCTTGGAGGGTGGGGCGGTCGCCCTGGGGCGCAGCGAGGTGGTCGAGCTGGGCGCGGCATGGCGCCGGCCTGTCGGGGCGCGGTGTTCGCGGAGACCGGGATGGCGACGGCGTGACGCGGCCGAGGGCCTGGTGGGTATCGCGGACCGGCGCTGGGCGCGGCCGGGGGGGGCGGTCGGCCGGGGCTGCTGAGGAGGGCGTACATCTCGCGTACATGCGACCGCATGAGCGGGGTGACGTGGTGCGTCTGGAGGCGTACGTCCGGGAGACCTCGTTGCCGCGCCCGGACACCGCGGAGCGGCGCCGGGCGCTGGAAGGCGCTGGAGGCGCTCAGTGAGGACGGGCGGTCTGCGCACGGCGCGCACGGTGAACAGCGACGGGACTGCGTCGTCCGTACGCGTGAGGCCACTACGACCCGGACGACGGGCACGCCCATCAAGAGTGGGGAGCCCGGTGCGAGCTTGCCCACCTGAAAGACCACGGGGATTCAAGCTTAAGAGAGACATAGAAATGTCAGCAATTCAGCTCAAGAAACACCAGCTAGACCAGCGATCCGCGTTTCGTAGGTGGGTGGGATTCCCTGCAAGATCATCCGTGCCCCCGCTGGGTGCCCGGGGCACCATCGTGTCAGCGACCGGCTCGGGCAAGACAATCACGGCCGCCGCGTGCGCGCTGGAGGCCTTCCCAGGCGGCAGGATCCTCGTCACCGTGCCGACCCTGGACCTGCTCGTACAGACCGCCCAGGCGTGGCGCCAGGTCGGTCACCGGGCCCCGATGGTTGCGGTGTGCTCGCTGGAGAACGACCTGGTCCTCAACGAACTGGGGGTGCGCACCACCACCAACCCGATCCAGCTCGCTCTGTGGGCGGGTTCCGGGCCGATCGTCGTGTTCGCCACCTACGCCTCGCTCGTGGACCGCGAGGACCCCGAAGACCCGACGGGGCAGGAGAAGGTCCGCGGGCCGCTGGAGGCTGCCCTGGCGGGCGGAGAGCGGCTCTACGGCCAGCAGATCGCCCCGTTCGACCTCGCCATCGTGGACGAGGCACACGGAACCGCCGGTGATCTCGGGCGGCCGTGGGCGGCGATCCACGACAACCAGCGGATCCCCGCCGACTTCCGGCTCTACCTGACCGCGACCCCGCGCATCCTCGCCGCTCCCCGGCCGCAGAAGGGCACCGGCGGCCAGGAGGTGGAGCTGGCGACCATGGCCGACGACCCGGAGGGGACCTACGGTGCGTGGATCGCGGAGCTCGGGCTGTCGGAGGCGATCGAGCGCGAGATCCTCGCCGGTTTCGAGATCGACGTCCTGGAGATCCGCGACCCCTCCCCCGTGATCGGGGAGTCGGAGGAAGCGCGGCGCGGCCGGCGCCTGGCGCTGCTGCAGACCGCGCTCCTGGAGCACGCCGCCGCCCGCAATCTGCGCACCGTCATGACGTTCCACCAGAAGGTCGAGGAAGCCGCGGCATTCGCGGAGAAGCTGCCCAAGACGGCAGCCAAGCTGTATGCCGGCGAGGTCTCGGGCGAGGACCTGGCGCAGGCGGACAAGCTCCCGAAGTCGTCGATCGACGCGGACTTCTACGAGCTGGAGGCCGGCCGGCACGTACCCCCGGACCGAGTGTGGTCGGCATGGCTGTGCGGCGACCACCTCGTCACCGAGCGACGCGAGGCCCTGCGCCAATTCGCAGGCGGCATCGACGCAGCCGGGCACCGAGTGCACCGGGCGTTCCTCGCCAGTTGCCGCGTTCTCGGTGAGGGCGTCGACATCGTCGGCGAGCGGGGAGTCGAGGCGGTCTGCTTCGCCGACACCCGCGGCTCCCAGGTCGAGATCGTGCAGAACATCGGCCGGGCGCTCCGACTCAACCGCGACGGCTCCACCAAGGTGGCCAGGATCATCGTCCCGATCTTCCTGGAGCCCGGCGAGGACCCGACCGACATGGTCGCCAGCGCCTCGTTTCGCCCTCTTGTTGCGGTCCTCCAGGGCCTGCGTTCGCATGATGAGCGTCTGGTCGAGCAGCTCGCCTCACGTGCGCTCACCAGCGGGAAGCGCAAGGTCCACGTGCAGCGTGGCGAAGAGGGGCGGATCGTCGGCGCCGGCGGCACGGGCGACGGCGAGGACCAGGAGCAGGGCGACACCGGCGCAGCTGCCGAGTCAGCCCTGCTCCACTTCTCCAGCCCGCGCGACCCGGCGACCATCGCGGCCTTCCTGCGCACCCGGGTCTACCGGCCGGAGTCACTGGTGTGGCTGGAGGGCTACCAAGCCCTCATCCGGTGGCGGAAGGAGAACGAGATCACCGGCCTCTACACCGTGCCCTACGACGTCGAGGTGGAAGTAGGGGTCACGAAGGATTTCCCGCTTGGCCGGTGGGTGCATCAGCAGAGGAAGGCGCTGCGGGCCGGGGAGCTGGAGGAGCGGCGCAAGACCCTGCTGGACGCGCCGGAGGCCGGGATGGTGTGGGAGCCGGGCGAGGAAGCGTGGGAGAACAAGCTCGCAGCGCTCCGCTCCTACCGGCGGGCCACCGGGCACCTCGCGCCCCGGCAGGACGCGATGTGGGACGACCCGGCCGGCGGCAGCCCCGTGCCGATCGGGCAGCACATGACCAACCTCCGCAGGAAAGGCGGACTCGGGAAGGACCCGCAGCGGGCAGAGCAGCGCGCGCAACAGCTGACCGCGATCGACGAGGACTGGAACTGCCCCTGGCCACTGAACTGGCAACGCCACTACCGCCACCTCGCCGACCTGGTCGACGCCGACGGCCACCTGCCGGCCATCGAACCCGGGGTGCTGTTCGAGGGTGATGACCTCGGACGGTGGCTCCGGCAGCAGCGTAAGCCGGGGACCTGGGCACAGCTGTCGACCGAGCAGCAGCGGCGGCTGGCGAAGCTGGGCGTACAGCCCGACCAGGCGTCGCCTCCCGCCCCGGCAGCCGCTCCTGCGACGAAGGGCACGAGCAAAGCACAGCAGGCATTCCAGCGAGGCCTCGCGGCCCTCACGCAGTGGGTGGAGAAGGAGGGTGACCGGCCGGTCCCGCGCGGCGCGGTCGTCGAGACCGACGTCGACGGCGAGACCGAGCCGGTGCCTGTACGACTGGGCGTATGGATTTCGAACACTCGTACGAGGCGTGACAAGCTCACCGCCGAACAGCTCACCGCACTCCGGGAACTCGGCGTCGACTGGGCCAAGCCGGTGACGATCCCCCAAACCGCCCCGGACTGCCCCTGACCGCTCCAGCGGCGTGACCGGACCCCTGGCCTCTTGAAGGCCGGGGGTCCGGTGCTCTAGCCAGCCTTCCGGACGGCGCGCTGTTAGTTAGGCGCAGGAGTGGTGGTTCGGGCTTCGACGGCGTCAGCACATGGTGACGGTGACTGAGCGGTCGGGGATGTCCACGCCGTTGTAGCCATCGGGAAGGCTCACACCCACTCGCTTGGTGGTGAAGGTGTATTCGCCGTGGCCTGCACAGTTGAAACGGAAGATGCGCTGGCCGCCATCCTGCCCTACCCAGAATCCGAAGGATTCGATCGACTCGATGATCTGGTCTCCCTTGTGGATCTCCAGGTCTCCGCCCATGTTGCATGATGTCCTGCTCCAGCCGATGGTCTGGCCCTTCCAACACTCGGCTTCGATGCTGGCATGCGCACCGGCGTAGTCGCTGATGCAGTTGCGAGACACGACTGAGCTCCAGTTGTCCGCACTCCGCGAATCGGTTTGGGGTGTGCACTCCGTTACCGACCGCATGGCACCCGCGGCGTGCGTGGGGGCGATCGAGAGGGCGGAGCTGAGCGTCACCATCGCGGCCACAGCAATTACTGACTGCCGAGCTTTGCTGATCTTCATGAAGCACACAACGATCTAGGTGATCCCGAGTCACTGAGCGACGTCACGCTCCACGCCCTCACGGCTTCGACGCAGGTGTCTCTCCCTGTCAGGGTTCCAGCGGTGCTGCGGTGGCAAGCACGTCACAGGACATCCGGGTCGCATGTCCGTATCCGAGTCATGTGCCGGACTGTGACTGCGCGCTTAGCAGTCTTGGGCGCGACCTGGCATCCGCCATGCCAAGATCGATTCGGCGGCGCTGGGTCGCCACGCAGTCTTTGGAGTGGGCATGTCTGACCGGCAAACCGGCACGGTGAAGTGGTTCAACGAGGAGAAGGGGTTCGGCTTCATCACTCCGCAAGGGGGCGGCCCCGAGCTCTTCGTGCACTTTAGGGCCATTGAGTCCGATGGTTTCAAGTCCCTCAAAGAAGGCCAGACCGTCTCGTTCGTCGCCGAGCAGGGGCAGAAGGGCATGCAGGCGGCGCAGGTCCGCCCGGAGTAGCCCGCTTGCGGGCTCAGTGCCGCAGTGGGCGAAACTCGCCAACTGCGGTGTCCACTCGGGCGCGGGCACGCCACCGGTTCGGTCAAGGTTCACTCGGCCGTGTGGATGCGGGCGCATGTTCGGACAGGGCGGCGCCGACACCACTGACACTTCGGTTCATGAGGAGGGCGTCGGCGGAGAAGCGCCGGTCGGCCGTCAAACGGTTGTCCCAGGTACGGGAGGACGAGGTGCTGACCGCCGCGCACGGCCGTACTGTCGTGACCGCGCTGGACGTATCGGAGGCGGAAGATGGCGGTGGGTCGCGCCGCCGAAGACGACGAGCCGTCCGTACGGCCCGGCTACGAGCTGAGCGACACCGACCGCGCGGCGTTCGACCGCGGCTTACAGAACTACCCCGCACCCGGGGGCCGCTGTACGTCTGCCACGCCAGCAGCCGGTCGTGGTAACGCTCGTCCTCGAAGGACTCGGTGTCTTAGGCACTGATGCGGTGGTCAGCAGGTGCTTCCGCCCGCTCCCGCCGGCGGCGGAGCCGGTACGCGGCGGCCACGCAGTTGGGCCCGAAGAAAGACGGACTGCCTTCATCCGAGCGCGGGTATCTCTCACCTGGCAGCAGTACGGCCCCGTGTCATCGGGGGGACACGAGGAGGACTGGGGCCTGTGCAGCAGCAGATCGCCGTAGTCGCGGGTCCGCTCCCGCTCATCGGGCATGCTTACCGGCTTCTGCGGGACCCGCTCGGATTCCTCATGGACCAGCGCGGCGAGGCGGCGGTATCGCGAGTGCGGATCGCGAACCGTACGGCTTACCTGATCAACGAGGCCGGGGCGGCAGGACAGGTGCTGGTCTCGTCCCAGTTCGACAAGGGCGGTCCGTTCATGGAGACCGCGAGGGTCCTCGTCGGCAACGGAGTGATCACCTGCAGCAACGCCGACCACCGGCGCCAGCAGCCGGTCCTGCGCCCCGCCTTCCAGCGCGACCTGGTCGCCGCGTACGCGCCGGTCATGAGCCAATGCGTCAGTCAGGCCATAGAAACGTGGCGGGAAGGCGACACCATCGATGTGGGCGAGCAGATGTACCAGCTGGCCGCACAGGTGGTGGCACGGACCCTGATCTCCGCCCCGGCCGGGCAGGAAGCGGCGGACACGATGGGCCGGGCGCTGCCGGTGCTGCTGCGCGGCATGTTCCGCCACATGCTGATCCCCTGGCCCTGGGTGCACCGCCTGCCGTTACCTGCCAACCGGCGCTTCGCCCGCGCACGCACGGACCTGGCCCGGGCCGTCGGCAACGTCATCGCCGAGTACCGGGAATCCGACACCGGCAGGGGCGACCTGCTGTCCCAGGTCATGGCCTGTCCGAAGGACGGCGGGCCGCGGTTCGACGACCGTGAGGTCCGCGACCAGGTCATGTCGATCCTGGCGGCAGGAGTGGAGACCAGCGCCTCACTCCTGGCGTGGACTTTTCATGCCTTGTCCGCCTGTCCCCACGTCGAACAGCAGCTGTGGGCTGAGGTCGATAACGCTCTTGCCGGGCGTTTGCCGGTGTTCGACGACCTGCCGCGCCTGCCCCTCACACGGCGGGTGTTGACGGAGGCGCTGCGGTTGTGGCCACCGACCTGGATGCTCAGCCGGGTCGCCCTCGCGGACACCGTGGTTGCGGGCTTCGCCATCCCCGCTGGCGCAGACGTCATCATCTCCCCCTACGCCCTGCAACGGGACCCGCAGGTCTTCGCCGACCCTGAGGCGTTCGACCCCGACCGGTGGCGGCCTGAGCGCCTCACGCCGGCCATGCGCCAGGCGTTCACCGCCTTCGGCGGCGGGCGGCGTAAATGCCTCGGCGAGTTCTTCGGCATGACCGAAGCCGTCCTCGCCCTCGCCGGGATCAGCAGCCAGTGGCAACTGCGCGCCCCCTACGGGAAGCCGGCTCGCGCGGTGCCGCGTTTCCTCCTCACCCCCGAGGGCGGACCCTTGACCCTTCACCGCCGCATCTCCGCGCACGGCCATCACATCCCCCCGAGCTCACGGGACGAGCGGTGACCGGCGACGATACGAGCCCCCGCCCAGGGATACCCCCAGGCGCTCGGCCGTCGGAAGACCTGTCGGCCTATCCCTCGTTCCGGTTGCCGCTCTTCCCCCGGTTCACCCCGGCCCTGCGCCGTCCAGGTATCGAGCAGGACGAAAGACGCTTCCGGCAGTGGCTGGCCGACCGCATGCGCGGCGCCTTCGCCGACGAGAAGAGCCTGCAGGAATTCCTGGAGCACCGCACCACCTTGTGGAACCTGCTGGTGTACGCCACCGCCCGCGCCGACCGAGTGGGATTGATCTGCCACTGGATCGACGTCCTGTTCAGCATCGACGACGCCTTCGCCCAGCATCCGCCGTCACAACTGCGACGCCTGGGCATCCCACTGTTGCCCGCCGTCCTCGACGGCCGACCGATCCCGGACCAGACTGCCTACACCCGGGCCTTCCACCTGCTGCGCGAACAGAGCATGTCAGTCATGCCGCCCGGCGTGTGGGAACGCTACGCGCACACGCTGAAAGGTTTCCTCAGTGCGTGCCGCCTCGAACGGGAATTGGTGAAAGAGGCCAAGGCGATCGATCTGGCGACCTACGAGGCGTACCGGGCGGTGTCGATCGGGGAGTGCTGCTTCCCGCTGGCCGAGTTCGGCCTGGGCATCGACCTGAGCGATGCCACCTCTCGGCTACCCGAGCTGCGGCGCCTCAACACGCTGGTGGGCCGTCACTGGATCGCCGTCAACGACATCTTCTCCTACCGAAAGGAGCTCTACAGCGGCGACACCATGAACGAGATCCAGCTCGCGCTTGCCGACAACGGCGGCGACCTCCAGGGCGCCGTCGACCGCATCGCAGCCACGGTCCACCGCGTCGAGGACGATTTCCACCAGCTCTGCGAACAACTCCGTGCCCGGCCGCAAGGACGAGGCGCCGACATCACCGCGTACCTGGAAGCGCTGAAGTGGATGATCGCCGGAAACCTCGAATGGTCTTACATCACCCCCCGCTACAACGGTAGGGGCCACCGCCTGGACGGCCCCCTCGACGCCACCGTCATCCTCATGCCTGATCGCACCCACTACGTCCCGGGACCAACCGTCCTGGTCTGACCTGCGCGGTTGTCCGGCCGCCGTACGGCCGTGAGGCGCCCTGTGAAGCGCCCACCAGGGCGCCTTGGCGAACGCCCTGGTGGACGTCCTGAAAGGCGCTTTGCGAGGCGCCCCAGCATGAGCGTCGGCTCTGTCGCGCAACAGGGGCCAGCCCGGCGAAACCCGCCCCATAGGCTCGCTTCATGCGAGGAGTCCACGGCTTCCACACCTTGTCCTTCGCCGCCCTGTACATCGAGGCGTGGTACCGCTCCCGGGGTGAGGCCCCGGACAAGTGCCTCGGGCCGGCCACCGGCTTTCTCATGGGGGTCCCCCGGGGACTACTGGCTCGTCACCGCTCGCCATGTAGGGAACGGACGCCGCTCCGATACCGGGAAGACCATAAGTCCGGACGGACTGTGCCCCGGCTACATCGAAACGGCGGGGCTCCGACCTCGCGCACGTCGTACCCGGTGGGCGGGTGTTCGGCACGTTCATGCCGCGCGCCCCGATAAAGCGTCGCTGTCCCGGATCTACTGATCAGTCCAGCTCGCGCGATCGAGGCCACCGCGCACTCGCCCTGGAGCACTGAGAGGTCGGCCGTCAATCGTTCAGGGCATTTGCGGTACGGCGGGTGGTGCGGCGGAGGTAGTGGGTGACGGCGGGGTCCGCGTCGAGGGTGTATTCGGCATCGAGGGCGGTGAGGGTCTGGGCGATGCGGGTGAGGGAGTCGCTGGAGGTGTCCAGGGTGCAGGTGGTGCCGGTGACGGCGCGGACGCGGTCGGCGAGTGCTCCGGTGCGGGCCCGCACGGTCTCAGCGGGGGCCTGGACGGTGGCGACGGCCCGGTAGCGCGCCGGGGCTCCGGCGATTTTCGAGGCGAGGTAGGCGGCGGGGTCGGGGCCCGGTGCGGGGAGTTCCCGGGCGGGGACGCGGAAGCCGGTGGGGGCGGGGTCGGTGATGCGGTCGAGGCGGTAGATGCGCCAGTCGTCCTGGTGGGTGTCGTGGGCGATGAGGTACCAGAGGCTGCCGTAGGCGACCAGGCGGTGCGGCTCGACGCGGCGGGAGGCGTGGGCGTGGTGCCGGGTGGTGTAGTCGAAGGTGATGATCTCGTGGTCGCGGCTGGCGGCGGCCAAGGTGGTGAGGACGGCGGGGGCGGCCCGGGGTGAGGGGGTGTCCCACGCGAGGGTGGTGGTGGCGTCCTGGAGGGCGGCGGCCTGGATGCGGAGGCGGGCGGGCAGGACCTGTTCGAGTTTGGCCAGCGCGCGCAGGGCGGCTTCCTCGAAGCCGGTGACATGTCCGGCCGCGGTACGCAGGGCGACCGTGAGCGCGACGGCTTCGTCGTCGTCGAGCAGGAGCGGGGGCATGTCGGCGCCGGAGGCGAGGCGGTAGCCGCCGGCGTGGCCGCTGACGCTGTCGACCGGGTAGCCCAGTTCGCGCAGGCGGTCCATGTCGCGGCGGACGGTGCGCACGGTGACGCCGAGGCGGTCGGAGAGTTCGGCGCCCGACCATTCGCGGCGGGTCTGGAGCAGGGCGAGCAGCCGCAGAATCCGGGCGGGCATGTCGGTCGTCATGGCCCCCAGTGTGCCGTTCTTGGAGGACACCTGATGTCCTCGAAGGGTCCTAGCGTGGAGTCATGCCCGGTGGTCGGCCGCAGCCGCTGCCGGCCCCAGGAGAAGAGCACCCCCGCTCCAGGAGAGACCCTTATGAAGATCGCACTGCTCGGTACCGGATTCGGTATCGCTCACGCCGGCGTCTACGCCTCCCGCCCCGACGTCGAGGTCGTGGTCTTCGGACGGAGCCCGCAGAAGCTGGAGGGCTTCGCGGACAAGTTCGGCTTCGCCACCACGACCGACCTCGACTCCGTCTACGACGACCCGGCCGTCGACCTGGTCGACATCTGCCTGCCCACGCACCTGCACACCGAGCACATCCTGCGCGCCCTCGACGCGGGCAAGCACGTGCTGTGCGAGCTGCCCCTCGCCCCCAGCGTCGAGGAGGCCGAGCGGATCTGCGCCGCGGCCGAGGCGAGCGGGAAGCGGGTGTTCGTCGACCTGTTCATGCGCCTGCACCCCGCCGTGCGCCACCTGCACCAAACGATCGCCGACGGTTCGCTGGAACAGCTGAAGTCGCTGCGCTCCTACCGCAAGGCGGGCCCGATCTGGGGGCCGGTGCCCCTGGGCGTGGACAAGCTGGCGCTGGAGGTCATGCTCTCCGACCTCGACTACGTCGCCGCCGCCCTGGGCCTGCCCCGCACCTTCACGCCCGCGCCGTGGCCGCGGACTCGCAGCGGGCCGGGGCGGAAACGATCCTCGCCTACGACGACGCGGTGGTCGAATTCACCGCCTCCACCATGGTCCCGGCCGCCTACGGCGTCGCCCACGGCTTCGAGGCGACCTTCACCAACGGCGTCCTGGAACTGCACGAACGCCCCTTCGAGCAGACCGGGCCGCAGATGCGGCTGACCGAGTACACGGCCGCCGGCCGCCGCGAGATCGAGCTCACCCCCACCGGCAACTACAGCACCGCGATCAACCACGTCCTGAACTGCCTCACCACGGGCGCCCCGGACACACTGCTCACCCCCCGTGCGGCGACCGACAGCCTGCGCCTGACCCTCGACATCCACCAGGCCCTCACCACCGCCCCCTGACCCTCGCGGCCCCGGCCGGGCCCACCCTATGCGCCCGGCCGGACAGCCTGCCGCACCGCCTCGGATGCAGGACCTGGGGGTGCTGTTCGAGGGCGACCACCTGGGCAAATGGCTGGAGCGGCAGAAGAACCCGGGTACCTGGGCGCAGCTTCTCCCCGAGCAGCAGGAGCGGCTGTCGAAGCTGGGCGTGCAGCCCGACCAGGCCACGTCTCCCGCCCCGGCGGCGGCTCGTACGACAAAGCGCCCGAACAAGGCACAGCAAGCGTTCCAGCGCGGACTGACAGCTGGAGGCGGTGACTGATTGGGCGTGTTGGTCGTGCTGCTGCGCGCTGGGCTGCCGCCGTTTCGATATCGGCGGCTGGCTGGGCGGTGGCTTCTTGCAGGGCGGGGTCGTCGAGGACAGCTTGGTGCAAGGCTCGGGCCTCACGCCATTGGTTGATCTCTTCCTCGAGGTCGGTCAGGGCCTGCTCGCTGAGCAGGGCCTGTTCGGCTTCGGTGGGGGTGCTGAACCCCTGGGATGTGGCAGCATCGGTGGCTTCGCTGGTGCGGGTGTGCAGGGTTTGGCTGGCGGTGGCTGCCGTGTGGGATGCCTCGGCTGCCTGCTCGAGGTGGTCGCCGGTGCGGGTGAGGTCGTCGATGCGGGCCGCGAGGGTGGTGGCGGTGCCGCGGGCGGCGTCGAGTATCGCGGTGGGTTGTGCCTGCCGTTTGGACAGGTTGTCGTAGTTGGCGTTGCGGTCGGACGGGCCGGCGGTAGCGGTGCTGTCCTGTTGGGTCATGGCCGTGTCTTCGCGATCGAGTGCGAGGAATTCCTCCTCGACATTCCTGCGGTCGGCGGCACGTTTGAGGGAGTCGGCCAGCTGATTGGTGAGTGTGTTGTGGTCGGCTTTGAGGATGTCCAGCGAGGTGTCGCCGACTTCGCCCCTGGCGGCGGCGGCGTTTTCGCGCAGCTGCTGCAGCTCGGCTGCGATCTCGTCTCGCTGCTGCTGGAGGAGCTGGTGGGTGTCTTCGGCAGCTTGTTCGTCCTCGCGCGTCGGGTGCCCGTCAGGAGCGTGGGCAGGGTTCGGGTGGGAGCAGGAGCCGCACACCGGACACGGAACGCCGTCGGTGAGGCCGGTGGCGAGTTCGTGACAACCCGGCAACTCTCAGACGCCGAGCTCGCCACCGGGTTCCACCGGCATCGGTCTGTCACCCACGCCATCTCCCCCAGCACTCAGAGACGGCCGTTCGTGTGGAGCTCGGCCCGGAGGGCGGTCACCGCGTCGCCGGAGACGGCCACTCCGAGCGCGCCGTCTAGCTTCACGTCGACGCGCACCCGGACGTCTCCCGGTCGGCCCATCGCCGACCCCTGACGGCCCGTGAAGGTGAGTCGCCCGGTCGGCGCCGGCACGATTGCGTGCCGTACCAGGTAGGCGCCGAGAGGTCCGTGCCCATTCGCCGCGGAGCGGCAGCGCAGGCGGGCCGACAGTGGCCGGCGCGCTACGTCGCCTTCGGCCTGGTCCACACCGGCGGCCTGGACCTGACCGGCATGCCCTGCGTACGGCGGCGGAGCGAGCTGGAGGCGCTGTTCACGCGGCGGGGCCTTACGGCGCCGTTCACGCTGTGCCCGTCGACCACCGACCCGGCCACAGCCGCGGAGTGGCTTATATGGACGGCCGCCGGGGTCGAGGGCCTGTGCTTCAAACGGCTCGACGAGCCATATACAGGCGGTGCGCGGGCGTGGCGTAAGCACAAGGTGCGGGCCACCACCGCAGCCCTCGTAGGGGCGGTCACCGGCTCTCTGGCCGCGCCGCGCACGGTGCTAGGCCGCCAGGACGACGCGGGTACCGGCCGGCGGCCGTATGACGGAGTGGCCCGGGGCCTGAGGCGATCTCGGCCGTACGGCGACCTCGGCCAGCGGCCGTACGACGGCCGGAGCCGGGGCGTGACCGAGGGTTCGACGGGTACACGCGGTCGCACACGACGAAGCGTCAGCGCACCACCGAGGAAGTGGGGTCCAACCATGATGATCGCCGGAATCATCGCCGTCTGCGTCATACTCGCCGTTCTGGCGTTCTTCCTGCCCCGCCTCTCCAAGCACCCCGAGCGCGGTACTCAGAAGACCCTCGGCCTGGGTTCCCGCGCGGGCGGCAAGGCCCCCGGCCCGCTGGGCCGCCTTTTCAGCAAGCCGTTCAGCAGCAGCTCGAAGGCAGTCGGCAAGAGTGGCTCGGCCGGCCGCCGCATGCGGGGCCACATGCCCTTCTGACCCCACGTCCCACTCGGCCCGGCCCGCAACCCCCGTCGGCGGCCGGGCCGCGGTGTGTCTGCGAGGCGAGCAGCAGAGTCTGCCCGCGCTGCTCGACTCCTCGCTCGGCTGGGAGAGGCAGCCGGCGGCTTCGCGGAGAATGACGTCGGCGAGGGCGCCGCGGCCGTCGTTCTCCGGCAGGGCGGCAGCGTGGCGCCGGACGTCAGCGGCAAGCGCGCGGGCGTGGCCGGTGAGCTGGAGGGCGAGCTGCTCCAAGTCGCTGGCGGTGAGGGTGTCCTGGTCGGTTCACGCGAGGACGGCGTTGACGAGGCACTCGTACGGTTCGCGATCGAGCGGGAGCCCGGCTTCGATCAGGCCGTCGGGGTCGTACAGGACCGTGTGGGTGCTGGTGTGCATGGCTGGCCTCGCTGCCGAGAGCGTCGTGTGCGGGTGGCCGGCGGTCACCAGTGGGGGTCCTCGCCGCCGCCAACTCCGTCGTCCTGGTCCTGGTCGTGCTGGCCGAGGAAGCGGGCGTAGCCGCGGTCGGCGCGTGCCAGCAGGGCCGGGGAAGGCCGGTCGAAGGCGGAGGGGCTGGAGGCCGCGTCCTTCGGGTGCGTGTCCGGTGGGTGTGGGTGCGCTCATGGGGCACCGCCTTCTGTTGCTGGGCTGCGTCGGTGTTGTTCGACGCTACGGAGGCCGCCACCCAGCCGATCCTGCTGGCACCGGCCCTGCCGGACACCGTCCCCGTCGCCTGTCGATACTGATCCTTCCATGGCCGTGGGCACCGAAGAGGGACACACCGACTACTTCCGCGCCGACAAGGCATGGCTGTACATCGTGATCCTGACCGTCGGCTACATGATCAGCCGCGGGCTGGCCAAGTCCGGCAGCCGCGACCCCTACGACGAGTCCCACTAACCCGGCGGGGAAAGGCAGCATCCGGTGTGCTGCACGCCGCGGCCCGACGTGTAGCGCCTGGCGGAGCGGATGAGCGCGCGTCGCGACCAGTACGTTGGTCGCGGCGCGCGCTTGGTCATGTGCTAGCCAGCTGTTGGAGCCGCCCTGGCGAGCGAGGTTTCAGGCAGTGGTGCGGTTGCTTTGGCGTGCGGCAAGCGCGGCGTCGGCGCTGGGAAAGGTGGGCAGGAAGGTGTCCATCCCGGTGACGCTGAGCAGGCGGCTCAGCCGGTCGGGGATGGCCGCCAGGGTCAGCGAGCCGTCGGCGTCCTTGGCGCAGCGCCAGATGCCGACGAGGGCGCCCAGGCCGGAGGAGTCGCAGAAGGTGATGCCCGACAGGTCGGCGACCAGGTCGGGGTGGCCGTTCGCGATGAGGCCCAGGGCGCGTGCTCGTACGGCGGGTGCGGTGGTGATGTCGAATTCGCCGGACAGTGCGATCACGGCCAGGGCGCCGTCGGTGTGCGGGACGTCGATGTGGAGTGCGTCGGTCATGGGCGTCGGTTCTCCTGCCCGACGGAGACGTCGGCGGTCGGGGCGGCGGCGCTGTGGACGGTGGTGGTGATGCCCGCGGGAGCGGCATCGGGGGTGGGGACGGACAGGGCCAGCAGGGCCACGTCGTCGCGTTCGGTGTCGGGGAGGGTGTCCAGGAGTGCGACGGTGTCGTCGATCAGGGCGCCGGCACTGACCGGCGCCGACTGGCGGGCCAGGAAGTCGAACAGGCCCGTGTCGGCGAGCATGTGGCCATCGGCGGTGCGGGCCTCGGTCAGCCCGTCGGTGTAGAGCAGCAGTCCCTGGCCGGGTGCCAGGTGCAGGGTGCGTGAGGCGAAGGCGGCTTCGGCGATCGCGCCGACCAGCATGCCGCCCTCGGCGCGGACCGGCTCCACCTGTACACCGCCTTCCTCGGTGGGGCTCAGGTAGTAGGCGGGCGGATGGCCTCCGGTGGCCAGGGTGACCGTGAAACCGCCGTCCCGGGCAGGATCGAGCACGCCGAAGATGGCGGTGCAGAAGCGGGTACCAACCGCCGCGTCCAGCAGCAGCGCCGTGTTCAGGGCATTCAGCGCGGCCATCGGGTCCGCGTCGACGAGGGCTGCGGCCCGCAGCGTGTAGCGGGTCAGTGAGGTGACCGAGGCGGCTTCGGCGCCCTTGCCGCACACATCGCCCAGGAAGAACGCCCACCGGTCCCCGCCGACGGGGAAGACGTCGTAGAAGTCGCCGCCCACCTCCTGCGGGGAGGCGGTCTTGTAGTGGCAGGCCAGCTCCAAGCCCGGTACCGCGGGCAGGACGGGAGGCACCAGGGTGCGCTGCAGGGTGGAGGCGAACGCGGCGATGGCCGCCTTGTCCCGCTCCGCCCGCTGCCGGGCCTCTTCCTCCGCCCGGCGCTTCTCCTGCTCGACCTTGCGGCGCTCCTGCTCGGCGCGCACCACGTGCAGCGCCGACAGCCGCAGCTCAAGCTGGTCACGCACCACCGCCGCCAAGTCCGCGAGCGTGGCCGAATCCGCCTGGCTGATCTCGCGGGGGCGGGTGTCGAGGACGTTGACCGTGCCCAGCCGATACCCGTCGGCGGTAATGATCGGAGCGGCGGCATAGAACCGCACCCCCATCGGGCCGGCGACCAGCGGATTGGAGCAGGCGACCGGGTCGAGCAGGGTGTCGGGGATGACGGTGGTGTCATCGGTGAGCACCGCCGAGGCACACAGGCCCGGGTCGCGGCCGATCTCGGTGACGCCGTCCAGACCGTGCGTGGCCTTGAACCAGATCCGGTCCTCATCCACGATCGTCACCGTCGCCACCGGCACCTCGAACAGACGCGCGGCCAGCGCTGCGACTCTGTCGTAGGCGCCGTCCGGAGGGGTATCGAGAATGTCGTAACGGCGCACCGCCGCCATCCGCGCCGCCTCGGCCGACGCGGCCACAGGCCCGCTCGGTGCTATCGCAGGCGGGCTCGCTTGCTCGGGCATAACCCTCGTCTCGTTCATCCCCCCCAGGAAGGCGCCGACCAGACAGTCAGCACCCAGGCACTGTACCCAAACGCCTCACCGCACCCGGGTTCGTGGCCGCTCCGGGTGCGGAGAGTGGTCACAAGCAGCGGCTGCTCATCCCCGGGCCCAGGGCGCGGGGGGTGCGTCGGGCGCGGGTCGACCAGGGCATGGCCGCCGTACCACTGCGGCTGCCCGGTGGTCAGGGCGACGCCGTCTTACTGGTCGGCAATGGCGCGGTCGGGGATGTCCAGGAGGGCGAGGCGGGCGGTGATTCGTTTGCCGACCGGTTCCCGCTGCGCCTCGAAGCCCTGGGCGACGGCCAGGACGATCTCCAGGCCGTGCTGCCCGACCCGGCCGGTGTCCGCGGCCTGCGCGATCGGCAGTTCCGGGTCGGAGTCCCACACCACGATCTCCACCGTCTCGCCGGTGATCCGCAGTTCCATCAGCACCGGGCCGGGCGCGTACTTGCGGGCGTTGGTGACCAGTTCACTGACCACCAGCTGCGTGAGGTCCACAGCGCGCTGGGAAACCAGCACCCCGCGCTCGGTCTGTGCCCGGGTGAGGAACTGCGTTGCCAGGTGGCGGGCCTGGGCGATGACCGTGCCGTCACCTTCCAGGGCCACCGTGGTCTGCATGACCTGCTCGCCTGGTGCGGTGCCGCCCTCATCCACAGAGACTGCTTCCATCACGGCCCACTTCCGCCACCCCGTTCACACCCCCGCGCGTACCCGCGCCCGCGCGGTACACGCTCCACTCTCCTGCGTCGGCTCCCCACCGGCACAGCAGCATCGCCCGGACGTGCAGGGCAGCACTTCAGGCGGAAGGTCTTGGTGTGCAAGTATCACCGAATGGCCGAGGGACAAATGACGGACACCAAACAGGTCGGCGGACTGTCGGTCGTGACCACCTTCACGGACGGCGTCCGCGTGCTGACCCTGGCCGGGGAGATCGACCACCACACCGGCGATCAGCTGCGCCGGGCCCTGGAGGTCACCGACACCGCCAGGCCCCGCATCGTGATCGACATGCGCCAGGTCACCTTCATGGACTCCACCGGCATCAACATCCTCATCGCCGCCTACCAGTCCGTCACCAAAGTCGGCGGCTGGCTCCGCCTGGCCGCACCCACCGACTCCGTCCTTCGGGTCCTGCAACTCGTCGGCGTCGACGACGTCATCGACTGCCGCGAAACCCTCCGCCAAGCTCTCGGCAACTGAGCACTCCCCGAGGCGCTGCTGCGCGCTGACCAGCCGGTCCAGGCGCGAAGCGGAGCGGCCCGCGAGCGCGCGGCCGTACGGCGGAGCGCGGCGGTGGCCTCGGGGTCGGCGGCGGAGCGGCGCGCGGCGATGGCGGACAGCCGTACAGGGCGAAGCGGACGCGGGCCGGTCGGCAACAGCCCAGCGGGAGGGGCGGGCAACAGCCCAGGGGAAGGCGGCGGGGCGGCACGGCGCGGCCCCGGCACGCAGGGCGGCGGGCGCGGGGACGGCGGGCAGCGGACGGCGGAGCGCGTGGAGCGGCGACGGCGAACGGTCCGGGACTGCGGCGAAGGCAGAGCGGGCGGGCGCGGCGGAGGCGGCCGCACGACGGGCGACGGACACACGACCGCGACCCGGCGCGGGACGGCGCGGGACGGTGCCGACACGCGCGGCCGCGCGCACGGCAGCGCGGAGCGTCCACCGGCCCGAGCGCACGCCGGAGCCCGCCGGGGCGGTGAAGAGCGGCGACGCGGGAGCGGGACTGACGCGCCAGCCCGTACGGAGCGACGGGCACAGAGCGCGGAACGCGCGCACGCAGGGGGCGAAGCGCGGCGAGCACGCGCAGGTCGTACGGCGGGCAGCGGACGGCGGACAACGGCCCGGGCTGCCGGAACCCGCGGAGGCGGCGAACGCGGCCAGCTCGACCCGGACCCGGCGCAAGCCCGTGGCGGAGCGGCGTGGGAGCTGCACCGACGCAGCGACCCGCGCGAACGCCGCAGCAGCAGGTCGCGCGCGGCGCAACGCCCGAACGGCGCGGACGACCAGCCCAACGCACAGCAGAGCGCGGCTGCGCGGCCCCGGGGCCGGCGCGCCGTACGGCGACCTGGCAGGCCCCGTACGGCGCACGGCAGAACGGCGACGTGGGACCGGCACGACAACCCCGGCACGGCCCGACCCAAGGGCGCGGCACCGGCCCAGTAGCGGCCACCAGCCCGAGCCCGCTGGCCCGCGCGCAGCGCCCAAATAAGGCCCAGCCCGGAGGCCGCAACCAGGGGCAGAAGTCCTCCCTGGGAGACGGGCGACCGTCCAAACACCGGCCGGGCATGAGGCGTACCAAAGGCGTACGTGGTGCGTACACGGGTCCGCGCGAAGTGCCCAGGGCTGGAACTCGAGTGGCCGGAGGATCTGCCTTCCTGTGGACGAAGACCCAGCTGCGCCGGGTGCGGCGGACGGCTGGCGGCTCCTCGACCAGTCGGTCGGACGTCGTGCGAAAAACAAATACGTCGCGAAAAACAAATAATGGCGGCGTGGCGCGGGGGCGCAGTGGTGCGTGGAGGGCGAACCAGCGGCGCAGGGGCGGGTGCCGGTGCCCGGTGCGTGTGAGGTTCCAGGCGCGGGCGGTCACAGATGTGGTGCGCTCGTCGGCGATTCGGCCGTCCACGAGGCGGCCACGCTGGGGCGGCCGCAGGTCACGTCAGCAGGCGGACGACGCCGGCCGCGGGGCGTGGCCGAGCTGGTCGACAAGTGCGAAGCGGCCCGGTGGTACTGCCCCAGCATGCTGGCACCGGGCCTGACTCGCACACTCCATACCGGCACGAGCTGCCGCTGACCCTGCCCGGCGCCGTCCCTTGGCTAACGAGCTCGTGCACGGTAAGCGGTGAGACACCGAGGGCTTCGATGGGCCAGTGCTCACCTCTGTCGTCGAGGGCCCAGGTCCGCGGTCTGCTGGTAGGAGAGCAGGCCGGCGACGGCTTGGACGGTGTCGCTCATGTGCTCGCGGCGGCCGAGGTGGCGGGCCAGTGCCCGCCAGTTCTTGAGGTGGGCGATGCCGTGCTCGACGCGGATCCGTCGTGAGGAATGTGCCTTGCGCTGTCGCTCGTGCATTTCCTCGTACCAGTCCGGGAGCGTTCTTCTTGAACTTGCGGTGCGGTGGCGTCACCACGCGTCCACCGGTCTGGGCACCGAGGCCCTGGTAGCCGGCGTCCGCGAGGATCTCCACCGCTGGGCCGTCCACCAGGAGCTTGACCAGGCCCGACTGGCGGGCATGGGTGATGTCCGCGCAGCTGCCTGGTCTGGCCGGGCTGCAGAACAGCACCCGCCCGTTCTGGTCGGTGAGGACCATGGTCTTGACGGCGTTCTGCTTGTTCTTCCCGGAGATGAACGTGTCCCGGTCCTTGCGCCCGCCTGGCGGCCGGCGGACCCGGATTTCGGTGCCGTCGATGATGCCGGTCTGCCCACTGGCGCCGAGGTGGTAGATGACTTCGGCCAGTGTTCGCAGCCGGACGCCGGGGCTGATCGAGCACCCCCGCTCGGCGAGCAGGGGCCGTATCTCGCCGATGGCCCGGGTGATGGTGGAGCGGTCGACTCCGAACCAGCAGGCCAGCACGTCGTGAGTGGCCCCGTGGCGGAGATGGACGAGGGTGGCCAGGAGCCGGTCGACGAACACGAACCGGTGCTTCGCACCGGCGCCCACAGCACGCTTCCGCGGCCGAGAGGTCAGTTTGGCTTGGTGACGCTCATGCCATAACGGGCTCAACTCGGCAACGAGTTCAGCGATCACATCGGCCTACAGCGCCGTGATCCGGCGATTGCTGACGATCATTGCACGACTCACGGTCCCCACCATCCGACCATGATCAACCATCCGGGGCTCGACGTCTCACCGCTTACCGTGCACGAGCTCGTTAGCCCCCCAATCAGAGGACCAAGCGGGGCCTTCGTTGCCAAAAGCCTCGGCACCCCGCCGGATCGACCGACGGGGTGCCATTCAGATTCACCTAACTGTCCAGCCAAGCGCCAACCGACATGAGCCCACCGCCGACGAGGCCTCCGAGCAAGGCTCCCAGGCCAGCGCCGGGAAGGGCACCGATTCCGCCGGCACTTGCTCCGACTTCTGCGCCGATCAGACCACCGAAGCCTGCACCCTCAACTGCACCCTCACCGTCGGCAGAGGCCACACCCTTTGCCATTCTCTGCACCTGGGTGCCCCCCTTTCCTGCAGTGTCATTCACGTGTTCGGAGCTCGCGGAAATTACCCCAGCGATCATTTGCGCCACCGCGCTGGCCTGCTCGTCATCGAATGACGTTTCGTAGATGCGACGGGTTTTACTGGCGACCTCCGACGTGGACCCCTCACTCCGAACGATCTCGAGCATCTTGGTGATTCCCGCCGCCTCACCTTCGGTGATCACCTTCAGCCGCTGCAGCGTTTCCAGGTGCATCTGGGTTCTCTCGCGCCGGGGGAGCCCTTTGTCCACCATCTCCTGGACGAGTTTGTTGTGAAGCTGTCCAGCCGAGCGCGCCCACGCTCTGAAGAACTCGGGAGGGATGACTTTACCTCCCTCAAGTACGTTTCCTTCGTCTGCAGTTGGCATTCCCGGCGACCAAATGATTCCAACAGTGACGTTGAACGGAGGCCGTGTGGCTCGGGTTGCACCGGCGCGATCGAGGGCGCGCGCCGTGGCCTCAACCACATCCCCGAGATCGACTCGTCCAGATCCTTCACTTGCCATGAGAAAACCCTTCTGCATCGGGGCTCGCCACCCGCTGTTGTTCGTCCGAAGGCCCCCAGGTTGTAGTGACTACTTGAGGGCAGCGCAGACAAGCTTCCTTTCCCTCCTGATGCCACCACCGGCAGTCTGATCTCACTTGACACGGCGGAAGCTGGCTAACAACCGGGGGAAGAATCTCCGTCACGCGACGCACCAGCGTGCAATTCACACCATCAAAGTTCTGACACCTGTCACCAACACATGGGGCCGCGAATCGAAACACTTCCGTGGGATGGAAAGGGGAAGCCATTTCGAGCAGCTGAGGCTTCGGCGGCTTCAATTCAGCAAGGTAAAGAACTCGAGGCTCATCAACGGTGCCGTTGACCACCCCCAGCACCTTACTCTCCTCCATGTCGTGCTGGGCACTAGGGCAGAGCCGGGGCCGGGTAGTATCTGTCATACCAATTGACCCTCGCGGCTCGAACTGATTCCAGCAACCGGGAGGACCCGCGTGGGCGAACGGTGAATGCACCCCGGGAGCAGCTGCGCGCGGTGGAGAAGAGCCGGCGCTCCCCACTCGCGGGACCCAGACCAAGCTCCAGCATCTGGTACAGCAACACAAGCCAGACGCGACAAGCTGGACGTTGGACACCAACTCGCCGCACTGGCCGAACTCGGCATCCACTGGACATGACGCGTACCAAACGCCTACACACCATATCCGCCGGTGGCAGGCCTTTCGGCAGGGGTCAGTGCTCCGACAGCTCCCTTGAAGCGAACCAGTGGGGGAACGGTCCGGTGGAGGGCGGGAAGGCGAACGGCGGGGTGCGGTCGGTGAGCAGGCGCAGCAGGAACTCGCCGGGTGCGCTGCCACAGCGTGCCATTCCGGGCACGGGTTTGCCGGCCGATCGGGGCGAGGCCACGACGGCGCCAGGGTTGTGCTCGCGCGGACGGACCACGGCTCCTGCGCCACCAAGTGATACGGATAGGCGCCAGTACCGCCAAATGCCCATCAGAACATGCGCACCGTGTGGCGGGGCCCCATCATGTGATGGAAGAGGTCCGGCAAAGACCATCATTACGGTCGGTGATCGACGGTGTGACCAGGCCGAATTCCAGTTTTGAACGGCCTCAACCAAGAGGACCGGTGGGCGGCCTACTCGGCAACGTGGACACGGCGTGGTTCGTTGGCGACGGAGATGGCCGCTCATAGCGTGATCTGGAACGAATCGAGGTGGGACCATGAGCCACGGATTCAAAGCTGCAATCGCTCGCGTTCAGCACGACTATGCCTTCTATATTCAATGCCAGTCCGACCCGGAAACAGCGCTCGCCAGCTATTCGCTGACTCCGGAAGAGCAGGCCACTCTCCGTGATCCCCAGCGGTTGGCCGACGCGCTGCAGCACGGGAGCAGCATGCGCTCGATCAAGGTCACGATCTCCGGCACTCACGACTGGATCAACCGGGCAGAGGCGCAGGCGCCTAAAGAGGAGGCTGTCACCGAATTGATCGCGCACGAGATCGAGTCGATCCGCCTGGCCGGCAACGATGACGAGCGCCGTGAGTCGACACTTCGTCTGGTTCGGTTGGTCGGATGAACGAGCAGACCAGCGGAAACGAAGCCTCAGTGTGGCCGTTCGACATCGGCATCGTCGGAACCGGCATCGTCGGGACGCACCAGCTCACGCGTGAGGCCGAGGAGGTCATCCAGCGGAGCAAGCACACGTTCGTCGTCGCATCGGGATACGGGATCACCGAGTACATCGAGAGCCTGTGTCCGCGCGTGACCGATCTGAGCTACCTGTACGAGCCGGGCCTGAACCGTCTCCCGACCTATCACCGGATGGCGGCCGAGGTGGTGTCGGCAGCCCTCGTCGATACGCCCGTCTGCCTGGCGGTCTACGGCCACCCCTGGGTGTACTGCTACCCCACGACATTGATCAATCGCGCCGCGGGGCAGTTGGGCCTGCACGTCGAGGTGTTCGCCGGGGTGTCGGCGTTCGATACGTTGCTGGTCGACCTCGGCACGGATATCGCTCACGGTGGCATCCAGATGTACGAGGCCACCGACCTGTTGCTGCGTCAACGTCCCATCCAGAGTGACGTCACGTGCGTGATCTGGCAGCCGACGGTGGTCGGGGATCCGACCTGCCCCACGGGGCCGTACGCGTCGCGGCAGTTCGAGCCGCTGCGGGACTACCTGCTGCGTTTCTATCCCCACGACCACGTGGTCAAGTTGGTGACCAGCAAGAACCACCCACTCATCCGTTCTTCGGTGGTGTCGTTGGAGGTGAGTGATCTGGCGACCGAGCTCGCAGGGGTGCCAGGCGTCGGCACACTGTACGTCCCCCCTGTCGCCGAGAGGTCCGTCAAGGACTCGGAGTTGTTGGACGTCATGGTCAGCACAGGGGCACGAGACGAGGCGTAGCCAAGTCCGTTGTGCCGGTGACAGTGCAGGTCGCGGCCATCGGTGGATGGCCGCGACCTCGCCACAGACCCTAGCTGTTCGGCGCAAGTTCGGCGTATCGGTGGACGAACGCCAGAAACAGTCGGCAGGCCTTGTTGTCGGCCTTCCCGTCCGAAGCTGCTGCCAGCCCCGCCTCGAGGCGCTCCGCGGCCTCGACCGCCGTGAGCGCAATGACGTCCGATGTGGTCACCTCTTCGAGAGCGGCCACGCCGTCGCGGGCATTCGCAGACCACGGCTTGCTTGTTGCGGCCAGCAGGACAGAGTTCAGGGCCCCGTCGCCAGCGTCCTGAGCGAGATCGACCAAGTCATCGATGCGCCACATCGCCTCGCCCAGCAGCGTGCCCGCCGTCGGTGAGGCGATGGCATGGGCTCCCGTCGCGAGTTGCTCGATGATCTGGAATGGCATGACGGAGGTCCGTCGCGAGCACTCGATCAGCTGGTCGCGTGTGGCGAACTCCGGCGAATGCTGGACCGTCCGACGTTCCGCCTCCAGGGCCTCCTCAGAGAGGGCCCCGACGCGATCGCGCACCGCCGCCCCCTCATCGCCCGGGTAGCCGGCGTGCAGGGTCACGAGAAATGTCTCGATGATTCGGGCGGTGAAGGCCGCGGTCGGATCCGCCGCGAGCGGAGCAGGCAGGGCCGATTGCAGCCGCCCAGTCGGCCACGGATCGCGTGTGGCTCCGGCCCAGTCCAGGGCCTGGAAGATCCGGAGCAACTCCAGCCCGAGTGCCGGAGTGCCGTCACACAGACCGTCGATGAGGCCGGCGCCCAGGTTGAACGCGGCGCAGGAAACCTCGATGGCGGCTGCCTGCTCGTGGCTGGTCTGCCTGGGCGACGCGAACAAGCTCGCCGTGACCGAGCCGAAGGCAAGCCCCAACCCGATGCGCATCGCGGCCTGATCGTCATCGAACTCGACGTCCATGACCCCCTCCCGGCCGTTCGCGTAACAGATCTCAAGGACGCGTTGAAGCAGCCTTTCGCCTGAACGGACGGCTTCGGCCATGGCCGAAGCGTAAGCGGCATGACTGAGCAGCAACCCCCGAGCCTCGAATTCGGTCGAGAGGCTACGGCTGACAGTGCAGTCGACCTTCTTCCGCACCTGTTCGGAAATTACCACGTCGGCCCGCCTGTGAAATGGTGATTCGCCGAGCCGCCAGTCGGTTCCTGCCATGGGGCGGCCCGTCAGAACATCGTCTTCGATACGGATTCCGTCCAGGTCACAGCATGGCGGACGGGGTCGAGGCCACTCTGGTCACGCTTCCGCCTCGACGTACCGGAACTCCGGACCGTACGTTCTGCCGCTGCCGTCGGGCAGCGGAATCTGCATCAACTGTTGTGCTGGCGCCTGTAGTTGGAACATCTGCCCGACGGCCTTGTTCAGCAGTTGCGTCGCCGCGCCCGACGTCTCCGCCTGCCATGCCTGCTCGATGAATCGCAGCATCGAGCTGTAGTGGTGGTTGAAGGTGTCGGTGAGCTGTCTCACCTCGCCGGGAACCTCCAGTGCGCCCAGCGCCCAGCCGCCTGTCGGGACCGTTCCCATGGGGAACACCTCCGGCATGGGAATTTCGGCGCCCTGGAAGTCGAACTTCTTCGGGTCTTCCGACACGACGATCAGCTTGCGGCCGTGGAAGATCTCCCGGAAGGAGTAGAAGTGGGCTAGTTCGCTGGGTTGTCCGGGGAAGGGGTTCTCCGGTGACGCGACGGTTCCCTCGCCCTGCTCCTTGATGATCTTTACTGCTTTCTCGACGTCATCGAAAGAGGCGAGTTTGAAGACATCATTCCCCTTTCCATGGTGCGACATACCCTTGATCACCTGTCGGGTTCCCGAGATCAGGTTCTGGTGTACTTGAAATGCGTCCAGAATTGCCGTGTAGAAGGCTCCGATCGACGTGTGGAATTCCCTGGCCTCGACGACAGGGTCGTCCGGCTTCTCGATCTGTGAGTACATCTCCAGTGATTGCTTGGTCAGTCCGGAGAGGGAAACGGTCACCTCAGGACGAACGCCGCCGGGAAGTGGGCCAGGATATTTCGGCACCAGTTTGCCGTCGGCGAGGAGGGGGGTGCCTCCGATGGTGGTGAGCATGTTGCAGACCAAGCCCATGTGGGACATCTCATCGAAGACGATTTCTTGAATCGTCCCGAAGACATCGGGGCTCTGGCTCGGATCCTTGATCGACCACAGGCCGCACAAGTAAGGGGGAAGCGTCGCGAGTTCAAGCATGACGGCCTGCTGCAGCGCTTCCTTGAGCCACTGCTCGTCGTGCTCCTCGGTGGGCGCCTCCATGAGCTCGGTGATCCTGTTGCTTTCATAGTTGAGAGCTGTCGTGGTCATGGCGCACCCTTGCTGGTTGTGGTTTTCTGCCCATTCTTGATTGACGGGGGCCGCCGGAGCCGCGGCGCGCGGGGGTGGTCTCCAGGATTGCACCCGCACAGGCGATGCGTAAGGAGAAATGGTTGAACATCGAATGGGTAGGCTCGGTATTCCTAGGCTCGGGACCCGACCGGTTCCGGGTGCCCGATCGCCGCGACACGCCGGTTGGTTGGTGGGAAACTGGGAGAGTGTGATTTTCGCTAGGCCGGTCGTGCCGGCTCTGCCGTCCGACCCGCTGCAAAGATTGACGCATCAACAACTCCCTATCTGGGGGTATGGGTCAGGGAAGAGGTATCGCTATGTCACTGGTCATTGACGAGTTCGATCTGGACATGCGGATCGAACCATCGCAGACGGAGCCCCGCGAGGACTGCGACGACCCGGATCCCTCGCAGCCGGGCAGCACTTGCGACTTCTCCTGTTTCGAGACCTGCGGTGGCACGTGCGGGTGCCATTTCGGCTGACGCGATCCCACAACAGGGGCGATCACACACCAGTGGTGAAGCCCAAATCGGGGTGAACGATGAATACCAATAGCACGAGCGAGCGCGAACGGCTCATCACCCGCTACTCGCTGACGACTTCTCCGCTGTACGAGCCGGTGCACGCCTACCTCGCACCTCTCAATCTGCCGCCGCCGACGCCCGAGATGGAGGAAGAGGCACACCGCACCTTCGAGCACCTGAAGACCTCGGTGACGAACCGGATGGCGAAGGACCCGGAGCTTGAAGCGGCACTGAACACCATCGCGGCACTGCCGCAGGGCACCATCAGTGATCTCTATCTGGCGGCCTTCGAGGACGTCCGGCAACCGGACAGTGACATCACACGGACCTATGTCTCCGTTCTCTACGCCAGGGCCTTGCAGCATCTGGGACGCCACGTTGAGCGCGACAAAAGCACGTTCCTCGCCACGGCCCAGAGGTTGTTCGAGGACTCACGGGCGACTCTGGCGGGGACGCTCGCCCATCTGGAAGCGCTACACCCGGATTTCGTCGGACATCTCGTTCTGGAGGCCGAGGCAAGACGAGCCGAGAATCCCTTCTTCCACAAACGGCTCGAACGCGCCGCTGAGCTGTTCGATCGTTACGGTGACGGTGAGCCGGACTGGCTGGGTACGAAGGCTCAGCCGCCGACCGTGATGGGGGTCGAGAATCTCGGGAGCAGCGCTGCCCTGCCGGCACACATGGCCATGGCGATGACACTGCATGCGTGACGCTTCGACGGCCGCCGCTCCGGTCACCGTACGGGCGCCGACCGATCAGCTCGATGTGGCCCTGCGGATCGCGAGGCGCCTCGCACCTGTCGACGACGTGGTGGAGGCGGTGCGCAGCGACAGCCTGCTGAGCGAGAGGTGGCACGATCACGGCACGGCCTCCGGATTCGCGGGTCTGGCACTGCTCTTCGGCTGTCTCGACCGGTGCCGGGAGGGCGAGGGGTGGGACCGGTCGGCGCACGAGCACCTGTCCGTGGCGGTGGAGGCGGCGCAACGTGTCCAGTACCTGCCGCCGGGCATCTCCTCGGGAATGGCCGGCCTCGGGTTCGTGGCGCTGTGTCTGTCCGGGAGGGGCCAGCGGTACGGACGGCTACGGCGGACGATCGACGGGCGTCTGGCGGAGTACGTCGCGGCCTGGATCGACCGGCCGGAGACCGGCGGGGACTCCCGCCGCGCCCTGGACGTCATCACGGGCGCCGCGGGCATCTCCGCCTATCTCGCGCGCCGTCCGGAAGCCGACGCGCTTGCGTCCCTGCGAGGGCCGCTGCTGACCTGGCTGGCGGCTCACCTCATCGAAGGCCGACTGCCCCTGCGGCCGCGGAGCGACGCGGCCGACTGCGGGCTCGCGCACGGTCTGCCCGGCCTGGTGTCCGCTCTGGCACTGGCCCGACTCAGGGGGATCACGGTGGCCGGCTCCGAGGCGGCGCTGCGGGCAGGAACGGCCTGGATCCTGGACCGGCAGGTGGCCGACCGGTGGGGCGCCAACTGGCCCATGGACGACTCCGTTCCGCGAGCGGCCGGATCCGCGCCGCCCATCCACGCGGCGTGGTGCTACGGGGCGCCGGGAGTGGCGCGTTCGCTGCTTCTGGGCGGACGCGCCCTGGCCGATCCGGCCCTGGTCCGCGCCGCCCTGAACGCCATCGAGGCGATACGCCGGCGACCGGACCGGGAGCGGCGTCTGGTCGCCCCCACCTTCTGCCACGGTGAGGCAGGACTCGCGCATCTGTTCCACCGCACCGCCGTCGAGACGGGGATCGGGGGTTTCGCGGCCGAGGCCCGGCGACTGCACCAGCGCCTGGCCGGATCGTTCGACCCGGTCGCACGCTTCGGATACCGGGCCGTTCAGGCACGAGGTGCTACCACAGACAGCCCGGGGCTGCTCAACGGCGCGGCAGGAGTGGCCGCGGTGCTGTTGTCTGCGGCGGTCAACGACGCGCCGGACTGGGACCGGCTGTTCCTCGTCCGATGAGCGAGCCCGGTCAGCAGCGCTGGAGATACCGTCCACTGGACGGATTCACGGTCAGGCTTCCGCTCCTCCCGGCCGGCACGGGGGCGCGGCGTGCAACCTCGGCGATCGATCTGCTGAGCGCCCCCCTGAACAGCCTCGCCCTGTGGATCGGGAGCGAGGCGATGTGGGACTCACTGCATCGCGACGGACCCGGCGGCGCACCGTCCGAGCGCAGCATCAGAAAAGCCCGCCGCTACCTCGACCGTATGTCGTGCCGCCCGACCCCCTACGGCATGTTCGCGGGCGTCTCACTCGGCAGTTGGGGCGACCACACCGACCTCGCCGTGCGGCGGATCCCGGACCGTGTGCGGACACACCTCGACATGGGCTGGCTCATGACCCTGGTCGAACAGCTCGAGGCGGACAGCAGCATCCGGCGTCAGCTGACCTTCACTCTCCACCCGGCGGTGTACGTCGCGGCCGGGCGGCTCCATCTGGTGGACCCCCTGGGCGCGCCGGAAGTCCGCCGGCCCCACTGTGTGACCTTGCGGGCGACCGCACCTGTCATGGAACTCCTCAAGACCGCGCGTCGCCCCGTGTCCTACCCGCGGCTGGTCGAGGCTGTCCGTACCGCCGTCCCCGGCACGGCGGACTCCGTGTGCGAACAGCTCATCGACCGGCTCCACGAGGCGGGTGTGCTGCTGAGCAGCCTGCACCCCCCGCTGACCGTGCCGGACCCGGCACGGTACCTGATGGACCGGATGGCCGTGCTGCGCGACGAAGCCGGCAGGACCGAACGGCTGCGGGACCTGGTCGAGGGGCTGAACCGGTGCGATGGACTGCTCCCTGCCGAGAGTTTTCCCGCACGCCGCGCGCTGGCCGTACGGGCGAAGGAGCTCGCGTCGGCGACCTCTCCACCGTTCCGTACGGATGCGACGGCGGCTCTGTCCGGCACGCTGCTCGACCGGACCGTCGGACGGGAAGCCGCGAGGGCGGTGGAACTGCTGCTGCGCACGTCCTCACAGCCGGACCGGCCGCCCGACGCGGTCACCTACCGAGCGGCCTTTCACACCCGCTACGGAACCCGGCGCCAGGTGCCCCTACTGGAAGTGATCAATCCCTACACAGGGCTCGGGCTTCCGGAGGACACCAACTCCGCCCTGCCCGCGGACGAATCGTCCACCCGGGCCGAGCGGGACGAGACCCTGCTCGTGCTGGCGGCCGAAGCCCTCCGGACGGGCAGCCGGACCGTGGCGCTCGACGACCGAACGCTGGCGCGGATCGAACGGCAACCGGATCCTCGGCGCCTGCCCGAAACGCTGGAGCTGGTGGTCGCGGTGGCAGCGTCCTCTTCGGCGGACATCGACTCCGGCGCCTTCCGGATCGTCGTCTCACCGATCGTGGGGGCGCGGGAAGCCGGCTGCACCCTGGGGCGCTTCGCCTTCCTCCTCGGAGACGAGGCACCAGGCCTGATCAGGTCGCTGCGATCCGCGGGCGACGCACCGGCCCACGATGTCATCGACGCCGACATCGTGTACCAGCCTCTGCGGCCTCGTTCCGCCAACGTGGCCCTCTGCCCTCCTGTGCACGACCATGTGCTCCCGGTCGGTGTCGGGACGCAGGCGACCGACCCGCCTGCTCTCCGCCTCGCCGACCTCACGGTTTCCCTGGAGGACGACGCCCTCGTCGTCCGATGGTCCGTAACCGGCCAACACGTACGCTTCCACTCACCCCACATGCTCAACCCGTCGGTCGCTCCTCGTGTGGTCCGCTTCCTGCGCCAGATCGACGAGACCCAGCGGCTCCAACAGTTCGATTGGGGTGCCGCCGCCCAACTCCCCTTCCTGCCACGGCTGGAGCGCGGACGCATCGTTCTCACGCCCGCCCGCTGGCGGCTGGACCGACAAGCGATGCGGCCGGCGGAACCCAAGTACTTCCGAAGCGCCTTCACGGAATTCCGACAGCTGTGGCAGGTGCCCGACCTGGTCTACCTCGCGGAGGGCGACCACCGCGTCACCGTGGACCTGGACTCCGCGGACGACATGGAGGAGCTCCGCCGCGCCCTCCGGCGATCCAGCCATGTCTCGCTCCACGAGCGCTACCCCGACCCCGAACAGGCATGGCTCCCCGGCCCGGCCGGGAACCATGCCGCCGAGATCGTCATCCCCGTCGCCCTCGCCCGGGGGAAAGGCCCGCGCACCAAGAGGAACGACGACCGGGCGAGCAGCCGGTACTCCCCCGTCGACCGGCGAACGCGGCTCGCCGAACCGGGTTCGCGGTGGGTGTTCGCGAAGATCTACGCGCCGACCGTCAATCAGGACGACCTCCTCGCCGGGCCGATCCACGACCTGGTGCAACAGGTGTCGGCCACCGGCAGGAGCACCGAGTGGCACTTCCTGCGTTTCGCGGATCCCCTCCACCACCTCAGGCTCCGATTCAAGCTGAAGCCCGGCGAACACTGGTCCGAGCTGGCCACCGACGTCACCCGCGCGCTGCGCGCGGACCTTGCCTCAGGAGCCGTGGAACGGCTCGTGTTCGACACCTACGACCGGGAGATCGAGAGGTTCGGAGGAGTACGGGGCATGGGCCTGGCCGAAGGAGTGTTCACCGCCGACAGCACGATGGTGCTCTCCCTGGTACGTGATGTCGTACGAGGCCGGGTGCCGCTCGACCGCGCTCTGCTCGCGGTGGCCACGGTGGACGATCTCCTGGCCGCGCTGGGGCTGGCGGCGGCCGACCGAGAGGCTCTGTCCACCGCCATGGCCGGTGAGCGCACCGCGTCGGCAGCGCCCTTCAGGGAGTCCGGCGCCACCCTCCGCATGCTTCTCGACGGCGGTTCTCCTCCGGAGGAGGTCCGGCACAGCCTTCAGCGACGTCGGCGGGCGATCACGTCCCTGGTCACGCCGGTCTCCCGGCCCGCCGAGTGGTCTGCGCCGGGCAGCGGCGTAGCGGCGTCGTTGGCGCACCTGCACTGCAACCGGCTGCTGGGAACGGACAGGCCTCTGGAACGCGTGGTGTACGGACTTCTGGCACGAACCAGACACAGCCTCGCCCGGTGGCCGACAGTGGACGCCGACGGCATCGGCCCGGCGCACGCACATGGACCCGGAGACGCGGCACACCGTACGTGAAGGGAGTATCGCGGCCGAGGAATCAGGGGCCGCGCCGCTGAAGCTGCGCCTGCCGTTGTGGCGCCTGCGTCAGGCACCGACTGGCATGCCGTGCCTGTGGCACCGATCTGGAAGTGCGTGTCCCTTGTGCGTTTCGCGGCCGTGGGAGGTTTTCGGGGGCGGTGGTCGGATGGTTGGGCGCGATGAACCGGCCTTCCGTGCCGATCTTGGTCGGGGCATTGTCGGTCCGCAGATGCGGCACAGCTGCTGGCTCTCGGAAGTCATGGCGCTCAAGTTCGCCGTGAGACTGCGGGTCATCAGTCGATCCACCCGTGCGGCACGCCCGCCTGCGCCTCCCACACATGCCCTGGGAGGCCGTTACCGACTGGTGCGGCAGCTCGGCGAGGGCGGTATGGGTGAGCTGATTGCGCACTGCCGTGCCTCCCGCTTCGGTCACCTTCGCCCCTCCTGGGATACTGCCTCTCCACCGATGAGGCCGTGGTCCCTAGGCGGCGTCTTCAAAGGTGATCAGGTGATGAGGGATCATGCTTGTCGTGGTGCGTCGTCATGAGCTTTCGGATGCTGAGTGGGCTGTGCTGTCGCGGTTGTTGCCGAGTTCGGGGACTGCGGGGCGGCCCCGTTCGGACGACCGGGTGGTACTGAACGGGCCGGCGGCAAAAGGGGGCAGTCGACCGGGACGAAGCGGGTGATCACGCCCTCGGCCGGTCCCGTGGCGGATGAGCACGAAAGTCCACCTGGCCTGCGACGGGCTCGGTCGCCCTCTGGGCTTTGTCTTATCGGGCGGAAATGCCAACGAGTGCACCTGCTTCGAGCAGGTTATGGGCTCGATCACCGTGCCCAGAGTCGGGCCCGGGCGTCCGCGGACCCGACCCGACCATGTGGTCGCCGACAAGGGCTACAGCTCCCGGAGGATCCGCGCATACCTGCGGCGACGCGGCATCCCGCACACGATCCCCGATCGCGTCGACCAGATCCTGGGCCGACTGAACCGCGGTACCCGCGGCGGACGACCGCCCGGCTTCGATCGATGCCTCTACCGTCGCCGCAACGTCGTCGAGCGCTGCTTCCACCGACTCAAGCAGTGGCGCGGACTGGCCACTCGCTACGACAAGACCCGCGAGTCCTGCCAAGCCGCCGTCACCATCGCCTCAATCCTGCTCTGGATCTGACCTTTGAAGACGATCTCTAGGTCCCCAGCCCTCAGCCCCCGGGCAACCCAAGATCATCCGCAAGTCCGATGCCCCCTTCTGGATACGGGAGCCACCATGCTGGTGGAACCTGCCACGAGGAGCGCATCATGTCGTACCCGGAATACCTCGAGTACCCAGAAGCCCGCTACCACGGCAACAAGGGCGAAGTGAACGCGGCCTTCCGCCCGGCCGACAGCCCACCGGACATCTACTCACCCGGCGCCTCTACCCACTACCTCGCCACCAACGAGTCGACCGGCGGCGAATTCGGGCTGTACAAGGTGGAGCTGGGTGCACGGTCCGCTGGGGCCAAGACCCACTTCCACAGGGCGATGTCGGAGTCCTTCTACATCCTCTCCGGCGAACTGGAGCTGTACAACGGCGAGAAGTGGGTCACGGGCCGCGCGGGCGACTTCCTGTACGTACCGGTCGGCGGCCTGCACGCCTTCAAAAACGTGACCGACGAGCCTATGTCCATGCTCATGCTCTTCTCCCCAGGCGCCCCACGCGAGGAGTACTTCGAGCGGGTCGCGGAGATGGCGCAGCGCGGTGGCGAAGAGCTTAAGCGGTTTCGCATCCGACACGACAGCTACTTCCTGGAAGACTTCGAGCCCGGGGAGGAGTAGTTCGGGGCCGGTGCAGGACTACCGCTCCCCCACCGCGATGACCACTCCAGAGCGAGCCCGGCCTGTACGAATTCGCCAACGGTGTCGTTGCTATGCCGGGGTCGAGGCGTTGTCACCGGGTGGCTACCCAAGCCAGACGATGTTCAGGACGGTCGCCGCTCGATCGGGGTCGGCACATCCTCCGGGCACCATCGGGCTCGGGGAACGCCCGGCGGGACAGCTCGCCGCATCGCGGCATTCCGCCGCTCCACCGCCCTCTGCGATGCCCGGGTCCACCATCCTCACCCGCGCCCACCGACGGCTGACCACCTCGCTGAAGACCCGCGGCACCACACTGAAGAACGCGACCGCAATCCCGGAATACCGCACCGTCCGAATGACACGCCCTGCCGGCTGAGCAGACCCCGTGGAGCCCGGAATGGCGCGAGGCGTACGCGAACGACCAGGACAGCCCCGACTCCCCGATCGCCGTCACCGCCGCCTTTAACCGGTCCAAGGCCGGTGGCTGCCGTCGGACGCCGCCTACCAATGCGTCTATGCCGCGACCTGGGTCGGCACGAAGCTGCGCTGGGCCTGGCTGCGGACGAGGCGGAGCGGGAGGCTCTGTGGGCCTCGCCGAGGACTGCCCGACCACCACCGTCGTCGCCTACGAGCCGACGCCGTAGCCGCCTGGCCTCTGCTGCCCGGCGTCCCGCGCAAGACGGATCCCCGGGCTGATTCCGTTCGTGCGTGCCCGGGAACGTGCGGTGCCCCGCGCTCGCGGAGCGCGGGGCACTGAAGGAGGCGGGGTCAACGACCGGTCGGCCCAGTTCCCTTCACCTGCACCATAGCGGCTCGGATTGACCGGGTACGTACGCGTGGACCGGGTACCCGGATGGCGGGCCGTAATCAGTTACGACGGATGGCACGGGAATCGACATGTCGCACATGCAGCTCTTAGCTAAGGGAGCAGGTGAGGGCTCCCCGCCCTTCTGGATCATCGCCATCGTTTTGCTCGTCATCGTTGGAGCGGCGTTTCTGGTTGCAGAGGCGCGCAGGAGATAGAGCGCGGCGCTCAAGCCGTCCAGCTTCGATGGCAATCGGTTCAGCTTCGAGGTCAGAGGACACCTTTATCCGCCCGGCGCATTACCCGGCCCGCGTACTGCGGACCAGCAGGAGCCTGCCCGGTGACCACCCAGTACCTCGCTGTTCTCCAGTCCGAGGAAGGCGGCCCGGCCGTCACCGGCGAGAAGTCGCGGGAGGCCGCCACGTCCCGGGCGGCGAGCACCGGGGGCTCGCCGTCGGCGAGCGGAACGAGCCCGTGAAGGCGGAGGCCATCGCGGCGCAGGAGATCCCGCACTGAGTCCCGCCGCAACCTCGGAAGGTCGTTCTGGCCCCTGAGACTTAGGGGGCAAAGCGGCGAACCGGCCGTACGGCCGAGGCCGCCGCACCCTCGTCAGGGTGCGGCGGCCTCGTCGTGGATGCGTCAGCTCGTGGCGGGAAAGCCAAGTTCGGTGACGTCGACCCAGTTCACGCTCGGGTCGTCCGCGCGGAGGGAGTTGCCCCAGTCGTCCACGGCCACCACGGCGTACTTCACGGTCTCGCCGTCCGCTGCACTGCCGTGGAGGAATGACGTGGCGTACTCGGCGATGTAGTCGACTCGGTGGGCGAGCCAGACGTCGCCGCCCTCACCATCGTCGTGCCGCACGGCCTTGAACAGCTCGTACCGCCGCAGATCCGGCTCGGTGCTCGGCTGCCACTCCACCAGCACACCGTCCTCGCGGGCCGTCGCCTTCAGGCCGGTGACGGGCGCCGGGGCGACCAGATCGCCGTCGGTCGTTGCGGACGCCGAGGCGGACACGGGGGACTCGTTGCCCGCCTTGTCCACGGCGGTCACGGTGTACGCGTACGTAGTGCCGTGGCGGACCGACATGTCCGTGTAGCTGCTGCCCCAGACGTCCATATACAGAACGCCGAAGCGGTACAGGCGGTAGTGGACGACGTCGTCGCTCGTCGAGGGGGTCCAGCTGATGACGACGCCGTTGCCCGGCTGGAAGAGGGCCGTCACGCCGGTCGGCGCAGCGGGCGCGTAGTCGCCGTGCGTGGCGCCTGCCGTGGTCCGTGTCGCCGATGTGTTGCCGGCCGCGTCGGTGGCGGAGACGGCGTAGGTGTAGCCCGTCCGCTCGGCGGCGGTGGTGTCCGTCCAGGAGGCGGAGGTCACCGTGGCCAGCTGGACCACGGGGTGGGCGACACCGGTGTCGGTCTGCCCCTGCTGCTGCCGGAAGACGGTGTACTTCGCCGCACCGGCGACCGGCTGCCATGCCAGTGCCGTCCCGCCCGGTCCGTCGGCCGCCGTCAGCACGCCCGGCGCCGCCGGCGCCGTCCGGTCGACACTGACGACCGTCTGGTCGGCGCTGCCGAGGGACTCGCGGCCCACCCTGTCGACCGCGCGGACCTCGTGGAGGAACGAATCGCCGGTCGCGGGTGGGTAGCTCACGAACGAGGTGCCGGTCACCAGCGCCGTGCCGCTGACCTTCGACCAGGCGGTGGAGCTCAGCCTGCGGTAGACACGGTAGCCGGCAAGGTCCATCTCCTTGTTCGCCGACCAGCGCAGTGTGGCCTTGTTGGCGACTCGGTCGTAACTGACCGCGGTGCCGGTGGGTGCGAGCGGCCGCACCGTGTCGACGGTGGCCGACGTGCGGGGCGCGTAGGTGAACTTCACGTTCGCCGAGCCCGTCCAGGCCACGTAGTCCACCCGGAGGGTGTGGTGTCCCGCCGGCACGGTGACGTTGACGGTCTTGCTCTGCGTGGTGGAGACGTTCCGCCATAGGTCTATTTTGCGCACCCCGTCGAGGTAGACACGGATGCCGTCCTGCGTGGCGGCGGAGAACGTGAAGGGCCCGCCGGAACCGAAGTCCCGGGTGACGGACCAGCGGATTGAGAAGTTGTCCCTGGGCAGGGCGACGCCTGCCGGGTCGCCGGTGCCGTAGTTTTCGTTGACAGTGGCGTCGCAGCCGGTGAGCTTGGGCGTGCCGCTGAACGACGTGTTGGCGAAGAACTGCACCTTCCAGACCGGAGCGGTGCAGGTGACGGCCGCCGAGGCCGGGGTGGCGGTGAGGAGACCGCCTGTGGAGGCGAGGGCGGCCGTCGTGGCCAGAGCGCTCAGCCGGGTACGAGTGATCACAGAGTTGAGGGGCCCTTTCCGGACCATGCGGCGCAATGCCGAGGATGTTCAGCACACGGTGAAGGAGCGATGCGGGGGGGGACGGTGCGGGTGGGGCCGGTGTTCCGCCGGAAGGGCACTGTACAGCCCTGTTCCGCTCCCTACGACAGACGTTCGGTCCTCGAGCCGGGCCTTGCGCCGTTCCCCTACCTTCAGCCATCCCGGTTACGCAGGGCGGCGAGGGCACTACCTCCGCGTGCGCGGGGGCGACGCTTCGTGACCTGCGGTGATGCTAGCAGTGGGGTCTGTCTTCATTCGGCACGATTGGCGAGCGTGGCATGTGTCCTGATTGCGATGTGTACGGCGGCGGCCGGGCCGAGGGCGTCGAATGTGGTCATGAGCGTGGTGTCACCCGCCATAAACTCGCCCCAGCCGTGGCCCGCATCTTCGCCAGGCCCTTTACGAGCTGGGGTGTGCTGATGACACGAGCCCAGGCGGACCGCAGGCGCTCCTCTCCTGCGCGGTGCCCGGCAGTGCGGAACTTCGCGCGCATCTGGCGGTAGGCATTGGGCTCGTGCCCCCGCCGACCGCGGACCGGATCGGCTGCCATCAACGGCTCGATCCGGTCCCACATCGCAGTGCGGCTGCCGAGCGCTGCTCTTGAAAAGGCGTGGCTGCCGGGCAGTCGTGATGCGAAAATCAGTCCGCGCCTTGATCCACATCCGCGTCCCGGAGGTCCGCATGGACGTATCCTCGCTGCTGCCGTTGACCACGGCCCGGTTGTCGCTGCGTCTGTTCACTCCCGGCGACGCCGACGACCTGTACGCCTATCAGAGCCTGCCGAGCGTGGCGCGCTACTTGTACCGGCCGGCGCACACGCGTGAGCGCAGCGAGCAGGTTACCGCCGAGCGCGCGGCGCAGACGGTCTGGCGCGCCGACGGGGACAAGCTGGCGCTCGCTGTCTGCCGACGCGATGAGCCCGGCGTCCTTGGCGAGGTGAGCCTCGCCCTGGCCGATGCCCGCGCAGCCCAGGCCGAGATCGGCTGGACTCTCGACCCACGTCACCAGGGGCACGGCTACGCGACCGAGGCGGCTGCGGCGCTGGCCGGGTTTGCCTTCGACACGCTGGGCGTGCACCGGCTCTACGCACAGCTGGATGTGGAGAACACCGGGTCTGTGCGAGTCTGTGAGCGCCTCGGGATGCGCCGGGAGGCGCACCTGGTCGAGAACGACCTCGACGGGGATCGCTGGGGCAGCGAGTACATCTACGCGGCGCTGTCCGCGGATCTTGGCGGTCGATCAGGCGATTGAGCTCGATGCTGCTTCCTGTTCGCGATCTTCCATATGGGAGAGTCCTGGTATGTCTGGTGGGGATGGCCTGTTCGAGGTGGATCCGGCGGCGGTGGTGAAGGCGGAGATCGCGCCGACGGTGGCGGTGAAGAAGACCTTCCGGGCGTTCGTCCCCGATCAGATGCTGCTGCTCCCGCCGTCGCTGGAGGACTGGCTGCTCGAGGGGCATCTGGCCCGGTTCGTCGCCGACCTGGTCGACGAAGTGCTCGACCTCTCGCCGGTCCTGGCCGACCACACCGAAAAACGCGGCTACCCGCCCTACGATCCGCGGCTCATGGTGCGTCTGCTGATCTACGGCTACACCACCGGCGTCCGCTCCTCCCGGGCGATCGAGCGCCGCCTGGCCGACGACGTCGCGTTCCGGTTCCTGGCCGTTGGCCAGGAACCGGACTTCCGCTCGATCGCCCGGTTCCGCCGTCGCCATCTCGACGCACTCGCCGGCCTGTTCACCCAGTCGCTGCACCTCGCGACCAAGCTCGGCATGGTCAAGATGGGCCGCGTCGCGCTGGACGGCACGAAACTGGAAGCCAGCGCCTCCAAGCACAAGGCGATGAGCTACGGCCGCTTGGTCGACAAAGAAGAACGCATCGAGGCCGAGATCGCCCAGCTGGAGGCCAAGGCCCAGGGCCTGCTGGCCGACGCAGAAGCCGCCGACACGGCCGAGGACGAGACCTTCGGCCGTGACGGCAAGGAAGCGGACCTGCCAGCCGAGCTGGACCGGCGTGAGAAGCGTCTGGCGAAGCTGCAGGCCACCCGCGCACAGATCGAAGCCGAGGCCGCCGCCATGCCGAGGACAAAGAACGCCGCCGGCAGGAGCGTGCCGGCACCGGCGACGAGCGGGCCGTCGCCGACGCGGGCGATCAGGCAGCAGCCAAGTCGCGGCGCAAGCCCAAGGCCCAGGCCCATTTCACCGACCCCGACTCGCGGATCATGAAGAACAGCGACGGCGCCTACATCCAGGCCTACAACGCCCAGGCCGTCGTCGATGAAGAGCATCAGGTCATCATCGCCGCCGACGTGACGGCCGATCCTTCGGACGCGCGGAACTACACCACGATGCTCGACCAGTCCGCGCAGAACACCGGCGTCCACCCCAAGCAGGCCCTGGTCGATGCCGGCTACTGCTCCGAGACCAATCTCGAGGCCGCACGAGAGCGCCAACTGGCCTGCGACACGGACACGTTCATGGCCACCGGTCGACTCGCCCACGACGAGCAGGTCCCGCCCGCACCACGCGGACGTATCCCCAAGAACGCCACGCTGAAGGAACGCATGGCCCGCAAGCTCCGGACGAAATCCGGCAAGGCCGCCTACGCCCGCCGGAAAGCGATCGTCGAGCCCGTCTTCGGCCAGATCATGACCTGCCACAACGGCCGCCGGCTACTCCTGCGCGGCGAGGACGGAGCCCGAGGAGAATGGCTGCTGCTGGCCGCCTGCCACAACTTCCGCAAAGCCTTCCGGCACGCGGGAACCGCAGGACTCGCCGCGGCGATCGCCTGACCGGCGCGGCCACCGGCCCTATCGGGCCGATTTCCGGACCGCCAGGACCGGCCACCGATCGCCCAAGGACACCGGCCGGCGACCGCGAGCGATCCGGCCGGTCGCGACCACCCGGTCAGTTGCCCGTTACGGAGACACGCTCCTAGCCACCCCGAGAGGTTTAAGGGCTGGAGATCACCGGGATGGGCGGCGTCGCAGCACCATGGTTGACGCCTGCAGACGGGCGGCGGGCTGCACCCAGAGGTTGCGGACCGCCGCGCGTCTGACGGACCGGGGGTCTGCCGGAGTCAGATCTGCTGCTGGAGCAGGTAGAAGCCGAGACCGACGATGCCGCCGCCGGTGGCGTAGGCGGCGCCGCGCAGGGCGCTGGAGATCAGGGCGGTGCGTCGGCGGGCGATCCAGTGGCGGCCGCGGCGGATTCGCGGGGTCGTCTCCCATATGCGGGTGCGACGGTTAGTCTTCCCGGTAGATGCTCCGTTCTTCGGGGCGCTGGTGTGTGGTCCGGCGGGGGCTGGGCGGCCTAGGAACCTTCGGCCCCCCCGCCGGAATTCTGCGTTTCAGGGGCGGCCGGCGAGTTCGTGGATGCGGTCGGTCAGGCGGGCGTCGGGGCGGCAGACCAGTCCGTCGGCGGTGTGACGGTCGGCCAGCTGGTCGACGTCGGCCTCCAGTCCGCCGGTCAGGACTGCCCTGCTGGCGTTGCGGCGAGCGGAGTCGTTCGTGAAGTGCTCCAGCGCCTTGAGGAAGGCCTGAGTGTCGACTTCGCGACCCCGGGGCGCATCCGGGCAGAACAGAGCGGTCACCTGCCGCTTCCAGAATTTCGCCTCACGCTCATCGCCGAGAGCAAGGTGGTCGAGGTAGAGACAGTACGCCGCGCCGCTGGAGCCGGCGCCGGCGGCGAAGCGCCACCAGAAGCGGGCGCTTTCGGGGTGGTGGGCGAGGTAGAGCATGCACGCGAAGACGTGGACGCCGTCGATGTCGACGCCGTCGGTCCAGCCGTCGAACTGCGCGACGGTGGCGTCGCCGCCGAGTAGCGCGGTCAGTTCCTCCATGTGGGCGGCCGCCCCGGCCTGGGTGACTACTACCCGGGTCATGACGCCGAGTCGGCGCCGGGCGCTGGGGTGGCCGCCAATGGGTGCCGGATCGGGGGACGGGAGGTGGGCGGTGTCGCGGGCGATGCGGCGCAGCCCGGCGCCGACATCGAAGGCGCGGCGGGGTTCGCAGACGGCGTTGTCGGCGTCGGCGAAGAGCTGTTCCCAGGTATCGCTCACTGGGCGTCCTCCTTCTTGATCGGCCGCGTGGCGCGGCGGTGGATGGGAGCGAGGCGCTCTTGGGCCTTGCGGATGTGGTGAGTGACGGTGCTGGGTGTGAGGCCCATGTACCAGGCGATCTTCTTGGTGTCGTACCCGCCGACGTAGCGCAGGACGATCGCGTCGAACTGGCGCGGGGGCAGCTTTGCGAGGGCCGGGTACAGGCCGATGCCGCTGTCGCGCGCGGCGAGTTCCTCGCGGTAGCCGCCGATCAGTTCATCAATGATGGCGCGGCGCAGGATCTGCCAGGTCTGTGTCTGCAGGTCGGGTTCGGTGAGCAGGGTGTCCCAGCAGGTGCGGATCTCCACGTAGGCGCGGTGGACGGCCTTCTCCGCCCGGTCGTTGGTCAGCAGGATCTTCAGCGCAAAGTCGTGGAACGTCTCCTGGTTGGTGAGGTAGTGGGCCTCGAACTCCAGTGGGAGCTGGAGCGGGGCCTCCTCGGCCACAGGCACGCGGCCGTCCTCAGAAACGTCGTCGGGTCATGGGGTCTCTTCGGTCCTCTTCGTTGAGGGCTGACGGAAAGGGCGGCTCCCGGGGCACCGCTGGGGATCACTCAACCGGCCCAATCGGCCGAACACGCACGCTCGGCCCCACAAATTTCACGCGGTACGGTCACTCCGAAGCTCAAAGTGATCACTAGAGTGGCCAGCGCCCCTCTGATCTGTGCAGATAGTCACTCAATGGCATGATCTACATTCACTGCGTGATCGACGTCACAAAATGACACTCCCGATGTGTGAGCGACTTCTCGCCACTATCGAGTGAATTTCGCCAAACTCGGGGCTCTGACCGCCGAGTTGGCGATGGCGTCGTCCGGGACGTCGTCGCGCTCGGGGAGCGCGCGGCGGGTCAGTGGGCGCGGCGCGGCGGTCTGCCGCTCCACCGCCTGTGCGATGACCGGGGCCACGCGGGACGGCGGCGCGGCCTGGCTGTGTGCCTCGATCGAACGGCGGCAGCCGGCCGATTGGAGCGGGCGTGGCGGAGGCGGGGTCGGGTCGGTGGCCGCCATGGCGGGGCTGGCCTCCGGGGGTGGACGGCAGGGCGCGCAGTGCGGCCGTTGGCTACCGTGGTGGTACGGAGCGCTTCTTTGATATTACGTTCCGCGCTCATGGCTACCCCGACCCCCGCCAGGCTGGCCAGCCCAGCATGGACACCGCCGGCACCCCGCGAAGTCGCCGAGGGGCGCGCACAGCTGCGTAACGACATCCGCAGCAAGGCGGGCAGGCAGATGCTCGCCCAGACCGTTAACGCCGGGCACACCGCCGTACTCCCCACCGTGCCCGGGATGGACGCCTCCCCCGGCGCGGTCGCCTCGGTCCTGCTGTCGCGCTCCGAGCAGCGCCGCCTGTCCGAAGCCACCCTGTACTGCGCAAGCGCCGACATGACCTCGCTCGCACTCGCCGCAGCCGCCAGCCCGCCCACCGAATCAGTCAGGGAGTCGAGGCTGCCCGCCCCCGTACGGGTTCATGGTGTTCGCCGAGCCGATCGGCGGCTACACCCAGGACGTCGCCGAGGTGCTGGTGGGCACCTCCATGGGCCGCGACGGCGCGCACCACGATCACCACACCGATCGTCGCGGTGAGCTGGGGCGAGTGGGCGCCCGACGACGTCGAGGTAACCGGCGGACCGGTCGTGCGCTGGTACAACCAGCGCGAGCAAGGCGCCCTGGACGACATCCCGCCCCAGTTCAACGGCGTGTGGCTCACCTTCTACGCCCCCACCGGCAGCGCGTCCGACGGCATATCCCCCGACACGGTCGTCGATAGTCGGCCGGACACCACGACCATGACCGCTGGCGACGTCCAGACCGGCGGCCCCTGCCTCACGCCGTTGAGCTGGGACAACGAGACCGTGCTGCTGTACGGCGTGCCGTTCGACGAGCCGGAACCGGACACCGCCAAGGAATGGGCCCAGGTCGTCTACACCGCCTGGCAGCTAATGGCCCAGACCGGCACGTCCCAGCTCACCCAGGTCGAAGCAGTGCCGCGCGACCGCGCCGGCCGCAAGTGTGACCGCCGCGACGGCATCACCAAGAACTCCACGGTGCGGATCATCAACGTCCACTCCGCCCACCGGCCCAGCTCGGCGGCCACCGAACAGGACGCAGCCAGCTCCACCGGCCGCCACGCCCCGCAATGGTCCTGCCGCTGGCCCATACGCCCCGACCGGCGCAACATGTGCATGAACCCCCGCGCCCACGCTGACGGCACATGCGAACACCAGGACCGCATCGTGCCCGCCCACATCAGGGGCCCCGCCGCGGAGTCCTGTAAGGGTTCTATGGGTGGTCACGCCCAGGGAACGATGCTCAGGGTGTGCGGTCACGGTTGAGTAAGCCGCCGGTTCGGGCACGCGGGCTAGCTGATCGCGATCACCTCGATCCCGCCCATCCTGTGCTCGCCGACGGGCGGATCTTAGTGGTCGGCTTCGGAGGTCCCTCGGGGGTTGACGCCGGAGCTGGTCGTGGGCGCCGCCGTTCAGGTATCGAGGCGATGGCGATCGGCGATCCGGGTGCGGTTCGCTTCGAGTGAAGCTCGCGATCAAGCGGTGAGGACGTAGTTCTGCTGGTCGGGGGGTGGTGTAGAGGCGGTCGTGCTCGCGGGCGGCGTGGAAGCACCAAGCCCTGCCGCTGACCTGCGGCTCCTGTTGGCTCGTCAGTTCCCGCGCGGGGCCAGTTCGATCATGGTTGAATGCTGCGTCACGGCGCTTGGGGTGCTGACGCCGCGCGCCCGTTCTCTCTTCGCGATGTGACGCAGGTCGCATCAGCTCCATGTCACGAACGGAAGGGCAGCTTGCGTCTGGTGGTCGTCCGCACGGCGGGAACAACCGACACGAATAGAGATGGCAGAGCGATGAATGCGACAGCAGCGCAGCAGCACGAGGTCCTGGTCCTGGGTGCCGGCTACGCCGGGCTCTCGGCCGCGATCCAGCTCGCGGCCCGTACCAGGAAGCGTGGGAACCTGCGAGTGACGCTGGTCAACCCCTACGTCAACTTCACCGAGCGGCTCCGACTGCACATGACCGCCACCGGCCAGGAGACGGCCGAGATGAACATCCCGGAGCTGTTGGACGGCACCGGCGCCGCCTTCGTCCGCGGCTGGGTCACAGCCGTGGACGCCGAGGCGAAGACCGTCCGGATCGACGACGACCGGGTCCTGCGCTACGACACCCTGGTCTACGGCCTGGGCAGCATCGCGGACACCGTCGCCGTCCCCGGCGTGGACGACCACGCCTACACCCTCAACAGCCCGCAGGACGCCGGCTTCCTCGCTGACCGGCTGACCCGGCTCGACGGCGGGACCGTCGTGGTCGGCGGCAGCGGCCTCACCGGTGTCGAGGCCGCCGCGGAGATCGCCGAGCGGCACCCAGAGCTCCAGGTGGTGCTGCTGGGTCGGCAGGAGCCGGGCGCGAGCATGCACCCGAAGGCCAAAGCCTACCTGGACGCGGCGCTCGCCCGGGTCGGCGTGCGGGTGCTCAGCGGCGTCGAGGTGGCCAAGGTGCTGCCGGACAGCGTCGAGCTCGCGGACGGCTCCGGCATCCCGGCGGCCGCGGTGCTGTGGACCAGCGGCACTCGCGTCTCGCCGTTGGCTGCCGCCGCGGGCCTGACCGTCGACGAGCGCGGCCGTGTGGTCACTGACAGTGCGCTGCGCTCGGTCTCCCACCCGGAGGTCTACGCCGTGGGCGACGCGGCGGCGATCCGTCAGGGCTACGGCGTGATGCACGGGACCTGCCAGGGCGGTATGCCCACCGGTGTGCACGCGGCCCTCTCGATCCTACGGGTGCTGGCCGGCAAGGAGCCCAAGCCCTTCCGCTTCGGCTACTACCACACACCCGTCAGCCTGGGCCGCAATGACGCCGTCGTTCAGTTCACCCACCCCGACGACAGTCCGCGCCGGCTCGTGCTGACCGGCCAGCGAGCCGCGAAGTACAAGGAGACGGTCACCGCCGCGCCGTGGCCGACCTTCGCCCGCATGAAGAAGATGCCTGCCTCAGGTGCGTTCTGGCCGCACGGCGGCCGCTACACCCGGACACGGAGCGCCAAGTGACCCAGCCGCAGCAGACCAGCCCCGACCAGCTCGCCTTCCAGCAGTACCGCACCCTGCTTTTCTCCGTCGCCTACCGCATCCTCGGCTCCGCCGCCGACGCCGAGGACGTGGTCCAGGACGCCTGGCTCAAGTGGTCGGCGGCTGACCGTTCCCAGGTCGCCGACTCCAAGGCCTACCTGACCCGGATCGTCTCCAACCTGTCGATGGAGCGGCTCCGTTCGACCCGCCACCAGCGCGAGACATACGTCGGGCCCTGGCTGCCCGAGCCGATCCTCACCGGCCCGGACACCGCCGACGGCGTCGCCATGGCGGACTCGGTCTCCATGGCCCTGCTGGTCGTCCTGGAGACGCTGAGCCCCCTGGAGCGCGCGGTCTTCGTGTTGAAGGAGGTCTTCGCCTTCAGCTACGCGGAGATCGCGGACGCGGTGGAACGCTCGGAGCCGGCGGTCCGGCAGGCCGCGCACCGTGCCCGCGAGCACGTCCAGGCCCGCCGACCTCGTTTCACCGCGGACCGCGCCCGCCAACGCGACGTCACCGAGCGTTTCTTCGCTGCGGTGACGGGCGGCGACATCAACATCCTCATGGAGCTGCTCTCCCCGGACGTGACGCTGTGGACCGATGGCGGCGGCAAGGTCCGCCAGGCCCTCAAGCCGGTCGTCGGCCTGGAGACCGTGGCCCGTTGGTTCGCCGCGCTCGGCACCGTGACCTACCAGGGCATCGGGCCTGGGCAGATGCGGGCAGAGCTCACCTGGATCAACGGCGGCCCGGGCGTGGTCTTCCGCGGCCCGGACCGCGTGATCGCCACGCTGACCTTCGACTTCGACCCGGAAGGCCGCGTCTCGACCATCCACAACGTGGCCAACCCCGACAAGCTCCACGCCGTCGCCGACGGCACTCGGCACGAACTCTCCTGAGCCGCCCGCTCGATATCGACGCCCGCCGGAATCCCCGTGAGCGCCAGGGCCCGCTGCCCTAGCACGGGCCGGGCCCAGGGGGAAAGCGGATGCGGCAGGCTGCGGCCGTTCGTGATCCACTTCTGCTGATCGGCACTGCCTTGCCTGTTGCCACCGCGCGCCCGATAGTCCTGAGCGCCGCCGAGCGGCACAGGTTGAAGAAGGCCGCCTGGGGCCACAAGACCGAGCACCGGGCGCGGGCGCAGATCGTGCTCCGGGCGGCTCGGGGCAGGTCCAACGCGCGCAATGCCGTCGAGGTCGGAGTGCACGTGGACACCGTGCGCACGTGGCGGGGCCGGTTCGCCAACCCGGGCCTGCCGGGACTGGCCGATCGCAAGCGCACCGGACGTCCCGCCCACTTCACCCCCGTGCAGGTCGCCGAGGTCAAGGCGCTGGCCTGCCAGCTTCCCGCCGAGGCCGGCGCGCCGCTGTCGCGCTGGTCGTGCCCGGAACTGGCCCGCGAGGCCGTCGAGCGCGGCATCGCACCCTTCCTGTCGGCCTCCACCGTGCGCCGCTGGCTCGACCAGGACGCGATCAAACCCTGGCAGCACCGCTCGTGGATCTTCATCACCGACCCGGACTTCCGGCCCAAGGCGGCCCGGGTCCTGGATCTGTACGGCCGCACCTGGGACGGCGAGCCGCTCGGCGTGGACGAGTACGTGATCAGCGCGGACGAAAAGACCTCCATCCAGGCCCTCTGCCGCTGCCACCCCAGCCTCGTGCCCGGCCAGGCGAGAGCGATGCGGGTCAACCACACGTACGGGCGCGGCGGCGCACTGGCCTACCTGGCCGCCTTCGACGTCCACCAGGCCACAGTGTTCGGCCGCTGCAAAGCCACCACCGGCATAGCCCGTTCATGACCCTGGTCGCCCAAGTCATGAGCCAGGAGCCCTACGCGAGCGCGAAGCGCGTGCTTTGGATCGTCGACAACGGCTCCTCCCACTGCGGCAAGGCCGCAGCGGACCGCATTGTCGCCGCGTTCCCGAACGCCGTGCTGGTCCACACCCCGGTGCACGCCTCCTGGCTGAACCAGGTGGAGATCTTCTTCTCCGTCGTGCAGCGCAAAGTCGTGGCGCCCAACGGCTTCACCGACCTTGCCCAGGTCGGGGACCGGCTCCGAGCCTTCGAAGACCGCTACAACGCCACGGCACAGCCGTTCCAGTGGAAGTTCACTGCCTCCGACCTGGACGATCTGCTGGCCAGGATCGACCTGCACACCGCCGTCGCCCGGCGGGGATGGCCGGAGCAGGCTAGCCCAGGGTGCGGCACAGCTTGGCGGCGCCTTTGTACTGGATGCAGACCTTCGTGTTCCTGGGGAACTGCGGGCCCGTGTGTCCGTCCCTGCCCCAGGAGACCTCGTTGAAGTCGCCGACCGTCCGGCCCTTGGTCCAGCTCGTCGCGGCCTTCATCGGCTTGCCGGGCTTCTGGTAGAGCCAGCGGGCGTAGTAGGTGTGCCCCTTGGTCGTCGAGCTCTTGGAGGTGTACACCCAGCCCACCCCGCGCTGGGCGGAGCCCTTCTGACCGGGTGTGCCTGGTCGGCCCGGCTACCTCGACGGCTACCGCGACCGTCTCGCGGCGGCCGCCGAGCGGCTGATGGGCGTGTCCCTGGAGTGTCTGCCCGCCCTGGACCTAATCGGCGAGTACGGCGCACAGCCGAAGGTCCTGCTGTACGTCGACCCGCCGTACCTGGGGTCGACGCGCGGCTGGGGCCGCAACTACCGGTGCGAGATGACGAACGACGACGAGCACCAGGAGCTCGCGGCCGCGCTGCACTCGTGCACGGCAACCATCCTGCTGTCCGGCTACGACAGTCCGCTGTACGCCGAGCTGTACGCCGGCCGACGCCGCTACGAGCAGTCGACGTTGGCCGGCAACGCGACCGCGGACAAGGCCCGTACCGAGGTCATCCGGGCGAACCGCCCGCTGGCCGGCCAAAAGACCTGTTCACCCGACCCCGCCCACACCAGCGCGGGGCCCACCACCACCAAGGAGTCCCCGCCGTGCGCGACATTCTGCTGGCCCTGCTCATCCCCATCCTCATGTGCGCGTCCGGCCTGTACGCGTGGGCCGAGTCCCGGTGGCGCAAGCGCCGCCCCCGCCAGCGGCCCGTGCCGTACCTCCCAGAGCCTGCGCCGCCGCTGGTGGTCGAGGCCGAGAGGCTCGTCGCCGACACCTACCGCCTGCTGGCCCCGCTGTACGACACCAGCGGCCCACCCCGATGAGACCCCACCCCCGCTCACGGCACCCGAGGGAGGTGAGAGCCGCGCCCCACCCGTACCTCCTCGCCGCGGCTCTCGCCCTCCTCACCGAGGCCGGTACGTGCCTCGCCGTACGACGCCAGACACGCACCCCGCGGCGCGCTCTCTCCCGGGAGCGCCCCGCAGCCCGTCTCACCCAAGCCGCCCAGCACCGCGACATCACCACACTGCGGGCAGGGGGCGACAGAAGTCGGTTCCCAGTGCCCGGATCTCCGGCGCGCTACGGCGGGTGGTGGGCCCGTGGAACGTGCCTGGGCCCCGCTCCAGAACGCGGGACCGGGGCTCTGCGACGCCGATCATCACAGGGGTGACGGATCCCCAGACCGGCGGCTGTGTGCGGGGAGGTGACGATGCAGTTGTCCGGGATGGTGCGGATGGCCAGGGTGACGCCGCTGGCGATCTGGCAGCATCGGCCGATCGCCGCGCCGGGGCCGATGCTGATGTTGTTGCCGGTCTGGGTGTCGTCGCCGATCACGGCCCCGAACTGGGTCGTGCCCGTTCGGTACAGGCCGGTCGTGGTACAACGTGATGACTTCCCGGTCGGGTGTGCGCATGTCGGTGGTCATGTTGATGGCGGCGACGGTGACGTTGGCGGAGAGATGGGTCCGGGCGCCGAGGATGGTCCGGTCGATGCCGATCCGGCATCCCAGAACGGCGTCTTCTCCGACCAAGGCGGCGGTGACTTCGTAGTTGAAGTCGACCTGGGCGCCCGCACAGGAGGCTGCCCTTGCGGACGGTGGTGAATTCGTGGACCTTGACGTCGGGGCCGATGATCACGTCGTCGCCGATGATTGCCGAGGGGTGGATGTAGGCGGAGGGGTGGATGCGACCACGTTCCTGGGCGGCGGGCACGCCTTGTCGATGCGGATGCTAGAGAGGACCGGCAGCTGGCCGGATGCCTTCTTCTTCACCCACGAGGAGTCCGACCTGGCCTGGCGGGCCATCGACCGGGGCTGGGACGTCCTGTACAAGCCGGAGCTGGTCCTCCAGCACCCCAGAACGTCCCCGGCACGGCACGCGGTCTACTACCGGATGACGGCCCGCAACCGGGTCTGGCTGGCCAAACCGCACCTTCCCGCGCCGCTCGTCCCCCTCTACCTCGGGGTGTGGATCGGCCTGACCGTGGCCCGCACGCGGCCGCTCGCCGGTGTGCGGGCCTGGTTCGGCGGTTTCGCCGAAGGTGCCAGGACCTCCGGCGGCCCGCGCCGCCCTGTGCACTGGCGCACCGTATGGCGGCTGACCCGGCTGGGCCGCCCCCCGGTCATCTAGACCGCGGCGGCCTGCCGCAGCCAGTCCGGCGCGGCGGCCGGGGTGCTGCGGAGCCACTTCACGTAGCGGTCGACGCCTTCCGCGACGCTGACCTTCGGCTTCCAGCCCAGGACGTTCTCCATCTTCCGGACGGCCGCGTACCCGCCCAGCGGGTCACCGGCCGGCAGCGGCGTGTCCAGGAACGCCGTGTGCGGATAGTGGCGCTGCACCAGCTCGGCGACCTTGCGCACGGTGGTGGGCACGCGGTGCCGATGTTCACCGTCTCGGTGTGCGCCCTCGGGCCGATCAGGGCGCGCAGGGTGCCCTCGGCGACGTCGTCAACGTGGACCAGGTCCCGCACCTGGTGGCCTCCGCCGTTCAGGTGCAGAAGAAGGCCCAGGTGGGCGCGGGCGGCGAACCAAGCCACGACCCAGGAGTGGGAGTTCTGCTTGATGGTCTGCGGTTCGCCGTAGACGGAGAAGTACCGGACGATCGCGTACGAGGTGCCGACCTGGCCCAGGACCAGAGCAGTCTGTTCCTCGCCCCACGCCTTGGCGTTGCCGTAGACGGACTTGGGCCGCATGCGGGTGAACTCGTGGAACTGGGGCGGGATCCGGCCGTGGACGGACTCCAGCAACTGCCGCATGGTCAGCAGGACAGGGCTGTCGGTCTCCTCAGGGTTGCCGTCGCCGTAGAAGCTGGCGGAGGAGACGAACACCAAGCGGCGCACGCGGTCGGTAGCGGCCACGGCATCCAGGACGGTCTGGGTGCCAGCGACGTTGGTGTCGATCGCGGCCAGCGGCTCGCGGGTGCACGCGGCGACGTCCGCCAGGGCGGCGGCATGGATGACGTAGTCCGCTTCGGCGACGACCTTGCGGACCAGGGCGCGTCCCGGACGTCGCCCAGGACCGTGTCCGGGTCCGAGGAGTGGACGTCGAAGAGGTCGGCGTACACGTGGTCGGGGTAGGCGTTCATGGCGCACAAGGACACCGGGCGGGCCCCGAGGCTCCGCAGTTGGGTGCTGATGCGGGAGCCGATGAGTCCCGCGCCACCGGTCACCAGCACGGTGGCACCGGAGAGGACGGCGAGATCTGAGCGGTGATGCACGATGCCTCCAGCAACGAGGTTCGGGTGGATCTCGTGACGGGCCCGGCCCCGCGAGCACCGGGCGGGTGAGCATCAGTCAACGGCCCGCGACAAGGCAGGAGGAGGGAAGCCCGACACAAGAAGCCGGAGAACGTCGGCACGAACTTCCATCCCTCGTCGGAGGCGATCGCCGAGATCACCAGCCTCCTCGCGCCCGGCGGCAGCAGGCGCTGACCGCAGTCGGCCCAGCGGTACCGATGGCGCATCACTGCGGGTAGCACACGATCAGCAGGGCCTCGACGTCTCCAGCGGGTGCCTGATAAAGGTGCGGGACATCAGCGGCCCAACTGCCGTGCATGCCCGGGCCGACCAGGACAGAGTCGGTGAGCCCACCGACGCGCGCCATGCCGGCAAAGACGATGATGTGCTCCGTCGTACCCGAAGAATGAGCGGCGGACTCCTGCGTCGCTCCGGAGCGGATGCGAACCCGGTAGGTCTCCGTAACGGAGGTATCAGCCTCGAACCGCTCAATAAGGACGGCTTCGACGGCGTGACCGGAGATCTTGGCGGGAGACGCGAGATCGTGCAGAACGGTACTCAGAGGCACCTTGAGCGCTGTCGTAAGAGCGTAGAGCGTTTCCAGAGTGGGGTTGCGCCGGCCGCTCTCCAGTTCGGAGAGCGTCCCCTTACCGATCTTGGACCTGCGCGCCAGCTCGGACAGTGACATCCCCTGCGCCTCGCGCAACTCCCGCAAGCGCAAGCCGACACTGGCGGCCAGATCCATGAAGTCCCCTTCCCGTCTGCAGAGGCCGGTTGATCCAAGCCTCTTGAGGGATCTATCGTTCCACACACAGAACGTTCCGTATATGGAACGCACGACGGTGCGACGTTGAATGGAGGAGTCACATGGCGCCCAAGAAGGGCACATCCCTGCCCGTCCGCAGTATGGAGGTGGCCCGCATCCTCGCTGAGGCCGGCATCAGGGGCCAGGTACGCGAGTTGGCAGAGTCGACGCGCACGGCCGCCGAGGCCGCCGAGGCCCTTGGGTGCGACGTGGGCGCAATTGCCAACAGCCTCGTGTTCATCTCCGACGACGAGCCCGTTCTCGTCCTGACCAGCGGTCGGCACAAGGTGGACACCACAGCACTCGCCGCCCGGTGGGGACGCGGCAAGCTCCGGCGCGCCACCCCGGAACAGGTGCGTCAGGCCACCGGACAGGCGATCGGAGGCGTGGCTCCGGTCGGCCACCCCCAGGCGCTTCCTACCGTGGTCGATGCAGCCCTGAGCGACTACCCCCAGCTCTGGGCCGCCGCCGGGACGCCGCGCACGGTCTTCCCGACCACCGCCAGTGAACTCCTCCGGATCACGGGCGGGCTCCTGCTCGCTGTCGGCCCGTGACCAGGGGTTCCCTCGGCCCAGGGACCGATCTGACCGGGCAGGTGGCACTCGTCACCGGGGGCTCAACCGGGCTCGGCCGGGCCATCGCGCTGGGCCTGGCATTCGCCGGATCCACAGTGGTGGTGGCCAGCCGACGGCTGGAGGCATGCAGACAGACAGCAAAGGAAATAATCGCCCGAACCGGAGGTACTGCCGCGGGTATGTCCTGCGACGTGACCGAGGACGATTCGGTCCACGACCTTGCCCAGGACATCGTCAACCGGTACGGCCGCCTGGACGTGCTCGTAACCAGCGCCGGAATCCAGGCCCGAGGCGCACTCGGTGCGCTTGACGCCACCACGCTGCGGCGCTGCCTGGACGTCAATGTCGTCGGAACCTTCCTCTCGTGTCAGGCTGTTGTGCCCGCGATGCGGCAGGCGGGGTACGGCCGCATCGTCACCCTGGCCAGCGCTCTGGGACTGGTCGGTGCCGCAGGCCGGGCAGGCTACGCAGCCAGTAAGGGCGCGGTGGCCCAACTCACCCGCAGCCTCGGCGTCGAACTCGCAGGCACCGGCATCTGCGTCAACGCGCTGGCTCCCGGTCCCTTTCGCACACCGCTGAACGCCGGCGTCGACGACGACCCGCATGTCCGGGACTTCCTGGACCACCAAGTCCCCATGGGACGCTGGGCCGACCCCGACGAACTCGTCGGCGCCGCAGTCCTATTGGCCAGCCCAGCGGCGTCCTACCTTACGGGTGCGGTGCTGCCGGTCGATGGTGGCTGGACCGCCCACTGACAGCGTGGGCGCCCCATGCCGTCCGGCACGGATTCGGGCCGGGCACGATTCGCGGTGCTGACCGAGCCCGCCTGCCGGCACGGGTGGGCGCAATATTGCCGTCGGCGGCGCTCACCCGCCGCTGAACAGCACTGACGGGTGGGCCTCACCCCGGAGCCGATCACTCGTCGTCCGGGGCATCCAGGTCGGGCAGGGACCGCAGGCCGCCACTCAATTCGTGGAGATGGAAGGAGTAGCGGCCAAGTATGTTGGTGTAATGCCTCACAAACGGCGAGAGGCGTACCACGTCCTCGTCACGGACGTCGAAGCCATCCGCCCGCAGCTGGTGTACCGCGGCGTCCATGTACCGCGTGTTGAACAGCACGAGGGCGTTGAGGACAAGACCCAGGGCGCCGATCTGGTCCTCCATGCCGTCCTGGTAGCGCTGGTAGAGCTGTCCAGAGCGGCCGTGGAAGATCTTCCGGGCGAGCGCGTGGCAGCCCTCCTGGATGTTCGCCTGCGCTCTTGATCTGCCTTCGGTAACCCGGCTCGTCGGCCAGGCGCATGATGTGCAAGGGGTCTTGGCGATCCGCCCGTAGTGGGCGATCGCGTCGCCGAGCGGAGTGGGGCGCCCGTCCCGCGACAGCATCCGGATCACGTCGTACGCGCGCACGGTCCAATGTGGATGGAGCCGACGATCCGGAGGATGTCCTCCCAGTGGCGTTCGATCCGGGCGAGGTCGACCCGGCCGCGGGCGGCGTCCTGGAAGGCGCCGCAGTCGGCGGTGCGGTCGATGCGCCACATCTTCTGGTCCGGCAGGTCGCCGAGCTGTGGCGCGTACGCGAACCCGGCCAGGGTGAGCAGCCCGAAGACGATGTCGCTGTAGCTCGCGGTGTCGGTGACAATCATCTCGGGGCGCTTGCCGCCGTCGCGGTCGAACAGGACGTCCAGCACGTACAGGGAGTCGCGTGGGATGCCGGCCACCACCTTCCCGCCGAGCCCCGCAGCCTGGTCGTTGATCATGTCGAGCCAGGTGGCGCCGCCCCGGCGCCCGAAGTACTTGGGGTCGGGCAGGGCGTACACCGACGGCACGGGGACGACGAACCGCATCCCGTCCACGGAGGCGACCAAGCCGCCGCCCCACGCCTGCGCGAGCGGGATGGCTGCCTGGTAGTCGATCAGTGTGGCGTTCGCCGCCCGATACGTCGCCAGCCGGAGGTAGGTCTGGTCGACGTGGGACAGCCGCCCGTACTTCAGCGCGTCCGCGGCTCCGATGACCGGGGTGTAGCTGACGTTGCAGCTGTGCGCGACTAGGAGCGCGGCGATCGTCACGTGCAGGTCCTTCAGCCGGGCCTCGCCGCCGGCGACCGAGGTGAACGCCTGGTCGGCGCCGGTCACGAGAACACCTCCAGCAGTGCCTCCGGCAGGTCGACCCGCGGCAGCATCGCCTCCACCGCCTCCCGCAGGTCACGCAGGGAGGTGGGTCGGGCTCCGGCTCCAGGGCGGCGAAGTGCAGGCGGCCGTCGTCGTCGAACACGATCTGGGAGTTCGCCGGCACCCGTCCGGCGACCTCACGGTAGGTGCCGTCCAGCAGGGCGGCCCGCGCCGCCAAGTGCTCACCGGCCTCGGCGGGCAGGTTGAGTGAGGCGAGCACGGTTGGCTTGGCCTGGTCCCACGCGTCTCCGTCCAGCAGCTTCGCGCGGGGGTCGCCCCACTTGGAGGAGTTCTTCGCGAACACCTGCTTGCTCCGCAGCATCCGGTGCACAGCTGCTCCAGCACGCAGAACGCGTACGCCTTCCAGCCACCGTGCCCGGCTCCAGATGAGGCGTGGACAGCACCAGCCGCCGCCACGAGCCGGTGAGCAGCCCGGTGTCGACCTCGGCGGGACCGACCTTCTTGCGTCCCATGAGATCCGGCAGCGACTTCAGGGCGGTGAGGACGGGCAGGCCCTCCGGGGTGGCGCCGAAATCGACCACCGTCACCAGGAGCTTCAGGAACGGCCGCACGGTGCCAAAGCGGGTGACGAGCTGGGTCCGCCATGCCTCGTCCGCGTCGGAGTCGAGCGGCAGGGCCAGCTCGAACAGCGCGGCGACCGCCGCCGCCGGCTCATGACGCGGCACGACCTGCTCGATCCGCTCCCACATCGCCTCCAGCGTCTCCACCTCGGACGGACCGATCCTCCCCGGCGTCGGTGTCGACCTGCTCGTTCGTGGTGTCGAGCCCGGACTAAGACCCGGGTCACTGATTTGGGCATTCCCCAGATCAGACAACCCTGAATGCACGCGAGGTGCGGCTTACCCACCAAACACGCCGTACCTCGCCCCACCGTCATGGAGAGCCCTGCTGAACAAGGCGTCCTCGTAACCTGTCACCGGAGTCGCAGGACGCCAGGAGCGCGATCCTCGAAGATCTCGACCAGCCAGTCGAAGACAGTGGTTCCGCGCTCTTCCCTTGCTGCGGCAAGGTCGGCGCCGACCTTGGGGCGGTTCGTGGGGTGACAGCGTGACAGCCGAATCTCTAGCTGGCGGGCTGTCTCCGGATAGCCGAGATGTTGGCGAGACACCTGGTGGTCGCGCCACTCAACCACGTAGTCATCGTCGTCGGGTGCCCCGCAGCCACCGCTGAGGCAGTCGGCGAAGGCGTCGAGGTTTCGGCCGAAGTAGCCCCCGGGGCCGTTGATCGCTTCGCCGATGACTCGCCAGAAGTCTTCCAGCGTTCTGATCTGCCTGCCGTCCAGCACATATGTCGGTGTCACGGCTCGGAGGATACGTGCAGCCAGCTCTGCGGCTGCGTCCCCTCGATTCTGGCCGCCTCCGCTCAGTCCGGAAAAACCACTTCAAGGGCCCGAACGACACCCACGGCCACGCCGCCGGCGACGCCGCGCTCGCCGCGACCGGCGAGCGCCTCGCCCGCTGGGCCGGACCCACGGAGTCGTCGGCCGCCTGGGCAGAGACGAGTTCTTCTCTGAACGACTGAGGTCGAAGCGGTGTTGTCGCCTGGGCTGACAACAGTGATCGTCGCGGTACGCCTGGTGCGTGAGGTATTCGCAGGGAGGCGGGCTGACGGACGAGCGGCGGGTGTTCCGCGAGGGCATCCGGATGCGGCGGCCGAGATGCTCGCCGGGCATCACGACAATAAGGTCATCGCCCGGGAGCTTCGGGTGTGCCTCCGGTCGGTGCAGCGACGGCGCCGTGAGGGGAGCAGGCCGGGCCGAGGGGCCCGCCCCTACCGCACCATCGGGCCCCGTGCTCCGTCGCCGCCTCGGCGAGTGCGTGCACCAGCGGGGTCGCGCGGTCCGTACGCCAGATCAGGCCCCATTGGACGGGCGGTGCATCGTGGATGGTCACAAAGGCGATGTCGGGCTGTGCGTAGTAGCGCCGCCCCTCGTCAGGGACAGTGCACACCACATCCCCTATCGCGACGAGGGCGAGGACCTCGTAGAAGGTGGCCACGGACGGGCCGCGGCGGATCGGGCGCCCCGCCGGTGTGTAGAGCGGCAGGACAGCGCTCACCCAGTAGGCGGGCACGGAGCCGGCCAGGCTCGGCACCTTGTGGTCGCCGAGCACTTCCATGCTCACCGTCACCTGCCCGGCAAGCGGATGGTCCGCGGCCACCATCAGGCGAAGCGGTTCCTCGCGCAGCACCACGCCGACGGTGAGGTCCGGCTCGCGCACCGGCAGCCAGGCGGCCAAGGTGTCGACCTCACCGGCCCGCAGCGCTCCGAACGGATCACTGAAGAACACCTCTTTGAAACGGAGTTCGACGGCGGGGTGCCGGGACCGGAAGTGGTCGAGGACCGAGCGCATCTCATGCATCTGCGCACCCATCACCCCCACTGTCAGCGTGGCGGGAGGCCGACGGGCGATGGCCGTCACCTCGGCCATGGCCGCCTGGATGTCCTCAAAGGCCGGCTTCAGCCTCCGGTGCAACTCTTCGCCAAGGGGAGTCATGCGTACATGCCGGCTGGTCCGCTCGAAAAGCTGCGCCCCGATGCGACGTTCCTGCTTCTTGATCGCCTGGCTGACACGAGCCGGGGAGACCTTCAGGCGTTCGGCGCTGCGACCGAAGTGAAGCTCCTCGGCGAGCGTCAGAAAGATCTCTATGTCCCGCAGTTCCATCCCGCTCCGCCCCCGTCGCGCGGCTTCCGATCCGGTTGCCGGGCGGCGGTCCCGGATCGTGAACCTCTGAGTTAACGACTCTAACAAGATCGGCAGTTGTTCCCGGGCTCGGTGCTCCGCATGCTGGGACGGAGCCAGTTCAGCCGCCTCTGGGGCTCCCACACCCTGCGCTGCCTGCTTGCCTGCCCCTTGGAACCCATAGGGAGAGATTCCCGCGTGACGTCTGACCGCAATGCTGTGTGCACACCCGATCCGGACACGCTCCATCCACTGCCGGAGCACGAACGGGTCGTCTTCCTCAAACCCCTGGTCACCGGGACCCACGTCGTGGCGGGTGACTTCACGTATTACGACGACCCCGACGGCGCGACCGACTTCGTCCAGCGCAATGTGCTGTACGCCTACGGTCCGGAGCGCTTGATCATCGGCAAGTACTGTGCGATCGCCACCGGCACGAGGTTTCTGATGGCGGGCGCCGACCATCCGTCGATGGGGACGTCCACCTTCCCTTTCACCATGTTCGGAGGCCGGTGGGCCGAGGAGACGCTCGACATCGTCACCGGCATGCCGAGCCGCGGCGACACGGTGGTCGGCAACGACGTGTGGTTCGGATACGGGGCCACGGTGATGCCGGGCGTACGGATCGGTGACGGTGCCGTGATCGCGGCGGGTGCCGTGGTCACGACGGATGTGCCGCCGTACACCATCGTGGGCGGGAACCCGGCCAGAGCGATCAGACAGCGCTTCGACGACCAGGCCGTCGAGCAGCTCCTGCGCGCCGCCTGGTGGGACTGGCCCGTCGACGTGGTGAGCGCCAACGCCCGCACCATCATGGCCGGTTCCCCACAGGACATCGCCCGCATCGCCGCCACCGAAGGTCTGGGGAAGCGATGACGGCACGGCAATTCGAGGAGTATGTGGTGTCCGATCCCGCCGGCGGCCCATACGCGATCACCACGGGTCCGGACAGCGCGCTGTGGTTCACCTTGGTGCACAGCGGCCGGATCGGACGACTCGTCCCGGGGCAGGAACCGGTCCATCATCAACTGGCCCCGGACAGCGGTCCGACCGCCATCTGCACCGGGCCGGACGGCGCCTTGTGGTTCACCCAGTACCGTGCGCACCGGATCGGCCGGATCACCACCGCCGGCGAGGTGACCGAGTTCCCCCTGCCCACCGCGCAGTGCGGTCCCTTCGGTATCGCCGTCGGGCCAGACAGGGCTTTGTGGTTCACCGAAACCGCCGCGGACCGCATCGGCCGGATCACCATGCAGGGCTCGGTCACCGAATACCCGCTGCCGCGCACCGGCGCGTTCCCCTCCGCGATCGCCGCGTCCCAGGACGCGATGTGGTTCACGATGAACCAGGCGGGCGCCATCGGCCGCATCGACATGGACGGCCGCATCACGGTCCACGAGCTGCCCACCGAAGCGGCCGCACCGGTAGGGATCACCGTGGCCCAGGACGGCACCGTCTGGTTCACCGAGATCGCGGCCGGTCAGATCGGCCGCAGAACACCCGACGGCCGGATGACTGAGTACCCGCTGCCCGACCGGTCGGCCCGGCCGCACGCCATCACCACCGACGCGCAAGGCACCACGTGGTTCACCGAGTGGGGCGCGAACCGGGTCGGTTCACTCACCGGTGACGGCAACGTCACCGTCCATGACCTGCCCACCCCGGCCTCCGAACCGCACGGCATCACGGTGGGCCCGGACAGCGCGCTATGGACCGCGCTGGAGACAGGTGCACTGGCGCGCCTCGCCCCGACCGCCATCGATGCGAGAACCACCAGTTCTGCAGTACCCACCGAGAAGAGGAACCTGTCATGAAGTACGCCCTCGTCATCTTCGAGACCGACGCGTCACGCGCCCGGATCCAGGCCGACCGCGATGCCCACCGCACGGCCTACGAGACATGGATCGGCAAGCTGGCTGCCGCGGGCAAACTTGCGGGCGGCGATGCCCTCGACACCGAGCATCAAGGCCCTGTCACCGTGCGTACGGCGGCGGACGGAACCGTCTCGGTGACCGACGGGGCTGTGCACGGCGGCGAAGAAACCCTCGGCGGCTGGTTCCTGCTGGAGGTGACAGATCACGCTGAAGCCATCGAGCTGGCCCGCAGCTTCCCCACACCTGAGACACTCGAACTCCGGCCGGTCCTCGAATCCGCCTGAGGAGCGTCCCCTGCCCAGGCGTTAGACCGGCGCCCACGAGGCCCACCCCGGGGGCCTGAGCAGGGCCGCTCTGAACACCCAGAAACACATTGGCAGGACGAGTATCAGCGGTTGAGCTCGTCGCCGGCCGCATTCCGCCACCCGTCGGGGCAAGCGCCAGTAGTGCCGTATCAGGCAACGTTCGCCCTGCGCCTTACAAGTCAATGCAATAGGGGGCTTGACGAACGGCGGCACGCCCCACGACGAGCCGGCGGCCTGCGGTGCGCTCTTGACAGTCGCTTCATAGTTGGGCGGGATGGTAGGTGCGCACTGGGCGCGGTTACCGGGTCGGGGGACACGTGGTGGAAAGCGTCGGTGGTCCGGACCACGTGGAAATACTGGAGCGTTGGGCCCGTGGCTTACAGATGCCCGCGTCGGCGACTGGGCCGCAGCCAACAACGTCGAACTGGCCTACACGCCGATCAACAGCTCCTGGTTTAACCGGATCGAGGCCCAGTTCACTGCCCTGCGCTACTTCGCGCTCGACGGCACCGACCACACCTGCCACGAGGAGCAAGGAACGATGATCCGCCGCTACATCATGTGGCGGAACAAGCACGCCGCCGACAAGCGGCTACGCGAGGTCGTGAACAGGGCAAACATTGCCTGATGCGGCACTAGTCACCAGCCACACGTCGGCCGAGCCTCAGGGACCGTGGTCGCGAGGGTCGCTACGGGGACTGGGCCGCGGCTGCGTCAGGGTGAGCGACACCGCTACCCGCAGCAGCCCGCCCGGCTCGGCGGCCAGCCGTACGCGGGAGTCCTCCCGCGGTACGCGTCCGCGCCGCACGGCGTTGGCGCATGGCTTGCCCGCACGAGCGTCCTCGTTCCTTCCACCACCCCGTTGTACGAAGACCACCACGGGCCCAGCCGGTGCACGACCAGCCGAGGCGGGCATCGTCGAGAGGCTGACACGCAGGCTGCGGGGAACTTCGGGCCGACAGGGTGAACCCTTCGCTGGTTTTGGGAGCCTGGGCTGGAAGCCGTCTCGCGGTTGCGGACGTGATTCTGGCCCGGGTCGGGCCGCCGACTGCTCGCTCAGCGCAGGAGCCACCTCTTGCGGCTCCATGCCGAACGCAGATAACTAGAGGATCAATCGGCTGCCGCCGCTGGGAAGTCGCCAGGTCGCACCGGCACGGCATGCAGGTGGCGGAGCTCGGAGACGGACAGCTCGATCACCGGGCTGTCGCTCTGGTCTGCATTGATGGTGAGCATGCTTGCGTTCGTTGCTCGCTCCCCCGGCCGGACCCGGCCCAGCGGAAGGCTGGCGCGGGGAGGTCGCGGGACCCCGCGTCAGCTTGGCCAGCTCCGAAGGTAGGCTCGCCCAGGTCGACGTGCTCGTGGTGAGACAGTCGGCTCCGGTCCAACTCGGTATGCCGGGCTTCAGCCGGTCCGGAGGAACCGCTGGGAGCCGACACCAGCGTCATGAGCGACACCGGAGGCGAGCGAAGACGAAGCCAAAACAGAACCGGCAGCCCAGCCTCTCGCAGCTGACACAGGGCGGTGGACATGCATTGCTGCACGGTCCTCCCATCAGCACGCAGGCCATGCGGTTTACTCAGGCCCCAGGTAACGAGCGCCAGTTGAAGAAGCAGGCGTGCGCGTACGTCGTCCCGTCTGGGCGCCCCGTAGGAGTCCAGCCCGCCACCCTCCGCTTGCCGAAGTGCTCCTCCGACGACGTGGGCCCTGGTACTTCCCCGGTGGCCGGAGCTGGCGGCGCTGGTCGAGGCGCTTGGCCTCTTCCCGGGGCCTCCAGCGGCAGCCTGCGCGGGACCCCGGCGACGACCTCTCCATCAAGTTCTCCGTGCTGAGTGCGGCACGCGGGCTGGGAGGTAACCGCCCGGATGAGGCGTCTTACGGCCGCTCGGGGCGCGGGTCAGGTGGCGATTCGACGGCGGCGATGTAGATGACGCCGGGCACGGAAAAGTCGTCGGGGCGGCGAGCTTCGTCGCTGCACCAGTTGAGGCTGGTGGCGGTGCCTCTCCCCCGCTGGTGGGCTATAACGCCGTGCTATCCCCACCCGGGTGGTGGCCCGCGGCGCTCGGGTTGTCTGGTTCGGCCGACGTCGAGGCCCGGGAGGCGGCAGTCCCGGGGAGGAACACCCGGTAAGGTACGCGCCGCGTGCGCACCTCGTACGCTTTTGGGACGCCTCATGTCTGGTACGCGAGCTCCCCTAGCCAGCGGGCGGAATGAGCGGACAGTCCTGCCAGCAGACGAAGGACCCGACCGCATCGCGGTCGGGTCCTTCGCGTCCGGTGCGAGTGGCGCGGTGGCACGGTGGATCTCGAGTGCGTTGATCGGCCGGGCGAGCAGTGCGGCGACCGCGCTCATCGCGATCCCGTCGGCCGGGTGAGGCGGCGGGCGGGCAAAGTGGCGGCAGGCATCATCGGGAGGCTGTCGCACGCGGTGCGGCGGAGCTGTCGCACGTACTGCTCTCGAGGTACGAGAAGGGCGCCCAGGCCGCGGACGTGCGGGCTGTCCCGCTGGGCGTCGAGCAGCAGGCCGCCGACCTGTCCGAAGCGCGCCGCGAGGTCGGCGACCGCGGCCTTCGAGGCACCGGGACGGTGGAAGAACATCGAGTCCATGCTGAGGACCGATCCGACCTGAAGACCGAAGACGCCGCCGACCAGATCGCCGTCCTCCCACACCTCGACACTGTGAGCATGGCCCAGCTCGTGCAGGCGTATCAAGCTTGCGATCAGCTCGTCGGTGAGCCACAACGGGACGCGGTCGGCACGGCATTCGCGGACGACCTGCTCGAACCTCCGGTTCAGGCTGGTCGACCACGCCGGCCGACCGCGCAGCCGCCGGGCGAGGCTGCGGCTGATGTGCGCGGCCGAGACGGGCAGCACCGGCCTGGGATCGGGCGACCACCAGGAGACGGCGTAGTGATCCTCTGATTCCTCACCGACGAGCGGAATGCGGCCCTCGTCGACCTGGTCGGCGTAGACCACCTCGTTGAAGACGCGGGCGTAGTCGTCGGATGCTGGGAACGGATAGACCCCGGCGCGGTACCCGGCCAGGAGGCCGGCGGGACTGAGGTCGGCACAGAAGGCCACCGGACCGTCGGGGGCCGCGTCCAGCACGTCGAGCGCCTCCCAGCTTGGGCATCGGCTCACCACCGTGCCGCTTCCCGCCCTTGGCTCCTCACCGGGCGGACGGCGCCGGACCGCTGAAGAAAGTCGATGTAGCGGTCCATCATCTGCGCGTCCACCGGCGGAATGTCGATCCCGCTGTCCACCAGGGCCCGTTCGGCGTTGTTGCGGGTGAACTCTGTGAAAACGCCCTGGAAGTACATTTCGCTCACGGTGATGTCGGCGTGCGCGCACCGGTCGACGAAGAGCGGGACGAACGGTGTGATCGGGTCGGTGGGGTGCCCGGCCACGTACTTCACCAGAGCGGCGATCCACTCGGCGTACGGGATCTCCTGGACCGGATAACCCCGTCGGCGAAGACGCTCGGCGAGCGAGCTCAACAATGCGGGGCGGGGATTGGTGAGGTGGTAGACCTCGCCGCGGGCGGGACAGCGGGTGGAGATGTGTCCGACGGCGCGGGCGAGCTGGTCGGCCGGCAGGAAGTCCAGCGGCAGCCGGACGGCCGGGCACAGCCCGGTCCGCGCGATGAAGTCGATGAGGGCGACCATCTCGCTGCTGGTGTTCATCACGCCGGTTTCGATGCTGCCTGTGACGTCCATCAGGCGGTAGACGGTGACGGGAAGGCCCGCGTCGGACGCCTGCCGCAGCAGCGCCTCGCCAACCCATTTGGTCTCCACGTATCCCACCGACAGGTATTCGGGGAAGCGCAACGGGGTGCTCTCCGTCACCTCGTGCACCCCGGCGGGGCCGAATCCGGCGAGCACCGCCATGCTGGAGGTGAAGTGGACGGGGACGGCACGGCCGGCGGCGAGGCGGATGATCTCGGATGTTCCGTCGACATTGGCCGTGCGCAACTCGTGGTACGGGTAGATGAAGTTGACGTGTCCACCAAAGTGGTACACGGCGTCGATGGTCGATCCGAGCTCCTCGAACCGGCTGGGTGACAGCCCCAGCCCTGGCTTGCCCAGGTCGCCGACGACCGGTTGGACACGATCGCTGGACAGATCGCTGAGGACGTGCCGCTGGTGACTCACGCGGATCCGTTCCAGGCCGTGCTGTTCGTCGGAGGCCCTGACCAGGCACAGGACCCGTCCCGTCGTCCGGCGCAGTAGTTCGTCGATCATGTACGCCCCGCAGAACCCCGTCGCCCCGGTGAGGAGGACGTCGCCGGGGCGCCGGGGGTCCGGAGCCGGTGCGCCATGACCTACTTCCGGAAAGCGCCGGTCGGTCTCGGCGGTGAAGTCGACGCTCCCGCCGCCCGGGTGGGCCAGCGTCCCGGCACGTGCCTTCCGCACGGACTCGGCGAACGCGGCGAGCGTCGGATACCGCAGCAGTGAACGGGTCAGGTCGCGGATCTGTGTGATGCCGATGCCGAATACGACGCGGGTTCGGGCGAGCATCTCCATGGCCAGCAGGGAGTTGCCGCCCAGCTCGAAGAAGTCGTCGCGCGGACGGACGTGGTCGACATCCAGGATCTGGCTCCACAACTGGGCCATCCCCTGCGGCACCGGACGGTCGTCGGCCGCGGCCGTCGGCGCCGCGGTCACGCGTTCCGGCACGGCCTTGCGGTCGAGCTTTCCTCCGGGCGTGAGGGGCAGTCGCTCCACCGCGTGAAAGGCCGCCGGAATCATGTAGCCCGGCAGGACCTCGGCGAGCGCCGACCGCAGCCGTGCGCACAGCACCGCCTCGCCGCCGGCCGGCGGCGAGGTCGGCGTGACGTAGGCGACGAGGTCCCGGTCGCTGCTGCCACGTGTCCGGGCCACCACCATCGCCTGGCCGATCTCAGGGTGGGAGCCGAGCGCGGCCTCGACCTCGGCCGGGTCGACCCGGAAGCCGCGGATCTTCATCTGGTCGTCGACCCGGCCGAGGACTTCCAGGTTGCCGTCCGGGCGCCGACGGCCCAGATCCCCGGTGCGGTACATCCGGTCGCCGGGCGCCGAGCCGTGCGGGTCGGGCAGGAACTGCTGTGCGGTCAGGGAAGGCTGGCGCCAGACACCGCGCGCCAGCCCCGGACCGCCGATGTAGATCTCGCCGCGCTCGCCCGGCAGCACCCGGTTCAGTTCGGCGTCGAGTACGTGGACATGCGTCCCCTCCAGGGGTCTGCCGATCGGGGCGAGGGCGGTGTCCGGCGCGGCGAGCAACTCCTCGTTCAGGTCGCAGAGCGTGGAGGTGATGGTGGTTTCGGTGAGCCCGTAGGCGTTGACGAGCCGGGCGCCGGGGATCCGGTGCAGGATGGCGCGACAGGCCTTCGTATGGACGATCTCGCCGCCGACGATGGCGAGCCTCAGCGATGCGAGGGCCTCGTCGTGGTCCGGGGCGGAGACGATCCGATGCCAGTAGGCGGGCGTCAGATCGGCGACGGTGATCCCGTGCTCCGGGAGACGGTGCAGCAGATCGGTGGGCGCCCACGTATGTGTTCCCGCGAGGACGAGTGTCGCGCCGCTGATCAGCGTGGCGAAGATCTGCTCCAGCGAGGTGTCGAAGCCGAGTGCCGCGGCGTGCAGCACCCGGTCGCCGGGCGCGAGTTCGTAGGCCCGGGCCACCGCGGTGAGGGAGTGAGCCAGCGACCGGTGGCTGATCATCACTCCCTTGGGAGGTCCGGTGGATCCGGAGGTGTAGATCACGTAGGCCAGGTCGTCCGGCCGGGGGCCCGGCTCCGGGGGCGGTTCCGGGGTCGGTTCCGGGGCCGGTTCCGGGGCCGGCGGGGCCGGTTCCCCGGCGTGGAGGATGCGCGCCTCGCACCCGGCGAACATCGGGGCGTACTCGCGGTTGGAGACGATGAGACGTGAACCGGTCTCCCCGACCAGTCCGGCCATCCGTTGCCGCGGTGTCGCGGGGTCGAGGGGCAGGAACGCGCCGCCGGAGCTCAGCACCGCCAGCAGCGCGACGACCAGCTCGGGCGCACGGTCGAGGCACACGGTGACGACGGACTCCGCGTCGACGCCCGACTCCCTCAGTCGGCGGGCAAACCGGTCGGCACGGCCGGTCAGCTCAGCGTAGCTGAGCCGGCCCTCGTCCGAGAGAACTGCGAGAGCGGACGGCTCACGCCGCGCCCGCTCCCGGATCAGCTCGGGCACACTGCTCGGCCAGGACTCCGGGTGCCGCCGCTCGGCGTGGGCGCTCGCGGGCCGCATGTCGGTCCACAGGCGGTCGACCAGACCCGCGCACCACCCGGCGGACTCCGGCCCGCCGACCTGACGCCACCCGGCCGGAGGCCGGCGACCGGCGGGCCAGATCGCGTACTGTTCCTCGTCGTTGCGCAGTACGACACACAGCGCAGCAGACTCCGTCGGAGCTCGGTCACGTTCCGTCACCTTGGTTCTCCTGCCTCGCGCAGAGTGCTGCGGACCACGACCTGCGCCACTCGCGGGAGAGGGCCGCCGCCATCACGGCTTCCTGTCCGCGGTCAGTCCGCGCAGTCCGGCCAGTTGGCCGAGCGGTGGCGCGAGGACGAGGTGCTCCGCCTCCTCGGCACCGACCGGCTCGGCGAAGAGGTACCCCTGGCCGAACCGGCAGCCCATGGAGATCAGCGACTCCTGCTGCCTCACGTCCTCCACTCCTTCGGCGATCACAGTGAGGCCGAGCGTGTCCGCGAGATGCGTGATCCCCTCGACCAGGGCGTACTGCTCGGGCGAGCGGCCGAGTTCGTCGACGAACGACTTGTCGATCTTGAGTATCGAGATCGGAAACTCCCGCAGATAGCTCAGCGACGAGTAGCCCGTTCCGAAGTCGTCGATCGCGATACGGATACCGAGGTCGGTGAGCGAACTCATCTCGGCCAGAATCCGTTCATCGTTGTACATCAGCACATTTTCGGTCAGCTCCAGTACCAGGGACGACGGTGCGACACCGGAAATCTCCAGAGCGCGCCGGATCACGTCGTAGAACCCCTCGTCCCGGAACTGACGCGGAGACACGTTCACGCTGATGTACGGAGCGTTGTGGTCGGCCGTCCCCTCGCGCAGCACGGAGTCCTGCCACCGGACCGCCTCGGCCGCGGCCTGGTCGAGCACCCACGCTCCGAGCGGAACGATCTGCCCGCTCTCCTCGGCGAGCGTGATGAACTGTTCCGGCAGCACCATGCCGTGCGTGGAGTGGGGCCAGCGAACGAGTGCCTCGAAGCCGGCGATCCGCCCGCTGGCCAACTCCACGATGGGCTGGTAAAGCACCATGAACGAGGTCTCGATCGACGAACTGTCCAACCCCTCCTGCAACCTGGCACGTTCGGCCATGCCGCGCTGCAGATCCGGGTGGTAGCGGCGCCACTGGCGCTTGCCCGCCGTCTTCGCCGCGTACAGCGCGAGATCGGCGTGCGTCAGCAATTCGACCGAGTCGACGCTGTCCTCCGTCGTCGCGACGCCGATGCTGGCGTAGGTGCTCAGCGGCCCCACGCTGAGCCGGAACGGCTCCGCGAACACGGACATCAGGTGTTCGGTGGACCTCTCCACGCCCGTCGGCGTGGCGGAGCCCTCCACCAGCAGGGCGAATTCGTCGCCGCCGATGCGCGCGGCGGTGTCGGAGGCACGGACTGCGGTCTGCAGCCGGAGCGACAGCGCGACGAGAAGTTCGTCGCCCACACCGTGGCCGTGTATGTCGTTGACGACCTTGAAGTCGTCCACGTCGACGAAGAGCACGCCCACCACCGTGCCGTCGCGCTGGGCCTGCACGAGAGCGTGGTTGACCCGATCCTCGAAGAGCACGCGGTTGGCCAGGCCGGTGAGCGAGTCATGGAACGCCTGGTGGGTGAGTTCGCGTTCGAGCTTTCGCTGTTCGGTTACGTCCCGCAGGGTGAGCACCACCCCGCCGACGGTGGCCTCGTCGCGCAGGTCGCTCCACCTCACCTCGACCTCGATGGTCGCCCGGTCGGCGCGGACCATGCGCCAGTGCTCGCTCTTGCTCTGGTACTCGCGGCTCCGTATCCGTCCCAGCGTCTCGGCCACCGTGCGGCTGTCCTGCGGCGGCACCAGGTCGATGATGTGGGCGCCCTCGAGGTTGGCAACGCCGAGCATCTGGTCGGCGGACGGGCTGGCGTAACGGACCCGGTCGTCGTCGAGGATCAGAATGACGTCGGAGGCGTTCTGCACCAGTGTGCGGAAGTACATCTCGCTGTTGCGCCGGTTGACCTCCTGGGCGAGCGCCACCCGCGCCACGGCGAGTGCCGCCTGCGCGGCGAGAGTCGCCAGCGTTTCGCGGAGCACAAGCAGGTTCCGCTCGTCCCCGGCCACGATCAGTGCCCCGATCAGCGGATCGCCCGACGGGTGATCCTGCGAGGTGAGCGGGCAGACCAGCGCATGGCCGGTGCGGTTCGGCTCCTTGTCCTGGCCCGTGAGGTGGGAGGCGAGCTCTGGCCCCACCCCGTCGAGGGTGACCAGGCGGCTCCCGCCCGACGCGATCAGTTCCCGGACGTTCGCGGTCACCGGCGCGGTCAGTGGACCTCGTACGCCGCCGTGCATCCGGTCCAGCCAGAGCGAGTTGTCCGGCACGGTGAGCAGCGCGGAACGCGGCGGGCCGTGCGACATCAGCTCTGTCACCGCAGAGAGGACGGCAGCGGCCACATCCCGTGGATTGCCCGCCCCGCCCAGCGACGACACCGCCTTGCGCAGCACCTTCTCCCGCCCCACTGCCTGCCGGTGGGTCGCCGCCACGCCGGACAAGCGGTACAGCACAAGGACGAAGAGCACCGCGGAGAACACCCCGATGACGCCGACGTTGGCGCTCTCCCCGCGCACCGCCTCCGTCAGGAGGATGGTCGGCGCGATCAGCGACGCCAGGGTGAGTAGGCTCAGCCGGCTCGTGCCGGTCTCGCCGTGCCATGCCACCGGCTGGGTCAGCGACCGCATGGACGGATGGAGCGCGGCGGCCGCCCAGGCGCCGTACAGGACGGCCCAGCCGAGATCGACCGCGGTACCCGTGCGCCAGGTCCCGTGCAGTTGTATGAGGCCGTAAGCCACGTCCGCCGCGAGCAGGGCGAGGGTGCCTGTGGTGAGCAGTACGAGCGCGAGGCTCTTGCCGCCTCGGCCGGTGAGCAGGCGCAGCAGCATCGCCAGGACGAGGATGTCGCCGAGCGGATAGGCCATGGAGAATGCCTTCTGTACCCAGGTGAGACCCGGGACGCGGGAGTAGGGCTCGATGAGATAGAGCCACACCAGCAGTGCCAGGCCGACCGTCAGCGTCAGCGCGTCGACGAGGCTCGCGCGGTCTCGCCACCCCGTGCGCCAATGAACGAAGCCCAGCAGCCCTGCCGCATAGAGCGGATAGGCCGCGAGATAGAAGCCGTCGGCGACGGACGGAAACGGCATCTGCTCGGGGTGCGTCTCGATGAGGACGATCTGAGCGGTTTCACCCGCGGCGAAGGTGAGATTTCCCGCGGCGAGCAGCAGCCAAGGAAGTCGATGCGCCGGCCGGTTGAAATAGACGCCCAGACCGATACCGATGACGCCGATCACTCCGATGCATACGAAGATCAGCGGCTGTTCCGGATATGTGTAGTAGAGCGCGATCAGCACGACGACGCATACGCTGACGGCGACCATCACGGCCTGGCTTCGCGGTCGCTGGTTCACCCCAACCAACCTCCCGGGAGGGCCACTTGTCGGGTGGACTGAGCTGGGTCAACGGAACCGGACGTCAGTTGTCATCCCGAGGAATAGGAATGACGGCTGAACGGGGGGATTCTCCGAATGGTCTCAGCCCTGGTCGCCTGGGAACGCGGCCGGTATACCCACGTCATAGGTACACTCGCACTCGCTCGCCGGGATAGCGAGCTTGCGGACTCCTTGTCGCCAAGACGACTGTCCTTTTTTTCGCGTTCCATCTTCCAGCTTACCCAGCTCGGGCATTCCCGCATGCGCACAGGGGGGACATGCCGCGTCGTTTCACGGGACACCACGCCCCCCGCGCGGCTGCAGACCCGGACCGGCGTCGGCTGCGGAGCTGACGGCCGTCCCCGACGGTGAACAGGACGCGGCCGTGGGGCCCGGCCGGCTCGTCGGGGTGGCCGCAGACCAGCAGGCTGGTCATTCCGAAGTGCAGCACGAGGGTGGGGCCACCGTCGGTGCGGGCGAGCAGCCACTTCCCGTGCCGCTCCGCCTTGGTGAACCGGCGGCCCTCCAGCGCGTCGCGCAGCCGCCGCGCGCTCACCCCGTGTCATATGCCCGCGTCACGCACCTCGACGCGCTGGACGACCCTGCCCTTCGCGCAGGCTTCGAGCACCTTGCGGAAACCCTCGACGTCCGGCAGCTCAGGCATGGGGTGCGCCCTTCTCGAACACGCCGAACACGCGGAACACGCAGGACACGCGACGGCCGGGCCGACCGTCAGACGGTGATGACGACCTTGCCGCGCGCGTGGCCCCGCTCCCAGTACCGGATGGCCTCCGGGGTGTCGGCCAGGGGGTAGGTACGGTCCACGACCGGGGTCAGACGGCCGGCCTCGATGAGGTCCTTCAGCGCCTGGAGGTCCTCCTGGCGCTCCGCCGAGAACAGACCGCGCAGCTTGTGGCCCACGAACGGGGAGAGCAGCAGCGCCCGCAGGACGCGGTCGGTGCCGCCGAGCCAGCGGCCTCCGTTCTCGCCGCCGACGAGAACCAGGGTCCCGCGGGGGGTGAGGGCGCGCCGGAGGTGGGAGAGGGGGCGGTTGCCGGCGGTGTCGACGACGAGGTCGTAGCGGTGGCCACCGGCGGTGAAGTCGTCGCGGGTGTAGTCGATGACCCGGTCGGCGCCGATCGAGCGGACCAGTTCCGTCTTGGTGGTGCTGCATACGCCGGTGACGTCCGCGCCGAACACCTTGGCCAGTTGGACCGCGTACGTGCCCACACCGCCCGCCGCGCCGATGACCAGGACCTTCTGGCCCGGCTGGACGCGCCCCGCGTCCCGGAGGGCCTGGAGGGCGGTGACGGCGGAGATGGGGAGGGCAGCGGCCTGCGCGGCGGTGAGGTTCACGGGCTTCGCGACGAACCGGTCCTCGGGGGCGCACACGTACTCGGCGAAGGCACCTTCGCAGAAGCCGAACACGTCGTCGCCCGGCCGGAACCGGGTCACCGCGGCGCCCACGGCCTCGACGCGGCCGGCCACCTCGCGGCCCCGGACGGGGACCTTGGGGGCGCAGAGGCCGAACCCCATGAGCCGGAGCAGGTACGGCAGGCCCGTCATGAGGTGCCGGACGCCCGCGTCGACGGCGGCCGCGTGCACCCGTATCAGTACGTCCCCCTCACCCGGCACGGTCGGTCGGTCGACGTCCCGGAGCTCCAGTACCTCGGAGGAGCCGTACCTGTCGTGCGCGATGGCTTTCACGGCGTATCTCCTTCGTTGCCCGGGTACTGGAAGACCTCGTCGAGGCGGACCTTGAACACGCGGGCGATCTGGAACGCCATTTCGAGGGAGGGCGAATAGCGGCCCTTCTCGATGGCGATGACGGTCTGACGGGTCACGCCGAGGCGGTCCGCCAGCTCCGCCTGGGTCATCTCTCCGTGGGCGAACCGGAGGGAGCGGATCTGGTTCGTGACGCGGGTCGGCTTCACCACGGCTGGAAACCCCACCTGTAGGCGGCGATTTTCGCGACGGCCCCGAGGGCGGCGGAGAGAACGAACGCCAGGTAGATCGTGTTGGCGATCCAGAAGTGGTCGACCTCGGCCATCGACAGGGCCAGGACGGCCACACCGCCGACGACGAGGAACGACTGTCCGGCGTATTCGCCGAACCTGTTGATCTCCCTGTCGCGCTGGTCCTTCTTGTTGGCCTCCTTGGGCGAGGCGACCGCGGCCAGGATGTTGAGCGCGATCGCCGCGGCGATCGCGGCTCCGACACTCCACAGCAGCGTCGCCGCGTACGTCACCTCGGCCAGGGGGATGCCCTGCGCGCGCCCCAGGATCACAGCGACGTAGGCCAGATACGCCCCGACCGCGACCACCGCCATGATCCATGCGCGCTTCTCTTCGAACGCCACTCGCCCTCCCCCACGTAAAACAAACTTGACATCGAGGAGCGTAAAGAATCACGTACATGATGTCAATGATTCTTTACCTAGACCCGGCCCCGGGGCTCCCCCGACGTGCCGTCGTCATCCCGTGGGGTCGAGGTCCTCGGCGTAGAGGGCGATGACGCGGCGGTACTGCTGGACGGACGGGTCGTGGCTGGTCGTGGCGAGCATGTCCAGCAGAATCCGCATGGCCTCGTGGCGCTCGCCCGTGTACAGCGCCATGGCGAGGAAGGCCCGGAGGCCGCCGCCGTCGGGGTACTCCGCCACGCCTCGGCGGAAGGTGTCGACGGCGCGGGTGTACCGGCCGAGCACCCGGTAGGTGCTGCCGAGCCCGAGGAAGGCGCCACGGCGGTCCTCGGCCGAGAGGCCGGTTCCGGTCAGGCAGCGCTCGTAGAACGGGGCCGCCTCCGCCTCCAGGCCCAGTCGGTCGTGGACGCAGGCCGTGCGGTACGCCACGCCGGCGTCGTCCGGTGAGCGGGCGGCCAGGTCCAGCAGGTGGCGACGAGTTTCCGCAAGACGGCTTTTCTCGAGGCCAGTTTCCTCGAAACGGGTCTCCTCGAGGCGGGGTTCGCGCCGGTCCAGGGTGGCCGCCGGCGGGGGTCAGGTGCTCGGCGAGGTGGCGGGCGGCGTCGTGGCGCAGCGGGACCGTGCGGCCGATGGGGCGGAGGCGGCCGCTCGCGGGCAGGCATCTGACTGGCCTCCCCTCGAGGCTCGGCGGCGCCCTGCCCAACGAGCCAGAGATGCTGCAGTTGACACCGCACGCTCTCGCGGCTGGCCAGCCGCAGCCACGCGCTTGACCTCTACTGCCCGCTTCGTATGGCCAGCACCAGCCAGACGACTGGTCCCGCTGCCAGAACGATCAGCAGTAGACAGCACGGTAGCGGGGAGGGCCCCTTGAGGGGTGGCTGGGCTGCTATCTGCGGCGCCACTCGGCGCACGTCGTCGGCCTGATACCGCCTCTTACCGGCGGACCCGGTAGTGGTCATCCAGCTCTCCGTACGGACCCGCACTCCATGGGCCAGCGCATTTACATACACCGAGCGAGCACCGACGCCCGGCCACAAAGTGCTCACCTGGCGCTCCGTCAGCCAGTCGCCCTCCACCTCGTCAGCCATATCTTGCCCTTCTCCCAGCAGCCAGTGACACGGCATCATGAACTGTCCCATAGCCAGGCGTAGTTCGCCCCCCTCCCATCGCTTCTCGGGGTTCCGACGCTCCGATCCGCTTCCCGGGGTCTGACTGCCGCCCGACCCCGAATCGCCGCGGCCCTTCACGACCGAAGTGCTGAACCAGCTCGTCTCGGTTCTCGTGGAGGAGGGATGGCATGGGACCCTCGCAGTACAGGCAGCTCTCTCTGCGACGTCGACCAGGCCGCAGCGAGCAACCAGTCGTCGATGTGTGGTTTCACGACAGGCATGGCTGCTCTGCTGAGCCAAGGGCTACGGCAGTTCGCGGCGCACCAGTGCACGCGCGAACGGCTCACCGGTCTTGCGCGCGAATGCCATTCGCTCGCGCACCTCGCTGAGTGTGCGCGGACGATAGCCAGGGCCGCCACAGCAACTCTTGTGGAAACGGACACCGGCATTCAAAAGTACCGACAGGGTCCGCCAGGCAGCAGTGTCGCGCCGCCGCGGCGTTGCAAAGGCGGAACCCGCATGGATCAACGGCTTGGCGCAGCGCGGACAGATCCGGTCGTGGTCACCGAGGTAAGGCTGCTTGTAGGAGGCCCGACAGTTCAGGCAGACGTAGGAGGTCTTCGCGTGGGCCATGCGGGTCAGGGTACGGTCCGACCGGGATGAACTCGACCAGATTTCCGTGACACTCAGCAAGATCGAAGAGACAGACCCTCATTGCTGGGCCAGCAGTCCGCCACGCCGCTCGGCCCCCTCATCGCCCAGGCGCACGGTCCCAGGCAGCAAGGACATCAGCAAGGACGGATGGTCGCAGTACTCTGCTGTTGGTCCACGGCCACCAGCCTGGGCGTGGGCACGTCCGTGCCGCGAGCAGGCGCAGAACGGCTGCCTCGCGGGTCAGCAAGCCCTCCGCGTGGCGAACGTAGAAGGGCTTGACGAAAGACCGCAGGACCAGCGACCGTCGACCGCCCGGCCCGCAGATGTCCAGACGGCGCATTTCCGACGTCCAGCCGCCGCGCAACCGCGCGACATCCTCGATGCGTTCTGCCTCGGTGAGCCCCTTCTCCACCCAGGCACGCGTCGCACCCCAGCCCTGATCCTCGTCTCCGTTGCAACCGTCTCGCGGACCGCGGTCTCTTCCGTTGCTGTGCACACGGCTCGCACAGGTGGACCTGTTCCCTGCCACATCCTCATGGTGCCGGGCTGGAGCTGGGCGGACGGGCCAGTCTCGGCGCCGCAGCGACGCCGCGTACAGGCCAGGGGGAGACCCGTGTGACCGCGCTGGACGCCGTGTCGGTGGAGTTCGACAGGGGCCGGTTCACCGCGATCATGGGCCCGTCTGGCTCGGGGAAGTCCACATTGATGCACTGCATGGCGGGTCTGGATTCCATCTCCTCCGGCACGGCCCGGATCGGTGACGTCGAGCTGTCCTGTCTGGGGGACCGGCAGCTCACCCGGCTACGCCGCGACAAGGTCGGCTTCATCTTCCAGGCGTTCATGGGCCAGCGACCTGAACCCGTCCGAGGCCGTCCACCTCACAAGCACCCCGGTCGGCACCTGCGTCACCGAAGTCCCCGGCCGGCCGTCCTCCGCATCACCACGGACGAGGTGGAACCCCGCCTGCGTCAACGCATGCCGAACGTGCGTGAGCAGGTCGGGCGGGACAGAAGACACAAGCCTCACCTGCCCCAAAACGCGCTGACCAAGCCTCCGGGGCGGGCAGCAGCACGCTTCTCGTCCGCGATCCGCTGCTGGTCTCGGCCGACGAACGGCAAGCAGCTCGGATGGGTTGGTGACTGCCGCGTCCATACGCCCGCGGAATCAAAGGAGCGCGCCCACTGGACGTCCCAGTCCCATCCGCCGTACGAAGGGCGCGACGGCGCAGCAGCAGAGCGGGCGCGCCACGGTCCCAGCACGGCAGCAGCACGACGGGACCCAGGAACAACAGGGCGGCCCACGGGCACGGTCGGCGGTCGGCGGTCTGCGGTCTGCGGTCGGCGGTCTGCGGTCGGCGGTCGGCGGTCGGCGGTCGGCGGTCGGCGGTCGGCGGTCGGCGGGGCAGAACGATGCCACGACTGCCGAACAACAACCGAGGCGCTACAGCAGCGCGGCGGGCGCCCGGGGAGCGGGCACCTCGGTTCGGCTTGCGTGTGGCAGCGCCCTCCGTGGCCACCAGCTGTGGGATAGCGTCCCACCATGTACATGCAGATCGATCCCCTTGAGGCGTGGGAGCGGCTGCGGGCCAGTCGTTCCAGCCGGCCGGGTAGAGCACGTAGTGGGGCACGGGCCAAGACGTACGCCACGGCTCTGGAGCAGGCACAGCAGATACTCCGGGCGGCTGAGGGCGTGGGCCCCAGACCCGTCCTGCGGAGTAGCCCTTGTCCGCGACCCCGCGGTCGGGCCGGGTGCGGGGCCGTCCCGGTCCCGGCCGTGCCACCTTGATCCGGGTCAGGACGGGTTCGAACCGGGTGCAGTCGTTGACGTTTCCGCCGTGAGCGTGAACGCGAGGGGTCTGCCGTGGCTGTCGCAGGCGAGGTGCATCTTGCTGGTCGGCCCGCCTCTTGAGCGGCCGAGTGCCTCGCCCTCCCAGGGTCCTCATTCCGGGCCCAGGCCGCATGCTGATGGGCCCGCACCGTGGTCGAGTCGACGCACACGATCGTCCGGTCCACAGCTCCAACGGCATCGGAACGCTGCTGGACATGCGTCAGCAGCCGGCCCCAGGTCCCGTCGGCCGACCAGTGACGGAAGCGAGCGTAGACCGTCTTCCACGGCCCATAACGCTCGGGCAGGTCCCGCCAGGCGGCACCGTGGACAGCTTCCACAGAATCCCGTTGCCCACCTGGCGACGGTCCCGCATGGTCCTGCCCATGCGTCCCGGCACCAGCAGCGGCCCGATGACCGCCCAGGCAGCATCGGTCAGTTCATGCCGACGCACCACGAGCGGAGCAACGAGCAATCGACTTTCCGGACACGCCCTAGGGGTGGCCGCCGTGTCCAGGCGGCCTCCCGTACTGCGCTGTCCTCGTAGCAGCCGTGGTCCAAGTCCGAGCCGCAAGAGGGGACAGGCGCACGCCTACTTGTCATCCAGAAGATTGCGGCAAAGTTCTGTGAAATCGTCCAAGCGGTCAGTGCCGAGGTGACTGGCTTCGGCGGACCTCTGGAGTGCACGCTCGCGCGGCACGCTGCCCTCTTCCAGGAGCCAGCCCACCGCGTACTTCCAGCCCTGAATCTGGCTGTTCACCTCGTCGGCAGCGCTCCCGACTTCTTCCGGGCCCTCCAGCTGCACCAGCGAGTAGGCCTCTTCGACGTCCGCAGCCGCTGCCGTGACCGCCGCGTAGTGGTCTCTCTCGAGCAGGCCGTTCCGCGCAGCTTCGTGAGCGGCTTCGCCCGCCCGCAAGGCACGCGCTGTCTTGGTTATGAACTGCCCATAGGCGTCTCGCCGAACCTGCCGACGCCAGTGCTCATGCTGAGTTCGCCGCTGGTCGCGCCCGGCAATGCGGGCGGCCCCCAGCGTTCCTGTGATCCCAATGAGACCACCCGTAAGGGCCCCGACGAGGCCCGCAATACCTTGATCCATTGCAGCATTGAACCCCAATTCGCCGTTCGACACAGAGAACGCGTGTGACCTCTGAGGCCTGGCTTGGTGACGGCCGGCCGCTCGCCGAAGGGCCTCAACGGGCGCAGCAAGCGTTCCTCACCGTTTCGTCTTCCTCACCGGCGATAGTGAACGCCGCTAGAGAGCGAGGACGCCCTCCTCGGCCCGGCTGGTGGGAGGATGTCCTGCGGAAGGATGGCCCCTGCCAACGGCCGCCGTCCCGGCACGCTGGGCGGGCAGCAGGCCGCCCAGCGCGCGGTCGTCGACCCGGACTGATCCCGGCGGGGACACGACGACGGCCTGCGAGACGAGACGGCGCTCGTGGTGCGGCAGTCCGTCGACCGCGGACTGCTGGTCGACCTGAGCGCGAACCCGGACGGGACACTGCACCACCCCGTCCGGGTCGACCAGGCTTGTGCGCGGGAGGACCCGGCGGACCTGTTCGCCGCCGGTACCCCGCTCGAACCCGAGCAGGCAGCCGCCCGCCTCGGGGTGTGCAGGGCCGAGTTCGACTGGATGGTGCGGCTCGGCTGGGTCCGCTCCCCGCGGTCGATCGAGGTCGGCTTCGGCACCAGCCGGGCCGGAGCAGTCGACGTCGAGCTGTACATCACGGCGTCCGTCGACGCGGTCATCCCCGCACACCTTGTGGTCGACTGGGAGTAACTGCGCGCGGTGGAGAAGGCCGGCGCTTCCCGCTCGCCGCGCTGGCGAAGCAGGCCGCCAGGTCCGACCTGGGCCGCTGCTCTTTCGGTGCACCCTTTCTGCGGCGGCCGCCGTCGGCCGCGGAGAGGCGTGGGGTGGGCCAGCCCGGCTTTCACCGCCAGGTCGTCCAGGCGACGGCATCGGCGAAGGGGCCGGAGAGTTCCTCAAGCGTCGCAACGGCCTGGTCGCGAGCGGCGTTCACGGCCTTGGGGTCGGTGTCGGTGATGATGCCCAGCCGCCGCACGTGCGCGTACTCGTCCACGTCCTTCCACTCGTACCGGCGGAGGTCGGGGTCGATGACCAGTTCCACGGTCAGGTCAAAGGCGTCGAACCACCGCGGTGGGCCGCTCGAAGTTCCAGTCGGCCGCACGGAGAAGGGCCTGAGCAAGGCGCAGCGCGGTGTTCCAGTCCTGCCTGCGCCGCAGGCCAGGGCCTCAGGCGGCGAACGGGTTGGTGTGGCCGGGCAACTGTTGCCCCGGGCGCAGGAACCGCTGGGCGCCCTGTTCGTCGCGCACCGCGAGGAACCCGGCGTCCGTCAGCCGCTGTGCGATCTTCCCGCGGCGTATCGCGCCCACCTTGAACGCCACGGTGCAGAGCAGCGCGACCGCCCCGCCGGAGGCGACCGCTTCGACCGGCGACTTGTCGATGAGTAGAAGGCCCGCCAGGACTACGCAGGCGAGGTAGCACATCACCTTCTGCCTCCGGTCGGCTATGTACAGGGCCATGACGTCGAAGGTGACGAGGTCCTTCAGCACGGCCACGGCAGCGGCCGCTTCGGGCAGCGGCTTCAGCGAGCCCTGCTTCAGCCCCGGCACTGTCCCGCCGTTGCCCGCCCGCGGATGGGCGGCGATGGTGGCCGCCTCGCGGACGCGCGCGTCGGGCCGCGGGTCCCGGTACATCCGGACCTGGACCAGCGAGTTCTTGAACCCGGTCCTGTACGCCATGCCGTACGTGTAGCCGTACTGCTCCGCCACGTGCGCCAGGGCGGCCGCCTTCGGCGTGGAGCCCTGGGGGGCGATCTCGACAACGTCCTGCTGACGGGCGATCTGTTGGAGCATCCCCGCTATATGACGTTCTACGGACATCGTGTTCCCCACCCCCTTGGACCCCGCGCCCGGGGCCGACCGGCGCACAGCCTAGTAGCGCTGGTCCATCTTCTTCATGACCAGGCCCTCGACGTCGGAGACGTCCGTCCAGTCCTCCAGCCACTCCCGGCTCTGGCCGACCCGGTGCTCATCGGGTACAGCGTCCATGGTGCGGTCAGTGGGCGGATGGCGAAGAGGACTTACAGGCGCCTGCGGCGCTGGGCGTAGGGCAGGGCCAGCAGCTCGATGCCGTCGATCTGCAGGGCGTCAAAGGCGATGAAGAACGCCGGGGTCTTCACCCCCAGCTCGGGCGGTGCGGCCTCGGGTGGCGGCCCCGCGTGCTGGGGGGAGCCCGCGCCGCGGTCAGCGCCCTGCCGGTTGGGGGTAGCGCTGGCTCCGCCCAATGGCCGTTGACGTCGCCGGAGTCCGCGCGCTCGGGGTAGCGCGGCCCCGGCGAGAGGGGCAGCAGCGGCAAGCCCAGCTGCGCCAGGACCCGGACCTCAAACGCTCCTGAGCGTCCCCGGGCTGCGGGCGCTCGTCGAGCGGACGATGGTTGCCCGCCTGCCGAGCCCGATGTGCGGTCTTGTGGCTGTAGGCCATCTTCTTCGGCCGGTGGCGCTCGGAGGCGGTCAGCACGACGGCACGGCTAAAGCGACGAGCACGGGAAGGAGTGACCGATCCTGCGGGGGCGGTCAGCGACAGGCGATACGTTACGCCGTGGCTGACGCCTCGTCGGCGCGATCCTGCGCCTCCAGGACGAGGTGCCCATGTTCCGCCGACCACGCGCCCATCGCGCGGATCGGGACCATGAAGCTGTGGCCCAGGTCGGTCAGTTCGTACTCGACGCGCGGGGGCGCCTCCGCGTAGGCGCGCCGTATGACGAGCCCGTCGTATTCAAGGCGGCGCAGCGTCTCGTTGAGCACCTTGGCGCTGATTCCGCCGATGGCCGCGCGCAGTCGCCCGGGCCGCATCGGGCCGTCCGCGAGCGCGAACAGCACCACGCTGTTCCACCGATTGGTCAACAAGTCGAAGCCCACACGCGCCCGACAGTCCGCCAGGTACTCACCGTTGTTCCCCATCCCCCGAGTATGGTCCCCCCGGCGGGAACCGAACGGTTCCTTTCGGCCGGCCTAGATTCACTGGAACGAAGCGGCAGGTCAAGCAAAGGGGATCGATATGCGGATCGGAATTGTGGGTGCGGGCGCCATGGCCGAGGCCCTTGGCGCGGGCTGGGCGAAGGCGGGACACGACATCGTCGTCGGAGCGCGCGACGCGGGCAAGGCGAGGGACCTCGCGGCCCGGCTCGGTGCCCGTGCGGGCACGTTCGCCGAGGCGGCAGCCCACGGGGACGTGGTGCTCGCCGCCCTTCCGCACGCCGTGATGCTCGACGTGGTCGCGTCGCTGGCCGATACGCTCGCGGGGCGGGCCGTGATCGATTGCTCGAACCCGATCGTGCAAGGGCCGGGCGGGCTCATGCTCACCACCGGCGGCGGCCCGTCCGCGGCCCGCCTGATCGCGGACGCGGCGCCGGACGCGCACGTGGTCAAGGCGTTCAACGTGTGTGCGGCAGAGGTGTGGGCCCGGTACGCGGATGGCCTCGCGGTACCGCTGTGCGGGGAGGACGCGGGCGCCCTGGACCTGGTGCGCACGCTGGTGACGGACTTGGGCGCGATCCCGCTCGACGCGGGTGGCCTGGACCGGGCTGGTTACGTGGAAGCCACCGCCGCGTTCGTGATCGGGGTGTGGTTCGCGGGCGGTGACCCGCGCACGGTGCTGCCACTCGTGGAGCACGCGCGGGGCTGATGGGGTGCCAGGTCTCCGATCGTGGGATGCCAGGCGCGAACCAGCAGCTTGAGCCCGGTCGGCAGCTTCCGCCTGCCGAGAGGCCCTCGGCCGCACCTGCGAGCTCGACCTCCCGTGGGCGGGGTCGGGCGCGCTCTGGGCGGGCACGGTGGTCCTCGGCTTCCTCCGGCCCGCGGGCCGGGTCGGCGGTCGTCCGGCCCGCGCGCGGATCTGCGCCCGGGCCGGAGCCACCGTGAGGAGCCACCCCTTGACCGCGGTCTGACAGCCACCGCTGACGGATGTCCGTTCTCGCCTTGACTGCCCCCTGACCGGGCGGGCTTGTCCGTGACCGACGCCGTACCCGTCCGGCCGGAGCTCAGCGAGCGGGGCGCGTGCTGGAGGGCGAGGAGCCGACCCGCCAGGCCGAGGGAAGTCCGACCGACGCCACTACTCCGGCAAACACCACATCACGGCCTGCACTTCCTCGCCCTGACCGACGAGAGAGGCCGGCTGATGTGGATATCCGCCGCCCAGCGCGGCCGCACCCACGACAACACCGCCGCCCGCCACGACCACGTCCTGACCCACCTGCGGGCAGGATAGGTGCGTAGCTCGGTGAGCGTCCGCCAGTTCTTGAGATGAGCGAGGCCGTGCTCGTACCGGTGCCCGCCCGACGGCCAGGACGCGGTTGGCGATTTTTTCGCCGGTGGCGAGCTTGTGAGTGCGGCCGGCATGGAGCCGGTGACGATCACAGGGTCGAGTACGTCCTTGTCCGGACCGCGAAAGCCCAGGTCCGCCACCGCTCCGAAGCCGGCGGCCCGCACCACCCAGCTCATGCGCGCCCTGCTCGTCCTGACGAGCCTCGAAGTCAACCGCTGAGCCAGTGGTTTGTCTCGTCGAACGGTGTGGTCAGGGGGTGGGCGGCTTCACCTTGTGCCGAATCCACACATTGGGCTCGACATAGACCGCTTGGTCATGTGCGGTGTCGCAGTGCACCGGGACGAGAGCGCCTGGTACGTCGATGTCACCGCTGCTGTTGAAGGGCAGGCCAGTCCACTGACGCCACTGGGACAGTGAGCCGCTGACCGTCATCGATGCCGGGGCGATCTTCTCGATGCTGCCACCGGCCTTGACGTGTACTCGGAGCCAGGGGTCGATCGGAAATCCGTCGTCGCCCTGTCGCCGAATGTAGTCGCTCATGGCGACTCGCGGTTCGTGGTGCTTGGCTGTGGGACGGACCGGGGCCAACAGCACGTTGTGGCCCTGCCGGCCGACGGCGTCCTGCAGCGCGGCCAGCATGCGGTAGGACAGACCACGGCCGAGATATTCGGTGTCCACCGTGATCTCCAAGGCACTGGCCGTTGTCGGTGAGTGCCCATGGCGCTGGTCACGGAACGCCCAGACGAGTACCTGATCCCAGCCCTTGTCCGGCATCTCCTCACGGCCGTCAAGCTCTGCGTTGAACGGCACGCTCAACCCGCGGGCGACGACACGGTAACCATCCGTTGCCACCACGCAGTACCGAGGGAAGTCCTCCGCCACCCGGCCCAGCAACGCTTCCCCTACCGGATCGTGCGGTATGAAGGCCGGCCACGTCTCAGCGATCTCATACATACGGGAGAACAACGACGGACGCTCGGCAAGAGTGGTGATCACAATGCTGTCTATCTCTGTCACGACCGGGACACTGCCACGGGAACAGCCCTGCTGGCCAGTGGCTTTACCCCAAGGGCATCGACCACACCTGGGTCGCGTTGAGAACGATCCGAGCCACCCGCCCGGACCAGAGCCCTTCACGCCTACCCGCGCTGGCGCGACAAGAACGCCCGCCACCCCGACGTCCTCGCCGCCCAGCGACGCAAACGCGCCCGAATCCGCAGTGAGAAGGGCATCCGCTGGGGAGGACGATCCCCCGCCGCTGCAGCCTGATCTACCGCGCAGCCCGCAACGCCGCCGCGATCTGGACGACATCCAGGTCGACGACGACCTCCTCGCCGTCCCACACGCCGCGCGAGGAGATTGCCAGGCCGATGAAAGCCAGCTCGGCAGCATCGTCACGCAGTTCGTACTCTTCGCGGCTCTCCTCGCCGATCCCGCCCAGCTCCTCGCGTTCCCAGGCAGCGACTGCCGACTCAGCCACGGACCGAGGCAACCGCACGCTGATCCGACTGATCTGGGGATCAAGATGAGCCCCGATCGATGCCAGCACGGCCCGATCCTGCCGATACCTCACATACTCCTCGCGATCTTCCACGAGCCGAGGGTACCCAGGCCCAGCCGAGCCACCGACACCCAAGCCGGTGAACGTATGCGGTCACAGCGGGTCGCCTCCGCCCCTTGTCCGCCGGCAGTTCCCGATGCCCGGACGTTACACGTCGCGCACCCTGTCACCCCAGGAACCCTGATGTGCGCAGGGCCCGCCGGTGGCGGACGCGCGCTCTCAGGCCGCGGCCGTCGGATTCGGCGGCGCGGGGGTACGCGGCGTTGATGCGCTGGGCCTCTTCGAGCTGGTCCTCCAGGATGACGATGCGGCACGCGGCCTCGATGGGAGTGCCCTGGTCGACGAGTTCCCGAGCGCGGGCGGCGATGCGCGGTCGGTAGCGGGAGTAGCGGCGGTGGCCGCCTTCGGAGCGGAGCGGGGTGATGAGGCGGGCTTCGCCGAGGGCGCGGAGGAAGGCGGGGGTGGTGCGGAGCATGTCGGCGGCCCGGCGCATGGTGCAGGCGGGACAGTCATCGTCGTCGAGACGGCCGCACGAATCGTCTGCTGTCCTCTGCACCTCTCTGCGGAACGCATGGAGGGGCCCTGGTGCCGTACGGCACCAGGGCCCCGAAGGAACTACACCATCTGCCGGCCCTGATACTGCGCCGGCCTTCTGTGTCCGCCCACTCGACCTGGCTGCTGTCGGGGGTGCGGGGATCGCGGTTGCTTGACCGGAGACCACCTCACTATCGATGTCCTGCGGTACCCGGGTTCAGCACTTCCGCCCGGGCGATCCTGATGGCGCTTCGTTCCTCCGTTCTTCCCTCGGTGATCAACTACCTACCAAACGGGAACTTTCTCCTGCGGGTACTGCTCTGGTGCGTACTGCTGGTGATGCGAACCGCTCAAGTGACCTGTGACAGCGCCACTCTTCGGCAGCCAGCCCCGTTGCCCGTCCTGCGTCTGCTCTGGCTTAGAACCCCACTGCCGAACCTCCCGGTGCGCGCGTCCGCAGCCGACGCCTTCACCGGGGTACCGCTCACTGACTTCACTGCTGGGTACTGCCCCTACGGTGGCGGCCCCTGATCACTGCGGGCCGCCCGGTCCGGTCGTCAGTCCCGTCGCCGTCCTGCAACCATCCTGGCTTCGGAACTCCACCACCGCACCGTCCTGCAACTGCGGGTACTGCTGCCCGGCAGTTCGTCTCTGCCGGGCCCTGCGGTCCTTCTGGGTTACGGGAGAAACATATCCACACCACTGCTCAATGTCTACTCTGGCCGACATAGATTTTCGCGTGTCCGGCAGAGAGGTAATCTCACTCGAATGGTGGTCGGCCGAAGCCGTGGAAGCACCACAGGTAGCGGCCGGCGCCGCTCGTGGACCATCTCCGCCGGCTTCTTGCCACCGAGAACAAGAACATGCGGCGTGGGTGAAGCGGCCTGTGGACTGTCGCCCGGCAGACGCCATGCGGGGCCCGGGAAGCATCCCGGGCCCCGCACAGTCCGTGGCGCGGCGGACCGCGCAGCATGGGTACGCGAGGGCCGGGCTCGTGGTGTCCCGGCCTTCGCGTGTCTCGGGTGCTACTTGAGCACGCCCGCCCCCGTCGTCGTCGCCAGCGACGTCGGCAGGTGGCTCGCCGAGGCCTCCAGGCCCGTCGTGAGGGTCGGGGTCCAGTTGACCGTGGTCTTCAGGTCCTTGGACGAGGCGGCGTTGTAGGCGGCGACGACGTCGGTCACCGTGCCGTTGACGAGGTTGCCGGAGCCCTTGACGGAGCCGGTGCCGTCACCGCTGAGGAGCTTGGCGGCCTTAGCGCCGGACGGCAGCTTCCAGTAGTTGTTCTCCGCGACGACCTGAGCCCTGGCACGGGAGTTGATGCTGTACTGCGGCGTGTACCCGTTGAGGGGCGTGACGTCGTAGTAATTGTTGTAGATGTGGATCTGGCCGATGCGGGCCAGCGGGGCGCGCTGCATGATGCCCTTCCACACATTGTGGTGGATGGACACGCGCAGCCTGCCGACGCTGTCGGAGTCGCTGCTGCCGATCAGCATCGTCTTGTCGTGGTTGGTGAACTGATTGCGCGAGACGGTCACCAGGTCGGACCCCTTGGTGATGTCGAGGGCGCCGTCGTGGATCTGGTACTCGCGTCCGAAGTACTTCGGGTTGGCGCTGTCGAAGTGCGGCGCGTCGGTGAACGTGTTGTGGTCCGCCCACACGTGGGTCGCGCCGCGCAGGGACACCGAGTCGTAGTTGGAGTTCCAGTTGCCGTCGTCGCCGTCGGTCGGGTCCCACTGCGGGAAGCAGTCCTCAGTGGCGGCGAAGGTCAGGTTGCGGACGATGACGTTGTCCACGTTCTGAATCTGGAGCATGGCCCCGCTGAGGCCCGCGTTCGTGCCAGGGACACCCACCATCGTCGTGTTGGCGGGGACCTTGAAGACGATGTTCTTGCCCTGCTTGGCCTGGGCGGCGGCGCGTGCCTTCTCCTGGGTGCCGGAGGGCAGCTTCGAGCGGCCGTAGGTGGCCGGGTCGTAGGCCTTGAGGTAGGCCGACAGGGAGTAGCCGGTACCGAGGGCGTAGTCGGCGCAGGTCAGCTTCTTTCCGCTGTCATCGGTATTGGCGTCGATCATGCCATTGATCTTGATGATGCGGGGCGTGGTGTCGGAGGCCGAGCCCAGCGCCTTCACGAGCTGCGCACGGGTGGAGACGGTGAAGGTGTGGGCGGCGTCGGCCTTCGTGCCACCAGTGGTCCCCGTACCGGAGGACGCCCAGCCGTCTCCCGCGGTGAGCGTCTGGTGGTACAGGTCGACGGTCCCGGCATTGGCGTTCATCACGACGACACCAGCGCCGACGCCAGCGGCCACGACGGCCGCGCCGATGACGGCAGCACGACGGGAGCGGAGGGACCGGCGGTGGGAGCGAGCAGCCACGGGGCTTCCTTACAGGGGGAGGAACGGGGTTACGCCCTGTCAGTGGCCGCCGACCCGTGAATGGTTGCCGCGTGCGGGGATCTTTTTACGGGCCAGGTCAGCAAGAACCTCATTCGGGACGAAGAGGTCGTGGGTTCACACCCCGCCACCCCGAGACCCGATGAAGCAGGTGGGGGTCACCGAAGGTAGCTATCTCTGTCTTTGTATGCGTGTCCAAGACGCCGTCCACGTTCCCGGTCCGAGCGCGCCTCGATGCAGCCGATCGCCTTGACGGCCGCGGGCGCCCCCTGCCCATCCGTGCCGGCACCTCTGCCCGCCGATCGAGACCAGGAGTGCCGTCAGGTAGCAGGGGTTGCAGACCAAGCGCTTGCTCACTGCTACTCTTGCGGATCTCGTCCGGACATTCATATGCCGCACACATGACACGCACAGGCGCCCGGTTCCGGGGCCCCGAGGTCGCTGCGAGGAGACATCGCCCGTGGCCACAGTTGTCGATGACGCCGCCTCCGTGGAGTTCCATGCCTTCTTCGAGCGGCACTACGCAGAATTGGCCCGGCTCGCGCACCTGTTGACCGGCGAGGCCGATGCCGCCGACGACCTGGCCGCGGATGCGCTGCTCGCGCTGTGGCACCGCTGGGACCGGGTGCGGGCGAGCGAGTATCCGGTGGCGTATGCCCGGGGCGTGGTCGCCAATCTGGCCCGGACGCGGATACGCAGCGCGGTGCGCGAGCGGCGGCGTATCGCGCTGTTCTGGGCGCAGCGGGAGGAGAAGACGGAGAATCCGGACGTGGCCGGGGTGGTCGACGTACAAGAGGCGCTGCGCAGGCTTCCGTTCCGGAAGCGGGCGTGTGTTGTGCTGCGTCATGCGTTCGACCTGTCCGAGAAGGACACCGCGCTGGCCCTGGGCGTGTCGGTCGGTACGGTGAAGAGCCAGACGTCGAAGGGGATGGCCGAGCTGCAGCGGCTGCTCGGCACGCAGGACGCTCCGCGTAAGGTACACACGGCGATGGCGCGTACCGGGGCTGCCGGAGGAAGGGACCGATGACCATGCGGCGGGACGTGCACGACGAACTGCGCGCCCGGCTGCACGAGGCGGCCGGGGCGCACCGGCCCGACCGCGCGCGGATCCTGGCACGGCTCGAACGCGGCATGGCGCAGGAGAACCTGCCCCGCTCCCGAGCGGCCCGCCCTCCCCGGTTCGGCTGGGTGCGCGCGGTGGGCGTCACCGCGGCGGTCGCGGGGATCCTCGCCGCCGGCGGCTACGGCGTGGCCTCCGTGGCGAAGGAGGAGCCTGAGCAGCAGACGGTCGCGGTCCCACCGACGCCCGCCCGCACCTCCACCTCCACCTCCACGCCCACCCCGTCGACGGACGCGACGCGCCGGACACCCTCGCCGATGGACCCGACGCCGGTGGATCCGGCACCCGCGGACCCCGTGCCGAGCGCCTCCCGCGAGCCGAGCGCCTCCCCGTCGCGTACGCCCGATGCCGGCGCGCCCGCCGCCGGTGAGCAGGACGGGCCGCTGTGGTCGGACGGCTCCGTGGACCCGCACAGCAACGACCTCTGGGCACAGAGCAACGTCACCCTCAAGACGCGCGAAGAACTGACCGCGCTGACCGTCGAGTTGCGGATCGCCCAGACCGGCGGGGTCACCTCCACCGGTGCCTGGCGGTCGCTGCCCGAGGCCGACTTCACACTGACGATCGCCGAGAAGGACGGCTACCTCGTCCACACCTGGAGGCTGAAGGAGGGTCGTACGGTCCCGGCCGGCCAGTGGGTGTTCGCCGGGCAGTACACACACGCCCGCGGCGGCCGGGACGCCCGGCACGACCGCTACGCGGCCACCGCCCGGACGCGGAGCGAACAGCTCGCCGTCTCGGGCGACTTCGCCCGGCACGACGACTGAGGACGAAAACGCGGCAACTTGCCCAGTCGTCGTTGATGCCTCCGCGGTCTAAGCAGCGCCAGTCTTGCCGTTGATCCGGAAGGTGATTACGTCGACTTCGTCGGTTTCCGCCAGGTCTGGGTAGTGGCCTTTGAGGACTTCCCGGAGTTCGATTGCGGTCGTGAGTCCCTCGGCTTGGGCGTCCTGATTGGTGAGGCCGCTGACCGGGCAATGCCTGATGCCGGTCACCTCGGCCGGCAGGACCACCTCGGGGTCGCTCTCGAACACCAGCCGTGCCGGCCCGAGCTGGGCCGGGTCCCGGAAGCGGGTGGTTTTGGTCTTGGTGCCGGATCGGACGCCTTCGAGGTAGCGGGGGTTGAACCGAATGATCGGGGGGCCGGCCGTCTCGGGGTCCTGGTAGAGCGATGGGTCGAGACCACTCATGCCTTCCGGGGCCCATCGCTGAGTCAGCGGCATCAGGTCAGCGGCGAGAACCGACCTGGGCCCCGCGGGAGTGGGCACGATGACGCGCATGGTGGGGTAGTAGTCCACAAAGACCTGCCGATCGCGCCCGCACGGGCCGATGACCCCGCGCCCGTGGTTTCCCACGGCAACGATGCAGCGCATCTGGCGGGCGCCCTGGGCTCGTGCGGCTCCCAGAGCCACGAGTTCGGCGCAGGGTCCGCCGGTGAAATGGTAGAGGTTCACGCCGGCAAACATCCGGTAGTCGGCGGCCATGACCGCGGCGCCCATCGTGTGGATCCCGTCCTCGTCGGGCCCTGCGTCGGTATGCGCTTCTATGGTGCGGCGTGCCAGCTCCACGAGCTCACGCTCGTCATCATCGAGCGTTCGTGCAGATGACGGTACGTACACGTTTTCAGCTTTCCCTTCCGTCAGCGGTCGCCGAAGAGCATTCCACGCCACGCAAGTGGGCTCCACGGGATTTCGGCTTGCCTTGACTGGGCCCCGATGGTGGTCCCGTGGGCTGAGGAGTGCGGTGATGAGGACGGAACCGGACCACCTGGTAGTCACTGAGTCCGGGGATGAGTACGAGTCACTCTTCGGAAAGTTCGTGCCCACCGACAACCCGGGCTGGCGATGAGCCGAGCCTGGGTTCGCTGCGTCAGTCATCGTCTGCTGAGGGTTCCGGACCGGTGACGATTCACCCGACCACGCGGCTGATGTTGGGCATGCCGAGGGGGCGGCGGAGCGGCCGTCGAGCTGGGCGAGCTTGGCCTTTGTCCCATCATGGCTGACTTGAAGGCCGGCGCCTTCCCCGCGCCGGGACGGAGCATCGAACAGGGACGCCCCACTGATTGAACGGACCATGTTGCATGTGCACTTCAGGGCACAAGTGCGGTTGTCGCCCAGTACCGTTGACCGGGAAAGCGAGGCCTGGGCCCGGCTATGCCCCGTCGACCGTCGCCCACAGCGAGACGGTGCTGCGCTGGTTCTGCGACCTGCACCGTGATGCCGGTTCGGAGCCGCTGCTCAACCCGTTCCCGTCGGATCCGGCGCGTCGCTCCGTCCGGCCGCGCGCATGCACACCACAACCCGATGGACGCCTGGGCACCGGAGCGGACAGGTCGCCGCTACCGGCCCACGTTTTGGTTCCAGTGGAGTCCGGGCCTCGGAGCTGATCGGCGTGAGCTGCACGAGCTGGTGCCGCGAGGCGGACACGGCCAGTGTGGTGGACGCTGCGGCGTCCGTTTCAGCCGCTGGCCTACCACGGCGCCCCTCGCATGTTCGAGCGGGTAAACGCCACGATCGGTACCGACTGGCCTCTTCACGCCCTTCGGCACAGCGCCGCCGCTGGTCGTGGCTGAGGCCGGTGGTCGCGGGGGGCTTCGCCGCACCCGGCCCCCCGCTCCCCCGGGCACCGCCCGGCGCGGTCAGGTCGTATGTGGTGCCTGCCGTTCCCGCCGGTCGGCACCGGGGCCTGGACTTCGGCTGCGAGCTGAGATCCAGGCCCCAGGAGAAAGGCAAGGAAGCAGATCTGCACCAGGACGGCGCGGTAAGGCACCGATGAGCAACGCCTACCCCATGCGGACGCCTCTCCCAACAGATCCATGGCACCGCAGCCCTCGATGGCGCATCGACGAGTCGGTCGGTCAACCCGCGGTGACGGATGGTGGAAGGCCGTGGGAACCTTTGGTTCTTGCCCCCTTGAAGGTGGCTCCCGCTGTGGTGGCACCGGTGAAGTCCGCCTTGGTCAGGTCCGCCCCGGAGAGATCGGCACCGGTCAGGTCGGCTCCGTTGAGGCGTGCACCCTTCAGGTTTGCGCCGGCCAGATCCACACCCGTCAGATCTGTGTCCTCGAGGCTGGCGCCCTCCAACTTCGCGCACTTGAGCTCGGAGAAGAGCGGCTCGTCGGGCGGGCAGAACTCCGTGGTGCTGAGGTTCATGCCGCTCAGGCCCGCACCGGTCAGCGTCGCGCCGGTCAGATCCGCCTCCTTGAGGCTGCCGCATTCCCTCTCAAGCACTTCGCCGGCGCCGTCGACGGTTTCCGAGCAGAACCATGCCCCCGTTAGGTCAGCGTCCGCCAGATACGCCTCGCGAAGGTCCGACTTCTCGAGGTTCGCGTCGGTGAGGTCCGCATCGTACAGGTCCGCACCGGCAAGCCGGGAGGAAGTGAACGCAGTGTCCGCCAGATTTGCCCAGGACAGATTGGCACCACTCAAGTCGACGCCGTGCATGACCGCACCGCTCAGATCCGACTCGGTCAAGTCCACGTGCCTGAACTGAATCTCCTGCCCTGGTGTCTCGTACAGCTCGACGCCACGGAGACTGGTACGGCTGAGGTCGATGGGCTGACGTGGGTCCTTCGCGGGATCGCGAGAGGACAGCACAGCCAGCACGGCCTGGATGTCGGCGCGGGCGGGCGGCTCGCTCTCAGACGGCACGGGGAGCTGCCTCGGGTCGCCCCGGACCGGTGCCTGACGGCGGACGTAGGCGGAAAGGACGGACACGACGGTGGGGTGGTCTCGCGCGGAGTCGTGCATGAGGCGCTCCAGCGCGTAGATCCCGCCCAGCCGGACGTCTGCGGAGTCGGATCCCAGATTGCCGATGGCGGCATTGAACCGGTTGGTTACTTGTCCTCGTTCGATGATCGCGATCTCCTTGTTGGCCTGCGACACCTGCATCCATGTGAAGAGCAGAGCCAGGAGTGCCGCCAGGCCCGGGAGACTGGCCAGGAGCCCGGACCACTGGACGCGGGGACGGCCCAGCCCCTGGCCTCCGGAGCTACGGTCACGACCGCGCCGCCTCCGTCGTGCGGCGCGTCGGTGCGCGATCCGCCGGAGGCGCTCGGACAGGGCCTTGGACGCCATCCCTCCCATGGCAACTCACCCTGGGGCGATCCGCCACTTGGGTGCTGCGCGGCTGCGTCGGCTTGCACGGTGGGTGGCACCACGGCCGGCCATATCAGGACGGAGGGCAGTCGGCTCCGTGAACCGCTCCGCGCCGGCCGTGCCGTCGGCCACCCGCCTGCGCCGCCGGTTCTCGGTTGTGTGCCGCTCGGGCCTCCGGCGACCTCCTTGCCGGTGCGCAGCGCGTGCCGGTCGTCCGTTGGTGCGGCCCCAGGCGGCTCGGAGGGCCTCGCCGTCCAGGCCGGCGGGCAGCCTCCAGACGTCGTCCGCCCCGGCGCGGGCGTCTTGTACGGCAGGATTCCTTTCTGTGGACGGCCTTACGCGCGACAGCGGGGCGTCGGAGGCGTGGATGACTCCTGGCCAGCGGAGGGTGTCGTCCCAGACGGGGGTCGGCTTGCTCACTGCCCGGCCTCGGCGGCGCGGTCCACCTCTCCCGGCAAGAAGAGGAACGGTACGTTCAGCGGCATCGGATGGTGACCTTTCCGGACGGGAAGGGAAGGGAGAAGGGGGTGCCGGCGAGCTCCTGAAGCCGGTCCAAGTCCTCGTCGGTCAGCGGGGCAGCCGTCGGCGCGGGCGTAGTCGACGATGGGCAGCGGGAAACGGCGCTCCCTGGTCGGGGTGGATCTGTACGGGGTGTGACCGGGGTACGCGCTGAAGAGGCAACGAGATGATCTTGAGGCCCTGAGCGCTCGGCCCCCGTATTTCGGAGGGACACGCGCACTGCTCTGCCAGCGGCAGAACACCGGACGGACCGGGCTCGACGATCACTACAGTCCGGTGTCATGGCGACGATTACGACGCGTACGGTCGAGTATCCGGCCGACGGTTTGACGATGATCGGGCACCTCGCGCTCCCGGCCGGTGTCGACCGCCGGCCCGCGGTGCTGCTCGGACCAGAGGGCATGGGGCTCAGCGACGTCGAGCGCCGCCGGGCCGATGCTCTCGCCGAGCTGGGATACGTAGCGCTGGCCTTCGACCTTCACGGCGGGCGCTATTTGGGCGACCCCGAGGAGATGCTGGCCCGTTGCCTGCCGCTGCTCGCTGATCCCGACCGGATGCGGGGCATCGGCCATGCGGCGCTCGACGTGTTGCGCACCGAATCGCGGGCCGACCCCGACCGGGTCGCCGCCATCGGATACGGCACCGGAGGCGCCGTCGGGCTGGAACTCGGGCGCGACGGCGTCAACCTGCGCGCGATCGGGACAGTCAACGCATTGACCACGGGCCGACCGGGCGAGGCAGCGCGCATTCGCTGCCCTGTGTGGGCCGGCGTCGGGTCGGAAGACCCGATCATGCCGCCCGCACAACGGAACGCGTTCACCGCCGAGATGCAGGCCGCAGGCGTCGATTGGCGCCTCGCGGTCTACGGCGGCGCCTTGCACGCCTTCCACCACCCGCCCGTCGACCACCCCACGGTCCCTGGCGTCGGCTACCACCCACAGCACGCGCAGCGAGCCTGGCGCGACGTCGTCGACCTGCTCGCCGAGTGCCTGCCCGTGACCGAAGGTCTGCGGGCATGACCCAGGCAAACAGCCTGGCGCCAGGCCTGGTCCGCGTCGGGGCACACTCACAGTCCCCTCGCCTCAAGTCCCCCTAGCAGAACCACATTCGGGCAGATCGATACGACACCGGCGGAGCCGGGCGAGGCGTCGGCTTGTCCGAGCTGCGCCACTTATTGGGGTACGTCACCGCCGAGGACCGCGGCGCCGGTAACCGCTCGCTGCCCGTTCCGCCGCCTGTCGACCGGCCGAAGCTGCCGAAGCTGAACACGGCTGCCACGATGCCGACATCGAGCGCGGTCTCCCGCCGCGTTCCCTCCGGGCGCTCGCCAGTGCGGCCGGACCACTGTCCCGTCCGGCTTGGTGTACCCCTTGACGAACGGCAAGGCCGAAGCCCCCTCCCTGGCCGAATACGCGCTTTCCCGCGCAACCCACCCATATAGAGAGCCTCACTGACAACGTGTCATCACGTGATCGCCCGCTGTGATCTTGGAGGAGTTCTCGCGCCGCCGGCCGGCCCCTTACCGCGGCGCCGGGCGACCGTCACCGGCTCCACCGCCTGACCGGCCTGCACAGGAAGCCGGTTGAAGGTCGCCCACACGGCCACCGGTCCCCGGGTGCCGGCTTTGGTGAAGGCCGAACTGTCGCGCATCCACGATCCAACGACGCAGGGCCGTGCGCGCCCGGCTGACGGGATCATCCGCACACCTGCTCGGGCGTTCGTTCCGTCGTCGGGCCAGGTCGGCCGGTACGGGTCGTCGTTGATCCACCCCCGCCATACGGTGTCGCGGAGCTCGCCCGTGATCTCGTCGCTCTTCGCGGTGGTGGCGTCCGCTGTCTGCGCGACCACGCTGGCTGCGGTCGCGGGGATCACTGTGGCGGTCGCCGCATCGCTCGCCCACGATCTGGCACCATCCCTTCGCCGCCGCCTGTGTCGGTCCCCCCTGCCCGAGCTCAGGCGGGCACGGTACGCCGTGCTGCTGGTCGGTGCCGTCGCCGTGGTCCTTTCCGTATGGGCCCAGAACAGCAACCCTCAGGTCCTCTTCGCCTTCACCTTCGTCGTGGCAGCGTCCGCACTGGTACCTGTGCTGCTGTGCTCCCTGTTCTGGACCGGAATGACGGCCCACGGCGCGCGGTGGGGGTTGTACGGGACACCTGTCCTGGTGGCCACGCTCATGGCCCTCTCCCCTGCCGTCTCGGGCACACCTTCGGCACTGTTCCCCGACCGGGACTTCCACGTCTTCCCCTTACAGACGCCAGGGCTGGTCGCGGTCCCCGTCGGCTTCGCCCTCTGCCTCCTTGGTTCAGGGAGACGGAGGCCCCCTGAAGAGGAGGACTTGCCACAAGCGGACCACGCCCCGCTCGCTCAGCAGCCGCCGGGCACAGCGTCCACGGCGGCGTCAGGCCGCGCCCGGAGCGCTGCCCCTTGCCGGGCGTTTCCGGCTGTCAGCTGAAGACGTCCAGGACGTCCAGCCAGGAGCCCGCGTCGTCGGCGGGGCGGGGCCGCATCGGGCGCGGCTCCTGGTAGGTCTCCGCTGCGGCCCTCGCGCGGACGATGTCGGGCCCGCCGCACGCCGCGACCGCGAAGGCCCCGAAAACCTTGGCGAAAGCGGCCGGGTCGCGGAACTCCACGCCGAACGCCCGGCCGTCCCGCAGCGGCACCCACACCACCCGGTCGCCCCGTGTCCACTCCAGCACCGGCTGAACGTCCGCGGTCGACCGCCCCTCCAGCCACAGCCGCGCCACATGCAGCAGGTTCACCTTCTCCATCGGCAGCCGCTTGCGGCGCACCCGCAGTTCACGCGCCGTCAGCTCGACGCGCTGGTCCTTCTTCGGATACCAGACGACGCCGATCCCGAACGGCACCCACAGCAGGATCCCGATCATCGGCCAGACCAGAGCGTCGCCCCACGACCGGAGCAGCCCGCCGTCCACCAGGTACAGAGCCCCGAAGACCACAACCCACTTCGCCGTCATCCCCCAGAACCCAGTGCCCTGCCGGTACAGAATCCGTCGCTTCCCCGTCATCGCCATGCCCGCACGCTATCCGCCGCCCCGCAGCCCACCGTAGGCGCCCTTTCGCGACGGCGGGGGCGGGTGGCGTCACCGTGCACGCCCCTCACCATCCGGTCAGTCGAGTTCACTCTGGAGCGCCAGCAGTTCCGTCTCGCTCATCGCCACCGCCCATCCTGCCGCCTGGTGGGCAGGAACGAAGGGGCAGGGGTGGGCCAACGGCACGGTCCGAGAGCGGCGGCTAGCCGCCCCATCGCGTCCTCAGAACCTCGGCCCAGTCGCCGGCTTCCGGACCCGGGCCCTCCAGCTGTGGCACCGGGCCGGGAGCCGTCTCGATCAGGTGCACGAGCGTCCAGGCGACGCCGTAGCAATCGTCGGGGCCGAAGCAAGTGGCCAGGGCAGCCGCCTCTTCTGGCGTAACGGGACGGGAGATCCCGACCAGCTGGCGTTCACGCCGGTCGATCTCATCCTCGCTCGCGTCCCAGTCGGGAAGCGGTCCGTCAGCGACGAACGTCTGCACTTCGGGTCTCATGACCGAATGATCGTCCCCCTGACGCCTCGGAACAAGCCGTATCCATCACCGCTCGGACCGTCTCGTAGCCGATGACGGCCTCGGCGTCCGTGCGGTCGGCTTCGACCATGTCGACCGCCGCGCGGTCGAGCCGGGCGTGTGGGTAGCCGGTCGACGACGACCTGGGCGTCGTCGTTGCGGTAGACCACGGCGGCGCCCTGGTCCTCGTCGGCCCGGGCCGCCGATGGGGCAACGACGACGAAGTGAACGGACAGTCCGGGCCGGCGTGCCGGCGGCCGACGGGGCGCGGCACGCACGGCAGCATGCACGGGCGTCGGGCCTGCTTCCAGCAGGCAGCAAACCCGGCCCGGCCCGCACCACAGTGGGGTGCCGGCGTTCGCGTCGGTCAAGGTGCCGTCGAGGCCACGCGGGACGCATGGTGCGGTGCACCGGTGACGATGAGCGAGACGTTCTGCCCCCCGAAGCCGAAGGAATTGCTGAGCACGGCCTCCTGAGGGACGTCTCGTCGCTCTGCGACGACATCGAGATCGATGTCGGGATCGACGCCGACCGCGGTGAGATTGCGGGTCGGCGGGATGACACCGTGCTCCACACTGAGGACGGCGATGAGTGCTTCGATCGCGCCAGCGGCGCCGAAGAGATGACCGAGCGCCGCCTTGGGGGCGGTCACGGTGGCGTGGCCGAAGACCTCCGCGATCGCGTGCGCCTCGGCAGCGTCACCGACCGGCGTCCCGGTGGCATGGGCATTGATGTGGCTGATCTGCTCGGGAGCCAAACCGGCTTGTGCGAGGGCCTTCCGCATGGCCGCGATCTGACCGGAGCCGTCCGGTGCGGGTGCCGTGATGTGGTGGGCGTCGGCGGCGATGCCGGCGCCGGCGAGCACCGCGTGGACGCGCGCTCCCCGGGCGTCGGCATGCTCGGCGCTTTCCAGCACCATGACGGCCGCGCCTTCACTGAGGACGAATCCGCTGCGGTCCGCGGCGAACGGCCTGGACGCAGAGGCGGGTTCGAAGGTGTGCCGCGACAGTGCTTTCGCCTGGGCGAATCCGGCGACGGTGATCGGTGTGATCGCGGCCTCCGTCCCGCCCGCGATCACCACGTCCGCCTCGCCGGCCCGGATGAGCCTGGCCCCCAGGGCGATCGCCTCAGCGCCGGAAGAGCACGCCGAGACGGGTGTGTAGACACCGGCCCGTGCACCGTATTCGATGCTTATCAGCGCCGCCGCCGCATTGGGCATGAGCATCGGGACCGTACGGGGCGAGACGCGCCGCGTCCCGGACGCCTCCAGGACGTCGTCTTCCTTCAGCAGCGTCTGTACGCCGCCGATGCCCGTGCCGATCGCCGATGCGAGTCGCTCCGGCTCCACCTCCGGGGCCCCGGCATCGGCCCAGGCCTCGGCCGCCGCGGCCAAGGCCGCCTGCTGTGAGCGGTCGAGCCGCCTGGCCCGCACCGGCGGCAGCGACTCGGCGGGGTCGATCGCCATCGTCCCCGCGACGAGGTCGTCGGGAAGGCCGGCGTCCTCGTGGCCTCGCGGGACGCCTCCGCGGATGCCCGATTCGCCGGCGAGCAGGGCGTCCCAGGTGGACGCTACGTCTGCCCCGAGTGGGGTGATCGCGCCGAGTCCGGTCACGACGACTTCAGTGCGGTGCGTGCGGTGCATGCCCCTCAAACTTTCTTGTATGAGATACAAGCGAACCCCTTTGTTGTATCACATACAATTCTGGTGTGGAGAAGAAGCGAAGCAGCGAAGCACGATCAACGCCGGCTCCGTCGCGTGACCGCGGTCGCGCGACGAGGCACCGGCTCATCGAGGCCACCGCACGGCTCTGCAGGGAACGGCCCGGCGCCGAAGTGAGCGTCGCGGAGATCGCGAACGCGGCAGGCGTCTTCCCCAATCAGGTCACGTACTACTTCGGCTCCAAGGACTCGCTCCTGGTGCACGCCGCGTTTCTCGGCCTGCTGCACGACGCCCGACGCATTGAGCGCATCGGTCGCCAGGCCCCCGATGCAGCGACGTTTCGGCGCAACATCGCCCGCGCCGTACTGGCCATGCCCTCGCTCCCGTCAGTCACGCGAGCACTCGCCGCCGGGATCTCCAAGCCCGAGCTCGCCCCCGTGGTCGATGAGCACCTCCAGCTGCTGTTCCTGCAATCCGAGCGCTTCGTGCGCCAGCTCATCGAAAAGCGCGGCTGGCGGGCCCGCCGGCCGCTCAACGTGGAGGCCAGGACGTTCTGGAGCACCGCGCTCGGCGCAGTGCTTCTCGTCCACGCGGGCGCACATGGCACCGCCGGCGACCTCGACCTCGCAGGAGCATTGAGCATCCACGACGAACCCGATCCGGCCTAGCTCGATCGAAGGCGCGTCATCCGCTGCTGTGCCGCGCGCCGCCGCCACCGGCGGCCCGCCGTTTTGCCCCCCCGCCCGCCGCCGATTCCCGGTAGGCCGTGCCGTCGCGCGACCGTGGAGTCCAGCATCTGCGGTTGGGCCGCCGCGCGCCGGCCACGCGCCCCCGCCGCTTCCGGGCCGCGCTCCGCCCTGCTGCCCCAGGTCCCACTCCGCCGGGCGTCGCCGGGCGCGATGCCACCACAGGATGGTCTCTGCCTCCTCCCGTGGTCGCACACCGGACGCTGACCCGGCGTGTTCGGGTGCGACTCCAGTCGCACCTGATAGCGACCGGGGGCCGATGCAGCAGCGCGTGCCCCGCGCCGAGGATGGCCGGGTGACCGAGATCATCACGAGGCTGTACATGTCCCCCCTGGAAGTCCTCGCCTTGCTGGGTGCCGCCGCGATCGTGGGGGCGCGCTGGCTTCCCCCCGCCACCCGTCCACGCGTCACGATCGCGGCGGGATCGGTCGTCGTACTGTCTGCGATCGTGCTGAGCGTGGCGGGGCTCCGCTGGCAGATGTTGCCGGTACTGGCCGGCGCTGCCTGCGCGCTGCCGTTCGCCGTGTCTCCGTTGCTGCGACGCAGCGGCCGGCCGGCGTGGCGGGCGCGATGGTGGCTGGCGCTGCCGGGGTCGGCGGCCTGCCTCGGCCTGATCGCCACGGGCCCGGTGGCCGCTTGGGCGTTCCCCGTACCCGTGTTCCCCACGCCGTCAGGGGACTTCGCGGTCGGTACCCGCGTGGTGCAGTGGACCGACCCACACCGTCTTGAGACCGCCACGGCGGACCCTCGAGACCGGCGCACGGTCGTGGTCCAGCTCTGGTACCCGGCGCAACAGAGCCCCGCAGACGCGCAGCGGGCCCAGTACCTCGGACGCACGCGGGACGAGGCACACACCGTCTCCGACGCCCTCGCGGGCTATGCCGGTCTGCCCGGCTTCCTGGTCGACGGCGTCCCCCGCGCCCACACCCATGCGGTCTTCAACGCCCCGGTCGCCGACAAGGGCGGACGGTTTCCGGTCGTACTGTTCTCCCCCGGGCTGGGCGGAGTGCGTACCCAGAGCACCGCCTGGGCGGAGGAACTGGCCAGCCACGGCTACGTGGTCGCCGCCTTCGACCACCCCTACGACTCCGCCGCCGTCGTTCTCGCCGATGGCAGAACGATCAACACGAAGATCGCTCCCACCGGCAACGACGACGAAGACGACAAGCGGGCCATTGAAACAACGAGAATTCGCGCCGCGGACCTCAGCTTCGGCCTGACTCAACTGGGCCGTCTGGACAAAGGTCGGATCGCGGGCCCGCTGACCGGGCGTCTGGACACCGGCCGGGCCGCGGTGACCGGTCACTCTTTGGGTGGTGCTGCCGCCTTGCAGGCAGCCCGCCAGGACCGCCGGTTCGCCGCCGTCATCGATCTGGACGGCTATCCCCGCGATCCCGACCCGACCTCCTACCACCAGCCGGCGCTCGGGCTCACCCAGGCCATCACTCCCCAGACCGACTCGCGTTACATACCGCGCCTCACCAAGGCCCTCGAGCGCAGCACCGCGACGAGCTACCGGCTCACCATCCCCGGCTCCGCACACCTCACCTTCATGGACGCTCCTCTCTACCTGCCGCCCGTGCGCTCCATGGTCGGCTCCCTGGGCCGCGCCGAAAGCCCGCGCGTCGTCGCCGCAGCCACTCTCGCCTTCCTGGACTCCACGCTGCGGCACAAACCGGGCAGCCTGGCCGGTGTTCTGTCGACCTACGGCGACCTCAGCGTCCACCCGTAACGATCGGCCGCGCTCCCGCAGCCGACGTGACCGGCACCGGCACCGGCACCGGCACCGAATGACAACCAACGCAACGCCGCGACTTGAAGCGCCCCAACAGGGCCGGGCGCCGGGCCGCGAAACGGCGGGGGCGCCGCCCCCGCAGCCATCCCCCCGCTGAGGGGTGCAGTGGATGGTGGCCAGCAGAGGTCGCCCGGACCGGAACTCAGGCCGCTGCGGCGCGGAACGTCCTGGGGCTCAGGCCCTTGTGGCGTTTGAACGCGGCGCTGAAGCCGAACGCGTCGGCATAGCCGACCGACCTTCCGATCTGGGCGATGCTGAGATCGGTGTCGGTCAGGAGCGCCGCGGCCTCGTCCATGCGGCATTCGGTGAGGTAGGCGAGAGGCGGGCGGCCCATCAGCTTGGTGAAGCGCTTGGCGAACAGCGCCCGGGAGACGCCGGCTCGAGTGGCCAGCGACGCCACTGTCCAGGCCTCGGCGGGCCGGTCATGGAAGGCCTCCAGGGCGGGGGCGAGGACCGGGTCGGAGAGACCCCGGTACCAGCTGGGCGCGTCGGCGCCGGCCCGGTCGAACCAGTTGCGCAACGTGCACACCAGGGCCCAGTCGAGGAGCCGGTCCATCAACGCCTGTGAACCGGCCGAGAGTTGGGCGGCATCGGCGGCGGCCGTCTCCAGCCAGGCACATACCTCGACGTCCTCCTTGATCACCAGGACGGGCGGCAGGGCACGCAGGAGCCGCTCGTGCCGATGGCCCGAGGCGCGGTAGGCGCCCACGATGAGCGCGGTCGCCTCCTCCGCATCGGTGCCCCAGTGGATACCGTCGAGTTCTTGGGCGGTGCACTCGGCGTCCTTGGTGAAGCAGGCGATCTCGTACGCGGCATGGGAGCTGTGGACAGTGGTGGGATGGTCCGCGAGATGGAACGGTGCAGGGCCGCTCACGATGGCGGTATCGCCCACGCCGACCGCTCTCTCGGTGCCGTCGGGCAACATCAGAGTGCCCCCGCCGCGCAGCACGCTGATCATGGTGAGCGGTGCGTCGTCGGCGAAGCGGATGGTCCAAGGGGCCGTCAATACGGCGTGACTGACGACCGAACCCTCGGCCCGGATGCCGCTCAGTAACGAACTCAAAGGATCCACGGAACGCATCGTAGACGATCTCCTATGTTCCGAAGCGCTTCTCCCATGGATCATCTACGTCACCGCGGCTGTACTGGTTTCACCGAATCGACCGAGACCAGCCGGGAGACACACCGTGCAGCAGCACAACAGCCATGCCAGGACAGCCCTCGTGGTCGTCGCCCACCACCGCACCGATTCCCTCACCGCGCACACGGCCCGCCGCGCTGCCGCCCGGCTCGAAGCCGCCGGGTACCGCATTGACCTGCTCGACCTGCACGCCGAGGGGTTCGACCCGCGGATGACCACGTCGGACCAGCCGGACTGGGGCAACAGGGAAAAGCCGTATTCGGACGAAGTGCACGCCCATATGCAGCGCATCCTCGACGCCGATGTCATCGTCGCCGTCTTCCCGGTGTACTGGCAGAGCGTGCCCGCCATCCTCAAGGGCTGGATCGACCGCGTATGGAACTACGGGTTCGCCTACGGCCGCAGCAAGCCCCGCCTCGCCGGCAAGCGCATGCTGTGGCTGGGCCTGGCCGGCGCCACTGGCGACGATCCCGTCGTGGAGGGGATGCAAACCGTCCTCGAAGCCAATCTGAGCGAAGGCATCGCCTCCTACTGCGGCTTGTCCCACTCCACCGTCGCCCTGCTCACCGACGCGGAGGAACGCCCGCAGCGCGTCGACGCCGAAGGCAACCTCCTGGTCGGCGAAGCGGTCACTGGCGCTGAGCGAGAGGCGCAGTACGCCGATCTCGACCGGCGCGCGAAGGAGTTCGTGGACACGTTCGTCGCCGAGGAACTCGTGGCGGCCTAAACGCCAGGGAGCCGCCGGCCCGTACGCCCCCGGCTCCCCGGCCCGTATCCGTCCGTCCGCCCTCGCCTGTCCCGCGCCGTGTGAGGGTGCGTCAGGGCACGCCGAGGCCATGGAAGTACATCGCTCAATCGGGCACGGCCTGGACCGCCAGTTGCAGGGCGGCCCAGGCCCGGACGGACGTGGCCGACGGCGTCGGCCCAGTACATCGGCCTGCTCCTCCGGGGCGTTCCCGACCCACGAACCCGTCGGCCGGTCAGCTCAGGGCGTCGCCCCAGCCGCTTTGGACCATGGTCTGGAAGGCCCAGGTTCCCCCTCGCCGTACGAGGATGTCGGCGTACCGCAGTTGCCGCTTCTCCTCACCGGCAGTCATGGTCGAGTCGGTGAACACCACGGCCATCGACGGGCTCAGAAAGACCGGGGTGCGGGTCGACTCGAAGGAGATCACCTCGCCGCCTCCTTCGCTCATGACCTGGCTCATGGTGTCGATGAACTGTTGGCGGGTCCACTGAGTGGTGCGGCCGTCGCCCTTGGAGTCATCACTGACCAGGTTGAGCGGGAAGACTGCCATGTCGGCCATGCGGCCGATGTCGCGCCGGGCGCCGGCCGAGTCGTACGCGGCGAACCAGGCGTCCAGGCTCGCGCGGTCCTCGGCGGACGGGGTATAGCCGGTGTCGGGCAGTACGGTCACGGGTCCCCCTTGTGCAGGTTGCTGACTTTCGTTGACCGTATGCCCTGAGAGTCAAGTAGTCAAACTTGATTAGCTTCGTGGTGCCAGCCCCCACGCCCGCGTCCGCAGGTCGGCAGACGCGTGAGCACGGCCTGAAGTACGGCGGCAACCCGGGCGCGGGCGCCGCCCCGCCCGCGCGGTGCTGGCCGCGAGGACTCCGGCGGCGGTCCGCGGCCGGTCGGCCGCACCACCCCGCTGCCCGCCGACGCGCCGTCGCGCCGTCGCGAACACCTACCGGACTCTCGTCGAACACCGGCAGTGCGGGATCACTTGGTGTCGAGGCCAGCGATCAGGCGGTTGAGGAACCGGACGAAGGTGGCTTCGGGGGTGAGGGGGCGCCCGGGGGCGGAGAGGGCTTCGGCAAGTTCCGGGTGGTGTCCGTCCGCGGCGACGGCGGCGAGGTAGCGGGCTTCGGCTGCAGCCCGCTCAGGGGACTGCGCGGCTGTGGCCTGCGCGATTTCGTGGGCGACGTGCCCGGCCACGAATGCGGTGAGCTGGGCGAAGATCTCCAGCTTCGCCCTGCCGTCCAGTCCAGTGGGCCGCAGGGCGGCGAGCGCGTGCTCCAGGAAGGCCAGGATGTTGGGACCGGGGATGCGCCGGGTGGACAGGGCTGCGGGCAGCCAGGGGTGTCGCAGCATCTGGGTGCGCTGGAGGTGGGCGATGGCTTTCAGGTCGGCGCGCCAGTCGCCGGTGAGCGTGTTCGTGATCGGCAGTTCGCCGCTGACATGGTCGACCATCAGGTGCAGCAGTGTCTCTTTGTCCGGGGCATAGCTGTACAGCGACATGACGCCGGCTCCGACCTGTGCGGCGACCTTCCTCATGGTGACCGCTTCGAGACCCTCGGCGTCCGCCAAGGCAACGGCTGCCGCGGTGATCGTCTCTCGGCTGTAGCCGGGCTTCCGACCCCTGCGCGGCCGACCGGAGGTCAGCCAGAGCTGTTGCGGGTCGAGGCTTGGGGCATCGCCCCCTCCGTCGCGGGGCATGACCATGCTCCTTCCTTGATCGATGGCCCTTGTGGGCCACAGTCAAGCATCCTTTATTCTCGTACAACGTACGAGAATAGCGAGGGGAACGATGACATCACGCGTGCACGGTTCCGCGTCGAGGCCGCCCTGGGCTCCGCCTTCCGGTAGGCCGCCCCTGGCCTCACGGTTGATGAGGGCGACCTGGCGCGGCCTCCCAGCCAAACGGCACGATGTCGGGTGGGAGCCGGGGCTGCTGGTGCCGGCCGCCGACGGCAGCTCGCTGATCGCGGACCACTACTTTCCGCGTGCCGAGGGCGACTTCCCCACCCTCCTGGTGCGCTCGCCGTACGGCAGAGGCCTGCCGTGGTCCCCTATGTACGGCCTGCTCTTCGCCGAACAGGGCTTCCACGTACTCCTGCAGAGCTGCCGCGGCACCGGCGGCTCCGGGGGTGCGTTCGACCTGTGGCGCAACGAGGCCGCCGACGGCCAGGCCTCGGTGTCCTGGCTGCGCGAGCAACCCTGGTTCGACGGGACACTGGGCACCGTCGGCCCCAGTTATCTGGGCTACGTGCAATGGGCCCTCGCCGAGGACCCGCCACCGGAGCTGAAGGCAATGGTGGTGCAGGTGGGCCTGCACGATCCCTACGCCCTGTTCCATGCGCACGGTGCGCTACGCCTGGAGACCGCACTCGCCGTCGCCGTCGGCATGACCTACCAGCACCAGGGGATGGGGCCGTTCCTGAGGGCGACACTGCGCCTGCAACGACGCCTGCGTGATGTCACCACCGCGCAGCCGCTGCGCGGGGCGTACGCGTCAGCCCTGGGGGGCGAAGTGCCGTGGCTGGACGACGTGATGACACACCCGGACGCCGAGGACGCGTACTGGCGGGGCGCGTCCCTGGCGCGGGTGGCGGGGCGGCTCGGCGTGCCCACGAGTCTGATCACCGGATGGCATGACGCGCTGGCCGATCAGACCTTCGAGCAGTACGACCGGCTACGTCTGGCCGGATGCGAGACCAGCCTGCTTGTCGGCCCCTGGACCCACACCTCCGCCCTGCAACAGGGGTGGCCCGAGGTGTTCGCCGAAAGCCTCACCTGGCTGCGCGCTCACCTGCACGCCGACCCCTCCGGCGTTCGTCCCACAAGGGTGCGCGTGCACATCGGCGGCGAAAACGCCTGGCGGGACCTCGACGACTGGCCACCGACCAGGGCCGTCGGCCCCTGGTTTCCCACCGCGCAGGGGCATCTGACCCGGCAGGCTCCCACGGACTCGGCACCACTGGCGTCGTTCCGCTACGACCCCGACGACCCCACCCCGTCTCTCGGCGGCCCTGTGCTCTCCCGTACCGCCGGACCTCGCGACAACAGCAGCTTGGAGGCTCGGGAAGACGTCCTGACGTTCACCAGCCCCCCGCTGACCGAGCCCGTGGACATCCTCGGACCGGTCTCGGCGCGGTTGAGCATCTCCACGGACACCGGTCATGGCGACGTCTTCACCCGTCTGTGCGACGTCGACACGCGGGGCCGCTCCGTCAACATCTGTGACGGGCTGGGCCGTCTGCGGACGGACGGGCACGAGCCGTCGCAGATCACCGTGCCGATGAGCTCAACCGCCCACAGATTTGCCGTCGGTCACCGCATACGCTGGCAGATCAGCGGGGGCGCCCATCCGCGTTACGCCCGCAATCCCGGCAACGGGGTGTCGCCGGTGGACACCACTTCCTTCACACCGGTGCGCATCACGCTCCACACCGACTCGGCGCTGATGCTTCCGATCCACGACCCCGGTTCCGGGCTCGGCCCCCCGGTGAACGGCTGACCAGCCGGACCCGAGGGTCCAGCTCATTCCTCGGCGCAGGCCTCGTCGTCCAGGCGGACCGCCTCCGCGCTGCGCGAGGCGGCCAGGCCGCCGCCAACCGGGGTGGAGGGACACGGTGCGGCGGCCCGGAGAGCACGGCGGCGTCGAGGACCGGGCCGAGCGTGCCGAGTTGGTCCTCCTGGCCCGCCGGTACGCCTGCATGGTCCGCCCGCGCTCTACCCAACCACACTGGACGACGAGTCTGTGGTACGGGACGCCGCCGGGCGCCTCGCATGCGAACGGCTGCGGGACCGGCTCGCGCGGCGCGGCACGGCACCCATGCGGCCCGAACCACGGGCCAGTGGCCGGCACACTTCGTCACGTTCGCTCTGCTGCGGCTGTCCGGGAGCGACACGACCACGTGGCCGCGCCGGCGGCGCGGGGCGGTGCTGGAGTCAGCGGTGCCGAGCGCGCGCGGCCGGGGCGCGTCACACAGTTGGGCTTTCCCGGGAAGCGGGCCGACGTGGGCCTCACCGTCGCGCTGTCCGGCTGAGCCGCCACCCTCTGCCCTCGAACGGCGCCCCGAGCTGCTTCGCCCGCTTGGTCATGTGCCGGACGCCGAGGCGGCGTCCGCCCGAATGTGTGCTTCGGGCACGGTGCACGGTGGGCCGGCAGCCATCGGGGAGACGATCAGGCGGCGTAGAACATGGCGACGACGCAGGCGATGAGGCCAGTAATGAATACGAACGCAGCCGTCACCCCCCAGGCCCTGTCATTCGACAGTCGAGCCCGTCCATAGCCCAGCGTGGCGAGCCCGCCGACGAAGGGAAGCGCGGCGGCCATGAGCATGACGGACCCCGCTGCGGCGGACGTGGTGTGCGTGGGAGTGGAGTCGGTCAGGAGCTGCTGCGCGCCGTTGAGCGCCAGCGGTAGGACGGCCAGGAGCGCCGGGAAGGCTGAAGCGGTCAGCATGGCGACGATGACCAGTGCTCCGCGTACCTTCCGAGGGGGGAAGGAGTTGATCATGTTTGTCCTCCTAACGGACCGGTCAGAAGGTGGAGGCGGGCCAAGGGACGTCGGTGGCGACTGGCGCTGTGTAGTCGATGCCGGGGACGGAGAATCCGTAGAGGCGTCGGACCTCGGCGCGGAACCAGTCGAGGTCGGCCAGGTCGGCGACGGTCGCCGTGGTGGCGGTCTCCCAGCGTTCTGCGACGGCCGCCTGCACGTCGTCGGCCAGTTCGAAGGCGTCCAGCCGGATGCGGCCTTCGTCGTCCAGGACGAGCGGGGCGGCGCCGGTGAGCTGGTCCCACAAGGTGGCGAGCTGGCGGATCGGCGGGACGAGGCCCTCTCCGAGGACGCCGCGCAACAGGCCGGTGTACAGGGCGATGCCGGGGATCGCGGTGGAGGACTGGGTGACGGCGGCGCCGTTGACGGAGGTCACGGCCAGCCCGCCCACGGTCTTGTCGAGGCGCTCGTTCAGGGTGCGGGCGGTGGCCTCCAAATGGGCTTTGGCCGCGCCGATGGTGCCCTGCCGGTAGATCGCCGCCGTCAGGGACGAGCCGATGTAGGACAGCGCGGCGGTGGCGAACCCGTCGGCAAGCAGCCCTCGCGCGGCGAGGTGCTCGATCCAGCGCTCCCAGTCCGCACCACCCATCACGGCGACGGTCTGCTCCACGTCGTCGCCCTCGGCGGGTTCGGTCTCCACCTCGCGGACCTCAGCAACGCCTTCATCGTCGAAGATGAGGGTCTTGGTGCGGTTCGCCCGGCCGATCGGCTTGAGAACCGATGCGTAGGTGGTATTGGTGTCGGGGTCGGTGCGCCGGGGCGCGGCCACCGAGTAGATCAGGTAGTCGAGTCGGCCCCCGAAACGCTGCTCGATGAGGTCGGCGACCTGCTCCTTCATCGAGTCGGAGAACGCGTCGCCGTTGAGGAAGACCATGTCCCGCCCGGCGCTGCGGGCGATGTCGGCGGTGGCCGCGGTGCGGTACCAGCCGGCCGTCGCGGTACGCCGCACGGTGGGGGCTTTCTCGAAGGACACCGCGATACCGCGGATACCGGCGCGCTTGAGTCCGGCAAGCGTGGCGGCGAGGCCGTATCCCGCGGAGGAGCCGATGACCAGCGCGACCGGCCCGTCGTCGACAGGCACGCCGGCGGGTGCCGGGCATGCCCGCCACATGTCGTCCACCAGCTTCCGGCAGCCCGCCGGGTGGGAGTCGAGGAAGAGGAAGCCCCGGTTGCGGGGGGTGAGAACACGCTCGCTCACGATGACAGTCCTTGGGTCGGTCGGGGCACGGACGTGGTGACCGGCCCGGCCGACCACGCCCTGCAAGTCTGCGCAGACTTCCCCGTACTCGGCGGCCCCGCCAGGAACAACGATCATGAGCCTGTATTGGAGTGTTCCACCACTTCCGGCTCAGCAAGACGCAGCCGCCGCAGTGGGCGGGCCGGCCGTGCCGGTGCCGCTGTAGGCACAGCATCTGCTGCCGCCGCCCAAGGAAGCTCAGCGGGACGGATCGGCGGATCGCGGGTACGGCCTGGGCGTGTTGGCGGGCGCCCGCCCCGGGGCGCCCGCCCTCGGCGCGGGCGACCAGCGCGACGGTGACCGGTCGGCCAGCCACGGAATGGGCACGGAGCGACCGCACGATGGCAGGACAGCGACACGGCGGCGAGACCCGGCAGGGCAGCGGCACGGCCGGTGGCCGCACCACTGGCCCCGCCCTTTCCGGATGGCCGCCCGGTCAGTAGAGCTTGTTGACAGCCGTGCTCGTGGTCTTCTTGAAGGCGGCGACGGGCGCGTTCCCGAAGTCGCCCATCTGCCTCCACTCCACGACGGTGACGGTCCTGTCGTCGCGCCCGACCGACAGCAGGGCGATGTCGGTGGCACCCCAGGACGTCTCGGTGTGCAGGCCACGGACGCGGGCGCCCTCCTCGACCGGCAGCGTGCCGTAGTCCCGGCCCTCGGCCTCGACGTCGGGCGAGGACTTCTCGATACGGTCGGCGCAGGTGCGGATCAGGTCGTCGTAGTGCTTCGCCAGGGCCTTGGCCTGGGCGGCTGTGCCCGTCACGACGGTCAGCTGCACTGCGCTGGTGTCCAGGTCGGTCCGGAACGTCCGGTGCCGGTAGTCGTAGGCGGGCACGCCCTCCGTGCTCACGCAGAGGCCGAGTTCCTCCGGGAACCCGTCGGTGACCGGCCCGGCGGTCCAGGACGACGTCGGGTGCGGCGGCAACTGGGACGCCGACAGGAACGTGGGCGCGGCGGCCTTCGGCGCGGCGCCGGCGGCCGGTGCCGTGAGGACCGTGCCCGCTGCGAGGGCGGCGACGCCGAGTGCGGTGAGAGCGCTCGTTCGGATGCGCATGGACATGGGTGTTCCCCCGTGGATGAGTGCGTGGACGTGGACGCCGCGGCGAGGCCGGCTGGTCGGCCCGGGCCTGGGCGGTGCGGCACCAAGAGCATCAGCGATCACAGCGGCCGGGCGCAACAGCCGACGGCCGATCGGGCGGGGTGGAACCGTCCCAGCCCCTCTGACGTGCAGGTACATGAGGTGCCTGGGATGCCGTCCCGGGCCGGGTGGGGTCGTACGAGGACGGGGGAAGCCGTGGCGGTACGGGACGACGGCGACGGCATCGACGAGGTGGCGGAGTTCGCGGCGCTGCTGCGGGCGCTGAAGGAGCGAACGGACCGCAGCTATGGCTCGCTGGCCCGCCGTCTGGGTATGAACACCTCGACGCTGCACCGCTACTGTGCGGGTGACGCGGTGCCGGTCGACTTCGCCCCCGTGGAGCGCTTCGCGGCCCTGTGCGGGGCGACTGCGGAACACCGCCTGGAACTCCACCGCCGTTGGCTCCTGGCAGCGGCGGCCCGCCGTCGGCCTCTTACGGCGGGGGCGGCGGAGAGCGCGCCCGACGCCATGGCGGCGGGAGCCGTGAACGACGCGGCGAACGGACCGGACACAGCGGTGGAGGGCATCGCCGAACCGGACACGGCGCCGAAGGCCACCGGCGGTCCGGTCGCCGCAGCGGACCCTGCGCCCGGACCGCCCGGCGCGCCCGCGCCGGCGCCGGCGCCCCCGCGCCGCCCCTGGCACCGCCGTAGACCTCTCGTGGTCGGACTGGCCTCCGTCTGCGCCGTACTCGCGATGCTCGGGGCCTTGTTCGTGCTGCCGGACGGGCGGCGGGCGTCCGCCGACGGTCCTTCCCCGGCCGCCGGTCCGGCGGCGCCCGGTACGGCCAAGGCCAGGCACCCGAAGCGACGGGATGCCTCACCCAGCCCGAGCCAGGCCCCCGCCTCCGAGCGGCCTTCGGGCTCGGCCACCCCGAAGAGGAAGCCGGACACCTCTCGCCCGCCCGGCGCGACCTCCACCCCGCCCCGCGGTGCACAGCCTGCCGGGCTGCCGCTCACCTGGTCCGTCACCTCCCACACGTGGAAGCTCGGTTGCGGTCACGACTACGTCATCGCCAAGCCGCCGAGCCAGGTCCCCCCTCCCCCGGCCCCGCAGGACGCGGCGCCCTGGGCGGCGACACAAGGCGCGGTGGACGGCGGCGAAACGCTCGTGCATCTGTCGGTGCAGGGGCGCAGCGACACAGCCGTCGTACTGGAGGCGCTGCGTGTGCGCGTGGTCGGCCGTAAGGCGCCGGCCGAGGGCAACGCCTACGCCATGGATCAGGGCTGCGGCGGCTCGATCACTCCCCGGTACTTCGCCGTGGACCTGGACAAGGACCGCCCCCTCGCCCGCGCGGTCGCCGGGAACGATGCCGGCACGCCGATCCCGGCCGTACGCATGCCCTACCGCGTCTCGGCGAAGGAACCCGAGGTCCTGCTGGTCACGGCCGGGACCAGCTCGTGCGACTGCCGCTGGTACCTGGAGCTGGACTGGTCCTCCCAGGGCCGCAAGGGCACGGTGCGCATCGACGACGACGGCCGTCCGTTCCGCACCAGCGCCATCGAGGGCCTGCCCCAGTACACGTACGACACCCTGGGACGCCGATGGGAGCCCAGCAGCTAAGGACGGGCCACGTCGGGGAAGGGAGGCCCTCGGACGTGCACGCGGGCCAGAAGGTGAGCACCTACGCGCAGACGCGGATCGGAGCGGCGTTTCAGGCGGTTTGAGGGGTCCAGGTCTGCGCTGAGGGATGGTCGGCCGCCTCCTGGGGGACCTGCGCACAAGGCGTATAGCCGGACAGGAAGAGGGAGGTGGTCGAGTTGTTCCAGTCCAGGTCGAACTTGTCGCCTGTCGACGGATCTTCGAAGCGGAAGCCGTACTCGACGTGGTCCTTGATCCGGCGGTTGCCGTCGTGGGTGAGGGTCCAGCCGGCGGAGGTGAACTCCCGGCGCAAGCGGGCTTCCGTGGCACGGGCGACGTCGTCCGGGATGCCTTCGACCGTCCAGGTGAGGCTGAAGGTGACAACGTCGGGGACCGTTTCGTCGATCGTGAAGCCGCCCGCGTAGCAGCTGTGCTGGGGCTCAACGGGTCGGGGACCGACCGCCTTGTGGGGCGGCAGGGCCATGCCGTCGTACGCCCACTGCGCGCGGTCCCTGAGACGCTGGGCCAGCTTCGCCGGGTCGCCGGCAGGGTAATCCCGCTCCAGTACGGAACAGCCCGTGGTCGTCAGGGCGGCCAGCAGCAGGGCCAGGAGCGCGGCGATCTTCCTCATGGGGTCGACGGTACGAACGAGGCGACGCCGCCCGCATGAGTACGGGTACTCAACGCCCCCCGTATGAGCGGCGCGAGGCCTGACGCCGACGCGAGCTGCCGGCGGAGGAGTCGCCCGATCGGGATCGGACCGGCGGTACGGCTCCAGTGCGCCTTCAGGAGGACGGCGGCGTGGCGGCTCTCTGTTCCGGGGCCGTGGCCACGGTGGCCGCCGGGCCGCCGCGTAGCCCGGGTGCCAGCAGCAAGGTCACGGCGAGCGAGGCCGCCGCCGTCACCACCATCCCGGTGGCGGGTGACGTCAGTTCGGCCACGGACCCGGCCACCGCCGCCCCGGCCCCCTGCATGGTGAGCATCCCGGAGCTGTGCAGGCCGAGTGCCTGCCCGCTCAGTGCGTCGGGCGTCAGTGCCATCAGCCGTTCCTGGAGCAGCAGCCCCGCCGCGTATCCGAAGGTGGCGACGGTGACCAGCACCAGGGCGATCGACAATCCGGGGCCGATCGAGAAGAGCAGGTACGGAGCGGCCAGCAGGACGCACAACGGGACGGGCAGCCGCTCCCTCCAGCGGGCCGGCAGATAGCGGCCCGCGACGACGTCCCCGACCAGCATCCCCACGGCCCCGCAGGCGAAGAGGAGGCCCGCGTCGTCGGGCGCGTACGGGACGTACAGCGACTCCACCCCGACGATCAGACCGTTCGGCACCCACAGCGCGAGGTAGACGTACCGCCGGGGCGCCAGCGACCACAGCCGTGCGTGCGTGCGCCAGGTCTCGGCGATCGACGCCCTCCCGGCACCCCGGGGTGACCGGCTGCTCAGCCCGCAGCCCGCCACCACGGCGGCCACCACGTACAGGACGGCGGACAGGAGCAGCGTGCCGCGCGCCGAGATCATCGGCACCAGCGCGCCGCCGAGCGCGAAGCCGCAGATCTGGATGACCCCGACCGACATGTTGAGGACGGAGCGCCCCAGAAGATATCCGTCCCGGGTCAGGATGTCGTTGAGCAGCCCGTATCCGACCCCGCCGCTGACCGACCCGGCGACGCCGAGCGCCAGCAGTACCGCGAACACGGCCCACACGGGCAGGCCGGGTATGGCCTGCACGGCCACGCCCATTCCGAAGAGGAGGCCGAGGACCGTCATGGCGGCGCGCGGTGGCAGCCGGTCCGCTGCGGACAGTACGGTGGCCGCCCCCACCGCCTGGGCGAAGGCGGTACCGAACATGGCAAGGGAGGACAGCAGCGCCGAGCCCGTCCGCTCGTAGACCAGGATGCCGAGGGCCGGCCCGCCGATCGTCTGGGCCGTGGTCTGCCCGGCCGAGGCGAGGAAGAGGGGGGTGAATTCGCTGGTACGGAACAATTCTCGATACGCGCGCATGGCGGAGAGCGTCTCCGACATGGGGCAGCGGTCGTAATCCTTCGCGGGGAGGCGAAACCAATGAGCTGGTGGCGGGTCGATTCGGACACTCTCGCCGGGAGCCGTTTCGTCATCTCTCCGCTGGCCGAGACGCTCGCCGGCCTGAAGACCCTGCACCACGGCCGCGCCGCCCACCTCGGGGAGCACCAGTGGCTCGCCGCTCACCTGTCCCGCTACCGGGACCGCCTCGCCGGTGATCCGGTGACGGCAATTCTGGTCAGGGCCGCGCTGCGACGCCGTTGGAACGCGACCTTCCTCACCCCCGCCCCGGCGGGCGACGGCGGTCGCACGTTCCCCGAGGAGCTGGAACAGGTCCGCAGCGCCCCGCCCGCGGCGGTCCGCGCCGACCTGGAGGAGTCGCTCAACGGCCCGTTGCCGGAGCTGCTGCGCCGCGACGACCTGGCCCAGCGGGCCGCGGGCCTGTTGGAGTGGGTCTGGTCGGAGACCGTCGAGCCCTCGTGGCCACGCCGCCTCGGGATCATGGAGGCCGATATCGTCGCCCGTACCGCCCGGCTCGGGCGGCACGGCTGGGCCGCCGCTCTGAACGAGATGCGCCCGGACATGCGCTGGCTCGGGGGCGACCGTCTGCGAACCACTGTCTGCGACGGCCCGCCGCTGGAACTCTTCCGGGGGCGGCTGATGTTCGTCCCGGTCACCCTGAGCCAGAGCTGGCTGTGCTGGGACGTCCCGTCCGCCGACGATCGGTGCTCGCGTTCCGTGCGGCGGTACGCGGTCGTCTACCCGTGCTCAGGGGTTCTGGCCGGCGACGGCCTCCGCGCGGCACCGAGGGCTCTGGCCGCCCTTCTCGGGACCGCCCGAGCGGAACTCCTCACCCTGCTCGACACCCCGAAGTCCACCACCCAGCTGCTGGCTCTCACCGGCCTGCCTCTGGGTTCGGTCGGCCGGCACCTGCGGATCCTGCGTGAGGCTCGTCTGGCTCAGCGCCGGCGCGCCGGCCGCTCGGTCCTCTACTTCCGCACCGCGGCAGGTCAGGGCCTGGTGGCAGCACAGTCCTCCGAGTGCGGTGGTCTGTGACGGCAGGGCCCCGCACCGTACGGTCGCGGAGGTGCACAGCCCGCAGGTTCCCCGACGGTCGCGGACGGCCGCCGCCCTCGACGGGGTGCCCGCGGATTCGGGCGACCGTGTCCGGCATGTCCGGCCGCATACGGGACGACTTGGGCGAGCGGGCCCGGCCCCCGGTCCCGGGGCAGCGCGCCGTTCACGCTGGACCGCGGTGGTCGAGCCCGTGCCGCCTTCCCTCAGTGGGAGAAGTGCCAGTGCGGCACGTCGGGTGTCATGGACAGGGCGCGCTGCCACATGCCCTGGGCCTGTTCGGCGGGGCGCTGCTGCTCTCCGTGCAGGGCGTTGAGGACGAGCAGACCGCCGGTCAGCGCCGGGACGGCCCACTGCATGAAGGTCAGGTGTTGCTGGGCCTTGTCGGTGTCGATGGGGTGCTTGGCGGCCTTGTGGGCGTCCTCCGGGTCGGCAGAGGAGGCGAGTTCGATCTTCTTGCCCAGCACGCGGCTGTAGGCGGTGGCCGCGAGTGCGGCTCCGGTCAGGACGGTCTTGGCGAGGGTGGAGGCGGCCACGCCCTGCTGGGCGGCCACGCGGGGCGCGTTCACCGCGAGCAAGCCGCCCGAGCCGAAAAGGTGGGCGGCGATCGCCGCGGCGTTGACCGGTGTCCACTTGCCCCAGCCGGAACTGGCGATACGCGCCGTCGTCGCCCAGGTTCCGCCCTCGTCGCGGGCGGCGCCGTTCAATCCGACCGCGCCCATCAGGGAGCCGCCGAACCAGGCGGCCAGCCCCACATCGTGCAATCCACGCAGCATCGTATGACGGTCGGACACGCTGTCTCCTCGGCTGTCGTCCACGCGTCGGCAATGGCGGCCGACGCCTTGCCCACCGTCGCCCAGAGCGTGGGGGCGGGCCATCGCAACTGCTGCGAATGGAGGACAAGGGGACGCGGGAGGCGTCACGCCAGTGGGCGGCGATCGCCCGGCGACGCCGGTGTCGGCCGTCAGTCCGGCGGGGCCGATGTCGGCACGGTGCAGACGTCGGCGATCGCCCGTGTGTCCCCGTAGAAGGGGCGGACCTCGGTGATCCGCCCGTCCTTGACCGTGATCGTTTGCAGGATCGGGAAGCCGAGTTCACGGCCGGTCGCCCGAGCGCGGGCATGGACCTGTGTGAGTACGACCGAGGTCTCGCCGGTGGCGAGAAACTCCTGCTTCACCATGTCGAACGACTCCCACACCTCCCCCATCCGCGAGGAGCGGTTCCGCACGGTCGTCGTGGCGCCTTGGCGGGGAATCCGGCGGTGCCCCGGACCGGGGTGGCTGCCGGCCTCCGCACGAGGACATCGCTCACCTGCCCGTCAGGAAAGGGAGGTCATGCGTCGGGGCTGTGGCCGGGTCCGGAGCCAGTACGAGCGGATGGCGACGACCAGGGCCGTCCCGTGGACGGCGAACGCTGTCATGCCGACCCAGGTCACCAGCAGCGCGTCGCTCGAGGAAGGGAAGTCGCCGCGCCGCATCGTGACCACGCCGGCCGAGGACAGGGCGGCATAGGCGACTCCGAACACCCCGTACGGAGCCGGGGTGGCAGCACCGATCGCAGCCGGAGCCAGGGGAAGCCGGCGGGGCACACGCCGACCCCGCAGCCACGGCGTCCAGCGGGGGAAGACCTGGCCCCACGGGCGTACCAGGCCCCACAGCAACACACCGAGCGCTGCCGGCAGCACGGTGGCGTCCAGGCCCCACGACTCCAGGTAGAACAGCGGCCGCCCGCCCAGTGCGCCGGCCAGGCCGAAGCACGCGTACACCACCGCCCACGCCATCGCGGCCCGGCCCACCCAGCGCGGCCACTGTTGCCACCCCCGGCGCCAAGGCTCCCTCGACGTCTCTGTCGCACCGTCCATGCACCGAACATCGCACTGATCTCGGCGCACCCACATCGGCCTCCCGGTTGATCCGCCTCCCCTGGTCGGGTGAGCAACGGGTGACGCCGTCGGAAGGCGGCCGCCTCCGTCGTCGGTACCGCGCGAGCGGCCCACCGGCGGCGGATCAGGCGGTGGGCCAGGCGGTGAACCGCGATGCCGGCGCCTTGCGGGGGTGTACTACCGCCGATGTGTGGCGGCGGGTTGGGGTGAGGCCGTGTCCGCGCGCACCGCCGGGTCCTTGCGGGGCCGGCCGTGGTAGCGGGAGATGGCCACCCCGGTCAGGCAGAGCAAGCCGCCCAGCAGGCTCAGCCAGGCCGGGACCTCGCCCAGGAGGATCCAGCTCAGCAGCACGACGATGGCCGGTACGGCGTAGGTGGTCGCGCCGAGTTTCCCGGCCGGCGTCCGTGCGAGAGCGTAGGTCCAGGTGGTGAAGGCCAGGGCGGTGGGGACCACGCCCAGGTAGACCATGTTGAGGGTGGCGGAGAGCGGGGCCCGGGGGATTTCCGCGACCAGTTGACCGGTGAACGGCAGGCACGCCACGGTCCCGGTGAGGCAACTGAACGTGGTGATCTGCAGCGGGGTCCCGTAGGAAAGGGCGGGTTTCTGCGCGATGACCCCTGTCGCGTATGCCACCGCCGCGAGCAGGCACAGTGCTACCCCGAGCACCGACGTCGAGCCGTCTCCTCCTGCCGACATCGACAGGCCGACGACCACGGCGCCGACGAAGGAGATCGCTGTGCCCATCAGCAGCCGCGGCGGCAGGGCCTCGCCGAGCAGGCGCGCGGCGAGGAGCGCCATGAGGATCGGCCCGGTATTGACGAGCAAGGAAGCCGTGCCCGCGTCGACGAGGCGTTCGCCCCAGTTCAGCGCCACCATGTAGCCGGCGAACCATACGAGTCCGGAAATCAGGATGCCCCTTCGGGCGCCGCGCGGAGGCAGGCCTTCACGGCGCAGGAGGAGCAGCGTCACAAGGACGAGCGAGGCGGCGAGCAGCCTGCCGAGGGCAAGTGCCCCTGGGGAGTAGGCGGCTGCGGCGCTGCGGATGGAGACGAAGGCGGAGGCCCAGGCGAACACGGTGAAGCAGACGGCGCCGCCGGTGAGCAGGCCGGGCGGAAGGGCACGCGGTGGGGTCTTCATGCCTCCTGACCTTACCTCCCCACACTTCGGCATGCACCGAAATATTGTCGAGGGCTGGAATGGTGGTCAGCACTGCCGGAAGGCCTCTAGCGCCATGACTGCGCGGTGAGGCCCAGGAGTTCACCGAAGGCCTTCTCCCCCTCCGGCGTCACCAGCAGGGCCCGTCCACCGCCTTCCGGGCGTACGACCCACGCTTGCTCCAGGGCCCGTGCGCACAGCCTCGCCCCGGCCAGGCCGCCCAGGTGGCGCCGGCGCTCCGTCCAGTCCAGGCAGGAACTCGCCTGTGGTCGGCGCCCCGCACCTCTCACGTCGATGCCCGCCTCCTCGCACCAGTGGAGCCCCGCTTCCGTCAGTGCGAACACGCCCTCCGTGCGCAGCAGACCCCGGTGCTCCATCGCGTCCGTCACCGCCATACCGAGCCGCCCGGCGAAGTGGTCGTAGCACGTGCGGGCCCGCACCATCGGGTCCGGTGCGGCGACCACCGGCACGGCGTGCGCCGCGTCACGGCCCGGGACGGCGTGGGTGGCCAGTTCGTCCACCACACGGGCGGTGGCGGCATCGGCGATGCGCACGTACGCGTGCCGCCCCTGCCGCTCCATCACACAGATGTCCGCGTCGAGGAGCCGGGTCAGGTGCCCGCTGATGGTGGAGGGGGCGACCCCGGTGGCGCGGGCCAGTTCGCCTGCCGTCCAGGCACGTCCTTCCAGCAGGCACATGCAGATGGCGGCTCGCGTCTCGTCGGCCAGGGCGGCGGCGAAGGAGGCCAGCTTCGCGGCGGGGGCCGGAGCGTCCGCCGGTCTGGGAGGAGGTACCTGATCCATGACTCCAGGATGCCCCATCACTTCGGCAGGCGCCGAAACGCATCGCCGAGGAGTGCCCATCCGGGCGGCGGCAGGCCGGGCGGGCCCGGGCAGAGTGCCTTCGTCGGCCGAGGCGGGGCGCGCGGTCAGCCTCTAGGGGGTGGCGGTGACGGTGTCGGCGAAGGCGCGGGCGAGCGGGGAGAGGGCGTCCCAGCGGCGTACGGCCCAGCCCACCGACAGCTTCGGCAGGTCGGGAATGGGCAGGAGGCGCAGAGGGTGGGGGCCGTCCCGGTCCTGCCGGCCGGGCAGGGCGGGCACGATGGCGTGGCCGAGGCCGAGTTCGGCCAGCAGGATGGCCGTGTCCCAGTCGGCGACGCTGGTGTCGGACGTGACGTGGATGCCCAGTCTCGCGAAGGCGGTGTCGAGATGGGCGCGGGAGGAGGAGTTCTCCGGCAGCCGGATGTGCCTGATGTGGGCGAGATCGGCGACCTGGACGTGGGACCGGTCGGCGAGGGGGTCGTCGGACCGTACGGCGAGGACCCACGGCAACTCGGTGACGGGGCGCTGCTCGATGCCGCGGACCGGGCGGCCGAGGGTGATCCAGGCGAGGTCCACGGTGTTGGAGGCCAGTGCGGCGAAGCAATCGTGGCTGGAGGTCTCCGTGCGGAACTCCAGGGTCACCTTGGGGTGCCGGCTCCGGAAGGCCACGACGGCTTCGGCCATGAAGTGGCGCACCGTCGTGGCACCGGTCGTCACCCGTACCGAACCGGCTTCCCCGCGTGCGAGTTCCCCCACGCTCCGCAGGGCCGAGTCCAGGCCGGCGATGCCGTCCGCCGCAGCCGCCTGCAGCACCCGCCCTGCCGGCGTGGGGGCCACTCCACGGGGATGGCGTTCGAGGAGGCGTATGCCGGTCTCCTTCTCCAGCCGTTTCACATGCTGGCTGACTGCCGACTGGGTGCAGCCCAGGTCCCGGGCCACGGCGCTCAGGTTGCCGGCCCGGCACACCGCGACGAACACACGCAGATCATCAAGAGTCACAGGGGCCCAAGTTATCGCTTGGGTAAGGGCAATGAAACCCCAGGATTGACTGCGACCGCGCACGGGATCACGATCGTTCGCAACGGGGCGGCAACCCGCCTCCCGCGCTCACGTACCCGGTCCGGAGGGGTGGAGCACGGCGGGAGCGCGGGTGCCGACCCCACCCGCCGGTGACGGAACCGGCGGGTGGCTGATCCGTCGGACGCCGCGACGACGCCTGGCGCGGGCCGGCGCCGTCGAAGGGGTGGCGGGGCCCGCGCGGGATGCCGGGGACGGAGCCGCCTGCCCGGCAAGAGATGATCACCTGGAAGCGGGGTCGGTACGCTCACAGCCATGGGACTGGACCTCACCGTGTTGATCGCCGACCCCTCATGGCTGGCGGAGGTCCCGCCCCAGGGGCGAGTGGCTCGGCTGAGGGACGCCTGGTACGCGGACGAGACGCGACTGTGGGACCACGGAGCGCCGCCGGTCACCAGCGGCTGGGTTTGGCCGCAAGGGCCGAACAGCGCGGTGTTCGCCCTGTACGAGTTCCGGGACACCCTTGGTTCGTTCAAAGCCCATTTCTGGGCCGGACAGCGGTGGGAAGCCGCCCGTGACCATGTCGACCCCACGCTGCGAAACGTGTTGGACACGTTCTTGCTCGGGCTCGTGTGGATCGGGCTGGACGGAGAAGCGGAGCAGACCGACACGGGGTTCTTCGGCGCGGACGACTACGGTGTCCTGCTGGCACTGTCGCCGGAGAGCGTGCGGGGCCTTGCCGCGGTCTGGCGTCGCGTACGCCCTCTTCTCAGCGGTATGGAGGGGGCCTTCAGCGCGCATGCCGCCCTCCCCGACGGGTGGGTGCACGACTTCGGCCGGTTCTCGGACCTGCTGACGCAGTGGGGCCATGTGCTGACCGAGGCGGCTGAACGCGGGTGGTGCGTCGTGGGGTTGAGCGAATAGCCCGCCGGTGATCCTCCGCGGTTTGCAGCGGCGCCGGGGGCCCGACCGGAACGTGCCCCTGAAGGAGCGGACCAGCATCGCGCCGCCGGTCGGCGCGGCTGCCGTGGTCCCGGACGAGGCCGGGCGGACTGTCAGTGGCTGGTGACAGGCTTGTCCGGGCTCGCGCACGGAGGGTCCGGCGTTGTCACGAGGCGAGGAGAGACATGGAAGACGTCATCGAGCGGATCCGGGCGGCCCACTATCCCGACTGGCCACTGATGGATCTCCCCGACGAGGCGTTCCTCGCACGGTTCGAGCGGGAGCACGGGATGACGCTGCCCGCGGGCCTCAAGGAGTTCCTGCTCCGTGTCAGCGATGTCGTCTGTGACGGTCCGTCACCGGTGACCGTCACGGATCCGTTGCTGGAAACCCACCTGCCGGACCTCGCGGCCCTGGCCTGGGAGCAGGGGGTCCCGCGCGACCTGGTGGCCCTTTGCCAGGACGAGAGTCTCTTCTGGCTGGTCGCGCCGGACAGCACGGTCGTCGTCTGGTCGTGCGACACGTACGGCTTGACCGAGGACCGCTGGGACTCCGTGTGGCACTGGGCGCGCGACGTCTGGCTCGGGCCCTGATGCCCGGGAGCCGCCGCCGGTGGAGGCCGCGTTCGCGGGGGCTGCTGCTCGGGCGCTAGGCGACGAGGGCGGCGACCACCTTGTCGGTCATGCGGGCGAGGAGTGCGGGGTCGGCGGGCGCCCGGCGCACGGTGGTGGCCCAGTACAGCGGGCCCGCCAGGAAGTCGAGGCACAGGTCCAGGTCGGTGTCGGCGGGCAGTTCACCGCGCTGGACGGCCCGGTCCAGGAGGGCACCGACCTTGGCGCGGCGGCCCTCGCCGATCCGCTCGCCGAGCGTGGTGGCGATGCCGGGGTGGTAGGAGCGGGCGGCCAGCAGGTCGGGAAGGATCCGCGCGACCAGCGGGTGCCGTAGCGCCTGGTCGGTCTCGGTCAGGTAGGCCAGCACGTCGCCGCGCAGACTGCCGGTGTCGGGCGTGTCCGCGGCGGTGACCGAGACCTGGACGACGAGGTCGATGGTCATGGCTTCCTTGGACGGCCAGCGCCGGTAGATGGCGGCCTTGCCCGTGCCGGCCCGGCGGGCGACGGCCTCCAGGGACAGTTTCCCGTACCCGACTTCGGCGAGTTCCTCGAAGAAGGCGGTACGGAGGGCGTCGGTGACCGTGTCCTGGAGGACGGGGCCGCCGGCGGGGCGGGCGGAGGGTGGTCGGCTCATGCCGCCAGCATACCGAGACGGAACGGTTGCGTCTCGCCTTTGACGAGGAGTACGGTCACGATCAACCGAGACGGAACGGATCCGTCTCGTCTAGCGCGCTGGAGAGACAGCAGTGACGTTCCTTTTCCATGACGAGTCCTTCGACTTCGAGACCCTGCGCACCGCCTGCTTCGCCCCCTACGGCGGGGCTGACCTCGGTGAGGTCATCGTCACCGCGCGCGCCATCCCCGACGGCGACGAGGACGCCTGGTACGAGCAGTGGCGCGCCACCGCCGCCCGCGTCCACGCCCTGGGCGACGAGGCGCTGGCCGCCGGGCACCGCGTCAGCGCCCGCGAAGCCCTCCTCCGGGCGTCGAACTACTACCGCACCGCCGAGTTCTACCTGCGCGACGACCCGTTCGCCGACGACCGCGCCAAGGAGCTCTCGTCACTGGCGCGCGGCACGTTCGCCGTCGCCGCCTCGCTCCTGGACAGCCCGGTCGAGCCGGTCGCGATCCCGTACGAGGACACGACGTTGCCCGGCTACCTCTTCCTGGCGGACGACTCCGGCACCCCGCGACCGACCGTGATCTTCACCAGCGGCTTCGACTCCATCCTCGAGGAGGCCTACTTCGCCGTCGCCGCGGCCGCACTGCGCCGCGGCTACAACTGCCTGGCCTACGACGGTCCCGGCCAGGGCGCCGCCCTGCGCGACCAGCGCCTGTTCTTCCGGCCCGACTGGGAGGCGGTCCTCACCCCCGTGGTCGACTTCGCCCTCACCCGCCCCGAGATCCACCCCGGCCGGATCGCGCTGCACGGCTACAGCTTCGGCGGCCACCTGGTCGCCCGCGCCGCCGCCTTCGAACACCGGGCGGCGGCCCTCGTCCTCGACGGCGGGATCTACAGCTACTACGAGGCCACCACCCGCCTCCTTCCCGCGTGGCTGTTGCAGTGGGCCCTCGACGGCCGCGACGAGGAGGCCGAACACGCCCTGTCGCTCGCGCTGGCGGGCGACACGTCCTTGCGGTGGGCGCTGCGCAACGGCGCGTGGACCTTCGGCGCCGCATCGATCCCCGACTACGTACGCCGCTCACGCCCGTACACCCTGGACGGGGTAGCCCGGCGCATCACCACCCCGTCACTCGTCTTCGACCCGGACAACGACTTCGTCTTCAAGGGGGAACCCGCCCGGCTGCACCGGGAGTTGCGGTGCCCGAGCACCCTGGTCGCCCTGTCCGAGGCGGACGGAGCGGGCCAACACTGCGCCTACGGGGGCCGCTCCACCCTCCACCAGCACATGTACGACTGGCTCGACCGGGCCCTGTGACGTCTACCAGGTCCGTCCGTCCGGCAGGTCTCCCAGGCCCGGGGCGGACAGGTGCAGGACCTGGTAGCGCTCGGTCGCGTCCTGGTCCGGCGCGGAGGCGTCCGCCCACAGCACGAACCGCAGGAGCTGCCAGTGGTGCGGGTCGACCGCCAACGCGGCGGTGTGGACGCCGTCCTGGCGGGAGAGCCGCCGCACCTGCTCGGCCTCCCGGTCGATGAGCGCGGACAGACCTGTGCCGGTACCGTCCGCGTCGGCGTCGAGCGGTACGGGAGTGAGGCGGCGCGAGGCGGATGCGACGGGTGCCGTGCGGGCGGGTCCGGCGTGGCAGGAGATGCCCGTCCAGTGGCGGGCGACCGGCCGGCCGAAGTCCCGGACGATGTTCTGGAACCCGCCGCCGCCGACGAGGAAGCGGGCCATCGCGCCCGTGTCGTTCCACAGGTAGAACGGGGCGTACTGGTTGACCGGCGAGTCGTCGATGCCGCGTTCGCGGATGACGTAGGCCTTGAGCCCGAGGCCGGCGCGGTCGTCGAGGACGTGGCCGCCGTCGGCCACCCGCTTGCGGATGATGCCCATGTCGTAGTCGGCGGGCAGGGTGATCTCGTACTGCTTGGCGTACACGAAGGGTGCTGCCTTTCTTACCGGTTGGTCGGTGATGCGGCGGGTGGGGAGGCCGCCGTGACGACGGTGGCGGTGCGGGCGTCGCCATGGCCGCCGACCAGGAGATCCACCTCCTCGGCGACGAGCGCGGCGCGCTCCGCGCCCGCCGCCTCATGCGCGCCGCGCCGGCGGCCCACCGTCCGGGGCCGTCCGCCTGGAAGATGTCGAGGGATTCGCCTGGGGGCAATGCGTTCACCCGCCCCAGGCGGCGCTGCCCTGAGCCCGGCCGGCGGCCCCTCCCCCACGGTGGCGGCGTGGAAGAGGGGCCGGCCGGCGTCCCGTACGGGACTCAGCCGGTGACCTTCACGACGCCCGACGCGGTCGCGTCCGCGCCCCTCCCGTCCGCCGGCGCCGCGGTGAGACGCCAGGTGTACGCGCCGGGGGCGACCGGCGTCCCCGACTCGGACGTGCGGTCCCAGGTGACCCGTACCGCGCTGCGGGCGTCCGTGCCGGTCCAGGTGCGGACGACCTCACCGGTCGCGCGGCGGGTGAGCGTCACCTGCCAGGACGCCGCGGGCTTGCTGAGCCACCATGCGGCGGACCATTCACCGGCCGGTGTCCGGGGCGCGGTGGTACGGACGACGTCCAGTGGGGAGACCGCCTGCTGCGGTGCGGTGACGTGGACGGCGTCGTCAGTGCCGACCCAGGCCAGCTTCCCGGCCCGCGCGTCGAGGGTCCAGGTGGTGCCGCGTCCGTCGCCCCCGTCCGAGGGCTGCTTCAGGCCCGTGACGGTGCCCAGGTCGACCGTGCCGCCGTCCGCCTCCAGGGCGGTGAGGCGCACGTCGCCGGACGGGGTGCGGTGGGCGAGGAAGCGGTCGCCCAGGAGGACGCCGGACGCGGGGGCGGGGTAGGTGCGGCCGGTGGCGAGGTCGCGTACGCCGGCCGTGCCCTTGCCGACGCAGCTCCAGTACAGCAGGGTGCCGCTGTGCTGGAGTTCGTCGGGGACGCAGCCGGAACCGAGGGTGACGCTCCCCGCGACCTTTCCGGAGCGCAGGTTGACGACCTTCACCGTGCCGGGCGACTTCGGCGCCGGCTTGAACAACGTGTTCTGCTCCAGGACGGCGGCCTGTACGGGTTGTTCGCGGACGACACGGTCCCGGGCGGTGTCCACGACGTACTGCCGTCCGCCCGCCTCGTACAGGACGAACTCCGGCTCCGCGTCGACGATCCGGCCGTTCGTGCCCGGCAGCGGCAGGCTGTCCACCGGATGGCCGGGGTCGTCGCCGGTCACCAGCACATCGGTGCCGGTGCCGGCATCGGCGACCAGCCTGGCGAGTCCCTCGTCGGTGCCGTCCCGGAAGCGGCCGGCCTTCAGGCCCGGGAAGTCGGCGAGTGCGGCGCCGTCGGCCGGGTCGAGACCGGTGCCGACGTCCTCGCCGTGCAACGTCCGCTCGCCGGTGAGGGAGTTGAGGTAGCGGAGGCGCCCCCGGTCGAGGCCGAGTGCCTCGATCGCCCCGTCCGCCGTCTTGACCCGGGGCACTTGGCGCAGCGGGAGGTCGAAGACGAGCCCCGCGCCGTCCACGCTGTAGTGGTGCACGGCCCGCTTGCCGTCGGCGTCCTTGCCGAGCGCGACCAGCGAACCGGTGCCCTCGGAGCGGAGGAACGCCTGCTCGACGTCGCTCAGCAGGGTCCGCTCGGTCTCGGCGCCGTCGAAGGGGGTCAGGCGCAGCGGCCCGCCGCCGCCCTCATACCAGAGCACGTTGTCGCCCACGACGAAGGTGGTGACCGCGCTCTCGGGCGACCGGACGGGCAGCGGCACGACGCGCGGGGCGGACGTGCTGCCGAGCGGCATGATCCGCACACCCGTCTCGCCGTCGCGGGAGAACCAGCTGACCGTGCTGCGCGTGATGCGGAAGCTGCGGGCGGAACCGGTGACCGGCAGGGGGGCCACGTTGCCGTTGTAGGCGGTCAGGATGCCGTAGCCGGGGGTGCCGTCGGCGTTGCGGTAGCCGATGACGAGCTGGTTGTACTGGGCGCCGAGCAGTACGGGTTCGGCTCCGGTGGTGGCTCCGGCGGGCAGCTTGACGACGGGGTCGGCGGCCGGGTCCCCGCCGCGCGCCACGCGCAGCTCGTACGTTCCGTCGCCCCGGTCGACGGTGGCCAGCACCCAGCCGTTGGCCACGCGCGGGTTCAGATAGCCCGTCGGCACGCTGATGGTGTTGGTGAAGCGCGGGTCCTCGATGCCGACCCGCACGACGTCCGTTCCGCCGTCCTCGCGCGGCCGGGTGTAGACGACGCGGTCGTACTCGTCGTGTCCGCGCACGATGGCGTCCTCCGGGACGCCGTCGAGGGCCGGGACGGGCTTGGTGGTGCGGTTGTACGTCGTCGTCCAGAGGTAGCCGCCGCCCTCGCGGTGCAGCACGCCCTGGCTGCCGGTCGCCAGCACCGTCTCCGTGCCTTCGCCGTAGGCGTCGGGGGCGGGCAGGACGACCTCGGCCGGTCCCGACGCGCCGGACGTCACGGCGGCCGCCGCCGCTTCGGCCGCTTCGGCCGTGACCGGCAGGGCGGTTGTCAGTCCCGCCGCCAGGACGACGGCGATGGCGGTACGGCGGGTTCGCCGGGTACGGCTCGAACGGCTGGTTGCGCGCAGGTGATGGAACACCTGACCCCCCTCTTGTTAACCAATAACCTTACTCTTTGCGGTGTGAACTCGGTTAACCATACATAAGGGAGCGGGAGTTGTGCACGGGTTTCCGCACTCCTTTTCGTCGCAGGGCCGTGGCAACAGCGGTCGGGCCAGGCCGACTTGCCCGGCGAACCGCCGGGGCGGTCGTGGAATGCGGGACGTGTGCGGCACGTTGCAGCCGACGGGGGTGACGGGCATGGGGATCGCGGATGAGGCAGCAGCTCCGGCGCGGCTCGCTGTCGTTCCCGTCCACGCGCCGGTGGGTACGTCGGCTTCTCACCCGCGCCCGGCACCTCCGAACCGTACTCAGCGGAAGGAATCCCGATGTCCACCGATCGACGCACCATCACCAACCCGGGCACCCTGCACGACCCGACTCCGTACGGGTACAGCCACGCCGTCTCGTCGCCGGGCGACCTCGTCTTCATCGCCGGCCAGTACGCCTCCGACCCGACCGGAGCACCCGTACCCGGGGACTTCGCCGCGCAGGTCGAACTCTCGCTCACCCGTCTGCGAAATGCCCTGGAGGGCGTCGGGCTCGGCTTCGAGCACGTCGTCCGGCTCGGCACCTACATCGTCGACCACGAGCCCGGCAAGCTGGAGGTCCTCGGGAAGGCACTCCACGCCGCGTTCGGGGAGCGGCTGCCGGCGCAGACGCTGAGCGGGGTGGCCGCGCTCGCGCTGCCGGGAATGCTCTTCGAGATCGACGCGGTGGCGGTGCGCCCCGCCGCCTGACCTCCCCTCCGGGACACCGCATCCGGATCGCGTCGTCCCGTCATGGCCACGGTTCCCGGCGGGCGGGGCCGCCCCGGCCGCCGCGAACCCCATGTCGTCCCCGGCCGTCTTACGGTGACCAGGGACGGGCCGTGCGGATCCCGTCCTCGCCGGGGCCGACGAACACTCCGCCGCGGACGAGCTCGTGGCCTGCCTCAAGGGCGGGATACGTCTCCGCTTCCGCCCGGAACGGGCGGGGGACGAGGAGCCGCGAGGGAGCCGCCTGGAGAGGCGGACCGACGCTTAGAGGTCCTCACCGCGCCGCGGCGGCGTTCGATGCCTCACGGATGCGCGCCCCGGACCGGGCCCTCGACGTGCGAAGAGCGGGGCCTCCCTGACGGCAGGCCGACCTGGGGGAACGGTGGGCCGGGTGGCGGGTGACGCGATGACACAGCCGCGTATCCGACGTCCTCCCCCGTCCACGAGCCGGAAACAGCGCTGGCGTACGGTAGTTGGTCACACGGCGACGCTCGCCGAACGGAGCGGGGTATCGGGGCTGCCGTCCCCCCCGGCGTCCCGTACGGCATCGGCCGCACCTCATGATGTCCTGGAGACGAGGGGATGCGCCCCCTCCCCAGGATGTGATCATCTCCCTGGGCAGGACGGAGAGTGCAGCAGTGATCGGGACCGTGTTCCGCAGCGAGGACGTCCCCGCCGGCGAGCGGTTCGACCGCTGGCGGGAACTCATCGACCGCACCCGCGCGAACGAGGCAAGCAGCGACCACGCGGCCGACTTCCGCGCGGAGTTGCGGGTGACGGAGCTGGGACCGGTCACGGTCTGGCGGACGTCCTTCCCGCCCGTGCGCTTCCGGCGGAGCGCGCGAAGGGTGCGCCAGGCGGACTCCGAGTCCTATCACCTGTCCTTGCTGACGCACGGGCGGCTGACGCACAGCCGCGAGCGGGGAGGGACGACCACGGTGGGCGCCGACGACCTGATCGTCGACTCCAGTTGGCAGGCGTGCGAGGCCTCGGCGTTCGCCTCGGGCCAGGCGGCCGAGGGACGGCCGGGTGTCGTGGCCGGTGTGGGGGTGGACCTTCCCAAGAGCCTGCTCCCCCTGCCCCCACGCCAGGCGGAACGGCTCCTGGGGCACGGGTTGTCAGTACGGAACGGCACAGGGGCGCTCCTGGCGGACTTCCTCACCGGCCTGGAGCGGCAGGCCGACACCCTCCGGCCGGCCGACGCGGCCCGCTTGGGCACGGTCACGCTCGACCTGGTCGCGGCCTTCTTCGCCCACGCCCTGGACGCCGAGGCCGCCCTGCCGCCGGAGAGCCGGCACGAGGTGCTGGCCAGGCGCATCCGGACCTACATCGCTTGTGTACGGGTGGTCAATGACCAGCTGCCTTGAGGCACTACGCGGGAAATACCTTCGCCATGGAAACCTGGTCCCGGCATGATTCCCACCGTGCATGAAGACGAGGGCCATCGCGGGCGCGGGCGGTACACGCTGGCTGATGAGGAACACGGGCACGCCTGCGGCGTCTGCGCCGAGGTGGAAGGGCTGTTCGGGGAGCCCCAGCGGGGGACCTACGAGCTGTTCGGCTGGGTTCCACAGGCAGAAGTGCGCGGTTGGGTCGGCGACCGAGTGTGGCTGGTGCCGGACGATGAGACGCTCGATCCCTGGCTGCTGGAGGACGCGGAGAGCGTAGGCCAGCCCCGGGGGACTGACAGTCTCGTACTCACCGGCCTGGACGACTACGAAGGCCCGCCCGAGGGACACAGGGGCCGAGTTCGCGTGCACGACGGGCACCGCTGGCTGGGCGCCTGCCGAGAATTCGCCCGCGTCCTGCCGCCCGAACAGTCGGCGCCCCCGCTCGTCCTGCGGGGGCTCACCCAGGGTGATCAACTGCGGGCAGCACTGATGAAGGGCACCCGGCGGGCGCTGGACCTGGAGCAGGCCGCCTTGGAGATACAGGACGACCAGGGCGAGCCGCTCACCGAACGCCTGCTCTGGGTCAGAGTCAGCGCCTGGCGCCCATCCTCCTACGGGACGGACCGGATCGACCTGGAGCTCGACGGAGAGCTCTTCACGCCCGTTCCCGAATACGCCCGGCCCATCTGGGAGCGGTGGTTCACCGGACCGCCGGACACCCAGGGTGCCTGGGTCGGCCTCGACACCCGGCGCCGCGGAGCCTGGCTCGACCTCGTCCGAGAGCGGGCCTGCCGGCGCACCCACCGTGACCGGCCGGCCGGTTACGCCTACGAACTCGATGGCCGACACGTCACCGACGAACCGGGCCTCTACCTGGCGCTCGGCGAGGCGGTGAACGGGGCGGGTGGCTACTTCGGCGGCTGTCTTGCCGCAGTCGATGACTGCCTGCGTGGCACCTTCGGCTACACCGCCCCCGCAACGCTGCTCTGGCGGGACGCTGCGACCGCACGCAATCACCTGTCCCAGACCCTGGCACCTGACGGCCAGCCCTACGACCTGTTCGGCGTGGTCCTCGAGGTCCTGGCCGAGGGCGGCATGCACGTCACCTTGGCTTGATCTACGGTCCGCCCGCCGAGCATCGACCATGTCCGGACAGTTTCCAACCACTTGTGCGCCGAGTCATTGACAGCAATGCCGTACGGTCCGTGAGTGTTGCGGCTTGGAACCTGGTCAACCCACTTCACCAGTAGAGATCTGCCTGAGTCGGCAGAGCCAGCTGGCTACCTGCGCCTTCCCCCTGCGGAGTGGGAGCGATGGCTGGATGACCTGGGCATTCCCGAACGCCGTAGCTTCTCTCACCGACCTTCGCCTACGACGTCCACCTCAACTCGTACTTCCATCGGGTGGACTTCCTGGAGGGCCCGCTCAACAGCCAGAACAACAGAGCGTCTGCTTTGGCGCGGTTCTTGAACTTCCTGCACTCCAACCGAGGCGGGAAGGGCTGGCAGGACGCTACCGAGGCGGATCACCTCGCCTACCACCACTGGCGTCGACGTGACGTGCGCGGGCCCAGGGTCGACGGTGGTACGTGGAGCCAGGAGGTCTCACATCTCCAGCAGTTCTACCTGCACGCTGTGTCGAAGGGCTGGGTCAGCGAGGTTCCCATCCCGCAGCGAGCACCCAGGGAGTGGTCCGGCCACCAGGTGCCAGGCCCACGCCGGCCGGAAGGTCAGTCCGTACCGGCCACCTACGCCCATGACGAGGGTGGCGAGCGCATCGAGTGGTTGCCGACCGCCTCATACCGCCGCTGGCGGGACGTCGGGGTGCGGGGCTACGGGCTCGACGGTCGTCCGCGGGCCGAGTTCCGAGGGCGCTGGAGCGAACGCAATGCCACATTCTGCGACTGCATGGTCCGCACCGGACTGCGCCTGTCCGAGCAGGCCCACCTTGTCGAATGGGAAGTGCCCACCGGACCCGGGCCGACGGGCTACAGCAGGTTCTGGCTCCCTGGCGCGATCGCCAAGCGGCACTCAGCCGGATGGTTCTATGTTCCGGCCTCGGTCCGGAGGGATCTGACCGACTACGCCGTGCACGACCGCGCCGCGGTAGTGGAGGAGGCACAGGCCGACGGCCGTTACGGGAGGATTCGTCGCCCGCTGATCGTCGAGGACCGCGCCAGGGCGAACACCGCCCGCTACACCACCGGCGCGCTGGCCGGGCGACTCCTGGATGTCCGACTCCTGGGCCCGGCCGAACGCCGACGGCTGCTCGTGGAAACGGAGGCGGGGCTGGAGCCAGCTCTGTTCTGGCTTGGTGAGAGCGGTATGCCGCTGGCGGTGTCCACCTGGAAGGACATGTTCACCACCGCCAACCAGCGGTGCGCTGAGCTGGGGCTGGACCTGGCAGCTCACGCCCATCTTCTGAGGCATACCTTCGCCGTCATCACCCTCGAACAGCTGCAGCGCGGACACATCGCTGCCTTGGGCTCCCTCAACCTAGCTCAGCGCCTGCACTACGTCCGGATCTTCGGCGACCCCCTGGACTGGGTCCGCCGACGACTCCGACACGCCTCGGTGCTGAGCACCTTGATCTATCTGCACGCCCTGCAGGAACTGGAGATGGAGACCCGGATGGCGCTGGTGCCCGACAGCTGGGAAGACGTGCGGGACACCGCCGTCAACGATCTCGGCGACGAGGATCCTCCTGCGGACCTGGGCGTCGCCGGGGTGAGCGGATGAGCCGCCGCGGCCGGGGCAGCACCGGGCCGGGGCGCGTGTCGGTCCTGCCCGACGGGGACTACGAGCCGCCATCTGAGAGCCGGCAGCGTGCCGGCGGCCTGATGGTCGAGTTCGCTGGGGATGACGGCCGTCGCAGGAGTTTCGACTTCAGCCGTCTGCCCGTGGTCGGCTGGCAGGGGTTCCTTGCTGAGGCGTTCGCCCATCGGACTGGTCCCGGCGGAGGGCTGCGGACGCTGGCGAGTGTCGACAACTGCTGGCGGTTGATCAGGGAGTGGGCTTACTTCCTGCAGAGCCTTGGCGGGATGGCCTCCACGCCGGAGGAGTTGTCCGAGGAGCATGTGCAGGCGTTCTTCGACGACACCGGGGGCACGGCCATGGGCCGCTATCTGCTGCAGGCGGAGATCCGTACGCTCTTGTCGGAGCAGCGCTTGACCGGACGCATCCCCGATGCGGCCATGAGCGCGCTCAACCGCACGATTCCCAAGCCCATCGGCACACCGGTGGGCGGCTACTCGAATGGGGAGTGGGACCGGCTGAGCGCGGCGGCTCGTGCGGACACCGCTCGCATCGCGCGGCGGATCCGAGCCTCGGAGGACCTGCTCCAGAGGTTTCGAACAGAACCAGGGACGCTCAGCGCGGCGGAGTGCGCCCGCGGCGAGCTCCTAGACGCCATGGCAAGGACCGGTGTGGTTCCCGCGTTCAGCGGAGGACCGGGAGATCGCGAGCGGCGCGATTTGGCGTCGCAGTTATTCGTGACCTGGCAGGACTTGGCGCCGATTCTGGTTCTGCTCGCGATCGTGTCCGCGCGCAACGGCGAGACCTTGAAGGAGTTGCCTTCCAAGCACCGGATGCTCGAGGGCCGCGCTGTCGAACTCGAGGTCATCAAGCGACGCCGCGGTCCCCGGCGCTGGTCCGAGACCGTGACCTGGGAAGTCGGTCCGCCAAGCCGGGAGCTGCACACGGTCGGAGGCGTCTACCTGTTGTTGCTGGAGCTGACCGCGCGGAGCCGCGCCATCTGCGGCTCATCGTCGGTCATCTGCTTGTGGCGCAATGGGAACAGGTCCGGCATCGCAGTCACGAAGGAGGAGCACTGGGCACCGTTCGAGCAAGCCCTGCGGAAGGGGCGGGGCGTCGAACCGGGCGCTTGGGCGAAGAGCCGGCACCCTCCTCTGCTGGCCGATCGCGACGATGACCGGCGTGAGCCTGCGCTGCTGCAGGTCTCGTTCAACCGGATCAAGACCACCGCCGACGCCCGGCGGACCAAGCAGATGGGCGGACATCTGCCCTCGGCGGCGAAGACGAACACCGCGCAGGTGCTGTTCACCAACTACCTGGCTGCGGATGAGACGACCCGCGAATGGGCCGAGGAGGTCATGGCTGAAGCCTTGGTCGACGCTGAGCAGGCGGCTGTCCAGGCCCACCAGGCCGCCCTGAAGGCGAGGGGCGGGGAGCCCACCGTCATCCCTGGGCCCGCGACACCCGGAGACCTAGGCAAAGCCGGCCTGAACGAGGCGTCCGCCCAGGACCTGGCCAGCGGCAGCTTGGACGCCGCCTGGACCGCCTGCGCGGATCACGGCCGCCACCCGGTCAGCGGGACTACCTGCGAAGATTCCTTCCTGGACTGCTTCCACTGTGGAAACTGCCTGGTCACCCGTGACCACCTGCCCCGGATGGTCGCACTGACCGACGCGCTGCTGAGGCGCAGGCGGCAGATGCGTGACTCGGAGGTGAAACACCTCCGCCGCGGGTGCCTGCAGACCCAGCGAGACGAGGACGGCAACCCCTACCGCTGGAAGCTCCACAGCCTCGCCTTCAAAGGGGAACGAGACACAGCTGGCGTCCCAGCGACCTGGATCGTCGGGGAACCCGTCGCCCGCGCCGTCAAGGTGCTGGAAGCTCTCCAGCGACCAGCAGTGGACTACCTCTTCTACGTTCTCGGCGACGGCCCGCGGACGCAGAAGGCGACGTTCGCCGCCATGACCGGCAATGCGACGAACCAGCAGCTCAACCGCTTCGTCACATGGATCAACGACTACTGCACTGACAAGGGGCGATCTGACTTCGTCCCGAATGTCAACAAGATGGTCTTCCGTCTCAAGACGAGTCATTTCCGCCGCACCCTCGCCTGGTTCGTCGCTCGCCGCCCCGGCGGGGTCATCGCCGGGGCGCTGCAATACCGACACCACAGCATCCAGATGTTCGAGGGCTATGCCGGCACCAGCGACTCCGGCTTCAGAGCAGAAGTGGAAAGCGAGCAGGCGCTCAGCCGCGGAGAGTTCTACACGGAGAAGATCGAGGCACACGAACACACCGACTTCATGGGCCCCGCCGCAGAGGAAGTCGCCGCGCGCTTGCAGGACTTCGGCGAACGTGCTCAGTTCCAAGGTCAGCTCGCGCTCTCCAAGAATCGCCTACTTCGGATCATGCGGCGCCATGATCCCGGCGTTTATCCCGGGACCTACATCACCTGCGTCCACGACCCAGCCAAGGCGCTCTGCGAGAAGGCGCGGCGCGGCCGCGGCGAAGGGCTCCCTGAACACGGCGGCTGCCAGCCCTTGGCCTGCCGCAACGTGGCCCTCACCGTCGAAAACACGCAAGCATGGAAGCGAGAACTCGACAGGATCGGGCGGCGGCTCACGTCCCGCCCCCTCCTGCCCCCGCTGGTCGCTCACCGCCTCAACCAGCACCGAGCTGAGATCACGCAGTTCCTGTTCAGCAACGGAATCTCGGTGACCGCCCCGTGACCTTTCCGGACCAGGACCTCCCGCACGCACTCGTCCGCAAGCGCATGGAGGAGATGCTGGCCGCCTGCCGCGACGCCAACCGTCGACCGAGCGTCCTCGCATTTGCCCGCAGCCTCGGCATGAGCAACACGACGTTCCGCCGGCGCTATCCCGACCTTGTCCAGGAGATCTCCACCCACCGAACGACCTCCAACGACGAAGGAGCGCGTGAGCCATCGGCCCAGGACACCCTGATCGCTCGCAACGCCAAGCTGCGGCGCCGCAACCGCGAACTCGCTGCCGCCCTTGGTCTCGCCGCTGCCCAGATCCAGTACGTCACTCTTGAGAACGCCCGGCTTCGGCAGGCCCTCGAAGCTCGAGAAGGGGTCACTCGGCTGAGCAGCCGACCGCGTCTCCGCTGAGCCACTTCGGGTGTCTGACCAGCCGTGGCTCAGATCGAGCGAGACGTAGCGGCCGGGGTCGTATCACTCAACCTGGGCTCTCAGGAGCCGAGTTGTCCTTCAGGGTCCCATTGCCGAGGGCTGCGGCTGTCTCGATGGTGTCCGCGATCATGCGGAGTTGGTGGATGAACCACGGCTTAGCGGTGGTGCGGAGGAAGCTTTCGTTGGGGAGCCGCCGGACACTGAGTGCTTGAGTTGGCCCCGCTGAGCGTCGTCGTTGCCCGCTCGGCAGTGTCCGGCTCTCTCACCCGTGTGCTGATAGGACGTCGCGGAGAGCGAGGGGGAAGCGGCCGGTCAGCTGGGTGTAGTCGTTTCGCACTCGATCCCAGCGCTGCTCGCGCACCGAGGCGAACATGGACGAAAAGGCGTAGAGCCACCAGGGATCCAGGTCGGTCGCCGCCATCTCGACACAGTACGTGTCAGCCGCGATGTCCACGTAGACGACAGGCGTCTCCCACGCCTCCGCCGCGATCGAGGCGATGCCTGCCAAGTCCACCGACTCGGGCCCCGTGATGTCATGGTGACGGCCGGTCGGCTCACCCACCGCGAGTGCGGCGAGGGCGCGGGCCACGTCCTCGCGCGCCACCAGGGAGATCCGGCCATCCGCTGCCGGGAGCCTCAGCAGCCCGGTCGCACGCGCTTCGGTGAGCCAGGCTTGGAAGAACTCGATGTAGAGCGAAGCCCTGGCGAACGAGCACGGGACACCGGAAGCCAGAAGTAGATCTTCGGTGAGCCGGTTGACCACGGCATAGCAGAACGGAGACGCTGCGTCGGCATCAACGCTGCTCAGCGCCGCGACATGGCCGACGCGCTCAGCCACCACGGCGGCGACAACGTTGCGGTGGTGCAGTAGCACCCGTGCATCGGGTCCGTCACTGGAGACGAAGACCAGAGTGTCCACGCCCTTCAGCGCCGCACGCAGAGCGGGCGGATCGGCGTAGTCGGCAACGGCGACCTCCACCTGCGGCGGCAACGCCTCGGCAGGCAGCTTCCGCCTGGTCATCGCTACGACGTCCACGTCGGCCCGGTCCGCGAGCAACTGCACCACCCGCTGGCCCAGGCTGCCCGCCGCCCCCGTCACCGCGATGCGCATCGTTGCCCCCGTCGCCTTGTCATCAGTCGCACGACCGTAGGCAGTCAAGCACGGCAGCGGCTCAGAAAGAGCGAGGCAGAACAGCAGATGGCCAAGGTTGACTGAGACACACAGCCCGATGACTTGGATAGACCGAGATTGCCGCCTTCAGCGAGACAGGTCATCCGCTGACGCCCCTTCTCCGGACCCAGACAACGGCGCAGGGTGGTCAACGGTCAATCGCGAACCCTGTCCACAACATGAGCCAGCACCTGCCCGACCCGGAGCTGACCCCCGGTTCCATCGCCGCCGCCCACCACATCTCCCTCAGCCATCTGCATCGCGTCTTCGGTGAGCAATCCCCGGGCGAGACGGTCGCCGCCCGGATCCGCTCCCAGCGGCTGGAGAAGATCCGCGCCGACCTGGCCGACCCCGCCCTGCGGACCAGTCCCATCCACGCTCTCGCCGCCCGGTGGGGCATGCCCCACGCCTCCCAGTTCACCCGGGCCTTCCGAGCCGCCTATGGCCTCTCCCCACGCGAATACCGTCAGCAGGCGATGTCCGAGCAGCACTGAGACGCGGCGGGCGCCCATCCACCCCGGACGGGCGCCCGCGCTCGCCCCACGGAGGCGCCGGTGGCGCCGGGGCGCAGCACTCGCACCGACCGGGGGCGGCTCATACGGGTTGCTCGGTCGTCGGTCCGCCCCGGACGGTACGGCGTCGTCGGTCCGCCCCGGACGGTACGGCGTCGTCGGTCCTTTCGGCTCAATCCTTCCCCGGCGGCGTGAACGCCGCGCGGTGAGCCGTGGCCCACTGGCGGAAGGTGCGGGGCGGCCTGCCGGTCACCTCCCGCACCGTCGGATAGACCTGGGACTCGTCCAGGGTGCCGTCACCGTAGAAGCTGAAGAACGCCCGGATGTACGGCTCCGGGACGCCCGCCGCGGCCATGTCGGCCCTGCCTTCCTCGTCCGAGAGGGCACGGAAGCGAAGGTCGCGGCCGAGGACTTCGGCCAGGACGGCCAATCGCTGGGCGGGGAGCAGCGGTTCGGGGCCGCTCAGAGGGAGGACGCGTTCCTCGTGGCCGGGGTCGAGCAGGGCACGGACGGCGACGGCGGCGATGTCGTACGGGTCGACCGACGCGACCGGCACCGCGCCGAAGGCGTCCCTCACGACATCGCCGGCGTTGAGCTGAGGGAGCCATCGCAGTGCGTTGGACATGAAGGCGTTGGGCCGCAGGAACGTCCAGGTGAGGCCCGACTCCCGGACCGCGGTCTCCGAACCGATCATGTACTCGGACAGGATGTTGCGGGTGTCGGTGGCAACGGTCGCGAGGCTGGAGAGCAGGACGACCCGTTGCACCCCCGCCAGGCGCATACGGGCCAGCAGCCCGGGCATGTCGCGGTAGCCGGGGAGCAGGAACACGCCCCGTACGCCGTCGAGGGCCGGCGCGAGAGAGTCGGGTTCGTTCAGGTCTCCGACGGTCTGTTCGGCCGGTACGTCGTCGGCCGGCCGTCTGACCAGTGCGCGAACCGGCTCTCCGGCGCGGGCCAGGGCCCGGACGACCTCGGCGCCGACGTTTCCGGTGGCTCCGGTGACGAGGATCATCGCAGCGTCCGGGCGAAGTGGGCGGCCACGGTGTCGACGGCGATCGTGACCTGGGGTTCGGAGTCGTAGAAGTCGAACTGGGTACCCCGCGTCCACAGGAGGTCGCCGGGGCCGGCGAGACCCGCGTGGAAGCGGCGGGCGCCCTCGGGGATGGCGGCGTCCTCGCTGTGGACGAGCAGGGTGGGCCGGTCGATCCGCGGGGCGAGGGCGATGGCGTCGTAAGTGAGCCAGTCCGCCCAGGACATGAGGGCGAACCGGTTGGGCCAGGCGGGGATGCCGCCGCGATCGGGGTTGAGGTAGAAGTCGATGGCGTACGGCATGGCCGCGCGTTCGTCGGTGGCGGAGACCACGGGCACGTACTCGACCTCGCCGGTCGTGTCGTAGCGGGCGCGGGCCTCCCGGCCGGTCTTGATGCGCCGGACGACGGCTTCCGCGCCGCCGTAGGCGGCTTCGCAGACGTCGGCGTCGTGCAGCCATGGGGCCACGAGGGCCAGCGAGCGGACCCGGGGGTCGTCGGCGGCATTGCCGGACATGTACATGGCGGCAGCGCAGATGCCGAGTGCGCCCAGCCGGTCGCCGTCGACCGCCTCATGAGCGGCCAGGAAGGTGAGCGCGTGGTGGATGTCGCGGACCTTGCGGGCCGGGTCTTCGACGTCCCGGGGCTCGCCCCCGGACTCGCCGAAGCCGCTGAAGTCGAAGGACAGCGCGGCGAATCCGCGGGAGGCGAGCCGTTCGGCGTATCGGTCGGCCATCAGTTCCTTGACGCTGGTCCACGTGCCGGCGACCACGATCCCGGGCAGCGGGCCCGCTCCGGGCTCCCGGGGGTCCGTGCTCTCCGGAAGGAACAGGTTGCCGGTCAGGGTCACGCCCTCGCTGTCGAAGGTGACCTTCTTCGTGTGTGTCATGCGTGCGTACTCCCACGTCGCTCGGGTGAGCGTGTTCGGTGTGTCGGTGGTGTCGAGGCCGGGTGAGTGGCCGGCTCCGGCGGCAGGGCCCCTCATCGCGCTCCGTCGCTCCAGACCTGGGTCATGACCACGCCGGTGATGCGCCACCCGTCGGGCGAGCGGGTCAGGTCGAAGCGGTACGTTCCGCCCAGCGTCCACAGGGAGCCGTCCCCCTTGCGGTGCGTGGCCTGGAAGGTGGCGTCGCACACGGCGTCGTCGCCGTCGACGGTGACCAGGTGGTTGCCGAGGAGGTGCTGGGTGGCGGCGTACGCCCCGAGGCCCGCCTGCCAGCCTGCGACGATCTGGGACGGAGTGAGGGCGACGGGCTCGCCGCCGTTGAGGCTGGTGTAGTCCAGCGTGGCCTCGTCGGCGAACACCCCGGCCAGCGCGTCCCAGGCGCGCTGGTCCGCGTACCAGGCCATACGATTGCAGGTGTCGATGACGTCCAGACGGTCCATGGTGATGATCCTTGGTTCGGGCCCGAGGCATGGGGGTGGGCCGGGCGGTGAGCACGACGCGCCGTGGGGCGTGTGCTGTAGCCCGCTGCGTGCTTTTCGATGATGGCGCGCGTGGCACGGTCCTGTGTTGTCGTCACGTCCACGGTTTGTCGACACCGCGTCTCACGAGATCGCGGAGGGAGCGGCCCGCCGCGGTCGGCGCCGGGCCCCGGGCCCGTAGGTGAGACGGCGCAGGACCGTTTCGGCGGGGCCGGGCAGGTCGCGGTCGTCCAGGCGAAGGGCGATCAGCACCGTGGCGAGCCAGACCGCCAGGGCGATCACGAGGACGACCGCCGTGGGGCTGGTGTGCTGCCCGGCGAGGTCGAGCGTGAAGGGCAGGAGGAGGACGAGCCAGGCCACCGACTGGAACAGGTAGCCCGACAGCGACCGGCGTCCCAGCGCGACGAGGGCGCGGACGACCACGGCACCGGGGCGGGTGACACGGGCGGCGACGAGCCCGAAGACCGCCACGTACCCGGGTCCGGCGAACATGCCGCTTCCGCCGTGGAGCAGGAGGGCCATGTGCGCCGTGGGCTCGTCGGCATGGAGCCACCCGGCGCCGATCAGCGCGGCCGGCAGCCCTCCGACGACCGCGATGCCGATGCCGACGACCGCGGTCCGGACGAGCAGGGCCCGGTGCCGGCCCGGTCGCTCGAGGATGCGTCGGCGGGCCGCCCACATGCCCAGCCAGGCGATGAGCACGAAGGGCAGCGTGGTCAGTGTGTGTCCTGGCCACTCGGCGAGCCGGTCGGCCAGCGAGTCGGCGTAGGAGGAGGCAGCGAGCGAGCCGACGTGGCCGACGGGGAGTGGCGCGTGGCCCGTGCCGGTGAGAAGTCCGCGGACGACCATGCCGCCGACGACGAGCAGTTCGACGAGCGAGAGCGCCCAGATCACGAGCACGATCCGGTGAAACCGGTCACCTCGGCGCAGCAGGAGCCACGTCATGGCGATGCAGACGATCCCGTAGGCACCGAGGAAGTCGCCGTAGTACAGCAGCACGGCGTGCGCGAAGCCGAGAACCGTGAGCCAGGCGCCGCGCCGGACCAGGAGGGCCCGTACCTGTCGGGGTGAGCTGCCGGACGCGCCCTGACGGCGGGCCAGTTGCACGATTCCGTAGCCGAACATCAAGGCGAACACCGGGTATCCGCGCGCATGGGCCAGCTCGAACAGTCCGAAGGTCAGGGCGCTTTCCCCGCCCTGTGGCGCGTTGTCGAAGCCGGGTTCGCCGGCGAATGCGACGCCGGCGGAGTTCGCCAGCGCGATGATCAGCAACATCGCTCCGCGCGCCAGGTCCGGCGCCAGGGCGCGTTCGGCACGTCGGACCGGGCCGCTCGGTGGGCGACCGGTGGTGTCCACAGGCATGACATCGTCCCCTCCTCAGGGTGCGGGGACACCCCCCGCATCTTTAATTTATCCCAGAAACTATCAGAGGCAAACTAATTAGGGGTCTGGCATGATGAAAGCGCACGCTTCGGGGCGTTGAGGGGACCATGACCAGCGAAGAGACCATTCCGGCACCACTGCGGCGGCTCTGGCGGCTCGCGGAGTCCTCACGCTTGGGCCGCCCCGCCGCCCTCGACGTCGATCGTGTGGTCGCCGCAGCCGTGGAGGCCGCCGACCGCGACGGCCTCGACGGCGTGACGCTCCCCAAGGTCGCCAAGAGCCTCGGGGTCACCGGGATGTCGCTCTACCGGCACGTCGGCTCGAAGGACGAACTCCTCACCCTCATGGGCGACCAGGCTCTCGGTACACCACCGCGCGTCGACGCCGGCGACTGGCGTACGGGACTGGACGCCTGGGCCCGCGCTCAGCGCGCCGTGTACCAGCAGCGTCCGTGGCTCGCCCACCTGCCGGTGAGCGGACCGCCCTCCGGGCCGCACCGGATCGCCTGGATGGAAGCCGCGTTGGCGATTCTGGCTCCCACCCCACTGGACTGGACGCACAAGATCGGTGCCCTCTCGCTCCTCGGCGGTTACGTCGTCCAGACGGTGCGACAGGACCACGAACTCGCCCGGGGCCGGGCCGATGGAGAACGACAGTCCGACGCCGAACGGGCCTACGGTCGCGCCCTGGCGAAACTCGTGGACCCCGAGCGCTTTCCGGAGACGGCGCGCCTGTTCTCGTCGGCACTCTTCGAGACAGGACCGGCGCACTCGTCCGACGCCGCGATCGGTGACGCCGACTTCACGGTCGGACTCGAACTGATCCTCGACGGCATCGCCGCCCGGATCGAATCGGCCGCCTCCCGATGATCCGCTGCTGAGCACCCGTCGCTACGGAGCGCCGGGCGAGGCTTCCGTCGTCCCGGCGGGAACGGGCATGGCGGCTCTCGCCGGGGGAAGCACACAGGTAACCGGCGCCGGGCACGGCTCGGGTACGACCCCGTGGGCGGAGGCATTTCTGTTGGACTGGCTGTTCATCGTGAAACCAGCGGACGGCGACTCCTCGGACAAGGACCGGATGCTGCACCTGGCCGAGACCGCGCCGCGTCGGTCGTGGTGCCTGTCGAGGTGGCGGCGCATGGTCCCCGGCGACCGCTTGTGGATCTACTTCGCCGCGCCGGTGCGGGAGGTCGCCGCCGTGGCCCACATCGAGGACGAGCCGTACGAGGTGGCCGGCAGCCCCCGCCAGCCGTGGCGGTTCACGGCGACGCTGCACCCGGCGGCGACGCGCCGCCTGCACCGGGACCCCGTCCCGCTCCACGTCCTGTCCAACCGGCACCCGCAGGGCGTCACCCGGGTGAAGGACGCGGACCTGCGACTGCTGCTGGACCACGCGGGACTGTAGCGCCCGCGACGGGCGCCGCCGGACGTGCACCCCACGTGCCGAGCGGCACGGAAGCGGCGCCGGCATCAGGCACCCGTCGGTAGGCCTCGGGGAAAACCCGTTGGGGGACCACAGCGGCCACTGCTGCCTTTCCGGAGGCCGTGCCGGAGAACGAGGAGGTGGTACCCGTGAACGCAGTATCGACATGGGTGCTCCCCTCCGGGGTCACGGTCGGGCGATAGGTCGCCCGGGAGCGCCGTTTCGGAGCACTCCCGAAAGGCACGACCATGCAGATCACTTCCGAACGCCGCCTCGACGACGGCGTCCTCGAACGCGAATTCACCCTCGGCCGGATCCCCGGCACTCTGTGGACGCCCGCGTCCGCCGCACCGGTCCCGCTGGTCCTGATGGCCCACAACAACGGGCTGCCGAAGGGGGATGCCCGGCTGATGGCCCGGGCCCGGCACTGCGCGGCGTACGGCTACGCGGTGGCCACCATCGACGCCGCCGGGTGCGGAGACCGGCCCCGTTCCGCCCTGGAGGAGCGTGCCCGGGCCGACCTCCGCCGGGCGATGCGGGCCGATCAGCCGGCCGACGAGATCTTCGAGTCCTTCGTCGCCCCGCTGGTCGAGAGGGCGGTCCCGGAATGGCGGGCCACCCTGGACGCCCTGCTTTCCTTGCCCGAGATCGGCGGCCCCGTCGGCTACTCGGGGTGGACCGCCGTCGGCATCCGGCTGGCGCTGGTGGAGCCGCGCATCGCGGCCGCCGGTTTCTTCGCCGGGGGGTACGTGCCCCGCGCCCAGCGCGCGGAGGCCCGGCGGCTCACCATCCCCCTGCTGTTCCTGGTGCAGTGGGACGACGAGGGGAACCCCCGGCAACGGGCCCTGGACCTGTTCGACGCCTTCGGCAGCAAGGAGAAGACGCTGCACGCCAACATGGGCGGGCACACCGGCACCCCGTGGTTCGAGGTGGACGACGGGAACCACTTCTTCGGCCGGCACTTGAGGTGAGGCCGGGCCGACCGCCCCGGTCGCGGCGGCGCCGGCCGCCGACGGTACCGCCGCGATCGGAGCGGCGCCCCATTGACGATGCCTCCAGGCCTCCGCCAATCGAACGAAGATTCGACTTGCTCTGTTATGGTATGCGCATGGCCGACTTCGTACTGGTGGCGGGCGCGTGGCTGGGCGCGTGGGCGTGGGACGACGTCGTCCCGGACCTCCGGGCAGCCGGGCACGGCGCGCACCCCTTGACGTTGTCCGGGCTCGCGGAGCGGCGAGGTGTGCCCGCCGGGCAGCGGACTCATGTGCGGGACGTCGTGGGGCAGGTCGAGCGGCTGGGGCTGAGCAACGTCGTTCTCGTCGGGCACAGTTACTCGGGCATCCCTGTCGGGCAGGCCGCCGAGCGGATCGGCGACCGGTTGCGGCGGATCGTCTTCGTCGACTCCAACGTGCCGACACACGGTGAGTCCTTCGCATCCGCCTGGTGGCAGGGGAAGGCGGCCTTCGAGGCGGCGCTCACCGATGACGGGTTCTGGCCACCGCCGCCGGCGTCCGACCTCGAGGGGCAGGGGCTCAGCGACCCGCGGATCACCGGTTTTCTCGATGGCGCTACGCCGCATCCTGGCGCGACGCTCACGGAGCCGGCAGTCCTGGAGCGACCGCTGGACCGGCTTCCGGCGACGTACATCAAGTGCCTGCTGGACGGGGCCGAGCCGAGCGACGACGTCGCGGGGCTGCTCGAGAGCGAGAGCTGGCGGTTGGTCGAGATGGACACCGGTCACTGGCCGATGTTCTCCGCACCGCGTGAACTGGCGCAGATCCTGCTCGACGCGGCTGGGGACTGACCGTACCGGTCGTCACTCCTCGGAGGGGGCCTGGGGAAGGCGGGCCAGCAAGTGGGCGTCCAGGAAGCCCCGTTCGGAGGCCGGGTCATGGACCAGCCGGGCGAAGGAGACCAGCCCGGCCGCGGTCAGCAACTCGGCGAACCGGTCCACGGGCCAGCTGTAGGCGGGCGTCACCTTGTGGTCGAAGCGGACCGGCTCCGGACCGTCGGTCGCGAAGAACGACACCAGGAGCAGACCTCCTGGTGCGAGGACACGCACCTGTTCGGCGAGCAGCTCGGGCAGTTCCCCGGGCGGGGTGTGGATCATCGAGTAGTGGGCCAGCAGTCCGCCGAGCGCACCGTCCCCGACCGGCAGGGCCTCCATGCGCGCCACGTCGAACCGCAGCGCGGGATGGGCCCGCCGGGCGTGGTCGACCATGCCCGGGGAGAGGTCGAGCCCGAAGGCGTCCAGCCCCAGGTCGTGCAGCATGGCGGTGAAGTGTCCGGGACCGCACCCGACATCGGCCGTGCGGGGGTTACCCGTCGCGCGCACCAGCTCGGCGAAGGTGCTGATCATGTTCCGCGAGAAGGGCTGCGTCTCCAGCCGATCGGCGAACATCGACGCGTACAGCTCGACGATCCCGTCGTAGGCCGTCCTGGTCTGCTCCTGGTACTCCACCACGTCAACGAAGGTAACATTCACGCCCCTTCGCGGGTCCCGGGCCGGGGAAAGCCCCTGGGTGAGTGTGCGTGCGGCCCGCCGGCTGCTCGTACGCCGGGAACGACACGACCACCCGAGGAGGACACCGTGGACGACAGGACCTGGCACGACGTGCGGCGGCTGCGGGCATGGCTCGACGCCGAGGCCGCACCGTCCACCGCGGCCGATGCCCGGCTGCTGCGCGTGATCAAGGTGTCCGAGGAGCTGGGGGAGGTCGCGGAGGCGGTGCACGGTGCGCTCGGGGCCAACCCCAGGAAGGGCGCGTCCCACACCTGGGAGGACGTGGCGCGGGAACTGGCGGACGTCATCGTGACGGCGATGGTCGCCCTGGACACCATCAGCGGGGAGGGGAGCGCGGTGCTCACCTCCCGGTTCACGGCCCGGGCCGAGGCGAACGCCGGCCGGGCGGCGGCCGACGGGGCGGCTGCCGGAGACCCCCGGCTGCTGCGCCTGTTGGGGATGAGCCGGGACATGGGCGGCGTCGCGGTCACGGTCCTCGGCGCACTCGGGGCGAACCCGCGGCGCGGCGACGCCTCCGGCACGACGTCCACGTGGGACGACGCGATGCGGGGGCTCGGCGACCTCGTCGTGGCGGCGATGGAGGCCCTTGACTCGGTCAACGGGGCCGCGCAGGAGACGGTGGACGGCCGGCTCCGCTTCCTCGTGGCGCGGGCACTGGGTGCCGTACCGGCGGCGGAGGAGACGGCCGACGGCGCTCCACCTCAGCGGATTGGCCCTTAGGGCCGGGGCCGCTGGGCCGTCGGGACCGGCCCGCAGGGCTTCTCCAGGAGGGTGAACGACTTGGGAGCACCGCCAGGCTGTGGTTTGCCCGCCTTGTGGCCGACGATCCGGTAGCCGGCGTCCAGGTAGTAGGAGGTCAGGCGCGCATTGCCGGCCAGGCAGTCCAGACGGACCAGCGTCCGTCCCGTGGCGGCGATGCGGCGCTCCGCGGCGTGCAGCAGGAGCCGTCCCGTCCCTGGCCGGGCGTTGCCCCTGTCCACCATCAGCCGGTGCACGTAGCCGGCCACCGGTGGTTGAGGCCCCCAGGCGTCCTCATCCTCCCACCACAGTTCCCAGGCCCCGGCCGGGCGGCCACCGGCCTCGGCGAGCCAGACCTCTCCCCCGGCCGCCATGGCCCCGCGGAAGTGGTCCTCGTCGAGCTGACCGGGCTGCCACTGACCGGTGATGCCCCGCGCGAGCATCCAGTGGGCGGCATCGTCACGCAGCCGGACGAGAGTGGCGAGGTCGGCCTCTTCGGCGCGGCGGAAGCGCAGATCGTTCACGGTCCGATCCTCGCACGGCTCGCACGCGCGCTCATCGGCGCTGATCGGCGTTGATCGGCGCGGCCGGACCCGGAGGAGGGCCCGTGGGCACCCGACAAAGGCGGTGCGGCGATTGTCGGGTGCGCGGGAGCGGTGCCACCGGACGATGGGGGCATGGATGACACGACCTTGGTATCGAGCTTTCTCCGGGACGGCTATGTGAAGTTGGAGGGTGCCGTCGCCCCGCGCGTGGCCGCGGACTGTGCGCGGCTGCTGTGGCGGGAGACGGGCTGTGACCCGGACGATCCGGCGACATGGACGCGGCCCGTGCACTGGGTGGGCGGCATGGCGCAGGGGCCGTTCGCGGCCGCGCCCAACTCGCCCTCATTGCACCGCGCCTACGACCTGCTCGTGGGGCCGGGGCGCTGGGAGCCACGCTATTCGCTGGGCACCTTCCCTCTGCGCTTCCCGCACGAGGAGGAGCCGGACGACGCGGGCTGGCACATCGAGGGAAGCTTTCTGCCCGAGGGCGAGAGCTGGTACTTCACCAATCTGCGCTCCCGGGGCCGGGCGTTGTTGATGCTGTTCCTGTTCAGCGAGGTCGGTGAGCGGGACGCCCCCACCCGGATCCGGGTCGGTTCACACCTCGATGTGCCCAGGGTCCTGGCGAAGTACGGGGAGGACGGAGCGAGCGGGCTGGACCTCGCGCCCGATGTGGAGGCGGCTTCCGCGCACCGGCCACAGGCCCTCGCCACCGGGTCCGCGGGGGACGTCTTCCTGTGCCACCCGTTCCTGGTGCACGCCGCGCAACCCCACCACGGGGTGCGGCCGCGGTTCATGGCCCAGCCGCCGCTGCTGCCGGCCGTGCCGTACGACCTGGAGCGGGCCGACGGCACCCACTCCCCCGTCGAGACCGCGATCCTCCGGGGTCTGGGAGAGGACGCCCCGTCATCGGCCCTTGGAGAAGGTGCGAGCGACGCTCGGGAGACGGGCCGTACGGCAGACGGTTCGGTTTTCCCCACCCCGGAAGCGGGGGCTGGCATGATCGATTGCTGAGCTCCGTCCGCCGAGGATGAGGGCATGGTCGAGATGACGAGTGATGCCGGGCCGGAAACAGCCGCCCGGGCCGAGGGGCTGCACCGTGAGTACGGGCGCGGCGCCGCCACCGTACGGGCGTTGCGCGGCGTGTCGGTGGCCCTGGCACCGGGGACGTTCACGGCGGTGATGGGGCCGTCCGGCTCCGGCAAGACGACCCTGCTGCATTGTCTGGCGGGGATGGACCGGCCCACCCGGGGCTCCGTGTGGTGGGGCGGCACCGAGGTGTCCCGGCTGTCCGAGCGGCGGTTGGCGGAACTGCGGCGCAGCCGGGTCGGGTTCGTGTTCCAGGCGTTCAACCTGATGCCGGCGATGACGGTGGCGCAGAACGTCGAGCTTCCCGGCCGGCTGGCCGGGCGGCGGCCCGACCGGGGCCGGGTGCTGGACGCGCTGGCCCGGGTGGGGCTGGCCGGGCGTGAGCGCCACCGGCCCGGGCAGCTTTCCGGCGGGCAGCAGCAGCGGGTGGCGATAGCGCGGGCGCTGGTGTCCCGGCCGCAGGTCCTGTTCGCCGACGAGCCGACCGGCGCGCTCGACCGGGCCACCGGCCATGAGATCCTCGCGCTGCTGCGTGCCGGTGTGGACCACGACGGCCGGACGTGCGTGATGGTGACCCACGACCCGGTCGCCGCCGGGTACGCGGACCGGGTGCTGCTGCTCGCGGACGGTCTGGTGGTGGACGAGCTCGACCGGCCCACCGTCGGCCGGATCGGCGAGCGTCTGAGCCGGCTGGGCCGGTGAGTACGATGGTCGCTCTCGCTCTGGGACCGATGCGCCGGCGTCCGGCCGCCTTCACCGGTCTGGCTGTCGCGCTCTTTCTCGCCGTCGCCACCGTGACGCTGTTCGGCTCGCTGCTCGCCGCCGAGGTCACCGCGCCTCCGGCCGCTCGCGGGACGGTCGAGGGGCCCGGACTGGTGGTGATCGCCGGCGCCTTCGGGGAGATCGCCGTGCTGGTCGCGTTCTTCGTCGTGGTCAACGCCTTGGGCTTCGCTCTCCGGCAGCAGCACCAGGAGCTGGCGCTGCTGCGGACGATCGCGGCGACGCCCCGGCAGACGCGAAGGCTGGTCCGTGCGCAGGTGGCATGGACCACTGTGCTGGTGGCGGTGCCGGGCTGGGTCCTCGGGGTGGCCGCGGCCCGCCGGTTCCTGGTCGAGCTCCAGCGCCTGGGGATGGCGCCGCCGGGGATGCGGGTGCCGCTGACTCCGGTGCCGGTTCTGGTGGCGCTGGTGGCCGCGCTCGCCGTCGGTCTGGCGGCCACCGCCGTCGCGGCCCGGCGGATCTCCCGTATCGCGCCCGCCGCCGCGCTGACCGCGAGTGCGACCGAGCACGGGCGGGCGGGTGCGCCGCGTCTGCTCGCCGGCATCGGTGTGCTGGTGGGCGGTGGTCTGCTGCTGCGACTGGCGGCGACGCGCCCGCCCGGGCAGGAGGACAAGGCGGGGCAGGCGGCGTTGCTCGGTTCGCTGGTGCTGCTGATCGCCGTCGCTCTGATGGGGCCGCTGCTTGCGCGTCTCCTGGCGGCGGCCCTGGGAGCGCCGGTGCGGGTGGTGGCACCCCGTGCGGGCTGGCTGGCCGACGCCAATCTGCGCGGGTACGCGCGGCGGTTGTCGTCCGCCGTGGTCCCGGTCGCGCTGCTGGTGGGGCTCTCGGGCACCATGGTGATCATGACAAGCACCGCCGGACACGCCGGAGGCGCGACGGCGACCAGTGTCACGTCCCCCACGGACGTGTGGCTGCGCCAGGCCGAACTGGCGATGCTGGCCTGCTTCGCCGCCGTCTCCACCGTCAACACCCTGGTCGCCGTGACCGCGGAACGGCGCCGTGAGTTCGCGCTGCTGCGGCTGGTCGGCGCGACCCGGTCGCACCTGATGCGCATGCTGGCCGTGGAGGCCGTGCTGACCACAGTGGTCGGTGTCCTGCTCGGTGCGGTGGTCGCGGGTGCCGCGTCGGCCGCGTTCAGTACGGCGGTGACCGGTTCGCCGGTGCCGTCCGTCCCGGTGGCCGCGTGTGGGTGGATCGTCGCGGGCGCGGTGGTGCTGACCGTCCCCGGCATCCTGCTCACGGGCCTGCGCGCGGTTCGTGGCCCGGCGGCGGAGCTGATGGGCGGTGGCCGTGGCTGAGCGCGGCGACGGCCCCGTGGCCGGGCGTACGTCCCCCGGGCGCGTGCCGGCCCGTACGGGCCCGCCGGCCGGCGTGGGGGCGTCCGCGCCACTCGCCGGGACGGCGCGGGAGGCCGGCGCGGGAGGCGGGCCGGGGCGACCGGGTGCGAAGCCGGCCGGGTCGAGGCGGTACTTCTCCGTCCGGGGCGGCGACTGGGCGTTCGCCGTCGTCGGGCTGCCGCTCGCCCTGGCCGGCGGGGTCTACGCGCTCGCCGTCCTGTACGCGGGGGCACTGCTTTCGCTCACCGTGCTCGGTCTGCCGTTCGTGGTCGCCGCGCTGCTGGGCGCGCGTGGGTTCGGTGTGCTGCACCGGTGGCTGGTGGGCCGGTTGCTGGGCGAGCGGGTCGAGGCACCGGTCACGCCGGCCCTCCCGGCGGGTGCGGTCGCCCGTGGTCGTGCGGTGCTGACCGATCCGGTCGCCTGGCGGGCGCTGCTCTATCTGGTGCTGCGGTTGCCCCTGGGGGTGCTCGGGTTCGTCGCCGCCGTGGCCCTTCCCCTCGGCTGCGGCTGGTTGCTAGGTTTCCCGCTCTGGCGGCGCCTCCTCGAAGGTCCCCAGCCGGTCACCTGGCTCGACGCCGGCTCCGTCCCGCTGGGGCTGGTCCTGCCGGCCGCGGTGCCCGGGGCGGTCCGGGCGCTGAGCGCGGCGAACCGCCGGCTCGCCCGGCTGCTGCTCGGCCCGGCCCGTGCCCAGCGGCGGGTCCAGGAGCTGGAGGCGGCCCGCGCCACCCTGATCGCGGACAACACCGATCAACTGCGCCGCCTGGAGCGGGACCTGCACGACGGCACCCAGGCCCGGCTGGTCGCCCTGGCCATCACCCTCTCCCTGGCCGAGGACGCGCTCGATCCCGGCGCCGGTCCCGATGTCGTACGACTGCGTACGCTGGTGGACCGCGCCCGCGGCCAGACCGACGACACCATCACCGAGCTCCGGCGGCTCACCCGGGGCATTCACCCGGTGGCCCTGGACGGTGGCCTCGGTGAGGCACTGCCGGGCCTGACCGCCACCTCGCCGGTACCGGTCACGGTGCACCTGGACGTGCGGGAGCGCCCGCACGCGGTGGTCGAACGGGCCGTCTACTTCTGCGCCGCCGAGCTCCTCACCAACGTCGCCAAGCACAGCGGTGCCCACTCGGCGACGCTCACGGCGCGCGTGGCCGACGGCCGCACCGTCCTGAGCGTGCGCGACGACGGCCGGGGCGGCGCGGCGCTCGGAGTCGGCACCGGCTTGACCGGTCTGGCCGAACGGCTCGCAGCGGTGGACGGTGTCCTGCGCGTCGACAGCCCACCGGGCGGGCCCACGACGGTCACCGCCGAGCTCCCGAACCGCCTGTGACGACCGGTCAGCCGCCGCCCTCCTCCAAGTAGGCCAGCACGGCCTTCACCCGCCGGTTGTCGGCGTCCGTCGCTCGCAGGCCGAACTTGGTGAAGACGCCGGCGACGTGCTTCTCGACCGCACGCTCCGACACCGCGAGCAGCGCGGCGACGGAACGGTTGGAGTGGCCCTGTGCCACCAGCTCCAGCACCTCGCGCTCACGCGGCGTCAGCGTGTCCAAGCGGCGGTGCCTGCCACCCCGCATCAGCCGGCCGACGACCTCCGGATCGAGCGCGGTGCCGCCGTCGGCCACCCGGTGCAGCGCGTCCACGAACTCGGAGGTACGGGCGACGCGTTCCTTCAGCAGGTACCCGATCCCCGCCGCGCCGTCCGCCAGCAGCCGGGAGGCCCAGGCGGTCTCGACATGCTGGGAGAAGACCAGCACGCCGACCTCGGGTGTGGTCGCACGGATCTCGACGGCCGCGCGAATGCCTTCGTCGGTGTGGGTGGGCGGCATCCGGATGTCCACCACGGCGACGTCCGGCCGATGCTCGGCCACCGCGGCGAGCAGCTCGGGTGCCGTTCCGGCCGTGGCCGCCACCGTGCATCCGCGGGCCCGGAGCAACTCGACCATCCCGTCCCGCAGAACGACGGAGTCCTCGGCCAGCACCACGCACAGGTCCCTGTTGATCACCAGACCATTATCGGGCCGGGCCGGTGCCGCGCCGCCACGGTCCGTTCAGCGATGGCCCGCGCCTGCTGAGGGCGGCGTCCCGAGGATCAGGCCGCCGGGGCCTTGCGTGATCGGGACCCGAGACCGACGACGGTCCATGCGGCCGTGCCCCAGAGGGACAGGGCGGCGATGATGCCGACCACGAGCCGTACGGTCGTGTCCGCGCCCTCGTTCATCCGTACCGCCAGACCGGTGGCACCCGCCAGCACGAGCGCGGCGGCCGGGACGCGGAGGCGTGGCTGTGCGAACACCGCTGCGAGCGGTACGAAGTGCAGTCCGACGATCAGCGCGACCAGCGGCGGAACCAGCATGGGGTGCCCGGTGCGAGCGCACACGATCACCGTGGCGATGATGAGGAGCCACTGGAGCAGGTTGATCTGGTTGAAGCGCCGTCGGCGTTCGGGAGGGAAAGGGCCGCCCTCCGACGCGGGCAGGAACCGGCGCGCCGCCAGCATCAAGCCGAGCGCGAGGACACACCCCGCCGCGACCGCGACCCACCGGAGCGGCGCCTCGAAGCCACTCGTGCCCAGCAGCCACCAACCGACCCCGAACAGCGCGAGGAACCCCACCCCTGACTTGAACATGGCGACACTCTAGGCCGCTCCCGACCCGTGTGACACCCGGACACCGCGCGCAACAGACGCCGGAAACGGTGCAGTCGAGCGAAACCGGTGCCTCCGCCCGGTGGGGGTCATCGGGTCCGACAGTGTCGGCGGCCGCCTGCTCCCCTCAAAACCCGCAACCCTGGAAAACCGGCAGCCCCGGCGTCCACCACAACGGGTAGCCGACTGATTCCGCCGTGTCACAACAGCGACGGCTCGGCAGCGTCTCGTCACGGCGTCCCGGCGGTGCGCCCCGATGGGAAACCGCCCCTCCCCCGGACCTTCGCTCGCTCACACATGCCGGGATCGACGGCGGCGCATACGCCCCGTTTCGCCCAGGTATGCGGTGGTACCCGCAGCCGGACAGCAACCGGAGGAGCTGGTTCCGTCGGATCCGGCGTTCCAAGGAGGAGTGGCTCATGAGTGATGCCGGGCGTGCTCAGCAAGCGGGGCAGGCGGCGAAGGAACAGGCGTCGGCGACGGCCTCCCGAGCCGCGCAGTCGGCCGGTGATGTGGCGGGGACCGCCGCGGAGCAGGCCAGGGCGGTGGCGGGCGAGGCTCGGCAGCAGGCCGGGAACGCCGCGCGCGACCTCAGGCAGCGCGTGCTGGACGAGGGCCAGGGGCAGGCGCAGCGTCTGGCGGGCACCGTCCGGCAGTGGGCGGACGACTTCGCGGGAATGGCGCAGAACGCGCCCGGGGAGTCCCCGGCACGCACCCTGGTGACCCAGGCCGCCGACGGCGGGCACCGGGCCGCCGACTACCTCGACAAGAACGGTGTCGACGGCCTGCTGGGCGACCTCCAGAAGTTCGCACGCCGGCGGCCGGGCGCGTTCCTGGGCGGCGCGGTACTGGCAGGTCTGGCGGTCGGCCGTCTCGCCAAGGCCGGTAAGGCGGTCCGGAGCGGGGACAGTGGGCGCCCGGCCACGAGCGGCGGGGACGACGCCCTGCCCCCGGCCGGCCAGGCCCCGCCGGAGCTGCCCGGCTACCCGGGGGTGTGAGATGACGGCGGGTTCACAGCAGTCCGCGGGTTCGACGGAGATGGACCGCCACGGGCAGGAGCGTTCGGCCGGTGAGCTGCTGTCCGCCGTGACCGCGGACGTGCAGACGCTGTTCCGGCAGGAGGTGGAGCTCGCCAAGGCGGAGGTCCGCGAGGAGGCGGCCAAGGCGGGCAAGGCGGCCGGGATGTTCGGCGGGGCGGGTTTCGCCGGTTACATGGTGGCCCTCTTCCTGTCGCTGGCCGCTGTGTTCGGGCTGGCCAACGTGATGGACGCCGGCTGGGCGGCATTGATCGTCACCGCCGTGTGGGCGGTCGTCGCCGCCGTGTTGTTCGTGATGGGTCGCTCTCGGATGCGAGAGGTGTCGCCCAAGCCGGAAAAGACGGTTCAGACCCTCAAGGAGGACGCACAGTGGGCACGTCACCCGACCAAGTGAAGGCCGACATCGAGGCCACGCGCGACAGGCTCTCGCAGAACGTCGACGCCCTGACCGATCGCACCAGCCCCAAGCGGATGATGCGCCGGCGCACCAACCGGGCGCGCTCGCGGGCGTCGGACCTGCGGGAGCGGATCATGGGGACCGCGTCCGACGCCGGCAGCCAGGCCGCGGACCGGACGCGGCATGCCACCCGGTCCGCCCAGGAGAGCGCCGGCCAGGTGGGCGAAGCCGTCAAGCAGGCTCCCGAGCAGGCGATACGGCAGACCCAGGGCAATCCGCTAGCGGCCGGTCTGATCGCCTTCGGTGCCGGCCTGCTGGCCGCCTCCCTCCTGCCGGAGTCCGGTGCCGAGCAGCGGGCGGCGAGCCGCGTGGCCGGGAGCGACGCCATCGAGCCGGTGAAGCAGGCCGCGCTGGAGTCCGCTCAGCACCTGAAGGAGGAGGCCACCGAGACGGCGAAGCAGGCCGCGCAGCAGGTGAAGGAAACCGCCGCCGACGCCGCCCGCACCACGCAGGACGAAGCACGCGACCAGACCACGCAGGTCACCGAGCAGGCCCGCGAATCCGGGCAGCAGGTGGCCGGCGAGGTCCGCCGGCAGAGCCCCGGCGGCCGGTAGCCCCACCCTTCCTCGGCAACCGGCGCGATGCCCGGCGCCGGGAAGGTCCGCAACCGTCGTCGCGCCGACCGGGTTCGTCCCCGGCCGGCGCGACAGGCGTGACCGGCCCTGAAATCGGCCCGGAGCCCAGCGGGGGGTGACTCTCGCGCCGGGCCCGGACCACCTCCACGGCGCTGGGCATGACAGCCCGTTGCGAGCGGGCGGCGCGGCCGCTTCGGGGGAGGTCGCTTCGGGAGGTGCACGGGACGAAGCCGCCGCACATTGGCCGGTCCTGGGCGGGACGGCGGGCTCGTCGTGCTCCTACCATCGCCGGATGGGGGAACGGCGCATGGGGGAACGGAACTTGGCGAGGGCTGTACGGCGGTACGCCGGGTCGGGGGCCCTCTGCTGCGGGGTCCTGCTGCTCGTCGTGGCCTGCGGCCGGGCGAGCGAGAGCGCCTCCCGACCGACCTCCGGTCCCGGTCCCTCCGGGTCGCGGGTGACGGCACCCCCGTCGAGCGACAGGGCTGCGGCGACCGGGAGCGACCCGTCGGCGGCGGACCCGGACAGGGGCGGAGGGTCCGGTACGGGGCCGTCGCGGAGCTCCGGCTCGTCCGACGCCCTCGGCGCGGTGACCGGCGGCGGATCCGGCGCACGGACGGGCGCCCCGGCCGGCGACGCCCCGGCGAGCGGGGGGACGGGCAGCCCACCGTACGGCGGCGACCCCGTGCCTCCCGCCCCGCCGCCCCCGACCCTGGGCGGGCAGCACCCCGCTCCGGGCGGCGGCATCGACCCCACCGGTGGGGGCGACGGCGGCGGCGGTGACGTGGGGGGCACGAGCGAGGGCGGTGGCGACGGGCCGGCGCCCGGCTGCCCTCCCGCCACCGGCGCGTCCCCCGGGCCCTCCGCGCCGGACGGCACCGCCCCCTCCTCCCCCTCCCCCTCCCCCGGCTCGTCGGCCTCACCCTCGCCCAGCCCGTCGGGCACGCCCTGCCCCGACCCCGGCGACACCACGGGCGCGGACGGCGCGGGCATGGGCGGAACGGACGGCGCGGGCACGGGCGGACCGTGACCGGTCGCCCGGCGGTCCGTCCCGTCCCCGCCCGGCGCCGCGACCCCCGCGCCGCCCGCAGCACCGCCCGCAGCGCCGCCCGCCTCGAACGGCTCCGGCGCGCCCGCGTCACCACCGCCCGGCGAGCCGCCCTCCTCCGGCACCCGGTGGGGTCCCCCGCCGCGGCCACACCGGCAGCGGACGACCGCTCCGCACCGGGGCTGGCCGGAGCGGTGGCCGCGCAGGCATCCCTGGTCGCGGCCGTCATGTTCTACCTCGGCGCGGTCTACCTGACCGCCTTCTACCACTACTTCCGTCTCGACGTCTTCACGCTCGGCATCGGCTTCCCCGAACTGGCCATCCAGGCACTGAACCTGGTCCGCAGGCCCGTCGTCATCGCCCTCACGGTCATGGGGTACGCCGCCCTCCGCCCGGACCTCCTGAGCGGACGCGCCTGGCCCGGGCCCGTCGCCCGGTTCGTGCGCCGCGCGGGCGTATGGGCCCGCAGCGCCGATCTGCTCCTGGTGCCCTCGGGCCTCCTCGCCCTGGTCCTCTGGCGGTGGACCCACCCGTACGGCTGGGCGGCGGCCCTGGCACTGGCGCTGGGTGTCGCCCTCGCCCACCGGCGCGCCGCCGCCCGCCGGGACGGCCCTGCCGCCACCGCCGCCGGCAGGGCGGCGGCCGCGTCCGTGACCGGCCTCCTCGTCCTGTGGGCGGTGACGCTGGCCGCCGACGGCCTGGGGGTGGCGGAGGCACGTCTGACGGGCCGCCACGTCGTCAGCCGTACGGCCGTCGTCGTCCTGACCACCGACCGCCTCAGCCTGGCGGGGCCGGGCGTACGCGTCGAAGACCTCGGCAAGGACACGCACTTCCGCTACCGCTACACCGGCCTTCGGCGGCTCATCGAGCGGGGCGGCCGTTACTACCTGCTGCCGCTGGGCTGGACGCCCGAGACCGGTACCACGTACGTGATCGACGTCCGCGACGGCGTCCGCGTGGAGCTGGCGCCCGGCACCCTGGGTCAGCCATAGGCGGCGAGGAACGTACGGGTGCCGGCTTCGGCGTAGCGGTCGAGTTCCGCCTCGTCGTGCCGGGACGTGCCGTGGAACATGGACCGGTTCACCGGGATCCACAGCAGCAGGCCGGCGAAGTGGTGGGCGGCCAGCAGCGGGTCGTCGGCCTTGAGCAGTCCGTGGCCGGTAAGGCGCCGGAAGGTGGCCGCCAGGGTGTCCAGGACCCGTTCGAAGCCCTGCTCGTACCAGGCCGCGCCCAGTTCGGGGAAGGCATCGGCGTTGGCGATGACCAGACGGCGGAGCTGGATCACCTGGGGCCGGGTGAGGGCGCCCAGCAGCCGGCGGGCGAGGCGGGTCAGGTTCTCGTGCAGGGCTTCGGCGTCGGCGGGGACGTCGGCCACCAGGTCCACCATCGCGTCGATGCCGTCGGTGGTGGCCAGCACGATCTCGGCGAACAGCTTCTCCTTGTCCGCGAAGTGCTTGTAGACGGTCTGCTTCGACACCGCGGCCAGCTTCGCGATGTCGTCCATGCTCGTGCCGGCGTAACCCTTGTTCAGGAACACGGTGGTCGCCGCGTCAAGAATTGCCTGGTGCTTGCGTGCCGACCGGCTGTCCGTCATCCGCTTCCTCCCTCTCCACCTTCCGGCGCGTACTGGACTGACCAGTACTCAGATGAGTACTGTACCGTCCAGTTCCAGAGTTCGTACATCCACGGGCAGGGCACCCGCCCTGTGCCGTGCGACAACTGGGGGGTTACGCATGGAGAAGGTGTTCTCCGCCGACGGCACGGCCATCGCCTTCGAGCGTCGGGGCTCGGGTCCGGTGGTCGTCCTGGTGGGCGGGGCGTTCATGACCCGCGGCGCCTCGGCCGAGCTCGCCGAGCTGCTGGCCGATCGGTTCACGGTGCTCACGTACGACCGTCGGGGCCGCGGTGACAGCGGGGACGCACCGGCCTACGAGGTGCGACGCGAGATCGAGGACCTCGACGCACTGATCGGCGGACCCGGGGGCGGATCTGCCATGGTCTTCGGCATGTCGTCGGGCGCGGTCCTCGCCCTGGAGGCCACCGCCCACGGCAGCGCCGTCTCGCGTCTCGCGCTGTACGAGCCCCCGTTCATCACCGACGACAGCCGGCCGCCGCTGCCCGCCGACTACGTGGACCACCTGACGGAGCTCGTGGCCCGCGAGGCGTACGGCGACGCGGCCGCCTACTTCCTGACGGCAGCGATCGCCCTGCCGGACGAGGCCGTGGCGGGCATGCGACAGGCCCCGTTCTGGGCGGACATGGAGGCCGTCGCCCGCACACTGCCCTATGACGGCCGCATCATGGGTGACACCATGTCCGGCCGCCCCCTCCCGGTCGAACGGTGGGCTTCCGTGACCGTTCCCGTCCTCGTCGCCAGCGGTGACGCGGGCGCGCCGCACATGGAGGCCGGCGCACGGGAACTCGCCGCCGCGGGCGACAACTTCACCCTGCGGATCTTCCCGGGTGAAGAGCACACCATCGACGCGCAGGTGCTGGCCCCGGCCCTCGCCGAGTTCTTCACCGGGGCGCACACGGCATGAGCCTGCCCACACCCATGTGCCCACCTCAAGACCGCACACGGTCTGGGCCACGGGGATGCCAACGCCCTCGTCGCACACACGCGGGCCGAGGACAGTCGCCCCTGACCGCAGGCCCACGGGGCCCGCTTCGACTACTCGCCGGGCCGGACCGGCTTCGGGCTTCACTTCCGCGGCGGACCTTCCTACGTTCGCCCCGCGCCGACGTACGGTGGATGTACGGGATCCGTACGGTGGCGTGCATAGGATGGGGCCCGGAGGTGTGCCATGTCCGAGTTGTTTGACGCGGTGGATGCCCTGGTCGCGTCCCGTTCCGTGCTGCCGCCGCCCGAGGAGCGCAGGCGGCTGCGCAAGGCACACGGGCTGACCGTGGACGAGGTGGCGTCGGCCCTCCAGGTGCGCCGGGCCACGGTCAGCGGGTGGGAGGCCGGCAAGACCGAGCCCCGGCCTCCGGAGCGCGACGCGTACGCACGGCTGCTCAAGCGGCTCGCGGAGCTCTACCCCGCACCCCACTCCCCCGCACCCGCCCCGGCTCCCGGCCCGGACGTCTCCGGACCGGACGTCTCCGGACCGGCCCACGTCGAGCCGGGCGGGCTCCCCGGCGGGTCCGGCGCCGCCCCGGAGGCGACGGCCGGGGCGGCCGAGGCGGCGGGAGCGGCGGAGGCCGCGCCCGGACCGGTCGAGGACACCCCGCGGTCGCGCCCCGCGGCCAGCCCCGCGTCCCGCCCCACGGCCGGCCGCGCCGCCGCTTCCCCGGCGCGGCGGCCGGGCGCGGAGCGGGCAGGGCAGGCCGGGGCCCCGGCGGGGGGCGCCGACCCGCGCTTCGTGAACGGGCCGCTCGCGGTCGTCGACGCCGACGCCGACGGCCAGGTGCTGGCGTACTGTACGGGCGGCCTGGTCCTGGACGTACTGGCCAAGTCCCTGCCGGCTCTGGTGGAGTGGACGCTCACGGAGGCCCGGCTGGGGCAGCCCAGGCTGTCCGGACCGGGCAAGGACGGCGACCCGCTCCTCGTGCTCACCGAGTCCGCGCTGGAGCGTTACGGCCTCCCCGCCGGCCTCACCGACCAGGAGCGGCGCGCCGGACGGCTGCCGGAGGACCACAAGGTCGTCAGGCAACTGGCGCGCGCGGACTGGAAGCTGACCAAGCGGGGCCTGGGCCCGTGGGCGCGGATCTACCGGCCCGCGCAGGGTGCGGAGCGCGCGTGCGTCCAGTTGTGCGTCCCGTCGTGGCACGCGCTCGACGCCCGCCACTGGGGCGAGGCCGGGGCGTTCCCGCCGGCGGCACTGGCCCGGGTGCTCGGCGTGTACGCGGAACGGGTGATGACGCCCCGCGGGTCGACGGCCGTCACCGGTCTGGAGCTGATGACCGCGCTGCGTCCGCCGACCCGCGCCTCCGAGCCCGACGCGGAGGGGAAACGGCATTCCGAGCACAACCCCGGTTCGCTGGGGAAGGACCCGGTGGACTGTGCGCCGTGCGAGGCACCCGACGGGCACCCGCTGCTCGCCGACCTGCCGCGCTTCCATGTGCGCGGCCCGGACGAAAAGCTGTTCGAGGAGGCCTTCGACTGGGCCCGGCCGCTGACGGACGACGAGTGCGCCAAGCGGTTCCTGGTCGGCATCGACGTCAACATGGCCTTCGCCGCCGGAGCCAACGGCCTGGTCGTGGGCCTGGGAGCGCCGACGCACGTGAAGGAGCCCGCGTTCGACGCGAAGCTGCCCGGCTCGTGGCTGGTCGACCTCTCCCACGTCGACCTGTCGAGGGTCCGGTCGGGCAAGGAGTGGGTGGGTCTGGACGCCGAGCTGTTGCCCAACCCCTTCACCCCCTCCGGCGAGCGGCCGGAGGGGCCCGCCTGGTACGAGACGCGGACCGTCGCCTACGCCGTGGAACTGGGCTACGAGGTCGCGCCGTCGGAGGCGTACGTCCGCCATGACAACGGCCGTTATCTGGACGCCTGGTACAACCGGCTCCGTGACGCCTACCTGGCGACGATGGCCGACCTGGGGGTGAGTGCCGATCTGGGGCCGGAGGAGTTCCTGGCGGCGATGGACGGCTACCGGGAGCGCGACCCCGAGATGGCGATCGTGGTCTCGGCGGTCAAGGCGACCGTCAAGGGCGGGATCGGCAAGCTGCGGGAACGCCCCCGGGGCGAGGGGTGGAAGCCCGGCCGGCCGTGGCGGGCGCTGTCCCGCCCCACCTGGCGGCCGGACATCAGGGCCGCGGTCATCTCCCGTACCCGGATCAACATGCACCGCAAGGTCGTCAAGCACGCCGCGTTCACCGGTCAGTACCCGGTGGCGATTCTGTCCGACTGCGCGGTCTACGCCTCCGACGGGCCCTCACCGCTGGACTTCCTGCCCTACCGCGCGGGCAAGCCGCTGCCCGGCGGTTTCAAGCTGGGCGTCAACCCCGGCCTGGTCAAGCACGAAGGCACCCAGACCGTCCTGTGGGCGGAAGGTGTACGGGAGCAGTTCGACGCCCCCGACCTGAACCTCGCCCGCTACATCAAGGACGGCGCCGTCAGCGCGCAGGACACCGGCGAGTAGGCCGCCCCCGTCCCGTACGCCTCCGGAATGGCAAGGCGCCGGCGGACCGCCCCGCCGGTCCGCCGGTCCGCCGGGATCGTCGAGGAGCGCCCTCAGCCCGCGTCCTCCCGCACTCCTCGGGTGCTCGACCGTTCGCGGCCCCAGGCGGCCAGCGGCTGGAGTGCGTCGTTGAGCCGTCTGCCGTCCTCGGTCAGCGTGTACTCGACACGGGGCGGCACCTCCTCGTAGGACACGCGGTCCACGACGCCGTCCGCCTCCATCTCGCGCAGGTGGGAAGCCAGCACCTTCTCGGTGATGCCCGGAAGCAGTCGCCGCAGTTCGCCGAAGCGGCGGCAGGGGTGCTCATGGAGCGCCCAGAGGATGAGCACCTTCCACTTGCCGCCGATCACCTCCATCGCGGTGTCGATCCCGCAGACGTGCCCGTCCGGTGTGCCCGGCCGGTTCAGCGTCGTCATGCCCCACCCCTCCCACCTGCTCACTCACCCCGGGGTAACCACCCACTCGCAAGTGCGTACTTGATCACCCCTCCACCTGCGGCCAGCCTAATCGGCATGACGAACGACGCTCTTGAGAAGACTTCCGTTACCTTGCTGGGCCTCGGCGCGATGGGCGCCGCGCTGGCCCGTGCCTGGCTCGCCGCCGGCCACCCGCTCACCGTATGGAACCGCACCCCGGCCCGCGCCGCGGCGCTCGCCGCCGAAGGGGCGCGGGTCGCGGACAGTGCCGCCGCGGCCGTGGCGGCGCACCCCCTGGTCGTGGTCTGCCTGCTGGACGACGCCTCGGTCGAGGAGGTGCTGGCCGGCACCGAACTCGAGGGGAAGGACCTGGTCAACCTGACCACCAGTACCCCCGCCCAGGCGCGTACGCGCGCCGCGTGGGCCCGTGAACGCGGCGCCCGCTACCTCGACGGCGGCGTCATGGCCGTCCCTCCGATGATCGGTGTCCCCGAGGCCGGTGGCTACGTCTTCTACAGCGGCTCGCGCGAGCTGTTCGAGCGGCACCGGGAGACGCTGGGCGTTCCGGCCGGCACCACCTACGTCGGCGAGGACGCGGGCTTCGCGGCCCTGCACGACGTGGCCCTGCTCAGCGCCATGTACGGGATGTTCGCGGGGGTGGCGCACGCCTTCGCCCTGATCCGCAAGGAGGACATCGACCCGGCGTCGCTGGCCCCCCTCCTCGCCGACTGGCTCGTCGCGATGGCACCGTCGGTCCACCGGACCGCCGAGCAGTTGCGGACCGGCGACTACACCAAGGGGGTCGCGTCGAACCTGGCGATGCAGGTGGCCGGCACGCCGACCTTCCTGAGCACCGCCGAGCAGCAGGGTGTCAGCCCGGAACTGCTCGGGCCGTACTTCGCGTTGATGCGCCGGCGCCTGGCCGAGGGCAGCGGCGAGGAGGACCTCACGGGCGTGGTGGACCTGCTGGTGCGCTGACCGGCCCGGTGACCCGCTGCGTCCCCGGGCCGACCGCGCCGGGCCGACCGCGCCGGCCGGCCCGGGGCGGGGCGGGGCGGGGGCTCAGCGGTGCTGGAGCGCCTTGACGTTGTCGCCGAAGGTCCAGGCGCGGGAGCCGTCCCAGTTGATCGACCAGGCCATCAGGCCCTTCAGCCTGCCGCCGTAGGTGTTCCAGGCCTGTGCGACCTGGGACGGTGCCATGTGCCCGCCGCCGGCCCCCGGTTGAGCGGGCAGGCCGGGGACCTGTTTGTCGAGGGGCACCTTGATGGTGGTGCCTTGCACGGTGAGGCCACGGTCCAGGCAGTCGGTCTGGGCGGTGAATCCCCGTACGGTGCCCGCCTCGTAGGAGTCGCCGGAGCACCCGTACATGCTGCCGTTGTAGTACTGCATGTTGAGCCACCACAGCCGGCCGTTGTCGGCGTACTTCTTGATGACGGGCAGGTAGGCGCCCCAGATGGAGCCGTAGACGACACTGCCGCCGGTCACGTACGCCGTCTCGGGAGCCATGGTCAGGCCGAAGCCGGGGGGCATGGCGGCGAGTACGCCGTCGATGATCCGGATCAGGTTGGTCTGGGACGCCGAGAGCCGCTTGATGTCGCCGCTGCCGACCAGGCCGGTCTCGATGTCGATGTCGATGCCGTCGAAGTTGTGCGCCTTGAGGATGGGGACGACGGTCTGCACGAACCGGTCCGCGACGGCGGTCGAGCCGAGGTCGATGCCGGCGGTGGCCCCGCCGATGGACAGCAGCACGGTCAGTCCGGCCGCCTTGGCCTCGCACACCTCGGCCGGAGTGGGGACCCGTACGGTGGCGTCCATGCCGTCCTCCCACAGCACGGTGCCGTCGGACCGGATGACCGGGAAGGCCGCGGTGACGACGTTGTAGCCGTGGGTGCGGATGCGGGCGTCGGTGATCGGGGTCCATCCGAAGGGCGGGTGGACGCCGTTGGCGGCGCCGTCCCAGTTCTCCCAGTAGCCCTGGAGGACCTTGCCCTGAGGGCGCGGCCTGGTCGCGCAGGTGGCGGCGGTGGAGGACGGGGCGGGCGGAGCCCCGGCGGTGGGAGCGGTCGGGAGGGTGGGGGCGGCCGGGGTGGTGGGGGCGGGCGGGGTGGCCGGGGCGGCGCCGAGCAGCCCGAGGGCGAGCAGGGCGGTCACCAGGACGGCGGCCGCCCGCCGTGCGGTGCCCGTGTGCCCGCCCGTGCCATCGGTGTGTGGCGTCGGGGACGGTGTCCGCCTGGTGCGTCGGGGTCCGGACATGGTTCTCCTTCCGAAGTCCGGTCTGCGGGGTGGGTGCGCAGGGTCCGGCTCAGAAACGCACGTCGGAGCAGGCGTAGAAGGCGTTGCCGGTGTCGGCGATGGTCCAGACACCGAGGATGAGGTGACGGCCGGTCTTGTGCGGCAGTACACCGGTGTGGCTGACCGTCGACCCGGGGAGCCGGCCGCCGAAGGGAACCATCAGGAAGGGCTGGGGGTCGAGGTCGGCCCGGGTGAGCGGCTTGGTGGGGTCCCAGCCGTCCCTGGTGATGTAGTACCGGAAGTCGGTGGTGGCGTGGCGTGCGGTGATCCGCCAGACGAAGGTGTGGGCGCGGCCCCCGGTCAGGGCGGTGGCGGGCCATGCTCCGCCGCGTGGGTCGTCCAGTTCGGAGAAACGGCCGTTGCCGCCCGCGCAGATGCGTCCGTCGGCCGGTCCCCGGGTGGGGAAGCCCTTGGGCCCTTCTACGCTGGGCGGCTCCCACTGGATCTGCCCGCAGCCGCGGACGGTGCCGTTGCCGCAGAGTTGCTGCCGGCTGACGGGCGAATCGGTGTAGCCGTGGCCCTGGGCGGTGCCGGCGGTGGCGAGGAAGGTGCCGCCGAGCAGCCCGAGGCCGAGGAGTAAGGAGGTGAGCTTGCGCTGCATGTGCGCTCCCGTGGTCCTGTCCTGGGTTCGGAGGGGGACGGACGTGGTCCGTCCTCGGGTGCGCTGCCGGGTGGTGGAGCGGCGGGGGTGGGGGGGCGGCAGGGCAGGGGGTGTCCGGAGGACGGTCGTCCACTGCGGTCTAGACCAAGTGTGAGGCTAGCCCCGGAAGCTTGGTCATGTCCATACCAATACGGCCGCTGGGGAGACATGACCTGCTGGTAACTGAAGGGTCAACAAGGCGTGGGCCGCTACGAGGAATTCGGGGCTACCGGGGGTGCATTGCGCCGTATCAGCAAACGGAATGCGAGCTAAAATGGAAACCGGTATCGACGATCCGACGGATCCTGCCGGAAGGGCTGCATCCCTTCTTCTCACGGACGGGAGGGACGCGATCCCTCGCGGAGCACGCGTCCCCTTCGGACCACCCGGCGGCCGGGCGGCTGTCGCCGCCGCGGGACGGCATGGCACGACCGCCACGACCGCCACTCCGTACTTCCTCTACGGCGCCCCTCCACCGCGGCAGCCGTGGAATGCAGAGGCAGAGACACGATGTCCCCTCCCAACGACCCGCGCGGCAGCCCGTCCTTCGGCCCGCCCGTTCCACCGACGCCGCCCGCATCGGCGTCCCTGTATGCCGGTTACGACGTCACCCGGTACCTGTGTGCCGCCATGTACACCGATGTCACGCTCGCCCGCAGCGCCGTGGACCGCATCATCAAGGAGCCGCGGCGCGCCGTGGCGTCCTCCCCCGGCGTGAGCATGGGTTGCGTGCTCCGGCACGCGGTGGCGGCCCGCCGCCGCCAGCGGCGCCGGGACGTCCTGCTCTCGTTCCTGGCGGTCGCGTGGCTGGTCGCCCTGTTGGTCGCGTTCGCCATGGGCCGGGGCCTGGGCTACACCGTGGCCATCGCGGGCTTCCTCGTGGCCTGGGCGGTGGTGGCCACCGAACTGGTCTCGGTGCACTACGGCGTCGTCTCCCACCAGCTCAAGAGGGAGAACTTCGACCCCCACCAGGCGCCCCGGCCCTCGAACCCCAAGGACGCCGCGCGCGTGGACACCATCGAGCTCCGTGACCGTGGCAACGTCCTGACGTCCTCCTTCTTCCCGCCCTTCGTCGGGCACGGCGACACGTACAGCACCTGGTCCTTCGCTCTGAACACCGCCCGCGCCGAGCAGGGCAAGGAGATCCTCCCGTTCACCGTCCACGAGCTGAACCAGCACCTTTCCGCCAGGGTCAGGGCTCTCGGCCTGCCCGGCCTGGACGTGGCCGAGGTACTGCTGGTCAACGGCTCCGACCTGCTGCTCGGAGTGGACGACCGCACACGCGGCGAACTGCTCCCCCACGATGCCGGACCGCCCGCGGCGCATGTATCGGAGGTCCTCCTGCGCGGGCTCCGCGAGGACGGCAGGGGCCGCGCGCGGCCGTACCTTGCGGTGCGGGTCGCCGGCTGGGGAGGGGAGCTGGTCAGCACGCTGTTCCTGCGGTGCACGGTGCTGCCGGACCGCTCCATCGCGTTCATCGAGGGCAGCAACTGCCTCCTGACACCCGTGCGCGCGGAGTACCGGACCGTGGACACCCTGCTGCACTCCCCCACCACCCGGCAATGGTGCCGACTCGTGGGAGAGGCGGGTCTGCGCACTCCCTACCTGACGCTCCGGGCGCCGTTCGCGGTGCTGGGAGACCTGTTCGCCCCGATCTCCGAGGGACGCGAGCAACGCCGTCAGGAACGCCGGATACGCCTGCGCTCCTTCAATTACGGCGCCGAGTTCAGTCTCAGGGAGGCGGCGAGCAGTGGACTCTACTACCGCTACTTCCAGGAACTCGACGGAGAGCTGTACTCCAAGACGGTGGAACACCGGGTGCTCGACGCCCTGGTGCAGTTCATGGAGGGCCACAACATCGACACCGGTGAGCTGATCCAACGGCAGACGACCATTTACAACTCCGGTCTGTTCGCGGGCCGGGACATCTCCATCAACCGATCCAGCGTCCGAGCCGGAGGCGGCACGTCCGGGAAGACGGCCCGGCCGGGCCGGCCGGCCCAGTCGGCCCAGCGGAGGTGACGTGATGGCGGAACACGACGGCGGCGCGGTGCCGGGGCACGTCAGCGGCATCCAGGCGGGCCGGGACGTGAGGATCAGCCGGAGTACGGTCGCCGTGGGTCACACCGCGTCCGTCAGCGGGGCGCCCGCGGCCGAACGCGAGGCAGCCGTCGCGGAACTGCGCGCGGCGGTCGACCGGTTGCGCGAGGAACTGCGCGGGCACGCCGGGCACTACGAGGACGGGGCCGAGCTGGTCCAGGCCGCGGAGCAGGTGCGGACGGAACTGGACCGGGACGAGCCCCGCCGGAACATCCTCCTGCGATGGCTCGGGTTCATCGCGCCCGGCGTCCACGCGACGGCGGCCGTCGCCGCGGACGTCGCGTCGATCCAGGAGAGCGTGACGGCCCTGTTCTGACCCCGGTGGGGCGCGGCAGGCCCCACCGGGTGATCCGGTCCTACGGGTGGTGGGCCGGCGGGACGCCGTCGTGGGGGGCGGGGGTGCGGGGCGGGCGGTGGAAGGCGGTCCGGTACGCGCTCGGGCGGTGACCGGTGTGGCGGGCGAAGAGGGCGGCGAAGGTGCCGGGGTCCCGGTAGCCGACGGCCGCGGCGACGGCGGCGACGGTGCGGTCGGTGGTCTCCAGAAGGTGGCGGGCGCGGCGGACCCGGGCCTCCTGGAGGTGGGCCAGCGGACTGCGTCCGGTCTCCTGGGCGAAGCGGCGCAGCAGCGTGCGGGTGCTGACCCGGAAGCCGGCCGCGAGTGCGGCGAGGTCGTACCGCTCGGCGAGGTTCTGGTCGAGCCGCCGCATGACCCGATGGGAGAACTCGCGGCCGGGCTGCGGGAGGAGCCGGGGGTCGGCGTAAGGGGTCTGGGAGGTCCGTGCGTCGTCGACGAGCGCCACCCGGGCGGTGGTCCGGGCCACGCGGGGGCCGTCGTGCCGGCGGATCAGGTCCAGCGCGAAGTCGTACATGGCGCTGAAGGCGGCCGTGGTGGTCACCCCGCTGTCGGTGACGACCAGGTGCTCGGGCCTGACGTCGGCGTCGGGGCAGCGCCTGGCCAGTTCGCCCGCGTACAGCCAGGAGGTCGTGGCCCGGCGCCGGTCGAGGAGGCCGGCCTCGCCGAGCAGGAACGCGCCGACGCAGAGCGAGACCACCGCGGTGCCGGTGGCGGCGTACGCGCGGATCACCCCGGTCTCGGGCGTGAGCCGGGCGAGCAGTGCGTCGAGGTCCGTGCCGGGACGCAGTTCGAAGCCGGGGACCACCAGGACGTCGACCTCGCGCGGGGGACGCACGTCCAGGCCCGCCCCGCCCGAGGCGGTGACCCGGCGGCGGGGCGAGACGACCGACACCTGGTAGCCGGGTGCGTCCGGACCGGCGACGTGCCCGGCCATCGTCAACAGGTCGGGCACGCCGAACACTTCGGAGGCGAAGCAGCCCGGGTACGCCAGCACCCCGACCCGCAGCGCGCCGGGCCCGGCGCCCGTGCCCGCAGCGGGACCCGTGTCCCCGCCGGCGCCCGTGACTCCACCGGCGCCCGTGTCCGCCCTGTTGCCCGCGTGCCGCGCCGCGCCCGCCATCGTCGCCGTACCCCCCTGGCCCCGTCCCGCTCGTCCGCCTCCCGGGTGGCGAGATTACCCCCGGACCCGGCGATCCTGCCCCTCACCCGGTGGCGACCCCCGGCGCCAGGGTGGGGCCCATGAGCGACGACGATCCGATCACCGACTTCAGCCGCCGGAGCGTGACCGTGGAGGGGGTGGAGAAGACGGTGTACGTGGGCGGGGCCGGGCCCGCGGTCGTGCTGCTGCCCGAGATGCCGGGCATCAGCCCCGACGTGTTGCGGCTCGCGCGCTGGGTACGGGACGCGGGCTTCACCGTCCATGTGCCGTCCCTGTTCGGGACCGACGGCGCCTTCCCCACGGTCGAGGAGGGCCGGGAGGTCGTCCGCCGCGCCTGTGTCGGCGCGGAGTTCCGCGCCTTCGCCGGGGGTGGCACCAGCCCGGTGACGGTCTGGTTGCGCGGCCTGGCGCGCCGGGCCCACACCGAGTGCGGTGGGCCCGGGGTGGGCGCGATCGGCCTGTGCTTCACCGGCAACTTCGCGCTCACCATGGCGCTGGAACCGGCGGTGGTCGCCCCGGTGGTCAACCACCCGTCGCTGCCGCTCGACGACCCGGGTGGTCTCGAACTCGACGCCGCGGACGCGCGCGCGGTGCGCGACCGGCTCCACCGCGACGGACTCACCGTCCTCGCGTACCGGTTCGAGGGGGACCGCTGGTGCACGGCCCGCCGTTTCGCCGCCTACCGCGCGCTGCTCGGCGACGCCTTCGACGGGCGCGTGCTCCCGGACGGGGCCGCCCACCCGGCCCCGCCGCCCTTCTTCGCCGAGCTGGTCGGGACCCCGCACAGCGTCGTCACCGCCCACCTCGTCGACGAGGCCGGCCACCCCACGATCCGGGCCCGCGACGAGATCCTGGCCTTCCTCACCGACCGTCTGCGGCCTCGGGGGAACCACCCGTCGCCAGCCGGCGGTAGCGGGCATCGGTCCTGAGCAGGTGGGCGTGGGTACCGGCGGCTCGTACCCGTCCGGACTCCAGGAGCAGGACCTGGTCGGCCGTGGTGACGGTCGACAGCCGGTGGGCGATGAGGATCACCGTGGTGGTGCGGCCGATGTCCGCGAGGGTCTCGTGCAGGGCGGCCTCGTTTGCGGCGTCGAGCTGGGAGGTCGCCTCGTCCAGCAGGAGCAGGCCGGGGCGGCGCAGGAGGGCGCGGGCGATGGCCACCCGCTGGCGCTCGCCGCCGGACAGGGTGCTGCCGCGGTGGCCGATGGGCGTGTCGAGCCCGTCGGGCAGGCGCGCCACCAGGGTGTCCAGACGGGTGCGGTGGAGGACGTCGCGGAGCTGCGCCGCGTCGGCCTCGGGGGCGCCGAGGAGGAGGTTGTCGCGGAGCGTGCCGGACAGGATGGGCGAGTCCTGTTCGACGTAGCCGATGAGGGCGCGCAGTCGGGTCAGTGGCCGGTGGGCGATGTCCCGCCCGTCGAGGAGGATGCGGCCGCGGTCCGGTTGGCAGAAGCGTTCGAGCAGGGAGAAGACGGTGGTCTTCCCGGTTCCGGACGGTCCGACCAGAGCGGTCGTGGTCCGTGGCGGCACGGTGAAGGACAGGTCCTCGTGGACGGGTGGGGCATCGGGCCCGTACGCGAAGGACACCCCTTCGAAGGTCACCCGGACCGGTCCATGGCCGGCCGGGGCGGTCGTGGCGGCCCCGGGGTCCGCGGGGGCGACGGGGGTGACGGGCGCCGGGGCGGCGGGCGGGTCGAGCGGTTCGGTCGCCATGGCGTGCACCTCGTCGACGCGTGCCGCGGCGGCCGACCCGGTCTGGAACAGGCCGACGGCCTCGACCATCTGCCCTATGCGCGGGGCGAGGGCGAAGACGTAGAGGAGGAAGGCGATGAGGGTGGAGACGGTGATGGCTCCCGTCGCCACCCGTGCCCCGCCCACTCCCAGGACGACGAGGAAGGACAACTGCACCGCCACCGTGGAGGTGGTCGCCGACAGGGCCTGCCACCGCGCGGCCCGGGTGCCGGCCCGGCGGGCGTCCTCGGCCGCTCGGTGCAGGCCGACCGTCTCCCGCGCCTCCGCGCCGGAGGCCTTGATGGTGCGCAGGGCGCCCAGGGTGCGTTCGAGCAGGGCCCCCATGCGGCCGACGGCTTCCTGGGCCTGGTCGGCGGCCCGGGCGATGTGGGGGGCGGCCGCGGCGACAGCGACACCGGTCAGCGCGATGGTGGCGAGCGTGATGGACAGCAGGACCGGATCCAGCAGGGCCATGAGTACGAGCGTCGCCGTCACGATCACGAGGCCGCCGGCCGCCGAGGCGAGTGAGCGCGTGGCGACCTGCCGCAGGACCGTGGTGTCGGACGTGACGCGGGAGATCAGTTCGCCGGGCTCGGTGCGGTTGAGCTCGGGCAGCCGGAGGCGGACGAGACGGTCCGACAGGCGCGTACGGGCGGTGCAGGCCACCGACTCGGCCGTCCGCTCCAGCACGTACTGGCCCAGCGCGGCGGTCGCGGCGCCCACCACGACCAACGCGCTGAGCACGGCGAGCGGTCCCATGGCGGGCTGCCCCCGGTCCAGGGCGTCCACGATCCGCTTGGCGACCAGGGGCTGGGCGAGCGCCAACAGGCTCCCGGCCAGGGACAGGGCGGTGCCGGCCAGGATGCCCCGGCGGTGGGGCCCGAGGTGGGCCAGGACGAGCCGGAGGCGTGCGAGCGTGCCGCGTGCGGCTGCCGCGGCCGTGCCGCCCGTGGGTGGGCGCCGCCCCCGGGCGGGTTCCGCCGGGGCGGGCGCGCCGTTCGCCGGTGTTCGCGCGGGTGGAGCGGCCGCCGGGAGCCGGCGGAGGGCTCGCCGGGGCACCGGGGGCTGCGCGGGCTGCCGCGCGGACGGGGGTGCGGCCACGGTCAGTCCACGGTGAAGAACCGCTGGAAGTAGTCCGCCGGCGCACCCTCGCCGACGAGCACCCCCTCGGCCTCCACCCACGCGTGTGCGGCGAAGGGGGGTTGGGTGCGTACTCCGACGCACCAGGTCGGCCACCGGCCCCGCAGTCGGCACAGCAGCACGGTGGCCAGGGAGCGGGCGAGGCAGCCCTGTTGCCCCCCGGCGGCCAGGCTGACGGCCAGGACGGTCTCGCGGGCCTTGGCCGCCTCGGCGAGGGTGGCGGGGCGCGCGCCCTTGCGCAGCCGCCGCAGGACCGCGCGGATGCGGGCCGGTGGCCGGCGGGCGAGCACGTGGGCGCAGATGACGACCAGCCGGGTGACCAGTCTCGGCCCGAGGGGGACCGACCTGGGATCGTGCGGGACGACTTGCGAGGTGGACACGGATTTCCCTCCGGGTTGCCGCGGACCGTGGGTGTCCGGCTGGGGGCAAGGCACCGCACCAGCGGATCGTGGGTTCAGTCGGTCAGCAGTCGGGCGGCACGCAGTTCCTGGAGGATGCGGGTGATGTCCTCCTCGACCTCCTGGGCGCTCACGTCGTACTTCTCCGTGAGTACCGTCACGGCCTGGTCGGTCGTGGTGCCGTCCAGGAGGGCACGCACGATGAGGGCCGCGGTGGGGTTGAGGGTGTAGTACTCGCCGCTGCTCTGGTCGAGCAGGGCCATCCCGTACTCGGTCTCGGCCGTCACCACGTCGGGGCGCAGGGTCATCGTCATGCCGGAACGTCTCCTGTGTCGGTGGGGGCCCGGTCCGCCGGGCCGGTGGATCGTTCCCGGGAGCGCAGCCAGGTCTCGCAGCCGACGGTGGCGTGCAGCAGCGCGCTCTCCAGGTCGGCGGCGAGCGGCCGGCGGCACCAGTCGCGTACGACCTCCGCGTCGATCAGCCCCAGGTCGCTCAGGCGGGAGTGCTCCCACAGGGCGAGCAGGGACGACCGGTGGCGGCGCAGCCCGGTTTCCTCCTCGAAGGCCGCGTGGGCCTTGGTGGTGCGATGGCGGCTGGTGTCGGGGACGACACCGCGCATGGCGTGTTCGAGCAGTGGTTTGTACCGCCAGGGCGTCACCCGCTCCTCGGGGCGGACGGCGAGGGCCGCCTCGATGAGGAGGTCGTCGTAGTAGGGGGCGGCGAAGGTGATGCCCAGCGGTTCGGACATCTGCTGTACGTGCCGGGCGAAGCGGGCGAGCGTGCGGATCGTGGCCAGCTCCCGGTGGGCACCGTGCCCGGTGCCGAGCGGCTGGGCCTCCGCTGCCTGCTCGCGTACCAGGTCCCGTACCGCCCCGACCGCGTCGCCGGTGGCCCAGGGGGGCAGCCGTGGCGGGATGCCCCAGGTGAACAGGGGTACGGACAGGGGCGGTTGGGGCAGGGTGAGGTCGTCGGCCACCTGCTGGAGCCACGCCCCGTAGGAACGGCCGTCGAGCAGTTGCCGCACCGCCTCCCGGCGGGACCACCGGTGCCGGGAGACGAAGCCGCGGGCGTGCCGCCATCCGGCGGCGGGGTGCCGGCGCAGCAGGCCGTGCACGTGGGCGGCGGCGCCGCTGAACAGTTCGTCCCCGCCCATGCCGCTGAGGTGGACGGTGGTACCGCGTTCGGCGGCCCGCTCGATGATGTACATGCGCCGGTGCCGGTTGACGGCGTACGGCGACGGTGTGTCGAGGGCGTCGTCGAGTGCGTCCACGCGGTCGAAGGTCAGGGGCACGGCGGTCGCGGGCACGACCAGGTGTTCCAGCGTGTCCAGGGCCTCCGCCGTGCGCCGGGCGTAGGTGACGTCGTCGCCCATGACGTCGTGGATCGCGGCCGTGTACGCGGTGATCTTGGTGCCCGTACGGGCGGCCGTGCACACCACCGCGGTGGAGTCGACGCCGCCCAGATCGGCGCTGACGGATTCCCCGCCGGTGACGCGTACGGCGACCGCGTCGGCCAGCCTGTCGCGGACCAGCCGGGCGCCCTCGGCGAGGGGCAGGTCGGCGGGCGGTGGGGACCAGCACCGGCTGACGCGGGCGCGGCCGTGGGCGTCCAGGGTCAGTCGGTGGTCGCCGGGCACGACGTCCACGCCCCGCCAGACCGTGTGCGACGTCAGCGGGTGCAGGATGCCCGGGCTGAGCAGGTGGACGGCGAGCCGGCGCTCGTCGAGGTCCGCGTCGAGCAGGTCGGCCAGGACGTCGGCGCGGTCGGCCGCGACGCCCGCGCCGCCGGTGCCGGGGGCGGTGGCGGTGAACAGGGCGCGTACGCCGCTGACGGTGCCTCGGGCCAGGGTCGTACCACCGGAACTGACGAGCAGGTGGTGACTGCCCGGCCAGGTGCGGGCGAGGTGTTCGGCGGCCTCGACGGAGCCGGTACGGGCGGCTCGCAGGGCGTCCTGTTCCGTCACCGCGTGCTGTCCCAGCACGCACAGGCGGGTCCGTCCGCAGGCCGCCGTGGTGAGGCCGTGGGACGGCCAGCGTCCCAGGAGCCAGGGTCGGCCCGAGGCGTGGTGGATCTGCCGCACCGCGCCGGGGCGGACCCGGGCGGCCAGGGCCGCGACGGCATCGGTGTCCGGGAGGACCACGAACCAGTCGGCCTTCGCGGGGAACGACGTGCCGGTCGTCATGGGCAGCCCCTCCTGGTCGATGGTGCCGACGGCTTTCGGAGCGTGGGCGGCGCGTGTGCGCCGCCCACCCTCCGGACCCGGCGGCCCGCTATTTCATGTACATGTCAACAACACCGCCGAGGCGGCCGGTGTCACAGCAGGCTGTGACCGCCCAGCAGGTCGGGGCTGCCGGTGCCGGCCAGACCGGTCACCTTCTGGAAGTCGCCGACCTTGGTGAGGGTGGGACGCTCGTAGGCCATCGTCGTATCCCTTCGTCGTGAGATGAGCAGGACTGACGTGCTTCTCGCCGGCCGGCGGCACGGGCCGGTTTCCCCGCCCCTCCGTCGGCGCAGTGCCCCAAGCTAGGTGGGCGCCGTCCCCTCCGGCAACGGCGGAGACCGGCCTGCCTCGACGCGGCCCCGCCGCCGCCATCCCCGCCTTTCTCCCCCCTTTTCGGGTCCGCCCTCGACCGGTCGGTCATACTTCGGGCCCGGTGGGGTACGTGCCTTGCCCTTCACGGTCGGCGGATGCCGATTCGAGCCGACCGGCATCGGCACGCGAGCGGCGCCGCCCTCGACACCACTCCCCCGACCTGCGGTGACACCCTGTCGGGCACTGGCGCACCCCCACGAGTTCGGGCCATTCGGCGGCGCGCTGGCCAGGAACGCGGGGTTGCCGGGGTTGCCCGCCGGGGGCCGCGCCCCGGGGGACGCTCAGCCGGCGAAGGTACGGCGGTACGCCGACGGGCTCGTCCGTGTCTGCGCGGAGAAGTGCACCCGCAGCGACTCCGCGGAGCCGAAGCCGCAGCGGTGCGCGATCTCGTCGACACCGAGGCGAGTGGTTTCGAGGAGGACCCGGGCCCGGGCCACCCGCTGCACGGCCACCCAGTGCATGACGCTCGTGCCGGTCACGGCCCGGAACCGGCGGCGCAGTGTCCTGGTGCTCATATGGCTGTGCCGGCTGACGGTCTCCAGACTGAGCGGTTCGTCGAGGTGCTCCAGTATCCAGGCGGTCACGGCGGCCATGTCCGGGTCGCCGGCCGGCGGAAGGTGCTCGATGAACTGGGCCTGTCCGCCTTCCCGGTGCGGCGGGCTGACCAGGAACCTGGCCATCGCGTTGGCGACGACCTGGCCGTGGTCGAGCCGCAACAGGTGCAGGCACAGGTCCGTCCCGGCGAGAACGCCCGCCGACGTGAAGACGCCGGTGTCCTCGACGTACAGTTCCGCCTCACGAACCGTCACCGAGGGGTGCCGCTCCCGCAGCAGTCCCGCCCAGTGCCAGTGGGTGGTGACGCTCCGGCCGTCCAGGATCCCGGCCGCCGCCAGCGCGAACGCGCCCGTGCAGATCGACACCATGCGGCTGCCCCGGTGGTACGCGTCCCGGAGCCCCTCGACGAGATCCGCGTCCACGGGGGCGCTCGGGTCCTCCACACCGGCCACGATCACGGTGCCGGCCGTCTCCAACCGGTCCAGCGCCGCGGCCTCGCGGGGTACCCACGGCCCGTCCGCGGACGCGGGGGCCACCAGGGTCAATTCGTAGGGGTTGCCGCCGGGCCGGGAGGCGGTGAGGTGGTCCGGCCAGCGACCGAACACCTGCTGCGGGACGGCGACGTCCAGCGGAACGAAGCCGCGCTGGACCACCAGCGCGACCTTGGCCAGATCCTTGGGAATCACGTCCACTCGGCCATCGTACGGCGGGTGCGGTCGCTCCTAGCGTGTCCCCATCACCTCGATGAGCGGATGCGAAGGGAAGGTGGATAGTGCGGAACACGATCGGAATCGATGGCGGTCGGGCGCAGGAGGGCGGAACGGTGAACCCGCTCGACACCCTTCCGGAGGAGATCGGGACGTGGCCGCGGACGGCGGCCACGGAGGCCGCGGTCGCCTTCACCGCCGAGCACTCCCCCGCCTACCTGCTCAACCACTGTGTCCGCAGCTACTTCTACGCCCACAGCATCGCCACCGCGAGGAACCTCGTCGCGGGGACCGACTACGACGACGAGACCCTCTTCCTGGCGACGGTGCTGCACGACATCGGTCTGACCGAAGAGGGCGGCGGTCCCCACCGGTTCGAGGTGGACGGCGCCTTCCGGGCCGCCCGGTTCGCCCGGGAGCACGGCCTGCCCGACACCGCCGTCGACCTGATCTGGGACGCGGTGGCGCTGCACACCTCCGGCGGGATCGCGGTCCACAAGCAGCCGGTCGTCGCCCTGGCGCACCTCGGCATCGGCGCCGACGTCTTCGGTTTCGGAGCGGAGGAAGTGGACCGGGCGGTGCTCGACGCCGCCCGAGCGGCTTTCCCGTGGCTGGACTTGCGCGACCGCATCCTCGAAGCGGTGGTGCACCAGATCGACGAGCGCCCGTCGAAGTGGGTACCGCTGTCGTTCGTCGACATCGCGTACCGCCGGCTCCGGCCGGACAACCCCTTCCCGGGACTGGAGGACCTGTGCGCCCTCCCGGTTCCGGACTGACGGACGCGACGGCCGCACCCGGAGCGGGACTCGCCGGGGGGCCGGGTCACCGGCTGCGCAGGAGCAGCAGGGCGATGTCGTCGGTGTAGGCGCCGTGGGGGTGGGCGAGGCGGACGAGGCCGTCGGCCAGCTCGTCGAGCGGCTGGTGGCCGCTCCGGGTGAGGTGCCGGGCGAGGTCGGTGATGGAGCGCGTGATGTCGGTGCCGGGGGACTCCACGAGCCCGTCGGTGTAGAGGGCGAGGAGTGCCCCGGCGGGGAAGGGTGCCGTGGTGACGGGATAGCCGGCCTCGATGCCGAGGCCGATGCCGAGGACGGGGCCCGGGTCCACCTCCAGGACACGGGTGTCCGGGGCGGGCGCGGAGGTGCGGAGGAGCGGAGGAGGGTGCCCCGCGCTGGCGAGGTGGAGCCGCCGGGCGGCGAGGTCGATGTGGACGTAGAGGCAGGAGACGAACAGGTCGGTCTCGAGGTCCAGCAGGACGCGGTTGGTGCGGGCCAGGACGTCACCGGGCGCCGCGCCGGCGGTGGCGTGGACGGCGGTGCGGACCTGGCCCATGATCGCGGCGGCGGAGATGTTGTGGCCCTGTACGTCTCCGATGACCGCGGCGACGGTGGTGTCGCCGAGGCGGATCAGGTCGTAGAAGTCGCCGCCGACCTCCATGCCGTGCGCGGCCGGCAGGTACCGCGCCGCGACGTCGAGGGCGGGGACGTGGGGCAGGGTCACCGGCAGCAGGGCCTGTTGCAGACCGTGGGCGAGGTCGTGTTTGGCGTCGTACAGCAGGGCGCGGTCCATGGACTGGGCCATCAGGCCGGCGAGCGAGACGAGGACGGCACGGTCGCTCGCGTTGAAGGGGTGCGGCCGGTCGTAGGACAGGATGCAGCAGCCGACGCGGCGGTCGGACACCAGCAGGGGCAGGAAGGCCCAGGCCTGCTTGCCGCTCAGCGCGGGGGCGCGGGGGTGTTCCCGGGTCATGTGGTCGGGGTCGGCGAAGAAGGCGGGGAAGCCGCTGCGCAGGACGTGCCCGGCGGGGGTGAGGTCGGTGTCCAGGGGCGGGCCGTCGAGACGGGCGATGGTGCGCGGGTCGTAGTCCCGGTACCCGATGATCTTCAGGCGTCCGGCATCGGCGGCGGAGAGGACCATGCCCTGGGCTCCGAAGGCGGGCAGGATCTGGTCGGCGACCACACTGGTCACGTCGGCCACGGTGACCGTCTGACTCAGGGCGGCCGCCAGGTGAACGCCCCCGGCCAAGGCCCCGGTACGGCGCACGGTGGCGCTGAGCACCTCGTCCAGGGACCGCCGCGGCCGAAGGCCAGGCCGGCGAGCAGGTAGAGGGGTATGGGCGAGAAGCCGACGCGTCCGGCGAGGCGTCCCAGGATGCCCAGGGCAAGGATGACGGCCCCGAGCTCGATGAGCATGGCGGTGGTGTCGTGCACGGCCTCTATCCTCCGGTGATCAGTCCGGCGACGGCGTCGACGCCTTCGCGGGTGCCGACGACGACGAGGGTGTCGCCGATCGCGAGGCGGAAGTCGGGGGCGGGGGACGGGACGGCGGCGGTGCGGCGCAGTACGGCGACGACGGACGCTCCGGTGCGCGTGCGGGCCCGGGTCGAGCCCAGGGTGCGGCCCGCGTACGGCGAGCGTGCGGTGACCTCGATGTGCTCGGTGACGAGGTCGATCTCCAGGGGCCGCAGGTGCGCGACCGGGTCGGGGGTCAGCAGCGCGCCCAGGGCGGATGCCTCGTGCGGCGCGAGTGTCGCCGAGTCCCGGCAGCTGTCGTCGTCGGCGGGGTCATGGAAGGCGAGGGTCCGCCGCCCGTCCTGGTGGACGACGAGGGAGAGGTGACGGCCGGCTTCGGTCTCCAGGTCGTGGCGGGTACCGACGCCGGGCAGGACGGTGGTGCGCGTGTGGGTCGTGGGATCCATGGCGTACTCCGTGGCGAGGTGGTGGAGGCGCGCGGGCTTCGCGCCGCTCCTGGGGTGCCGATCGATGGGGTCGATCGGTCGGCCGGCCGCGTCGATCGACCGGATCGCTCGGTCGATCCGGTCGGGGTCGATCGGTCGATCCGGTCGGGGCCGATCGGTCGGGTCGAGCGGTCGGCCGGGCGCGCTCCCCCGCGGCCGCGGCGGGGCGCCCCGCCGGACGACCTGTCCGGGCAAACGCCGAATGAGCACCCCGCACCCCAAGGAAGCGTAATGGCTTGGCAAAGAAGCCTAGCGCAGGCCACATGACCACTCATCACATGAATGCCTCATGAATGAATGCGAAGCGGGCGCCCGAAAAACACCCCCGCTTGGCCGGGTCCCGTCTTGGCAATTCCGTGGCGACCGTCGACGATCATGCTCATGCTTCTCCTGTCCCCCGGTCTCCGACGGTGGTTCCTCCCCAGCGTCGCGCTGCTCGCCACGCTGGTGGTGTGGGGGGCGATCCGCTATCCGCGGCTGCCGGACCTGATCCCCGGGCACATCGGCATCGACGGCGTGGACGCCTGGGCGGAACGGTCGTTCGGCAGCGCCTTTACGCCGGTCCTCATTTACGCCGGGGTCACGGTGGTGATGGCCGCTTGTGCGGAAATGACGCTGCGCATTACGCCCCGTGACGAATTGCCCGTGGGCGCGGGGCCGTTCGCGGGCGGACTTCCTCCTTCGCCACCCCATCGCCCGGGCAGTCGCGCCTCGGCCCGCCGCATGGCGCGGGCCCTCCTGGTGCTCAACGCCTGCATCGGCCTCTCGTTCCTCGCCGGCTGCGCGGCGCTGTGGCACACCGCGCCCGGGCAGGAGCCCCCGGTGTGGCTCCCGCCCGCCGCGCTCGGGCCGCTCCTCGTGGGGACGGTGCTGACGGTGACGGCGGCCCTGACCGGCCGGAAACGATGAACCGGCGTCATCGGCGTCCGGTCCCGCCGGGCGGCTACCTGCCGACCGGCCCGTCGGTGGGCTGGTCCCGCGCCGGGATGCGGATCACGAGTACGGCCACGTCGTCGTCGTTGTCGACGGGGCGGGTCCGCTCCATGAGCAGGTCGATGAAGGATTCCGGTGACCGGTGGGCCAGGGACGCGGCGTGCCGGCGCAGCCGTTCCATGCCGTGGTCGAGGGGGTGCCGCGGGGATTCGATCAGACCGTCGGTGTAGAGCACCAGGGTGGACAGCGGCGGCAGCACGCAGGTGGCGTTGTTCCGGGCGATACGGGCCTCGGTCCCCAGCAGCAGTCCATGGCCGTCGGTGAGGTACCGGGCCTGCCCGTCGCCCGTGACCAGGAGCGGCGGCGGGTGTCCGGCGTTCGTCCACTCGAGGTGCCACTGGCCGTCCGTCCCGGCTTCCAGCTTGCCGAGCACCAGGGTGGCCATGGCGACCTCCGCGATGTGCGGCAGCGCCCGGTCGAAGCGGCTGACGATGACGCCGGGCGGCTCCTGCTGGGACCACGCGTAGGCGCGGAGGATGTTGCGGAGCTGGGCCATGCCGGCCGCGGCGTCCAGATCGTGCCCCACGACGTCGCCGATGACGAGGGCGAGGGACCGGTCGGGCAGGTGGAAGGCGTCGTACCAGTCGCCGCCGACCTGGGAGGCGTGGGGTGCGGGCAGGTAGCGAGCGGTCATCTGGAGGCCGGGCGTGCGGGGCATCTGCGGCAGCAGGTGCCGCTGCATGGTCTCGGCGACCTTGCGCTGGCGCTGGTAGAGACGGGCGTTGTCGAGCGCGAGCCCGGCACGGCGGGTGATGTCCTCGACCAGTGGGATGTCGGCCGTGGTGAACGTCTCCGGCCGCTCGGATCTCCCGAGGGTGAGGGCTCCGAGAACCTCCCGCAGTCCCCGGATGGGAGCGATGACGGCCGAGTGGATGCCGGTGGCGTCGAACAGGTTGCGCTGCTCCACGGCTATGCCCGAGTCCGGTGGTCCCTGGTACGTCTGGGGCGTCGCCACCGTGGCGCCGGCGCCCCGCAGGGCCCGGGACAACGGCATCGGCGAGGCCGGGGGCACCGGCGGCATGGCCCCCTCCAAATCATCCCGGCGTACGACCGAACCGTCCTTGGCGCAGGCGACGACCGTGCGCCACACCTCGTCGCGGTCGGTGATCAGGTCGATGACGGCCCAGTCCGCCAGCAGCGGGACCACCAGGCGCACCAGCCGGTCCAGTGCCTCTTCCACGTCCAGGGTGGCGGTGAGCTGTGTGGTGGTCTCGGCCAGCAGGGCCAGCCGCTCAAGCTCCGGGAGCAGCCCCGCCTCGATGGCCGGCGCGGGCAGGTGCGCACCGGCCGGATCGTACTCGTGGAACGTCACCAGTCCGCCGGTCTGCCCCGCGGTGAGCCGCAGCGGGGCGACCAGCCAGGACATCGCCAGCAGTGACCCGTCCCCGCGCTCGAAGTAGCCCAGGTCCTCCTGCCGTGCCCGGCCGGCGATGAAGGCCTCCATCATCGAGCACTGGCTCCGGGGCATACCCATCCCGCGGGCGTCCCGGTGCAGCAGGTCGTGCGCGTCCTGCCCGAGCAGTTCGTCCGCGGTGCGCCCGAGCAGGACCTCCGCCTGCGCGTTGACCGCCGCGATGAACCCGTCGGCGTCCACGGCGTACGCGCCGAGGCCCAGGCGGTCCAGCGCGTCACCCAACAGACGCTGCAACCCCTGACGCCCTTCGCCCGCCTTCGGCGATCTGGAGGAACCGCCCATCGCACGTACCTCGATCCCTCGTGTCTCGACCGCTCCATCGCGCATATGCCAGATTCGATGCCCTGTCGTCGGAGCCGCATGCATGGAGCCGACGGAAGCTCGTGGAGCGGGCACGTGCCGGACCCGGCTGCTCGGCCTTCGAGCGGCCTTCCCACGGCCGACGCCAGGTGGCGTTCTCGCTGGCCCCCATGTAAGCAGCCTTTCGCTGATCGGACACGGTGGTGTCACCGATCGGCGGCTGTTCCCGGAACGTCGTGCGAGCGCGCCCCCCGGGGAGGCGGAAATCCGGTGCGGGAACGTGGCCCGTCCACGTAGCGTCGGCGCGTGCTCCACCTCGTCGTCGCCGCGTCCGTGTGCGCCGTGGTCACCGTCGTGTACGGGGCCATCGGCCTCCGTTGGCATCGGCGGGCGCGGATCCGGCGTGCCGCGCTCGCGCTGGTCGCCGGTGCGGAGCTGGAGCCGTACCATGCCGCCGCGATCGCGGACGGGGCGACCGGGGCGGCGGCCGCCGAGCTGCTCCTCGGCGGTTACCTGGACATCGGCGGGGAAGGGGCGGTGCGCCTGACCGAGGCGGGCCGCGACGCGGAACGGGCGCCCGGCCACCCGTTGCCCGCCGCCCTGCTGGACGCCCTGCGGCGGCACGGCCCCGAGCCGGTGCCGATCGGCTGGACCGACCGGTACGACGAGGAGTACGGCGCGCGGCGGAGCGCGTACCGCCGCGCACGCGACGCCGTGCTTCCCGAGATCCCGCGTCTGCCCGACCACGAGGGGGGACAGCTCCGGGCCTGCTGCGCCTGCGTCGGCGTGCTGCTCCTCATGCAGTTCTGGGTCCTGGCGGCCGCGCTGTTGCTCGCGGCCCGCCCGCGGGGCGTTCTGGAATGGGCGGCCGCCGCGGTGGCCGCGGTGGGCCTGGCGGCACTGTGTCTCACCGACCGCGCCGGAAAGGCGGTCCGCGCCCGCACGGCGTACGGCGACCCGCTGGGCGACCGGATCCGCGCCGCGTCGCATCCGGCTCTCGCCGCACTGGACGAGCGGCGGCGGGACCTCGTCCGGCGGAGCCTCGACGACCACGGCGGGTGGCGTGGGGGCGACCGGATCGTCCACGAGGGCGGTGACGGGGGCGAGGCCGGCGATGGGACGGCCGGGCACGGGGTGGACGACGACTGGTGGGCCGACGCGTACCACTACCGGGCCGCCGACCACATGGACGGGCCGGGGGCCGGGGGTGCGCGGACGCTCCCCGAGGCGTTGCCGTCCGAGGGCCGGACCGGCGGTGATCCGTAGGGCCGGGGTGCGGTGGCCCGGTGGTCCCGGGGCGGGGCCGCGACCGTGGCTCGGCGCCGGCCTGGACCCCCGTGCCAGGCCGGCGCCGATGTGTTCCCCCGGGTGGTTCAGTCGGTGTCCTCGTGGTCGGCGGCGTTGGTCGTCGTGGTGACGTTCGGCCGGGGCTTCCACGGCAGACACGTGCGGTAGTGCGACTCGAACCTCTGCTGGAACGGTCCGCCGAGAGCGTGGTCGCGCAGCGCCAGGATGTTCTCGTCGTTCTGGCGCAGCGCCCGGTAGGTGAGGTTGTGGCTGCCCACGTAGAGCGTCGACCTCGCGCCCTGACGCACGATCATGAACTTCTCGTGCATCGGGATCCCCCCGCCGGGGGTGTAGCCGCAGAGGTGCACGGGCATGGCCCGTGCCAGGTCGACCAGCGCCCGCATCGGCGGACCCGCGTCGTGCGGTGCGCCCGAGACGGCACCGGTGACGATCCTGACGCGGCAGCCCCGCTCGCGGGCGTCCTTGAGCGCCTTGACGACGGCGGTCCGCTGGATGCGGAAGTTGGCCAGGTCGATGCGCGTCCGTCCGGTGGACGCGCACGGGGTACGGGTCAGGATGTCGACGATCGGGTCGTTGCTCCCGCCGCCCGGCCGGCCCCCGGCGGCCTCCTTCCTCGGGAAGGTGAGGACACGGTGTGCGCCCGCCTTGGCGGTCCTGCCGTAGTCGTCGTCGACGTCTCCCGAGGCGCCGTGGCGCATCAGGGCGTTGAAATAGGTCAGGTAGTCCGCGTACAGGCCGGCATGACTGACGGTGAGGGCGTTCTCGTACGCGGTGTAGTGGTCGAGGTTCGCGGAGGAGACGTAGAGGACGTTCCTGGCCGTTCCCCCTCCAGCCAGTCGCACGCTGGATATCGTCATGAACTTGTTGTGCATGAGAGGCGGGTTGCGCAGCGGCGACGCCCCGGAGCGGTCGCTCATGCAGCCGCGGGTGGACTGTCCGTCGGAACGCCTCCGACCGCACTCCACCACCTTGATCGACGGGGTGGCCTTGAGCGCCTTGTAGTAGGCGTCGCCGTCGTGGACCTGGCTGCCGTTGATGACGATGCGGACGCGCACTCCCCGGGCGGCGGCGCCGCGGAGGGCGTCGAGGACCTCCTGCCGGTTGAAGAAGTAGAGGGTCAGGGAAAGGGTCGCGCCGGGCGGCGCGGCGTCGATGAGGCGGCGTACATGGCCGGAGACCCCGGCGTGCATGTCCTGGCTCTCGGCCTTGGTGTTGAACCAGGCGTAATCGCGGACTTCCGAGGGCGAGATGGGGACCACGGGGGCCGCCGGCGCCACCGGGGCCGGTGCCGCGGCCGGCGCCGGGGCCGGGGCCGGCCCGGCTCCGGAGGTCACGGCCGCGGCACCGGACACGGTGAGGGTGGCCGCGACGACCGTCATGGCCAAGGCCGACGCCGAGATGCGTATGCGTCGCATGAGGACTCCCTGTCGGGCGGTTTTCGTCGGCTGCGGAAGCCGACCGTGACAGCACCGTGGCGCCCCGGCCTTGGGGAAACCTTCGGCGAACCAGGAATGCCCTGCTCAGGGGGCCTTGCGTACGCAGCACGTCCTGCCCTTCCCCGGTTCTCCCGGCCCGCACACGGCCCGCACGCGCACGGCCCGCGCGTCGCGCACGCGCACCGTCGCCCGACGGTGCGTCAGTGGTGGTGGCCGTGGCGGCCGAGCGTGCGCACGGGCGTGGCACCGGGACGGGTCCATTGCGGTACGGGGCGGCTGGTCGGGCCCCAGGTGGCGTTGCCGTCCGCGTCCGTCCGCCAGGACCAGCACGGCTCGTGACCCCGGGGCCGGCCGTCGGGGTTGTCCTCCCAGGCCTCGCCGCGTCCGTAGGGGGTCATGTCGAGCAGGCCGAGGGACCCGTTCACCCGCTCGTTGCCACGGCCCGTGGTGGAGTAGGTGAGGAACACGCGGTCGCCGTCGCGCAGGAAGCAGACGAGGTGGCCCATCTCGCCGCCGATCGGCGCGTCGACGCCGCGCACGGAGTACCAGGGCTGGGTGTAGCCCATGAACGCGACGTACGGGGCCACCTCGTCCCAGGGGCCCGTGGTCAGGACGGCGAACGAGACGCCGCGGGCGTTGAGGTAGACGGCGTCCTTGAGGTGCCAGACCGTGGTGGTGCAGCCTTCGCACTGCCCCTGGTGGGGTGCTCCGTCGTACCACATGTGCTGGTAGACGACGAGCTCGTCGCGCCCCTGGAACAGCTCCAGGAACCGGACCGGGCCGTCGGGACCGACGACCTCGACCGTCCCGTCCAGCTCCACCATCGGCAGCCGGCGACGGGCCGCCGCGATGGCGTCCCCCTCGTGGGTGTGGGCCTTCTCCCGGACCAGCAGCTCGTCGCGGGTGGCCTGCCAGGTGGCGAGGTCGACCACGGGCGGGCGGCCGGGCGGCGGGGCGGACGGGTCGTCGGGGGCGGTCGTCATGGTGTCCTCCGTGGTGTCTCGTACCGGGCAGCGTCGTACCACGTTCCGCGACGCCCACCCGTTGGACGCGCCGCCCGGCCGGAACTCATCGGGACGCGGGGTGGGGGTGGGGACGGAGGAGGCGGGACGGGAGAGGGTGGGCTCGGTGTCCGGCAAGGCCCGCGACCGCTGTCCACGGTCGATTGTCAGTGGTGGGTGAGACGGTGGATCCATCGATTCGGAACGCCGGAAACCAGGGGGATGTCATGTCCGGAACCCAGAACTACATCAACCACGTTGCTCTCGTGCTGGATGCCAGTTCGTCCATGTCGGGCCTGAGCCGCAAGGTCGTCGAGGTCGCCGACCAGCAGATCGCCTACCTCGCCCGCCGGTCCAGGGAGCTGGACCAGGAGACCCGCGTCACGGTGTACGTCTTCGCGGACACGGTGGACTGCGTCATCTACGACAAGGACGTGCTGCGGATGCCGTCGTTGAAGGAGCTGTACCGGGTCGGGGGGATGACGGCCCTGCTGGCGGCCGCGCTGAAGTCGCAGCGGGAGCTGGCGCAGACGGCGCAACTGTACGGCGACCACAGCTTCCTGACGTTCATTCTCACCGACGGGCAGGAGAACGCGAGTCACCGCTGCCCGGACGCCCCGTCGAGGAAGGCGGGTGAACTGGTCGCGGCCGTGGCGGAGATGATCGAGACGCAGGGGGTCAACTGGACGCTCGCCGTCCTCGTGCCGGACCAGATGGGCAAGCGCGAGGCCATGCAGTGCGGCTTCCCGAAGGACAACATCGCCATCTGGGACGCTACGAGCACGCAGGGCCTGGAGGAGGCCGGGCAGGTCATCCAGCAGGCCACCGAGAAGTTCATGGTGGGCCGCACCAAGGGCATCCGCGGGTCGCGCGCGGTGTTCTCGACGGGTGCCGAAGCGGTCAACAAGGACACGATCAAGGCGGCGGGCCTCACGCCGGTGAAGGCGTCGGAGTACCAGCTGATCCCGGTGACACGGGACGCGGGAATCCGGGACTGGGTCGTCGAGAGCGGTCACACCTACCGGACCGGTGGTGCGTTCTACGAGCTGAGCAAGTCGGAGAAGATCCAGGCGCGGAAGCGGATAGCGGTGCTGGAGAAGAAGACGGACCGGGTGTACGCGGGACCCGAGGCCCGAGCCCTGCTCGGCCTGCCGGACGTGGAGGTGCGCATCAGGCCCGACCACAACGACGACTTCACCATCTTCGTGCAGAGCACCAGCGTCAACCGCAAGCTCGTGCCGAACACGCGGCTGCTGCTGATGAACTGAGGCCCCCATCGGCTCCCGGCAGGGCTGCGCTTAGGGTTGCTCCGTATGACCGACCGAGCCCTGGAACTGTTGCGCAGCCGCCCGGACCTCGCCGAACAGGCCGCCTTCCCGTTCGACTTCGACATCGACCGGGCGTATCACGTGGAAGAGGTGCGCCTGGCGTCCGGAGCGTCCCTGGAGGCGATCGCCGGTGACGCCACCGGCGGGACGTACTTCCTCTGCGGGGGAACGGCCGTGTTGCACGCCTCCTCCGACGGGTACGCCTCACTGCTCGCCGACTCGGTGACGGAGGCGCTCGAAATCCTGGTCCGGTTGCCCTGGTGGTGCGAGGACGTGACGGCCGGCCTGGACGAGGAGGGCCTGCGGGCCGCCGTGCGCCGGGGTGACGCGGAGGCGCGAGAGGAGTTCGCTCCGGACCTGGACGCGCAGCGTGAGGCGCTGGTCCGGGGGCTGGGGCTGCCGGACCGCCCGCTCGCCGAACTACACGCCCTGGCCGAGGCGGCCACCCGGCGCACCGAGCCGGACTTCCTCCTGCTCAACGCGGAGGAGTTGTGCGCGTACCGGCTGGAGGAGTCCTACCGGCAGCCGTTGCGGGACATCGTCCTCGGCCCCGGGCGGGAGGTGCTGGAGCGGATGCGCCGCGGTGAGAGCGCCGCACGGGAGGAGGCCGCCGCCGATCCGGTGCTGCGCGCCGGGGTGCTGCGCGCGCTGTGCGACGACCGCCGTGACGGCGACCTTCCGGTGCTGCGGTTCCTGCTGGAGTGCGAGAACGCCGTACGGTCCGAGCGCCATGAGGAACGGTGGCTGGCCGCGGAGCTGGTCGCCGCGTACGGCCGGCCCGAGGACGTACCGCTGTTGCGTGCCGCCACCGCCGGGCTGATCACCGACGCCGCGAGCGCGGTGGCGTGGGCCCGTGCGCGGGAGCGGGAGCACGCGGAGGACCGGGAGCGTGCCGAGAGCGCGTTCGTCTGGGCCGACCTGGCGCACCGGCAGGGTCGCGTCGAGCACGCCAGGACCGCTCTCGTCCGGCTGCTGGACGACACCGGCCCGGACGCGGACCGGCTGCGGCGGTTGAGCCGGGCGCTGGAACGTCTGGGGGACCACGCCCAGGCGGCGCGCGCCCGGTCCTGGCTCCTCTCTCTCCAGGAGACGCCCCGGGACCGGGCTTCCGAGGCGTACGTACTGGCCCGTCCGGAACGCCGCACGGGGGACCGCGCGGCGGCGTCCCGGGGCCCTGGACCGGGCGCGGGAGGCGCTCGACGCCTACCCCGAGGGCTACCGCCTGGGCCTCGGCCGCCGGGTCACCGAGGAGCACCTGGAACTGACCCTCGCGGCCGCCGGGGCCGGCGAAGTGGGCCTCGCCCGCACGACGATGGCCCACGGCGAGCGCCTGCTGGAGAGGATCGGCGGGAACGCGGCGAAGGCGCTGAGTGCCCTGTCGACCCGGGCGAGGTGGACGGTGGCGGCCCTCCGGCCGCCCGCTTCCTGACGCGCTGAGGGACGGGACCCGCCGCCGCCCCGGCGTTCGGGGCGTTGCCGAGGCTCTCCGCGGGACCGTGGGCCGGTGCCCCCGGCTCGTCACATGATCGTCTGGGCAGGTCCTAGAGTGTGCGCGTGAACGAGGAGAACTCCGCAGTCATCGCCGGGCGCTACCAGTTGGTCGAGCTGATCGGCCAGGGCGGCATGGGCCGGGTCTGGCGGGGCGTCGACCGGCAGCTCTTCGGCCGCGAGGTCGCCGTCAAGGAGATCCTCTTCCCGCCCGGGCTGGACGACGGCGAACGCGCCACACTGCTCCGGCGCTTCACCGGCGAGGCCCGGGCGGCGGTCACGCTCAGCCACCCCGGGATCATCACCATCCACGACGTCGTGGAGCACGACGGCGCACCTGTCATCGTCATGGAGTTCATCCGGGGCCAGTCCCTCGCCGCGGCCGTCCGGGAGCAGGGCCGGCTGCCGGTGCGACGGGTGGCCGAGATCGGCGCCGCCATGCTCGACGCCCTGACCGAGGCGCACGAGGCGGGGATCGTCCACCGCGACATCAAGCCGGACAACGTGCTCCTGACCAAGGACCGGGTGGTCCTCACCGACTTCGGCATCGCCCACCTGTCGGACGCCACGACCAGGCTCAGCCGCAGCGGGACCGTCATCGGCACCCCGCAGTACATGCCGCCGGAGCAGTTGGAGGGCAAGCGGCCCACACCGGCCAACGACCTCTGGGCCCTGGGCGCCACCCTCTACCACGCCGTCGAGGGGCGCCCGCCGTTCGACGCCGACGGGCTCCACGCCCTCGCCGTCGCCGTCTTCACCCGCCCCCACCGGCCACCGACCCACGCCGGCCCGCTGGCCCCCGTCCTGGACGCGCTCCTGACCAAGGACCCGGAGCAGCGCGCGAGCGCCGTCGAGGCCGCCGCGCTCCTGGCCTCGGTGCTGCGCGGCACCCTGCCGGGGCCGGCGGCGGAGCCCGGCACCGGCACGGCCGGCCCCCGGACCGACCTCGGGGAGGCGGCCACGGAAACCGCTCCGACCCCCACCCGGCCCGACCCGAAGGCGGAACCGGTACCCGGGCCGACCGGAGAGCCGGAGGGCGAACTCCCGCCCCCGCCGGAGCGGCCAACCCTCCCGGCCACGCCGCCCACCACCCCCCTGCCGCAGCACGACGACCTGGTCTCGCTCGGCGGGGCGGACCACGACGGACGGGACGAAGGGGCCCGTACCCGGCGGCGCACGCTCGTCCGGCGGTCCGCCGTCCTGGCCGTCGCCCTGGCCACGGTCGCCGCCGGCGGCATCCTGGCCTGGAACCTCACCGGAGGGGCGCCGGCCGGCGGCAGGGGCACGGACGCGGGCGGCGGCAAGGGGGCCGGAGGCGCCGCGGGCCCGGCCGCCACCCGGGTCGTGATCGGGGTGGACGCGCCCCTCAGCGGTGACCTGTCCTTCCTCGGCGTCGGCGTGAAGAACTCCGCCGACCTGGCCGTCAGGAACGCCAACCGGACCCGCCACGTCCCCGGAGTGACGTTCGAGATCAAGGCGCTGGACGACCGGGCGGTGCCCGCCGAGGGCCGGAACAACGCCGCCCGGTTCATCGCCGACGACAAGGTGGTGGGCGTCGTCGGGCCGCTCAACTCCGCGGTCGCCCAGACCATGGTGGGGCCCCTCGAACGGGCGGGCCTGGTCAACGTCTCCCCCGCCAACACCGACACCGCCCTGACGCGCGGCCCCGACTGGGCCGGGGGGAGTACGTCCCGCCCGTACGACACCTACTTCCGCACCGTCGCCACGGACGTGGACCAGGGGCCGTTCGCCGCCCGGTACCTCCACGGCGACGCGCGGAGGACCAAGGTCTTCGTCGTCGACGACACGACCTCCTACGGTACGGGCCTCACCACCGGGTTCAGGAGCGAGTTCGTCGAGCTCGGTGGCACGGTCGTCGGCGCGGACCACGTCGGCCCCGGCGAGAGCGACTTCTCCGCCCTCGTCGCGAAGGTCCGGGCCTCCGGTGCCGACGCCGTGTACTTCGGTGGGTACTACACCACCGCGGCGCCGTTCTCCCAGCAGCTCAAGCAGGCGGGCGTGAACGTCCCGCTGATGGGCGGCGACGGCGTCTTCGACCCGCAGTTCATCCGGTCCAACACCAAGGCCGAGGGCGACCTGGCCACCGGTATCGGCGCGCCCGCCGAGGAGCTGGCCGGCGGACCCCGCTTCCTCTCCGAGTACCGGGCGGCCGGCTACCCGGAGGACCCCGGCGCGTACGGCGCCTACGCGTACGACGCGACCTGGGCCGTCATCGAGGCGGTGAAGGCCGTGGCGGCGGCCAACGGCGGCACCCTTCCCCCGGACGCGCGGGCGAAGATGCCACGGGCCGTGGCGGAGGTGTCGTTCGACGGCGTCACCGGGCGGGTGGCGTTCGACGCGTACGGCGACACGGTGAACCGCCGACTCACCGTGCACGCGGTGGAGGGCGGCGTCTGGAAGAGCGTGAAGAGCGGCCCGCACACTCCCTGACCGCGGCGCGCAGCCCGGGCGAGGGCCCGGGTGGGGGCCCCGGGTGGGGCCCACCGGGGGGGGGCGGCTCCGTCACCGATGCGCCGGGGCGGTACCCGGTGCGGCAGGAGCGGACACCACTCCCCCGGCCGGGCGACGAGGATCCGCCGGGCCGGACGACGCCGTTGACGAGGGCGTCGGTGCTCACCCGGTGCTCGACAGCGACCGCATGTCAACCACAGTTGACATGCGGTCGCTGTCAACGTACGTTGACACCATGACCGATGCGACCGATCTCGCCGCACGGGCGGGCGACCGGGACCCCCGAGTCGGGCTCCGGGCCGTCTCCGCCCTGCGGCGACTACTGGAACAACTGGAAGCCGTCCAAGTGCGCAGTGCGCGCAACCAGGGGTGGTCGTGGCAGGAGATCGCGACCGAACTGGGCGTCAGCCGCCAGGCCGTCCACAAGAAGTACGGGAGGCAGTGATGTTCGAGAAGTTCACGAAGGCCGCACGTTCCGTGGTGAAGGGGGCGTTCGAGCACGCCGAGCGGGGTGGCGCGACGGCCGTCACCCAGGAGCACCTGCTGCTGGCCTTGCTCGACCGGGAGGACACCCGGGCGGCGGACGCCCTGCGAGGGCTGTGCCCGCCGGACCGCCGCCCGTCGCTAGTGGCCGCCCTCGATGACGCCCGGCGCCGGGCGGGGCTGTCGCGGGCGGACGCCGAGGCGCTGGCGGACCTCGGGATCGACGTCGGAGCGATCGTGGCGCGGATCGAGGAGACCCATGGCCCGGGCGCGCTGACGGGCGGCGCCAGGAGGCCGGCGCGGCGCTCGGGCCGCCGGCCGTTCTCACGGGAGGCCAGGGCGGTGCTGGAGCAGTCCCTCCGGATGGCCCTGGCCCGCAAGGACCGGGAGATCGGCGACGAGCACATCCTCCTGGCCCTGACGACGACCGGCGGGGTCGTGGCGGAGACCCTGGCCGACCACGGCGTGACGTACGCCTCCGTCGACACCGCGATGTCGGGGGCCCGCACCCACTGACCGCCGTTCACGTCCGCGCCCGGTTCACCCCGACTGCCACCACGGCCCGCCCCGCCCCTCCGGCGAACCGGTGCTATTCAGTCACCTTGGATGGACGTTCGATGAACCGGGCACGGCCGACGGCAGGTCAGCGACCGTGCCACATGGGGCACTTCGGGCGCTCACCGTCCGTCAAGGACCGGTCGCGCACCGCGCCCACCCCCTCTGAGCTGCCAGAACGACCATTCGGTCGCCGATAATCGAACGAGTTGTCTGTAAATCGGTCATCGATGTGCAGGTGACCTTCACATTCGACAGACTCAGCGGCGTCTGCACAACGAAGCGCAGAGAACTACCGCATTCAACCTTTGAATCGAAAGAGAGTCCTGTCGTGCGTCGCCACATCGCTGCTGTCTCCGCCACCGCCCTCCTGAGCCTGGCCTGCGCCACCGGCGCCGCGGAAGCCAAGCCCTCCAGCCTCTACGCCCCGTCCGCGATGGTCCTCACCATCGCCAAGGGCGCGGGGGACGCAGCCACCGTCGTACGCGCGTCCACCCTGAGCTGCGCGCCGACCGCCCAGGGGACTCACCCCAACCCGGAGGCCGCCTGCGCGGCCCTCGCGGCGACCGCCGGCACCTTCGACACGCTCCTGGCGTCGCCGGACACCGGCCGTGCCTGTCCGATGCACTACGACCCCGTCACGGTCACCGCGGACGGCGTCTGGCAGGGCAGCCGCGTCTCCTGGAAGCACACCTTCTCCAACGCGTGCACCATGTCGGTGACGTTCAACGGGAACCCCGTCTTCGCGTTCTGATCCCCCCGCCCCTACCGGGCCCGCCTCCCGCACCACACCCGTCGCACGGCGGGGCCGTGACGGCCCCGCCGTGCGACGCGCGTCCGGGCCGCCGCCTGCCGAGCGCCGCCCCGTTTTTCCGGGGCAGGGGTGTCTTGCCGATCCGGCCGGATCGGCAAGACACCCCCTAGAGCTTTCCGGGCTTGTACTTCTTCGGCAGCGTGTAGACGAACTCCCGCGGGTCCGCGTACGCCGGCTCCAGCCAGTCCGAAACGCTGTGGTACCCGAGCGAGTAGAGGTTCCGGCCCGGGTCCCAGGTGTTGTAGGCCAGGATGGACGCCCGCTTCCTGGCCATGTGGGCCGCCGGGATGTGGAGCACGTAGTCGGCGCCGCGACCGCGGTCCGCCGGGTCGGAGAAGTGCTTGTACGCGTAGATGTAGTTGAAGCGGACGTCGGTGAGCTCACCGTTCTTCATGAGCCAGTAGGCGGCATCGCTGCACGCCTTGTGCGTGTCGGTCCCGTCCAGCCATCCGGCCGCGAACTTGTGCGAGGCACCGGGGTACTGCTGGGCGAGGGCCCGGACCTTGGCCATGACCTTCTTGACGAAGTTGTCGTAGTCGCCGAAGGCCTCGTCCGAAAGCTTGAAGTTGATGACCTTGTCCACCCCGAGGGCTTTGGCGGAGAGAGCGAACTCGGCGGTACGGCCCGCGACCACCTCCGGCGTCGGCCAGCTCTCCTGCCAGCCGAGCCGGTGATGGTGCCCGGGGGCGGAGCACCTGTCGCCGAGCGTCTTGCAGTCGCCCTGGTTCATGTATTCGGCGAGGCCGCCGTTCTCCCCCTTGCTCACCAGCACCAGGTACACCGGCCTCCCGGCCGCTTTGTGTTCCAGGATCGACCCGGCGAGCCCGATGGCCTCGTCGTCCTGGTGGGGCGAGTAGAAGATCGCCGGCGCCGCCGCCGCCGAGGCGCTGGACGCGCCCACGGTGCCGTCGAGCGCCACTCCGGCGGCCACCAGGCCGGCGGTCGTCAGCACCGACCGCCTGGACGGGCCGGACGGGACGGAACGGTTCGGGACATGAGCGGGCATGCGGTGTCTCCTCGTACGCGACGGATGGGCCGCCGGGTGGCGCGCCCGCCACGGGCGACACGGCACCGCGGCGCGGCATGCGCCCAGCCTGTCGAGGGCCCCTAACGTTTCACTGACGTTCCCCTGCCGTCGCCCCGCGGCCGCCCCGGCCCGCGCGCGGTGTTCACCTGTCCGGGCCGAGCCGCCGGTGGCTGCCGGACCGGCCGATGTCCAGGTCGAGGAGCGCGGTCAGGGCCGTGCCGCTGTTCCAGAACCCGAGGAGGTCGACGTCGACGAGGACCAGACGGTGACGGGCCGCGAAGGCCCTGGCCTGCCGGGTGAAGGTGCACGAGGCGACGAAGAGCGGGACGTCCGCGCCGTGTTCGCTGCGGGCGGTGCCGTTGAACTTCTGGAGGTCGGGACTGCCGACGGAGCGGTGCTTGGCGTAGCGCTTGCACTGGACGACGAGCCTCCGGCCGTCCGGCAGGCGGCCCGTCACATCGGCGCCCAGGTCGTTCGCGCCGCCCACGCGGCGGACTCCGGTGCACCCGTCCCGGCGGCACAGGTCCGCGACGAACTCCTCGAACTCCCGGTGGCCCATGCCCCACACCGCCTCCATCGAGCGCACCGCGCGGAGCCGCGCCTGCTCCGCCAGACGGATCCTCTCGGCCTCGGCTTCCCGCAGCCCCGCCCGTACCAGCACCCCCACCAGAGCCCCGGCCCCCAGGACCACCGAGACCACCAGCACCCAGGCGCCCGTTCCCATGCCCCGCTCCTCCCCCGCGCCACCGTCCGCCCGCTACCCTCCCCATCGGCGGTGTGCTTCATCCCTGGGTCACCACTCGCCGTGGCGGCGGGGGGCCGGGGGCAATGTCTCAAGCCGGCGCGGCGGGGTTTCAGCGGGCGCGGCGGATGCGGATCGGGCCGCGGGCCTCCGTCGGATCGACGGGGCGTCCCCCCTGGGTGATCTCGACCTCCCCGGCCGTGACCAGACGCCGAGCGGCGCTGCGGGCGGGTTCCATGAGCGCGCGCCAGCCGTCGTCGTCCTCCTCGTACACCGCACGGGCGGCGTCGGAGGGGCAGATCGTCGCGGTCGGAGCGCGCCGAGCCAGCAGATCCAGGATGGCTCGTTCCAGGCGCCGGTCCAGCCGCCTTTCGCTGTCCGTCACCCCTCCAGTATCGCCACTGGCCGTCATGCCCATCAGGACGCCGGGCCGGGGCCGGTACGTCGCTCGACGGCCGCCCCGGCCGCGCGGCGAAGCGGGTGGCGGGGTGGGTTCCGTACCCTTGCGGCATGCGGATGCGCCCCACGTTGAGCTGGACCCCGGCGGAGGACTGGCCTCCGGGCACCACGGACCTGGAGCCGGTCGCGCGGGCGCTGAGCGACGGCGGTGTGCTGGTGCTCAGCGGCGCGGGTCTGTCCACGGAGTCGGGCATCCCGGACTACCGGGGCGAGGGCGGCAGCCTGAGCCGGCACACCCCGATGACCTACCAGGACTTCACCGCCTGCGCACAGGCCCGGCGCCGGTACTGGGCGCGCAGCCACCTCGGCTGGCGTACGTTCGGCCGCGCCCGGCCCAACGCCGGGCACCGGGCCGTGGCCGCGTTCGAGCGGCACGGTCTGCTCTCGGGCGTGATCACGCAGAACGTCGACGGGCTGCACCAGGCCGCAGGCAGCGAGGGTGTCGTGGAGCTCCACGGCAGCCTGGAGCGGGTCGTCTGCCTCTCCTGCGGTGCCTTCAGTGCGCGGCGCGACCTGGCACAGAGGCTGGAGGAGGCCAACGCGGGGTTCGATCCGGTGGCCGCCGCGATCAAGCCGGACGGGGACGCCGACCTCACCGACTTGCAGGTCGGGGACTTCCGCGTGGTGTCTTGCGCGGTCTGCGGCGGCATTCTCAAGCCGGACGTGGTGTTCTTCGGCGAAGCCGTTCCCCCGGAGCGGGTCGAGCACTGCCGCGGGCTGGTCCGCGAGGCGGCCTCGCTGCTGGTCCTGGGCTCGTCCCTCACGGTGATGTCGGGGCTCCGCTTCGTCCGCCAGGCTGCCGAGGCCGGCACTCCGGTGCTGATCGTCAACCAGGACCCGACCCGAGGCGACCGGCACGCCGTCACCCGGCTCGCCCTCCCCCTGGGAGCCGCGCTCACGTCCCTCGCGGAGCGCCACGGCATCCCCCTCGACGGCGGAACGGCGACCCGGCTGCCGTCATGACGGTGCCCACGGGCCCGAAGGCAGCCGCGGAGCCGGGGTTCCGGGCGTGGAAGAAGAGGTCCCGGGCGGTACGGTCCCGCCGGGACGCCCGGAGGCGCGCACCGAACAGGTGCGGGCCTCGGGCGTCCGAGGGAGGCCGGGCCCCGAGGGGCGTCCGGTCAGCGCTTCGCGGGCTTCTTCGGGGCCGGCTTCTTCGTCGGGACCGGCTTCTTCTTGGCGGCCTCGTCCTTCGCGCGGACCGCGTCCTGGCCGACGTCCAGGAAGTGGCGCAGCTCCTCCGGCGTGCCCTTCAGGGCCTTCGCCGCGGCCGCCTTGACCGCGGGGCCGCCCGTCGCGGCGATGCGCGCGACCCGCGCCCGGTCGTCCGCGAGGCGCGCCGTGTCCTGGCCCGTCTCCAGGAAGGCCTCGATGGCCTGCCGGGTACCGGCCCGCATGGCCTGCTTGCCCGCCTCCTTGACCGCCGGGCCGCCCACGCTGATGACCTGGGAGACCCGCACCCGGTCGTCCTGGAGCCGGGCCTCGTACTGGCCGTGCTCCAGGAAGTCGACGATGTCCTCGGGGCTGCCCTTCAGCGCCTTCTTGCCCGCCTCCTTCACTCCGGGTCCACCGCGGCTGAGGATCTGGGAGACCCGCACCTCGTCGTCGACGAGCCGCTCCTCGTACTGGCCGGACTCCAGGAAGCGCCGCATGTCCTCGGGCGTTCCCTCCAGCGCCTTCTGTGCGGCCTCCCGGACGCCCCGGCCGTTGTAGGGGTTGGCCAGCATCTTGAGGATCGCGGCCCGGTCCTTCTCGGCCGGAGATGTGTCCGTTGCCGAGGCGCTCGGCGCCGGGGCGGCCGGAGCGTCGGCGTCCGCGGCGAGCGCCGGGACGGAGAAGAGGAGAGCGGGGGTGATGGCCACCGCCGCGACGATGGCCGGTATCCGGGCCAGCTTCATGCGCACCTACCAAATCAAGGAACGATCTTCACGTCATCTCCAAACGCTTGTCGATCTTGTGTGACGCCCGGCACCGGGTCAAACGGGTTTGCGCTGCCATGTCCGTTTCCGGCCACCCCTTCCGTGTGCGAACGCACTCACCCCCGGGCGGTAAGGCCGCTGCCGCCGCCGGGGAACTGGTGATCAACGGCATCGACGGGCACCACGCGGTCGCCGCCCTGTCGGCCGTCGCGGAGGACCTCGACGGCAAGACGCTCATCGACCACGCCGTTCCGTACGTCTACCGGCACGAGACGCCCTACCCCTGGCCGACGCCGTGGGGCATCATGCCGAAGCTCGACCCCTGCGACACCGACAGCGGGCCGGGGCGGCGCGCCCCGGCGGGTGCCGGGGTGCGCCGCCCCACGGGCGGTACGGGGTCCGGGACCGTCCCGGTCACTTCGGCTCGCGCTGGAACATCGCGGCCGACCAGAAGTAGCCGAGCACCGCGAGCCCCAGGCACCAAGTGACCGCGAGCCACCCGTTGTGGCCGATCTCGCTGCCGAGCAGCAGTCCGCGCAGCGTCTCGATGGCCGGGGTGAACGGCTGGTACTCGGCGACCGGCCGGAACCAGCCCGGCATCGCGTCGACCGGGACGAAGGCGCTGGAGAGGAGCGGCAGCAGGATCATGGGCAGCGCGTTGTTGCTGGCGGCCTCGGCGTTGGGGCTGATCAGGCCCATGCCGACGGCGATCCAGGTGAGCGCCGTGGCGAAGAGGACGAGCAGTCCGAAAGCGGCCAGCCACTCCAGGGCCGTGGCGTCCGTCGCCCGGAAGCCGATGGCCACGCCGACCGCCCCCACCAGGGTCACGCTCAGGACCGACTGGAGCACACTGCCGATCACATGCCCGATGATCACCGAGCCGCGGTGGATCGCCATGGTGCGGAAGCGGGCGATGATGCCCTCGGTCATGTCGTTGGAGACGGACACCGCGGTCCCGACCACCGTGCCGCCGATGGTCATCAGCAGGATCCCCGGCACGACGTAGGCGATGTAGTCGGAACGGTCCGCCCGGCCGCCGCCGATCCCCGCGCTCATCACGTCGCCGAAGACGTAGACGAACAGCAGCAGGAGCATGACGGGGGTCAGCAGCAGGTTCAGGGTGAGGGACGGGTAGCGCCGGGCGTGCAGGAGGTTGCGGCGCAGCATCGTGGACGAGTCACGGACGGCGAGGGAGAGGGAGCTCATCGGACGGTCTCCTTGGGCTGGTGGGGGAGGTCGGCGCCGCTGGTGAGGGCGAAGAACACGTCGTCGAGGTCGGGGGTGTGCACGGTCAGTTCGTCGGCCTCGATGCCGGCGGAATCCAGCCGCTCCAGGACCGAGCGCAGGTCGCGCTGGCTGCCGTCGCTGGGGATCTGCAGCGCCAGCGCCTCGTCGTCCCGGGTGCCGTCGCGCAGGGTGGAGGCGGCGCTCCGGTAGGCGGAGGGGTCGGTGAAGCGGAGCCGGACGTGCCCGCCGGGAACCAGCCGCTTGAGCTCGTCGGCCGTGCCCTCGGCGGCGATCCGGCCGTCGTTCAGCACCGCGATGCGGTCGGCGAGTTCGTCGGCCTCCTCCAGGTACTGGGTGGTGAGGAAGACGGTGACGCCGCCCGTGACGAGCTCGCGGATGATCTGCCACATGTTGTGGCGGCTGCGCGGGTCGAGGCCGGTGGTCGGCTCGTCGAGGAAGATGATCCGCGGGTCGCCGACGAGGGTCATGGCGATGTCGAGGCGCCGTTTCATGCCGCCGGAGTAGGTGGACGCCGGCTTCTTGGCGGCCTCGACCAGGTCGAAGCGCTCCAGGAGTTCGGCGGTGACCCGCCGTCCCTCGCGCTTGGACAGGTGGTGCAGGTCGGCCATGAGGAGCATGTTCTCCTCGCCGGTGATCAGCCCGTCGACGGCGGAGAACTGACCGGTGACGCCGATCGCGGCGCGGACGGCCTGCGGATCGGCGGCGAGGTCGTGGCCCGCGACCTGGGCCTCGCCGCCGTCGGCGGCGATGAGGGTGGAGAGGATCTTCACGGTGGTCGTCTTGCCGGCCCCGTTGGGCCCGAGGAGCGCGAACACCGAGCCGGCCGGGATGCGCAGGTCGATGCCGTCGAGGACGGTCTTGTCGCCGTACGACTTGCGCAGGCCGACGGCGGAGACGGCGGCGGGAGACTGGGGACGACGGCCGTCCCGATTGGACGTGGGCATGACAGATGACGGCATGGAGCCCTCCGTTCGAGGGGTGGTGAAGGGGTGGGGTGGAGGTGCGCGTGCAGATGCGGGGTGCAGGGCGCGGTGCGCGAGGCGGCCGTGCCTGGGGGGCGGGAGCGCGGGAGAGGAGCCGGGCGCTCAGACCCGGGCGCGACGGACGTCGATGTTGCCGTACCGGGTGCGGGCGCGGATCTTGACGGTGTCCTCGGCGGTTTCCGGACCCTCCGAGGCGGAAAGGGCGTTGCGCACCTGTCCGGAGCCCGAGCTGACGTCGAGCCAGGCGGCCGTGCCCTCGCGGACACCGACCTCGATGGCACCGTAGGAGGTCTCCAACTGGACGGTGCCCCGTGCCACTTCCCCCACCCGCAGCGTGCCGTGGGCGGTGGTGGCGGTGACCGAGTCCTCCGCGCGCTGGATGTCGATGTCACCGTTGGCACCGCTCACCCGCAGTGCGCCGGTGGCGGCACCCACGGTCGTGGTGCCGTGCGAGTTCTTCAGGACAGCCGCGCCGTCCAGGAGTCCGGCGCGCAGGCTGCCGGAGCTGGTGGTGATCTCGGCGGCGCCCTCCACCCGCTCCACGGTGATCGAACCGTGCGACGCGGTCAGTTTCAGCGGGCCGGTCGTGTCGAGGCGGACGTCCCCGGACGAGGTCTTCACGTTCACCTCGCCGAGCCGGCCCTCGCCGAGCACCTGGGCCCAGGCGCCGGTGACGTCGATCCGCGAGCCGGTGGGGAGGTCGACCGTCACGTCGACCGTGCCGGTGCGGCCGATGCCGAAGCCCAGGCCGAGCAGGTTGGGCTTGGGCGTCCTGACGGTCAGTACGCCACCGGAGTACGCGACCTCGGTCTGGTCGGCGGCCCGTACGTCGTGGTCCTTCTTCGGGTCGCGGGGCCGTACCTCGACGACGGTGTCGGGCCGGTCGCTCGCGGTGAACTGGAGGGAACCGGCTTCCACGTGCGCGGTGAGCGAGATTGCTGCGGGGGTGTCGAAAGAAGGCATGGCTGTCCCGTCCTCTTGGGTCTTCGGGGCGTCCCCGCTGGTGGGACGTGATGTGGGTGAAGTGGTGCGGGCGGTGCCGGGCGCTAGCGCACCCAGCCCGTGAAGCTCTGTCCGACGGTTCGGGCCTTCTCGGTCGTACGCGGCCGGGTGCCGCCCTCGACCGCCGCCGACACGGCGCGTACGAGCCAGGCGTTGACCGACAGGCCCTCGCGGTTCGCGGCCTCCTCGGCGCGGGCCTTCAGGTGGGCCGGCAGGCGCAGGTTGACCCTGGCCGTACCCCCCTCGTCGCCTTCGGCAGCCGGAGCCGGGGCCTTGAGCGGCTCGACGGGCGCGACCGGCTCCATGGTGGCGCCGCCGTCGCCGGGCGGCGGGGTGACCACGAAGTCGGGGTCGAGCCCGCGCAGCCGTACGTCGACCGAGCCGGGCGCCAGTTCACGGGTGATCTCGGCCATCGCGGCCGACAGCACGTTGAGCATCGTGAGCCGGGTCGCCGACTCCAGCGGAGCGGTGAGCCGCTCCGCCAGCTCGCGGGCTTCGTCACCGCCGGCCTCGGCGGCCACCGCGAGTTCACGGCGAAGGGTGTCGACATAGGGGGTGAGGTCCATGACGCCATCATGGCACCATCCTGGCGCCATTGGCAAGCGCCCGTGGCACACCCTGGCAATCACCTCCGTGCGCACGCGGCTGACCTGGGAAAACAGCGTGGCACCAACCCGGGCGTCCGTGGCACCACGCACGGGTGGAGCGGCCGGGTGTTGCGTGATGGCGCCGGATGGCACCAAGTGGCGCCACCTTGCACCCATCCCCGACGTCACCGGCGCGCGTACCCGGCGAACCGGGCGCCCTAGTGTGTGCGGCACCCCCGCCCCAGTCCCCCCAGGCCCGACCGACAAGGAGTACCCGTCGTGCACGTCGAGATCCCCCCGCTCATCCGCGACACCGCCCGCCACTTGGGCGCCGGCGTTCCGTACGCCTTGAAGGTGCTGGCCGGCCGGCTGGCCGAGGAACCGGACCTGGGCCACCCCTCCGGACTGCCGGGGATCCTCACGGTGATGGTCGACGGCGACCTGTTCGAGGACTGCCCCGCCCTGGCCGTCGGCTACGTCCGCGAGCCCGACCGGATCGAGATCCGGTACGTCTCCCGGGCCCCCTCCGCCGAGCCGGCCGGGGGCGCGGCCGAGTCCGCGACCGGGCCCCCGAAGGGAAGCGCCGACGGGGGGCCCGTCGAGGCTCCGCCGTACGACACCGTCACCGCCTCGATCACCGTGCGACAGGTCGCCGACGCCTGGCACCGCGTCACGGTGTGGCTGCGGAGCCACGCCCCCGCGTCCTACGCGGCGCTCCATGAGGGCGCCGGCCCGGCGGCGCTCGCCGCGCTGGAGGAGAGGTTGGGTATGGCCATACCCCTCGAATTACGCGCCCTGTGGTCGCTGACCGCCGGCGACGGCGGGGCGGGCGGCGGGGGATGCCTGCCCGGCAACCGGGTCCTGATGGACCTGGACTCCGTGGCCGCCGCCTACCGGCTGAAGACGCGGTCCCGGGCTCGGGGGGAGTCCTGGAGGCCGACCTGGATACCGTTCGTCGCCCTCGGCCCGGCCGACACCACCTCGGGCCTGTACCTGGACGCCTCGACGGGCCGTCTGGGCAGTTGGTCGCGCTTCGGCGACTCCCCCGCCGCGGAGTCCGACACCCTGGTCACGTACCTGGAGGAGACGGCCGACATGCTCGAAGCCCCGGCCCTGGCCACCCGGGACAGGCCCGGCCTGATCGGCGGGGCCCTGGTGTGGCTCGGCGGCGTCGACCCCGCGCGGGAGGAGCACTGGCGGCCCTGGACCGGCTGACCAACCCCCGGCGGGGCCCTGCCGTGGAACGCGGGCGGGGGGCGGGGGGCGGGCCCTGGCCGTGGGGTTCAGCCCACCTCGACGGAACCGGCGGGCGGCTCGGTGGCGATCTGGATGAGGTTGCCGCAGGTGTCGTCGAAGACGGCGGTGGTGACGGGGCCCATCTCCATGGGCTCCTGGACGAAGCGCACGCCGAGGCCGCTCAGTCGCTCGTACTCGGCCCGCACGTCGTCGACGGCGAACTGGGCGAGCGGGATGCCGTCCCCCACGAGCGCGTCGCGGTACGTCTTGGCGGCCGGGTGGCGGGCGGGCTCCAGGAGCAGCTCGGTGCCGGCGGGCTCGTCCGGCGAGACGACGGTCAGCCACCGGTCCCCCTCCTCCCCCACCGGGACGTCGTACTTCTTCACGAAGCCGAGGACCTCGGTGTAGAAGCGCAGGGCCTTTGCCTGGTCGTCGACGAAGACGCTGGTCATATGGATCTTCACGAGGGGCCCTCCTGGGGTCCGGGTGCGGGTCCGGGTGCGGGTGCGCCGGGCACGAGCCCGCGTCGGCGGCGTGGAACGTGTGGCCGCCCGCCCGCCGGGTTTGGGTGGGTCCGGCGGCTCCGGCACGGCCAGGTACGGGGAGACCGCCTGGCGCGGGCTGCCGAGCCGGTGTTCCGTGGCTCCGAAGACGTCCTCGGCCACGCCGACAGATTAGGCAAGCGACGCGGTGCCCATCACGTCGGACGCGGCCGGCGGGCGGACGGACCCGGCAGGCGGACGAACCCGGCAGGCGGACCAGGGCGAGGACGCGGCCGGCGGCGGCCAGGTCCCCGGCGCGCGTCCCGCCCCGGATACGGACCATGCATCCCGCCGCCCGCGTCCGGCACCGCCCCGGCGGCACGGAACCGCCGGCACGGCCCGTCAGCGGTCCCGGAGGGCGTTGAGCCGGGCGGCCTGCCGAATCAGGTGGTCGCGCTCGGCGAGGTTGGTCGCCTTGTGGGCAGCCTCCGCGTACAGCCGGGCCGCCGTCACCAGGTCGCCGTCGCGCTCGTGGAGGTAGGCCGAGGCCGCGGTGTGGCGGGGCAGGGCGTCGTCCAGCGCCGCGAGCGCCGCCAGCCCGGCCCGCGGTCCGTCGGCCTCGCCGACGGCCACCGCCCGGTTGAGCCGCACGACCGGGCTGTCGGTCAGCCGCGCGAGCTCGTCGTACCACTCGACGATCTGGACCCAGTCGGTCTCCTCGGCGCTGGGCGCGTCGGCGTGGAGCGCCGCGATGGCGGCCTGGGCCTGGAACTCACCGAGCCGGTCGCGGGCGAGGGCCGTCCGGAGGATCCCGACGCCCTCGGCGATCAGGCGTGTGTCCCACCGGCCCCGGTCCTGTTCGGCGAGCGGGACCAGGCTGCCGTCGGCCGCGGTCCGGGCGTTACGCCGGGCGTGGTGGAGCAGCATCAGGGCGAGCAGCCCCGCCACCTCGGGGTGGTCGATCGCGGCCGCGAGCTGCCGGGTGAGGCGGACGGCCTCGACCGCGAGGTCGACGTCGCCGGAGTACCCCTCGTTGAAGACCAGGTAGAGCACGCGCAGCACGGTGGCGACGTCGCCCGGCCGGTCGAACCGCACCCCGGACACGGTGCGCTTGGCCCGGCTGATCCGCTGCGCCATGGTCGCCTCGGGCACCAGATACGCCCGGGCGATCTGCCGCGTGGTGAGCCCGCCGACGGCGCGCAGGGTGAGCGCGACCGCCGACGACGGCGTCAGGGAGGGGTGGGCGCACAGGAAGTAGAGCCGGAGCGTGTCGTCCACGTCCGGCGCCGGCCCGGGCGGGGGCTCCTCCTCGACGAGCTCCTCGCGCCGGCGGCGGGCGCCGTCCGCCCGCGCCTGGTCGAGGAACTTGCGCCAGGCCACGGTGACCAGCCAGCCCTTGGAGTCCCGCGGAGGATCGGCCGCCCATACACGCAGGGCCTCGACCAGCGCTTCCTGTACGGCGTCCTCGGCCGCCGCGAAGTCGGCTCCGCGGCGGACGAGGATCGCGAGCACGCCCGGGGTGAGGCTTCGGAGCAGGAGCTCGTCCATACGGGTGGTCACTCCGTGACGGTGGGCGGCGCGGTCAGGAACGGCCGCAGTTCGAGCCACTCATGGATCGGCTCACCGCCCTTGCCGGGGGCTGCCGACAGTTCGCCGGCCAGTTCGACGGCGCGCTCGTGGCTGTCGACGTCGATCACCATCCACCCGGCGATGAGGTCCTTGGTCTCGGCGAACGGGCCGTCGGTGACCGGGGGCCGGCCCTCGCCGTCGTACCGGACCCACACTCCTTCCGGGGCGAGCGCCTGGCCGTCGACGAACTCGCCGGTCTTCTCGAGGCGGGCCGCGAAGTCCTGCATGTACTGGACGTGCGCCGAGATCTCCTCCGGGGTCCACCGGTCCATGGGGACGTCGTTGGCCGGGGACGGAGCGCCTCGGTAGTGCTTGAGCAGCAGGTACTTGGCCATGGGGTGTCTCCTCGGTCCTGGTACGACCCATTGTGGTCGCGTTCACGGCGGGGACGGAGCCGGTCGCGGGTTCTCGACATCGCCGGCGCGCTCTTTCCAAGATTTTTTCCGAGCCGGTGATCCAGCCGGGGCTCCAACCGCTGCTCCAGCCCGTGCTCCAGCCGGTGCCGAACGCGCGCCCGGGGCGGTGAAAGGGCCGGGCCGGGGGATGGTGAAGGGATGGAACAGTCGACGTACGCGGGGCTCTTCACCCGCAGGTTCGGTCCCCCGCCGAGCGAGGGCTCGCCCAGTGTGGTGCTGGTGCACGGTCTGGGGCTCTCGGGGCGGTACTTCGTGCCGCTGGCGCGGTTGCTGGCGGCGGGCGGGGCGACCGTGTTCGTACCGGACCTGCCGGGCAACGCGCGGTCGCGGGGCGCGGTACGGCGGGCGCCGTGCGTCGCGGAACTCGCCGGGGCCCTGGAGCGCTGGCACCGGGGGCTGGGCCTGGGGCCGAGCCTGCTGGTGGCGAACTCGGTCGGGTGCCAGGTGGTCGCGGCCTTCGCCGCCCGTCATCCGCGGCTGGTGCGCCGCGTCGTGATGGTCGGTCCGGCGCTGGAGCCCGGCGCGGGCGGCTGGCGTCAGTGCCTGCGGCTGCTGGCGGACGCGCCCCGCGAACCGCTCCCGCTGCTCGCGGTGGCGGTGGGCGACTACCTGGTGACCGGCCCCCTCCGGTTCGCCGCCTCGTTCCGGCACGCGCTGCGGGACGCGGCCGAGTCGTTCGAGGGGCATCTGGCCCGGGTGGCCGCACCGACCCTGGTCCTGCGGGGCGCGGGTGACACGATCGCCTCCAGGGACTGGACCCGGCGTGTCGCGCGCGTGGTCGGTGACGGCCGCGCGGCCGAGGTGCGGGGTGCCGCGCACGCGGCGCACTACAGCGCGCCGGGTGCCGTGGCCGCGCTGATCGAGCAGTTCACCGCTGGAGGACACACGTGAGACCGACGAGGACGTCCGGCGGTTCGCCGTCCGAGGACACGGACCGCCCGTCGCCCTGGCTGCGCATCCTGCCGGGCATCTCCCCCGAGCGGCGGGGTTTCGTGCTGGCGTGGTGGGGCTTCGCTCTCACCTTCGGCGGCATGCGCCTGCTCACCTGGCTCATCCACATCGACGTGGCGGGGGTGGGCGACGTACAGGCCGGCGGGGTCCACCTGCACCACTACGTGTGGGGCATCCTGCTGCTCGTGGGGGTGGGCGCGGCCGGGCTGGTCGAGCGCTCCGCGCGGGCACGCGCCTGGATGGGGCTCGCCTACGGGGTCGGGCTGGCGCTGGTCGTGGACGAGGCCGCGCTGCTGATCAGCCTTGAGGACGTGTACTGGGACACCGAGGGGGGCGTCAGCATCGCCCTGGCCATCGCGCTGATCGCCGTCGCGGGCGGGGTGCTCGCCGTGACGCGGGCGCGTCGGCGCGGCACGGGGGACGGCGGACGGGACCGGAGATGAACGGCGCGCGGAACACCGGGGCGGGGACGGCGGGGCGTCACCCGGAGCGGGCGGACGCCCCCGGCCGGTGAGGCCGGGGGCGTCCGGTCGGACGGCTTAGAGGTGGCCGAGGGCCACGACGGCGTCGTAGTACTTCTTGGCGACGCGCTTGCACGCCTTGCGCTGGGCCTGGGTGTACGGGCCCCACTGGTGGTCGCACGTGTTGTTCATGTCGTACAGGAACGTCTTGTCGACGCGCTTCTTGTTGCCGGCGCTGAAGGCGTTCAGGCCCTTGTAGTTGCGGTACCCGAAGTCGTGCCGCGCGCAGGCCGACCAGAAGTGGAAGCCGCCCGGGTTGTCCGAGGCGCCGCTGCAACCGTCGGTGTTCCAGTTGAAGCCGTACCTGTTGCTACCGGTGCGCCTCCACTTGTCGCGGTCCACCGTCCAGTCGCCGAGGGCGTCCTGGCTGGCCTCCGTCAGGTGCTTCAGCCGGTTGAGCTTCTGCTGCCGGGTGACCGCGGCGGCCACCGACTCGCCCTCCACGGCCGCGGCGGAAGCGCCCGGCGTGGACGCGGCCGCGGGGGCACTGTCGGCGAGCGCCGGGGTGGCGAGCGAGAACGCCATGACGCCGCCGAGTGTGGCGCCGAGCAGGGCGTTGTTGATCCTCTTCACTTGTGGTTCCCCTCGTTGCTTGCTGTTCCGGGACCTCGTCCCGGAGGTCGGCGCGACCTTGATCGCGCATGGCGACGCTATCGGGCCACACCGATGGCGCCTACCCCTACTCGGCCCCTACTCGTGGCTCAACTCCGCTGGTATGAACGGCTGTTGACATATGGATACGCACTGGTGACGGTTTGCGGCGCCGGCCGTCAGCCGGCCGGCGCATGGGGTTCGCGGGTCGGTTTTCCCTGGACGTTGTGCGGGCCGCCGACGGAGTTGAGGACGGTCTGCGCCTGGTTGTCGACGAGCTTGGTGAACAGCTGCTGGGCGTACCCGAAGATGACGGCCCAGGCGATGATCTGGGCCGACGAGTCGAGGGCCTGGAGGCCGGGAACGAACTCCCCGCGCATGAGGAGCAGGCCGAGCACGGCGGTGAGCGCGCCGGTCGGCAGCTTCAGCAGGGCCAGTGCCACGGGGACGTTGTACGGGGTGGACGTGCCCCTGATCCTCCGCAGTGACGTGGTGGCGGCGACCGTGGCCGCCACGATGCCGGTGAACGCGACGACGGGGTAGTCCCACGGGGAGGCGACCGCCGCGTACAGCTCGTCGATGTCGCCGCCGGGCTCCGCGCTCCGGGGGGACATGTCGCTCGCGGTGGGGCAGACGATGCCGATCTTCTCGGGGTGGAAGCACAGGGGCACGGTCCCCGGGGCCAGGGCGCCGAAGGCGGCCACGAGGGCGACGACCACGGACAGCACGATCGCCATCCCGTAGACGACGTGGGTGAAGCTGCGGACCCGGAGGTTCTCCCGGATGTGGGACTGGCGGGCGACGGCGACCGCGTCGACGACCACCTGCCGCTGCACCTCTTGCAACGGGGTGCCGCTGCGGAGGGCCAGGGCGATCTCCTCGACCTGGACCCTGCGTTCGTCGTTGATGGGCAGGTGTTCGCGGACGTACGCCACCAGGCCCGGCATCATCGCCGTCACCTCGTCCAGCGACGACAGGCGCAGCATAAGGTTGTGCGCCATGTCGAAGCGGGTCTGGGCGACGGCCAGGTGCGCGGCGGGGAGGCGCCGGCGGTGGTCGTGGCGGAGCGTGGTGCGGGCTTCCGCCAGCTCCTCGAAGGCCTGGGCGGCCAGCGCCTGCGCCCCCGCCGGGAGCTGGGCACGCGCCGTCTTGGACCGCAGCAGCGCCTCGAGTTCGCTGATCCGTGAGGCCAGGCCCTCCCTCAGCTCCCACAGGCCCTTCTCACACGGATCGGCCCGCCGGCGATCGGGGAGCCCGGGCCCGTCGGGCATGCGCATCGCGCTTCAGCCGCCTCAGCCGCTTCAGCCGCTTCAGCCGCTTCAGCAGGCGAATTCCGGGCTGTTGGCCCAGAAGGCGAGGTGGGACCAGGTCTGAGCGCCGCAGACGCCGTCGACAATGATGTCCGCGCACCCCTGGAACCGGCGCACCGCCGCCCCCGTGACCGGTCCGAAGACTCCGTCGACGAGGAGCTTGTCACCGGTGAGCGAGTTGTTGAGGTAGCACTGCGCCTGTTTGACGGCCGCTCCTGACGAGCCGGCCTTGATCGTGGGGCGGGTGTTGGTGATGGTGCAGATGTCGCTGGGCATGGCGCACTCCCGTACGCAGAGGTCGTTCCGAGGACTCCGGGCGGCAACGAGGCCGTTCTCCGGTGCAACGCCACGCGTCGGGGTTTCCGGGAAGAGGGAAGGCCGATTCCCGTCCGGAAACGCGGGGCCGTGATGCCGAAATGCGGGGGGCCGATGCGGGCGGCGTCCGCGCCGGGTGCCCCGTCCCGATGACGTGGGGTACACCCTGCTTTTTTCCTGCCGTCAGCCTACCTCGCCGCATTGCTTTTCGCATGTCATATGCGGGCGCATGCCGACCGGAGTTGACTTCGATGACACGTCAACAAGGGAATTTTCAACCAAAATTGGGAGCGGAGAATACCAGCTCGTCGGGGTTAACGTGGTATTGAGGGATGAATTCCAGACCGAGCCATACCGAGCAGGCGAGGGGAGATTCAGCCATGGGAAGGCAGCACACCACCTACGCCTTCGAGACGTACCGGGCCGTCGCCGACAGCGAGCGGGCCGCGGAGCTGGCGCTGACCACGTCTCCGTTCCAGATCGAGGTGCGCTTCATCAAAGGCCTGACCAGAGGTCAGAAGGACGTCTTCGCCGAGGCGGCGGACCGCTGGACGCGGGTCATCGTGGGCGACCTGGAAACGGCGGTCGTCCGTGACTTCACGGGTGACGTCGTGATCGACGACCTCCTGATCGACGCCGAGGGCGTCCCCATCGACGGGGTCAACAACGTCCGCAACGTCCTTGGGGAAGCCGGACCCACACGGCTGCGCAGCGAACAGGCCGCCAGCGGCGCCGGACTCCCGGCGACCGGCCACATGAGGTTCGACAGTGCCGACCTGGCACAGATGGAGGAGGAAGGGACACTGCTCGACGTCATCACGCACGAGATGGGACACGTGCTGGGCATCGGGACCATCTGGACGGACTTCGGTCTGCTCAAGGACTTCCCGGGCGACGACCCGACCTTCGTCGGCTCCGGCGCCATGGCGGAGTTCGGCCGGCTCAAGCAGGGCGGCCCCGTGCCGGTGCCGGTGGCCAATGTCGGCGGGGCCGGCAGCGCGGGCGGGCACTGGCGGGAGAGCGTGTTCGACAACGAGCTGATGTCGCCGAGCATCGCGGAGCGGGACAACCCCCTGAGTCGGCTGTCGGTGGCGAGCCTCGGCGACCTGGGGTACACGGTCGACCTCGACGCCGCCCAGGACTACGAGCTCCCCGACCTGCTCGCGATCGCCACCTCGGAGCGTCTCCCGGCGGCGGCGCCGCAGTACGTGGTGCTCCCCACCGTCCCGAGCCGCGTTCCGGCCGAAAGGGCGTGACGACGGCGGCGAATGCCCCCGACGACGCGCTCGACGAGCGCCGGGAGGAATCCCGGCGCTCCCCCTCGCCCACGCTCGCCCGTCAGGCGGCCTTGAGGGCCTGCCCGATCTCCGCGGCCACCTCCGGGTGGGTGAGGTACTCCTCGATGTGGTGCGCCCGGTCACGGGAGTTGGTGACGGCCACGTCGATCGGGTCGCCCTTCCAGGTGTCGCCGAGCGGGCAGCCGATGGCCACGGCGTCGGTCGGGCACCAGGCGTTGATCCAGGGGTACGTGCCGTCCGGGCGCTCGGGTCCGCCGGTGAGCAGCCGGCTGTGCACGCCGTCCAGCCCGAGAGGGCTGCCCGCGGTGACGAGCAGGGCCATGTCCGTTTCCGGACCGAGCCGGGTGAGGAGGTCCATGCCGACGACCGTGCCGAGGCTGTGCGTCACCAGGACGAGCTCGCCGGAGGCCGGTATCGAGGCGAGGACGGTGTCGAGGACCGCGTTCCTGACCCGGGTGTCGTCGAGGTAGGCCGCGACGTCCCGCAGGACGGCGGCGATGAACCACTCGTCGAGGTCCGTCTTGGCGGCCAGCCAACTAAGCTGCCGTTGCAGTGCGCCGATGGCCGGGGCGCCGAACCGCTCGTCCTCCGGACCCGCCTGCGGGGGCATGTGCGCGTCGGCCGCCGCATCGGCGATGAGCCGCTCGTAGGTGTCCCGGGCCGGTCCCGTGGGCGCGCACGCCTCCGCCACCGGGACGGCGGTCACATCGACGTACGGGCGGGGGACGGCTTCGTTCCGCTCGAGCGCCGCGATCAGCGTGTCGCCGTAGAACGGGAACCAGGCGTCCTCCGGATCGACGGGGGCCATCCCGGCCCGGGTGAGCCCGTGGTTGAGCCCGGCGGACCAGTCGCGCCGGAGCTTCTCCGTGTCCTTGCCCTGCTGGCTCCTGCCGTGCAGGAAGACGAGGTGCCGGTGGCCGCCGAAGGCGTTCGTGGCGGGCCGGAGACCGACGCGTTCGCCGGCGGCCACGCGCGCGGAACGCGGGACGGCGCCCACGGGGGCGGCGTCCGCCACGGCGTCCACGGGGGCGGTGGCTCCCACGGCGGTCCCGACGGCCGCACCGGTGGCGTCTCCGGTCGCGTCCCCCGGCGGGGAGACGGCCGCCGGCGGAGGGGGTGCGACCGCTCGCGGCACCGCGCCGTCGACCCGCAGGCCGGAGTCGGGCCCCATCTCGGCGAGCAGGGCACGCCGTACGGGGTCGAGCGGGACGGCGGCGAGGTGCCGGAGCACGGAGCTGATGCGTACGCCCTCGTTCGCCACCCAGGCGACGGCGTCCTCCCCGTCGCCGGGCTCCCACACCTTGCCGTCCTTGCGCAGCGTACGGCCCTCGGCGTCCTTGTCCGGTACGCCGCTGTGGTGCAAGGCCACCACTTCCCACTGGTCGTTGAAGACCGGTGAGCCGGAGTTCCCCGGCTCGGTGTCGGTCCTGTAGTGCAGGAAGTCGTCCAGGCGTACCTGGAGCGCGTTGTCACGGACGGCGATCTCCTTGAGGCGGCCCATCGGGTGACCGATGACGTTCACCGGCTCGCCGATGACCAGCTTTCCACGCTGCACACTGAGCCTGTTCCACCCGAACACCTCCCCCGGCGGCCGGCCGTCGGCGGGGGGAGCCACCAGCACCAGGGCGAAGTCGAGCCGTTCGTCGGCGAGGAAGAACCCACCGACGTCGAGCTCCAGCCGGGTCGACACCCCGGGGGCGTTGTCGATGGTGACCTGGGCGTCGAACTCCAGGAGGCACTGCCGGGCCGACGTCTCGTCGGGCAGGACGTGGTGGTTGGTCATCAGCAGGCGGGGGGAGACCAGGAAGCCGGTGCCGATCGGCAGCTCGCGGCCGTTTTCCCTGGCCAGGATCCGTGCCACGGTACGGGCGGCGCGCGCACCGCGCGGCAGGAAGCTCCATGCCTGTAGTTCCTTGGACAGGCCGAGGATGCGTTCGTACGCCGCGGGGGCGCTGAGCCGCTCCTCACGGATGCTGTCCACCGCCGCGGCGGCGGGCACCGCCTGACGGTCGAGCAGCCGCGCGGCGCGGGCCGCGATCGCCTCCGGCGAGTCCGGGAACCTGACGCCGGCGTCCAGCCGGCGCTCCACCTGGTGACGTTCCGTGCTGGTCCGTTCGTACCGCTCCGCCGCGGCCTCGGCCTGCTTCAGCCGTTCCGAGCGTGTGTCGACCGTCACTGCCATGACCGACCCTCCGGTCCTGTTCCGGGGTTGTCCGTCCGGCCCCGGAGGCCCGTCCGGCTCGCCGGGGCCGGGTGATCGTGACCGCCCTCCTCGTGGCGCGGGACTGGCGGTACCGCGGGGTCCGTTCCACCGGCTGATCGCGTGGCGTGCGGCGCGTCACCCGCCTTCACCGCGTGGTGGACGCTTTTCCCTTCCCTGCTTTCATGCTAGGCACTTCCACCGGCCCGTGCATATGGTGCCCGGCGCGTTTTCCGGCGGCTTTGCGTTGCCCTTTGCTATGTCACGCGGGGTAGTTGACGCGCGGTCGGCCGGCGGAAAGCGGTGACCCGCGACGGGCCGCCCGGAATGACGCCGAAGTTGACCGGGCGACATGTGAATCGGAGACCACGGGCCCGGACATCGGGCGGCGATCGGGAAAGCGCACCGGGACAGGTGCCCCCGTGGGCGGCCGGACGCCGGTGACGACCGGGCTCCGGAATGCGGTGCGTCACCGCCGGGGCCCTAAGGGGCGGGGGACGGTGGCGGTACGTCACCGAAAGCCGCCCGGCAGGTGGCGTCCCTCCCCCCGGCCGGCGGGCCGGGCCGGGCCGGTTACGGGGTTTCCCCGACATGTGGCGGAATTGTGGTCTTTCCGGCACTGGGTTGCGTATGCCGCGAGGGGTGCGAGACGGTTGCCGTGAGACAACATTTCCGAGCGTAGAAGGGGGGTGGGGTGCGCACGATGCGTTCCCCCGCCTGTGTTTCCTTCCTCCGGCCCTCCCGCCCACCCGCGCGGATCCGCCGCGCTCAGCACGACGGCTTGGCGCACGGCCCCGTACCCGGCCCTGGTGATGGACCGGTCCGGCGCCGTGGTGGAGGCCAATGAGTCCGCCCGCGCCCTGTTCCGGCGCCCCGGGGACGACCTCCTGGCGGACCTGCCCGTCCCCGCCTGGCTCGCCGAGGCACACCGCGACCGGCTCCGGCCGGCCCCCGACTCCGCCGACGGCCCCGCACCCTCGGGTGCGATCGACCACCGCAGCTTCGAGGCCCACCCCTCCACCACCGGTGAAGGAGGGGTGGTGTGGTGGCTGGTGGACAACACCGACGTACGCCTGGCCGAGCAGGAGCTGCGGGACGAGCGGGAGCGGACCGGTCTGCTGGCGCACGTCTCCAACACCCTGTTGTCCTCGCTGAACGTCGAGCGCTGTACGGAGGTGACCGCGCGCATGGCCGCTGATCACCTCGCCGACGCGGCCGTCATCGTCGCCCCCGCCCAGGGGCGCCGCTACCCCCTGACCTACGCCCAGGTGGGCGGCCCGGTCACACAGAGCACGGCGCACATCGACCCGTCGATAGTGCCGGGCCTGGCCGAGGCACTCCAGGGCTTCCCACCCGTGCCCACCCGCTGGATCAGTCCGGACGACATTCCGGACTGGGCGGTCCCGCCGGGATTCACCGGACCCATCGGATCGGTGATCGTCACCCCGCTGCCGGGCCACGGCGTGCCGGCCGGTGTGCTGATCCTGCTGCGGGCCAGCGCGCACAGGGCGTTCACCGACGGTGAGGAGGTCTTCGCCCGGCTCTTCGCCGCCCGGGCCGGAGCCGCGCTGTCGGCCGCGCGGATGTACAGCGAGCAGGCGGCGATCACCTCGGTGCTGATGCGGGAGCTGCTGCCGCCGGTGCTGGAGCGCGTCCACGGCGTCGACTACGCGGGCAGGTACCGGCCCGCCAACGACCACGAACGGGTCGGCGGCGACTTCTACGACGTGCACCCCGGCGCGGACCCCGCGCAGGAGACGTTCGTCGTCCTGGGCGACGTCGCCGGCAAGGGGCTGGAAGCAGCCGCGCTCACGGGCAAGATCCGCAGCGTGCTCCAGGCCCTGCTGCCGCTGTCCGGCGACCACCAGCGCGTGCTCGGCCTGCTGAACGGCGCGCTGCTCACCTCCCACCACGCCCGGTTCGTCACACTGGTCCTCGCCTCCGCCAGACGCAAGGCCGGGCAGGTGCATCTGCGGCTGACCAGCGCCGGCCACCTGCCCCCGTTGATCATCCGTACGGACGGCCGGGTGGAGGAGGCGAGCACCTCGGGACAGCTCGTGGGCGCCCTGCCGAAGGTCACCTCCCGGTCGGCCACGGCCGTCCTGGCGCCCGGCGAGACGTGCCTGCTCTACACGGACGGCATCACCGAGGCGCGCGGCGGCCCGCTGGGCGACGAGTTCTTCGGCGAGCAGCGGCTGCGGCGGTCCCTCGTGGAGTGCGCCGGCATGCCGGCCGAGGCGGTCGTGGAGCGGGTGCAGATGCTGGCCGCGCAGTGGCTGGGCAAGGGCCGGCACGACGACATGGCCACGCTGGCGATCAGCGCGCCGAAGACCGGTCCGCTGTCGGTCGTCGACGGCCGAGTGCACCGTCGGGAACAGCGTGTCAGGAGGACCATGTGAACGACTCCCGCCCCGCGTGGGTCGACGAGGTGGGCGGCAGGCTCTGGACGGCCGTGTCCGGCGGCGACGAGTACGCGGCCGTCGACGTGGTCCATGACGCCCTGGACGAGGGCCGCGACAAGGAGGCGCTGCTGCTGGACGTGATCGGTGCCGTCCAGGAGAAGGTCGGCGCCGAGTGGGCCGCGGACCGGATGACCGTGGCCCAGGAGCACGCGGCCACCGCCATCAACGAGCGGGCGATCGCCGCCGTGGTCCACCGGGACCGGCCCGCGGGCAGCAGCCGGGGCCGGGTGACCGTGAGCTGTGTGGACGGGGAATGGCACGCCCTCCCCGCCCGTCTGGTCGCCGAGGTGCTGCGACTGCGCGGCTGGCAGGTCGACTTCCTCGGCGCCCAGATCCCCACCGCGCACCTGATCGCCCACCTGCACGCGACCAACCCGCAGGCGGTGCTGCTGTCCAGCTCGCTGCCCACCCATCTGCCCACCGCCCACTCGGCCGTCGCCGCCTGCCAGGCCGTGGGCGTGCCCGTCCTGGCCGGCGGACGGGCGTTCGGCACGGACGGCCGCTACGCGCGGGCGCTGGGGGCGGACCGGTGGGCGGCCGACGCCCGCGGCGCGGCGGCGGTGCTGGAAGCCGGTCCGCCCCGGCCGGACCCGGCCGCGTCGCGGCACGCGGTGGACGACCTGCCGCACCTGGTCGACCAGGAGTACACGATGATCGCCCGCTCTCGCGGCCGGCTGGTCAAACAGACCCTCGTCGATCTGGAGGAACGCTTCCCCGCGATGCGGTCCTACAGTGAGGCCCAGCGCGAGCGCACCGCGGAGGACATCGCCCACATCGTGGACTTCCTCACCACCGCGCTCTACGTGGACGACCCCGCCCTGTTCTCCACCTTCGTGGCGTGGACGGCGGACATCCTCGGCGCCCGGGGCGTGCCCGGCCACTCGCTCACCACCGGGTTGGGCATCCTGGGCGAGCAGTTGAACGAATTCCCCCGAGCCGCCGCCCTGCTCGGCGACGCCGCCGGCCGCCTCGGCGGCCGTACCCCTTCCCCAGCCCCCGGACCGAACACGGACGCATGACCTCGCACAGACCTTTCGGAATCGACATCGACCACCGGTCCGGCACGCTCACCTTCCGCGTCTCCGGTGATCTGGACTACGACACCAGCGGCGACCTGCTGCACGCCGTGGTGGAGCGGCTCGCGCAGCACCCGCCGCCCCACGTCGTACGCCTGGACTTCGCGCGGCTGACGTGGATCGACTCCATGGGCCTGTCGACGCTGCTGATGGCCCACCGTCACGCCACGGCGGTCGGCGCGGTCCTGCGGCTGGACAACAGGCCGGAGGTCCTCGACCGCATGCTCACTCTCACGCAGACCCTGGAGCACCTCACCGTCGCCGGCGGTCGGGACCCGGACGGGGGCGCCATGACCGACGCCGCCCGGAGCCGCTGACGGGCGGCGGGGCGGCGACGGAACGACGGTGGGCTCGGCGGGCCGTGGCCGTGCGGGCCCGGCCGGCCCGGAGGTCAGTCCTGTGCGGTGGGCGCGCCGACCGGTTCGGCGGAGAAGTGCCGCAGCTCGGGCTCCTTCGCGAAGAAGTGCTCTATCGCCGCCGCGAACCGCGGGGCCTGCTCGCTCCGGGGGAAGCCGTCCAGGTGGTGGGCGAGCGTCTCCCAGCCGACGCGCAGCAGGTAGGAGCCCTGCGTCTCGACGTCGCGGTGCAGTTCGACGGAGAGGCAGCCTTCGGCCGATTCGAGGATGGGGGCGCCGGCGAGGAGCGCCTGCTCGAACTCCTCCTCACGGCCCGGCGTGATGTAGAGGTAGGCGTACTCGTGGATCATCGGGATTCCTTTCGGATGCGTGTGGTGACGCCGGACGCGTTCAGCGGACCTGTCTGATGCGGGTCACGGTGAGGAGGGCCAGCAGGCCGACCGCCATGGTGAACACGTACAGCGCGGTGTAGTTGTGGCCCGGGCCGATGGACAGCAGCAGCGGGGCGAGTGCGGGGCCGATGGACTGGGGCAGGACGTCGGCGCTGTTGATGACGCCCAGGTCCTTGCCCACGTCGTCGGAGCTGGGCAGGACCTCGGTGGCCAGGGCCATGTCGACGGCGAAGTAGAAGCCGGACCCGATGCCGAGGAGGGTCTGCGCGAGGTAGACCGGTGGCAGGGTGTCGGCCACGGCGAGGAGGGCGAGGCCGGCGGCGAGCAGCACGGCGGCCGCGGTGACGAAGACCTTGCGCCGGTGGAGGCGGTCGGAGAGCCATCCGCACAGTGCCGCGGTCACCGCGCTGAGCGTGTAGTTGAGCGTCGTCAGCAGGGCGACGGTCGCGGCGACCGTGCCGCCGGTCAGCCCGATGCGGTCGCTGAGGTAGTACGCGAGGTAGGGCACCGGCGCCACGGAGGCGAAGTACGTCAGGAAGCGGGTCAGCCACACCCAGCCGAAGTCGGGGTGGCTGCGCGGGTCGGTCCAGAAGCTGCCGAAGAACTCCCGCGCCGAGAAGGGCGGCCGGCCGGCCGGTGCCCGGGTGTCCCGCAAGGGCAGCGCGAACAGGCAGACACAGCCGATGGCCGCCGCGGCCGGCACCAGGAAGCCGGCCGGCCCGGCGGAGAAGAGGGCCGCGGCTCCCATGCCGACGGGCACGGCCAGGCGCTGGCTGAAGCCCATGACGCCCGAGACCATGCCCCGCTGGGCGAGCGGGACCTGCTCGGGCACGGTGGCGGCGAGCGCGGCGATGGAGGTGTTGAAACTGGCCTGTGCGAGGCACCAGCCCGCGGTGATCGCGGGGACGGACGGCACCAGGGCGACGACGGCGAGACCCGCGGCGCCGCCGAGGACGCCGACGACGAGCCAGGGCCGGCGGCGCCCCCAGGCGGCGGTGGTACGGTCCGACAGCCGCCCGGCGAGGGGGTTGGCGAACAGGGCGACGAGCGCGCCGAGGGCGGCCGCGACCGCCAGGCTGTTCTCCTTGTGGGCGGGGTCGACGTGCTCGATGCGCAGGGCGAGGGTGACCAGCGCGACGGACAGCACCGCGCTGTAGAGCCCGAGGTAGGCGAGCCCGAGCCGGACCACGAAGGCGCGTGACACTCGTGGTCCGGTCTCGGCCCGGGGGGTCAGGGACGTCATGGAACGATGTTCACCGGGTCTTCGAGGCGCGGGGCAGGCGGTCGAGAGAGGCTTCGACGCTTTCCAGGAGGGATGCCCAGGCCTCTTCGAACGCCCGGACACCCTGATCCTCCAGGAGCTGGACGACCTCGTCGTAGTCGATGCCGAGTTCCGCCAGGCCGGCCAGGACGCGGGCCGCGTGCTCGTAGTTGCCGCGTACGGTCTCGGTCGGGACGTCACCGTGGTCGGCGACGGCTCCGAGGGTCTGGGGAGGCAAGGTGTTGACCGTGCCGGGGGTGACCAGACCGCTGACGTACAGGGTGTCCGGGTAGGCCGGGTTCTTGGTGCTGGTGGAGGTCCACAGCATCCGCTGGACATTGGCGCCGGCCGCCCGCAGTGCCTGCCAGCGCGGCGAGCGCACGATCTCCTCATGGGCCCGGAACGCGAGCCGTGCGTTGGCGAGGCCGGCTTCGCCCCGCAGTTCCAGTGCCCGGGCGCTGCCGATCTTCTCCAGGCGCGGGTCGACCTCGGTGTCCATCCGCGAGACGAAGAAGGAGGCCACCGATTCGATGGTGGACAGGTCCCGGCCGTCGTCCAGCGCCGCTTCGAGGCCGGTCAGGTAGGCGTCGGCCACGGCTCGGTAGCGGTCGATGGAGAAGATGAGGGTGACGTTGACGCTGATGCCCTCGGCGATCGCCGCGCTGATGGCGGGCAGTCCCGCGGGGGTGGCGGGGATCTTGATGAGCAGGTTGGGGCGGTCGACGGTCCACCACAGGTGACGGGCCTCCGCGAGGGTCGCCTCGGTGTCGTGGGCGAAGCGCGGGTCGACCTCGAGGGAGATGCGCCCGTCGTGCCCGTCGGTCCGCTGGTACACGGGCCGGAGGAGGTCGGCGGCGGCGCGCACGTCCGCCGTGGTCAGAGTGCGGACGGCCTCCTCGGCGGTGACGCCGCGCAGCGCCAGGTCGCGCAGGTCGTCGTCGTAGGCGGTGGTCCCGCCGGCGATGGCCTGGTGAAAGATGGAGGGGTTGGTGGTGACACCGACGACTTCCTGGTCGCGGATGGCCGTGGCGAGGCCGTCGCCGGTGAGGCGCTCGCGGCTGAGGTGGTCCAGCCAGATGGAGACGCCGTGGTCGCTGAGCTGCCGTAAGGGTCCTGCCATGGGGGGTTACGACTCCTTGTGTTGTCAGGCCTTGATCGCGGCGCCGGCGTCGACGGGCAGCGTGGCGCCGGTGACGTAACGGGCCTCGTCGGAGGCCAGCCAGAGCACGGCGTTGCTGATGTCGACGGACTCCACCCAGGGCACCGGGATGACGCTCAGCTCGGTGGCGGCCGCGGCGAACTCCTCCCGGGAGGGGTTCTCGACGTCGGGCAGCAGGAGGCGGCGTCCGGTGACGTTCTGGACCATGTCGGTGTCCACGTTGCCGGGGTGGATGCTGTTGACCCGGATGAAGTAGGGGGCCAGTTCGTTGGCCAGGGACCGCATGAGTCCCACCAGGCCGTGCTTGGACGCGGCGTAGTGCGACATGTTGGGCCGGCCGAGGGTTCCGGCGACGGAGTTGGTGAAGATGATGGAGCCACCGCGGTCGGCGGCGATCATGTGCGGGACGGCGGCGCGGATGGTGTGCCAGGCGCCGGTCAGGTTGACGTCGATCATGTCGCGCCACTGCTTCTCGGTGAGCTCCCAGGAGCGGCCCAGCGAGCCGATGCCGGCGTTGGCGCACACCACGTCGATGTGCCCGAACTCCTCCAGTCCGGCGGCGACCAGGGCTTCGACCTGGTCGAGCTCCCGGACGTCGGCGCCGACGGTGAGTATCCTGCCGCCTTCCTTCTCCACCAGGCGGCGAGTCTCCTCCAGGTCCTTGGACGTGGCCAGGGAGTAGTGGGTGCTGCCGATCTCCTCACAGATGTCCGAGGCGATGATGTGCGCGCCCTCCTGGGCGAGCCGGATGGCGTGCGAGCGTCCCTGGCCGCGGGCGGCTCCGGTGATCAGGGCGACCTTGCCCTCTACGCGTCCCATGTGCGTGTCTTCCTTGTCCGTGGCAGAGCGGATGGTGTGGGAGGTGGCGGAGTACGTCCGTGTGGGAGTACGTCCGTGCGGGTGCGGCGCCGTCAGGAGGCGCGTGCGCCGACCGAACGCGTCTCGTCGGCGCGGTGGCGCAGGGCGCGCACGGCGGCGCCGGGGTCGCTGCCCGCGTAGACGGCCGATCCCGCGACGAAGGAGTCGGCGCCGGCTTCGGCGCACCGCGCGATGGTGTTCTCGTTGACGCCGCCGTCGACCTGGAGCCACAGGGGGATGTCGCGGCCGCCGAAGCGGCGGAGCTGGTCGATGAGCCGACGGGCCTCGCGGACCTTGTCCAGCGTGAAGTCCAGGAACGGCTGGCTGCCGAAGCCCGGCTCCACGGTCATGATGAGCAGGGTGTCGGCCTCGGCCAGCAGCCCCTCGTACGGCTGGAGGGAGGTGGCGGGATTGAGCGCCAGCCCCGCCTGGGCGCCGGCGGCGCGGATGGCCCGGAGTGTGCGCACGGGGGAATGGGTGGCCTCGGCGTGGATGGTGACGCTGCCCGCGCCCGCCTCCGCGTAGTCCGGTGCCCACCGGTCCGGGTCGGCCACGCCCAAATGGATGTCGAGAGGAATACGGACTTTCTTCACCAGGGATTCCACGACGGGTAACCCGACCGTGAGGTTGGGCACGAAGTGGTTGTCCATGACGTCCACGTGGAGCAGATCGGCGTCATCGGCGACCGCGTCCGCCTCTTCGGCGAGGCGGGTGAAATCAGCGGCCAATATGCTGGGGGAAATGCGAATGCTCATACGGGCTCTCCGTCGATGGTGAGGGTTATGCCTTCGGGCTGGACCTCGAAGTCGATGACGCCGACGCCGTCCGCGATGACGTGCGCTCCCGTGAGTTCATCGAGCTCGTGCCGGAACCGCACGGCCACGACCGTCATGCCGGCGTCCCTGGCGGCGTTGATGCCGATCGGGGAATCGTCGATGCCGACGACCGCGGCGGGCTCGAAACCCAGCTTCTGGGCGGCGAGGAGGAAACCCTCGGGGTGCGGTTTGGGGTGGACCACGTGGTCCGCGCTCACGATCACTTCGGGGACGGGCAGTCCGGCGCTGCGCAGTCGGGCCTGGGCCACCTCGGTGTCGTTGGAGGTCACGATGCCCCAGCGCTCCGAGGGCAGCGCGGCCAGCACGTCCGCGGCGCCGGGCAGCGCGACGACCTTGGCTACCCTGGCCCGTTCGGCCAGACGCACGTTCTCGGCGTGTTCCTCGATCTCCTGCTGCGTCAGGTGGGGCAGGAGGGTCCGGATGATGTCCGCGCGCTTCTGCCCGTAAAAGGGGGCGAGGTCGAAGCTGTCGCCGAGGCCGACGGATTCGGCCCATTCGTTCCAGCAGTCCTCGGCATCGGGATAGGAGTCGACCAGTGTGCCATCCAGGTCGAAAAGGATGGCGTCGTGCAGTACTGCCATGTACTCGCCTTTCCAGCGGAGTTCTTGTGGCTGGATGAATCACCCTACAGGCGTCAACCGGCGCGGCGTGGATGCAGCGGCCACGTATCGGCCGTTCGTGATTGACCTCCACCGACCCACTCGCCTGCGATGATCACTCAGCGTGAAACTCCGGCGCCCGTTATGCCCTGTTCTGGAATGGCGATTTTCCTTCTTTTCTCAAAAATACCGCCCGTCAGGAATAACTCGGGAACGGGGAGTTGCGCGGCTCTGAAATTCCGATGCCCCGCACGGCGGCATTGCGGCCCGGCAGGCCCCTTCTCCACGAGGGCGGCGACCCCCGGGCGGCGGCGGGCCTCCGGTCGCCGCATCCGCCGGCTCCGGCACCGCTCCCCGCCCCACACCCTTTCGGCCATGGCCGGCGCGGCGCCCGGGACCGTCGTGAGGGCGTCGGCACGACGGACAAGCGCTACTTCACGCCTCTTTTCCCCGTACACAGGGAGCGGGAGTCCGCGACCACCGGACCGGGGCATCACCCCCGGCTCCCCCGGCTTCCGTCCGAACGCCCCCGGTCGCGCCTCGCACGGACCGCCCAAATGGCTCGTAACCCGGCATATGCCATCGCGTTATGTGTATGGCTCTCGCCACTGCGGCGGTCAGAAAGACCGCGAATCTGCCTTGTTGTCACATTTCTCGCGCGGGGAAGGACCTCGTTGTGCATCTGACGCTTTGGCTTCTGCTGGCCTGCGGATCGGCCTGCACGGCACTCTCGATCTTCATGCCGTCACCGACCTCCAGGATGCGGACGGTCGACATCGTCGAGCTGCGACGCCGTCGTCGCCTCTTCGAGACGCTCGCGGCCAACACCCGCACCACGTTCGACCTCCATCCCCCCTCGCCGGCCCCGGTGGCCGACGATGCGGCGACGCCGTGAGCGGCGCACGGCCCGCCGCCCCTGCGGGCGGGCGCTCCGGCCAACGGCAGGGGCCCTGAGGACCTCGGTCCTCAGGGCCCCGTGGCACCCGCGCCGGTGCGGCGGCAGCGCTCCGGTTCAGTGGGTGGTGAGCATGCCTTCCCGCAGTCGCTTCAGCGTGCGGGACAGAAGACGGGAGACATGCATCTGCGAGCAGCCCAGGCGCTCGCCGATCTGGGACTGGGTGAGCTCCTCGACGAAGCGCATGTGGATGATCTGCCGGTCCCGGTCGTCCAGCTCGGCGAGCAGCGGGGCCAGGGCGTGGAAGTCCTCGACGAGTTCCATCGCCGGGTCCTCGGCGCCGATGAAGTTGGCGAGGGCCGCCTCACCGTCGTCGCTGTCGCTGTTGATGGTGGCGTCCAGCGAGCTGGAGTTGTACCCGTTGGAGGCCAGACGGGCCTCGATGACCTCCTCCTCCGTGAGGTTCATCAGCGTGGCCAGTTCCTTGACCGTGGGCGTGCGGCCCAGGCGGGTGCGCAGTTCCTCAGTGGCGCGGGCCAGTTCCACCCGGGCTTCCTGGAGGCGGCGCGGGACGTGCACGGCCCAGGAGGTGTCGCGGAAGAAGCGCTTGATCTCACCGACGATGTACGGCACGGCGAAGGTCGTGAACTCCACCTCGCGCGTCAGCTCGAACCGGTCGATCGCCTTGATCAGGCCGATCATGCCGACCTGGACGATGTCCTCCATCTCGTCCGCGCCCCGGCTCCGGAACCGGCCGGCCGCGTACCGGACGAGCGACATGTTCATCTCGATCAGCGTGTTGCGGACGTCCTGGTACGCGGCGGTGCCCTCCTCCAGCACGGCGAGCTGGTCGAAGAACACCTTGGACAGGGCCCGGGCGTCCTTCGGGGCCACCTGCCGCGGGTTGGCGATCTCGGGCAGGGCCGCGGCCGCGGGGCGGCTCTCAGTGGGCGCCGCCTGCTGAGTCGTCGTCATCACCGTCATGCTTCTTCCCTCCCATACCGTCGACTCACGCCGTCGTCCCCCGACAAGCCGATGGGCCGCGCCTACCCGCCGCTCACACGCTCATGCCTGCGAATGTGTCCCTTTTTCACCGGCCTATCGGAAACCGGTCGGCCCTCCCTGGATCCGGGCGGTGAACCCGGGTGCGCCGTGGGCCGCTTCGGGGCCGTCATGAGAGCGGCCGCGGAGCGGGACGGCGGTCCGCCGCGACGGCTCAGCCGGCCGCCAGCGTCGCCTCCGCGTTGTCGAGGAGCATCTCCAGGGCCGTGGGATAGGCGCTGGCGTTCATCCGGGCCACCAGCAGCGGCGCCGTGGCCGCGATGTTCGGGTGGGTGCCGGCGGGCAGCCGGGCGTACGTGGCGCGCCACACCGCCTGGTCGGCCGCCCGGGCCCGCTCCGGCAGCGCCAGGCCGGCGGCGTCGAGCGCGGCGAACGCCAGGGTCTGGTCGATGAAGGCGTGGTAGACGCGCACCACTTCGGGGTCGGGCAGCCCCGTGGACCGCAGCACGCCGAGGATGGCCTCATCCGTGGCGATCTCGTTGGCCCGGCCGCTGACCCGGCTGGCGGTGAGGACGGCCGCCTCCGGATGGGCGAGGTAGGCGGTGTAGATGCGCAGGCCGAGTTCGCGCAGGTCGGCGCGCCAGTCGCCGGTGGCCCGCCAGCCGCGCATCGCTCGGCCGATCAGCTCGTCGCCGATGGCCAGGGTCAGGTCGTCGGTGCCGCGGAAGTAGCGGTACAGGGTGCTCGGGTCCGCGCCGAGCGCCGCGCCCAGGCGCCGTACCGTCAGGCCCTCCCGGCCGTACTCGTGCAGCAACCGCAGGGCGGTCTCGACGATCAGCCCCGCCGAGAGGACCACGCCCTGCTTGGTCGGTTTCCTCCGCCGCCGGTCCGCCTCCGGCACCACTTTCTTCGCCACCGGGTACCTCCTCCGCTCCCGTCGAGCTTATGCCAACGCCCTTGACGTTGCTTTCGGCGGGCCCGTTTCATGACGCCTCCCGGCTTCGGCCACCCTCGACGAAAGGCTCCTCCGCCATGCGCATTCTGCTTGTGGGCGCCGGTGGCGTGGGCACCGCGATCACCCGGATCGCGGCCCGCCGCTCCTTCTTCGACCACATGGTCGTCGCCGACTACGACCCGGCCCGCGCCGACGCGGCGGTCGCCGCGCTCGGCGACGGGGAGACCCGGTTCAGCGCGGCACGCGTCGACGCCTCGGACCAGGAGGCCGTCGCCGCCCTCCTCGCCGCCGAGCGGTGCGACGTCCTGCTGAACGCCACCGACCCGCGCTTCGTGATGCCGCTGTTCGAGGCCGCGCTGGCCGCCGGGGCGCACTACCTCGACATGGCGATGTCCCTGTCCTCCCCGCACCGGGCGCGCCCGTACGAGGAGTGCGGGACGAAGCTGGGCGACGCGCAGTTCGCGCGCGCCGCCGCGTGGGAGGGGAGCGGTCGCCTCGCGCTCGTCGGCATGGGCGTCGAGCCGGGCCTCTCCGACGTCTTCGCGCGCTACGCCGCCGAGGAGCTGTTCGACGAGATCGACGAGATCGGGGTACGGGACGGCGCGAACCTCACCGTCGACGGATACGACTTCGCCCCGTCGTTCTCCATCTGGACCACCATCGAGGAGTGCCTGAACCCTCCGGTCGTCTGGGAGAAGGACCGCGGCTGGTACACCACCGCGCCCTTCAGCGAGCCTGAGGTGTTCGACTTCCCCGAGGGCATCGGCCCGGTGGAGTGCGTGAACGTCGAGCACGAGGAGGTGCTGCTCATCCCCCGCTGGGTGGACGCCCGGCGGGTCACCTTCAAGTACGGGCTGGGCAACGAGTTCATCGAGACCCTCAAGACCCTGCACAAACTCGGCCTGGACCGCACCGGGAAGGTGCGGCTGCCCGATGGGTCCGAGGTCTCCCCGCGTGACGTGGTCGCGGCGTGCCTGCCCGACCCGGCGACGCTCGGCGACCGCATGCACGGCAAGACCTGCGCCGGCACCTGGGTGAAGGGCGTCAAGGACGGGAAGCCCCGCGAGGTCTACCTGTACCACGTGGTGGACAACCAGTGGTCGATGAGCGAGTACGGCTCACAGGCGGTCGTCTGGCAGACCGCCGTCAACCCGGTCGTCGCCCTGGAGCTGGTGGCGAACGGCGCGTGGCTCGGGGCCGGGATCCTCGGCCCGGAGGCCTTCGACCCGCGCCCCTTCCTGGACCTCCTGACCGCGTACGGCTCCCCCTGGGGCGTACGCGAGTAGGCACACCCGTCCGCGCGGCGCGCCGCCCGAGGGGCTCCCGCTCCCGCGGCGCGCCGGTCCGGGGCCGTCACGTGCTCCGCGTACTCCCGCTGAGGATCATTCCACCAGGCGTCGACCACACCCCGGAAGCGAGGGAAGATGAAGGACGAGGACACGGACACGGGCGCGGATCCGCCCGCCGGTCTCAAGGCCGGTGCGATCGGTTTCACCGACGCGCTCGTCATCGGACTCAACTCCACCTCCCCCGCCTACTCCCTGGCGGCGGTCATCGGCCCGATCGTCGCGCTCGTCGGCGTCCACGCCCCGGGCGTCCTGGTCGCGTCCTTCGTGCCGATGCTGCTGATCGCGTCGGCGTTCTACTACCTCAACAAGGTGGACCCGGACTGCGGCACGACCTTCTCCTGGGTGACCCGGGCGATGGGGCCGTGGGCCGGGTGGCTCGCCGGCTGGGCGGTGGCGATGACGGGTGTGCTGGTCGTGGGGTCGCTCGCCGACGTGGCGGTGACCTTCGGTCTGCTCACCGTCGGCCTGGACGGCGCGGCCGGGAACGACGCCGTACGCCAAGGTCTGTCCGTGCTGCTCATCCTGGTGATGACGGCGGTGTGCGTCATCGGCACCGAGGTCTCGGCCAAGGTGCAGAACGTGCTCATCCTCGCGCAGGTCGCCTGCCTGCTGGTGTTCGCGGTCGTGGCGCTGTACCGCGTGTACGCCGGGAGCGCGGCGCCCGGGTCGGCCACCCCCGCGGCGGCCTGGCTGAACCCGTTCGGCGCCGGGGGCGCGGCGCTGACGGGCGGGCTGCTGCTGGGCGTCTTCACCTACTGGGGCTGGGAGTCGGCGGTCAACCTGACCGAGGAGGTCAAGGACCCCACCAGCGCGCCGGGCCGGGCGGGCGTGTGGTCGACCGTCGTGCTGCTGGTGACGTACGTGTCGGTCGCGTTCGCCGTGGTGGCCTATGCCGGAACGGCCTTCCTCGTCGAGAACGCCGGCGAGGAGGAGTACGTCTTCGGCCTGCTCGCCGAGGACGTGATGGGCGGGTGGGACTGGATCGTGCTGCTGGCCGTCTCCACCTCCGCGGTGGCGTCCACCCAGACCACGATCATCCCGGCCTCCCGTACGGTGCTGTCCATGGCCCGCCGGGGGGCGCTGCCCGGCCGGCTCGCCCGCGTCCACCCCCGGTTCCGCACCCCGCACACCAGCACCTGGTGGGTCGCGGCCGTGGCCATCGCCTGGTACCTGGTGGTCAACCGGATCAGCGCCAACGCCCTGTTCGACTCGCTGACGGCCCTGTCCCTGCTCATCGCCTTCTACTACGCGCTCACCGGCGTGGCCTGCGCGGTCTATTACCGGCGCCGTCTGACGGAGAGCGTCCGGGGCTTCCTGTTCATCGGCGCGGGGCCGGTCGTCGGCTCACTGCTGCTGGTGTGGCTGCTGGCCGAGGCGGTCATCGACATGGCGGAACCCGAGAAGAGCTACAGCGGCACCGACTGGTTCGGTCTCGGCCCGCCGCTCGTCATCGCGCTGGGCATCCTGGTCACCGGCGTGCTGGTGATGCTGGTGTGGCGCCGGGTCTCGGGCGTGTACTGGCGCGAGCGCCCCGGCGTGGCCGCTCCGGAGGACGGGCACCGGGCCCGGCCGGCCCGGGGCCGGAACGGGTGACGTGCCCGCCGCCGTAAGAGCGGGTGGGGAGCTCCGGCGGTCGCGGCGGCGGGGCGGCGGGGCGCCGGTCGCGTGAGCGCTTGCCAAAATAAGACGACCGGTCTATTTTTTCGGCATGGGACAGAAGGGCGAGGAGACCCGCGGCAAACTCCTGGACGCCACGCAGCACCTCATCGAGGCGGGCGGGTATCACCACGCGGGGCTCAACCAGGTCGTCGCCGCGAGCGGCGCCCCGAAGGGGTCGCTGTACTTCCACTTCCCCGGCGGCAAGGACCAGTTGGTCGAGGAAGCCGTCCGCCGGGGTGGCGAGGAGGTCTCGGCGCTCCTGGCCGGCCTGGAGCACGACTCCGGCGCGGCCGGTACGGCGGAGACGCTCGCCGCGCTCCTGAAGGTCCTCGGCGACCGGCTGGAGGCGTCGGACTGGCACAAGGGGTGCCCGGTGGCGACCGTCGCCCTGGAGATGGCCGTCGGCAACCCCGCGCTCCAGCGGGCCTGTTCCGAGGTGTACGGCTCGTGGGAGGCGACCTTGACCGAGCGGCTCGCCGCCGACGGCCACGCTTCCCCGGAGACGGCCGCCACGGCCGTCCTCGCCCTGATCGAGGGGGCGTTGCTGCTGGCGAGGGCCCATCGCAGCCGCGACCCGCTGGAACGGGCGGCCCGCGCGCTCACCCTGTTGACCTGACCCCCCGCTCCCCCGCCCACCTTCGGGTGGGCGTTTTCCGGACCCAAAAATATATAGATCGGTCTACTGAAAGTGAGTGAGTCATGTCCTCCTCCGCCGACACCCTCGTCCTCGGAGCCTCCGGCTTCGTCGGACGCGCACTCGTCGCCGAACTGCTCCGCCGGGGACGGCGGGTGGCCGCCGCCGTACGCGGGTCCGCCGAGCCGCTGGTGGAAGCACTGGCCCGTGCGGGCGCGGACACCGGCGCCCTGACCGTCGTCCGCGTCGATCTCACCCGCCCAGGCCTCGGCCTCGCGCCCGACGCCCTGCCCGCCGTCCGGGACGTGTACAACTGCGCCGCCCGCTTCGCCTTCGGCCTCGGTACCGACGAGGCGCGGGCCGTGAACGTCACCGGCGCGGTCAACGCCGTCGAGTGGACCGCGGCACGGCCCGCCCCGCGCAGGCTGGTGCACCTCAGCGGCTACCGCGTGGGCGCCCGGGGCGGTGACGACGACTACGACCGGCTGGGCGCCTACGAGGCGTCCAAGCGGGAGGGTGACGCGGCGGTCCGCCGCCGCGCCGCGGAACTGGGCGTCCCCCTCACCGTGGCGAACCCCGCCAGCGTGGTGGGCCCCGGCCAGTACATCGGGCTGGCCTCCCTGGTGGACGACCTGTGGCACGGCCGGATGCCCGCCGTCCCCGGCACGCCGGCCACCTTCCTGCCGGTCGTGGCCCTCGACCATGTCGCGCGGTTCCTCGCCGCCCTGCCCGAGGACCCGGACGCCGCCGGGCGGGACTACTGGATCCTCGACGACTCGACCCCCGAACTCCCCGCGCTGCTCCGGCTCGTCGCCGAGCACACCGGGGTGCGCGCGCCGCGCCGCCACGTCCCCGTGCCGCTGCTGCGGCGGCTGCCGCGCGCCCTGACGGGTGCCGACCCCGAGACGTTCTCGTTCCTGTCCGCCGACCGCTACCCGACCGGCCCGGCGGACGCCTTCGCCCGCAGCCACGGCCTGGCCGCGCCGCCGGTCGGGGAGGTGCTGCGCACCTGGGCCGACCACCTCGTCGCGACCCGCTTCGGCAGGGGCGTCGCACCGGCGGGGCCGTACGGCTACCAGGGTGTCGCGGGCAGCCGCACCTGGATCGCCGGAGACCGGCGAACGCCGGCGCACGTGCTGCTGCACGGCCTTCCGCTGGACGCCGAGTCGTGGACCCCGGTGTCCGCGCGCCTGGGCGCTCCTACGCTCGCCGCCGACCTGCCCGGCCTGGGCCGGTCCGGTCCGGCGGACACCGATCTGGAGCACTGGCTCACCGAACTGCTGGAGCCGGTGACGAGCCGTCCGCTCCTCACGGCGCACTCCCTCGCCTGTGGGCCCGCCGTACGCTACGCGCGGCGCCACCCGGAGCGGATCGGCGGACTGGTCCTCGTCGCCCCGGCGTTCCTCCAGGACGCGCCGCGCCGGTGGGTGCGCGACCTGATGACCCCAATGGCCCTGCGCCGGGTGTCCGCGGCCCGGCTCGCCTCCCGTCTCGGCGTCCCCGCGGGCCCCGCGCTCGACAGCGCGGCGGCGGCCCTGCACCGGCCGGGCACCGCCCGGCGCACCATGGCCGCACTGCGGGCGGGCCGCCTTCAGCAGGGCGCGCTGCGGCGGGAGCTGGCCGGTGTTCGGGTGCCCGTCACTGTCGTGACCGGCGCCGCCGACCCCCTGGCGTGCGGTCTTCCGGCCGCCGGCGGGGCGGTCCACCTCACCGTCCCCGGCGCCGGGCACTATCCGCAGCTGACCCACCCCGAGGAGGTGGCCCGCATCCTCCTGGACGCGTCCGGCGCACCGGCGCCCGGCGCCCCCGCCCGGCGCACCGGGCGGGATCCGGAACACACTCCCTAGGAGCGTCCGCAGGCACTCCCCAGGAGTGTCCGCACGGTCCCGCCCGGCCCGCACGGTCCGGTTCCGGTCAGGCGTCCCACGTGACGGGGAGGCTCTTCACCCCGTGGATGTCCGCGGCCTCCGGGCGCAGGGCGACGTCCTCGGCCGGTACGGCCAGGCGAAGGGTGGGGAAGCGCTGGAGCAGCCGGGAGAGCGCGACCCGCATCTCGACGCGGGCGAGTTGCTGGCCGAGGCACAGGTGGATGCCGTGGCCGAAGGCCAGGTGCCCGCCTTCCCGCCGGTGGATGTCGAGGGCGTGGGGGTCGGTGAAGCGCTCGGGGTCGCGGTTGGCGGTGTGGTACGACAGGACGACCGTCGTCCCGGCCTCGATGGTGTGGCCGCCCACCTCGACGTCCACCAATGCGGTCCGCATGAACGACTTGGCGACGCTCAGGTACCGCAGCAGTTCCTCCACGGCCCCGTCGATGAGCGTGGGATCGGCGCGCAGCGCGGCCAGTTGCGCGGGGTGCTGGAGCAGCGCGAAGGTGCCCAGCGACAGCATGTTCGCCGTGGTGTCGAACCCTGCCGCCAGCAGGATCAGGCTGATTCCCTGGAGTTCCTCGTCGGTCAGGTCGCTGTCGGTGAGTTCGCTGAGCACGTCGTCGGTGGGGTTCGCCCGCTTGGCGGCCACCAGCTCCGCGAGGTAGTTCTGGGTGGCGGTGTAGGCCGCGACCAGGTCCTCGTCGCTCGTCTCGCCGTTCATGAACGCGTCGATCTGCTCCTGGAAGGACTCCCGGTCCTCGTAGGGGACGCCCAGGAGCTCGCAGATGACGATGGTGGGTATGGGCTTGGCGAACGCGGTCACCAGGTCGGTGGGCGGCCCGGCCTCCTCCATGGCGTCCAGGCAGTCGGTGGTGATCTGCTCGATCCGCTCGGTGAGCAGCCGCATCCGCCGTGCGGTGAACTTGCCCACCAGCGGCTTGCGGTACCGGCTGTGCCGGGGTTCGTCCATGAGCAGGAACTCGCCCGGCGGCGCCGGGGGGAGTTCGAAGTCGACCACGTTCAGCAGTTCTTTGCGGGAGCTGAACCGCGGGTCGGCCAGGACGGACCTGACGAGGTCGTGTCCGGTGATCAGCCGGCCGGGCTTCCCGCCGGGGTGGGTGTAGCGGCTGATCGGGCCGTGCCGCCGGGCGTCGACCAGCTCCGCCGGCGGGTCGAAGGGGCAGCCGGGTCGTCGCTCCGTCGGCAGCGACGTGACGGTGTGGAGGGATTCGCTCATGACTGTTCCTCACCTCGTTGCGCCACTCGTTGACGCACCCCGAAAGCTACGTTGCGTTCACTATTCGGTCAATGGACTTGTGGGCGTAACACCAGGTCAGAGCCGGTTATTTGAAGCAATGACACTGCGGGTGAAGGCAACGAGAGGAACCAGCGTTGCAATGCACGGGAGCCGCCGGGACGCGACGGGGCGGGGTCGGGTTCTCAGCCGCACTGCCAGGTGAGAAGGGCCCGCTCGAAGCGGCGTTCGGCCAGGTCCTCGGGGCGTATGAGCCAGTAGAGGGCACCGCAGTCGCCCCACATCATGTCGGCGTCGTCGTCCGAGTCGAACTGGGCGAGCAGCACCCAGCGGAGAGCCTCCTCGCCGATGCGCGGGTCGTCCCACGGCGGGCCGCCCAGGGCCCCGCGGGCGACCTCGAGCTCCACCGCGTCCTGCACCGGGGTCGCATGGCCGCCTATCCGGTGCTCCGTGCCTCCGGTGTGGTCCCACAGCGCGTCCTCGAAGGCCCCGCCCCACAGCGGGTGGCCGTCCCGCTCCGGACCGAACTCGCGGTGCACCACGGGATGCCGCAGGTACGGGGCGGTCGGCTCCACCCGGGCCGTCAGCTCCACCTCGGGGTACGGTTCGAGCTCCCCGGGCACGGGCCGCTCGGCGACCGGGACGCCCGCCGGCACGTACAGCACGCGCGCGCCCGCCCAGGTGTCGGGTTCGTCGGGGGTGACCACCGCCTCCCCGTCGTCCAGTTGCCCGTCGAAATAGAAGAAGAGCAGCGTGCCTCCGGCCGGCAGCGCCACGTCGAGGGCGGCGGACGGGAGCGCGGCGCAGTCGAGCGCGGCGACGAAGGAGAGCGGTCCGTGCCCCTCCCACTGGGGCCACTCCTCGCCCTCCGGCAACCGCGGCAGCCCGCCGAGCCGTCCGACGACCGCGCCCGGACCCGCTCCCGGAGCCGGACCTGAACCCGGACCCGGAATCCCCGACGGTCCCGGTCCCGGTCCCGCGCTCTTCTCCAGCCGGATGCTCGGCCGCAGCAGGCCTGTCCAGCGCTCGGCGATCTCGCCGGGCAGGTGTTCACGGGCGAGTCGGCTCAACGCGTCGGTGGTGCCTTGTGTCATGGCACCGATGATGCACTGCCCCACTGACAACCGGCCCCCCGGCGTGGAGCCCGCCCGTGCGATTAAGGTGTCGCCGGGGCGGACGCGAGCGGGCGTGACCGGGGCCGGAGTTGGGCCTGCCGCCCCACACGATCCGGGGGAGACACCATGCAGCCCGCAGCACGCTCCGTACGCGCCGTCAACCGGCTCACCGCGCGGTGGGCGGCGGGCGGTGGTGCGGCCCCGGAAGGTGCCGCCCTGTCCGCCGCGACGCTCTGGCCGTTGCTCGGCTTCCTGGCGTCCGCCGCCGACGGACCGGCGCGTGACGAGCTGGAGGACGCGGTGGGGCTGCCGGCGGCCGAGGCGGCCGGAGCCGCGCGGTGCTTCATCGAGGCCCTGGGGTCGCTCCGCGGCACGCGGACGGCACTGGGACTGTGGACCCGGGCCGGCTTCCCGCTGGACGCGGCCTGGACGGCGGGGCTGCCGGCCGGTACGCACGGTACGTTCCTCGGCGATCAGGCGGCCGACCGGGAGCGCCTCGACGCCTGGGTCGCCGAGGCCACCGGCGGCCTGGTCAGGGACATGCCCGTGCGGATCGAGAAGGACACCGAGCTGGTGCTGGCGGCGGCCCAGACACTGCGGACCCGCTGGCTCCGGCCGTTCGTCGAGACAGTGGTGGAGTGCGACACCGGTCCGTGGCGGGGACGCGCCCTCCGCGGACTGTGCCGGACCACCTCGGTCCTGGACCGGGTGGCCGTGGCGGACACCCCGGACGGTCCCCTGACCGTGCTCAAGGTGCTCGGCACCACCGACGTCGACGTGCACCTGTGCATGGGTGCCGACGGCATGCCGCCCGACCGGGTCCTGTGCCACGGGATCGGCACGCTCACCGGCGCCGGCTCACCGGTGCCCGGCGACCGGCTCGCCGATGGCGCGCCGGGCCCGGGCGTCCTGGTGTACACGCAGCGCCGACAGACCCCCGAGCCCGAACTCCAGGTCCTGACCGTGCCGTTCCGCGTCGAGGCGCGCCACGACCTGCTGCGACGGCCCGCCCCGTTCGGTCTGTCGACGGCTTCGGACCCGAGCCGTGGCCACTTCCCCGGCATCGGGCCCGAGCCGTTGGCGGTCGGCACGGCCGGCCACACCGCCCTCGCCGTCTTCGACGCCGAGGGCTTCGAAGCGGCCTCCGTGACGGCCCTGGGAGCCGTGGCCGGGGGTGCGCCCCGGCCCCCTCGGTACTCGGTCCGGGTCGTCGAGGTCACCTTCGACCGGCCCTTCGCCTTCCTGGCCGTCCACCGCACCTCGCGCCTGGTACTGAGCGCCGGCTGGGTGGTGGACCCGCTCCCGTTCACCGGGTTCGGCGAGCACGGCGACGACTCCTGGGACGAGGACGACCACTGACGGCCGGCACACCGGGCCCGCCGGCCCGCCCCGGAACCACGGGGGCCGGTGGTCGGTGGTGCTCAGCGGTGACGTACCGCCCCGGTGACGTACCGCCGGCCTCACAGAGGGACGCCACGGATCGTCGTAAGGGACGTCAGGAGCGAGAGACCACGTCCGAAGGAGCCGGTGTCACCATGCCCCACCCGTCCGAGCCCGCGTCCGCGTCCGAGCCCGCGTGCGAATCCCGGCCCGCGTGCGAGTCCCGGCCCGGGTCCGGGTCCGGCCCCGCGTCCCCGTCCGGTTCCGAGCGGGCACGCGGCGGCCGTTCCGAACCGGAGCTCAGCGTGCTCATGGCCGAGCGGCGTCATCTGACCAACCTCGCGTACCGGCTGACCGGATCGCTCGCCGATGCCGAGGACGTGGTCCAGGAGACCTTCGCACGCTGGTACGCGAGGTCACCGGAGGAGCGGCGGGCCATCGACTCGCCGGGAGCCTGGCTGACGACCGTCGCCGGACGGATCTGCCTCGACCTGCTCGGTTCGGCGCGGGTCAGACGCGAGCGTTACGTGGGGGAATGGATTCCCGAGCCGTTGCCGGACCGTACGGAGTGGATCAGCGGGCGGGCGGGGGCCGGGATCGCCGACCCGGCCGACCAGGTCACCCTCGACGAGTCGGTGACCATGGCCTTCCTCGTCGTCCTGGAGGCGATGACCCCGGCGGAGCGGGTCGCGTTCGTCCTGCACGACGTCTTCCGCTACCCCTTCCCCGAGGTGGCCGGGATCGTCGGCCGCACTCCGGCGGCGTGCCGCCAACTGGCCTCGTCCGCCCGCCGCCGCGTCGGCGCGGCCACGCCCGGCCCGGCCGTGACGGGCGGGCACGCCGATGTCGTCCGGGCGTTCAAGCGAGCCTGGGAAGCACGGGACGTCGACGCTCTCATCGGCCTGCTGGCCCCCGACGCCACGGCGACCGGGGACGGCGGCGGCCTCGTGACGGCCGCGCCCCGGCCGGTCGAGGGCGCCGAACAGGTGGCCCGCTTCTTCGCCGACCGGGCGGGTGCCGCGCCCGCGGTGACGCTCGTGGAGCGCACGGTCAACGGCCGGCCCGGGCTGGTGGCCCAACTGGACGGCGTCACGGTCTCGGTGATGGCGTTCGACTTCGCGGGCGACCGGATCCGGCGGGTGTGGGCCGTGCTCAACCCGGAGAAGCTCCGCCCGTGGACGGCGGTCTGAGGGCCGGCCGGCACCGGTACGCGGACGGTGTCGCGGCCCGGCACGCACGACCGCTCAGGAGGCCACCGCTCACGCGGGCGGCCCCGCCGGTGGAGGCGGGGCAGGCTCCGTGGACGGCCAGGGCGTCCAGGGAAGGGCCTCGCGCCACCCCGGGCGCCCGAAGGCCCAGTCCTGGACCACCTTGGCCACGGGTTCCAGCGAGAAGACACCGTGGTCCCGGGGGACCCGCGCCTGGAAGTGGCTGTCGGGTCCCCCGTCCCGGAACTCCACCTGGTAGCTCAGGTCGTCGTTGAGACCGACCTGGATGTAGTGCTGGTCGGCGGGCTCCCGGTCGAGACGCCGCACGATGACGAACCGCCAGGTGAGGTTCATGTCGGCCAGCAGGTCGTGGAGACGGTCCTCCGACGGGTCGTCCCAGCTCGTCCCGTCCCATTCGATCGCGCGCAGCACCGGCTCACTCATGGGAGGAACCCTAACGGCGCGGCCGGCCGTCCCTCTCCTCACCCCCGCACGGCGGGCGGATCGAACGTGATGCCGGCCGGCTTCGCCTTGGTGAGCAGGGAGCGGAAGGCGGTGTCCTTCAGGCCGAAGCCGGCCGAGCCGAAGTCGGCCTGGACGAGGCGGTCCCGCACGCCGGGCGGGTAGCCCTCCCAGCCGACCAGGTCGGGGTACTGCCAGGTGCCGCGGTGGTTCTCCGGCGGTTCGTCGTTCGCCGAGGCGGGCCGGAAGCAGTGCGTGCTCACCCCGTCCTTGTGATAGACGATCTTGGGGTGGCTCCCGTCCCAGCGGATCCGGTCCCGCCCGTGGACGGAGAACTTCCCGTGGGCGGACGTGGCGACGTACTGGGCGGTGCCGTCGCGGACCCAGACGACGACGTGCTCCCAGTCGTGGCGGTGCCCGCCGAGTCCGCTGCCCCAGACGGCCTGGTCCTTCTCGAAGTACAGGTCGTACATCACGGCGCACCAGCCGTCGCTGCACAGGGCGCGGGCGTACCCGTTCGTGTTGTCGAGGTCCGACGCGTCCCGGCACTGTCCGCTCACGGTGCCGGACGGCTTCAGACCGGGGGACACGGTGCCGTCCGGGCCGATGGCCGGCGTGGCGTAGCAGCCGTCCTTGTCGTAGTCGTACGCGGGCTGGAAGGCCCGTTCCAGCGCGCTCGCGTCACCGGGCAGGGCACGGGGCGGTGCGGCGTGGGCGCTGCCGGGGAAGCCGGCGAGCAGCATGACGGTGGTGGCGGCGATGACGGCGGCCCGGCGCGTTCTCGGTCTGTGGGACAAGGAAGGCCTCTCCGGAGCGACTCCATGGATGCCCCCTTGGACTATCCGTATGTCGCAGACACGTCAAGTCATGGGCCGTCCGCGTGACGGGCTCTCTCCGGAAAGCCGCTTCCCAAAAGCCGCTTTCCCGTCAGGCGTCCCCCAGGCGGCCGATCTCGGGGCGCCAGCGAGGGCCGGCGTAGTGGCCGAGGGCGTCGGTGAGCGCGGAGCGCTGCTCGGCCGTGAGGGGGCCGAGCACGCACAGGGGGACGCTGCCGTCCGCCCGGGGGCGGAGGGGGAGCGGGCCGTTCCAGCCCGCCGGACGGCCGGGGGCTTGCGCGGGGGCGTCGGGGGTGAAGCGGACATGGAGCCCGGTGCTCCGTCGGGGTACGCCCGCCCGGACGTCCTCCAGGGTGACCATGCGGACCCGGTCCCAGGCGATGGCGTGGCGGCCCGTCGGGCCGGTGGCGGTCGTGGCGGCGGACGCGTCCGTGGTGACGATGCCCTGCGGGCCGATCCGGAGGGACCAGGCGGTGGCGCGGCCGTTGCGGAGGCGCCGGCGCAGCGCGCCCGCGACGGTGGTCACGGTGGCGATCGAGAGCGCGACGACGAGCAGGAAGACCGTGCCGAGCACCGGATCGTCGTCCTCCTCGTACGCCTTGCGCAGGGCGGCGCCGTCAGGGGGGAAGTAGTCCCGGGAGAGTACGGCGGTCGCGAGGACCAGGGCCACGATCCAGGCGCACGCGAGCGCCGGTCCGTAGCGGGGACGCGGGCCGACGGTGGAGCGGTCCTTGACGCTCCAGGTGATGTCGAACGGTTCCTCGCCCGGCCGGATCGGCTCGGTGGGCGTGGGGGTGCGGGACGAGGTGGGCACGGGGGTCCGGTTGGGGGTGCCGGAGGTCGGGATGCGGCGGGTGTGGGTACCGGTGGGGGTGCGGGTCCGTTCCCCGGTGTCGCCGGCGGTGCCGGAGGTCCCCGGCGCGCCGGTCGTGGCGCGCAGGCGTCGGAGCCGGTATTCCACCGCTTCCGCCGTCGGCGGGCGGCGGGCCGGATCGCGTCGCAACAGGTCGGCGACCAGCCGGATCAGGTCCGGCGGCAGGTCGGGGCGGAACGTGCCGAGGGAGGGCGCCTCCTCGTCGAGCTTGCGGCGCATGACCGCGTAACCGTTGGGACCGGTCACGGGCGGACGGCCGGTGAGCAGGGCGAACAGGACGCTGCCGAGGGCGTACAGGTCCGAGCGTTCGTCCCCGCGTTCCGTGAGGAACTGCTCCGGCGCCCCGTACTCCGGAGTGCCCGCCGGGGCGAGCTGCTCGGAGGGGACGAGGGTGTAGGGCAGGTGGACGAAGCCGGCGATGCCGAAGTCCACCACCTTCACCCGTCCGTCCCGGGTCAGCATCACGTTGTGGGGCTTGATGTCGTAGTGGATGACACGGGCCCGGTGCGCGGCGGCGAGCGCCTCGCAGATCTGCTGGGCGACCTCCAGCGCGCGGGCCGGCTCCATGGGGCCCCAGTCACCGAGGTGCGCGGCCAGCGTGGCGCCCTCGACCCGCTCCATGACGAGGTAGAGCAGGTCCTCGTGCACCCCGAAGTCGTGCAGGGCGACCACGTTCGGGTGGTTGATCTGCGCGGCGGCCACGGCTTCCCGCTCGAAGCGGTGGGGCAGGTCCGGCGGCACCGTGGCGTCGAGCACCAGCAGTTTGACGGCCACGTCCCGGCGCAGTGTGCGGTCCCGTCCCGCCCACACGTCGCCCATGCCGCCCCGGCCGAGCCGTTCCACGAGTTCGTACCGGCCCGCCACCAGCTCGCCGCGTTGCATCCGCACCCCCGAGGACGCCGTCGTGTCGGTGATCCAGCGTAGGGGTTCCACGGTCCGGCACAAGGTGAACTCCTGTCCGCCAGGGGCCGCGACGCGCCGTCCGGACGGCGGGCAGGGGTACGCGGAGCCCTGCCCGGGGTTCCGGGAGCCACCGGCATCGGCCGGCGTCAGTCCTGGCCGGCGCCCCGGTCCCGGGGCGGTGCCATACCGTCGAGCAGCCCGCCGAGAGTGCCGACCACCAGGCGGCTCACCTCGCCGGCGTCCGCGTCCGCCAGCGGTCGCTTGCCCACGACCACCCGCATGAGGCCGATGCCGAGGAGCCAGGACAGGGCCAGGTCCCCGCGCAGGCCGTTGTCGTCGGCGTCGCTCAGGGTGGCCAGGGCCCGGGCGTAGTCGTCCCCCAGCGCGGTGACGGCCGCGGACACCTCGTCCCCCGCGCCGACCGACCGCAGCAGGGTCTCCAGGGAGCGGCTGGAACCGCCGCCGCCGTCGAGCGCGGGCGGGGCGAGCATGCTCGTCAGTACCGTCTCCACGAGCCGTTCCGGCGGGGTGTTCCGTAGCTGTTCCGTCCCGTCGCGTGACACCACCTCGCCGAAGAGGGCACGCTTCGAACCGAAGTGGCGGAAGAGAAGCGCCTGGTTGACCCGGGCGCGGGAGGCGATGTCCCGTACGGTGGCGCGCTCGTAGCCGCGCTCCGCGAACAGGCCGGACGCGGCCGCGAGCAACCGCTCCCGGGTCGAGGCGCGGTCCGGGGGCCGCTCCCCGGCCGGGGCGCCACCGCCCGGGGGCCGTTGCCGGGCCGGGGCGCCGTCCGGCGGCGGTGCACCGTCGTCGTCCGCTGCCGGTGGCGGAGCCGGCCGCACCCGCGGTCCCCCGCGCGACGGCCCTGCCTCGTCGTCCGCCTTCATGGCCACCACCTGCCACCCCCTGTTCGTCCGGCGCCGCGCCCACCAGCCCGCGCTCGAGGCCCCGTTGACCGCCCGGAAGCCCAACTCTAGGTTGGTAAGCAGCCGCTTACACCTGGGAGGTTCCCCATGACCGCCACGCACGAGCAGCCCCCGCTGGCCTACCCCTTCAACGAGCCCGAAGGACTGGACCTGGCCGAGGCCTACGCGGAGGCGCTGGAGCACCCCGGCCTCTTACGCGTCCGCATGGCGTACGGCGAGCCCGCCTGGCTGGCCACGCGGTACGCGGACGCCCGGCTCGTCCTCGGCGACCGGCGCTTCAGCCGGGCCGACGCGCTGGAGCACGACGAGCCCCGCCAGTCCGCGGCGCAGCAGGACGCCGGCATCCTCAGCATGGACCCGCCCGGACACACCCGGCTGCGGACCCTCGTGGCGAAGGCCTTCACCGTGCACCAGGTGGAGAAGCAGCGCCCGCAGGTGCGGGAGCTGGCGCACGGGTTCCTCGACCGGATGGAGGCCATGGGCCCGCCCGTGGACCTCGTGGAGCACTACGCGCTGCCCATCCCGGTGGCCGTGATCTGCCGGATGCTGGGCGTGCCGGAGGAGGACCGCCCGAAGTTCCGCGTCTGGAGCGACGCCGCCCTGTCGACCAGCTCCCTGACCGCCGAGGAGGCGACCCGCAACCGCGAGGAACTCCGGGCTTACATGGGCGAGTTGATCAAGGACCACCGGGACCGTCCCCGCCCCGATCTGATGACCGGCCTCATCGAGGCCCGGGACACCGGCGACCGCCTGACCGAGCTGGAACTGGTCGACCTGTGCGTGGGGATCCTGGTCGCCGGGCACGAGACCACCGCCAGCCAGATCCCCAACTTCCTGTACGCCCTGCTCGACCACCCCGACCAGCTCGCCCTGCTGCGCGCACGGCCGGAGCTCGTCGCCGGTGCCGTCGAGGAGCTGCTGCGCTTCGTCCCGCTGGGCAGCGCGGCGGCCTTCCCCCGGTACGCCAAGGAGGACGTCGAGGTGGGCGGCACGCTCGTGCGCGCCGGGGAGCCGGTGCTCGTCGCGGTGGGGGCCGCCAACCGCGACGCGCTCAAGTTCGGCGCGCCGGGGACGCTGGACATCACCCGCACCGGAGTACAGCACCTCGGGTTCGGCCACGGCGTCCACCACTGCCTCGGCGCGCCCCTCGCGCGCCTGGAGCTCCAGGAGGCGCTGAGCGCCCTGATCACCCGCTTCCCGACGCTGCACCTCGCGGGCGACGTGGTGTGGAAGAACCAGATGCTGGTGCGGGGGCCGCGCGAGATGCCGGTGGGCTGGTGAGCCGGATGTCGTGGACGACCCGGATCGACCGGGAGCAGTGCCTGGGCTCGGGGATGTGCGCCGCGCTCGCCCCCGAGCTGTACCGCCTGGAGGGTGAGCGCGCCGAACCGGTGCGTGAGGAGATCGGCGCGGACGAGCGTGCCCTGGACGCCGCGGACTCGTGCCCGGCGGCGGCCATCACCGTCCTCGACGGAGCGCGCCTCATCGGGCCGCGACTGTAGGACGGGCGCCGGGGGCGCCGGTTCGGGGGGCGGCCGGTCAGGGGGCCGGGTCGGGCTGGGGCCGGCCCCCGGGGCTGGGGAGGCCGGCCGCGGGTCGGGCCGCAAAGGGCGCCGGACACGCGTGTCAGCAGTTCTCGATGATCACGTCTTCCAGCGTGGAGAGGGACGCGTGCTCCTCGGCGATCTTCTTCTCGATGGCTTCCCGCGCCTTCACCAGGGCGGTGATCTCCAGCTCGACCTCGGGACCGGGCTGCGCCTCCAGCTCGGCGATACGGCGCGACAGCTCGTCCGCGTGGCCCTCGGCGGCACGAATGCTCGCCTTGAGCTCCTTGGCGATGCGTTTCATCATCTGGCATCCGGATTCCCGGCCCGCCGGCTGGTTCACGTCAGCACTCCTTCGTCATGGCGCCCCGTCGGGGCCCCGCGCGGCCAGTATCGAAGCGTTCCCGCGCCCGCACACGGCGACGTAGCCCACCCGGACCCGCGCCCCGCCCCACGGCGACACGGCCCGTACGGGCTACGGCCCGGCCCGGGCGCCGGGTTCAGGCCAGCAGCGCGGCCGTGCTCTCCTCGGCGAGGTCCTCGGCGTACGGCGGCAGCGGCGTGCCCGCGCGGAGGTGGCGGCGGACCAGGGAGAGCGGCAGATCGACGAGGGCGAGGACGACACGGTCCCGGTCGTGATCGCCCATGGCGCCCAGGGCTTCCGCCAGGACGCCGAGCCGGGCGAACACCCGCTCGTTCCCGGCATCGGCGCGGCGGGTGTGGTCCGCGGACCAGTCGGCCCTGCCGAACTCGGCCGGGCCGTGCAGGAGGAGGGCGGCCTCCTCGGGGTTCCGGCGGCTCCAGGACACCACGAACCGGGAGGCCCGGCATGCCGCCCGGTGGGGGTCGGGCTCACCGTCGAGGACGGCGGCGTACCCCTCCTGGAAACGCTCCACGGTCCGCAGCCACACCTCGGCGAGGAGCGCCGGGCGCCCGGCGAAACGGTGGTAGACGGAGCCGCTCGGCGCGCCGACGGCCTGGGCGACCGCCGACATGGTGACCGCGGCCGGACCGCCGGCCGCCGCGAGACGGACCGCGGCGTCGAGGAGTTGGCCGGTGTCGAACCGGGGTGGTCGCGCCATGAAACAGAGAGTACCCTCCACAATATTGGAGGACAGTCTCCAATATTGTGGAGAGGGGGCCGCATGGCCGTCTACAACGTGCACGAACGCCTGCTGAGCGCCGGGCAGGACGAGGTGGGAGCCCTCCTGGACTCCCTGGCGAGCGGAGAGGACGACCTGCTGTGGCCCGGCCGCCCCTGGCCGCCGATGAGGTTCGACCGGCCTCTCGGCGTGGGCGCGGTCGGCGGCCACGGCCCCGTCCGCTACACCGTCTCCGGGTACGCGCCCAAGCGCTGGATCCGCTTCCGGTTCACCGGGCCGCGCGGCTTCCACGGCTTCCACGAACTGGCCGTCCTGCCGGTCGATCCCGAACACACGCTGCTGCACCACACCCTGGCGATGACGACCGGCGGCCCGACGCGCCTCACCTGGCCGCTGGCCTGGCGACCGATGCACGACGCCTGCCTGGAGGACGCCCTCGACCGGGCCGAACTCGCCTGCACCGGCCGGGTCTCCCGGCCCGCCCGCTGGTCACCGTACGTCCGCCTGCTCCACTTCCTGGCCACCCCGCTCGCCCGCCGGGACCACGCCCAGGGGTCCTAGGTCGTGTCCGCGAAGTCTCGCCCGGCCCGTCCTCCGGGCGGTCGCCGATACGGTGCGGACATGACCTAGGGGCGGCAGCGGCGGTAGACGTCGTCCACCTCGAAGAGCGGATGGGGGTCCTTCACCACGGGGGTGCGCCGCACCAACTCCCGTGTCGCGGACGGGGGTACCTCGTACGGCACCACGACGGTGAAGCCGGCCGGTTCCCCGTCGGCGAAGCCCTTGCTCTCGACCTCGAACTCGTACCGGCACGTCGCAGGCGTGCGGTTGGTGACCCGGAGACGGAGGTCGACCGGCTCACCGACCCGGTACTCGCTGAGGATGCCGAAGACGATGTCGATGTCCCCCTTGGGCGGGTACTCCTCGTACAGCCGCTCGTCGAAGCACCATCCGGCCTCCGCCGGCACCGCGGGACAGGTCCTACCCTCCGGTGCCGGCGGACCTACGTCGTCGGGCGCCGAACAGCCCGCCAGCGACGCGGCCACGAGCATGCCGACGACCAGCGGCCGGAACTCGCCGCGCTCCCCCACTAGCGGTCCCTGCCCCAGCGCCACACCAGTGACGCGCCCTCGGCGAGGGCCGCCCAGCGGGCGGCCGCGGCGTCCAGGGGCGGGCCCGTGCGCGCCACGGCCTCCGGGCCCAGGGGCGCGCGGCCCACGCCCCGGCCCTCGGTGGGCAGGCCGCGCCACACCCGGTACGCCCAGTTCACGGACAGTTCGGCGGCCATCACGGCGTCGCCTCCGCGGCGCAGCGCCTTCAGCCCCGAGCGGCGGTGGCGGCCGGGCTCGACGAGCTCGAAGCCCTGGAAGGTCGCACCCCGCGCCATCGCGCCCCAGAACCCGTCGTCCAGGCCCAGGGCCGTCTCGACCACGGCGTGCACCAGGTCGTGCGGCATGGACGGACCCGTGGGCTGTGCGGGCAGCCGCACGTCGGGTCCCCTGCGGGCACGGACCAGGATGTCGTGCTGGTTGTCCGGCAGCTTCCGGAAGGCGATCTCCATCAGGACGACGGTAGGACCCGCCGCGCGTACCGCCAACCCCTTACGGGACTTGAGACTGGTAGGGAACAACGGCTGAGCGTCATGCCGGCGGCCGGGCGAGTTTGGCGGCCACGGCGTCGAGGACCCAGTCCAGGCCGGTTGCGAAGGATGCCTCAGCGTCCACGTCCGTGCCGTCGTACACGGCCTTGGTCAGCGCCGGGAAGCGACCGGTGGCCAACATCCTTGTCAGATGCGGGCCGGAGGCGCGCTGCCAGTCGTGCTTCGACAGTCCCGTGGCGCGCTCGGCCCGCAGGTTCGCGATCTCGCGCCTGATCGCGCCGGTGAAGTAGGCACCGACGGTCTCCACCGCGCGCATGGCGGTGTCGATGTCGGTGAGGCTGTCCAGGGCGGCCAGCGTGGCCTCGCCCACGGCGAGGGCGTTCGGTCCCAGGGCCGGGCGGCCACCAAGCAGGTCGGCCAGCCATTGGTGCCGGAGAGCGGCGTCTCTGGTGCGGTGGGCGAGGGTACGCAGCGCCTCACGCCAGTCACCGGGCGGCTCTGGGGGGAGGATCTCGGCGTAGACCTCGTCCACCATGAGGTCGAACAGCTCCTGCTTGGTGGAGATGTATCCGTACAGCCGCATCGGGCCCGCATTCAGCCGGGCGGCGACCTTGCGCAACGACACCCCGTCCAGCCCGCCCTCGTCGGCCAGCGCGATGGCGGCGGCAACGATCCGCTCCCGGTCGAGCGGCACGGGGCGAGTCGGCGGCTCCGGCCGGTCCCACACACTCATGGTTCACACCGTTCTGCTGCGATACATCGTTTGGGGCAATACAGTGTATCGCCATGAGACATCGTATCGCTGTGGTCGGCAGCGGCCCTGGAGGGCTTACCTTCGCCCGTGTCCTGCGCCGCCACGGCTACCCCGTCGCCGTCCTCGAACGCGATCCCGGCCCTGACGTCCGCCCCCCGGGCGGCACGCTGGACCTGCACGAGAGGCTGGGCCAGCTCGCGCTGGACAAGGCGGGGCTGCTGGCGGAGTTCCGGGCGCTGTCCCGCCCCGAGGGGCAGGCCATGCGCATCCTGGACGCGGACGGCACCGTCCTGCGCGACTGGCGACCCCGTCCGGATGACCGGGCCAATCCCGAGATCGACCGCGGGCAACTCCGTCACCTGCTGCTCGGCCCTCTCGACGTCCGGTGGGGGCGGAGCGTGACGCAGGTGGTGCCAGGGAGCCGGGAGGGTGTGGCAGTCCGTTTCGCGGACGGGCGACAGGAGACGTTCGACCTCGTGGTCGGCGCCGACGGCGCCTGGTCCCGGACGCGCCCGGCAGTCTCGTCGGTGATGCCGCACTACACCGGCGTCACCTATGTCGAAACCTCCCTCGACGACGTCGACACCCGCCACCCCGGCCTCGCCCGGCTGATCGGCGACGGTTCCGTGGCCGCGTACGGGGTGAACCGAGCTCTCGTCGCCCAGCGCAACAGCGGCGGCCACGTCAAGGTGTACGCCCAGTTCCGCGCGCCGCTGGACTGGCACAGGGACCTGGACCCGGCCAACGCCGAAGCCGTCCGATCGAGTCTGTTGGCGCTGTTCGACGGCTGGGCCGCTCCCGTCCTCGACCTCCTCCGCCACGGCACCGCTTTCGTCCACCGCCCCCTCTTCGTCCTGCCCGTGTCCCACACCTGGACCCATGTCCCCGGGGTGACGCTCCTGGGCGACGCCGCCCATCTGATGCCCCCACTGGGGGCGGGCGCGAACCTCGCGATGCTGGAGGGCGCCGAACTCGCCGAGTCCATCGCCACCGGCCCTGAAGATCTGGACGAGGCCGTCCGCGCCTTCGAGGAGCAGATGTGGGCACGGGCCGGCAGGTGGGCGGAGATCACGACGGCCGGTCTGGAACGCCTCGTGAGTCCGGACCCCGCCGAAGCTCTCGCCCTCTTCGACCAGGTCCAGGCATCCTGACTGCCGAGCGCGAGATCTTGGGTGGGCGCCGCGGTCCTGCACCCTGCCCACCAAGGAGTGGCCCCTGCGGGTCGCCGAGTGGGACGCGCTGTTCGCCGAGCGGCTGACCTCGCTGTCGAGGCCGCGGCCGCTCCGCCGCGCCGGACCTGGCCGGCGGAGAGGCGTGGAGGACCGGGTCCGCCTGATCGCGGCCGGGGTCGTCGGCGCCGGTGCCGGGGCCGGGGCGGTGGTGGGGCGGCTGCCGGAAGCCGGCCGTCCCGCCGAAGGTCACGAGCGGGGGCCGCCGGTAGGGTCAGCCGCTATGACTGTCGCTCGTTCCCTTGCCCTGTTCGTCGTCGCCGCCCTCTTCGAGATCGGCGGCGCCTGGATGGTGTGGCAGGGCATCCGCGAGCACAAGGGCTGGATCTGGATCGGCGCCGGCGTCATCGCCCTCGGTCTCTACGGCGTCGTGGCGACCTGGCAGCACGACGACGACTTCGGCCGCGTCCTCGCCGCGTACGGCGGGATCTTCGTGGCCGGGTCGATCGCCTGGGGCATGGCCGCCGACGGCTACCGCCCCGACCGCTTCGACGTCATCGGCGCCCTGGTCTGCCTCGCCGGGATGGCCGTGATCATGTACGCGCCCCGCAGCCACTGACCTGCTTTTCGTCCACCGCGCCCAGCATCGTGCGGGCGGGATGCCGTCCCCGGGCGTACATGGTGTGCTGGAAGGTGGGGCGGGATACCGCCACAGGGGCGGCACGGGAGGTCCTGCCCGCCACACGAGGAGGGTCCCACCATGCCGATCTTCGTCCACGCCGTGGCCCCCGGTGTCACCACGGACCAGTACGACGCCCTCAACGCCAGGCTCCAGGAGATACCCGGAGTCTTCGACGGCTGCTTGTCCCACGCGTGCGTGCCGACGGACGGCGGTCTGGAGGTCTTCGACCTGTGGGAGACCGAGCAGCAGATGAACGCGTTCGTCGAGAAGATGATGCCGGTGGCCACCGAACTGGGCTGGCCGGACACGGGGAACGGTCCCAGGATCCTGCCGGTGCACCACCACTGGGTCCCCGGGGCCGACGGCTGACAGTCCGAGGCCGCCGGTCTGACGTATGTGGGCGGCGACCCCGGTATGCGGCCGCCGGATCAGCCGATGACCAGCGGGAAAATCCCTGCCAGGTCGCCCAGTCGGGACCGCTCGGCCTCCGTCGGGGCCCGCCGCCCGGTGCCGATCAGCAGGGCGTCCTTGTCGGAGAACCCAGGGGGGAGCGCATCGCCCGCGATCCGCTCCAGCAACGCGCGTGACCGGGCGAGCCCTTCGGCGGGCGGGTCCGCCGCGTCCGGGAGGTGCGCGATCAGGTCGAGGTGGTGCAGCGTCCATTCCAGGACGTAGGCGGAGAGGTAGTCGCCCGCGGTGAGCACCACGTCGCGGGTGGCGACCCGGGCGCCGGGGTCCGCGAGCCCGGCGGCGCGGCCTGCCGCCGAACCGACGTCGTTAAGGTGGAACTTGAGCAGTCCCGGCTCCTCGTACGCGGCGGCCAGACGCACCGTCAGCGCGTCCAGCGGGTCGTCGCCCGTCGGGGCCTCGACCACGTTCCAGTAGGTCGCCGCGTCCCGGGTCGGTTCGGCGTCGGAGGGGGTGGCGAGCGTGATCAGCACGTCCTGGGCGTCGATGACCAGGTGGCACACGAGGTCCCGGACGAGCCAGCCGGTGCAGCCGGACGGCCGGGCGAAGTCCTCGTCCGGGAGGTCGGCGACCGCTTCGAGCAGGGCTGTCCAGGAGCGTGAGAAGAGGTCCACGGCCGCAAGCTAGCAGCGCCGTGTCCCCCACGGCGACCGCGATTTCGCGAGCCCGCCGGCCTGCCACCGCCCGCTCCGCCCCGCACCGGGCCGTCGCGGGAGGCCGTCACGCGCGGGCCGGGGCCGGAGGTCGTCACGCGCGGGCCGTCACGCGCGGGCCGGCACGGGAGGCCGTCACGCGCGGGCCGGCGGATCCGTCACGACGTCACCCGCGGGCCGCCGCTCACGAGCGGGTGGCGGTCCCGCACTCCTCTCCCCCGGCCTCCCGCATCCGGGCGTCCATCGACCTGCTCCGGTCGTACGGGTCGACCTCGGCACCGCCACCGGACCCCGTGACCGCGCGCTCGGCGGCGAACTCCGGGGTGAGGTAGCCCGTGAAGGTGCCGCAGCCGCCGTTGGTGATGTCGGCCTTGTACGAGACCAGGGAGAAGGTCCCCGGCTCGATGACGACCCTGGCCGGGTCGTCCCAGCTCAGTACGACCTCGCGGCGCACGATGGTCCGCGTCACCTCCTCGCTCCCCGCCTCGGCGCGTACGACCGGGTAGACGAAGGTGACGTCGGCGGTCATCCGCACCGCACCGCGCTCGCCCTCCCGGTAGGTGATCCGGCCGCGGGTCTTGATCACGTCCCCGACGAGCCGCACGTCGCCCGGGGAGAAGCGGCTGAACAGCAGGCGGGGGTCGTTCTCCCGGTCGGGCGCGCGGAACGCCGTCGCCAGGAAGTCCTGGACGTCCCGCTGGTGGGGGTTGATCAGTGCCGTGGCCCGCCGGGGCCGCTCCCCGCGCAGCACCCCCGGGTCGAGGCTCGACGCGGCGAGAAAGTCGCGGGTCCGTTCCAGTGCCCCCGCCACCTGTTCCTCGCTCATCCAGCCCGTCGCGTGCGCCGGGGGTACGTTGATCCCCGCCGTCCCGTCGCCCCACCGCTCCGCGGGTGAGCCCCGGAACGGGTGCTCCAGGGTGGGGAGCCGGTTCGCCGCCTCCGAGGGCGGCGGCTGGTCGGGGCGCCGGGACTCGGCGGCGAGCGGCGTCGTGTCGCCGCTCCCGGGGGCGAACCATCCCACGACGCGTCCCGGCGCGACCGCGACGACCAGCAGGCCGACGGCGGCCAGCAGGCCGAGCACGTACCAGCCCCTGCCCCGCCGGCGCCGGACCGGCCGGTAGGTGCGCCATCCCTCCGGCCGGTCCGGCTCCTCCCGCAGCCGCCCGGTCACCATCCGGGCCCGCGCGGACGGTTCGCGAGGGGCGTCCTGGTCCCCGGCCCCCGCTTCCCGCAGGAAGCGCTCCCACTCCTCGTCCGGTATGGACGCCCCGCCCTTGCTCACCCTCTGCTCCCGCCTCGTTCCCGGCCTTCCCACCCTCCCCGGAGGGCCGGCCCCTGTGTGATCAGATCATCACACGGCTCATCGTGCCGCCCGCACCCGACCACCCGTCAGATCAACCGACTCGTACGGCGGTCGGGCGCAGGCGGCTGGGACAATGGGGGGCTGTGGCGGGGGCCCGCTCTCGCGGACGTGCGCGGGGCGCCGTTCGCCGAGCGGGAGGCGGAGCGGCTCGCGCGGGCGCGGCTGGCCGCGCTGGAGGACCGGATCGAGGCCGATCTCGTACGGACGGCCACGGGGCCCGGTCTCGTACGGACGGCCGCCGGGCCCGGTCCGGTCGCCGAACTCCAGGCGCTGACCTCCGACCACCCGCCGCACGAACGGCTGCACGCCCTGCTGATCCGCGCCCTGGCGGCGGCCGGGCGGAACGCCGAGGCGCTGGCGGTCTTCGCGGACCTGCGCGAACGGCTCGCGGACACCTTCGGCAGCGACCCGGGGCCCGAGGTGGCGGCCGCGCACCTCGCCGTGCTGCGCGGCCGGCCCGTCACGGCGGAGGCGGGGGACGGCACGACCGCCACCGGAGCCGGGGTGACGCCCGTGCCGGCGCGGCCGGCGGCGGGGGACGGCGGCAACCTGGACGTCCCTTCGACGAGCTTCGCAGGGCGTACGGACGATGTCCGCCGGGTGACCGAACTGCTCGGTCGTGCCCGGCTGGTGACCCTCGTGGGCCCCGGGGGCGCGGGCAAGACCCGGCTCGCGCGGGTCTGCGGGTGTTGAGCAGCATCCGCAGGGTGATCGCGGCGCCGCCGGGCACCTGCCCGGGCAGCCACTTCTCGACCGGGTCCGTCAGCGACAGACGGCCCTCCGCGGCGAGGCCCAGTACGAGCGTGGCCATCATGGTCTTGGTGTTGGAGCCCATCCGGAACTCGTCGTCCATCGCGAGCCGTTGCAGCCGGGCCGCCCACGGCGCCTGTCGCACGATCTCGACGGGCCGCCCGCGGCCGCCCGTCACCCGCACGACCACCCCCGGCGCCCCGGCGTGGACCAGTTCCCGGGCGAGCCGGGCCAGGTCGTCGTGCCGCTCCGGGCCGGTGCTCCCGGCGGCCGGCGCGGGCCGGTCCCCCACGCCCACCGGGGCCGCGGCGGACGGCGCCGCGCACGCGGTCCCGGCCGTGAGCGCCAGGGCCAGCAGGGCCGCGGGCACGGCCCGGCGGCGGCGGGGCCCCGCCCCTGGGCGCGGTGCGAAGTGCTGTGGAGTGGCTGACATGGACCCATGCCTCCGGGTGAGCGCCGTACGTGACGCCCTCAGCCTCCGCCGGGCCGCTGGCAGACCGCGCACAGCGCGCTGGCAGCCCGGCCGCGCCCGCGAGGGCCCGCCTAGGGAGTGTCCGGAAAGTATCGGCGTACGCCCGGAGGGCGGGGGCCGCGGTGTCCGGTGCGTGCGATCGCAAGGCGGAGGAGGGAGTCATGGCGGTGGGGGCACCTCCCGTGCCCGAAGGGCTACGGGGGGACCATGACGACCGACGACAACGCCGCGAGCGCGCGTGCGGGACACCGCGGGCCAGGCGAGACTTTCCGGACACGACCTAGCCCCCCGAGGGGCGACGGCCCGGCAGCGCGCACGCCGCCGTGCCGCCGGGCATGCGGTGGCGGTTGTTCGCCACCAGCCGGTAGACACCGTGGGCGGCCCAGCGCACCGGGGGCAGGTTGAGCAGCGCCCCCACGACCGGCCATCCGCCCCCGGAGCTCAGCAGCAGTTTGGCCACCGCCCGGGACCCGCCGTACACCGTGCCGACCGGGGTCACCCAGAGGACCTCGTACGCGGCGCGCTGCCGCGTGACGCCCAGTTCCTCCAGGTCGGTGAACTGCCACGGCGTGATGGCGCAGCGGGGACGGATGTACCGCCCGGCGAACCGCACCGAGGTACTGCAGAAACCGCAGTCCCCGTCGTAGACCAGCACTGGCCGGTTCCGCATGGTCACCTCGTCCGTCGGCACGTCGCGACAGCACCCACGGTACCGCCGCCACCCGGGGCGAACCGGACCACCGGCGGCGCGTGACGACGACGCGCGTGACGGCGCGCCCGGCAGCCGTCGGGCACCCGGCTGTGCGTCAGGGACCCGGCGGAGCGGGCGGCGGTGGCGGTGGTGGCGGGTATGCCGGCGGGGGCGGGACCCGGGGCCGGGCCGGCCGCGCGGCCGCGGGGGGCGGGGGGACCGCCGGGGGGAGGTCCGGTCGAGCGGGGCGCCGGGGCCGGGGCGGCGCGGGTGCCGGGGCGGGGGGCGGTGGGCCGGGGGGAGGCGGTGGAGGCGCTTCGGCCGCCGACAGCAGCGGCCCGCCCGCGCGGAGCCGGGCGATGGTCAGCGCGGCCCGGCGACGGGCGTCCGGGGCGTCGTCCCGCTGGTAGACCAGCCGCACGCCCGCGGGCCACACGTTCTCGACGGCGAGCGGCCGGTAGCCCAGCGCGTGGCCGATCCCCTCGATGCGGCGGCGCGTCGCGGCGGAGGCGTCGCCCGGCAGCAGTTCGACCCGGCCGCGTCCGTCGAACCGCGCACGTATGTCGTCGTCCCTCACCCGACCCGCTTTCCGGAGCCCGGCGGCCGGCCGGCCGCCCCCGTGCCATGATCCTCCCACGTGGCGCCGGGGCGGGCCCGGTAATGCGCCGGGTCCCGCGGAGGGGGAAGAGCATGACCGAGGTACGGACGCGGGTGTCCGCGTACGCGCTCGCGCTGCGGGAGGGCCGGCTGCTGCTCACCCGGCTGTCGGAGACGTCCCCGGTCTTCGCTCCCGGGCTGTGGCATCTGCCGGGCGGCGGGATCGACCCCGGCGAGCAGCCGGTGGAGGCCCTGGCGCGGGAACTCCGCGAGGAGACCGGCCTGGAGCTCCGCGCCGCCCGGCTGCTCGACGCCCGGACCTACGCGGCCCGCCGCGGCGGGGTGGAGTGGCACGTGACCGGACTGTTCTACGCGGTCGGGCTCGACGGCGGCGCGCCGGAGGTGTCGGAGACCGGGGGGTCCACCGACGCGGTCGGCTGGCTTCCGCTGCCGGACCTGCGCGACGCGGTGCTCTCCCCGGCCGCCGTCGACGGGGTACGGCTGCTCACCGGTCGCGCCGCCCCGGCCCCGTGACCCCACGCCCGGGGGCCCGGCCCCGGGCCCCCGGGCGCGCGCCCCCGGTTCAGCCGTCGTGCGGCACGCCGTCGTGCAGCGCGCCCGGGTCGATCCCCGCGAGGCGCTCGGGGTCGGTGAGGATGTCGAGGGCCGTGATCCTGCCGCCCCGGACGGTGAACGCCATCACCGACACGGCACGGCCCGCGTCGACCGCGACCACTCCCGGCGAGCCGTTGACCAGCACCGGCAGCCCGGCCTGCGCGAACCGGGCGAACGTGATGGCCTGCGAGGCCACGTCGGCCGCGCCCTGGCGCAGCAGGCTCGGGCGCAGGCCGCCGCCGTCGGAGCGGGCCACGACATCCGGGTCGAGGACGGCGAGGAGCGCGTCGAAGTCCCCGCCGCGCGAGGCGGTGAGGAAGGCGTCCACGACCTCGCGCCGGCGGGCCGGGTCGGTGTCCGGGGCGGGTGCCGCCTTCTCGACCCGGCGGCGGGCACGGCCGGCGAGTTGACGGGTGGAGGCGGCCGTCCGGCCCAGGACGGTGGCGATCTCCTCGAAGGGCACGGCGAACAGGTCGTGCAGGACGAACGCGAGCCGTTCCGCGGGTGCGAGGGTGTCCAGGACGATCATGAGGGCGATGCCGACGTCGTCGGCGACGAGCATCTCCTGCTCGGGGTCCACGCCGTGCGGGCCGCTGACCACCGGGTCCGGCAGCCTGACCTGTCCGTCCGGGGCCTCCAGCGGGTGTTCGCGGCGGGTGGCGCGGGCGCGCAGCATGTCGAGGCAGACGCGGCCGACGACGGTCGTCAGCCAGCCGCCCAGGTTGCGTACGTCCGAGACGTCGGACCGGTCGAGCCTGAGCCAGGTTTCCTGGACGGCGTCCTCCGCTTAGCCGAGAGAGCCCAGCATGCGGTAGCCCACCGCCCGTAGGTGGGCGCGGTGTTCCTCGAAGCGGCGGGCCAGGAGTTCCGCGTCGCTCACCGGCGTGTCCCCGTCGTCCGGTCCGGCGGTCGGCCCGCGGGCCCCGTCGGGCCCCGGCGGGCCGCTCGGGCGGCGGAGCGTCATGACGCCCGCGCCGGCGACGTGGGGGCGTCGACCGCCACGTCGCGCTCCTGCCCCTTGCGCCGGGCGCGCTTGCCGTACAGGGCCGTCCACACGGCCAGCGCGGCGAGGACGCCGTAGATCAGCACCGGGCTGAGGACCACCATGGTGTCGGTGCTGAGCAGGTAGGTCAGGGCGATACGGGCGACGGCCTCGACGCAGTACGCCACGCCCCAGACCGTCGTCATCGTCCGCAGGGTCCTGCGGAAACCCTCGTACTGCCACAGGCCGTTCCACCAGGCGGTGCTCCGCGGGGTGCCGTCGGTCGCGAACTTGCGGCCGAAGTAGAACATGAGCGGTCGCGGGGCCAGCAGGGTGGCCAGGCACAGCAGGCCGAACAGGCCGGTGACGGCGGAGTCCTTGACCATGAGGGCCCGGGCCGTGTGGGCGCCGACGAGCGACACCACCGCGGTGAGCACCAGGAACACCAGGGTGACGACGGCGAATTCGTCGAGGCGGCGACGCCAGGCGATGTGGACCGCACTGTCGAGGACCGGCCAGACACCGCCCGCGAGGAGCGCGCCGAACTCGCTCCAGCCGTGGTCGCGGAGCAGCTTGTACGTGATGATGGGCGCGACGACGTTGAGGGTGATGGTCACGGCCCAGCCGAGGGCGGCCGCGCCTCCGGACCGGGCCGGCCGGTCCGGGGCGTCCTGGGCCCGGTCCCCCGGCGCGTCCGGTGACGTGCGTACGTCGTGTGTGTCCGGGGTGTCTCGGACGGGCATGGTTCCCCCTGAAAGTGCCTGGTCAGTGCAACAGTCGAAACGTAGATCACGCTCGTGGGGCGGGACCAGCGGCCGGGTGCCAAATGATCACCAAATCTGGTCGGACCGGTGTGGTCGCCCCGCGGTGGGACGGGCGTCCCCGGTGAGGCGTGGGCGGCGCCCGCGGTGGGTGCATGCGTGTCGCCTTCCCTGCATCCCGCCGAGATCACCCCGGCGGGCGCCGTCGCCGCGATCAGGCCGAAAACACACCTGTGGGGCCGGCTTCGCGTGACCACGCCCGGCAGGGAGGACGGGCCCTCCGAAGGTGGTTGACCCGGTTGTTGACGGTGCGTCACCGGATGGGGCGTCGCGGTGGCCCTGGGGGTGGCGGACGTAGGTGTCGGCCCGGTGCCGCGCGGGGACGGCGAAGCCCCGCCGCGAGGGGGGGGAGACGCGGCGGGGCTTGAGGTGCTGGTGCCCCGTGCACCGGCGATCATGCCGGGCTTTTTTCGGGGACGTCGGTCCGCGCCGGGAGCGCGGGCCGACGTGGTGCCTACAGGTCGCCGATGCGGTACTGCGAGCGGGCGGTGGCCAACAGGTCGTCGGCCGTCGCCTCCGCCGACTTGCCGGCCGGCACGTCCACGTTGAGCGTGAGACGTTCCTGCTTGCTGTTGATCACGACGAGCGTCTTGGACAGGCGCCGCGGGGCGCCGTCGTCCTGCTGCTTGCTGTAGGTGACGGTGAGCACGGCGGCGTCACGGCCCTGCTCGGTGGCCGGCTTCACGGAGGCGACCGCGGCGGTGCCGCCGGTGGGAGGGGAGGCGGTCTCGTACTCCTGCTTCCAGCGCTGGGCCGTCGCCATGGCGGTCTCGGTGGCCTTCTCCTTCTTGTCGACCAGGAGCGTCATGTCGCCCTTCGGGGAGGTGTAGCGGGTGGCGACGTAGGCGCCGTCGGAGCTCTCCAGGTCGTCCGCGGTGGTGATGGTCCAGTCGGCCGGGGCGGCGACGGTGACCCGCATGCGGTACTCCTCGTAACGCTTCCAGCCGTCCGGGACGTCGTCGCCGCCGAACGGGACGACCAGGGCCACGACCAGGGCGGCCACCACCGCGGCGGCGGCGAGGGCGAGGGGCAGCGGCCGCAGCAGGCGGCGCGCGAGCGAGGGGGCGGGCAGCGCCGCCTCCGGGCCCGCCTGCCGGGTGGGGGCGGGGGCGGGTGCCGACGGCCGGGGAGGGGGGTCCGCCGCGGCACGCAGCATCGGCAGCGCCGCCTGGGCGGTGAGCCGGTTCTCCGGCTCCTTGCGCAGCAGACCGGTGACGACCGCGGTCAGCTCCGCCGACTGCTGGGGCGGCGGGAGTTCGGCGAGCAGGATGGCCTGGAGCGTGGACGGCGTGGTCTGGCGGCGGAACGGCGACACGCCCTCGACGGCCTGGTAGAGCATCACGCCGAGGGACCAGAGGTCGGACTCCGCGCCGGCCCGGCGGCCGAGCACCCGCTCGGGGGCGATGTACTCGGGCGAGCCGACGAAGCCCCCGGTCTCGGTGAGCTTCTGTTCGCCCTCGACCTGGGCGATGCCGAAGTCGGTGAGCACCACGCGGTCGTGGCGGCCGACCATCACGTTGCCGGGCTTCACGTCCCGGTGCAGCACACCGGCCTCATGCGCCGCGCTGAGCGCGCCCAGGACGGCGAGCCCGATCCGGGCGGCCTCGCGCGGCGGCAGCGTGCCCTCGTCGAGGAGTTCGGCGAGCGACTTGCCCCGCAGCAGCTCCATCACGATCCAGGGGCTGTCGCCCTCGATCACGACGTCGTGGATGGCCACCACCGACGGGTGGTCGATGCGCGCCGCGGCACGGGCCTCCCGCTGCATGCGCTGGTAGGCGGTGTGGCGCTCCGCGGAGCTGAAGTGCTCGGGAACGCGTGGTTCCTTGATGGCGACGTCGCGGTCCACCACCTCGTCGCGGCACCGCCAGACCGTGCCCATGCCCCCGGAGCCGAGCCTCTCCAGCAGCCGGTAGCGGCCGCCGACGAGGCGGCCCGCGCCGGGCTGTGCGGCGCCGGCCCCGGAGGCGCCGGCCCCGGAGGCGGCGGCCCCGCCGTGACCGTCCGGACGCGGCGGCCCGGCCTCCGGCTCCCGGGTCGCCGGTACGGACGCCTGAAGAGGTGGCTGGAGCCCGTAGCTCGTCGGTTCCTGCTGTCGTCCCCCGCTGTTGTTCATGCGCCTATGATGCACGGCCGGCCGGCGCTCCCGAAGCCGGGCCGTACCCCGCTGCGCGGCCGGGACCGGGACGGTGTGGGAACGGGGGGCGGCGGGGGCCGGGGGACCGCCCCGCCGGGGACCGGCTACCTGTGAGTAGGGTGTGGGCCCCGGACTGTACGGGACAGCCGGCGACGAGGAGGCACAACCATGCCCCGCACCATGTCCGTGTCGGACAGCATCGTGATCAACGCCGCCCCCGCGACCGTGTACGAGGCGGTCGCCGACCCCACGGCGATGGGCCGCTGGAGCCCGGAGAACCGCGGGGCGACGGTGCTCGGTGAGCGGCGTGGCGCGTACGTGGGCATGGTCTTCGCCGGGCACAACAAGCGCGGCTCCATCACCTGGACGACCAAGTGCACGGTGACGGCCGCCGATCCCGGGGAGCGCTTCGCGTTCCGGGTGCACGCCATCGGGGCGCGGCGGCCGTGGCTGCCCGGTGCGATCGCGACGTGGGAGTACCGCTTCGAGCCGGCCGAGGGCGGCACCCGCGTGACGGAGACGTGGACGGACGACCGGCGGGCGTGGCCGGACGCCCTGGCGAACGCCTTCGACCGGCTGGCGACCCGGGGGCAGGTGTTCTCCGACTTCCAGCGGCGCAACATCCGCACCACGCTGGAGGGTCTGAAGAAGGCGCTGGAGTCCGACGGCGAGCCCGCCGGCCGCTGACCGGCCGTCACACCACGCGGCCGTACGGCCCCGGTGCGCGCACCGCCCGGGGCCGGTGCGTTCCGGGGCGTCAGCCGAGCGCCGTGCCGCCCGGCGCCGCCCGGCGCCGGGCGACGGCCCTGGCGTACAGCAGGTGCAGGACCGCCTCGGCGGCCAGCAGGGCGACGACGAGCCATGGGGCCAGGTGGTCCGACACGGCGATCAGCACCAGCGGTACGCCGATCCCCGGCAGCGCCCACACGGCGACGGCGCCCACGGGGCGGCCGAACCGTAGCGCGATCGCGGCGTGCGCGGCGTGGTAGAGGGCGAGGCCGCCCGCGAGGGCCCACACCGCACCGTGGTGCAGATGGGCGTGCCCGGCCTCCTCGACGGCGGTCGCGAGACCGGCCGCGAGGCACAGGATCGCCGCGGTGACGAAGAAGTGCAGGAAGGCCGCCACGTCACGGGAGAGGACGTACGCGCGCTCCGGTTCGGCCGAGCCGAGCACCAGCTCCGCCGCGACCGACCCGAAGTCGAAGTACGACCACCACAGGGCGGCCAGCAGCGTGAAGCCGAGCACCGCCACGACGCCGGCCGCGCCCGTCCAGACATGGTCCGTGGAGGTGACGAGCGAGAGCACCGACTCGCCGAAGACGATGATGACGAACAGGCCCACCCGCTCCACCAGCAGACCCGTGTGCAGCCGCCTGGGCATGCCCCTGCCGCGCGCGGTCAGCAGCAGCACCAGCTCCGCCGCGATGAGCGCGGCCCACACGACGTAACGCCACTCGCCGGGCACGGCCACCGAGGCCGCCCACAGCACCCCCGACACCAGGCAGTACGTCAGGGGCCGCCACCTGGGCACACGGGCGGGCGGCGGGTAGCGGGTCGCGGGCCACCAGAGCCCGAGCAGCACCAGCCGGGTCCCGGCGTAGCCGAGCGCGTACGCCGCCGAACGCGTCCCGTCCTCGTCCGCCTCCGGCACGGCGGCGGCCATCGTGGCCAGGCAGAGCATCGCGAACAGCATCAGCAGCCGGCGGCGCGCGCTGTCCAGGTCGAACAGGTTGGCGGACACCATCAGGTTGATCCACATCCACCACGGCGGGAAGTACAGGCCCAGGAACACCCCGAACTCGCGCCATCCCGGGTCGCCGTGGAGAGTGTGCGAGAGCTGGGCGGCGAACGCGACGAAGACGAGGTCGAAGAACAGCTCGAGCCACGCCGCGTGGCGGCCCTGTTCGTCGCGCGGGGTGGCCGCCGGAGCCGCGGTGCTCATGGAACCGTCCCTGAGTGATCCTGGGCGAAACCTGACATCACGGCCATCACACCACGGCGGTCGCGGCCCGGACGGCATGTGGGGCCGTCCGGGCCGGGAGGGTTACGACGGGACGGCGGAACCCAGGTGCTCCTCGCCGGCCTCCGGGGCGTCCGGATCCTCCGTCGGGTCGGCGAGCTGCTCGCGCAGGTGGTTCCAGACGACCGCGACCAGGGCCGCCGCCGGCACCGCCAGCAGGCTGCCCACCACGCCGGCGAGGCTGCCGCCGAGGGTCACCGCCAGCAGGACGACCGCCGCGTGCAGGCCGAGTCCCCGGCTCTGGATCATCGGCTGGAACACATTGCCCTCCAGCTGCTGGACCACGACGATGATCGCCAGCACGATCAGGGCGTCCGTCAGCCCGTTCGACACCAGCGCGATGAGCACCGCGACCAGACCGGCGAAGAGGGCGCCGACGATCGGCACGAACGCCGAGACGAACGTGAGCACCGCCAGCGGCAGGACGAGCGGCACGCCCACGATCCACAGGCCGATGCCGATGAACACGGCGTCCAGCAGGCCGACGAAGGCCTGGGACCGCACGAACGCCCCGAGGGTGTCCCAGCAGCGCGCCGCCACGACCGGGAGGTCGGAGGCCAGCCGGCCGGGAAGCTGACGCGTCAGCCACGGCAGGAAGCGCGGGCCGTCCTTGAGGAAGAAGAACATCAGGAAGAGGGCCAGCACGGCGGTGACCAGACCGCTGAACACGGTGCCCACCCCCGTGACGACGGCGGTGACCATGCTGCCCAGGCTGCTCTGCACACGGGCGACCGCCGCGTCGAGGGCACCGGTGATCTGGTCGTCGCCTATGTTGAGCGGCGGCCCGGCGGCCCATTCGCGCAGCTTCTGGATGCCGTCGGCCACACCGTCGGCGAGCTCGCCCGACTGGGACGCCACGGGCACGGCGATCAGCGCCACCACCCCGGCGGCCGCCAGCAGGAACAGCACGGTCACCACCGACGCCGCCAGCGCGGGCGGCCACCCGCGCCGCCGCAGGAAGCGCGTCAGCGGCCACGTCAGCGTGGTGAGCAGCAGGCCCACGATGAGCGGCCACACGACCGACCACATCCGGCCCAGCAGCCAGAGGACCACCGCGGCCATCACGAGCACCAGCAGCATCTCGGCGGACACACGCGCCGACGTACGGAGCGCGGCGGCCGCCTTCCGGGAATTCAAGGGGGCAGACATGGGGGCCACCCTATGGGTCCCCCGATCGGGTCCCCCGGTCGCGCCCCCGCCCCCGTCCGGCACGGCCCGGCGGCCCGCGCACCGCCGCCGACCCGCCCGGGGGCCTGACGGTGCGTCAACCATGAAAAGGGCGGGCCGTGTCGGGAACCGGCGGCGTGCGTTGACACTCATGGTCCATGGGTACGGGAGACGGCGCGTCACGGCGCCGGAGCTCCCGCCGCATTCCCGGCACACGCCATCCCGTGTGCCCCACCGATCGAGTCGAGGACCTGACGTGACCTTGTCGCCGCACAGACGCCTGGCACTGAGCGCCACCCTGATCGCCGCGATCGCCGGTGGGGTGGTCTCCCCCGCCACGACCGCCTTCGCCGCGCCCTCCGCCCCGGCCGCCCCCGCGCACGCGCCGGCCGCCGCGAGCCCGGCCGCGTCCACCGCGCCCGCCCCCGACATGGAGGGCGTGGCGGCGGCGCTGGACGCCGCCATGGCCAACGGGGCGCCCGGGGCGATGGCCCGGTTCACCGGCCCGGACGGCGTGCTGACCCGGACCGCCGGTGTCCGTGACCGTGCCTCGGGCGCGGCCATGGACACCCGGGCGCGCTTCCGGATCGGCAGCGTCAGCAAGACCTTCTCCAGCGTGGTACTGCTCCAGCTCGTCGACGAGCGCAAGGTGGAGCTCGACGCCCCGGTCAACCGCTACCTGCCCGGCCTGCTGCCGGACGACCGGATCACGGTGCGGCACCTGCTGACGCACCGCAGTGGGCTGGCGGACTACACCGACGCCATGTTCGCCCGGACCGTGCCGGGCTTCGAGTCCGTACGGAACCGGGTCTTCAGCTACCAGGAGCTGGTGGACCTGTCGCTGGCCGAACCGCGCACCACCGAGCCGGGGGTGGCGTACAAGTACTCGAACGCCAACTTCGTGGTGGTCGGCATGCTCATCGAGAAGGTCACCGGCAAGCCGGTGGGCAAGGAGTACGAGCGCCGCATCATCAAGCCGCTCGGGTTGCGCAACACGTCGTACGTGCACCCCGACACCCGCATCGAGGGCCCGCGGGTGCGCGGCTACCTGCACCCCGACGAGGCCGGAGCGCCGCTGGTCGACTCCACGGAGCAGACGGTGTCCTGGGCGCAGTCGGCCGGTGCGGTCATCTCCGCCCCGGCGGACCTGAACACCTTCATGACCGCGCTGATGCGGGGCAGGCTGCTGTCGCCGCGGACGCTGGAGGCGATGACCACGGTCACCCCGACGGACGCCACCAACACACGGTTCTACGGGCTGGGCCTGCGCCGTTACGACCTGTCCTGCGGCGCCCAGGTGTTCGGGCACACCGGCACCGTACAGGGGTACTACACCTACGCGTTCTCGACGCGGGACGGCCGCCGCAGCCTCGCCGCGATGGCGAACACGTCCAACCGGGGCGCGGCCAACACCGCGCTCGGCGGGACGCTGGAGGCCGCGTTCTGCGGGAAGAAGCCGGCCGCGGCCGCGAAGGCGCGGGCCGCGCGCGGGGTGCCGCCGGTGCTGCCGGCCGAGGCGGACCTGCCCGAGCGGCGCTGACACCGGCGGCAGCCCTGGGCGGGCCGCTCCGCCGGTGAGGCCCCCGCGGCGACCCGCAGCGGGGGCCTCTCGGCCCGGTCCGCGCACGGGCCCGGGCGGCGGTCAGCCCTGGTACTCCGACAGGTCGATGGCGTGCACCCGCAGCGGGAACCCGTACCGCGGGTCGACGGTCTCGCGCTCCGGCGACATGCCCAGCTTGCGCATCACGTTCTCCGAGGCGGTGTGACCGGCCCGGCAGATGCTGACGACCCGGTCCAGCCCGCGGTCCTGGAGGGCGAACTCCAGCGTGGCCTGCGCGGCCTCGGAGGCGTACCCCTGGCCCCAGAACGGCCGGCCCAGCCGCCAGCCGACCTCCACCGCCGGCAGCACCTCGGGCAGGAAGTCCGGCACCGACAGGCCGGTGAACCCGGCCAGCTCGCCCGAGCCGAGCAGTTCGACGGCGAACAGCCCGAAGCCCTCCTCGTCCCACTCCTCCTCCCAGCGCTCGATCGCCTCGGCGGTCTCCTCCAGGTCGAGGACGGAGCCGTCGCGGACCCATTCCATTACCGCCGGGTCGGCGTTGATCTCGGCCATGGGCATCAGGTCCTCCTCGCGCCAGCGGCGCAGCAGGAGGCGTGGTGTGTGGATCTCGGTCATGCGCCCATCCTCCCACCTGGCCGGGGAGCGGCTCGCGGGGGTCGCGACACCGCCGGGGCGACGCGCCCCGGCGGTCAGCGGGACTTGCGGACCTGGGCGGCCCGCCGGGCCTCGGCGAGCTTGCGGGCCTCGGTGGTCCGGCGGGACTCCTTGGCGGGGCGGCCGGTGCCCATGCCCCGGAAGGCGGTGGTGCCGGCGGCGGAGTTCTTCGCCCGGTCGCCCGCCGGGGGGCGCCTGGCGCCGGTGATGCCGGTCAGCTTCTCCTCGCCGGAGCGCACCTGGGTGACGGTCGGCCTGATCCGGGCGTCCGACAGCATCCGGGTCACGTCCCGCCGCTGGCCGGGCGTGACCAGGGTGACGACCCGCCCCGACTCGCCCGCGCGTGCCGTGCGCCCGCCGCGGTGGAGGTAGTCCTTGGCGTCGGCGGGCGGGTCGACGTTGACGACCAGGTCGAGGTCGTCGACGTGGATGCCGCGGGCGGCGACGTTGGTGGCGACCAGGGCCGTCACCGTGCCCTCCTTGAACTGCGCCAGGGTGTGGGTGCGCTGGGGCTGCGACTTGCCGCTGTGCAGCGCGGCGGCCCGTACACCGCTGTCCCGGAGGTGGCGGGTGAAGCGGTCCACGCCCGCCTTGGTGTCCAGGAACAGCAGCACGCGTCCGTCCCGGGCCGCGATCTCGGTGGCGGTGGCGTACTTGTCGGCGGGGTGGACGTGCAGCACGTGGTGCTCCATCGTCGTGACCGAGCCCTCCACCCGGTCGACGGAGGCGAGCACCGGGTCGTGCAGGTACTGCCGCACCAGCCGGTCGACGTCCCGGTCGAGGGTGGCGGAGAACAGCATCCGCTGGCCGTCGGCGGGCGTCTGCTCCAGGATCTCCGATACCTGGGGCAGGAAGCCCATGTCGCACATCTGGTCCGCCTCGTCCAGCACCGTGATCCGGACCCGGTTCAGGTGGCAGTCACGGCGGGAGAGCAGGTCGGCCAGCCGGCCGGGGGTGGCGACGACGACCTCGGCGCCGTCCCGGAGGGACGAGGCCTGCCGTCCGATGGACAGCCCGCCGACCACGGTCGCCAGCCGCAGTCCGAGCGTCCGCGCGTAGGGCTCCAGCGCGTCGCCCACCTGCTGGGCGAGTTCCCTGGTCGGTACGAGCACCAGCGCGAGGGGTCGCTTGGGTTCGGCGCGCCGGCCCGCCGTGCGGACGAGCAGCGCGAGACCGAAGGCCAGCGTCTTGCCCGAGCCGGTCCGCGCGCGGCCCAGGACGTCCCGTCCGGCGAGCGCGTTCGGCAGGGTGGCGGCCTGGATCGGGAACGGCTCCCGCACCGAGAGGCCGGTCATGGTGGCCAGCAGCCGCGGGGGCAGGTCCAGCTCGGCGAAGGACGCGGCCGGCGGCAGGCCCGGGGTCACGGTCGCGGGGTCCCCGGGCTCGCCGGGCCGTGCCTCGGGGCGGGCCGCGCCGGTCTCGGGGGGCACGGGGGGCACGGCGGACGGTGGCTTCGCGTTCATGGGGAACCTTCCTCGGTCTGGTCGCCCGGAACGGACCGGGGCCCGTACCTCGTCGGTACGGGCCCCGGTCGCGTCGAAGCGCAGGGTCATTTTACCAGCGGGCGTGGCGCCGGGCGTCATGCCTTGGTGTCGTCGTCCCGTACGTCCGCGGGTCCGACGTGCTCGCCGGGCGTCGCCAGTTCCTCCACCGCGCCGGCTCCCACGACCGCGCCGGTCGACTTCCTGGCCCGCCGCAGGCGCCGCTCGAGCCATCCGGCGAAGGTGGTGAGCGCGAAGTTGAGGGCGACGAAGACGATCGCCACGAGGGTGAAGCTGGCGATGGTGTTCGCTCCGTAGTTGGCGCTCATCGGCCGGACGGAGGCCAACAGCTCGGAGAAGTTCAGCAGCGCGCCGCCGAGGGCGGTGTCCTTGACGATGACGACGAGCTGGCTGACGAGCGCCGGGAGCATGGCGGTCACCGACTGCGGCAGCAGGACGTACGTCATCGTCTGGCCCTTGCGCATGCCGATGGCCTTGGCCGCGTCGGTCTGCCCCCGGGGCAGGGCCAGAATGCCGGCCCGTACGACCTCGGCCAGGACCGAGGCGTTGTAGAGGACGAGCCCGGTGACCACCGCGTACAACGGACGGGACTCGGGGCTGATGTTGGTGAACTCGGCGTAGGCGGCGTTGGCGAACAGCATGAGGATCAGCACCGGGATGGCGCGGAAGAACTCCACCACCGTGCCGGCCGCGCCACGTACCCACCGGTGGTCGGAGAGCCGGCCGATCCCCAGGAGCGCGCCGAGCGGCAGGGCGATGGCCATGGAGAGCGCGGCGGCGATCACCGTGTTCTTCAGGCCGGGCAGGATGTACGTCGTCCAGGCCCGGCCGTCGGTGATGAGCGGGTCCCACTTGGCCCACTCGAGCTGGTTCTTGTCGGCGAGGCTTTGCCCGACCCACCAGACCAGCCCGGCGAGGGCGATGACGAAGCCCACGCTGTAGAGGACGTTCCGGCGCCGCGCGCGCGGTCCGGGGACGTCGTACAGGACGGCCGGCCGGTTCGTCGCCGCCTTCTTCGTCGCCTTCTTCGTCGCCTTGTCCGTCGTTTCCTTCGTCGTTTCCTTCATCGCCTCACCGCCACCTTCTTGCTGACCCAGCCGAGGAAGAGGCCGGTCGGGAGAGTGAGGCAGATGAAGCCGAAGGCGAAGATCACCGAGATGAGGATGAGCTGCGCCTCGTTCTCGATCATCTCGCGCATCAGCAGGGCGGCCTCGGCGACGCCGATGGTGGCGGCGACGGTGGTGTTCTTGGTGAGGGCGATCAGGACGTTGGCCAGCGGGCCCACGACCGACCGGAAGGCCTGTGGCAGGACGATCAGCCGCAGTACCTGCCCGAAGCCGAGGCCGATGGCGCGGGCCGCCTCGACCTGGCCGGGCGGGACGGTGTTGATGCCGGACCGCAGTGCCTCGCAGACGAAGGCGGAGGTGTAGGTGATCAGCCCGAGCACGGCGAGCCGGAAGTTGATGGTGGTGAAGTCCTTGGCGCCGAGGTCGACGCCGAGGGTCTGGAACAGGCCGAGCGAGGTGAAGACGATGATCACCGTGAGCGGGATGTTGCGGACGATGTTGACGTAGGCGGTGCCGAAGCCCCGCATCAGGGGGACGGGGCTGACGCGCATGGCGGCCAGCAGCGTCCCCCAGATCAGGGAGCCGATCGCGGAGTAGACGGTGAGCTGCACCGTCACCCAGAACGCTCCCAGCAGGTCGTACCCCTCGAGGAAGTCGAACACGTCGGTTCCCTCAGCCGACGATGACGCCGATCTTCGGGGCCGGTTCGTTCTTGTAGCCGGCCGGGCCGAAGTTCTTCTTCACGGCCGCCTCCCAGGAGCCGTCCGCGACCATCTTCTCCAGCGCGCTGTTGATCTCGGCCTTCAGTTCGCTGCCCTTCTGGACACCGATGCCGTAGTTCTCGTTGCTCATCTTGAAGCCGCCGAGCTTGAACTTGCCCTTGAACTGCTCCTGCGCGGCGTAGCCGGCCAGGATCGAGTCGTCGGTGGTCACGGCGTCGATCACACCGTTCTCCAGACCGGTCAGGCACTCCGAGTACCCGCCGTACTCCTGGAGCTGGGCCTTGGGGGCGAGCTTCGTCTTGACGTTCTGGGCGGACGTGGAGCCGGTCACCGAGCACAGCTTCTTGTTGTTGAGGTCGGCGGGCTTGGTGATCGAGTCGTCGTCGGCGCGCACGAGGACGTCCTGGTGCGCCAGCAGGTACGGACCGGCGAAGTCGACCTTCTGGGCCCGCTCGTCGTTGATCGAGTACGAGGCCACGATGTAGTCGACGTCACCGCGCTGGAGCATCGTCTCGCGGTCGGCGCTCTTCGCCTCCTTCCACACGATGTCACCCGGCTCGTGGCCGAGCTGCTTGGCCACGTAGGTGGCCACGTCGACGTCGAAGCCGGTGTAGTCGCCGTCCGGGGTCTTGAGTCCGATGCCGGGCTGGTCGAACTTGATGCCGACGTTGATCTTGTCGCCGTTCCCTCCCGAGCCGCCGTCCCCGCCGTCGTCGCCGCAGGCGGCGAGGGAGAAGGAGAGAGCGAGCGCGGCCGCCGCGGCCACACCGGCCTTGGTGAGCTTGTACGGGTTCATGGTGATCACCCCTGGAGCTGGTGCGCGCGGCACGGGACGTGGACTCAGTGATGGAGGATCTTCGACAGGAAGTCCCTGGCCCGGTCGCTGCGCGGATTGCTGAAGAACTGGTCCGGTGTGGTCTCCTCCACGATCCTGCCGTCCGCCATGAACACCACGCGGTTGGCGGCGGAGCGGGCGAAGCCCATCTCGTGGGTGACGACGACCATGGTCATCCCCTCACGGGCGAGTTGCTGCATGACCTCGAGGACCTCGTTGATCATCTCGGGGTCGAGCGCGGAGGTCGGCTCGTCGAACAGCATCACCTTCGGCTCCATCGCCAGCGCCCGCGCGATCGCGACCCGCTGTTGCTGACCGCCCGAGAGCTGGGCCGGGTACTTGTCGGCCTGGGAAGCGACACCCACCCGGTCGAGCAGCTCATGGGCCCGCTGTTCGGCGGCCTTCCTGTCCTTCCGCCGCACCTTGATCTGGCCGAGCGTGACGTTCTCCAGGACCGTCTTGTGGGCGAAGAGGTTGAACGACTGGAACACCATGCCCACGTCGGCGCGGAGCGCGGCCAGCTCCCGTCCCTCGGCGGGCAGGGGCCTGCCGTCGATGAGGATCTCGCCCGAGTCGATGGTCTCCAGCCGGTTGATGGCACGGCACAGGGTCGACTTGCCGCCGCCCGAGGGGCCGATGACGACGACGACCTCGCCACGGCCGACGGTCAGGTCGATGGCGCGCAGCACGTGGAGCGCGCCGAAGTGCTTGTCGACGTTCTTCAGCACGACGAGCGCGTCGTCGTGCCGGGCCTCGTCCCGGACGGGCATGGCACCCTCCTGGGTCACCGCCCCCCGCTGGCCGCTTTCCTCACGTTCATGCTCCGCCCTCCTCCGCGCTCCTGCACGCCGGGAGGGCCGTACGGGCCGCCGCGGCGGCCGCCGGAGCCGTTCGGGCGGGACGGGCCGGCGGTGGCGGTAGTCCGGGCGCGGGCGGGTAGGGGTGGGACATGGCGGAGGACATGGAACACGGGGAGCGCCGGGCCGAGGACCTGCTGGCGGGCCTGAGCGTGGACGCGAGCCGGCCGGAGCAGCCGGTGGTGCTGGACTCGGCGGGCGAGCCGATCCGTACCTGGCGGGAGAACTACCCGTACGACCGCAAGATCCGGCGCGGCGAGTACGAGCGGACCAAGCGGATCCTCCAGATCGAGCTGCTGAAGCTCCAGCGCTGGGTGAAGGACACCGGGGCCCGCCTGGTGGTGATCTGCGAGGGCAGGGACGCGGCGGGCAAGGGCGGCACGATCCAGCGGTTCACCGAGCGGCTCAACCCCCGGGGGGCGCGGATCGTCGCCCTGGACAAGCCGACCGAGCGGGAGAAGGGGCAGTGGTATTTCCAGCGGTACGTCGCCCATCTGCCGTCGGCCGGCGAGATCGTGTTCTTCGACCGGTCCTGGTACAACCGCGCGGGTGTCGAGAAGGTCATGGGTTTCTGCTCGGACGACGAGTACGAACGGTTCCTGCGCCAGTGCCCGCTCTTCGAGTCGATGCTCGTGCGGGACGGGATCCTGCTGGTGAAGTTCTGGTTCTCGGTGTCGCGCGGCGAGCAGCGGACCCGGTTCGCGATCCGCCAGGTCGATCCGGTGCGGCAGTGGAAGCTGTCGCCCACCGACGTGGCCTCGCTGGACCTGTGGGACGCGTACACCGCCGCCAAGGTGACGATGTTCCGTGCGACGGACACCGAGCACGCGCCGTGGACGGTGGTCAAGAGCAACGACAAGCGGCGGGCCCGGCTGGAGGCGATACGCAGCCTGCTGTGGCGCGTCGATTACGAGAACAAGGACACGTCCGCGGTCGGTGAGCCGGACCCCCTGATCGTGGGCGCCGCCGACACGCTGCTGGAGCCCGGCGAGGAGCCCTCCAGCCTCTCGCCGACGCCCCTCGCCGGCCCGCCCACCCGGCCGGGCCACCACCCCGAACCGGACGGCCGGGACGCGCCGGGGGCCCCGGGCCCGGGTGCTTCCGCCGAGGCCCCGGAGGACACCGACTGAGACTCTAGGTCGCGCAGTCGTAGGTGAAGGCCACCGCCGCCGTGCGCCGGGCGGGTTCCAGCAGCTCGATCCGCGCCTCGGCCGGGTAGTGGCCCGGCCCCTGGAAGGTCCACAGCAGGTGCAGCGTGGCCTCCCGGTGGCCGCCCGCGACCCGCTCGGTCAGTTGCTCGGAACGGGTGCCGTCGCTGCGGACCCACCGGTACGTCAGGGTTCCCGCGCGGCCGTTGGTGCGCACCAGGGCCACCACGTCGGCGGCGGCGCCGCAGGCCGGGCCGGACGGGTCGGTGGTGACGGTGAGGTCCCGCACCTCGATGCCCGGTCCGTAGCGCTGGAACAGGAGGTAGCCGATGACGGCGACGAGCACGGCCGCCGCGAGCGCGTACCGGCGCGGTCCACCGCCCCGCCGGGCGGGCGCGGGCGCCGGCTCCACCGGGAACGGGGCCACGGCGGCAGCGGTGACCCCGGGTCCGAAGCGCAGCACGGAGCCGTCGGCGCGGTCGGGTGCCACGGCCGTCACGTCGGCCGTGGCGGGCGGGCCGCTGATCCATTGGCTGCCGAGGGCGGTGGCGCTGTAGTCGTCGTCGTTCATCGGATCTCGCACCGCCTGATCAGGATCTGCTGGGTCGCGGCCCCGTTGCCGGCCGCGGGCGTGGTCGTGGCCCGTACGCCCCAGTAGCAGCCCTGGCCCGAGAAGGTGAGGGTCCGGGCGGTGGCCGCCGTGGCGGACGGGAAGGTCATGGAGCCCTCGGGCGCACCGAGCGTGCCCCGCGCGTCGCTGCTGAACCATTCGAGCAGGACGGTCGCCGGGCCGGAGGCGTCGACGGACAGCGTCACCTGGGCCGCGGTGAAGTCGGTCTGCCGGAACGAGGTCACGTTCACCGCCTTCACGTCCACCGGGGCCGGTGGGGGCGGGGTGGTGGGCGGGGTCGTGGTGGGGCTGGTGTCCGTGGGTCCGGTGCCGGGTGGCGTCGTGGTCGTCCCCGGCGCGCCGGGGGTGGCCGGTGCGGTCGTCGGGGACGCGCCCGGGGAGGTGGAGCCGGAGGGGGACGGCGAGGTACTGGCGGACGCCGACGGGGACGGCGGGGCGGAGGTGCCGGTCGAGGCCGAGGGGGACGGTGCTCCCGGCGCTCCCGGGACGGGGGCGCCCGATGCCGCGCTGGTCGTCGCCCGCGCGCTGCGCACCGTCGCGCCGCCCGTCAGGTCCGTGGCCTCCGCCTCGGTGAAGATCAGCAGGAGTCCCAGCGCCAGCGCCGCGCCGGCGCCCAGCCAGCCGCGCCGCCCGGGCGCCCACAGCGAGGTCGTGGCGAACGCGGTGGCGGACGCCGGCGGGGCGCCCGCCGACGGGAACAGCAGGGGCAGCAGCGCGGCCAGCGCCGCCAGCTTGCGCTGACCGCGCTCCTCCCAGTCCGGTCCGTACGCCGCGCGGGCCACGCCCTCCAGCTCGGCGACGAACGCCTCGGCGTCCTCCGGGCGTTCCTCGGGGTGTTTGGCCAGGCCCCGGCGGATGAGCGGCCGGACCGGCTCCGGGGCGTCGGCTTCGGGGACCGGGGCCTCGATGTGCTGGAGGGCCAGTTCCGCGAAGTTCTGCCCGGTGTACGGCTTGCGCCCGGTCAGGCACTCGAAGAAGGTGGCCGTCGCCGCGTACACGTCGGCCGCCGGGGAGGCGGGCCCGCCCTGCCACTGCTCGGGGGCCATGTAGGCGGGGGTGCCGGCGACACCGGGCGTGGTGCCGTCGTCGGCTGCGATGCCGAAGTCGACGAGCTTCGACGAGCCGTCCGCCGCGACCAGCACGTTCTCCGGCTTGTAGTCGCGGTGCACGACCCCCGCCCGGTGGGCGGCGGCCAGGCCCAGCAGCGAGCCCTTGAGCACGACCAGGGCGGCCTCGGGGTCGGTGTGCCCGCTCTGCTTGAGCACGGCGCGCAGGGCGATGCCGTCGACCAGTTCCATCACGATGGCGGCGCCGTCGGGCGCCTCCACGTACTCGTAGAGGCCGACGACGTACGGCGAGTGCAGCCCACCGAGGAGCCGTGCCTCCGCCCGGAAGTCCCGTACGAACGCCTGGTCGCGGCGCAGGCGGTCGCTGAGGTACTTCACCGCGACGGGGATGCCCGTCCCGTCGTGCACCGCCAGCACCACCCGGCCGCTCGCGCCCGAGCCCAGTTCTCTGGTCTCCGTGTAACCGGGGACCACCCACGCCTTCATCTTTCCGTCCCCCCTGCCGCCGGTCTCCACCCCCTGGGACACGGATGCGCCGTGGCCGGTTCCCGACCGGACCGTCAGGGGTACCGGGCGGCCGGCGCACAGGGTACCCGGGCGGCCGTGCCGCCGGGCGCGGGGCCCGGTCACCCGTGGCCCAGGAGCACCTCCAGCAGCGCCTCGGGGGCGTCGCGCATGATGTTGTGCCCGCTGGCGACGGCGTGGGTCCGCCATTCCGGGTCCTTGCCGAGCCGCTCGTACAGCTCGGTGAAGGGCGACGGGGTGGGCCACCCGGTGGCCTAGACGTAGAACTTGTCACGGAACCGGCAGAGGCCGCCCTCCAGCCGCACCGCCTGGAGGAGGGAGGCGAGGGGGTGCGGGGTGGCGCGGGGGTCGAAGAAGAGCAGCGGTCCGCCGGACCGGTGGCCAGGACGATCTTGCCGGTGGTGCGGCCGCTCGCGGACAGTTCGTGCGCCTTGGCGCCGGGCCCGCGCGGCCGGCCCGGCGGGGCGGCGCGGACCGCGCGGACCGGCGTCGGGACGCCCGGGCGTCAGGGGGCGGTGCGCAGGAGGGCGAAGGGGGCCCGGTGCTCGGTGCCCTCGGGCAGGCGCCAGGCGGCGGTGACGCACGGGCGGTCCGGGGCGGGGGCCGAGGGCCGCAGGACGCGGGTGACGGTGAGCGTCAGCGGGCCGGACCCCGCCGGGAGGACGATGTCGGTGCCCTCCGCGCCGTCGGTGGCGGTGCCCGGCCCGGACGGGGCGGGGAAGGGGGCGTCGGCGCCGTGCCGGGTGACGGTCTTGTCGGGGGTGCCGGATTCGCTCTGTGCCTGGGGCTCCGCCTTCCCGGCGAGGAGGGCGAGGAGTTGGGCGTGGAGGACCGGGTCGTGCGCGCCGTCGTAGATCCAGCGCCGGCCCAGTACGCCGTGCTCGGAGGTGCCGATGAGGGCCTCGTCGCCGTGGGCGTCCGGCTGCTCCAGCGGCGCGGCGCGGTACGTGAGGGGGACGTGGTACGTGACGGGCCGGTCCCCCGAGGCGTCGGTGACCACCATGAACTCGATGCCCACCTCGCCCTCCGGGTCGTCGAGCCGGAAGCCGCCCGCCCTGTCCAGTGCGGGCGTGGCGCCCGTGGGGACGTACCAGGGGCGCGTGGGCAGCCAGGACGTGAGGAGTTCGAGCTTCGTCGGGGACATCGTGGTCCGGTGGATGACGGCCATCGTTTCGTGCGCCTCCCGTGTCGGTGTGGTTCCCGATCCTATAAACGCCGTGCTCCGGCGGGGCACTTGGACGGACCGGGGCACTCTGGGAAGCGGGCCCGTTCCGTGGCAAAATGGCCGGACGAACAGTGCCGAGGGTCGGTACTCGTTCTCTGGGGCATCAATGAACGTCTGGCTCCGCTTCCGCCTCATGACCGTCACGGTCGCGACCGGCCTGTCGCTGCTCGCCTGCAGCGGCACCGACGGGCGCCCGGACACGGCGCCTTCGGGGTCGCCGTCCGCCAGACCCGTCCCGTCGGCGCCGTCCTCGGCGGCCCCGCCCTCCTCCTCGCGTCCGGCGCCCGCGCCGAGCGGGCGGCCGACGTCCGCGCCGGCCGTCCCGGGCACGCCCCGGCCCGACGCGTCCACCACCGCCGGTCCCGGTGCCACCGCGCCGGTTCCGGGCCTGGGGCGGTTCCAGCCCATGTGGCCCTTCACCACGCCCGCGCAGGCGCAGGACTGGCAGCGCGCGTATCGCGCCGGAGGCCACCAGCCCTGGCACCTGGACGCCGAGCAGACCGCGCTGTCGTTCACCCGGGGCTATCTGGGCTTCACGGAGATCGACCGCGTCACGTCACGGTCCATCGGCGCGACACGGGCACGCATCGGCGTGGGGCTGCGCGGTCCGGAGTCCTCGGGCAGCGCGGCGGTGGTGCACCTGGTGCGGTACGGCACCGGCCGGGACGCGCCCTGGGAGGTCGTGGGCACCGACGACACGACGTTCACCCTGACCGCGCCGGCCTACGGCTCCGTGGTCCGCTCCCCCCTGACCGTCGGCGGGCGGATCAGCGGCGTGGACGAGAGCCTGCGGGTCCAGGTGCGCCAGCCGTCCTCCGAGGCCCCGTTGGGCAGTTCCTGCTGCACCCCGGCGGGCGGTTCCGGCCAGCCCTGGTCGTCGTCCGTCTCGTTCAAGGGCGCCAAGGACGCGGTGCTGACGGTGGTCGCGTTCACGGGTGGGCACATCGCCGAGGTCGAGCGCTTCACGGTCACGGCGGTACGGAAGGGCTGACACCGGCCCGGGCTCGCCGCCCGCTGCCGGGGCGGGACGGCCGCCGGGCCGCCGGGCGGCCGGGCGTCCGGCGGACGGGGCATCAGGCGAGCAGCGCGGCGGCGGCCGCCAGCAGATCCTGGTTGCGCCCGGTGACGTCGCGCTCGGTCAGCCGGTGCACCTCGTCGGCCTGGACGCCGAGGTCCTCCAGCGGGACGTCGACGTTGCCGCGTGCCCTGGTGGCCCGCCGCAGCGCGACCCGGAACCCGGCGCCGCGCGGCAGGTCGCCGAGCAGGTCGGGCAGCCACACCCGCAGCAGTTCGTGCGTCCACACGTTGGCGCCGCCCGCCCCGGTCCGGTGCGCCGTGCCGAGGACGGGGCCGAGGCCGTTGTCCTGGAAGCCGGCGGCGAAGATGTCGGCGGCCGAGTACGAGAGCGCGTCGGTGATGAGGACCTTGGGGCCGGTGTGGCGCGGCAGTCCGGCGGTGATGGCCTCCGGGTCGGTGAGCGGGAAGCCCTGCGAGTACACCTCGCCGGTCTCCACGGCGTCGCGGATCGAGTTCGTCCAGATCCGGAAGCCGGGGTGGGACCGGGCCAGCACGAGTGCGGCGCGCGTCGTCGACAGCGAGAAGCTCACCGGGGTGACGGGGCTCTCGCTGAGGACCTGGAGGGCGGACTCGGCGGCCGGTACGTGGCCCCCCGGGTTGCCGCGGATGTCGATGATCAGCCCGCCCGCCGGAGCGCGGGCCGCGATCCGGGCGATCTGCTCGGCGAACGCCCGTGCGCCGGGGACGTTGAACGAGAACACGCGCAGGTAGCCGTACGAGCGGCCGCGGACGCGCACCGTCCGGTGGTCGAGGACGCCGCGGAACGCCCGCGCGGCCGAACGGCGTGCCGGGGGCGGCGCGAACAGCGCGCGCTTGATCTGGCGCGTGGCCTCGTTGCCGGCGTCGATGCCCAGGGCGGTGGCGAGCGTGGGCACCGGGTCCTGGGCGCGCCCCGCGTACCACTCGGCGGCGCGCACCCGCCAGGGGATCCGGGTCTCGCGACGCCGGCCGGTCCGGGTGCGGTACGTCAGCAGCACCCAGTGCTCGTCGGGCGGTGGGCCGGTCCGCAGCGGGCGCAGGGCCAGCGACTCCAGTCCGCGGGCCAGGCGGGCGTCGGCGTTGGAGCCGGGCTGCGCGGCCGCGTTGCGTTCGACGGCCCGCTCGATGGGGACGCCGTTCCAGGTCTCCAGTTCGGCGCCGACGTCGAAGCCGGCGTGGACGAGCGAGGGATCGATCCGGGTGACGATGTGGTGGGGCGTGCCGTCCGGGTCGGTGTACCGCTCGACGAGGAAGCCGAGCGCCGCGACGTGCCCCCGGTACGGGTCGGGGAGCTGGTAGACGGTGTGGAGGTCGCCCAGTCCCCGGAAGATCCCGGCCAGTTCGGCGTGGAACTGGAGCTCGCCGAGCGGGGCGAGCCGCCGTTCGAGCAGGCGCAGCCGCTGGACCGGATCGGTGGCGTGCATCGCCCGCTTGAGCGGGAGGTGGACGTAGAGCTCCTCGAGGAGGACGCGGGCGGCGGCCACGAGCCGGTAGCGCGCCGCGAGCGGCAGCGGGTCGGCGCCGGCGTGGGCCGTGAACGCGTCGAGGCCGATGGAGTCGGGCAGGGTCCGGGAGGGTTCCGCGATGGCCGGGCTCATGGGTAGTGCTCCGCGAGGTGCTGGAGCCGCGGCACACCGGAGCGTGCCACCGCGGCGAAGTAGGCGGCGTCGTGGGCCGGCGGGTCCAGGCGCGGGATGACCAGGTCCAACGGGACCTCCCCGGCGGCGCCGAAGGCGCCGAGGTCGCCCTCCGGCATGTCGCCGAAGAGGACGAGCGGCGCGTCGGGGTCGTCCAGCGGCCCGCCCCATTCGGCGAGGGCGTCCTGTGCGGCGCGCCAGGCGGCCACCGGGTCCTGGCGGACCTTCTCCAGGGCGCGTTTGACGCCGGGCCAGTCGAGCCGGGCGTCGGTCCGGTCCGGCCGGCGCACCACGACGCGGCGTTTGACCCCGGCGACGGTCAGGGGGTCGGTGTCCGTGGCCCCGGCCGCGGTCATCAGCGCCTGTGTGCCGTAGAACGGCCGGCCGCGCACCATCACCAGCCGTACGTGCCGTTCGGTCGCGCCGATCAGATTGCGGTACGGGTCCTCGGCCGGGTCGTGGTGTTCGAGTACGAGCAGGTCGGCGGCGCTGCCGCGCCGGAGGCGGCCCACGTGGGGGCCCCAGGCGGTGGCCAGGGCGTCGCCGGGGTTCGCGGTGACCATGTCGCACAGGTCGCGGTCGGTGAAGTGCCCGCCCAGGTCGTGGCGGTTGACGGCGTCGGCGACCTTCAGCTCGCCGAGGACGTGCTTGGTGCCCGAGGGCGACCAGTCGGAGCCGAGGGCGATGCGCAGCCCCTTCTTGTGGGCGGCGACCACGTCGGTCGTCTCGTGGTAGAGCCAGTGGTTGGAGAACGGCGACCAGACGAGGGTGCCCTTCTCCGCGGCGTTGACGGCCGCGACGGCGTCCCGCCACTTGGTGAAGTCGGCGGCGGCCAGCGCGGTGCCGTGGACGCCGATCAGGCCGGGCCTCAGGCACGGTTCGAGGTCGTCGAACTCGCGGTGGACGAGGGACCCCTTCCGGCCCTCCGCGACGTGGTAGATCAGCACGCGGGTGCCGTCGAGCATCGGTGCCCGGACGTCGCGCAGTTCCTCCGCGTCACGCTGGAGCGCGGCGGTCATCACCATGTCGGTGCCCGCCGGCAGTTTCTCGTTGTCGACGATCCGCAGCATCCAGCCGTTGACGGGGCGGGTGGAGAGCGGAGCGCCCTGGATGGTCGTGGTCCCGCCGGCCAGGGCCTTGACCTCGACGTACTTGAGCAGTGCCTCGGGGGCGGCCTGTTGCAGGACCCTGGCGGGCCAGGTGACGGCCGTGGAGTAGTCGGGCGGGTCCTTCTCGTCGACCCAGCGGTCGTGGTGCGCGTAGGGCACGCCCACGGCCTCCCAGAGCGGCAGGGTGTTGTAGGCGATGTGGTTGTGGAGGTCGATCAGCCCGGGGAGGATCAGCCCCTCGGTGTCGATCCGGGGCGCGTCCGAGTAGCCGGCCGGCGGGTCCTGGCCGGCGAGTCGCACCGCGTCGAGGCGGCCGTCGTCGCCGACGTACACGGCGCCGGGGTCGAGGATCCGGTGATCGTCGTCGAAGGTGACGACGGTGCCGAGGAGGACGAGGGCCATCAGCTCGGCGCCTTCCAGACCAGGGTGTGACCATCGTCCGGCGACGGGCGGCCCACGGAGTTCTGCGCGTCACCGGGCTGGGCGCGCACCCAGGCGTCGTCGCCCAGGAAGTCCGGTGCGCCGAAGGGCAGGTCACGGCGCGGGACGGGGCTGTGGTCGGACTCCTCGAAGGCGGTGCCGTAGGTGGGGCCGGTGTTGTCGCCGTCGTCGTCCGGCGTCACGATGGCGCGCAGTCGGGTGACGGCGTCGCGCCAGGCGTTCAGCAGCGCCTGCTCGTCGTGGCTGGACGGGTGGGGGATCTCGATCAGTGGCACCGGGGGCCGGGTCGTCCACAGCCGTACCGCCTCCCGGGCCATGAACCCCATCGCGACGACGGCTTGGAGTGTCGCGTCCGTGGCCCGGTCGTAGACCGTGTTGCGCCATTGCTTCTGCGCGGGGTCGTCGAGACGGTCCTTCATCGCCAGGGCCTGGCCGGGGTGGACCGCGTACGCCCAGGCGTTGAGGCAGACGTAGGAGCGGGTCAGCCCCAGCTTGGTGAGGAAGCCCTGCACCCGCTGTCCGGCGTTGCCGACCAGGCTGCGTCCGGCGATCCGTTCGGTCGGTCCGGGGTCCGAGGCCACGATCAGCACCCGGGCCGAACCGTCGAGCCGGCCGCGGTAGAAGACGGGTCCCCAGTCGGACCAGAACGCCGCCGGGACGGGTGGGTCGGGCACCTGCGCGAGCAGTTCGGCGAACTGGGCCGTCGGACCGCGGTCGAACTCCTGCATGGGGCAGCGCCTCCTCACCGGGGGTACGGCGAGCGCTCACCGGTGCGGTGGCGGGCGCCACCTCGCGGCCTCGCCGGCCCTGCGGTGTCCGGTTCCACTGGAACACCCGGTCCCGTGCCCCGCAAACGCCGGCCGGCCATCCGGGGCCGGCCCGGGGGGTGGCCCGGACGTACGCGCCGGTCCATGGGCGACGGCGGCGTTCTGGCCGGGCGGCCGGGAGGGGCCTGAGCCCGGGTGCGGGAGCACGGCACCGGGCGGGCGTCGTGTGCGGCGGGGCCGGTCGGCATAATGCCCGGCATGACACAGGCCCGCGCCCTCCGCCGCGTACACCTGCTCATCTCCGTCGAACTGACGCTCGCGGGCGCGGTGCTCGCCGCTCTCGGCGGGCTCCTGGTGAGCGGGCCCGTCGCCGCGGCGATCGCGGGCGTCGTGACCGGTTCCGGGGTCCTGGGCGGCTGCCTCCTGATCCGCCGGCGGGTCTTCGCCGGTTACGGCCGGGCGGCCCGGGACGCCCACGACCACGGCTACGCCGAAGGGCTGGCGCACGCGGTGCTGCTGGGCATCACCGCGTACGAGGCCGCCGCCTTCCCCTTGACCGGTGGCGGGGTCTCCCCCGACGAGCGGTCGGCCCGCCGGACCATCGCCTACCGCATCGCCGCCGACGAGGGCCTGCCGCACCCGGTGCGCACCGCGGCGGCCGCCGCGCTCGAGGCGATCGACCGGGGCGACGACACCGGAACCGCGCGGCAGGCCATGAAGGACCTCAACCTGGCGGTCTTCGCCCTGCGGACCGGGCGGGACGCGGGGTAGCAGTACGGCCGGAACGGCCGTGGCCGTGGGCGGGCCGGCCCGGATCGGACGGCCGGCCCCGCCGCGGTTGCCGGAGGCCCGGCGGGTCAGGCGCCGACGTAGGCCGCGAGGTGTTCGCCGGTGAGGGTGGAGCGGGCGGCGACGAGGTCGGCCGGGGTGCCCTCGAAGACGATCCGGCCGCCGTCGTGGCCGGCGCCCGGGCCCAGGTCGATGATCCAGTCGGCGTGGGCCATCACCGCCTGGTGGTGCTCGACGACGATGACCGACTTGCCGGCGTCGACGAGCCGGTCGAGCAGCCCGAGCAGCTGCTCGACGTCCGCGAGGTGCAGACCGGCGGTCGGCTCGTCGAGGACGTACACACCGCCCTTGTCGGCCATGTGGGTGGCCAGCTTGAGGCGCTGCCGCTCGCCGCCGGACAGGGTGGTGAGGGGCTGGCCCAGGGTGAGGTAGCCGAGCCCGACGCCGGCGAGCCGCTCCAGGATCCTGTGCGCGGCCGGGGTGCGGGCCTCGCCGTCGCGGAAGAACTCCTCGGCCTGCGCCACCGGCATCGCGAGCACCTCGCTGATGTCACGGCCGCCGAGGCGGTATTCCAGCACCGACGCGTCGAAGCGCCGGCCCTCGCAGTCCTCGCAGGTGGTGGCGACGCCGGCCATCATCGCGAGGTCGGTGTAGATGACGCCCGCTCCGTTGCACGTGGGGCAGGCGCCCTCGGAGTTGGCGCTGAACAGCGCCGGCTTCACGCCGTTGGCCTTGGCGAACGCCTTGCGGATCGGGTCGAGCAGTCCGGTGTACGTGGCGGGGTTGCTGCGCCGGGAGCCGCGGATCGGCGCCTGGTCCACCGACACCACCCCTTCCGAGGCCGGGATGGAGCCGTGCACCAGCGAGCTCTTGCCGGAGCCCGCCACTCCGGTGACCACGCACAGCACCCCGAGGGGGACGTCGACGTCGACGTCCCGCAGGTTGTGCGTGGACGCGCCGCGGATCTCCAGCGTTCCGGTGGGCTTGCGGACCGTTTCCTTCAGGGAGGCCCGGTCGTCGAAGTGGCGGCCGGTGATGGTGCCGCCGGCCCGCAGTTCCTCGACGGTGCCTTCGAAGCAGACCGTTCCGCCCCCCGTGCCGGCGCCGGGGCCGAGGTCGACGACGTGGTCGGCGATCGCGATCGTCTCCGGCTTGTGCTCCACCACGAGGACCGTGTTGCCCTTGTCCCGCAGCCGCAGCAGCAGGCCGTTCATCCGCTGGATGTCGTGGGGGTGGAGTCCGATGGTCGGCTCGTCGAAGACGTAGGTGACGTCGGTGAGCGAGGACCCGAGGTGGCGGACCATCTTGACGCGCTGCGCCTCGCCGCCCGACAGCGTGCCCGCCGGCCGGTCGAGCGAGAGGTAGCCGAGCCCGATCTCCACGAACGAGTCGAGGCTGTGCCGGAGCGCGGTCAGCAGCGGTGCCACCGACGGCTCGTCGAGGCCGCGGAGCCATACGGCCAGGTCCCTGATCTCCATCGCGCAGGCGTCGGCGATGCTGATCCCGCCGATCTTCGAGGAGCGGGCGCCCTCGCTGAGCCGGGTCCCGTCGCACTCGGGGCAGGTGGCGAACGTCGTCGCCCGCTCCACGAACGCGCGGACGTGGGGCTGAAGGGCGTCGATGTCCTTGGACAGCATCGACTTCTGGATCTTCGGGATCAGGCCTTCGTAGGTCAGGTTGATGCCGTCGACCTTGATCTTGGTGGGTTCCTTGTGGAGGAGGTCGTGCAGCTCCCTCTTGGTGTACCGCCGGATCGGCTTGTCCGGGTCGAAGAAGCCGCAGCCGGCGAAGATGCGGCCGTACCAGCCGTCCATGCTGTAGCCGGGGATGGTGAGCGCGCCCTCGTTGAGCGACTTGGTGTCGTCGTAGAGCTGGGTCAGGTCGATGTCCGAGACGGTGCCGCGGCCCTCGCAGCGCGGGCACATGCCGCCGACGCGGTGGTACGTCGCCTTCACCGCCTTCTTGGCACCGCGCTCGACCGTGATGGCCCCGCTGGCCCGGACGGAGGCGGTGTTGAAGGAGTACGCGCTGGGCGGGCCGATGTGCGGCTTCCCGAGCCGGCTGAAGAGGATCCGCAGCATCGCGTGGGCGTCGGTGGCGGTGCCGACCGTGGAGCGCGGGTCGCCTCCCATCCGCTGCTGGTCGACGCTGATCGCGGTCGTCAGCCCGTCGAGGACGTCGACGTCGGGCCGGGCCGTGGTGGGCATGAACCCCTGCACGAAGGCGCTGTAGGTCTCGTTGATGAGCCGTTGGGACTCGGCGGCGATGGTGTCGAAGACCAGTGAGCTCTTCCCGGAGCCGGACACACCGGTGAACACGGTCAGCCGGCGCTTGGGGATCTCGACGCTGACGTCCTTGAGGTTGTTCTCCCGGGCGCCGAGCACCCGGATCAGATCGTGGCTGTCGGCGGCGTGCGGGGCGGGCGACGGCCCGTCCGTGCTCGTCCTGGCCTTGCTCATGGTGTCTCCATCTGTCGGGCGGGCCGCCTGCGTGGTCCCCGTCGGCGTCGCGCCGTGCTCGATCCGGCCGGGTCAGAGCCTACGTCCGGTTCCCTCGCCTCCGGTACGGATCACGGCGACGGGCCGGCCGGCGGGGGCAGGGGCCCGGCGCCGGCCGGCCGTCGTGCCGCCCGGCGGTGGGAGCGGGGGTGCGATCGCCTTGCGGGTCAGCGGAGTTCGTTGACGCGGATCAGGTTGCCGGCCGGGTCCCGGAAGGCGCAGTCACGCACGCCGTACGGCTGCTCGGCCGGCTCCTGGACGACTTCGGCGCCGCCGGCCCGTACCCGGGAGAAGACGCCGTCGAGGTCCGCGGTGGCGAGGGTGATGCGGGCGTACGTGCCCTTGGCCATCATCTCGGTGATGGTGCGGCGCTCGTCCTCGGTGACGCCGGGGCCGGTGGCCGGGGGCTCCAGGACGATGGACGTGTCCGGCCGGCCGGGCGGGCCGACCGTGATCCAGCGCATCCTGTCGGTGCCGACGTCGTTGCGGACCTCGAAGCCGAGGGTGTCGCGGTAGAAGGCGAGGGAGGCTTCGGGGTCGTCGTGCGGGAGGAAGGTCCATTGGATGGTGAGGTCCATGGGTCCCAGGCTAGGCACGGCCCCCGGCGGACGCTTCTCCATTCCTGACCGGTCCGCGGCGGCGGTCCCGGCGCCGCCGCGGCCGTCGTCGGCGCCGGTGCCGGTGCCGGTGGTCCGGGCGGCGCGGCCGGCCTGGCGCCGCCCGTTGCCGCCGGCGGGGGCGCTGTGGGGGCGCTGTGGGAAACTGCTCGGGTGAAACGCCAGGACCTCGCCGACCTCGTCCGGCTGCGGCGGGCGCGTGACCGGATGGACCGCGAGTACGCCGAGCCGCTCGACGTCACGGCGCTGGCGCGGGACGCCCTGATGTCCCCGGGCCACTTCTCCCGCAGCTTCCGCGCCGCCTTCGGCGAGAGCCCGTACAGCTATCTGATGACGCGTCGCATCGAGCGGGCGAAGGCGCTGCTGCGGCGTGGCGACATGACCGTGACCGAGGTGTGCTTCGCGGTCGGCTGCACCTCGCTCGGGTCGTTCAGTTCGCGCTTCACGCAGTTGGTCGGCGAGACCCCCAGCGCCTACCGGGCCCGGAGCCATGAGCAGGGCGCCGCCATGCCGGCGTGCATCGCCAAGATCCACACACGGCCGGTCAGGAACGGCGGAGCGGGACCCGGCGTACGCCCGTAGCACGGGGGCCGGCCACGGGTGCCAACCCTCACCCCCCGGCGGACGCGGTGGCGGCCGTTCCCCTCCGCCGCCGGTACCGGTACCGGTCGAGGCGGCTGCCGGCCAGCCCGGCCAGGAAGCCGACGGGCACCGACACCAGGGCGACCGTCTGGAGGGGGAACCAGTCGAGGTGCCGGCCGGGGAACAGTGCCGTGGGGGCGCCGGTGAAGACGGGGCTGCACACTTGGAGGCCGATGGCGCAGCCCAGCCCTCCGTACAGCGTCCACAGCAGCCCCGTCCTGGTGAAGCCGCGCCAGAACAGCGAGTAGAGCAGGGCCGGCAGCAGGCAGGAGGCCGCCACGGCCAGCCCGAAGACCGACAGGAAGCCGACGTTCCAGCCCTGCACCCGCACGGCCAGCGCGATGCTCAGCGCCCCCGCCCCGGCGGAGGCCCACCGGGCGGCGGCCACCTCCCGGCCCTCCGTGGTGCGCCCCCGGGCCAGGACATGGGTGTACAGGTCGTGCGCGATCGCGCCCGCGGCGGCGAGGGTGATGCTGGCGACGACGGACAGGGTGGTGAGGAAGACCGCCGACGAGACCAGGACGACGAGCAGGGTCCCCCACGTGCCCACCGCTCCCCCGCCCGCCAGGTCCCCGGTGAGCAGCAGCAGGGCGCTCTGGCCGCCCGGCTCGGCCGCCGTGATGGCGGCGGGCCCGATCACGGCGGCCGCGCCGAAGCCCAGGGCCGCCGTGGCGAGGCAGAACCCGGCGATGACGCCGGTGGTGTTCCGTACCGTGCGGCGGGCGGCGTCCGCGTCGGGCGCGAGGTTGAGCTGCATGGCGACGTGGGGCATGCAGGCGACACCGAGCACGACGGTGACCATCAGTCCGACGAAGTCCAGTGCGGGCACCAGCCCGGTGCCAGTGTCGGTGCCCGCTCCCCCGCCCGCGCCGAACAGCAGGCCGGGGCGCAGATAGGTGTCCGGGCGACCGCTGCCCCGGGCGGCGCCGCGGAGGAGGGAGTCCGGGCTCCAGCCGAAGCGGTGGAACACCACGGCCGTCATGGCCAGGGCCATCGCGAGGAGCACCACCGTTTTGATCACTTGCAGGGTGACGGTGCCCCGCATGCCGCCGAAAGCGGTGGCGCAGACGACCAGCGCGCCGATCATGACGATCGCGACCTGTTCCGCGCCCGGGCCCGACAGCCCCAGCAGCATGGCGGTGGTCTTCCCCGCACCGGTGAGCTGGACGACCAGGTATGGCACGCAGGCGCTGAGCGTGACCAGGGCGACCGCGCCGCGTACCGCGGGCCCGGGGGCGCGGCGGGCGAAGGCGTCCCCGAGCGTGCAGCCGCCGAACTCCCGCAGGGGGGCGGCGAGCAGGAGGAGCACGCCGAGGGAGAGCACCGTGCACAACGCGATGAAGAGCCCGTCGTAGCCGACCAGCGCCACGTTGCCGGTGGTGCCGAGGACCGTGGCGGCGGACAGGCAGATGCCGGACAGCACCAGGGTGCGCCGGACGGGAGGAACCGCGCGTCCGGCCGTGTAGAAGTCGTGGACCCGGTCGCGTTCGGGGCCGCTGAGGACGCAGATGAAGAGCACGGGGACGATGATCGTGAGGAAGCCGACCAGCACGGCGGCGCGCGTGTCCGAGTCCAGGATCCCGGCCGGTACGGCGAGTGGTGTCCGGGCCGCGGTCACCGCTCCGCCCCCCACTCCGGCTGCCGCCCGCCCTGGTCCCGGCCGGGTCCGTACGCCTCCTCGCGCCCGTGTTCGCTCTCGCGCCGGTACTGGGCGCGGCGGCGGGCCAGGTGGTCGTAGGGCGCCGCGGTCCACAGCAGCAGGGCGGCCTGGAGGAGGAGGGCGACGAGCCCGAGGGTGACCTCTCCCCCGTCGCCGAGACGGGTGGCCAGCAACTCCGGGGCGGAGCAGGCGAGGAGCAGGTGCACGGCCAGGGTGACGGCGTTCAGCAGGGCGAAGGCCACCCCGGGACGGCTCGGCGACGCCCCGTGGCGGTGGGACGGGTGGGGAAGAGGGTGCCGCGCGTGCGGGACGCGGGGGACGTGCTGAGGGGGCATGCGCTCTCCTGGCGGACCTGGTCGCGGGTGGCTCCCCGCGCTGACGCGGCCTCACCAGAACACGGACCGCCCGGCCGGGCCATGGGCGGCGCCGGTGTCGTTGCCCGCTCCCACCCCGCGCACGTCCCGGTTGTGCGGCTGCCCAGTCAGCGGGGTCGGGCGGCGGTGGTGGGGCCGAGCGCGGGGGCGGGTGTGCGGCCCGGCGCGGTGGTGGGGCCGAGCGCGGGGGCGGTACCGAGCGCGGGGGCGGGGGCGGGGAGCGCGGCGGTGGGGCCGAGGAGTCGGTGGGCGTCGAAGGCCAGGACGACCCGTACCAGGTCGCGGGGACGGGTCAGGTCGGTGCCGGTGATCTGCTCGCAGCGGCGCAGCCGGTTGAGCACGGTGTTGCGGTGGCAGAGCATGCGCCGGGCCGTGCGCGCGGCGGAGCCGCCGCACTCGATCCAGACCCCGAGCGTCTCCATGAGGGTGTCCCGGTCGGCCGGCGGAAGCTCCTGGAGGGGCTGGAGCACCTGGTGGGCCAGTTCGGCCGACAGATCGGGCCGCGAGACGAGCAGGCCGTCCGGCAGGCGGGCGTCCAGCCGGGCGACCTCGCCGTCGGAGCGGCAGGTGGAGAGCGCGAGGGCTGCCATGTCCCGGGCTCGGGGCAGGCCGTCCAGGCCGCGCACGACCGGGCTGATCCCGACGCGCAGGCCCGGTCCGGCCTCCAGGGCGTCGGCGAACACGTCCAGGGGCAGGTCGCCGAGGTGCGCGACGAGGGTGTGCCACTGCCCCTGGGGATGGCCCAGGAGCCGGACCCCGGCGATGTCCGGGAGGGAGCTCGGTACGCGGCCGTACGGTGGCCGGGCCCGCAGCACCGCCACCGCGTACCGGCCGTCCGGGGGCAGGTCGAGGATCGCCGCCGCGTCCCGGGTGGAGCACGGGTCGCCGCCGCTCTCCAGGAGGGCCGCGAGCACCAGGCGGACGCGTTCCGCCTGTCTGCTCGCCAGGCCGTTGGCCACCTGCCGGTAGGCGTCGGCGACCAGCAGGGCGTCGCGGTCGTTGTGCTTCCACACCAGTTCGGCCGCGTGGACCAGGTGGCGCAGTTCGCCCGGCCCGTCCCGCTCCACGACGGCGACGATGCCGTTCCAGACCGCCGCTCCGGCCACCCGGTAGGCGTGCAGCACCTCGTCGAGGGGACGACCCTGCTCGGCGCGTCTGACGCCGAGTTCCCTCGTGTACCGCTCGACCAGCACCACGGCGTCGGGGTCGGTGCCCGCCTCCAGCCCGTGCCGTACGCCCGTGCCGACGGTCGGCCGCAGGTCGGGCGGTGCGAGGACGGGGTCCGCGTAGTACGGCACCTCCGTACGGATCCGGTGGACCACCGTGTCGGTGAAGCCGGTGCCCTTGCCGAGGAGTCGCCGGCAGGCCCGCCGGAACACCTCGGGGCCCGGCGGTTCCGCGCCCGGCACCGGCAGGGCCTCGTCGGCGTGGGTGGTGCGGGCGACCGGGCGGACGCCACCGGGGGCGGAACTGGTGTGCATGGACCCTCCAGTCGGACGGGACGTGCGTGGTCACCACGGCGGCTCGCCGCGTGGGGCGGTGGGGTGTGGTTCCCGACCGGGGCGCGGCGGCGCCGGGCGGCAGCGGCTTCTCCACGGTCGGGGTAGGCCCGGCGGCGGCCGCGCACCATGCTAAGCGGTCGGTCAGCCGGTGGCGAGGGGTCGGAAGAGGCCGGTCCGCCGGTCGCCGAACGCCCGGCACCGGACCCCCGCGGACACCGGGCCGCCGGCGATCGCACCGGGCCGCCGGGGACGGCGCCGGGCCGCCGGGGACGGCGCCGGGCTGTCAGTGGGGCTGGCTACCGTGGTGTTCATGATCGACGCTGAAGACGTCCGCCGTATCGCCCTGTCCTTCCCCGAGACGGTGGAGAAGGAGGCTTGGAGCATGCCCACCTTCCGCGTGGCCGGGAAGATGTACGTGACGATTCCCGACGACCGGACCTCGTTCGCGGTGCGCTGCCCCAAGCTGGAGCGCACGGAACTGATCGCCGCCGAGCCGGAGAAGTTCTGGGTGCCGCCGCACGAGGCGAGCTCCGCCTGGGTGCGGGTGCGGATCGCCGCCCTGGAGGGTCTGGACGAGCTGCGGGACATCCTGGTCGACTCGTGGAGACAGGCGGCGCCGGACCGCCTCGCCGAGCAGCACCCGGACCTCCGCCCCGGCGCGGCGGCGGGTGGGTGACCGGCCGGCCGCGACCGGCCGGGTCACACCGCCCGGGGCGGGAGCGCCGTCGCCAGGGGGTGGACCAGCCGCCCGGCGGCCACGCCCTTCGGCAGATCACTGACCTGCCCGTCGCCGACCTCCACGACCCGCCAGGCGCCGTCGGCCCGCCGGGCCAGGTCCGTGGTGACGAAGCGGCAGCCCAGCGCGGCGACCAGGGGGCGTACGAGGGCGACGAAGGCGGGGTCGGGTCGCGGCCGCAGCGCCGGGCTGTCGGGGTGTGCCGTGAGGAGGGCCGGATCGCCGTCGATCCACCACAGGCGCGCCTCGCCGTCGGTGGTCCGGAAGTCCTCGAAGGCGCGGATCACCACGCCGCCGGTCAGGAACGCGTCCTGCAACTCCACGAAACGGGCGACGACGGCGGCCAGGCGGTGCGGGTCCGCCAGGTCCGGGACGAAGCAGGCCTCGTCCCACCGGTCCTTGCGGGACTTGACGTAATCCTTGACGATCGCCGGGCCGCCGCCGAGCGTCGTGGCCGCCGTGGCGAGCCGGGGTGCGGCCGGGGGCGTGCCGGGCGGGGTGGGGAGCCACACGGCCGGAGGGGTGACGGGCGCGAACGCCGGGTACCAGCCGGGGAGTTCATGGGCCCGCCGGTAGCCCTCGGGGGCCGTCGAGAGCGACACCCCGCGCGCGGCCAGGGCCTCGGACAGGGCGGCGTACTGTCCCGCCGTGAGCATCCAGCCGCGGTACCAGGCCGGTCCGGCGCCCTCCGGGACACGTGCCACGGCGGCGGCCGTGCGGCCGGCGGTCAGTGCGTCGTGGTCGATCAGGGCGACGGGGTGCCCGAGGTCGCGCACGGCGGCCGCCTCGTCCGCGTAGTGCTCGTCCGGCCGCCGGGGCCGGAGCGGATCCGCGCAGAAGATGAACGTCGCCCCCATGCGCGGCACTCTATCCGGCCCCGGGCGGGTGCCCGCCGTGTCCCGGCCCCTCCCGTCCGTGCGCCCGACCGCCCGCCGGTCGGTGCCGGACGACTGTCAGTGCCGGATGTGAAGCTGGTCGGTATGGACGACAGGATCCTCCGGCGCCGGGTGTACGGCGCCGACCACGACGACCCCGACCCGGGCCCGCGCCCCGACCGCGAGTACGGCGAACTCGTGGGCGGGCCGCTCGACGGGCTCCTCCTCGACGTCACGGGGTGGAGCGGGGCCCGGCTCGGCGAAGAGGCCCGGCTCCCCACGGAGATAGGGCGGTACGGTCCGGGCGGGCGCGCCCACTACCGGTGCCGTCCGGGCGATCCCGGCCACTGGGACTGGACGGGCGACAGCCCATGACGGGCGGCGCGGCCAGCAGGGCGTTCAGGAAAGTCCGTCGACGACCTGCCGGACCCGGGCGGCCACCTCGTCCGGCAGCGGCGCGTAGTGGATCCGGGGGAGATCCCGCTGGCCCCGTGCGCTCGCCGTGTAGGTGAGGAAGGACTTCAGGGCGGGCAGCAGCTCGGCGGGGTTGCCCCGGTCGCACACGATCTCGTAGGTGACGAGGACGAGCGGGTACGCCCCGGGCGCGCGGGTGCGGTGGTCGAGGGCCAGCGTCATGTCGTTGCCGGTGCCCTCCACCCTCCCCGTGGCGATGCCCGCGGAGGCGGTCCCGGCGGACACGGCGACGGGCTCGGGGGCCCCGGTGTCGAGCCGGACGGTCGAGATCCCCTTCGCCTTGGCGAAGGACAGCTCGAAGTAGCCGATCGCCCCGTCGGTCACCTGCACCAGGTCCGCCACTCCCCCGGAGCCGACGGCCGACTGGCCGCCGTGGGCCTGCCACGCCTTCTCCTCGGGGTACCGCCACTGTGCCGGCGCGGCGTCGGCGAGGTAGGCGTTCAGGTGCTGGGTCGTACCCGATTCGTCGGACCGGTGCACGGGGCTGATGGGGGTGGCGGGGAGTTGTGCGCCCGGGTTGAGCCGGCGGATCTCCGGCGCGTTCCACACGGTGATCCTGGAGTCGAAGATCTTGGCGAGGGTGGGGGCGTCCAGGACGAGGTCCCGCACTCCGGACAGGTTGTAGCCGATGGCGACGGGGCCGCCGACCATGGGCAGGTCTATGGCCCTGCCGCCCCGGCACACCTCGCGGGACCGCTCCACCTCGTCGGCCTTCAGCGGGCTGTCGGTCCCGCCGATGACGGTCGCCCCGCGCAGGAACTGGGCGACTCCTCCACCGGATCCGATGGGTACGTAGCGGATCTCCACGCCCGGGCACGCTTCCCGGTACTCGCGCGTCCAGTGCTTCATCGCGTGCTGCTGGGCGCTGGAACCGGAGGCGGCGAGCCGGCCGCTCTCCGCGCACGCGATGCCGCTGGTGCGCGTGGGGGCCGGGCTGTCGTCCGTGACGGACGTGGTGCCGCAGGCCGACAGCAGCAGGACGCCCGCCGCCATCGCCGCGCCGGTGCCCGGCGTGAGTCCCCGATGTGTCCGTCGACGCTGCACCTGTCGTTCCTCTCCGAAGGCCGGAGCTCCGATGGTGGCGGGTACGGGTGCGGCCATGATGACGCGCGGGCGAACGGCTCCTGACGTACGGGCGAAGCCTCGTGGGAGCAACACCGCTCCGGTCGCGGCCGGCCGGGGGCCGGTGAGCGCCTGCTCCTCCCGGCCCGGGCGGGCTGAGCTCGCGGAATGACCCTGGAACGGGAACAGGTCAGCAGCGCCGGCTCATGAACAGGGCCGTCTCCCCGGCCGACTCGGTCCCCTCGTAGAGGGACGTGTCCAGACCGCAGAAGGTGAAGCCCGCCCGGCGGTACAGCCGGATCGCGGGCGCGTTGACGTGGGTGACCTCCAGCCAGACGTGCGAGGCACCGCGCGCCCGGGCCCGTTCCACGGTGCGGCGGAGCAGTTCGGCGCCGATACCCCGGCCCCGGTGGTCCGGCGACACCGCGAGGTCGGCGACGGTCAGGCGCCGGTTCCATTCCTGGTACGTGGTGGTGACGTACCCGCACACGCGCGTGCCGTCCACCGCGACAAGTGTGCCGGCCCCGGCCGGGTCCCCGTCCCCGTTCTCGTCTCCGTCCCCCTCCCCGTCGTCGTCGGGGAACTCCTTGCGGAGGGGCGGGTCGACCGGCGTCTCCACGATGGAGAAGCCCGAGCCGGTGTCCACCACGGTGAACGTCCGGTCCGTGGTGAACGAGGAGTCGATGCCCTCGGCGCCGGCCAGGTCCTCGGGCCTCGCCTCGCGGTATTCCAGGGTGCCGTCGTGCGGCGCGGAGATGGTCATGCGGCCACTGTACGGATCCTCAAGTGCCGCTCTGCGGGCACCCGTTCCCCTCCGCTCCTCGACGGCGCGGCGATGACTTTGCATTCGTTCGCGGACCGGCTCCCTCCTCGACCCGTCGAACATCCGTCGAGCACACGTCGGAACATGCTCAGGATCGGTCATCTCCAGCCATCTGCGATCACGCGTTAATGTCCGCGACCTTCCGCGCGTCCATGGGTGACGGCGCGCGTCCGCGCCGTGCCTCCTCACGGAAGATCGGGAGCCCTTGCATGACGTCGTCCCTGGACTGGGTCGGATTGGTCTCGGCCGCGTTGAGCGCGGTGCACGCGCTGGGCGCCGTGCGGCGCCGGCCCTGGAGGCGGCCGGCCCGGCGGACGCCGGGCGCGGGCGGTGGAACGGAGCGGGAGCTGTGCGGATGCCTGGTGCCCTGGGTGGCGCGGTTCGAGACGGCGGACGGCGGCGTGCTGACCGTGTGGACGGTACGGCCGGTCCCAGGACGGTGCCGCGAGGAGACCGGCCTGTGGTGAGCGACGTACCGCCCGGCGAAACGCTCCGCCCGGGCGGGAGCCTCGGGCAGCGCCTGCTGGACATCTATCCGGCGTACATCGAGCGGGCCCCGCACGCGCTGCGGAGGAAGTTCGGCATGTCGCTGGTCCAGGGCCAGGACGTCGCACAGGAGGCCTTCCTCCGGGTCACCGACGCCTGTCTGTCGGGGAGGGCCGCGCCGGGCGAGCACCTGATGGCCTACCTGCTGGGCGCGGCCCACAACCTGGCCGTCAGTACCTTCCGCCGGGAGCGGGCGGTGCTGGTGGCGGACACGGTACTGGCCCAGCTCCAGGAGCGGCGGCTGTCTCCCCCGGCCGTCGACCTGCACGTCCTGCACGACTTGGTCGTACCGGCCATCGAGCGGATGACGCCCGGGACACGGCGGCGGGTCGTCGAGCTCCAGGCGCGCGGACTGGAGGACCAGGAGATCGCCGACGCCCTCGGGATATCCCTGCCGAACCTCCGGGTCCAGCGGCACAACGCGATCGTCGAGCTGCGGCGCAAGCTCGGCCGGCATTGCCGACCACAGCGGCGGAAGGACACAGCGGTGCACGGAAAGGGAATCAGGTGAGTGGTGTGAGCAGGTACGACGGGCCCCGGAGCGAGTGCTCCCAGCCGCCGGTTCCGGCCGGGCTCACCGCACTGCTGGAGGAGTTGGAGGGGAAGCGGGACCACTGGGACCGGCCGGACGGCACATGGGGGCCCGCCGGCCCCGCCCCGGAGGACGGCGCCGGGGAAGAGCGGGCGCGGGTCAACTCCCTCTACCGGCTGGGCACCAAGGCGCTGCGCCGCGACGAGCTGTCCATGGCGGCCGACTGGCTGGGGCGGGCCGCCGAGCGGGGGCACCCCGGAGCGCTGTTCCGTCTGGCGGTGGTGGTCGGCCGCCGGTACGGGGAGGAGGGCCGGGACGATGCCGCGTACCTCGTCGCCGCGGCGGCACGGCTGGGTCACGGTGACGCCCGGGTGCTGCTGCGCGAGGTAACGGCGGGCGTACGGGAGCGGGACGGCACGGTGCAGGATCCCGAGTTCATCGACCAGGTCCGTGCCGCGCTGCGCCGTCCGCGCGCCGCGCCGCTCCGGGACGCCTCCGCGGTCCCGGCCGGTGACACCACCGCGCCCACCTCCGCCACCGGCACCGGCACCGGCACCGCACCCGGCACCGCGGCGGGCCCCGCACCCGAGAGCACCGCACTCCGCACCCCATCCGGCCCCGCCCCCGACCCGTCGGGGCCCCCGCCGGGCGCGTCCGTGCTCGCCACGGCCGGCGGACTGTGGGTGCCCGGCCGGCCCGGGAGCAGCCGCCTGTGGACACCGGCGCCCCTGCGGCCCGCCTCCCTCACCGGCCTGGCCCAGCAGGTACCGGACGGCCGGGAATCGGCGCAGCGGTGGCAGCAGGCCATGCGCGCGCTGGACGTCCTGCACGCCATCGGCGGGACGGACGGGCCGATGAGCACCGTGCAGCTCGCACACGGCACCGGCCTGGACGCGACCGCGCTGGAGCGCCTGCTGGCCTGGCTGTCCGAGCAGGGCCTGGTGACCGCGCCGGAGCCCGGCGCGTACGCCGCCGGTCCCCTGCTCCGGGCGTGGGCCGCGCACGAGGGCACCGAGCGGGAGAACGCCCTGCGGGAGGTCCTGTCCGGTCTCCGGGACCGGGTGGGGGCGGCCGTGTACGTGGGCCGCTACACCGACGGCGAGGTGCGGATCACCCAGTACGCGGCGGGGCCCCGCACCCCGGCGGTGCGGGAGTACGTCGACTTCCGCGAGGCGGCGCACGCCAGCGCCGTCGGCAAGAGCCTGCTGGCGCAGCTCGACTTCGACGGCCGGATGGACCATCTCCACCGGCGCCGCCCCGTACCGCTGACACCGCGCACCATCACCGATCACCGCCACCTGTTCCGGGCGCTCGACCACCACGGACCCCAGGCGGCGCAGTTCGACCTGCTGGAGTACTCCAACGACGAGGTGTGCGTCGCCTTCCCCCTGACCGTCGACGGCCGGGCGGGGGCGGTGGCCCTGTCGCTGCCGGTCGCCCAGCAGCACCGGCTCATCGAGGCGGCCGACGCCCTGAGCAACCGCTCGGCGACCTTGCTGGCCACCCTGCTGCTCGCGGAGGACCCGCCGGAGGGGGGCGGCGGCGCTCCGGGGGACGCCGGCGACCACCACGACGACGACACGGAGGTGTTCGTGCGCACGGGTGCCCGGCCCGCCGGCGAGTAGCCGGTGACGCGCGGGGAGGCATACGGGTGCGGTGAGGGGGCACGCGGTCGGCATGGCCGGTGAGACGGACGACGACATGCGGGTCCGGCGGCCCGGGACGTGCGGGCACCGGGCGGTGCCGCACACGGCCGACGTGCGCGTCGAGGCGTGGGGCACGAACCGGGAGCAGTGCCTGGTGGAGGCGGTCCTCGGGATGGTCGAGTGCTTCGCGGACGTCTCGGGGACGCGGCCGACCGCCGTGCGGCAGGTGCAGGTGGACGAGGGCAGCGACGACGACCTGCTGGCCACGCTGCTGGACGAGGTGGTCTTCGGGCTGGAGGTGCGCGGTGACGTGCCGGTGGACGTCGAGGTGGAGACGGTCGACGGCGGACTGGACGTCCGGATGGCGGTGACGGACGTGCGGTCGGTGCCGATCACCGGTGCCGTGCCGAAGGCGGTGTCCTGGCACGAGCTGCGGCTGGCCCCCGATCCGTACGGATGGTCGTGCGCGGTGACGGTCGACGTCTGAGGGCCGCCCCCCGACGGCCCCGCGGCCGGTTCACCCCTTGACCACGCCCAGCGGGACGAGGCGGGCCACCTTGCGGCACAGGCCCGCGCCCTCGCTCGCCCGCACCACCGCGTCGACGTCCTTGTACGCCTCCGGGGTCTCCTCCGCCAGGCCGCGCCAGGACACCGGGCGTACCGCGATGCCGTCCGCCTCCAGCCGTGCCCGGAGCTCCTTGCCACCGGTGGTGCGCGCGGCCTGGTGGCGGCTCATCACCCGGCCGGCGCCGTGGCAGGTGGAGTGGAAGGCGTCACCCCCGGGGACTCCGGTGAGGACGTACGACGCCGTGCCCATGGTGCCGGGGATCAGCACCGGCTGGCCCACCGGGCGCAGGTCGTCGGGGAGTTCGGGGTGCCCGGGCGGGAAGGCACGGGTGGCGCCCTTGCGGTGCACGCACAGCCGGCGCCGTACGCCGTCGACCGGGTGGTCCTCGACCTTGGCGAGGTTGTGGGAGACGTCGTACACCAGCGTGAGGCGGGCGTGCGCCTCGCGGCGGAAGACCTCGCGGGCGGCTTCGGAGAGCAGTTGCCGGTTGGCGCGGCCGTAGTTGGCCGCGGCGGCCATCGCTCCCAGGTAGGCGCGGCCCTCCGGCGAGTCGACCGGGGTGCAGGCGAGTTGCCGGTCCGGCACGCCGATCCCGTACCGTGCCATCGCCCGGTCCATCAGGCGGACGTGGTCGGAGCAGATCTGGTGCCCGAGGCCGCGTGACCCGCAGTGGATCATCACACAGACCTGGCCGGCGGCCAGCCCGAAGGCGGCGGCCACGGGCGCGTCGTAGACCTCCGTGACCTGCTGGACCTCCAGGAAGTGGTTGCCCGAGCCGAGGCTGCCGACCTGGCCGAGGCCTCGCTCGCGGGCCCGTTCGTCCACCTGGCCGGGGTCCGCGTCGGCGACCGCCCCGCCGTCCTCGCAGCGCCACAGGTCGCGTTCCTCGCCGTGGCCCTCCTCCACGGCGTAGCGGGAGCCGCCCAGGAGGATGCGTTCCAGTTCGCCCCGGCCGACCGGCCAGACGCCGCCCGGTCCGGCGCCGCGCGGGACCACCCGGCCGAGGCCGTCCATGAGGGGCCGCAGCACCGGCTCCAGCTCCCGGCGGTCGCAGTCGGCGGCCAGCAGCCGCACCCCGCACGAGATGTCGAAGCCGACGCCACCGGGCGACACCACTCCCCCGTCGGCGATGTCGGTGGCGGCCACTCCGCCGATGGGGAACCCGTAGCCCCAGTGGATGTCCGGCATGGCGTACGAGGCGTTCACGACGCCCGGCAGGGTCGCCACGTTCGCGACCTGCTCCAGGGACTTCTCCGCGTCCCGCAGCAGGCTCCGTGACGCGAACACCACTCCTGGCACCCGCATGTCTCCGTGGCGGGCGATGCGGAAACGGTAGGGGCGCTCCTCCACGTACTCCATAGCAGCCTCCAGGGCGCCGGTGGCCCCGCACCGTGTCCGCGTATCCCTCACCGCCGCCGTCAAACAACCCGGCGCCGCCCGGGGCCCGGGCGGTGGCGAGGGAGCCGCGTGGCGGGGGCCGGCGGGGTGACTGCTAGCTTGCTGCGCCATGCGAGCACATGACTATGACCAGGACTTCCGCGTCCGGGCCCGGCGGACACGGGGGTGGGGCGCCGGTTTGCTGTCCCTGGCGGCGCTGCTGTGGACGTGGTGCGCGGTGTTGCTGCTCACCCCGTACCAGGCGGAGAGGAAGCCGGACGACCGGCACCCCCGGGAGTGCGAGTCACGGCTGCTGACCGACGGCGGCACGGCCAACGACGGGGTGTGGCGGGGCGACTGGTGTGCGGACGAGCGGGACTGGCCGGAGGCGCTCGCCGTGCTGGGCCTGTCGGTGCCGGTGGCGGTCGCGGGCGCGGTGATGTTCACCGTCGGCAGCGTCAGCGGCCGGATGAGCGCCCACGCCGAGGCCATGCGCGTCCTGGACGGGCCGGCCGGCCGGCCGTCGCTGTGAGGGCGGCGGGTCCGGTCGGGCGCGGGTGACCGGCCGGTCCGGTCCGGGGTCAGCCGCGGGCCGGGTGGGGCACCTCGGGGGCCGGGGCGAAGGCCGCTTCCAGACGTGTCACGCGGAGGATCTTGCGTACGGCGGGTGACGGGGCGTGCAGCCGCAGTTCGGCGCCCACGGCGTTCGACCGGCGCCGGGCCCAGAGCAGGACGCGCAGGCCCGAGCAGTCCAGGAAGGTGACGGCGGACAGGTCGACGACGACGGTGGCGGGCCCGAGCAGCAGGCCGTGGAGGCGGGCGCGCAGTTCCTCGCCGGTGACGATGTCGAGTTCGCCGGCCACGGTGAGCAGGGTCTGCCCGCCGGGCGTGGCGGTGACGTCGATGTGCAGCTCGTCGGGCATCGCGGGACACCCCCTTCCGCCGCCGGAGAGCGCCGGGCGCCGGCGTTCCGGATCGGCCGTGCGACGGGAAGCGGCCCGTCGATCCATAGGTAAGCCCCGAGCGCCGCGCTGTCCACCGCACCGGCGCGCCCGGGCACGCCGGGGCCCGGCCGGAACGGCGACCGGGGGCCGGCGGGACCGCGAGGAGCTACGGCCGGCGGGCCCGGCCGGCCCGGCCCGGCTCGGCCCGGCTCGGCTCGGCTCACAAGGACACGGCGGGCGTCTGGCCGCTGGGTGGCTCCGGCGTCCCGGCCGACGAGGCGTTGAGGATCGCCGTCAGCAGCAGCCCCACCAGGGCGATGACGACCAGCACCCAGGCGGTCCTCCGGCGCCATGACCTCTGCCCGCGCCCGGGCGGGACGGCGTCCTGCCCCTCCCCCGGGAAGTGCCCGTTGAGGGCGCTCATCCTGGCGGCGAGCCCGGGATCGTCGCTGGTGAGCCCACGCTCGATCTGGGCGAGGATGCGCCCTTCCGACTCGTGTTCCATGGCAGCCCACCTGCTTCGGGAGGTGTCACGCGGGGACGTGCGGGAAAGTCACTCGTCTCCTCCACATTTTGCCGCATGCGGGGCGGGGCGTCCCCTCCGCGGCTCGCTCAGCCCGAAGTGACCTTCGCGGCGAAGGCGTCCAGGTTGCCGGTCATCCGCGCGACCCGCTCCGCCACGCCGAGGGACTCCTCGTAACGTCCGGTGCGGAGCTTCGGCTGCCGCTTGCCGCGTACGTACAGCGGACAGGCGAGATCGGCGCAGATGTAGATGCCGACCGTGTTGCCCTCACGGCCGCGCACGCCCGCCAGCGGGGCGGCGAGCAGGGTGACGCCGGAAGAGGCGTGCCCGGTGAGGCATATCTGGCACAGGCTGGACTTCACCGCACTGGTGCGGCCCACGGCGGGGACCCGCAAGGTGATCCCCAGCGGCCCCTCCGAACGGGGCAGGACGAGGTGGGCCCGCAGCGGAGCCCCCGGATCCACCCAGCCCAGGAAGTCCAGGTCCGCCCAGGGCACCTCGGCGAAGTCGGCCGGCAGTCTGAGCCGGGCCGCCTCACCCTTGGTGCAGTTCACGAACGACGAGCGGATCTGTTTCTCACTGAGCGGTTCCACGGACGCCGACCCTACGCACCGGCCGGTCACGGCGCATCAGGATTTCGGCCGGGCATCGCTCCCGGCCGGCGCCGGACGCCCCCGCCGACCACCCTGAAACCCCTTCCCGCGCCGGGCGTCGGCGGTCTAGCATCTCCGCCCATGCCCACCAACGCAGAGATCATCAGCCGTGCCCTGGACCGGATCACGGCGGGGTACGTCTTCCCCGACAGGACCGCCCGCATAGGGACCGAGGTCCGGCGCCACCTCGCGGCCGGGCACTACGACGGGCTGGAGGGGCGGGCCCTCTGCGAGACGGTGACCGCCCACTTCCAGGAGGCGTGCCCCGACAAGCATCTGCGGCTGCTGTGGACGGACGAGCCGCAGGATCCGGACCCGGCGGCGGAGGACGGGGGCCGGTCGGCGTTCCTCGAACTGCTGCGGACGGAGAACCAGGGCATCCGCCGTTTCGAGCACCTGGAGGGCAATGTCGCCCTCATCGACGTCCGGCGGATCGCCGAGGCCGGCGAGGGCGGCCGGGCGATCGGCGCCGCCATGGAACTGGCGGCCCTCAGTTCCGCCCTCGTCCTCGACCTGCGTGCCTGCCGGGGCGGTGCCCCGGAGGGGGCGGCGATGTGGTGCAGTTACTTCTTCCCCGACGACCAGGTGCACCTCAACGACATCTACGACCGTCCCACGGACTCGACCCGGCAGTTCTGGACCACCGCGCACCTCCCCGCCCCCCGGTACCTGGACCGGCCGGTGTACGTGCTGACGAGCGCGCTGACCTTCTCGGGCGGCGAGGACGTGGCGTACACCCTGCAAGCGCACGGCAAGGCGGTCGTGGTGGGTGAGACGACCCGGGGCGGCGCGCATCCCACGGCCCGGTACCCGCTGACCGAGCACATCCTCGTGACGGTCCCCAGCGCCCGCACCATCAGCACCGTCACCGGCACCAACTGGGAGGGCACCGGGGTCACCCCGGACGTCCCGGTCCCCGCCGAGCAGGCGCTCGACACGGCGCACAAGGCCGCCCTCCGCGCCCTCGACGGCGCCTGACCGGCGCGACCCGCGCGGCCGGCGCCGCCGGGTCCCGGGCGAGGCGTGCGCCCCGGGACCCGGCGGCGCCGGAGCGGTGACGAGGACGGCCATGACGACCGGACGGGTCGTCATGGCCGTCCTCACGGAACGTCAGGCGGAGACGATGTTCTCCGCCTGCGGCCCCTTGCGTCCCTCGGTGACGTCGAAGGCCACCTTCTGACCCTCCATCAGCTCGCGGTAACCGGCACCGGTGATGTGCGAGTAGTGGGCGAACACGTCGGGGCCGCCGCCGTCCTGGGCGATGAAGCCGAAGCCCTTCTCGCTGTTGAACCACTTGACCGTTCCTGTAGCCATACCGGCCTCCTAAGCCTGAACGGCCCGCACGGTGCGGGCCGTGAGAGTGCGGGGCCCGACATGGGGTGTGACAGCACGAACGCCCGTGATCGCGATCACGGGCGCACACTTCGGAACCACGACTTCTCTGCCACCGACCGTACCCGAACAGTGGTCACGCTGCTACGCAGCGCACACCCCGTTCCGTGTGTCGCTTTTCGCCGGGCACGGTCTCGCGTGGCGCGGGACGGGGCACGAGGGCACGCTGAGAAGAGGAGGGAGCCCCACGTTCGCGCATCGAGGAGGTGGCTTCGCCATGACGGAGCCGAGCGGTTCGAGGAACCCCGCCGCCGACCCGGCGGCCCGGGGCAGGACGACCATCGCCGACGGGGTCGTGGTCAAGATCGCCGGGATGGCAGCCAGAGAGGTCGACGGCGTCCACGCCCTGGGCGGCGGGCTCGCCCGGACCATGGGCGCGGTACGCGACCGGGTCCCCGGTGGGCGTTCGAGCGTCACGCGCGGCGTCAAGGTGGAAGTGGGCGAGCGCCAGAGCGCCATCGATCTCGAGCTCGTCGTCGAGTACGGCGTACCCATCACCGACGTGGCCGGTTCCGTGCGCGAGAACGTCGTCGAGGCGGTGGAGCGCATGACCGGTCTGGAAGTGGTCGAGGTGAACATCGCCGTGAACGACGTCCACCTGCCCGAGGACGACGACGAGGAACCCACCCAGGAGCGCGTCCGCTAGGGGGCGCCTTGGGTGCCTAGCGGCACTCCCGCCCCCCATGGACCACTCCCGCCCCCATGGACCGGGGCGGCGGGCGGCGGGCGGCGGCCCGCAGGGGAGCCGCCGCCCGTCCGTCCCGCCGTCCCGTCACATCGGGTGGGTGCCGCCGCCCGTCGTGCCGCGCTCCTGCTCGCTCTGCTCCTTGAGCCGGCGGGCCTTGTCCCGCAGCCGCTGGCGGTCGTGCGGATCGGTGGCGCGTTCCGCCGCCTGTTCCAGCTCCTGCGCCTTGGCGCGCATCTGGTTGATCCGGTTCCCGGGTTCGTCGGCGATGCTCATCGTGGTCCTGCCTTCCGTCCGTGGGGGTGGCGCGAGGCCGGGCCAGATCAGACAAACAGAGCGTCCCCGCATCCGCATCCCGTACGGTCACGCACGGTCACCCCGCGTGCTCCGCTGCGACGGGGGTAACGGAAGCTGAGGCATTCCGACCTGAGTTGGGGGCGTGTGATGGCGCGGAAGGTGATGAGCGACGAGGCGGTGGAGGACCGGCGGGGTGCTCCCCGGTGGGGGCGGGTGGCGGCCATGCTGCTGGCCTTCGCGGGGATGGTGGCCTTCGCGGTGGTGCTGGCCCGGCTGACCCTGGAGCCGTCGGCGGCTTCGGAACCGATGACGCACAGCAATCTGCGGCCGGGGGACTCGATCGGCGACTACCTCGGGCAGCCCGCCTTCCGTGACACGGTCAAGCAGCTCGGCGGGAACGTCCTGCTGGGCGTCCCGTTCGGCGTGCTCCTGCCGGTGCTGGTGCCCCGCGCCCGGGGACTGCTGCGGGTGGCGGTGGTGACCGCGCTGGTGATGCTGCTGGTCGAGCTGGTCCAGGGGGCCCTGATCACCGGGCGGGCCTTCGACATCGACGACGTGCTGCTCAACACGGCCGGTGCCCTGCTGGGTTACCTGCTGCTCGGCCGTCGGCTCGGCAGGGCCGTGCACCCCCGGCGCCACCACTGGTGGCACCGCTTCACCAAGCGGCCGGCGACGGTGCCGGGCGAACGCTGAGCACCGTCGCGGCCGGCCGGCCCGCCGGTCAGAAGAAGGCGGCGTCGCCCCCGACGTTGACGGCGACGAAGTACCCCTGGGCCGCGCCCACGCAGTTCCCCCGGTCGGCCGCGGCGGCGTAGGCGTCCTGGCAGATCCGCTCCATCTCCGTGCGGAACCGGCCGTCGATCCAGTTCTTGGTGTCCCTGGTCGGGCCGAGCCGCAGCTTCCCGTGGGCGCCGTAGTTCCGGTACCCGAAGTCGTGCTGCTCGCACGCCGGGCGGAACACCTCACGGTACGGGGCGAAGCCGACCGGTACGGAACAGCCGTCGGTGCTCCAGTCGAACGGCTCGACGCGCGGTGTCTTCGCGAACGCGCCGTAGGTGAGGTTCATGATCCGGTCCGCCTGCTCCAGTACGCCGGGCCGGCCGGCGGGACCGGCGGCGACGGCGGTGCCGGCCGTGGCGGCGGCGCCGCCCAGAGCGGTGGTGGTGACGAATGCCAGAGCGGCGACGAGGGACGGGACTTTCCCGCGCATCGGGCCTCCAGGTGAGGGGTCGTGGGAGCGGGAGGCCCGCCCCCACGACGGCAAACGATCACCCGGCGGGGAGGTTGCTGGAGGTCCCCTGTACGGGGCACCGGCCGGGCGGGGCGGGCGGCCGTCCGTGTCACACGCCGCGCCCCGCCTCGTACCGCCGCACCGCGGCCGGCCCTGTCACACGCCGCCCGGACCGTACGCGTCACGCGCCGCGCCCCGCACCCCGCCTCGTACCGCCGCACCGCGGCCGGCCGTCACACGGCAGCCGCCGGGGCGGTCATATGCGCCAGCCGCGGATGCGGTCCGCCGCCTGGTAGACGGTGGCCTTGGCCGCCTGGATGTCACGGACCAGTTCCACCAGGGCGCCGTACGGAGCGTCGATGCCCTCGCCGGAGGCGTGCATGTACGCGACGGCGACCTGGCAGGCGTACAGGGAGTTGCGGTGCGGCAGGGGCTGGAGGCGCACGAGGGTGTGCAGCAGGGCGGCCGCGCGCCACGCCGGGTCGGGTTCGGCGGTGGTGGCGCGCGGGATGCGGGTCTTGTGCCGGGCGACGGCCGCGACGAGGGCGGAGTAGTCCGCGACGGACACGTCCTCGGGCACGGCCTGCTCCTGGACGTCGAGGAGCCAGGGGACGTCGACGTAGAACACCATCAGGCGGCCGCGCCTCCCCGTCGGCCCTCCGGCCGGGGGATCTCGTCGGGGAAGGCCTCGTCGAACTCGGCGCGGTGGGCCTCCCCCCAGGAGACGGCGTAGCGGACGAACTGCCGCCGCTGGCGCTCACGGAGGGGCAGGTCGTGGACGTACTGCTTGAGAGACTTGCCTTCGGCGGCCGCCGCGGCGCGGACCTCCTCCAGCTCCTCGTCGGTGAAGGTGATGTTCAGAGACGGCATGCCTTGAGGGTACCTAGTAGGTACCTGCCCGGCCAGACGAGCCCGCGCTCCGGGGCGGCTGTCCGGGGCGGGTCAGGCGGGGTGTCCCGGGGAGATGTCGCCGACGTCGCTGAACATGACGAGCGGGGGCCGCTCCGCGGTGGGCGGGGAGGCCTCGACGGGGTCCAGGAGGAACCCCACGTGGTCGCCGCCGTCGACGCGGTCGAGCACGCGGCCGACGAACCAGGCGCAGGTGCCGGCGAGGACCGGTGCGCCCCCGGGTCCGGGCCACCAGGCGACCTGGCGGAACTTGTCGGTCTTGTCACCGGTCTCCCCGCCGAAGAGCCGGGCGAGGCCGTGCTGTTCGCGGCGGAGGAGGTGGACGGCCAGATGGGTGGCGTGCCGTGCCACCCGGTACGTCCGGTTGGCGGTGGAGAGCCATACGGTGAAGCGGGGCGGGTGGATCGAGCACTGCGAGGCGAAACCGACGAGGCAGCCCGCCCGTTCGCCGTCGGCCTCGGCCGTCACGACATACATGGGGTAGTCCACCAGGTCACTGAACGCGTCGAGTCCGGCCATGCGACCGACCCTAACCCGCCCGGCGGGGGCCCCGCCCCCGTACGGCCGGGCTCGCGTCGCCGAGGCGGCGAGCGAGCCCGGAGCCGGGTGGGAGCCCCTGGGGCGCGGAGGCCGTCAGCGCACCCAGACGTTGATGACGGGCGAGACGACCCGCTTGCGGCTGTCGACGAGGCGCAGCTTGTTGTGGCCCTTCATCCCGAGCATGACGCGCATGCTGTAGGTGGAGCGGGAGGTGGTGTTCATCGACGCGGGGAGCGAGACCCAGCGGCGGTTCTGCTTCTGCTGGAGGATGACCTTGCTGCCGGGGCGGAGGCTCTTGACGACACCGCGGATGCGGAACTGCTGCCACGCCCGGACGGTCCTCACCGTGGCGTTGGCCGACGCGGTCGTGAGTGCGGTACCGGCGACGGCGGCCGGCTTGTGGGGCGCGGAGGACGGGGACGAGACCGCCACGGCCGTCCCGACGGAGCCGGCGATGAGCGCGGCGGCGGCGATTCCGGCGCCCCAGGTACGTGCGAACTGACCCATTGCTATGTCTCCCAAAGCGTAGGGGGGTGGCTTCAGCGGGCTCACCTTAAGCACGTAGGCGGATAACCGGATTATTCGACACGAGCAACGCGATACGGATAATCCATCCAGCGTCAACCCCAGTGCTGGGAGTAGTGCGCACGGAGGTGGTCGCGGTCGGCGCGCTCGGTCAGCAGCCGGCGGAGGGCGAGCAGGACGAGCAGGCTCACGGCGATGACCCCCAGCCCCGGGACGAGTTCCGCCGTGTCCACGATCCCGGTGACGGCCCGCCGCGCGACGCCGCCCGGCGGTGCCACGGCCTGGGCGGGCGGCACGAACCCGGCGCCCGTGCCGCCGTCGGCCCCGGTGCCCGCTCCCCCGCCGGCGGCGGCGGGTGACGGGGTGGCGGGCGGTGCGGACGGGGCGGCGACGGTGCCGCGGTCGGCCGCCAGGCGCCCGTCGATGACGCGCACGCCCAGCGCCGTCAGCGCCTTGGTCATCGGCTGGAAGAACGTCATCCCTCCCTCGGCGCAGTCACCGTTGCCCCCGGAGGTCACGCCGAGTGCCAGTCCCTGCGCCAGGAGCGGGCCGCCGCTGTCCCCCGGCTCGGCGCACACCGTGGTGGCGATGAGTCCGGTGACGGTGCCCTCGCGGTAGTTGACGGTGGCGTTCAGGGCGGTGACCCGTCCGGACCGCAGTCCGGTGGTGCTGCCGCTGCGGAAGACCTCCTGCCCCACCACGGGGTCGGCGGCGCCGACGACCGGGACGCTCCTGCCCTGCCCGATGTCCACGGCGTTCGAGCCGTCGAAGGCCCCGCGGTCGTCGTACCGGACGAGGGAGAAGTCGTCGCCGGGGAAGCTGCGGGCGACCGTGGTGCCGAGCCTCCCGCTGCCGCCCCCGGTGTCGCGGAACCACGGCGTGCCCACCGGGCCGCAATGCCCGGCCGTCAGCAGGAAGTTGTCCCGCCCGTCGGTGACGTTGAAGCCCACGGAGCAGCGACCGGTCCCGTTGAAGATAGGGACGGCGCCGTTGATCCTGGTGGTGAAGGCACCTCCGGTGCGCCGCATGCGGACGAAGTCGCCCGCCTGCCGGGCCACTTGCGTCATGCGTGACCAGTCGCCCGAGGAGACGGTGCGGTCCGCGTACACGGTGACCTGGTTGGACGCGTAGTCCATCACCCACGCGGTACCGGGCACCCTGGGGGCGCTCTCCAGGCTCCGCGTCGCCGAGCGGAGGTCCCGCATGCTGTGCCGTTTCACCTCGGCCCGCGCTCCCGCCCGCCGGACCTCGGCGGCCGCGGCGTCGTCGGTCACGGCGACGACCGGGCGGCCGTCCGCACCGATCCAGCTCCCCGCGGTGCGCGTCGTGCCCAGCCGTGCGATCAGGTCCGCCGTCGCGTCGGTGGGCGGGGCGGAGGCCCCGACGGCCGGGCGGCCGCCGTCCGGCGCCGTCTCCCCCGCCACCGCGTGCGACACCATCAGCCCGCCGCAGAGCAGCCCTCCGACGGCGGCGAGCCGGATGACCCGCCGCAGGGTGCGCCGCCCGTGCCTCATTCATGGCCCCCAATGCCGTACCGGTGCGAAACAGAAGGTCGCCCTCCCATACGTTCCGCCGCACCGTTCGGTTCACCGGCCGGTCAGCCGCCGCCCGGGGTCACCAGGCCCGTCTCGTACGCCACCACGACCGCCTGCGCGCGGCTGTCCAGGTTCAGCTTGCCCATGGCGCGGTTGAGGTGCGTCTTGACGGTGGCCTCGCTGATGAACAGCTCGCCGGCGATCTCCAGGTTGCTCAGACCGCGTGCGGTCAGCCGCAGCACCTCGGTCTCACGGCCGGTCAGCACGGCCAGGTCGGGCGGTGGCCGGCGGGCCCCGTCGCCGGTCTGCCGGGCGAACGCCTCGACCAGCCGCCGGGTGACGCTGGGCGCGAACAGGGCGTCGCCCCCGCCCACCGCCGCGACCGCGGCGAGCAGCCGCTCGGGCCCGGAGTCCTTGAGCAGGAAGCCGGACGCGCCCGCGCGCAGCGCGCCGTACACGTACTCGTCCAGGTCGAAGGTGGTGAGCACCAGGACCTTGGGAGCGGGGTCGGGGGCTTCCGCGAGGATCCGCTCGGTGGCCGCGATGCCGCCCATGCCGGGCATCCGGATGTCCATCAGGACCACGTCGGGGCGGGTCTCGGCCACCAGCGCGACGGCCTCCTCGCCGTCGGCCGCCTCGCCCACGACCTCGATGCCGGGCGCGGCGCGCAACAGCCCCACCAGGCCCGCCCGGATGAGGAACTGGTCGTCGACGACGAGCACCCTGGTCATTCCGACGCGCCGTCCCCCTGGTGTGCGGTCCGCGCGGAGGTCGGCAGGGTGAGCCTGACGGCGAATCCCCCCTCGCTCCGCGGGCCGATGCTGATCGTCCCCCCGTACAGCTTGGCCCGCTCGCGCATGCCGATCAACCCGTGGCCGCCGCCCGTTCGCACTCTGTCCAGAATCACCCCCTCACCCCTGTCGTTGGTGACCGAGACCGCCACATGGTGCTGCCGGTAGTGGATCTCCACCAGGGCGCGGGAGCCCGGCGCGTGTTTCAGCACGTTCGTCAGCGCCTCCTGGACGACGCGGTACGCGCACAGATCCGCGCCGGGCGGCAGCGGTCGCGGCGTCCCGTCGACGCGCACCCGCAGCGGCACTCCCCCGGCCCGTACGCGTTCGGCCATCTCCTCCACGCGGGCGAGGCCGGGCATCGGCGCGGACGGGCCGCCGTCGCCGTCGGCGCGCAGCACCTGGAGGACGCGCCGGAGTTCCTCAAGGGCCTCCGTGCTGGTGCCGGCGATGGTCCCGAGGGCGGTGCGGGCGGTGGCCGGATCGGAGTCGAAGACGAAGCGGGCCAGACCCACCTGGACGGATATCACCGACATGTGGTGGGCGACCACGTCGTGGAGCTCGCGGGCGATCCGGCCGCGTTCCTCGGCGACCTCGCGGCGGGCCCGTTCCTCCTGCTCGTCCCGCAGTCGGCGGGCCAGTTCGGCGGAGCGCCGGGCGAGGTGCCCGAAGCGGACCAGGACGAGGGGGAAACCGATGGCCTGGCCGACGACGGACGGCATGGCGGCGTGGTCGCTGACGAGGCCCGCGTAGATCCAGACGGCGCTCATCAGGGCCGCGCAGCCGGCGGCGGCGCGCAGTGGGCGCAGGGAGGCGACCGTGTAGACGGTGAGCATGGGGGCGAAGGAGTTCACCACGGGCCAGTAGCCGGCGGTGACGTACACGATCCACAGGGCCAGGACGAAGAGGCACACGGCGGCGGGCGCCCTGCCCCGGACGACGACCGGCAGGTTGACCAGCCCCAGCAGCAGGTACCCGGCGAGGTCGAGTGCGGGCCAGCCCTGGCTGGTGGCCTCCTGCCCGAGCAGTACGGCGACGCTGGTCAGCGCCGCCGTGATCAGCACGTCGGCGGCGAGGGGGCGGATCCGCATCGCCGCAGCGTAACCCGTACGGGGAGGGGCCCACGTCAATCGTTGGCGGTACGGCGGGAGTTGCAGGAACCGGCGGCCTGCCGCGGGAGATGGTCACGGAACTCGACCCTGCGTGGGACGACGGGCCGGGCGGACGGCCGTAGGTTCGTCCACGGCACCAGGACGCCGCGGCCGCCCACGGCACGGCGGTCGCGGGACGGCGGGCCCTTCGGGAGCCCGGGGGCTCACGGGCCTCCGGGCCGGTCCGCCGATGGGGGCGTGCCGGTGTCCCGCCCTTCCGGGGGGAGGAGGGCGGGACACCGTCGCGGTGGCGGAAGCGCCCGGGACGGGGTCCAGCGGGGCAGGGCTGTGGCGGGCACGGATCGAAGGGATGCGGATCCCATGGGCATGGATCCGTCGGGGCGGGTACCCGGATCACCGGCCGACGTGCGCGGCGGGTCCCCGCCGCGCCGATGACCGGGAACGAGGAGGCGCTGATGAGCAAGGTGAAGGAAGCCGTCGAGGTCGAGGTCCCCGTCCACACCGCGTACAACCAGTGGACGATGTTCGAGGAGTTCCCGCGGTTCATGGAGGGCGTCGAGGAGGTCGTGCAGGTCGACTCCCGCCACAACCACTGGAAGACCAAGATCGGTGGCGTGCGGCGGGAGTTCGACACCGAGATCGTCGACCAACTGCCCGACGAACGGATCGCGTGGCGGACCATCAGCGGCGACACCCAGCAGAAGGGCGTGGTCAGTTTCCAGCGCCTGGACGACACGCACACGCGCGTGGAACTGGTGATGGACATCGAGACCAGCGGCCTCGCGGAGAAGGCCGCCGATCTCACCGGCACGATCGACCGGCGCGTGAAGGGTGACATGCGGCGGTTCAAGGACTACATCGAGGGCCAGGGCGGCGAGTCCGGCGGCTGGCGCGGCCGCATCAAGCCGGGCGACCTCTGACGGACGAGCGGTCCACCCTGCCGGCCCCCGGCGAGGCGCGGTGCCAGGCGTCGTGAGCCCGGCATGATCGGCGAGACACCTGCTAGCGGGCCGGAGGACGCCGGGGGTGCGGGACGGGAGGTTTCCCGGTCCGCACCCCCGGCGCTCTCGTGCGCGTGCGCCGGCGGGGTTCAGCAGGCCTTGCCCTGGGAACGCAGCCATGCGCACTGCGTCTCGCCCGACGTCCTGCCGCCGTCGTAGGCGCGCGGATCCTTGTAGCCGGGTCCGACCGGCTCGTGCGGCTCGAAGACGCCGTCGCCGTCCAGGTCTCCGCCCCGGGGGTCGATCCTCCCGCCCGGGTTGCGGCAGGCCGCGCGGTCGGCCGGGGCCGTGGTGCACACCTTCGGCGCGGTCTCCGGCCCCGGCCCGGTCGCGGGTTCGCGGGCCGGTTCCCGGGCCTGGGCCGTACGGGCGGCCGTGGCCTGGGCGGTGGCCTGTGCCGTCAGGACGTCCGCGAGCGGGGCACCGACGCGGTCGAGGGACACGGCGGCTGCCGGGCGGACGCTCCGGTCACCGCCGGACGGGACGTCGGAGCCGCATGCCGAGAGCGTGAACACGAGGCCCGTGACCAGCAGGGCCGGGCCGGAGAGGGCCGCCGCCCGGCGGCGGACGCGTGTGGTGAGGGCCGTGGGAGCCATGAGCCGCCCCGTGTGCGAGTGGCGTACTGGGTGATACGCACCGTACGGCGCCGCTCGGGAGCGGGTCAACGGCGACCGTGCGGCCCGGTCACCCCTCGGACCCGGTACCGCCGTCCAGGTCGTAGCCGAAGGAGTAGGGGACGGACGGTTCGCCGTGCCGGGCCGTGAAGGAGCCGGTTCCGCGCAGCCCCGCCAGCTCTCCGGTGCCCGAGCCGGGGACGACCTCGAAGACGCACGTCACGGTGCCGTCCGGATGGAACGACCCGCGCTCCTCGACGGTGAAGGAGCCCCGGCGGCCGTCGAGCCGGCCGGTCAGCAGTTCCATGCCGGTGAACGTGCCGGTCTTCTCCGTGATGTACGCGATGGTGTACTCGCAGATGGTGGCCGGCGCCTCGATGCCACCCGAGAAGGCGTTGGTGACGGAGGCACGGGCGAGTCGCGGGCAGCCGTCCCCCTCCCCCAGCGGGGTCTCGCGCCAGTCGGCGAAGGTGAAGTGACCGGTGGTGTGCGTACCGGTGGTCCGGGTCGCGCCGGTGGTGTGCGTACCGGTGGTCCGTGCGGGCATGGGTGTCCTCTCGGTGGGCCGCCCGGGCCGGTGCCCGGGGGATGTGACCAGCCTGGGCCCGGTACCTGACACCTCCTGTCAGGTACCGGGCACAATGGCCCCATGCGCGCCGACCGGCTCCTCTCCCTGCTGTTGCTCCTCCAGAACCGGGGCCGGATGACCGCCCCTCAGCTCGCCGAGGAGCTGGAGGTCTCCGTCCGCACGGTCTACCGGGATGTCGAGGCGCTCGGCGCGGCGGGCGTCCCGGTCCGCGCCGACCGCGGCCCCGACGGCGGCTACCGGCTCATGGACGGGTACCGCACCCGGCTGACCGGGCTCACCGGCGCCGAGGCGGGCTCCCTCTTCCTGGCCGGGGCGCCCGGCCCCGCACGGGACCTGGGCCTGGGCGCGCTGCTGACGACCGCCCGGCTGAAGCTGGAGGCGGCGCTGCCGCCCGGCCCCGCCGAACAAGCGCGGCGGGTCCAGGAGCGGTTCCACCTGGACGCGCCGGCGTGGTTCCGGGACGCCGATCCGGTACCGCACCTGGAGGTGATCGCGGGGGCGGTGTGGGAACAACGGGTGCTGCGCGCGCACTACCGGCGCTGGAGCGGCGAGGTGCACCGGGAACTCCGCCCGCTCGGCATCGTCCTCAAGGGCGGCATCTGGTACCTGGTGGCGGCGGCCGGCGAGGAGGCGGTACGGACCTACCGGATCTCGCGGTTCCTGGCGGTGGAGCCGACCGGGGAGGACTTCGAACGGCCGGCCGGGTTCGACCTGGCCGCCCACTGGGAGGGCTCCTCCCGGCGGCTGGAGCTCGCGCTGCACCGGGGCACCGCCCGGCTGCGCCTGTCGCCCCGGGCACAGCGGCTGCTGCCGGTGCAGTTCGGCGCGCCGGGTGCGCGGGCCCTGGAGGGCGCCGGGCCGGCGGACGGGGACGGCTGGGTGGAGGTGGACCTGCCGGTCGAGACGGAGGCCGTCGCGGTGGGGGACCTGCTCAGGCTGGGCACCGAGGCGGAGGTGCTGGGCCCCCCGGAGCTGCGGCGGGCGGTCGCCGACGCCGTCGCCGTGCTGGCCGGGCGGTACGCCGGGGCGTGAACCCGCCCGGCCGGCGGCCTGAGCTCGGGCACCCGGCCGGGCACGGCATGCGGTCGGGCGCGCGGTCGGCCGGGCGTTCTGTCCTGGTGGGAGGGCCGGCAGGGGGTGGGCCGTGTCGTCGGCCCGCCCGGTTCGTTGCACATTCCGGCCGCCGGATTCGGCCAATTCCCCCCCCTCACGCCCCTCACACCCAGGAGCACCGCATGTCCCGTAACCCCCGCACCCGTCTGCTGGTCGTCTGCGCCTCGATCGCGGGCGCGAGCGTCGCGGCCGCCGGCCCGGCGGCGGCCGGCGAGCAGCCGCCCGCCTCGGTCGGCGCGCCCGTGGTGACCGACCTCAACAGCACGGGCCCGCTCAGCACCGCCCCCGCCTCCCCGGGGCAGGCGTCCCCGCTGCCGGTCGGCGGCGCCCTGCTCGGCGGGCTGCCCGCGGGGCTCCCGCTCGGCGGCTGAGCACCGCCCCGCCCACCCCCTTCCCCTCCCCCGCGCCCCGCGCCCGCCGTGCTCACCCGCGTTCATCCGCGCTCGCCCGCCGTGAACGGGTGGCTCCCCCGTCCCGTAGTAGGGGACGAGCAAGTCACCCGTACGGAAAGGGGGGCGATGAGCCGTGCTGCGTCGCTGGGGGCGGGAAGCGTGGGTGCCACGCCGACTGCCCGGACAAGGGCGCCGGTTCCGCGTCGATTACCCGCGCCGGGGGCGGCGGGGAATCCTCCGGTGGGTCCCGTCGTGGCGCCAGCTGCTGTGCCTCGCGCTGCTCGGCGTCGCCGGGCTCGCCGCGCTGGTGGGCCATGTGTACGCCACGGTGCGGATCTCGGACGTGAACGCCTACGCCCGCGCCGAGGCCAACGTGTACTACTGGGCGGACGGCACCCAGATGGTGAGCGTCGGACCGGTCAACCGGCAGAACGTGCCGCTGTCCGACATCCCGCCGTCGCTCCAGAACGCCGTGATCGCGACGGAGAACTCCACTTTCTACGACGACCCGGGGTTCTCGGTGCGCGGACTGGCGCGGGCCGTGGTCAACATGGCGCGCGGCCAGGAGGTGCAGGGCGGTTCGACCATCACGCAGCAGTACGTCAAGAACACGTACCTCACGCCGGACCAGACCCTGGACCGCAAGGTGCGCGAACTGTGCCTGGCGGTCAAGCTGTCCCGCTCGCTGTCCAAGCAGGAGATCCTTCAGGGCTACCTCAACACGAGCTGGTTCGGCCGCAACGCCTACGGGGTGCAGGCCGCGGCGGTGGCCTACTACGGCCGGGACGCCAAGGACCTCGATCCCTCCCGCAGCGCCCTGCTGGCCGCCCTGCTCAAGGGCGGTGAGCTGTACGACCCCTCGCTGAGCGAGGCCCACCACCGCCGGGCGGTCGAGCGGTGGGCGTACGTACTGGACCGGCAGGTGGAGCTCGGCTACATGTCCGCCCAGGAGCGGGCGAAGTACACCGTCTTCCCCGAGCCCAGGCCCGAGTCGGTGTCCACCCGCCTGTCCGGTCAGATCGGCTATCTGGTGGACGTGGCCAACAAGGACATCAAGAACCGCACCGGGCTGACCACCGAGCAACTGGGGCGCGGTGGTTACCGGATCCGCACCACCTTCGACAAGCGGGAGGTGGAGCGGCTGAGGACGACGGTGGAGGAGGTCCGGCAGGAGTCGCTCGATCCGGCGCGCCGGATCGCCGACCGGGAGGTGGAGATCGGCGCCGCGTCGGTCCGGCCCGGTGACGGGGCGGTGCTGGCGCTGTACGGGGGGTCCGACGCGACCGAGCACTTCACCAACAACGCCGACACGGCCGGGGTACCGGTGGGTTCCGCCTTCACCCCGTTCGTGCTGGCGGCGGCGCTCCAGCACGGCACCGGCCTCGAGTCCGATGCCGGGTCCGGGGGCGCCGGGGACGGTCCGCCCGCGCTGCGCCGGGCGCTGGTCCGGGGCGACAGCGGCCTGTACAGCAGGCTGGGTGAGGCGGTGGGTCTGGAGAAGGTCCGTGACCTGGCGGTCGGTTCGGGTCTGCTGCCGTTGAGCATGGCGCCCCTGACGCCCTCCTTCCCCGTCGGCACGTCGACGCCGAGCGCGATCAGGATGGCGGGCGCGTACGGCACCTTCGCCGCCGACGGCCGGCGGACCGATCCGTACTCCGTCACCGCAGCCACCCACCTGGGCACGCCGCTGGAGGGGCTGGGGCGGCCCGCCTCCCGGCGGGTGCTCGACGCCGGGGTGGCCCGGGAGGTGTCGGCGGCGCTGCGGGACGTGGCCGTGGAGGACATGGACCCGGAGTCCCTCCGTACCCTGCCGCCGGTCGCGGCGGGCCGGACCGGGGCCGGGGACCGGGTGCCCGCGTCCTGGTTCGTCGGGTACACGGGCCGGCTGTCCACCGCGGTGACGGTGTTCCGCAGCAGGCCGGGTACGGAGGGGCTGATGCCCATGAACGGCGTGGCCGGGAGCGAGTCGGACCGGGCGGACTTCCTGCCGCTGCGGGTGTGGTCGTCGTACATGGCCGCCTCGCCCGCGTCACGGGACGCCGGGTAGGCGGCCCGGTCACACGGCGGCGGCCATGCGCCGCACCGCCTCGGTGAGCACCTCGGGCGAGGTGGCCAGGTTGAGGCGGGCGTGGCCGGCGCCGCCGGTGCCGCAGGGCGGGCCGGGGTGGAGCGCGACCCGGGCGCGGTCGAGGAAGTGGGCGGACGGGTCGTCACCCAGGCCGAGCGCCCGGAAGTCGAGCCAGGCCAGGTAGGTGCCCTGGCCGGGGACGTGGCGGACGTCGGGCAGATGGGTGGACAGGAGGGTGGCGAGGAGCCGCCGGTTGTCGTCGAGGCCGTCGAGCAGGGCGTCGAGCCAGGCGCCGCCGTCCCGGTAGGCGGCAGTGTGGGCGATGACCCCGAGGTGGCTGGGGCCGTGGCTCACCTCGGGGGGCATGGCCGCCAGGTCGTCGGCCGCGGCCGGTCCGGCGACGGCCAGCGCGGCTTTGAGACCGGCCAGGTTCCAGCCCTTGGAGGCGGACATCAGCGAGAAGGCGCTGCCGGCGCCCGGCACGCTCAGGTAGGGCACGAACCCGGCCGGGCGGGACACCAGGGGGGCGTGGATCTCGTCGGCGACGACCCGTACGCCGTGGCGGTCGGCGAGCGCCGCGACGCCGGCGAGCTCGTCGGCGGTGTGCACCGTGCCGGTCGGGTTCTGCGGGCTGCACAGGAGGTACGCCGCGCGGCGGCCGCCCCGGACGGCCCGGCGGAACGCCTCCTCCAGCGCGGCCGGGTCGATCCGCGCCCGCGCGTCGAGGGGTGCCTCCACGATGCGGCGCCCCATGTGCTCGACGAACAGGTAGAACGGGTTGTAGACGGGGCAGTTGACCACGACGGCGTCACCGGGCCCGGTGATCAGCTTCAGCACCTCGACGATGCCCAGCATCACGTCGGGCACGAGCCGGGTGCGGTCCGCGGCGAGCGTGTCCCAGCCCCACCGCTCCTCCGCGAAGGCCGCCAGCGCCTCGGCGTACCCGTTCCCGGCGGGATAGCCGGTGTCGCCGGCGGCCACCGCGTCGGTGACCGCCCGGGCCACCGGCTCCGCGAGCGGGACGTCCATCTCCGCCACCCACAGCGGCAGTACGTCGTCGGGGTACGTCCGCCACTTGGCGCTCGTGCGCCGGCGCAACTCCTTCAGGGAGAGCCGCCGGAGCGGGTTGGGGTCGTCGGGAGAGCCGTGCGGTATGTGCTCCATGGCCGGCGATTCTAGGACGTGTCCGCCCGGGCCGGCCGCGCGTTTCCGGACCGGCCGGGGTGTGGCCGGGTCACACCGCACCCGGGCCGATGCCGCCCTTGAGGCGCTCGATGTCGGAGGGGCGGACCTGGATGACCACCAGGGCGACGACCGCCGCGACGGCGGTGAAGACGGCCGCGACGATGAAGGCGGCGGAGACACCGGACGTGAGGACCTGGTCGGCCCAGGGCGGTGGCAGCTCCCCGGTGCGCTGGAACCGCAGGCGTTCGGCGGGGGTGGCCTGGGCGAGGAAGGCGGGCACCTGCTTCTCCGCCTCGTTGGTGCTCGCCGTACCGAACATGGTGACCAGGATGGACAGACCGAGGGAACCGCCCACCTGCTGGGTGGCGTTGAGCAGTCCGGATGCCGCGCCCGTCTCGTGGACGGGGACGTTGGACAGTGCCATCAGGGTGAGCGAGACGAACTCCATGCCCATGCCCAGGCCGAAGACGAGCATCGGGCCGAGCACGCTGCCCAGGTAGGTGGAGTGCACGTCGGTCAGCGTCAGCCAGGCGAGGCCGGCCGCCGCGAGCAGCGCCCCGGTCACCATGAAGGGTTTCGGCCCGTAGCGGGGCAGGAGCTGGGAGGCCAGCCCGGCCCCGACCGCGATGATGGCGCTGACCGGCAGGAACGCCAGGCCGGCGCGCAGCGGGCTGAAGTCCAGGACGTTCTGCACGAAGAGCGTCAGGAAGAAGAACATGCCGAACATGGCGGCGGCGAGACTGAGCATGATCGCGTAGGTGCCCGCCCGGTTGCGGTCGGCGAACATGTGGAGCGGGGTGATGGGCTGCCGGGAGCGCCGTTCCACGAGGACGAACAGCGCGAGGATCACCACGGCCGCGGCGAAGGACGCCACGGTGAGCGGATCGCCCCAGCCGTCCTGCGCGGCCCGGATGAACCCGTACACCAGCAGCACCATGCCGAGGGTGGACGTCAGGGCTCCGGTGATGTCGAAGTTGCCGGGATGACGCTCCGACTCCTTGATCCACTTCGGGGTGGCGAGGGCGATGAGCAGCCCGATCGGTACGTTGACGAACAGGACCCACCGCCAGTCGAGCCATTCGACGAGGAGACCGCCCGCGAGCAGTCCGATGGCGCTGCCGCCCGCGGAGACGGCGGCGAACACGCCGAAGGCCCGGTTGCGTTCCGGGCCCTCCTTGAACGTGGTGCTGATCAACGCCAGGGAGGTGGGGGACGCGATCGCGCCGCCGACGCCCTGGAGGGCGCGTGCGGCGAGAAGCTGTGCGGAGTTCTGGGCGAGTCCGCCGAGCAGCGAGGCGAGGACGAACAGCAGCACGCCGAAGATGAACACCCTGCGGCGGCCGAGGATGTCGCCCGCGCGCCCGCCCAGCAGCAGCAGGCCGCCGAAGGTGAGGGTGTAGGCGTTGACCACCCAGGAGAGGTTGGTGGTCGAGAAGTCGAGCGAGCTCTGGATGTGCGGCAGAGCGATGTTCACGATGGTGATGTCGAGGACCACCATCAACTGGCACGAGGCGATCACCAGGAGCGCCATCGCGTTGCCGCCGCCCCGCTTCGGGGTGGTCGTCCGGGGGGCGGGGGTCTGCTGGGATCCGGTCATGGCGCGCATCCCTCGTCGGAGGGTCAGCGGACGGTGGCGGAGCGTCCCGGGGAAGCCCCGTCCACTGTTCGACGGTAAGGCCGGTCGCCGGACCGGACCAGTCGATCACGCGCCCCACGGGGACGGGACCGGCGCGGGACCGGCACGGAACACGGTGGCGTTCCGCCGGGGGCGAACCCAACTCCCCTGGTACGGCGACGCCCTAGTCTGTAGGGATGAGCAACCCCATACCCGAAGAGCCGCTCTGGCGGCACGTCGTCGGTGACGTCCTGCGGCGCGAGCGCCTCGCGCAGCGACGGACGCTCAAGGACGTGGCCGAGGCGGCCAGGATCTCCATGCCCTACCTGTCCGAGATCGAACGGGGCCGCAAGGAGGCCTCGTCGGAGGTCCTCGCGGCCGCGGCGCGGGCGCTGGGGCTCGGGCTGGCCGGTCTCCTCGACCGTGCCCGGACCGATCTGGCCCGCGCGGCGGGTGCGCGCCCGGTGGGTGCGCGGACGGTGCCGGGGCGCGTCGCCGTCGCGGTGGGCGGCGGGTCCGCCGTGAGCGAGCTCCACGTCCGGCGGGCGGGCACCGGCACGGCCCCGCGCCCGGACGCCCGGCGGAACGGACTCTGCCTGGCCGCGTAGCCCCCTACGCGTGGCCGCGTCAGCGCCCGGCGGGCGCGCGAGCGGTGCGGGGCGGCGGACCGGTACGCCTGCCGGCCGGGCGGGGCCACCGGCGCCTCAGTGGCCCGTGGTCGCGGGGGCGTGGCCGACGAGGGCCACGGTGTGCGCCCACCCGGCGCTCAGCGAGTGGACGCGGGGCCCGGGCCGGCCGCCGGTCAGGTCCAGGTGCGCCGGGCCCCCGGTGGGCGCCGCGCGGTCGTCGGGGGCCAGGCCCCAGGTGAGGCACTGGTGCGGCCCGTCCTGTCCCTGGGGTTCCAGCACGGCGAGGTTGTGGCGGTAGCCGGCGGTCACCCGGTGGACGTGCTGGATACGCGGGACGGTGACCGGGCCCGCCGGGTCGTGGTCCGGGTCGAGTCCGAGCTGCCCGCAGTGGTTGTTGCCCCACGCCCGCACGGTGCCGTCCCCGAGGACGGCCAGGGTGTGGTGCCATCCGGCCTCCAGGGCGGTGACGCCGGCGAGGTCCCGTACGGGGACGGGCGTACGGCGCTCCTGGTTGGTGCCGTCACCGAGCTGGCACCAGTGGTTGGTGCCCCAGGCCCGGACCGTGCCGTCGCGCAGCAGGGCCACGCTGAAGTAGCCGCCGCCGGACACGGCCGTGACGTCCCCGAGGTCGCGGACGGCCACCGGAGTGCGGCGTTCGTCCTTGCTGCCGTCGCCGAGCTGGCCACGGTTGTTGGAGCCCCAGGTCCGTACGGTGCCGTCCTTCAGCAGCGCGAGGTTGTGCCCGCCGCCCGCCGCGACGGAGACGACCTCGTGCAGGCCGGGCACGGGGACGGGCACGTGGTGGTCGTGCCGGGTGCCGTCGCCGATCTGGCCCCAGTCGTTGGCGCCCCAGGTGCGGACCGTGCCGTCGCGCAGCAGGGCCACGCTGTGGCCGCCGCCCGCCGCGACGGCGGTGACGCCGGTCAGCCCCTGGACGGGCACGGGCCGGTGCCGGTCCTCGCGGGTGCCGTCCCCGAGCTGTCCGTAGTGGTTGGCGCCCCAGGCGAGGACGGTGCCCTCCCGGGTCAGTGCCAGGGTGTGGTGGGAGCCTGCCGCGACGGCCACGACGTCGGCCCCGACATCGTGCAGGGCCAGCGGCGCGGGCCGTTCGCCGCGGGTGCCGTCCCCGAGCTGTCCGCAGTGGTTGACGCCCCAGGCCAGCACGGCGCGGCCGACGGATCCGATGCTCATGGAAGGCTCCCCTCGGGTTGCGGTACCGACAGGGGGAGCCGTCCCCGGCCGGGGCCGCCGGGAGCGCCCGCGGCGCCATGGATCACCCGCACGTGGGGGCATCCGGAGGGGTGCCGCGGGGCGTGCGCCGGAGATGGCGTCGCCCGCCCGAAAGGGCGTCCCAGCCGGAGGGGCGTCCCGGCCGGAGGGGCGTCCCGGCCGGAGGGGGCGTTCGGCGCCCGACCTAGACTGCCTGACGTGGAGCTTCGGCATCTGGAACATTTCGTGGCCGTGGCCGAGGAAGGCAACGTCACCCGGGCCGCCGCGCGGCTGCACCTGGCGCAGTCGGGGCTGTCGTCGTCGGTCCGCGCCCTGGAGCGGGAGCTGGGGGCGGAGCTGTTCGTGCGCACCGCGCGGGGCGTGGAGCTGACCGACGCGGGCCGTGCGCTGCTGGAGGAGGCCCGGCGGACGCTGGACAGCGCGGCCGCCGCGCGCGAGGCGGTCGCGGCGGTACGCGGGGTGGTCGGCGGGACCCTGCGGGTGGGGACCGAGCAGTGCATGGGGGCGGCCGACCCGTTCGGCGCGCTCATGCGGTTCGGGGCGGCGCACCCGTCGGTGGACGTGCACGTGGAGCAGGCCGGGTCGGCGGTGCTGCGGGAGCGGTTGCGGCAGGGCCGGCTGGACGTGGCGTTCGTCGCCGGCCCGGGCGACTCGTCGGGGCTCCGGCAGCGGGAGCTGGCGCGGGAGTCCATGGTGCTGCTGTGCGCGCCCGGGCACCGGGTCGCGGGGCGGCGGGAGCCGGTGGACCCGGCGGAGCTGGCCGACGAGGTCTTCACGGACCTGCACCCGCACTGGGGGGCGCGGCGGGTCGCCGACGCCGCGTTCGCCGCGGCGGGGGTGCGGCGTGCCGTCGCCATGCAGCTGGACGACGTGCACAAGCTGCTGGAGGTGGTGGCCGGCGGGAGCGCCGTGGCGCTCGTGCCCCGGTCGGTCGCGGACAAGGAGCAGGCCCGCGGGCTGCGGTCGCTGGTCCCGGCCACGGACGTCACCTGGGAGGTGTCGGTGGCGTGGCCGGCGCACACCCGTCCCTCGGCGGCGGCACGGGCGCTGCTGGCCTCCCTGTCGGTGGCGGGAGCGACGGCGGGGAGCGATCGGTCCGGCTGATGGCAGCCATCGGCAGCCGGTGTTGGACAGTGCCGTACCTCCGCACGCAGGCTGGAGCGGTGACTGAGACACCCCTTCCCACCACCCTGCCCGCCCGCCGTGTCGGACGCGTGGAGGTGAGCGCGATCGGCCTGGGCGCCATGCCGCTGTCCGTCCCCGGGCGCCCGGACGAGCGGCAGGCCGTCGCCACCCTGCACGCGGCGCTGGACGCCGGCATCACTCTGATCGACACGGCCGACGCCTACCACCTCGACGCGAGCGACCCGGGGCACAACGAGACGCTGATCGCCGGGGCGCTGGCCGCGTACGGGGGCGACACCTCGCACGTCCTGGTCGCCACCAAGGGCGGGCACACCCGCCCGCCGGACGGCTCGTGGGCGCTGGACGGTTCGCCGGCGCACCTGCGCCGGGCCGCCGAGGCGTCGCTGCGGCGGCTGGGCGTGGAGGCGATCGGGCTGTACCAGTACCACCGCCCGGACCCGGCGGTCCCGTACGAGGAGTCGGTCGGCGCGCTCAAGGAGCTGTGCGACGCGGGGAAGGTGCGGGCGGTGGGCGTCTCGAACGCCGACCCGGAGCAGATCCGGCTGGCCCACGGGATCCTGGGCGAGCGGCTGGTCGCCGTGCAGAACCGGTTCTCGCCCTCCTTCCGCGACAGCCTGCCCGAGCTGGAGCTGTGCGAGCGGCTGGGGCTGGCGTTCCTGCCGTGGAGCCCGCTGGGCGGCATGGGCGAGGCGGCGGCGCTGGGCTCGCGGCACCGGGCGTTCCACGAGGTGGCCGGCGAGCTGGGCGTGAGTCCGCAGCGGGTGTGCCTGGCGTGGATGCTCGCCCTGTCCCCGTGCGTGGTGCCGATCCCCGGTGCGCGCCGGGCCGGGAACGTACGGGACTGTGCCCTGGCTGCCGGGCTGACGCTGTCGCCGTCGCAGCTCGCGCGGCTGAACGGCTGAGCGGCCCGGCGCCGCCGGGGCGGCGCGTGGGATGGCACGTGGGTGGCCGTCACCCGCCCGTGAGGACGACCCAGACCTGGCCGGGGGCGAAGGCGAGGGGCCGCCCGGCGGGGGTGGTGAAGGTGGTGCCGCCGTCCGCCGAGGGGCGGCTCCACCGTGCCCGGTGGCTCCTGCCGTCACGCAGGACGAGCGCGGTGCCGGAGCCGACGGTCCTGGTGTACGGGGTGACGTGGCCGCCCCGGTCACGGAACCGGGAGGGGCTGACGTCGACGTTCTGCACGACGACCGTCCTGGGCGCCGCCTGCCCGCCGTCGGTGGTGCGGGCGGGTTCCCCGTCGAAGGAGACGAGCCACCGGCCGGCGCCGGCGGACCAGGTGAAGGCGTACCGGGCCGCCGGATAGCGGACGGTGTACCGGTTCACGGGTGTGCCGCCCGGAGGCGCGGCGCCGAACCGGAAGCCGATGTCCTTCGCCGCGCCGGCCTTCCGGGCGGCGGCCAGGGCGCGTTCGGGCCGTACGTACAGGTTGTAGGGGGCGGCCCGGTCCCCGCCCCGGAAGTAGGCCCGGGGTGCCTGGCCGGGCGTGAGGGGGAACAGCGGGGCGGCGTCGACGAGCGGGCGGAGCGCCGACTGCTCGCCGGAGTAGGCGAGGGCGGGGCGGCCGAACTGCCGCAGCAGTTCCAGGTCCGACTCGCGGGCGCTGCGCACCGGGCCGACCGTGCGCGGCAGGCGTGACGAGTAGACCGCGAGGAGGCGGCTCTGCCCCGCCTCGACCTGCTCGACGTAGACGATGTCGGCCGCGCCCAGGCCGGTCTGGGGTCGCGCCGGGCGGACGTTGTCGACCTTCACGGCGAGCACCGGTGCGGGCTCGGCCGGCAGGCCCGTGAAGGGCGAGACGCCGGGCCGGGCGGGTGCGGGCGGGGTGGCCGTGCGCGGTGGTGGCTGCGGGCGGGGTTCCGGGCCGGTCCCCGTGCAGGCGAAGAGACCGGCCGTCATGGCGGCGGACACCGCCGCGGCGACGGCCGCCCGGACCGGTGCCGGCCCACGTGCGGCCGGCCCGCGTGCCGTGGACTGGTGCTTCGCGGGCTGGTGCTTCGCGGGCTCGCGTTCCGCCGACGTGCGTTTCGTCCCCATCGGTTCCGCTCCTGACTGCCTCAAGTGGACCACGAAAGGCGGTGCGGGGCAGCGCGGAGGGCGCGGGTCACCTCAGGGCTTCGCCCCGGTGCTCCAGAAGTGGTACGCGATGACGCCGCCGAGGCACAGCAGGACGAGCCAGGAGCCGAAGCCCGTGTGCCGTCCCCCGCGCCCGGGCCGGCGCGTCCTCTTCGGGCGCCGGGGGCGGGCCGCCGACTTCCGTCGTACACCGTCGCCGGCGCCCGCCGTACCGCGCGTCCCGCGTGCACCGCGCGCACGACCGCCGGCGGTCTCGGCGGGCTCGGCGGCCGTCTCGGCGAGCAGGCGGCGGCACGCGGCGGCGAGTTCGGCCGTGCCCGCGGTGAGCGGTACGACCGCTTCCGAGCGGGCCGGGGCCGTCGTACCGCCGTCGAGGATGCGGCCGGCGCGGAGGAGTATCTCGCCCCTGCCCCCGGCCGGGGCGAGGCTGATCCAGCGCCTGACGTGCTCGCCCCGGATGACCACTCCCCCGGTCCGCTCACGGTAGACGGTGTGCTCCCGCCACAGTACGGCCGCCAACTCGGCCGCCGCCTCCCGCAGTTGCGCACTCATGCGCCGTCCCCCTACTCCGTACGCCGATGGATCGAGCACCGCACTCTAGCGTCAGGTACACACCAAGCAGCGCCCGGGTGTCGTGCCCCCGCCACGGCACGGCGCCCGAGCCGGCACGGCACCCGCCCGCGCACACTGGAGGTCATGACCGACACCGAGAGCTCCAGCGATCCGACGGCGGTGCTGCGCGCGGCGTACGGGGCGTTCATGGCCGCCGTCCGCGAGACCGACGACGAGCGCTCGTGGGCGCCGACCGGATGCACCGGCTGGGCCGTGCGCGATCTGGTGTTCCACTGCCTGGCCGACGCGCAACGCGCCCTCAACGCGCTGCACACCCCCACGGACGCCGCGCCCGACCGTGACGCCGTCACCTACTGGGCCGACTGGCGGCAGCAGGACGCCGAGGGCAAGGAGCGGGCCGCCCACGGCCGCCGGTTCGCCCGTACCGTCGCCGGGATGTTCCTGCGGTTCGGGCAACTGCGGGAGCTGTACCTGGAGACGGCGGCGGCCGCGCTGCACGCCGCGGACCGCACCGACCCCGGGCAGGCCGTCCGCACCCAGGGGCACGTCCTGCGCGCGGGCGACCTGCTGCGTACGCTCGCGGTGGAGGCGACGGTCCACCACCTGGACCTCGGGGCGTCGGGCGCCGGTTCGCCCGGCCCCTCCCCCGAGGGCCTCGCCGAGGTCCGCCGCACGCTGGACGGACTGCTGGGCCACCCCGTCCCGGTGCGGTGGGACGACGCGCACTACGCCCGCGCCGCCACCGGGCGGGCGCCGCTCACACCCGCCGAACGCGCGGCCCTCGGCGCGGACGCGGAGCGCTTCCCCCTCTTCGGCTGACGCCCCGGGTCACACGTCGTACCCCCGTGCCGCGAGCCAGCGGTGAACGGCCGCCTTGTCGGCCACGCTGATGGGGGCGGGCCCGTCGGGGGCGGGCCCCTCGTCCTCGTTGAATCCGGTGGCGGTCACGCGCGCCGTCACCCAGTCGGCCAGTTCCCGGGCGGACTCGGCGGACAGGTCGCCCCGCCGCCATCCCTCCCGGGCGTCCTCGGCGGCCCGGGCGTCGTGCCGGGCCGCCTCCTCCAGCCATACCGGTACGAGTCGTTCGACGACCTGTTCGTCCGCAAGCGAATCACTCATGCCCCATGTGTGACCCCCGATGGCCGGGCCCATGCCGGCTCGACCCGATCGACCCGGTCGGCCCGGTCGGCCCCCGGGAGGACGGCACGTCCGGAGTCCCGGCGCCGGGACTGCGCGGTGCGGCAAAGGGGTGAACTCGTGCTTCCCCGGTCGCGCGACCGTTACGCGGCCGGGAGCGGCCTGTTACGCAAAGGGACCCGGGGATCCGGGTATCCCGAACGACGAAGGACGAACATGATCAAGAAGGCTCTGGCCACGGCCGGTGTCGCCGCTGCCGTTCTCGGTGTGTCCGCGCCGATGGCCGCTGCCGTGGGTGATCGCGGGATCGATACGCAGAACGGCAACTTCGCCACCCAGTCGTACGGCAACACCGTGACCGGGGGCCGGATGAGCCCGCAGGTCGGGCTGGTGCAGGGCTCGCTGAACAAGCTGTGCGTCGGCCTGCCGGTCGAGGGCGACGTCCAGAACATCCTGCTGATCAACATCGGTGTCCAGGACCTCCTCCAGGACACGCAGAACCAGCAGTGCGCGGAGAACTCCACCGCGGTCAAGGGCGACAGCGCCCTGTCGCACATCCTCGAGGACGTCATCTCCGAGAACCTCTCGGCCGCCGTCCAGGACTGACGTACGGCGTACCGAGGCACCGGCGACCGGCCCGCCCCGCGGCACACGCGGGGCGGGCCGGTGTGCCGAGGGGGGTCAGGCCCCGTCGCGGGGCAGGGGGAGGGTGGCCCAGACGGTCTTGCCCCACAAGGGGGCCGCGTCCCAGGACCAGGACTCGCTGAGGGCGCCCACGAGGGCGAGGCCCCGGCCGTTGCCCGCGCCCTCGGGGGCGGTGCGCGGCCGCGGGGGCTCCGGGCTCGGGTCGGAGACGGCGCACACGACGGCGCCGGGGTAGCGGAAGAGGCCCAGCCAGACCGGGTTCTCGGACGGCGGCGGGGGTGGGGCGGAGGGCGAGGGGCCGGGCGGCGGGGACGCCGGGGCCAGGCCGTGCTGGACCGCGTTCGTCACCAGTTCACTGACGACGAGCGTCATGTCCGGCACGAGCGACGGCAGCGCCCACGAAGTCAGCGTGGCCTTCACGAAGCGCCGCGCCTGCCCGGGACTGCGGGGACACCCACCGAGGCCGCACGCGGCGAAGGCGCCCAGGCTCTCGTCGCGGGGCAACGTGGCATCCGTACGGGTCAAGGCCGACATATGAGCCGTCACTGGGCATGTCCCCCTGCTGGCTTCGGTGTTCGACGGTGCGGCAGTCGATCTGCAACGAGTATCGTCGGCCTGGTACCCAGAATGCAATTGCATCTGGGATTGCATTCTGGGACAGCGTGAACGCCTGAACGATAACGACAGGGGTTGGTGGGTGTGGAGTTCTTCAACGGTATACGGGCCGGAGCCCTGGGTCCGGTCACATGGATCAAGAGCGGTCGTAGCAACGCCACGGGAAACTGCGTCGAGCTGGCGGCCCTCCCCGGCGGCCGGGTCGCCGTCCGCAACTCCCGCGACCCGCACGGCCCCGCGCTGATCTACACCCGTGACGAGATCGCGGCCTTCGTCGAGGGCGCGCGGGACGGCGACTTCGACTCCGTACTGGACTGAACCGGCCAGGAGGGCGTCACGCTCTCTGGCCCGCCCCGCCCCGTGCCGGATACTGTCGTGTCCTCACAGAGCAGGAGCGCCCCGATGGCTGCAACCGAACGGAGCACGTCGTTGTTCGTCCGGCCCTTGGGGGCGGTCGAGAACAACCCGACCGCCCTGAAGCTCATCCTGGGCGGCAAGCTGCGCGAACTGCGCGTGAACGCCGGGCTCGACCCCGCGGACGTCGACGTCCGCCTCGGCTTCTCACGATCGAAGACCAGCAGGATCGAGCTGGGCCGGCACGGGTGCAAACCGGCCGACGCCGAAGCCCTGTTGCGTCTGTACGGCGTGGAGGACGAGGAACTGGTCGCGGAGTTCCACCGGCTGGTCAACCAGTCCCGCCGACCGGACTGGTGGCGGTCGTTCAGCGATGTGCTGTCGGACTTCTTCACCCCGCTGGTCGCCCTGGAGGGGGCGGCCGCGATCATCCGCACGTACGAGCCGTTCTACGTGCCGGGCCTGCTCCAGACGGCCGCCTACGCGCGGGCCGTGATCGAGTCGGGGCCCGCCCGTCTGCTGCCCCACGACGTGCGCCGCCGGGTGGACCTGCGGCAGGAACGGCAGCGGCAGCTGGACCAGCCGGACGCGCCGCGGCTCTGGGCGGTGATCGACGAGTCGGTCCTGATGCGCACGGTCGGCGGCCCCCGGGTGATGCGGGAACAACTGGAGCACCTCGCCGACATGATGCGGCGCGCCCACGTCACCGTGCAGGTCGCGCCGCTGGACGTCACCGCGTCCGTGGGGGTGGGCACCGGGGTGACGTACCTCCGGTTCGCGCTCGGGGACCTCAAGGACGCCGTCTACATCGAGCACTTGACGGACAGCACCTTCAGCCAGAAGCCCCAGACGGTCGAGCAGTACCGCGACATGCTCGACCGGCTGGGGGCCTGCGCGCTCACTCCCAAGGAGTCGCTCCTGCTGCTGGAGGAGCGGATCCGGCGCTACTCCTGACGGCACCGGCGTCGTCCACCGCTAGACGATCCGGGCGACGCCGCCCCACTCCACCCACTCGTCGGTCTGCTGGGTGGGGGCGAGGTCGTTGTCCGGGCGCCAGGTGGACACCTCCACCAGGCCCGGTTCGAGGAGCTCCAGGCCGTCGAGGAACCCGGACACCTCGTGCTCCTCGCGTACCCGGCCCCAGTGGCCGTCGGTGGCCTCGGCCATGAAGTCGGTCACGAAGGCCCGGATCTCCGGCCGGTCGCTGACCAGTTGGCACACGACGAGGAAGCTGCCCGGCACGAGACGCTCGGCGACCCGCCGGACCAGCGCGCCCGGATCGTCCTCGTCGGGAATGCAGTGCAGGACCGACACGAACAGGGCGGCGACGGGCCGGCTGAAGTCGATCAGCCGCCGCGTTTCCTCGTGCCCGAAGATGCCGTCCGTGTCGCGCATGTCCGCCTGGATGACCGCGGTGCGGTCGTTCTCGTCCAGCAGGGCGCGGCCGTGGGCGAGCACGATGGGGTCGTTGTCGACGTACACGACGCGGGAGTCGGGGTCGACGGACTGGGCGACCTGGTGGACGTTGTCCTGGGTGGGCAGACCGGATCCGTGGTCGATGAATTGGCGGATTCCGTACTCCGTCGCGAGGACGCGCACGACACGGCGCAGGAAGTGCCGGTTGTTCACCGCGAGCGCCTTGGTGCTGGGGACCTGCTTGAGCAACAGCTCGCAGGCCTCGCGGTCGGACTCGTAGTTGTCGCTGCCGCCCAGGAAGAAGTCGTACATGCGCGCCACGCTGGGCACGGTCGTGTCGATTTCCGCGGGGCTCCACAACTCGCGTGCCATCCAGTCCTCATCCGCTCGGGTGCCGTGGGGTCGGTCGTATGAGAGGCACATGCTAGGGAGAGTCGGTGTGCCGGTATGAGGAATGGCCATAAGCGGAGTGCGGGTGCAGCGCCTTTCGGCCAATGTGTCAGCGCATGACACCTTCACCGGTGTCATGCCAGCGTTCGAGGCGGCGTTGCAGCACCTGGAGCGCTGCGCGCTGACGGCCGGGCACCCGGCGGCGCAGCGCGATCAGGGCGGGGGCGAGGGCGCGGGCGGCCTCCGGGTCGCTCAGCCGTTCCCACTGGTGGTGGGCCCGGTCCACGGCACCCTCGACGTCGGGCGCGTCCAGCGTCTGCCCGCGCGCCAGCCTCGCCTCGGCGGCCGCCATCCAGAGCCGGCAACTGGCGGCCGGGTCCCGGGCCAGCCGGGCGAGGTCGGCGCGGACCTCCAGCCAGTGCAGCGCCTGCGCCGAGCCGGAGCCGTGCGTCCGGTGGGCGTGCTGCTCCCAGGCCGCCGCGGCGGCCGCCGCCTCCTCGTGACGGCCGGATTCCGCGGCGGCCAGGATGGACGGCAGGGGGTCGGCCCCGGCGGGGGGCGGTGCGGTGGCGTCCCCGGTGGGGGGCGGTGCGGTGGTGTCCCCGGCGGTCCGCCCCGGCTCCTGCCGCGCGGAGGGTACGGCCGCGGTCGCGGCGGTGGTCCCGGGCGCGGGCGGGGCGGGAACGGCCGGCACGTGAACGGGCGGGACGGCGGAGGAGGGCGCGGCCGGGGCGGGGGCCTGTGCCGGCGGGAAGTCGGCGGCGAACACCAGGGCGCGGTCCGGGGCGGACTGTGCGACGACCTGCTCGTGCAGCGCGGCGAGCGGCGGACGCGCCCCACTGCGCCAGACGGCGGCACAGGCCTTGAGGTAGTCGGGGCTCGCGAGCGCGCGGCGCCCGGGGGGCGGACCCACCCTGCCGTAGACCCGCACCCCGTGGCAGAGCGCGAGGAGCCCCGGGTCGGTGGCGAGTTGCTGCCAGGTCTGCTCGTCGGCGACCAGGTCGACGACGACCGTCGTCGTGCCCGGGCGGCGGAGTTTCAGCTCGCCGGCGATCCAGTGCCAGGGCAGGGCCGTGTAGCGCAGGGTGGAGGGCGAGGTACGGGCCAGGGCGAGGTGCGGCAGGCGCTGCCGGTGGTCGAGGTGGAGCTGCCCGGCGATGTAGACGGACAGCGGGCCGGACGCGGCGACGGCGGCCCGGAGCCGGGTGAGCACGGTCTGCGGGTCCAGCGGGTCCGCCAGCTCGACCAGTGTCGCGGCCACCGTGCCGGTCAGCGCGCCCGGCGGTACGGCGGCCAGCGCGGGGAGCACGCCCGCCGCGTCGATCAGTCGTCCCTTGCCGACGGGGGCGGCCGCCAGCAGCAGCGCCGTCCCGGCCGTGTCCTCCCTGTCGATCACCACGGCAGCACCGTATCCGCTCTACGGGGTGCCGGGACGCACCGGGTGGCGGGGAGGCAGCCGGTGGAGGCGGACCTCGGCGAGCCGGCCGCCGGTGACGACAGCGGTCATGTACGTGCAGTGCGGCTGGCGGCGGCGGTCGGTGGGCGAGCCGGGGTTGAGCAGCCGCAGCCCGCCGGGCGCCGTGCTGTCCCAGGGGATGTGGCTGTGGCCGAAGACCAGGACGTCCAGGTCGGGGAACCGCTCCTCGCACCGGCGTTCGCGGCCTTGCGCGGGGCCCGTCTCGTGGACGACGCCGAACCGGAGGCCGTCCAGCTCGGCGCGGGCGACCTCGGGAAGCCGGGCGCGCAGTTCCGGGCCGTCGTTGTTGCCGTGGACGGCCAGCAGCCGCCGGGCGCGCGCCTCCAGCAGGTCGAGCGTGGCGGTGTCCACCCAGTCGCCGGCGTGCACCACCACGTCGGCGGCCTCGATGCCGGCCAGCAGTTCGGCGGGCAGTTCCCTGGCCCGTGTCGGCAGGTGGGTGTCGGTCGTCAGGAGCAGTCGTACGTCACGGTTCGCCTTCACCCCTCAATGGTGCGGGTGGCGGGCCGGGAGGTGGAGCCGGGCGCACCAGGAGTTGGGTGCCGGATGGGCCCGCCAGCCCCGGTCCCACTGCGCACGGCCGGTGGGCGCCCCGCCGCCCCGCGACGGCCCGGTCGGCCCGGTCCGGCAGGCCAGGGCGGTCAGTACGGCGGTGAGGGCCGCGAGTTCGGTGGCGGTCGGGCGGCCGTGGACGATGCGGAGGTGGAGGGGCATGCGCCCATGCTCCGTCGCGCCCGTCCCCCGGGGCACCCGGTGCTCCCCCGTACGGGGGAACGGAAGGGCCCGGTGCGGGCCAGGGCTCCCGCCGTGGTCGGCGCGCGCGGCTGGCCCGTTGCCGCGTGGTGTGCTCCGGCCGGGCGCCGGGGCCGGGCCGGTGCGGCGCGCGTGCGTGGTGAGGCGTGGGCGGGGGTGCCCGGTGCACGGAGGGCGGATGCGGGGGGTACCGGAGGGCGGCCGCAGGGGGTGCCGGTCACCGGTTCGACGTAACGGGGTGGCACGAGTTTCGGCGCGCGCGACGATCGCCCGTCCCGGATCCTTTGAGTGCAAACGCGACGAAAGGGCTTACGTCATGGCCACGTTGTGCAGACCCGCGGTCTCCGTCCCCGAGCACGTGATCACCATGCAGCAGACGCTCGACCTGGCGCGGAGCATTCACGCGGACCACCCCCAGCTCCCGCTCGCCCTGCGGCTGATGGAGAACACCGGTGTCCAGAAACGGCACCTGCTGCGGCCGATCGAGGAAACCCTCCGGCACGACGGCTTCGAGATACGCAACCGGATATACGAGACGGAGGCCAAGGCCCGCGTGCCGGCCGTCATCGAACAGGCGCTGGCGGACGCGGAGCTCCGGGCCTCCGACATCGACGTGATCATCTACGTGTCGTGCACCGGCTTCATGATGCCGTCGCTCACGGCGTGGCTGATCAACACCATGGGCTTCCGGGGCGACACCCGTCAGGTGCCCATCGCCCAGCTCGGCTGCGCGGCGGGCGGCGCGGCGATCAACCGGGCGCACGACTTCTGCACCGCCTACCCGGAGGCGAACGCGCTCATCGTGGCGTGCGAGTTCTGCTCGCTGTGCTACCAGCCCACCGACCTGGGCGTCGGGAACCTGCTGTCCAACGGGCTCTTCGGCGACGGCATCGCCGCCGCCGTGATGCGCGGCCGGGGCGGCACCGGCGTGACGCTGGAGCGCAACGGCTCGTACCTGGTTCCGGAGACGGAGGACTGGATCGCCTACGACGTGCGGTCCACCGGGTTCCACTTCAAGCTCGACAAGCGGGTGCCCGGCACCATGGAGCCGTTGGCTCCGGCGCTCAAGGAGCTGGCGGGCCGGCACGGCTGGGACGCGTCCGACCTGGACTTCTACATCATCCACGCGGGCGGTCCGAGGATCCTGGACGACCTGAGCACGTTCCTGGGCGTGCCGGCCGAGGCGTTCCGCTTCAGCCGCGCCACGCTGACGGAGTACGGGAACATCGCGAGCGCCGTCGTCCTGGACGCGCTGCGCCGGCTGTTCGACGAGGGCGGCGCGCACGACACGGCGCGCGGCCTGCTCGCGGGCTTCGGCCCCGGCATCACGGCCGAGATGTCGCTCGGCCGCTGGACCGTCTCCGACCGCGTGTCCGAGCGGGTGCCCACCCGCGTGCTCTCGGACGTGCCCGACCGTGTCCTGGTGGAGGAACCGTCCCGTGTTGGATGAGACGACGACCACGGCCGCCCTGCCCCCGGTACGGCACTGGCCGGCCCTGGACCTGTTCGGGGTGGAGTTCGACCCGGTGCTCGCGGAACTGATGCGCGAGGGACCGGTGAGCCGGATCAAGCTGCCCAACGGCGACGGCTGGGCATGGCTGGTGACGCGCTACGACGACGTCCGGGCGGTCACCAACGACCCGCGGTTCAGCCGGAAGCTGGTCGTCGAGAACGACGTCACCCGGCTTGCGCCGCACTTCATCCCGGTCGACGGGGCGGTGGGGTTCGAGGATCCGCCCGACCACACGCGGCTGCGCCGGGCGGTGGCGCCCGCCTTCACCACGCGCGGCGTGGAACGGCTGCGCGAGCGGGCCCGGCTCCTGCTGGCGGAGCTGGTCGACGAGGTGCTGGCCGACGGCCCGCCGGCCGATTTCACCGAGCGGCTGCTCGGGCCGTTCCCGCTGGCCGTGGTGTGCGAGCTGATGGGCGTGCCGCCCATCGACCGGCCACGGATGCACGAGTGGACGAACCTGATCCTGTCCTCCGCCCACGGCGTGGAGCGCAGCCAGCGTGCCAAGGAGGACATGTGCGCCTACTTCGCCGACCTGCTGAGCCAGCCGCGCGACGGTGACGACGGCGACGAGGAGAGCGTCATCGGGCTGCTCGGCACGGCGGTGGCGAACGGTGAGATCACCGCCTCGGAGGCGGTGGGGCTGGCGCTGCTGATCCAGATCGGCGGTGAGGCGGTCACCAACAACTGCGGCAACATGCTGTTCGTCCTGCTCACCCACCCCGAGCACATGGCCCGGATGCGCGCCGAGCCGGACATCCGCCCGCGGGCGATCGACGAGCTGCTGCGGTTCATTCCGCACCGCAGCGCCGTCGGCCTGTCCCGGATCGCCCTGGAGGACGTGACGGTGGCGGGGGTACGGATCCGGGCGGGCGAGCCGGTGTACGTCTCGTACCTGGCGGCCAACCGCGACCCGGACGTCTTTCCGCACCCGGATGCCCTGGACCTGGACCGGTCCCCCAATCCGCATGTGGCGTTCGGGTACGGGCCCCACTTCTGCGTGGGGGCCATGCTGGCGCGGATGGAGTCCGAGCTGCTGGTGGACGCCTTCCTGGACCGGTTCCCCGGTCTGCGGTTCGCCGTTCCGGTCGAGGAGGTGCGGTTCCGCCGCGGTGCGCTCATCCGTGGGCCCGAGTCCCTTCCGGTGACCTGGTGACCGCGCACCAGGGGGCGCCGGCCGCGATGGTGGCCGACGCCCCCGACGGGCTGCTGGTCCCGAGGGGCCAGGGGCGGACGCTGCGCTCGCCGGCGCAGGAGGTCACCTTCAAGGTGACGGGCGAGCACTCCCGGGCGGCGTCCAGTTTCGAGGTGGTGGTGCCCCCGGGGTTCGACGTGGGGGCGCACGTGCACGCCCGGAGCGAGGAGCTGTTCTACCTCCTCGACGGCGAGCTGGACGTCCTGGCGTTCGAGCCCCGGGTCCGGACGGGCGACGACTGGCGGCACTGGGAGTCGCCGTCCGGCCGGCGCACCGTCCGGGCCACGCCGGGCACGGTGATCGTGGTCCCGCCGGGGTGTCCGCACGCCTTCGCCAACCGCACGGACCGGCCCGCCAGGATGTTCTTCCAGGCGTCCCCTCCCCCGGACCACGAGCGGTACTTCGAGGAGCTGATCGGCATCCTCGACCGGGGCGGGCCCCCGGACCACGCGGCGATCGCCGCGTTGCGCGGCCGCTACGACATCGAGCAGATCACGCCGTTGCGGCACGACGCGGACCGGGAGCCGGGGGTCCGCACCTGACCGTCAGGCGGCGGCGGGGAAGCGGTCCCAGACGCGGTGGCGGGCGAGGAGCGGGGTGAGCCGGGCGAGCACGCCCTCGCCGCTGTCCCCGGTCACCACGCCGGGGGCCCCGGCCGGGACGCCGGCCGCTTCCAGGACGGTATCGGCGCCGGCCCAGCCGCCGATGGCCTTGGAGTGCCGGTAGGCCTCGGAGACCATCAGCAGCAGCCGGGGGTCGAGGGCGGTGGCCGCCTGTCCGGCGTCGCCGGCCTTGGCGTCCCGCGCTCCGTAGGCGTCGCCGCCCGGCGCGGGGACCCCGGCCAGGACGAGCGCGTCGAACTCGATGGAGCGCGCGGTGGCGAAGGTGCGCTGCACGGTGACGGGGTCGGGGCCGTCCGCCCCGATCTTCCCGCCGGCCGGTGCGACGACGAGGGGCACCATGCCCGCGTCGAGGACGGCCTGGCGGACGGCGCGGACGCCGTCGAGGTCGGCGGTGTCGTCGGCGACGATGCCGATGATGCGGCCGTCGGCGGGCCACTCCTGGCCGATCTGGGAGAGCGCGGGGCTCGGTACGACGTCGGCCGGCGCCCGGGTGGGTTCGGGCGCGGGCAGGCCGAGGCCTTCGGCGACACGGGCGCACAGCTCGGCGTCGATGTTGGCGAGTGCCTGGAGCTGGCGCTGCTTGACGGCGTTGTCGTAGCACTTGGCCAGCTCGAAGGTGTAGGCGGTGATGATGTGCTCGCGCTCGACCGGGGACATGCTGAGCCAGAACAGCCGGGGCTGGCTGAAGTGGTCGTCGAAGCTGGCGGGGGCCTCCCGGACCTTGCGGGCGGCGGGCACTTCCACCGGGGTCTCGATGTAGGCGCCGGTGTCGGCGCCGGCGAAGAACGGGCAGCCGCCGTCGAGCGAGTTGGGCTTGTAGGGGGCGACGCCGCTGTGCACGGCCTGCTGGTGGAAGCCGTCGCGGAGCATGTCGTTGACCGGGGCGTGCGGGCGGTTGATGGGGATCTGGTGGAAGTTGGGGCCCGCGAGCCGGGTGATCTGGGTGTCCAGGTACGAGAAGAGGCGGCCGGCGAGCAGCGGGTCGTCGGTGACGTCGATACCGGGGACGAGGTGTCCGACGTGGAAGGCGACCTGCTCGGTCTCGGCGAAGAAGTTGCTGGGGTTGCGGTTGAGGGTGAGCAGGCCGATGGGCTGCACCGGCGCGAGCTCCTCGGGGACGATCTTCGTCGGGTCGAGCAGGTCGATGCCCTCGAAGGTCTGCTCGGTGGTGTCGGGGAAGGTCTGGATGCCGAGCTCCCACTGCGGGTGGGCGCCGGCCTCGATCGCGTCGGCGAGGTCGCGGCGGTGGAAGTCCGGGTCGACGCCGCCGGTGATCTGGGCCTCCTCCCAGAGCTGGGAGTGCACGCCGAGCTTGGGCTTCCAGTGGAACTTGACCAGGGTGGTGGCGCCTTCGGCGTTGACGAGGCGGAAGGTGTGGACGCCGAAGCCCTCCATGGTGCGGTACGAGCGGGGGATGCCCCGGTCGGACATGTTCCACATGGTGTGGTGCTGGGCCTCGGTGTGCAGCGAGACGAAGTCCCAGAAGGTGTCGTGGGCGCTCTGGGCCTGCGGGATCTCCCGGTCGGGGTGCGGCTTGCCCGCGTGGATGACGTCGGGGAACTTGATGGCGTCCTGGATGAAGAAGACCGGGATGTTGTTGCCGACGAGGTCGAAAACGCCCTCCTCGGTGTAGAACTTCGTGGCGAAGCCGCGGGTGTCGCGGACGGTGTCCGCGGAGCCGCGTGAGCCGAGGACGGTGGAGAACCGTACGAAGACGGGGGTCTCGGTGCCCTTGCGGAGGAAGGCCGCCTTGGTGACGCCCTCGGCGGTGCCGTACGCCTGGAACACGCCGTGGGCCCCGGCGCCCCGGGCGTGGACGACGCGCTCCGGGATCCGCTCGTGGTCGAAGTGCATGATCTTCTCGCGCAGGTGGTGGTCCTGGAGGAGGACCGGCCCGCGCGGGCCCGCCTTGAGCGAGTGGTCGGTGTCGTACAGCCGGGCGCCCTGGGCGGTGGTCAGGTAGGGGCCGTCCTGCGCGCGGGACTGCGGCGGGTTGCCGGTGTGCCGGCCGGTGGGCGAGTACGGCGCCGGCTCGCCCTGGTCCGGCTTGGGCGGGAGGGGGTCGCGCGGCTCGGTGGGTTCGTCCACCTGGGCGGGCTCGGGGGCCGGGGCGCCCGGGATGCCCTCGGCCGGGCCGCCGTCCCGGAGGGTCTCGGTCAGCTTCTCGGCGGCGGCCTTGAGCGGATTGGGGTTGGGCATGGTTCCTCCGTGCTCGGGACTGGGACTCCTCAGCCATGACCGTCGCGGGGTGGCGCGTAACGGATGCCCCGGAGACATCCGTCCATCGGCACACACCGGTCTCACGGTGCGGTCGGCCGGGCCGTGAGCGGTCATGGCTGCCCTGGTACCCGCATGTCGTTGGTGGAAGCACGGACTTCGGTCATCCGTCCACGGGGGCACGGCGGCGGGCGGCGTGCTGGTCGTCCTGGCGTGGCCGTCCTGGGGCCGGGTGGTGCGATGGGGAGGCCTCCGGTGCCGGCGCAGGGCAGAATCGGGAGCTCCAGGGTTCGGCGGCGCCGTGGGAAGAGGTACACGACGTGGACGACAACCGCAGTCGGGGGCGCGGAGGGCGCGGGCCGGGTGCCCGGGTGGACCCGCTGCGTGCGGCGCGGATGCTGCGGCGGGCCGCGGCCGCCGTGGGTTCCCTGTCCGCCGCGCGCGGCCGGCTGGAGTGGCTGAACGAGGCGGGCAACCTCATCGGCACCACGCTGGACCTGGGCCGGACCGCGCAGGAGCTCGCCGACTTCGCGGTGCCCCGGATCGCGGACGGGGCGGCGGTGGACCTGCTGGAGTCGGTGCTGCGCGGGGGTGAGGGCGACCGCGCGGGTGGTACCGGCGTGCCGCTGACCCGCGCCATGGCCGTCTCCGTGATCGACCCGCTGCGGCACTTGGAACCGGATCCGGTGGGCGAGCTGACCTCCCTCCACGCGACGCCCAAGGTCGTGTACCGGTGTCTGACGGCACGCCGCCCGGTTCTGGTGAGCCGGATCGCGCCCGGTCAGTACGAGTCCATCGCCCCGAGCCCGCAGGCCGCGCGGGTGATGCGGCACGCGGGGGTGCACAGCTACATGGCCGTGCCCCTCGTCGCCCGCGGTGTGCTGCTGGGGGCCGCCGACTTCGTCCGGGCCGGGTCGAGGGGCCCCTTCACCCCGACCGACCTGGCGCTGGCCTGGGAGCTCGCGTCGAAGGCCGCGGTGTACATCGACAACGCCCGTCTCTACGGCCGCGAGCGGGAGACGGTGCTCACCCTCCAGCGCGCCCTGCTGCCCCGGGCGGCCCCCTCGACACCCGGGCTGCGGGTGGCGTCCAGTTACCAGCCGGCCGTGGAGCCGAGCGGGGTGGGCGGCGACTGGTTCGACGTGGTCCCCCTGCCGAGCGGCCGGACCGCGCTGGTCGTCGGCGACGTCATGGGCCACGGTCTGGCGGCGGCGGCCACCATGGGGCGGCTGCGTTCGGTCGCCCGCACGCTGCTCGGCCTGGACATCGCGCCGGAACGGGTCCTCGCGCGGCTGGACCTCGCCGCCCGGGACCTGGAGGAGGACCAGGTCGCCACCTGTCTGTGCGCCGTGTACGACCCGGCGGACGGGACGTTCCGGCTGGCCAGCGCCGGGCACCCGCCGCCCCTGCTGATCGCCTCCGGGGGCGGCGCGTCGTTCGTGGAGGTGCCCCCGGGCGCGCCGCTGGGGGCGGGCGTGATCCCGTACGACCCGCTGACGGTACGGTGCCGGAGGACGCGCGGCTGATGCTGTACACCGACGGCCTGGTCAAGAGCCGGGAGGCGGACATCGAGGTGCAGCTCGGCCGCCTCCGCGAGGCGGTCGCGGGGCCTCGGCCCGCGCTGCGGCGGAGTTGTGACGTGTCGTCGGCCCGGATCCTCGGGGAGGGGGGCAGGCGCTTCGACGACGCGGTCGTCCTCGTGGCGGAGGCCCGTGCCTTCGGCGACGGTGAGCTGTGCGTACGGTCGCTGCCGCCGGACGGGTCGGCCGCCGGGGAGGCACGCCGCCTGGTCAGGGAGCAGCTCGGCCGCTGGGCACTGGCCGATCTGGTGGACGTCACGGAGCTGGTGGTGAGCGAGCTGGTCGGCAACGCGCTGCGGTACGGCGGCGGTCCGCGGCAGCTCCGGCTCGTCCGCCACGACCGGCTGAGCGTGGAGGTGTCGGACACGGGCCCGGACCTGCCGCAGATCCAGCACGCCCCGCTCAGCGCAGAGGGGGGACGGGGTCTGCAACTGATCAACATGCTGTGCCGCCGCTGGGGATCGTGCCGGACGCCCATGGGCAAGGTGGTCTGGGCGGAGCAGGACATCGCCCCGGCGTCCGGTGCCTGACCGTGCCGGGGCGGTGCCGCTGACGTACCGGGTGCTCAGTTCCCGGTGGTCTTCTCCTTCAGGGCGGTGTGGACGAACTGGAGCGCGTCGGCCCCGGCCAGCGCGGTCAGGGCGCCCGTGACCGTACGGGTGGCGCGGGGCCACAGCAGCGCGGCACCGGTCAGGGTGGACACGGTCCACACGCTGACGCAGAAGGGGCACGTCAGCAGGCTGCCGACGACCCCTTTGGCCCCGTCGCGCGGTTCCTCCGCCAGCTCCGCGGCACCCTGGGATCCTCGGTACTCGGTGAACGGGGCCCGCAGCGGGCTGAGCACGGCGCTCTTGCTCACCAGGCGGCTGAGCCGGAACGTGGCCACCGAGGTGAGCAGGACGTCCCAGGGCTCGGGCCTCGCCGGCAGTGGCCGACCGCTCCGGCGGACCGCACCGGTCCACGCCGCCGCGTAGCCGCCGAACACGGCCACGGCGGCGGCGTAACCGCCCAGCGGGGGCGGGTCGGCCCGGTCCCCCGCGTAGGTGCGGTTCAGCCACCGCGACATGCGTGCGATCGGTTTCGCCATGGTGCCTCCTCGCGTCCCTCCTGCCCGCTCGCGGCAACGCTATGACGCACCAGGCAGAACGGCGCGGTGGCGCTCGGTGGCCGGGGGCGCGGAGGACCCCGGCGCGGGCGCCGGGGTCCTCCGGATCGGGCGTGTCGGTTCACTCCATGGGGCCGGGGCCGCCACGGGCCCGGGCGCGGGGGCGGCCGGAACGGCGGTCGGCCATCGCCGACGCCGCCATCGCCAGACCGAGCAGCAGGGCCACGGCGCCGACGATGATGTTGTTGACCACGCTGCGGGTCGTGTCGACGTTGCCGGCGACGACCCACGGGGCGACGATCGTCCATGCGCCGATGGCGCACGCGGCCCAGGCCATGGCGTGGGTGCGCTCGTACGCCGAGCCGAACCCTCCCATGCACAGGGCGTAGGCGACACCGGTGATCAGGTTGCAGACGGCCAGGGTCGTGAGGCCGTTGAACCCGACGATCCATGGCGATGCCGCCAAGTAGAGACCCGTGAGAAGGCCCAGCGTCTCGATCGCCTGGCCACGGGGGGTGCTGGTCGCCCGTTCGAACCGAGAGCGCATCTCGGCGAGATCGGGGTGCTGCTCGATGCTCGGGTGGGTGGTCATTGCGGGCCGCCTCCTGTGGAAGACTTTATTTGCCCTTTATGTCCCAATAGAACTACCTTCACACCCTCGCGGTCAACAGCGGGAACGCGGCCGGGATCCCGCCCCCGCACCCCATGCAGGTGGGAACGGTCGCCATTGCCGGTGGGCGCCGTCGCCATACCGGCGGGAACGGCCGCCCGACACTTCTCCGGCGAGGCCTCGTTGATCATCGGCAGGCTCTTGAGCGACGAGCCACCCGACCGAGAGGGCAGCACGCATGAACCTCCGAGCGACCGTCATCGCCGCGGCCACCGGCGTCCTGCTCGCCGCCGGTACCGCGACCGCGCACGCCGCCGCCGAGCCCGCGCCCGGTGCCGGGACCGGCACCGGGGCGAACGCCGGGAGCGACGGCGTCGCGATCGTCAAGAGGGACCGGCTGACGCCCTCGTCGGTCGTCGACTACGTCCTGGACACCGAGGCGACCTGATCGGCCTGATCCGAGGTGGCCCGGTCCGACGGGGCTCGGCCCGCGGGCATCCGGCCCGTGGGGATCCGATCCGGCGGGACCTGGGCGGGGACTCCGGCGGGCGGCAGCATCCGCACCGGTTCCGTCCCGGCGTCGTTGTGACGCAGCGCCCAGTTCTCCAGGGCGACCCGGCACGCGTGGTCGAGGTGGCGCAGCCCGGAGAGGTCGAGCTCGATGGGGCGGTCCGCGGGAAGGTTCTCCAGCTCCTCCAGGATCCTGGGCAGCCGGAGGAAGGTCGCGTTGCCGGTGATGGTCGCCACCAGACGGCCCCCGGTGAGTTCACGCACCTCGACGTGGAGGTGGGACGTCTCCCAGGCGGTCTTGCAGACGGCGAGCAGCAGGCCCAGCACCACGCCTTCGAAGAGGTTGGTGACCAGGATGGCCACCGCCGTGACGCCCAGGATCACCGCCTCGCCCCGGTGATCACGCCAGAGCGGACGGAAGTCCTTGACGGGGACGAGCTTGCAGCCGGCGTGCACCAGGACGCCGGCCAGGGCGGCGAGCGGGATGACGCCGATCGCCGCGGGCAGCAGGGCGGCGAACAGCAGCAGCCACAGCCCGTGCAGGACGCGGGAGAGGGAGGTGCGCGCACCGGCCTGGACGTTGGCGGCGCTGCGGACGATGACGGCCGTCATGGGCAGGGCGCCGAGCGCGCCGCACAGGGTGTTGCCGACGCCCTGCGCCATCAGCTCCTTGTCGTAGTCGGTGCGCGGCCCGTCGTGCATGCGGTCCACGGCCGCGGCGCTGAACAGGCTCTCGGCCGAGGCGATCAGGGTGAAGGCGAGGACGGTTCCGATGGCGGCCACCGTGGCGATGTCGCCGAAGCCGGCGAGCCCGGGCGGCTGGACGGCCTCCAGCAGGCCCTGGACCTCGACCTTGGCGAGGGGCAGGTCGAACAGGACGGTCACCGCGGTGGCGAGCGCGACCGCGACGAGCGGGCCGGGGACCACACGGGCGCGGGCGGGGAGCCGGGGCCAGAGGACGAGGACGGCCACGGTTCCGGCGCCGACGAGGAAGGCCGTCAGCGCCGTGCCTCCGGAGAGGACCGAACCGGCGAGTCGGGGCAGGCCGGCGAGCTTGCCGGGGCCGCCGGAGGGCTGGGCGGTGTCGGCCATCGCGTACACCTGGCCGAGCACCAGCACCAGACCGATGCCGGCGAGCATGCCCTGGACCACGGCGATGGAGATCGCGCGGAACCAGCGGCCGAACTTCAGTGCCCCGAGCAGCAGTTGAAGCAGTCCGGATATGAGGACGATGGCGCCGAGCGCGCCGAGGCCGAATTCCCGGACCGCCTCGTACACCAGCACGGTCAGGCCGGCCGCGGGGCCGCTGACCTGGAGGGAGCTGCCGGGCAGCGCCCCCACGACGAGGCCGCCGACGATGCCGGTGACCAGCCCCAGTTCGGCGGGCACCCCGGAGGCGACGGCCACGCCGACGCACAGAGGAAGGGCGACGAGGAAGACGACGAGTGACGCGGGTATGTCACGGCGCAGGACGGCGGGGTCCTTGAGATGGCGAAGCATGAGGGTGGGTTCCTAAGGGTGCGGCCCGCCGCCCCGCTGGGGGCGGCGGACGGTCGGAGGGGGACACGAGAGTGCTGCGCCCCCTCACAGGGGCGTGAACTCGCCCTCCAGGTCGGGCCGGTGGACGCTCACCGCACCGGTGTCGACCTCGTAGTACCAGGCGTGGAGCGTCAGTTGCCCGGTGGCCAGACGCTCCCGCACGGCCGGGTAGCCGCGCAGCGTGGTCAGTTGCGCCGCGGCGTGGCGGCGCACGGCCTGGGCCAGGTCGCGGGTGTCGGGCGGTTCCGGTACGGAGTGGTCGAGCCAGCTCCGCACGGCGGGGAGGGCCGAGAGGTCCTCACCACGCACGAGGGCGCCGACGGCGCCGCAGTGGGAGTGCCCGCACACGACGATGTCACGGACACCGAGGACGCGGAGCGCGTACTCGACGGTGGCGGTCTCGGCGCTGGGCCGTGCCTCGTCGTACCGGGGAACCACATTGCCCGCGGTGCGCAGTTCGAAGAGCTCACCCGGCTTGGCCCCGGTGATCAGGGAAGGGATCACCCGGGAGTCGGAGCAGGTGATGAACAGCGCCTCGGGGGACTGTCCGGCGGCGAGACGGCGGAACTCATCGGGCCGTCGGGCGACGCGTGCGGGGAACGTACGAGCGTTGTCGATCAGGGATTTCATGGCGGCCTGCCTCCTGCGCTCCGGGCCGTGGGGGCCGGCGGGCGCGGTGTGGTCGGGTCATTGTCAGGTGGTGTGGGGGCGTGCGTGACGGAACCACGGGGTCTCCGCGGCGCTGTCGCCGCCAGGCACCGTGGTGCGGTGCGCCAACGATCATGCACGGCTACAGCGTCGTCAACTTTGCCATCACATTACCTTTCCATGAAAGGTGCTTTTGAGTCGGCGCGCCGATCGAGGCAGGCCGGATCTCCACCCCTCGTGTTGCCGTCACGTTTCGGCCGTGTTGACGACCGGAGACTCGAACGTTTCTACGCATCGTGCACTTTTGAACCATTTTCAGCACGCCATAAAGCCCTGATGGCGGCACTCGCCGACGAACGCGAGCCGCGCCGCGGAGCGACTTTTCGCGTCATCGCCTGAATGACGGATCAAACCGAAAAGCGCCGCTGAATGTGCATCTACAAGGCCGGCGCGGCAATGTGGCTGGCGCACGGCACCGAACGTTCCCGAGACGAACTGAGAGGTTTTCTGCCATGCGGACACTGGTAAGGCGCGCCATCGTTTGCGGGCTGGCCACAGCGGGGGTCCTCGGACCCATGACCGTCACGGGGGCCGCCGCGAAGGCCGCCGCACCCGAACCGCGGCTCTACGCACCGTCGGCACTCGTCCTCACCGTCGCCCAGGGGGAGAACGCCATCACCGCGACGCCCATGCGGGCGGTGACGCTCACCTGTAGCCCGACCGCCGGCGGAACGCACCCGGCCCCGAAGCAGGCCTGTGCCGAACTGCGCGCCACCGAGGGCGAGTTCGACGCACTGGGCGAGGACGAGGGCCGGCCCTGCATCAAGATCTACGACCCGGTCGTCGTGACCGCGCAGGGCATTTGGGAAGGCCGACGCGTGAACTTCGAGAAAACCTACGCGAATTCCTGTGTGATGCAGGCCGAGGGCTCGAGCGTATTCTCCTTCTGAACCCGGGGCAGCCCCGCACCGCCCGTACGGCCCGCACGACTCCGGTGAGGAATCGTGCGGGCCGTGCGCGTGCGTGGCCGCGCCTATCCGGATGTGCCCGTGGGAATGACGGGTCGTCATATGCGGTGCATCGGCGGCGCTTCGGCGGCCGGGCACCGTTCGATCGGTCACCGGTCACCGGTCGTATACGATCCGCCCGCGCGGAAGCGCCGGGACCACGGCCGACATCCGTGGTCGGGTGCCGCGGGTCCACGTCGGCGGTCGGCGGTCGGCGGTCGGCGGTCGGCGGCGCACGGGAACCCCGCTCCTCGCGGAGCGGGGCCTGGGCCGTGGAACCGGCCGACGGCCGGCCGTCAGCGGTCGGTGCCGGCGTCCTCGTCGGGCAGGTCGGCTTCGATGCGCTCCTTGCGGACCCGTCCGCGGACGGTCTCCTCGTCGGTGACCTCCTCGGTGTTCAGCCGCACCCTCTCCACCGGGGTGACTTCCGTCTCCACCACCGGCCGTTCGGCGTGCAGCGTCACCTCGTGCTCGGACTCGGAGATCTCCGGTCCCGACAGGGCGGCGTCGCGGTTGGCCTCCGTGATGGGCTCGCGCTCCAGGGTGACCTCCTCGTGCCGCAGCGGGATGGTCTGCTGGACCTCCTCGGTCACGACGTACTTGCGAAGCCGTGCCCGGCCCGCCTCACGCTGCTCCACCCCGACGTGCAGTTCCTCCTCGGAGCGGGTCATCGCGTCGTCGCCGGTGCGGCCGGCGGCGGTGCCTGCGGCGGCCGCCGTTCCGGCCGTTCCCGCGGTGCCCGCCATGCCCTCGGTGCGGGCCCGGTCATCCATCCCCGTCGTCCCGCCCCAGCCGATGCCGTAGTACTCGTAGAGGCGCCGTTCCTCCTCGGCCGAGAGGTGGCCACCCGCGTCGACGTCGACGTTCGGGGCCTCCTTGACCTTTCCCTTGGGGTACGGGACCTCCAGGTGGTCCTCCACGACCACGGCCTCATGGATGGGCACGAACGATTCGCCGGAGCCGAAGAAGCCGGTCTTGACGCTGACCCAGTCGGGCCGGCCCGTCACGTCGTCGACGAACACGTGCTTGGCTTCGCCGATCTTGTCACCGCTCGCGTCGTAGACCGGGTGGTCGAGCACGGCCGGGATCTGTGCCTGGGTGATCATGCATCCTCCAGCGGTTTCTCTCGCGCTGTTCCCTCTGTGGGTGTCGCTGTGTGGATCCTCAAGGGTCGGGTGACCAGCGATGGCGAAGCGAAAACCTCTCCTATCACTTTAAAAACGGGCATACCTCAGATAACGGGAGCGAGGTACCGACAGACCGCGTCCGACGGGAGAGCCGTGGATCTGGAGAACGTCACCGACGAGCTGTACGGGCTGCGCCCCGACCGCTTCACCGCGGCGCGCGACGCGCGCGCCGCGGAGGCGCGGAAGGCCGGGGACCGCGAACTGGCCGATGCCGTCCGGGCCCTGCGCCGGCCGACCCTCGCGGCCTGGGTGAGCAACCTGCTCGTACGACGGATGCCGGAGGAGACGCGCTCGCTGGCCGTGCTCGGCGACGGGCTGCGCCGCGCCCACCAGGAGGCTGGACGGTGACCGGCTGCGTGAGCTCAGCCGCAAGCAGCACACCCTGGTGACGACGCTGGCCCGGCAGGCGCGGCAACTCGCCGCCGACGCCGGCCAGCCGGTCGGTGACGACGTCCAGCACGAGGTCGAGGGCACCCTGCACGCGGTCCTGGCGGACCCGGACGCGGCGGACCGGTGGGCGGCGGGGCGGCTGGTCAGACCGCTGAGCGCCCCGGTGGGCTTCGCCGCCGCCCTCACGGGCGTCCCGCCCCGGACGGGCGACCGGCCCGCCGGCCGGCACGCGGAGGACGAGCGGGGCGGGGACGGCGGTCGTACCGGTGGCGAAGCGCGGGCCCAGCAGGACCGGCACGCGCAGGAGGAGCGGAAACGCGAGCGGCGGGCGGCCGAGCTGCGGGAGGAGGCCCGCCGGGCCGAGGAGGAGGCCCGCCGGGCCGAGGAGGAACGCGACCGGGCCGGGACGGAGAGGACCCGGGCGGAGGAAGGGTTCCGGGAGGCGGAGCGGCGGGTGGGCGCGCTGTCCCGGGAGCTCAAGGAGGCCGAACTCCTCCGGCACGGCGCGGACGAGGAGGTGCGCGCCGCGCGCACGCGGTTCCAGCGGGCCGAGCGCTCGGCACGCGACGCCCGCCGCCGGGCCCGGGACGCGGCCGCCCGCGCGGAACGGGGGCAGCGGCAGCGGCAGCCGGGCGGCGGCGACTGAACGCCCGGGCACACGGACGGCCCCCCGGGCACTCACGGCCGCACCGGTACGTGCCGTCAGTCCGTCGGCGGCAGGCCGCCGGCCGGGCCGTCCCGCCCTTCGGGGCCCGAGGCGTCGAACGAGGCCAGCGAGCCGGCCGGGGTGGAGGAGGCTTCGGCGGCCGAGCGGAGACCCCGGCCGGCCAGGACGGTCTGCGCGCGGGACAGCGCCCGGCGCAGCGGGCGGGAAGTGCGGAGCGCCGCACGGGCCGCGTTAGCGCCGGGCGCCCCGTGGACGCCGCCGCCCGGGTGGGCGGAGGCGGAGGCGAGGTAGAGGCCCTCCACGGGCGTCTCCGGGCGGCCCGTACCGGGGCCCGGGCGGAAGAAGAGCTGCTGGTGCATGGCCGTGGTGCCGCCGTTGATGGCGCCCCCGTGGAGGTTGGCGTCCATGGCCTCGAGGGTCGGCGGGGCGAGGATCCGGCGGGCGAGCACGCGGGAGCGGAACCCGGGCGCGAACCGCTCGACCTGGGCCTCGACGCGGTCGGCGAAGGCCTCCTGCTCGCGGCGGTCCCAGGAGCCGGTGATGCCGTCCTCTCCCCCGTCGGTGCGGACGCGGTGCGGTACGTGGGTGTAGGCCCACGCCGACTCGGTGCCCGCCGGGGAGCGCGTGGCGTCGGCCGTGGTCATCTGCCCGAACAGCAGGAACGGGCGGTCGGGCACCACCCGCATGGCGAGCTGGGCGGAGAACCGGGTGAGTTCGTCCATGCCGTCGGCGAGATGGACGGTCCCCGCGCCGGCCGCCGGCTCACCGGCGGTCCACGGGACGGGGCCGGACAGCGCCCAGTCGACCTTGAAGGTGGCCCAGTCCCACTGGAAGCGCCGCATGTCGTCGAGCAGCCTGGAGGGCAGGTGCTGGGGGCCGACGAGGTCCCCGTACAGCGCGGGGGCGGCCACGTCGGCGAGGACGGCGCGGTTCACCGGCACCGTCTCGCCCGAGGCCGTACGCACCGCCACCGCGCGGCCGCCGCGGACGACCACCTCCACGACCCGCTCCCCGCAGCGCACCACCCCGCCGCGGCGCTGGAGGCGGCGGACGAGGGCGTCGGTGAGCGCGCCCGCCCCGCCGACGGGCACGGGGAAGCCGTGGGCCTGGCCCAGCATGGCCATCAGCCAGCCGAAGCCCCCGCTGCCCGCGGCCTCGGGGGCGAGGTCGGCGTGCAGCGCGTTCCCGGCGAGCAGCAGCCGGCCGCCCTCCCCGCGGAACTCCTCCTCGGCCAGTCGCCGTACGGGCAGGACCATCGTCCTCGCCAACCGGAGCCCGCCCGCGGCGCGGACGCGGGTGGCCAGCCGGGCGGCCGCCGCGACCGGCGGGAAGGGCGTGAACAGCGCGCGCAGGATGTCGGGGCCGAGCCGGTCCCAGATGTCGCACAGGCCGTCCCAGGCGAGGGCGTCTCCGGGGGCGAACGCCTCCAGTCCGGCGGCCGTGGCCGTCCGGTCGCGCTCCAGAACCGCGCACCGCCCGTCCGGGAGGGGATGGGCCAGTACGCGCGGCGCGTGGCTCCAGTGGAGGCCCTCCTCGTGCAGGTCGAGGCGGGCCAGTACGGGGGAGGCGGCGGCCAGCGGGTAGAAGGCGCTGAACATGTCGCTGACGTGGTCCGGGTGGACGCCCCGGTCACTGCGGACGGCGCCCCCGGGCTCGTCCTGGGCCTCCAGGACCTCGACCGACCAGCCGGCGTCCGCGAGCAGGTTGGCGGCCACCAGGCCGTTGGGGCCCGCGCCGATGACCACGGCGTCCGGCACGGTGTCGGGCGCCGCGTCGGGCACGACGGGACGGGACCTCACCGGGCGCGTCCCTCGACCACGTCGGCGAGGCGCCGGAGCATGGTGCGGTGGCGGAGCTGGATGAACGCGTCGATCACCGTGTTGTGCAGGGCGCCCCCGGGGCCGCGCAGCGGGTGCTCGTCGACCCGGACGAGCGTCTCGTCACCCCAGGGCCGCACCTCGATGGCGATCCTGGCCGTGCCCAGGGCCCCGCTGCGGGCCTCCAGCTCCAGGCACCGGGGCGGCTCGTGGAGCCGTACGACGGTCTCGCCCTCGACCGTGTAGGGGCCCAGACGCACCGTGTACGCGATGGCCGAGCCGGTCTTCGGCCAGTCGCCGTCCTTCTGCCAGGACGCGGAGGTGCCGACGACCCAGTCGCCGTACCGGCTCCCGTCCTCGAGCACGGCCCACACCTCCTCGGGAGGCCGCTTGATCAGTTGGTGCCGTACCGCCATGAACGCCTCCGGTGCCACCGTCGGGGAACGAACGCACGGCGGGTACCCGGATCGCGCCGGTGCGAACGCGCCGCCAGGTGCGCACGGGACCACGAGGGACCCCGCACGGGCGGCCGGGACGCCCGGCGCCTCAGGCGTGCGGAAGCCCCTCGCCATGACCGGCGGCGTGGGGCCACAGGGTGTCCCAGAACAGCGATTCGTACGACTGGAGCAGCCGGCCGTAGCGGAGTGCCGCGGGCATGGTGACCCGGCCGTCGTCCAGGCCTTCCTGTACGGCGGCGACGGCCTGGTCCATGAGGGCGGGAGCGGGCAGGGCGAAGAAGTCGAAGAAGCCGCACGCCTCGTCGGCGAAGCCGTAGCGCGTGCGCAGCGCCCCGGCGAGGGCGGCGCAGTAGCCGCCCCAGGCGGCGAAATTGGCGTACAGGGCGATGGCGACGTCGGCCGGGTCCCCGTTGAGGGCGAGCCACGCGACGTACGCCGGGTAGGCCTGGCAGCCGGCCGACGGCTCGTACGCCTCCGTGGCCACGTCGTCCAGTCCGCAGCCGTCGAGCAGCGCGCGGAGGCGGTCGAGGGCCAGGGACTCCCCCTCGGCGAGGGTCGTGAACAGCGCGGCGGCCTGGGGACGGGTGGCCGCGCGGGCGGCCAGGTGCAGGAAGGAGTGGCGGTCGGAGGTGACGATGTGGCGCTGCTCCAGGGCGAGGGTGCCGACGGCGATGCGGCTCGCCGTGCCGTCGGCCATGGCGGCGACGAACCGGTTGGTGCCCTGCCGAGGGGCGAGTGCCTGTGCGGTGGCGTCCAGAAGTTCCCGGGCCTGCTGCGTCATCGCCGCGCTCCTTGGCTCTGGTCTGCGTCCTGTGGGGTCAGCGTCGCACGGCCTGGGGTGCAGGGGGGCGGGGGTGTGCCGGGGGGGGCGGCGAGAACCGGACGGCGGGCTGCGCCCTCCGGCGAGCGGTCCGGGGAGGGGCGGCGGACCGGGGACATGGATGGAGCGGCGACGCGGGCGGACCGGGCGCGGGCGGGCGCCGCGTCGAGGTGGTCCGGGCGACGACGGCCTGGTCCGGGGACACCGCAGCCCCGGCTGGACGGGGGGAAGCCAGCCGGGGCGTGCGCCGTGACGGCGGAGGGCGGTCGCACTCGGCGGGGGGCCGGGGACACGGACCCCTTCGCGGTCACATATCGATGAACGGTCAACCAAAACCGGGTGTTCCCGCGCCCGGACCCCGGCGCCTGTGACTCGCCTCACCCCGGTGACCAGGTGTGCCCCGGGCTCGGCGGGGCCGGCTCCTCAGGGCTTGTACACCGTGCCCGGTTCGGCCTTGGCCGGGGCGAGGAGCTGCGGAACGGTGACGAAGGTGAAGCCCCGCCGCTTCAGCTCGTCGATGATGCCGGGCACGGCGGGGACGGTGCCGTCGTAGATGTCGTGCAGCAGGATGATGCCGTCCTTCTTGGCGCCGTCGAGCGTCCGCTGCCGGATCAGCGCGGAGTCGGTGGTCGAGTAGTCCTTGGCGGTCACGCTCCAGAGGACCTGGGCGAGGCCGAGTTCGCGGCTGATGTCGGCGACCGTCTCGTCGGTACGGCCCTGCGGCGGGCGCATCAGGGTGGGCTTGCGGCCGGTGATGTCCGCTATCGCGTCCTGCGTGCGGGACAGCTCCTGGCGTATCTCGTCCGGTTCGAGATCGGTGAGGATCTGGTGCGTCCAGGTGTGGTTGGCCACCTCGTGCCCCTCCGCCGCGATACGGCGCACGACGTCGGGATAACGGTCGACATGCCTCTGGCCGAGCAGGAAGAAGGTGGCGGGGACCTTCTTCTCCTTGAGGATGTCGAGGAGGTGCGGCGTGTCCTTGCCCGGACCGGCGTCGAACGTGAGCGCTATGCAGGTGAGCTTCCGGCAGTCGACGGGCCCGGGCTCCCCCTTCGCGTCGGCCCTGGCGCTGCCGGGGGCGACCCGCTCGGCGGCGCAGCCACCGAGGGCGAGGACGAGCGAGGCCACGGCCAGCAGGGAGACGGCGGCCTTGCGGCGCCTCGGGGACTTGGTGCCGAACGGCATGGGACAGCTCTCTTCCGCGCGTACGTGAGTTCGGTCGGTCGGGTCGTCCCGCACTCTACACACGGTGTATACACGTGATGCATACCGGGGGCCGCGGGGGTCCACCGCCGCACCCTCGAGGCGCGTTTCCGATGTTTTCCGGTGCGATCATCGGGGAAATCGCGAGTTTATGGTGCAAATCGGATACACGATGATGACCGAGCAAGCAGGGCCCCGAGCGCTGGTGGAGCACGTCGTCCAGGCGGAGGAGGCCGGGTTCGACTTCTCGGTGACGTCCGACCACTACTTCCCCTGGCTGCGTTCGCAGGGGCACGCGCCCCACGCGTGGACCGTGCTCGGAGCGGCCGCACAGGCGACCTCACGCATCCCGCTGATGACGTACGTCACGTGCCCGACGTTCCGCTACCACCCGGCCGTCGTCGCCCAGAAGGCGGCGACGCTCCAGCTTCTGTCCGAGGGGCGTTTCCGGCTCGGACTCGGATCCGGCGAGAACCTCAACGAGCACGTGGTCGGGGGCGGCTGGCCGTCCGTCGACGTGCGGCACGAGATGCTGGAGGAGGCCGTCGGCATCATCCGGGCACTCTTCGAGGGCGGCCACGTCAACCACCGCGGCACCCACTTCGACGTGGAGTCCGCCCGACTGTGGGACCTGCCCGACGAGCCGCCGCCGATCGGACTGGCGGTCTCGGGCGAGCGGTCCTGCGAACTGGCCGGCCGCCTCGCCGACCTCGTCATCGCCACGGAGCCGAAGGGTGACCTGCTCGACGCCTTCGACCGGCACGGGGGCGGGGGCAAGCCCCGGGTGGGCCAGCTACCCGTGTGCTACGACCCGGACAAGGAGGCCGCCGTCCGGCGTGCGCACGAGCAGTTCCGGTGGTTCGGCCTCGGCTGGAAGGTCAACTCGGAGCTGCCGCACCCCGACTCGTTCGACGCGGCCACCCAGTTCGTGAAGCCCGAGGACGTCGCCGGGTCCATCGCCTGCGGTGACGATCCGGAGGACTTCGTGGCCGCGGTGAAGCCGTACGCCGACGCGGGGTTCACCGAGATCGCCCTCGTGCAGATCGGCGGTGACTCGCAGCCCGCCTTCCTGGACTGGTCGGCGAAGAAGCTGCTGCCCGCCCTCCGCGACGCGTTCGGCTGACCGGACCATGGGTACGTCCGCACCGCGCGGTGAGACCCACGGAACCGCCCTCGTCGTCATCGACATGATCAACACCTATGACCACCGGGACGCCGAGCTGCTCCTCCCCTCCGTCCGGGAGGCGCTGCCCGTCCTGGTGGACCTGGTGACCCGGGCCAGGGAACACGACGTCCCGGTGATCTACGTCAACGACAACTTCGGCGAATGGCGGTCCCACCACGGCGAGATCGTCGAAACGGCCCTGGCCGGCCCGCACGCCGAGCTCGTGGAACCCCTCCGCCCGGACGATTCCTCCCTCTTCGTGGTGAAGGCCCGGCACTCGATCTTCTACGAGACGCCCCTGGCGTACCTGCTGACGCAACTGGGGGTGAGCCATCTGGTCCTGTGCGGCCAGGTGACCGAGCAGTGCGTGCTGTACTCGGCCCTCGACGCGCACATCCGGCACTTCGACGTGACGGTGCCGACGGACGCGGTGGCGCACATCCACGAGCCGCTGGCACGGGCCGCCCTGGAGATGATGCGGCGCAACATGGGCGCCCGGACGGTGGAGGCGAAGCGGATCGACTTCGGCTCCTCCGCCGGACGGCCCGAGGCGCCCGACGCGTCTGACGCGGACGGCACGGACGGCACGGACGGCACGGAGGATTGAGGGCGTCCGGTGCGGGCGGCGCGGACCGCGGCGCGGACCGCGGCGCGGACCGTCAGGGGGGCCGGAGGGCAACGGGACGAGGCCGGTGCCGACGTCAGCGGTCGTGACGTCGGCACCGGCCTCTTCCGTGCCGTGCGCGCGCCGTGCACGCGTCGTGCACGTGGCTGCGCGCGGTCCGCTCAGTGGGTGACGTAGCGCGAGGCGAGCTGGAGGCGCGCCTCCTTCTCGTGCTCGCCCGACACGGAGGAGGCCGAGCGCACCTCGAACAGCCCGCCGAGCGCCTTCTCCACCTCCGCCACCGCCTGGTGGTCCCCTGTCAGCAGGGCCGTGACCGGCGTGCTCAGGTTGGGCGGCCCGGGCCGCTCGTCCCGGCGCGCGGAGCTGTCGAAGGTGGCCATCCATACGGTGGGCTCATGGCCGTGCGCCTGCTCCGGCCCCGGCGTGGGCATGTCGCAGCCGGCGAAGACGCGGTCGAGCGTCTCGAAGACGGCCCGGGCGTCCTGACGGTCGCAGTCGCTGAGCTGCACGGTGACGTCGCAGTCCGCGGGGTGGTTCCTTGTTCCGTTGCTCTCCACGTCGCTCCACTCCTTGGGTCCGGTCCTACCCGTACAGGCACGAATACCTCACCTCGGGCGCGCCAATCAGGATCTTCACCGGCGCGTTTGCGGAGGGGGGTGCCTGGTATGAGGGTGTGGAGAGGCAGGGGGGTCCGCAAGGGGGGACGTCAGCAGGAGGAACGCATGCCCGCAGGATCCAGCCCGAAGCGTGAACGGCAGTACGAGCACATCAAGGAGAGCGCCAAAAAGCGCGGCGCCGGCGAGAAGCGTGCCGAGGAGATGGCCGCCCGGACGGTGAACAAGGAGCGGGCGCGCTCCGGCGAGTCGAAGACCGCCAGCAAGACCTCCACCCAGGACATGTCGTCCTCGAAGCGGGGCGGGCAGCGGTCCGGCGGCAGCGGCCCCAAGGGCCCGACGTACGACCAGCTCTACCAGGAGGCCAAGCGCAAGGGCGTCCAGGGCCGGTCGTCGATGAACAAGTCGGAGCTCCAGCGACAGCTCGGGAAGTGACCCCTCCGGCGCGCCGTCGGCGGGCCCGGCCGGTCGCGCACCGCCGGCCGGCCGGGCCCCTTCCGCCCGTCGGCGTCAGCCAGCCCGGCCGGCCGGCACGCCCAGCGGGCCGTGGTCGCGGTGCGCCAGCAGGTCGGCGGGGTCGTCGTACAGCACGGCGGCCCCCGCCTCCATGAGGTCGGCCCGCGGGATCCCCCCGCACAGCAGGCCCACGCAGGTGACGCCCGCACGAGTGCCCGACCTCATGTCCCACACCGTGTCCCCGACGAAGACGGAACGCTCGGCCGGCGCCCCCGCCAGTTCCAGCGCGTGCAGTACCGGCTCGGGCGCGGGCTTGCCCTCCTCGACGTCGTCCGCGCTCGCGGTGGCGGTGATGGCGTCGTCCGCGTCGATGGCGCGGCGCAGCGCGGACAGCTCGGCTCCCCCGGCGGACGTGGCCAGGACGACGGTCCAGCCGTCCGCCGCGAGGGTCTTCAGCAGGCGGCCGGCGTCGCGGAAGGCGGGCAGCCGGGCGAAGTAGGTTCCGTAGAGGGTCTTGTGGGCGGCGCTGATGGCGTCGTCCTGGTCCTTGTCCCGGTCCTCACCGAGCAGGTGCGCGATCAGGTCGTGCGAGCTCAGGCCGACGGCCCGGTGGACGGCGTGCATGGGCACGGTGTGCCCCGCCTGCCGGAACGCCTCCCACCAGGTGGCCACGTGCAGGTGGTTGGTGTCGGCGAGGGTGCCGTCGACGTCGAACACCGCGGCGCGTGTCATTCCTTCTCCGTTCCGTCTCCGTGCTTCGCACGGCTGTGCTGTCGGGACCGCCTTCATCTCTGGCCGCGATTCCCCGCCGCAATCCCCCTCCGGACGCGGCCCGGCCCCGTCGCCTCCGTCCGGTCCGGCCCGTCGCCTCCGTCCCGCCGCCTCCCGGCGGTGGCGTCGCCCGTACGAGCATGAGCGGCCCGTGCGCGAGGGGTCACGTTCCGCGTCCCGACACCCGCCGAGTTCCTTCGGGTGCCGTACGGAGAGGGGGTGGCGCTTGATCCGCACGCCCCCGGTTAGAAGAGAAGTGCGGGACCGAATGCGGGAGGATCGCCATGCCTGAGCACGACGAGCGGAACAGGTCCGCGAACGGCGGGAGCACGAAGCGGGGGCGGGGCCGCGACGAGACCCCGGACGAGCGGGCCGACCGGCGCTGGGCCGAACTGATCCAGGAGATACGCGTCGCCCAGACGGGCGTCCAGATCCTCTTCGGTTTCCTGCTCACCGTGGTCTTCACCCCGACGTACGCCGGCCTGCCCGCCACGCAGAAGACCATCTACATCACCACGGTGGCGCTGGGCGCCTCGGCGACCGGGGCGCTGATCGGGCCGGTGTCGTTCCACCGCATCGTGTCGGGACGGCGCATCAAGCCGCAGGCCGTGGTCTGGGCGTCGCGGCTGACGTTCGTCGGGCTCGTGCTGCTGCTGGCGACGCTGATCTCGGCGCTGCTCCTGGTGCTGCGGGTGGCGACGCACGACGAGTACGTGCCGTGGCTGGTCGCCGGAGTGGTGGGCTGGTACGTGCTGTGCTGGTTCGTACTGCCGCTGTGGGCCCGCGTCCGCTACACCACGCTCGACGACGACTGACCGTCCCCCCGCCCCTCCAGGACGCGCTCGATGGTGTCGGCCTCGGCCGCCTGCTTGTCGGGGCGGTGGCGCAGCACCCGGGCGAACCGCAGTGCCACCCCTGCCGGGTAGCGCGGGGAGCGTTGCAGTCCGTCGTAGGCGATCTCCACGACGAGCTCGGGCCGGACCCGGACGGTGGAACCGTCGTCCTCGACCTCCAGTTCCCGCAACCGTTCCGTCTGCCACCGCAGCATGGCGTCGGTCAGGCCCTTGAACGTCTTGCCGAGCATCACGAAGGTGCCGTCGGCGGCGCGGGCGCCGAGGTGGAGGTTGGACAGCAGGCCGGTGCGGCGGCCGTGTCCCCATTCGGCGGCGAGGACGACGAGGTCGAGCGTGTGCACGGGCTTGACCTTCAGCCACGACCGGCCCCGGCGGCCCGCGCTGTAGGGGGCGTCGAGGGCCTTCACCATGACGCCCTCGTGCCCGCGCCGGAGGGTGTCCGCGAAGAACGCCTCGGCCGCTTCCGTCTGCCCGGGGGCGCCGGGATCCGCCACCTCGGTGCGGCGCACCCGCATCGGCTCGGGTACCAGCCGGGCCAGCACTTCGTGCCGTTCCCGGCCGGACAGGTCGACGAGGACGGCGCCGTCGGCGGCCAGGACGTCGAAGAAGACCGGTGACACGGGCAGGGCGGCCGCGGCGGTGGCCACGTCGACGCGGGAGCCGACGCGGGACGCGATGTCCTGGAACGGTACGGGACGGCCGGCGGCGTCCAGGGCGATGACCTCGCCGTCCAGGACGAACCGGTCCCCCGGCAGCTCGCGTGCGGCCGCGGTGATCTCCGGGAGGCGGTCGGTGATGTCGTCGAGGGACCGGGTGTAGAGGCGGACGTCGTCGCCGGCGCGGTGCACCTGGACGCGGATCCCGTCCAGCTTCTCCTCGACGACGCACGGGCCGAGCGCGGCGACGGCCTCCGTCACGCTCTTGGCGGAGTGGGCCAGCATCGGATGCACGGGGCTGCCCACGCGCAGCCGGAACCGCTCCAGGGCGGCCGGGCCTTCGGCCAGCACCGCCTGGGCCACGCGTGGCAGGGACCCTTCGAGCATGACGGCCCGCCGTACGTCGGCGGCGGGCGCCGCGGCCGCCTTGGCGACGCCTTCGAGGGCGATCGCGTCCAGTGCCCCTTGCCGGACCTCGCCGGTCAGCAGCCGGAGCAGGAACTGCTGCTCGGCCGTGGTGGCGGCGCCCATCAGTTCTCGTACCAGCCGCTGCCGTTCCGCCTGGGACCCCGGACCGGCCACCCCGGCGAGCGCGGTCAGGGCGGAGTCGGTGTCGGCGACGGTCAGGGTGGGTTCCGTGGCGGGCGGGACGGGCTCCTTGAGGGTGCTCCAGCCGATGCCGATCCTCCCCTGCGGGAGCCGGCCCGCGAGGTAGGCGATGACCAGCGGCACCTCCTCCGGCGGGGTCGCGGAGAAGAGATCGGCCAGGGCGGCGATCTTGCGGGAGCGGGCGGAGGTGGCGGCGACCTGGTCGGAGACCTCCGCGAGTCGGGCCAGCAGCATGCCGCCATGGTGCACGTCCCGCGCCTCCGGCGCACCCGGACGGCCGCCCTTTTCCGTGCGGCGGTGCCGATTCTCCGGGGGACGGGGGCGCCCGGGGCGGCGGCGGGGGATTTGACGTCCCGGCCGTCCCCAGGTCTCCCTTCATTCACGCAACTCCCCTACGCTGCGCTCGACTTGATGGGCGTCGAGAGGAACAGGGGCCGATGATGAAGGTGTCTCGTACCGGGATGACAGCGGCGTCCGCCGTGCTGGCCGGGGTGCTCTCGCTCGGGGCCGCTCCGGGCGAACCCCGCCCGGCGGGTTCCGTGTCCGCCGATCCCGCGCAACTCTCCTACTCGGCCTCCACCGGGGTCGGCGTCCACAACGCGTACGAGAAGGCGAAGTACCCTTACTTCGCCGACGCGTTGGACTCGGGCGCGGGCATGCTGGAGATCGACGTGTGGACCAATGTCTTCGGCAGATCGTGGCGTGTCTCCCATAACAACCCCCTCGGCAACGACAACAACTGCGTGAACGCGTCCCACGCCGGTGAACTGCGCACCAAGCCGAGGAACCAGGACCTGGGCGGGTGCCTCGCGGACATCCGGGCCTGGCACGACGCCCATCCGGGGCACCGGCCCGTCCTGCTGAAGCTGGAGCTGAAGGACGGCTTCCAGGCCAAGAACGGCCGGGGGCCGGCCGCGCTGGACGCGCTGCTGACCGCCCGGCTGGGCGACGCGCTGTTCCGGCCGGCCGATCTGGCCGGGGCCCACCCGGACCTGGACTCGGCCGTACGGGCGGACGGCTGGCCGGCGCGCTCGGCGATGGCCGCCAAGTTCGTCGTGGAACTGATCCCGGGCACCGTCGAGCAGGACAACCCGCTGGACACCCTGTGGACCGACCGCGAGTACGCCACGCACCTCCGGGACGCGGCGGCGGCCGGCCGGCTGGCCCAGGCGGCGGCGTTCCCCGCGGTGCACCGGGCCGCCGCGGGCGACCCGCGGACCCGGTACGCGGACACCGGCATACGCCCCTGGTTCGTCGTCTTCGACGGTGACGCCTCCGCCTACGCGGGCGGCTCCATCGACACCGCCTGGTACGACGGCCGCCATTACCTGGTGGTCATGACGGACGCGCACGGCGTGGCGCCCGCCATCGACGGGACGCGTCCGACGGAGGCGCAGGCCCGGGACCGCGTGGCCCTGCTCGCCGGGCGGCACGCCAGCATCGTGTCGGCCGACTGGTACCCGCTGCCCGGCGTGCTCGCGACCGTGCTCCCCCGCGGCGGCGCCCAGGACGCTACGGGCTGACGCTCACCCCCTGCCGGGCGGCGCGGACCCGTCCGGTACCCACGGGCCTCCGCCGGCCCAGCCGGATCCGGGTGAGCAGTCCGGACCTGCCGTAGCGGCCCTTCGGGACCGTGTGCTGGTCCGGGCCGTCCGGTCCGGGGGCCGGCCGGGCGGCCCGGGCCTCGTCCAGGGCGAGCGCCAGGCTCGTCCGGTGCCACAGGATCTCGTCCGGGTCGTCCGCCACCAGGAGCCCGTCGACGATGTCCCGGGCGGCGAGGGACTCGGGCCGGGCGTTCGGCGGGTCGGGGCGCAGCCGGTCGAGGTGGGCGCGCTCCCGGGGGTCGCCGACCACTTCCGCGAGGTGCGCCGGGGGCAGCAGGGACGCGATGGCCGCCGCCGCCGTCCACGGGTCGTCGGCCTGGCGCAGCAGCAGCCCCAGGCGTCGTGCGCGCCAGTTGCGCGAGCGGGTGTCCTGCCCGGCGTCGAGCCCGGCGCGCACGGCGGCCGGCAGCCTGCCGGTGAGCAGCTCGGGGTGTCGCTCGGCGAACTCCCGCACCTCGGCGGCGACGTAGAGCCAGACGACCGCCCGGTAGCGGTTGAGGTAGAACGCGACCGGGCTGAGGTGGCCCGACCTGGCCAGCTTGGTGAAACGCTCGTTGGTGATCGCGGCCAGCCCGGCTCCCTCGGACGTGCCGACGGTGCGGACACGCTCGCGCAGACCGGAGGGGAAGTCCGGCGCGGCGCGGAGCCGTTCGATCTCCGCCGCGGCCACCCGGCGCCGGCCTCCGTCGGCACCGGGCGTGGTCCGTACGTGTCCTAGCTGGACGGCGAGCTCGAACTCGTTGCGCTTCAGCTCCAGTTGCCGCGCCGCGCGTCCGCAGGCAAGGGTGTGGGCGGTGACCGTTTCCTTGACCGTCATGGTGTCTCCCCCGTGAGGCTCGGTTACTTTGCGTCACGAAGGTAGCGCGATCGGGACCGCCCGCGTCCGGCCTGTGGAAAACCCTCGGTGGACGCGGTGTCGCCGCTGGTCAGCGGTCGGTGAGTGCCGCGCCCTTGTGCTGCCGGGCGGCGACGGCGAGATGCTCGCCGACCCGGTTGACGAGGAGGGTCATCTCATAGGCGACCTGGCCGACGTCTGCCTCGGCCGCGGTGAGGACGCACAGGCAGCTGCCCTCGCCCGCCGCGGTGACGAAGAGCATCGCCTCGTCGAACTCCACCATCGTCTGGCGTGCCCGCCCCACCCCGAAGTGCCGTCCCGATCCGCGGGCGAGGCTGTGCAGCCCGGAGGAGACGGCGGCGAGGTGCTCCGCGTCCTCGCGGGCGAGTCCGGTGCTCGCGCCGGTGACCAGGCCGTCGTTGGACAGCACCAGCGCGTGTCGTATGTACTCGACCCGCTTGGTCAAGTCGTCCAGGAGCCAGTCGAGTTCTTTGTCCAAGGCCATGTCCGGTCCTCCCCGTTTCCCACGTTCCCCCCGCTGCCCCGTAAGCCTTGCGCACTGACGTGGACAGGGCAAGGACTCGCACGGGGCGCACGGGGGCGTCGGGACCCCGGGGGCCGGGGCGGGGGCGGGTCCAGGAGAGCGCGTCGAGCAGCCGGGCATCCGCTGCCCGGCCTTGGGTACCCGGGGGTCGGTCCGGTGGGGCCGGTCCCGCGGGTCCGGTCCTTGGCCCGCGGCGTCGGGCGCAGGAGGTGGCAGCCATGGCACGGGCGGCGGAAGCGGTCTCCCTCACCCTCGGTGAGGTCACCCTGGACGGGGATCTGGTCCTTCCCCGCGACGCGCGGGGGGTGGTGGCCTTCGCCCACGGCAGCGGCAGCTCGCGCCACAGCCCGCGCAACCGGGCCGTGGCCGGGGTCCTCCAGGAGGCGGGGCTCGGCACCCTGCTCATGGACCTGCTGACCGCGGCGGAGGAACGCGTGGACATGGTCACCGCCGAGCTCCGGTTCGACGTCCCGCTGCTGGGGCGCCGTGTGTCGGGGGCGGTGGACTGGCTGCGGGACCGTCCGGACACGGGCGGTCTGCCGGTGGGGCTGTTCGGCGCCAGTACCGGGGCCGCCGCGGCGCTGGTGGCGGCCGCCGCCCGGCCCGAGCGGGTGCGGGCCGTGGTGTCGCGTGGTGGCCGCCCGGACCTCGCGGGCGCCGTGCTCGCCGATGTGCGGGCACCCGTCCTGCTGGTGGTCGGGGGACACGACCAGGAGGTGCTGCGGCTGAACGAGGAGGCGGCGCGGCGGCTGACCGCCCCGTGCGCCCTCCGGGTGATCCCCGGGGCCACCCACCTCTTCGAGGAGCCCGGAACCCTGGAACAGGCGGCGGACGCCGCCCGGGAGTGGTTCCTCCGCATGGACGGGCAGCCGTGAGGGAGCGGGCCGCCGGGCCCGTGCCGCCGCGCGGCTACAGGGCGCGCGGTCGGTCGATGACCTCACGCGGGATCCGTTTGTGCGCCCCCCGGCTGTCGAGGGCATGGGGGATCATGGGCGCATGGCCGACGACCACACACACGTGCAGGAGTTCTTCACCGCCCGCGCGGCGGACTGGGACACGCGGTTCCCCGACGACGGCCCGGCGTACGCCGCCGCCGTGGCGGAGATCGGGCTGCGCCCCGGCGACACCGTGCTGGACGCGGGCTGCGGGACGGGGCGCGCGCTGCCGCCCCTGCGGGAGGCCGTGGGCCCGGCGGGCACGGTCGTCGGCGCGGACCTGACACCCGCCATGCTGGCGGCCGCGGCGCGGGCCGGGCGGGACGCCCATGGGGTCCTGCTGCTCGCCGACGTGGGGCGCCTGCCGCTGCGGGACGGAGCGCTGGACGCGGTGTTCGGAGCGGGCCTCGTCTCCCACCTGTCCCGGCCGGCCGACGACCTGCGGGAGCTGGCCCGGGCCGTACGACCGGGTGGACGGCTGGCGCTCTTCCACCCGGTCGGCCGTGCGGCACTGGCCGCCCGGCACGGGCGTCGGCTCACCGACGACGACCTGCGCGCGGAGGCCAACCTGCGGCCCCTGCTGGCGGGTTCGGGCTGGCGGATGGTCACGTACGTGGACCGGGACGACCGTTTCCTCGTCCTCGCCGTACGTCAGGACTGAGGACCCGCGTCAGGACCGAGGACCTGCGTCAAGGCTGGACCCGGCGTACGCCAGGACCGGGGACCCGCCGTACGCCAGGACCGGGGACCCGCCGTACGTCAGGACCGAGGCGTGACGTACGTCAGGACCGGGGTTCCCGCCGGGGCGTCCCCGCCCGGCACGAGGCTCCGGTCCCGCTCCTCCGCCGCGACCGCCCGCACGAACGCGGGCGTGTTGTCGAACATGACGTTGTGCCCCGCGTCCGGCACGGTCAGTACGCGCACGCCCGCCGCCTCCAGCTCGTCGTGGCCCGGAAGTGCACCGCTGTGCGCGCCCTGGAGGTACACCCGGTCGACCGGGGCCTCCATGAGCATGCGGCGCATCGTCGGCCGGGTGCCGCGCACGAGGCCGACCGCGCTGCGGTGCAGGGCGAGCGGGTCGGCGAGCCTCATGGTGGCCGCCCATGCCGGCCCGACGCGCTCCAGCACGCGCGCGTAGCCGCCGCCGTGCACGAACTCCTCCTCCGAGTGGCCGGCGATACCGCTGCTGGCCTCGGAGACCGGGGGGTGGGGGTCGAGGTTTCCCTCGGTGATCACCAGCCGGCTCACGAGGTCGGGGCGCCGGTGGGCCAGCACGATGGCCACGGCGCCGCCCATGCTGTGTCCCACGACCTCGGCGCCGCTCGCGTCCGCCTCGTCCAGTGCCGCAGCGAGCGCGTCGGCGTGGTCCTCCAGCGTGTAGGCGAAGTCCGCCGGCCGGTCGCTGATGCCGTGCCCGGGCAGATCGACGAAGAGCGACCGGCGGCCCGCCAGAACGGGATGCGCGGCGACGTGGGCGTGGTACACCGTGCTCAGCGCGCCGAGCCCGTGCACGTACACCTCGGCCCCTCCCCCACCGCCTCCGTCCACCGGATCAGACTGCCCCTGTCGTCGAACCGGGCTCCTCGCACCTGCGTCCCTCCCCTTCTGTGGTTGCCGGTCCGAACCCTACGTTGGAGGTCCAGCGTCGGAAAACCGGCGGCGCACGCCGCCGGACAGCGGGAAGGTGGGCCCGGTGTACGACAGACTCCGCACGTTCTTCGGCTCCGTCGGTTCTTTCGTCAGGTCCTTGTCCGCCCCTGAGCCCGGGAAGGAGGACGGAGCCGGGACGGGTCGGCGCGGCGCCCGTCAGCACAACATCTTCGAGGCCGCCGCGGCCTATGTGGCCGCGTCCGCGGACGACGACCAGGAGGCCGTCGACGAGGCACAGGGGTGGGTGTCGCCGGAGGCCCTGTCCTTCGGGGTGAGCGAACTGGCCTGCCGGGCGGTCATCGCCCTCGCCCGCGAGCGCGACGAGTCCCCGCGCACGGTGGCCCGCAGCCTCATGGGCCTGCCGACCTCGTGAGGCCGCCGGCGCCGTGCCGAAACCGTTGTGATCAGGACGGCGGGACCTCTCGACGGCAGGGTTACCCGCTGGTTAAGGTGCGCCGACGCATGTGGGAGGGAGGCGGCCATGGCCGGGACGGAACCGGTGGACGTCGCTGACGCGGACGACGACGCGCTGTACGTGTTGACCGCCGTGCTGCTGACGCCCGCGCAGTTCCCGAGCCTGCTCGGCGACGACTACCCGGAGGCGTGCGCGGCGCTGGGGCTGGAGCCGTACGCGGAGGGCTACGGGCTGGTGCTGGGCCAGGACGGCGAGGGTGCCCGGTGGACGGTCGTCGTCGACGACGTGTCGCTGGTCGCCGTGGCGATCGCCTCGTGGGACTGCGGCATGGAGTACGACCTGTCCCCCGACGAGCGCAGCGTCGTGATGGCCCTGCCGGGCTGGCCGCTCGCCCTGGCGGTCGCCGCGCCGCACGTGCCCGCGCCGCACGACCCGGAGACGCCCCCGGGTGAGCGCCGGCCGCTGACGCCGCCGGACCCCGGGGAGTGGGGACCGGCGCAGCGCCGGATGGGCGCGGACGAGGTCGCGCTCCAGTGGGCCGCCTGGCGCGAGCAGCTGGGCGAGGACGACTTCGCCAAGCCGGTGGACGCCGGCGAGCCGTCGGCGACGGATGACCGGCCGGCCGGTGACGCTCGTCCGGCGGCGGGGCCGGCGGGTGACGGTCGTCCGGCGGACCGGCCGGCGCGCGGGCCGGGGCCGGGTGGGCAGGCGGCGGGTGCCGGGGCGTCCTCCGGCGCGGCGTCCGGTGGGCCGGAGGGCAGTGGGCCGGCCGGCGAGCGGCTGCCCGGCGCGGCCGAGGGGAGCGGCCCGGAGGGGCCCTTGCGGCGGGTCCTGGCGGAGCTGCGCGGCTATCTGGAGGATCCTCCGCCGCCCGGTCGCGTCCGGTCCGGCTTCGCCCCCGGCGGAGCCCGGACGCTGCGGGCCGACGGCCCCGGCTGGTCGGTCGTGGCCAGGACGGACGACATCGCCTTCGTACTGCTGGACGAGATGCCCCGCGAGGTACTGCCCATCGGCCGCGGCCCTCATCTTCCGGAGCTGCTGGCCGCTCTCGACGCCATGGCGGTACGCCCCGCGTGACGCGTGTCCGGCCACCGGACGGCGGCCTGACGGGCAGGCCCGTGTCCGGTGGCCGGTCGGTCGGTCGGGGCGCTTCCCGAGCCGTACGGGCCGCTCAGCCGGTGGGTTCCTCGGGCGCGCCTTCCGTGGGCGTGTCCTCGGCGGAGCCGCGCTCCTCGTCCCCGGCCTCCTGGGCCTGGGCCAGGTCCGGGTCCCAGTGGTCGGAACCGCCGCTCGCCTGTTCGTCGGGCAGGTCCCTCGGCACGCCGGGCCCGTCTTCGCCCGCGCCTTCGAGCCGCTTGTCGTCCATGGTGTCTCCCTCCGGCTTTCCGGCCGGGCGGGTACCCGGGATCCCGCCGCTCAGACCCGTTCGAGAGGGCGGTGCGGACCGTCCGGCAGCTCGATCTCGACCGCATCACCCGGCCGTACGGGTCCTCCGGTCCGCACGATGCCCATGATCCCGGCCTTGCGGACGACGGCACCCGTCTCGTCGCGTCCGACGACCTGCTTGAGGAGCCCGTCCTGGAAGGCGTCGATCTGGAGGCAGGGGTTGCGCAGTCCGGTGACCTCGACGACCGCTTCCGCGCCTATGCGCAGCAGGGTGCCGGTCGGCAGGCCGAGCAGGTCGATGCCACGGGTGGTGATGTTCTCGCCGAGGTCGCCGGGGCGGACGGTGAAGCCCTCGCCGGCCACTTCCTCGAACAGCTCCTCATGGATGAGGTGGACCTGGCGGAGGTTGGGCTGCGTGGGGTCCTGAGCCATGCGCGAGCGGTGCTTGACCGTGACGCCCGCGTGCACGTCCCCCTCCACTCCGAGTCCGGCCAGCAGGGTGATATCCGGCCGGTTCGATTTGGTGAACGTATACGCGCCGTTGCTGCTGACCGCTGTGACCGTCCCGCTCATCCTGGGCCCCCTGTGTCGTGCCGGTACCGGCCGTCACCGGCGTCCGGTGACGATGATCCATGATCACCTCTGAGCGGTCCGTCCGGAACCCCCGGCCCCTCCGGACTCCGGCGCGCGCCGCATCCGGTGCCGGACGCGGTGCCGTCAGCGGCCGAGCTCCTTGCGGCTCACCCGGCGCAGCCGGCGCCGCTGGCCCGGATCCAGTGCCAGGTAGGCGACGGCGGGGACGCCGATCAGCACCAGCAGCGACAGCCAGAAGCCGATCAGCGGCCAGAGGAGGAGGCCCACGGCCACGCCTCCGATGACGATCTTCGTTCTGGTCGACATGCGCTCCTCCTTCGCGGGCGGCGTCGGCCGCTCCCGTGTTCCGTGAACGCGTGGGCGGGCCGGTCGGTTCCGGCTTCCACCCGTCAGGCCGTACGCAGCGGGTCGCCGACCCGGTGCAGGTGCCCCAGCGCCTGGCGGTAGGAGTCGACCAGCCCGGTCTCCGTGTACGGGATGCCCAGCGAGCGGCAGTGGGCGCGCACCGCGGGCTGTGCGAGCCGCAGGTGGGGGCGCGGCATGCTCGGGAAGAGGTGGTGTTCCACCTGGTAGTTCAGGCCACCGAGCATCCAGTCGGTGACGGCTCCGCCGCGGATGTTGCGTGAGGTGAGCACCTGGCGGCGGAGGTGGCCCCACGGCTCGGCGTCCGGGTCGGGGACCTCCATGCCCTTGTGGTTGGGGGCGAAGGCCATGCCGAGGTGCAGACCGAGCAGCATCTGGTGGACGAGGGCGAAGACGAGGGCCCGGCCCGGTGACATGGTGGCGAGGAGCAGGGCCGCGTAACCGGCGACATGGGCGAACAGCAGGACGCCCTCGACGAGGCGCGCGCGTGGCGTCCGGTGCGGTCCGTGCTTGGAGAACAGGGCCTGGAAGCCGTACACCTTCAGGGCGAGGCCTTCGAGCGTGGTCAGCGGGAAGAACAGCCAGGCCTGGTGCCGGGTCAGCCAGCTACGGAAGCCCGTGCGCCCGACCGCCTGGTGCTGGTTGAAGACCAGGACGTCCGGGGCGACGTCCGGGTCCTTCTCCTCGTGGTTCGGATGGGCGTGGTGCCGGTTGTGCTTGTCGTTCCACCACTCCTGGCTCATACCGAGCAGCAGATTGGCGTGTACGAGCTGGATCAGGCGGTTCCTGCCCCGGTCGGCGCTGATCTGCGCGTGCCCCGCGTCGTGGCCGAAGAAGGCCGCCCGGGCGGAGAACACGGCCAGCGGGACGGCGAGCAGCAGGGACCACCAGGAGTGCCCGAAGAGCACCAGGGCGACCGCGACCGCCGTCAGGGCGAGCAAGTTCAGCGTGATGCCCGAGGCGTACCACCCGGTGCGCCGCTCCAGCAGGCCCTGGTCCTTGATGGTGCGGAGGAGCGGGCCGAACTCGCTGCCGGACCCGCGCCGCGCGCCCGCCGGGCGGACGGGACGTTCGGCGGCGGAGGGAGGAGGGGCGGGGAGGGTCAGGGCAGAGGGGGCCTGTGGCATGGCTTCTCCGGGTCTGGTGAGGTCTGTGCGCGGAGGCGCGCCGACCTGATGAACGTACGGATGAGCGGCCGCTCAGAGCCATGGCACCACCACCCGGACGTGGGGTGGGGCTTCCCAGGGTACGGGGGTGGTGCTGCCTGCACCCCGGCCGCGGAGTGGGCTATGTCACGGCACTTCCCCGGCCGTCGCACGGAGTTCATCAGGTACCCTCGGCGCTTCGACTCCCCGCTAGTCAAATTTGAGGAATGCGTCAGCGCTGTGCCCAAGCTTCCCGAAGCAATGCCGTATACGACTCCCGGCGTACCCCTGCTCGCCCGCTGCTCCGCCGTCTTCCTTGCCGCCGATCCGCCTCGTCTGGGACGTGTGGCGTTCTGGGACCCGGCCGATGACGAACCGTCGACCCTGGGCGGCCCCACCGGCCGGGCCTCCGGCGCCGCCCCCTCCCCCGGCTCCGACGCCGCCCCCGATGCCCCAGGTGCCCCAGGTGCCCCCGAGGCCCCCGCAGGGTCCGCCCCCGTCACCGCTCCTGGCCCGTACGGCGTGCGGGAGTTGACCGTCGTGGCACCGGACGCCCTGCCCATCCCCGTCCGCGCCCTGGTGCTGCCCGTGGCGGAGGCCCTGCCGCTGCTCACCCGCGCGGGGCGCGTCGCGGACGCGTCACCCGAGGTCGCGTTCTGGGGCGCCGCCTCCCTCCTGGCCCTCCAACTGACGTCCCGGGGCCTGCTGTTGCCCGGCGTCACCGGCACTGACCACGACGCGTGGCGGGTCGGCCCCCTCGGCGCGGAGGACCTGGAGCGGATGCGTACGCTCGCCGCCTCGATGCCGCCGGGCGCCCACGCGGTGCCCGCGGGCCGGGCGGCGGACGGCACGGTCCTGCTGCCGGATCCGGAGCGGCTGTTGCGGTGCTTCCTGGACGCGGTCGCCGACGTGCTGCCCCGTACCCCGGCGGCCCCGCTCGCCGTGGGTGGGCCGGCCTTCGCGGCGAGCGAGCCACAGCGGGTGCCGGAACGGCGCGCGTGGGCGGCGGACGTGGCGGCCGGTCACGACGCGGGCGTACGGCTGTCGTTGCGCGTGGAGGCGCGCGGACTCGACGACGGCGGTACGCCGGACTTCCGCGCCGTCCTCCAGTTGCACCGCGCCGACGACCCGGCGCTCGTCGCCGACGCCGCCGACGTGTGGTCCGGCGCGGCCGGCGGGTTCACTCCGCGCGCCCGGCTGGACGCGCTGCTCGCGCTGCGCCGCGCCGCGCGGGCCTGGCCGGCGCTCGCGCCGCTGCTGTCCGCCCCGGTGCCCGACGCGATCGAGCTGGCCGACGAGGAGGTCACCGAACTGCTGGGCGGTGCCGCGCGGGCGCTGGCCGCCACCGGCGTCCAGGTGCACTGGCCCAGGCGGCTGGCGCGCACGCTGACCGCGAGCGCCGTCATCGGCCCTCCGGGCGGACCCGCGTCCGACGAGGGCCGTTCCGGCCTGCCGTCCTTCCTGTCCGCCGACGCCCTCCTCGCCTTCGACTGGCGCTTCGCCCTGGGCGGCCAGGAACTGACCCGCGCCGAGCTGGACCGGCTCGCCGAGGCCGGACGGCCCGTGGTGCGGCTGCGGGACCAGTGGGTGCTGATCGACCCGGATGAGGCCCGCCGCGCCCGCGAGCACCGCGACCGCAAGGTCACCCCGATCGACGCGCTCGGCGCCGTACTGACCGGCACGGCGGAGGTGGACGGGCGCCAGGTCGACGTCCGGCCGTCCGGGTGGCTTCGGGCGCTGCGCGACCGGCTCGCCGACCCCGAGGGCCGCCGGGGGGCGGACCGGCAGGAGATCGGGCAGCCCGCCGCGCTCGCCGCGACCCTGCGCGACTACCAGCTACGCGGGCTGAACTGGCTGCACCGGATGACCTCGCTGGGTCTCGGCGCCTGTCTCGCCGACGACATGGGCCTGGGCAAGACGATCACCCTCATCTCGCTGCACCTGCACCGGCAGACCGACGCGTCCGCCGCGGGACCCACGCTGGTCGTCTGCCCGACGTCCCTGATGGGCAACTGGCAGCGCGAGGTGGAGAGGTTCGCGCCGGGCACCCCGGTACGCCGCTTCCACGGCTCCGGCCGGGACCTGGAGGGCCTGACGGACGGCGAGTTCGTCCTGACCACGTACGGCACCATGCGACTCGACACGGCCGCGCTCGCGGCGGTGCGCTGGGGCATGGTCGTCGCCGACGAGGCCCAGCACGTGAAGAACCCCTACTCGGCCACCGCCCGGCAGCTCCGTACCATCGGCGCCAAGGCACGGGTCGCCCTGACCGGCACCCCGGTGGAGAACAACCTCTCCGAGCTGTGGGCCGTCCTCGACTGGACCACCCCGGGGCTCCTCGGACCCTTGGGGACCTTCCGCAGCCGGTACGCCCGTGCCGTGGAGGGCGGCGCCGACCCGGCCGCCGCGCGGCGACTGGCGGCGCTGGTGGGGCCGTTCCTGCTGCGGCGCCGCAAATCGGATCCCGGGATCGCCCCGGAGCTGCCGCCCAAGACGGAGACCGACCGTACGGTGTCCCTCACGCCTGAGCAGGCGGGCCTCTACGAGGCGGTCGTCCGCGAGACCCTGGAGGCCGTCGCGGCGGCCGGCGGCATGGAACGCCGGGGCCTGGTGCTCGCCCTGCTCACGGCGCTCAAACAGATCTGCAACCATCCGGCGCAGTACCTCAAGGAGGAACGGCCGACGACCTCCGGCCGCTCCGGGAAGCTGGAGCTGCTGGACGAGCTGCTCGACACCATCCTGGCCGAGGGCGCGAGCGTGCTGGTGTTCACCCAGTACGTGGGCATGGCCAGACTGCTGGAGCGGCACCTGGCGGCCCGGGGCGTGCGTACCGGCTTCCTGCACGGCGGGACCCCGGTGGCGGAGCGGGAGGCGCTGGTGAACCGGTTCCAGGCGGGTGAAGTGCCGGTCTTCCTGCTGTCGTTGAAGGCGGCGGGCACCGGGCTCAACCTCACCCGCGCGGGTCACGTCGTGCACTACGACCGCTGGTGGAACCCGGCGGTCGAGGCCCAGGCGACGGACCGGGCGTACCGCATCGGGCAGACCCAGCCCGTGCAGGTGCACCGGCTGATCGCGGAGGGCACCGTCGAGGACCGCATCGCGGCCATGCTGGCGCGCAAGAGGGAGCTGGCCGACTCCGTGCTCGGCTCCGGCGAGGACGGCGCCCTGACCGGACTGACCGAACTGACCGACGCCGAACTGGCGGAGCTGGTGGAACTGCGAGGGAGCGGGCGATGAGCCGCGACGGTGATGACGAGCGTACGTTCGCGGCGCTGCCGCCCGCCCGGGGCCGGGGTTTCGCCCGGACCTGGTGGGGGCTCGCGTGGCTCAAGGCCCTGGAGGACACGGCGCTCGACGCCCAGCAGCTCAAAAAGGGCCGCAAACGGGCGCGGGACGGCGCGGTGGGCGCCGTGTCGGTCCGTCCCGGACGGATCACCGCCGTGGTGCGGGACCCCGACGGTACGGCACAGCGCGGGGACGTGCTGCTGCGGGAGCTGACCGATGAGGAGTGGGACCGGTTCCTGGACATGGCCGCGGACCGGGCCGGCCACCTGGCCGCCCTCCTGGACCGGGACATGCCTCCGGACCTGGTGGAGGACGCGGCGGCGGCCGGCATCGAACTGCTGCCCGGGATCGGCGACCTGGAGCCCGCCTGCACCTGTGACGCCTGGGACCACTGTCCGCACACGGCGGCGCTGAGCTACCAGGTGGCGCGGCTGCTGGACGAGGACCCCTTCGTGCTGCTGCTGGTGCGGGGCCGTGGGGAGCGGCGGCTGCTCGACGAGGTGCAGGCACGCGGCTCCGCCCTGGCGGGCCGCCGGGCTCCGGCGGGAGGCCCGGTCACCGGGGACGGGGAGGAACCGGCCGGGGACGGTGTCCCGGGGGTACGGGCGGACGAGGCGTTCGCCGCGCGGGACATCCTCCCGCCACTGCCCGCGCCGCCCCCGCTGCCGGAGTCACCCGGGGAGCCGCCGTCGCTGGACACCGAGGCCGGGCCCGGGCCGGGTGTCGACCCGGCGGCGCTGGAGGCCCTGGCGGCCGACGCGGCGGCCCGGGCGCACCGGATGCTGGCCGACGCGCTGTCGCCGGGGCACGAGGACCGGCTCCCGGAGGCCGTGCTGACGGCGGAACAGGACGCCGTCCGGCTGGCCGCCTCCGCCGCCTGGGGAGCGGCCGCCCTGGAGCGGCTCGCCTCGGGGACCGGCCGTCGCCGGGCAGGCCTGGACGTGGCCACGCGCGCGTGGCGGCTGGGCGGCGCCGAGGGGCTGGCCGTGCTGGAGGCGCACCCGGAGCCCGGTCCGGAGCTGCTGGCGCGGGCCGAAGCGCGGCTCGCCGCTGCCTGGGAGGACGGCGAGCGTCCCCCGTTGCGGGCGGACCGCCCCGGGTGCTGGACGGTGACGGGCGCGGGCGCGCAGCTCCGGCTGGACGGCGAGGGCCGCTGGTGGCCGTACCGCGAGGAGCCGGACCGGGCCTGGGTACCCGCCGGGCCGCCCGATCCCGATCCGGCCGCCGCCCTGGCGAGCGTCCTGGCGGTCACCCCGGAAACCGACGCCTAGGACGGTCGCTCCGGCCGTCCGTACCGTTGGCGCCCCGCTCCGGGCGCCCGACCGGGCGCCGGGTGTGGGCGCCCGGGGCGTGCGCAGGGGCCCCGGCACGGATCCGCCGGGGCTCCGGTCGGACGCCCAGGTGGCACGCCCCGGCCCCCGCCCGCACGCCTCGGCCCCACCTACGCCACGCCACGCCCGCTGCGCCCCGCCCCCGGTCAGCGGGAGAGCCCGCGCTCCGCCGCGTCCACCGTCTGGGCGAGCAGCACCGCGATGGTCATCGGGCCGACGCCGCCGGGCACGGGGGTGATCAGGCTCGCGCGGGTGGCGGCGGTCTCGAAGTCGACGTCACCCACGTTGCCGGGGTTGTAGCCCGCGTCGATGACGACCGCGCCGGGCTTGATGTCCTCGCCCTTGATGAAGCGGGGCCGCCCGACCGCGGCGACCAGGATGTCGGCCTCACGTACGGCCGCGGACAGGTCGGCCGTGTGCGAGTGGCAGTAGGTGACCGTGGCGTTCCGCGCCAGCAGCAGCATGCCGGCGGGCTTGCCGAGGATGGCGCTGCGGCCGACCACGACCGCGCGCTTGCCGGCCGGGTCGACGCCGTACGCGTCGAGCAGCCGCATGATGCCGCCCGGCGTGCAGGAGACGAACCCGGGCAGGCCGAAGCTCATCGTCGCGAAGGAGCTGAAGGTCACGCCGTCGACGTCCTTCTCGGGGGCGATCGCCTCGAACGCCGCCCGCTCGTCGATGCCGGGGCCGACCGGGTGCTGGAGCAGGATGCCGTGCACCTCGGGGTCGTTCGACAGGTTTTCGAGCGTGGCCACCAGTTCGGCGGTGGTCGTGGTGGCGGGCAGCTCGACGTGGCGGGAACGGATGCCGGCCTTCTCGCAGCGGGCCCGCTTCATCTTCACGTACGTCACGGAGGCGGGGTCGGCGCCGACCAGGACGGTGGCGAGGCACGGCCGGGTGCCGGTGCGCCGGGTGAGGTCGGCGGCGCGGGCGGCGGTCTCCTCGACGAGGCGGCGGGCGAGGCCGCTGCCGTCCATGAGGCGGGCGGTGGCGGGAGTGGTGGACATGCGGGCTCCTGAGCGGTCGTCAGTGGATCGCCCAGGCGCGCGGCAGTGGCGTCGGTCCGCCGGGCCGCTCCCCGGTGGTACTCCACCCAAGCGCCAGTCACGGCCCGCCACCACTCTACGGGACCGTTCCCCATCGCCCCCCGGGTGCCCCGTCGCGCCCGCCCTTGTGGAGTCCGGCCCGCGCGACGACGATGGCCCGGGCGCGGACGTCAGCGGCGGCAGCCACAGCGGCAGCGGCGGCAGCGGGAGACCTCGATGGGGAGGGCCGTGTGAACGACCCATGGGTGGCCTTGGAGCGGGACGCCGATCCGGCGGAGCGGGCGCGGGCGCTACACCGCGCGCACGAGGCGTTCACGGCGGGCGGCCGGCCGGAGGGGCCGGTCCGGCCGGTGGTGGCCGACTCGTGGCGGCGCTCGGCGCGCGCCCGGGTGTGCCCGGACGGCGCGGCGTGCGTGGAACTGGACGAGGACGAGCTGGCCGCTCACCGGGACGGTCATCCGCTGGCAGCGGTGATGCCGGTGGTACGGGAGTTGATGGGCGCGTACGCGAGCGACGGGGAGCACCTGGTCGCCGTCTGCGACGCGCACGGGCGGCTCCTGTGGGTCGAGGGGCACCCGGCGACGCTGCGCCGGGCCGACCGGATGAACTTCGTGGCGGGCGCGCGGTGGGCCGAGTCGGCGGCGGGCACGAACGCCCCCGGTACGGCGATCGCGGTCGACCGGCCGGTCCAGGTGTTCACCGCCGAGCACTTCCGGCGGTCGGTGCAGGCCTGGACGTGCGCGGCGGCGCCGGTGCACGATCCGCGCACCGGGCGGCTGCTGGGGGCGGTGGACATCACGGGCGGCGACCGGCTGGCGCACCCGCACAGCCTGGCGTTCGTCCAGGCGGTGGCCCGGGCCGCGGAGTCCCACCTCGCCCTCCTGGGGCCGGCTCCGGCGGCCGGGGACCATGGGTGGCTGTCGGCGCTGGGCAGGGACGAGGCGGTGCTGGTGGCGGGCGGGCGGCGGACGCGCCTGAGTCGCCGGCACAGCGAGATCCTGGTGGTGCTCGCCCACCATCCGGGGGGCCTGGGCGGGGAGGAGCTGCTGGCGGCGCTGTACGAGGACGAGTCGGTCACCCCGGTCACCCTGCGGGCCGAACTGAGCCGGTTGCGGGGCCTACTGGGTCCCGGGGTGCTGCGGTCGCGCCCGTACCGGCTGGCGGTGCCGGTCGACACGGACTTCGGGGCGGTGCGGCGCAAGCTCGCGTCCGGTGCGGTCGCCGCGGCGCTGGGCGGGTACGGCGGGCCCTTGCTGCCCGGTTCGTGCGCGCCGGCGGTGCGGCGGGCGCGGGAGCGGCTGGCCGGGGACCTGCGTGCCGCGCTGATCGCGCGCGGTGACCCGGCGCTGCTCGCCGACTGGGCGCACAGCGCGTGGGGCGAGGACGACCTGGAGGTGTGGCGGTCCCTGGCGGCGTGCGCGCCGGCGGCGCTCCTCGCCCCCGTACGGGCGCGCCTGACGGCCCTGGACGCGGAACTCGGCGCCGGCGCAACCCGGTTGCAACGTCCGCGTCCCTAGCCTCGCCGCGAGCACCGGACGGCGGTGCCGCACCAGGGAGGCCTTCCGCACATGACCCGTTACGCAGCGCCCGGCAGTGAGGGCTCGATCGTCTCGTACGAGTCCCGCTACGACCACTGGATCGGCGGCGCTTACGTGCCGCCCGCGCGCGGCCGGTACTTCGAGAACCCGAGCCCCGTCAACGGCCGCCCCTTCACCGAGATCGCCCGCGGCACCGCCGAGGACGTCGAGGCCGCCCTGGACGCGGCGCACGCGGCCGCGCCCGCGTGGGGCCGGACCGCCCCGGCCGAGCGGGCGGGCGTGCTGCTGCGGATCGCCGACCGGATGGAGGCGAACCTGGAGCGGCTGGCCGTCGCGGAGAGCTGGGAGAACGGCAAACCGGTCCGGGAGACCCTGGCCGCCGACCTGCCGCTCGCCATCGATCACTTCCGCTACTTCGCGGGCGCGTTGCGCGCCCAGGAGGGCTCGCTGAGCGAGGTGGACGAGGACACCGTCGCGTACCACTTCCACGAGCCGCTCGGGGTGGTGGCGCAGATCATCCCGTGGAACTTCCCGCTGCTGATGGCGGTCTGGAAACTGGCGCCGACGCTGGCCGCGGGCAACGCGGTCGTCCTGAAGCCGGCCGAGCAGACCCCGGCGTCCATCCACGTCCTGATGGGCCTGATCGCGGACCTGCTCCCGCCCGGCGTGGTGAACATCGTCAACGGCTACGGCACGGAGGCCGGCAAGCCGCTCGCCTCCAGCCCCCGCGTCGCCAAGATCGCCTTCACGGGTGAGACGACCACGGGGCGGCTGATCATGCAGTACGCCTCGGAGAACATCACACCGGTCACCCTGGAGCTGGGCGGCAAGTCGCCGAACATCTTCTTCGACGACGTGTGGGCCGCGGACGACGACTTCCGTGACAAGGCCCTGGAGGGCTTCACCATGTTCGCCCTGAACCAGGGCGAGGTGTGCACGTGCCCGTCGCGCGCGCTGGTCCAGAGCGGCCACTACGGCGAGTTCTTGGAGGCGGCCGTGGCCCGCACCGAGCGCATCGTCCCGGGCCATCCCCTGGACACGGCCACCATGATCGGTGCTCAGGCCTCGCACGACCAGCTCCGCAAGATCCTCTCGTACCTCGACATCGGCCAGCAGGAAGGCGCCAAGATCCTCACCGGTGGCCGGCGCCTCGAGTACGACGGTGAGCTGGCGGGCGGCTATTACGTCGAGCCGACCGTCTTCGAGGGCGACAACCGCATGCGGGTCTTCCAGGAGGAGATCTTCGGCCCCGTCGTCGCGGTCACGTCCTTCACCGACTTCGACGACGCCGTCGCCCAGGCCAACGACACGCTCTACGGCCTCGGCGCCGGCGTCTGGACCCGCGACATCACCACCGCCTACCGCGCCGGACGCGCCATCCAGGCGGGCCGGGTCTGGACGAACTGCTACCACGCCTACCCCGCCCACGCCGCGTTCGGCGGCTACAAGCAGTCGGGCATCGGCCGGGAGACGCACAAGATGATGCTGGACCACTACCAGCAGACGAAGAACCTCCTGGTCTCGTACTCGCCGAAGAGGCTCGGCTTCTTCTAGAGGCACGAGAGAAGGCGCCTGACCTGGGCTTTTACCCGTCAGGCGCCTTCTTGGAGCGCTCGAACCTTCCCATGGGGGAGGCGTCGAAATACCCCTCCTCTTCCAGTTCATCCCACCCGTATCCCAGTCCTGACCAGCAGTTCCGGGCCATACACGGGCCAGATTGCGGCTCAGCCCTTGGGACTGTTGTGCCGGAGGTCTAGGGGCCCGACAGGTCGATGTCGTCGACCGGGACGTCCGGGGTGGTGGCGACGGCACGCAGCAGCCGGGTGAAGCGGGTGCGGAGGTCCTCGGCGGTGGAGCGGTCGAACAGCGCGGTGCGGTACTCGACGACTCCTTCGAGGCCGTGGCAGGTGCCGTCGGCGTCCCGTCGCTCGAACAGGCCGAAGGTCAGGTCGAACCCGGCTGAACCCCTGCCGACCAGCTCCACCGTGGCGGACGCGCCCGGCAGCTCCAGCCGTTCGGGGAGGGACGGTGCGAGCACCAGCATCACCTGGAACAGGGGGCGGCCGAACACGGCCCGGCCGCTCGCCGCCCGCCGGGGGCCCTGCGCCTCCACCACCAGGTCGAAGGGCACGTCCTGGTGGGCGAAGGCGTCCAGGTCGGCCCGTACGACCCGGCCGAGCAGCTCACGGAAGGTCGGGCCTCCCGAGGTGTCGGTGCGCAGGACGAGCGTGTTCACGAAGAAGCCGACGAGGCCGTCGAGTTCCGCGTCCGCGCGGTCGGAGACCGCCGTGCCGATCGGGATGTCCGTACCCGCGCCGAGGCGGGTGAGGAGCGCGGCCAGTGCGGCGTGCGCCACCAGGAAGAGGCTGGCCTGTTCGTGCGCGGCAAGCTCCAGGAGCCGCCCGTGCACGTCCGCGGGAACGGTGAAGGCCACCGTGTCGCCGGCGCCGTGGACAGGGCGCCCGGCCGGCGCCCGCTCCGTACGGTCGGCGGGCAGCGCGATGCGTTCCGGCAGGCCGGCCAGGGCCTTGTCCCAGTGGGCGAGCTGGCCGGTGCGCAGGGCGCTGGGCTCGGCGTCGGTGCCGAGCAGTTCGCGCTGCCACAGGGTGTAGTCGGCGTACTGGACGGGCAACGGCGCCCAGTCCGGCGCGGCACCGTGGACGCGGGCCCGGTACGCGGTGCCGAGGTCGTCCAGCAGCCGCCGCAGCGAGGCGCGGTCGCAGGCGATGTGGTGGAGCAGCAGGAGCAGCGTCTGCCCGTGCGGGGTCCCGGTGGTGAAGAGGACCGCGCGCAGCGGGAGCTCGCTCTCCAGTTGGAAGGGACGGCCGGCGGCGGCGTCCAGCGCGTCCGGCAGCCGGTCCGGGGTGACGGGTTCCACCGTGAGTGCCGGGCGGGCGGCGGTGACGGGCAGGATGTGCTGGACCGCCTGGCCGTCCCGCTGCCGGACGAGGGTGCGCAGGGTTTCGTGCCGGGCTGTGAGGTCGCCGAGGGCGGCCCGGAGCGCCTCCTGGTCCGGTTCGCCGTCCCAGCGCAGCACCAGGGGGACGTTGTAGGTGCTGTCGGGGCCCGCGAGCCTGTGCAGGAACCAGAAGCGCCGTTGGCCGGAGGAGAGCGGGACCGGCTCGGCGCCGCGGTCCTCGGCGCGCGGGACGCGAGGGACGGGCCGGGCCGCCGGCGCGGCGGAGGTGCCGCCCGGGCGAGCCGGGTCGCCGAGGTGGGCGGCGAGCGCCGCGACGGTCGGGTGGGCGAAGACGTCCCTGACGTCCAGCTCCGCCCGGGTGCCGAGGCCGGCCCGGCGCACCGTGCTGACCAGCCGGGTCGCCCGCAGGCTGTCGCCCCCGAGGTCGAAGAAGTCGTCGTCGGCGCCCACCCGCTCCACCGCGAGCAGGTCGGCGAAGAACCCGGCCAGTTCGGCTTCCAGCGGCGTTGCCGGGGCGCGGGAGGGCGTGTGCGCGCGGGCGTCCGGGGAAGGGAGCGCCGTCCGGTCCAGCTTCCCGTTGGGGGTGAGCGGCAGCTTGTCGAGCGGGACGAACAGGGACGGGACGAGATGCGCCGGAAGCCGCCCGCGCAGCCATTCCCGCAGCCGGGCGAGAGCCGGCCCGGGGTCGTCGGCCGCCGCGTCGCGGGTGAGCACGACGTACGCCACCAACCGCGCGGCCCCGTCGGCTCCCGGGCCCCCGTCCGCCTCCGTGCGGGCCCGGTCCCGCGGCCCGCCGGACGTCGCCAGTACGGCGCCGCCCGCCACGCCGGGGGCGGCCAGCAGCGCCGCCTCGATCTCGGCCGGCTCGACCCGGAAGCCACGGATCTTGACTTGGTCGTCCGCCCTGGCGAGGTACTCCAGTGAGCCGTCCCGACGGGCGCGTACGAGGTCGCCCGAGCGGTACAGCCGGGACCCGGCGGGGCCGAAGGGGTCGGCCACGAAGCGCTGCGCCGTCAGGGCGGGGCGGTGCAGGTATCCCCTGGCCACCCCGGAGCCCGCGACGTACAGATCACCGGCCACCCCGGGGGGTACCGGGCGCAGCCGGCCGTCGAGCACGTACAGCCGGGTGCCGGCGACGGCCGTGCCGATCGGGACGGCCCGCGCCGTGCCGTGGTCGGGGTCCAGGGCGAGCCGGGTGGAGAGGACCGAGGTCTCGGTGATGCCGTACGTGTTGACCAGGACGGGCCCGGAGTCCCGGTGCCGCCCGTACCAGGAACGCACGACGGCGGGGGCCAGTGCCTCACCGCAGAAGACGACCCGGCGCAGGGCCAGTTCGCGGCCGCGCTCCGGCTCTTCGGCGTCGGCCTGGTCCAGCGACCGGAACGCGGAGGGCGTCTGGCTGAGCAGGGTCACCCGCTCCCGTACGAGCAGGTCGAGGAAGGCGCGGGGGTTGCGGCTCACCTCGCGGGGGACGATCACCAGCCGGCCGCCGTGGGCGAGGGCGCCCCACATCTCCCACACGGAGAAGTCGAAGGCACAGGAGTGGAACATCGTCCAGGTGTCGTCGGGCCGGAGTCCGAACTCGGTGGCTGCCGCTTCCAGCAGGGCCACCGGGCCCCGGTGCGGAACCACCACGCCTTTGGGACGGCCGGTGGAGCCCGAGGTGTAGATGACGTACGCAGCGTGGTCGGGCGTCAGCGGCCCGGTGCGGTCCGCGTCGGTCAGGTCGGCATCGATCCGGTCGGCGGCGGACTGGTCCGCGTCGGTCTGGTCCGCGTCGGTCAGGTCGGCGTCGGACTGGTCGGCGTCGGTGCCGGTGTCCGCGTCGCTCGTCGCCGACGGGGGTGCGGCCGGGGCGGTTTCCGCCGGGTCCGTCCCGGACAGGACGCACACCGGCCGGGCGTCGGCGAGGATCCGCTCCGTGTGCTCCGGCGGCCAGCCGGTGTCGAGCGGGAGGTAGGCCGCGCCGGTCTTGGAGACGGCCAGGATCGCGGTGATCAGGTCCACGGAGCGGGGAAGCAGGACGGCGACGGTGGTCTCGGGTCCCGCGCCGCGCCGGACCAGCGTCCTGGCCAGCCGGTTGGCGCGCGCGTTGAGCTCGGCGTACGTCAGCCGCCGGTCGCCGTGACCGAGCGCCGGGGCGTGCGGAGTACGCGCGGCCCAGCGCTCGAACAGCTCGGGCAGGGTCCGGGGCGAGGCGGGCGCGGGCGTGCCGGCGCGCGGGACGAGCACCTCGCGCTCCTCCGGCGCCAGCAGGTCCAGTTCGCCGACGGGGCGCCGGGGGTCGTCGACCAACTGGTCGAGCAGGCGTACGCAGCGGTCGGCCTCGGCGGCGACCTCCTCGGGCTCGTACCGCCCGGCCTCGGCGTGCACCTCCACCATCAGACCGGCCCGGCCGCGTTCCGGTCTGATCATGACCGAGAGGTCCTCCACCACACCGGTGTTGAGCTGCCGGAGGGTCATCGGCCGTCCGGCGAAGTCGCGGCCGAAGCTGAAGGGGACGATGTTGGCGGTCAACCGGTAGGGGGCCTGCGCGGACCCGGTGAAACCGAGGTCGCGGCGGATGTCCTCGTACCGGTAACGCTGGTGGTCGAGGGCGAGGGTGATCGCCTCGTCGACGGTGCGGACCAGTTCGGCGCCCGGCCGGCGCAGGTCGACGGGTACCCGTAGCGGGAGCACGTTCGACGCCGCGCCGGTGACGGCACCCGCCGTCCTGGGGGTCCGGCCGGCGACCGGGAACCCCAGGACGACCTCGTCGCCCCCGCCGCTGCGGGCGTGCTCCAGCAGGACGGCCGACGTGGTCGCCAGCGCCGTCCAGGGGACGTCGAGTTCGCGTGCGCGGGCGCGGAGGGCGGCCACCCGCGCGTCGGGCATCCGGCGCTCACCGCGCACCGGTGCCCCGCCCGTCCGGCCGGTGCCCGTCCCACCGGGTACGTCGAGGCCCGCCGCACCCGGCCCGGCCGAACCCGGCCGGACGGCTCCCGGCCAGCCGGCCATCCGCGCCGTCCAGAACGCCCGGTCGGCCTCGAAGTCGGGCGTGGTGCGGTAGGCGCGCTCGGCGTCGAGCAGGGTGTCCAGCGGCACCTGGTGGCCGGGCTCCGGGGACGCCCCGCGCTCCAGCGCCGCGTAGATCCGGCCGAGCCGCCGGGCGAACAGCGCCAGTCCGAAGCCGTCCACCACCAGGTGGTGGACGAGCAGGTACCAGCAGACCCGGTCCTCGGCGAGGCGCAGGAACGCGGTCCTGAAGACGGGTCCGTTCTCCAGGTCCAGCGGGCGGGCCACGTCCGCCCCCATCCAGGCCAGCGCGGCGGCCATCGGCGCGGGCTCCCGCCGGAGATCGACGACCGGTATGTGCCAGTCGGGAAGGGGGCCGGTCCACTGCCTGGGTTCCCCGGCGGCCGTGACGGCGAACCGGGACGTGAACGGCTCGGTCTCCGCCACGGCGAGCCGGAAGGCCGCCTCGTACAGCCCGGGGTCGAGGTCCCCGGCGACCTCGAACGCGCTGGCCAGCTGGTACCGGACCGGGGCCGCGAGCTGCTGCGACAACCAGATCCCCTGCTGCATGGTGGTGAGCGGCATCGACGGACGATCCGCCGGGTGCGCGTGCTCCGGCTCGTACCTCACGGCGTGTTCACCGACCCCTTCCGTGTGCCTCGGAGGCCCACCGTTCGACGAGGACGCGGCCGACGTCGGCGAGCCCGTCGGCGCGTCCCATCTCCATGTGCGTGCGATCGACCGGCAGGACCTCGAGCGACCCCTTGACCAGCGGGCGCCACAGGTCGAGCACGGTCTCGGGCGGGTGGTCCCGCGAGGTGAACATCACCGTGTTCCCGGCGAACGGGCGGGGCTCGTGCAGCAGCGTGATCCGCGCGTTGTTGGTGATGATCCGCGCCAGGGCGGCGATCCGCCGCTCGTCGAACGAGGCCAGCAGCCCCTCCTCCGCGCGGGCGATCTCCAGCAGCCGCGGGTACGTCAGCGCTTCGCCCGCCCACAGGGACGGGTCGTAGCCGAAGAATTGCAGGAGCAGCCCGAGGACGTCCCGGCCGACGACCGGACCCGGCGCGGACCGGGCGGAGGACGAGGCCGAGGTCGCGGCCGGAGCCGAGGACGACGGGGCAGAGGCCGGGGTCGCGGCGTCGGGGTCGGGGTCGTCCGCGCCCATGGGGTAGGCGTCCAGGATCGCCAGTGTCCCCACCGACTCGCCGCTCTCCTCCAGTTGTACCGCCATCTCGTGGGCGACCACTCCCCCGAAGGACCAGCCGAGCAGGTGGTACGGACCCGTGGGCTGGACGGACCTGACATGGTCCAAGTAGTCCGCCGCCATTTCCCGCAGGGACGTCGGCATGGCCTCCGTGCCGTCCAGGCCCCGGGCCTGGAGGCCGTACACCGGCCGGCCGGCGCCGAGCGGTGTGGTGAGCCCCGCGTAGCTCCAGGAGAAGCCCGCCGCCGCGTGCACGCAGAACAGCGGCGCCTCGTCGCCCGACTCCCGCAGCGGCAACAGGACTCCCGTGTCGCCGTCGGACGTCCGCTGGACGCCGCCCCATCTGTTACGGGCGGTGCCGTCGTCCGCCCCCGGCGAGGGGGGCGGACCGCCGGGGGCGGTCGCGCGGGCGATCCGGGCCAGTGCTCCGACCGTCTTGTGTTCCAGGACGTCCTGGGGGGTGAGGACGAGGCCCGCCCGGCGCAGCCGGCTCAGCAATTGGATCGACAGGAGGCTGTCCCCGCCCAGGTCGAAGAAGTCGGCATCGGCGTCGACGGCGGCGGCTGCCGGGAGTCGCAGCACCGCGCGGAACGCCCGCGCCACGTGCTCCTCCCACGCCGCTTGCTCCTCGCGTGCCCCCTGCTCCTCCTGTGCCGCTTGCTCCTCGCGTGCTCCCCGCTCCTCGCGTGCTCCGTCGGCGGTCGGCGGGTCGGCCTCCAGCGGCCGTACGCCCGTCGGCGGCTTGTCGCGGTCGAGCTTGCCGCTGCCCGTACGGGGCAGCGCGGAGGCGGCCTTCAGCTCGGCCGGGACCAGATGCGCCGGCAGCCTCTCGGCCGCCCACTCCCGCAGCGCCCGGCGGCCCGGAACGCGGGCTCCCTCCGCGGGCACCAGGTAGGCCACGAGCCGGGCGTCGCCACTCGTCCCCCTCCGGACACAGGCCATGACGTCGGTGACGGCCGGGTGCCGGGCGAGCACCGACTCCACCTCGCCGGGTTCGACGCGGAAGCCGTTGACCTTGACCTGGGCGTCAGCACGGCCGAGGAAGTCGAGCTGCCCGTCGGGACGCCACCGGGCCAGATCACCGGTCCGGTACATCCGCTCGCCGGGCGGGCCGAAGGGGTCGGCGACGAAGCGCTCCGCGGTCAGCCCGGCCCGGCGCAGGTACCCCCGGGCGAGGCCGTCCCCCGCCAGGTACAACTCGCCCCGGCGGCCGGACCGCACGGGGCGGAGCGAGCCGTCGAGCACGTAGGCGCGTACGTGGTCCAGCGGCCGCCCGATCGGGGGCGCGCCCTCCGGTACGGGACCGTCGCCGGCCGGAGCCGCGGCCTGGACCGTCGCCACGGTCGCGAACACCGTGGCTTCGGTCGGCCCGTACGCGTTGAGCACCCGGGTCGCGGGCATGGTCTCGCGGATCCGCTCGGCGAGCGTCGCGGGGAGCGCCTCACCGGTCATCACGAGCGTGGTGGCCGACAGATCGAGGCCTCCGGTTCCGGTCAGCCGGGAGAACACCGAAGGGATGGCGCACAGCAGACCGCCGGACCAGCGCGGCGGGTCGCCGTCGAGCAGCGACAGGAGGCTGTCGACCAGCTCGACGCGACCGCCGCCCGCCAGCGCGGGGAACACCTCGGCCACCGACACGTCGAAGCCGAAGGGGCTCGCCGCCAGCACGTGGGCCGACGGCCCGATGCCGAACTCGGCTGCCGCCCGGTCCACCAGCGCGACCGCACCGCGGTGGGGTACCACGACGCCCTTGGGCGTACCGGTGGAGCCCGAGGTGTAGAGGACGTACGCGGGGTGCGAGGGCCGCAGCGGTTCGGGGCGGTCGGCGTCGGAGGGCGCCGTGGACGGGATCCGCTCCAGCTCCCGCAGCACCGCCGGGTCGTCGAGCCGGACGGTCGTGGCCGGCCCGCTCACGACGTCCGCGAGGTACGCGCCGGTCGCGGTGTCGGTCAGCACACAGGCGGGTGCCGCGTCCTCGACCATGAAGCGGAGGCGCTCGGCCGGGTAGCGGGGGTCGAGCGGCAGGTAAGCGGCGCCGGTCTTCAGCACCGCGAGCATGGCCACGACGGCCCCGACGTCTCTGGGGAGCAGCAGGCCCACGACCGACTCCGGCCCGGCACCCCGGTCGAGCAGGAGCCTGGCCAGCCGGTTGGCGCGGCCGTGGAGTTCCGCGTGGGTGAGCGTGCCGTCGGCGGCGACGACGGCGACCGCGTCGGAATTGTGCCGGGCGGCGCTCTCCAGCAGGCCGGTGAGGGTACGGCGGGATGTTCCGGAGCTCGCACCGCCCGTGCGGGAGGGAGCGGCCGTTCCCGCGTCCGCCACTGGCAGGTCCAGGGTGCCGAGCGGCTGCTCGGGGAACGCCACGGCGAGGGACAACAGACGCGTGAAGCGACGTGCGTGAGCGTCGAGTTCGGCGACGGTACAGCGGTCCGCCGCACCGCTGAGGTGGACCCGCGGCCGCTGGTCCGCGGGGTCGTCGTCGATGACGACGCGGATGTCGTGGACGGGCTCGGGCACCAGGTCGTGGACCACCACGGACAGGTCGCCGAACCGCACGGAGGTGCCGGGGGTGCGGACGTCGGCGATCGTCCCGAACGGCCGGGTCCGTTCGTCCGGCGCTCCGGTCTCGTGGGACGACGCCTGGTGGCCCGGTCGCCGGTTCCTGGCGGCCTCGCGCGCACCGCGGGCCACGTCCTGGACGAGTTCGGCGAAGGTGGTGGTGGACCGCACCGCCTGCGTGAGCGGCACGATGTGTTCGCTCGCGTCCGGGACACGCCGGCTCGCCCGGGTCGGCCGGCCGTCCACCGGTATGCCGAGCACGACGTCCGTGGTGCCGCTCAGCCGGTGGGCGTAGGCGGCCACGGCGGCGCGGAGCACCGCCCGTACCGGCACACCGCCGTGGCGGGCGACGGCACGTACGCGCGCGGTGTCGGTGGTGCCGAGCGTCACCGGGCGGGAGTCGACAGGGGCGCGCGATCGCCCGGCGTCCGGGACGGGAGCGGACGCGCAGGTCACGGGGTCGGGGAGGTCGTCGTACCGCCGGGGCCGGTGGGAGCGGTCGGCCTCCTGCCCGGCGGGTACGGCGGGTACGGCAGCCACCGGGGCCGGCCGGACCCGGGTGACGAGGGCGCCGTCGGTGGCCGGGCGGCCCCCGGCGAGCGCCGTGTACACCTCGGAGACCCGGCGGGTGATCAGCGCGCAGCCGAAGCGGTCGACGGCGGCCCGGGGGTGCTGGTGGAACCAGTGGTGGCGGTCCGGGCCGAGCCGCAGCAACGCCTGGGCGGACCAGGGCCGGGCCGTGTCCTCGCCGCCCGGTGCCGGGTCCGCCGCCCGCTCGGTCGCCGCGCGGGTCCACGCGTCGGCGGCACCGCGCGGGTCCGCCTCCGTGCTCAGGTCCACCACGGGCAGCGGCATGCCGGCCGGGGGCTCCGGGGCGGGCGGCCCGTCCGGTCCCCGGCCGGCGGGGTGTACCCGCGGTGCGGTCGTCTCGGCCACGACCTGGGCGACCGCCGTGCCCAGCGTGGTGAGGTCCAGGTCGCCGTGGATCTCCACGAGCTGGGCGACGTGACCGCCGGGGGCGGCGGGATCCGTACCGGAGTGCGGGACCACGGCACTCCGGGCGTCCCGTCCGGCGGCGGGCACGTTCGTGGGCGCGTCCGGGCGGTCAGCCATGGTGGGTGCCTCCCGCCGTGACGGGGTGCGACGGCGCGTACGAGTAGAAGCCCCTGCCCGACTTGCGTCCCACGTTGCCCTCGGCGACGAGGCGGGCCAGCAGGGAGCAGGGCCGGAAGCGGTCCTCGCCGGTGTGCCGGCGCAGCACCTCCAGCGAGTCGGCGATGGTGTCGAGGCCGATGAGGTCGGCCGTGCGCAACGGCCCCATGGGGTGGCCGAAGCAGTCCTGGAAGACGCGGTCCACGGTTTCGGCGTCGGCGGTTCCCTCGTCCAGCACGCGGGCCGCCTCGTTGAGCGTCAGCATCAGCACCCGGTTCGTGACGAAGCCGGGGGCGTCACGCACCACGAGGGCGTGCTTCCCGACGCGGGCGAGGAAGCCCTTGGTCCGCTCCACGGTCGTGGCGCTGGTCCGCGGGGCGCGGATCACCTCCACCGCGTCCTTGAGCGGTGCGGGGTTCATGAAGTGGGTGCCGATGACCCGGTCGGGCCGGGTGGTGAAGGACCCGAGGCGAGCGACCGGGATGCAGGAGGTGTTGGACGCGAAGATCGCCTCGGCCCCGCAGATCCCGTCCAGTTCGCGGAGGATCCCCTCCTTGACCTCCTCGTCCTCCCGGGCGCACTCCACCACCAGGAGGGCGGCCGCCATGTCGGTGAGTTCGGCGGACCAGGTGACGAGGGACTCGGTGCGGGACGCGGGCGCGGCCGCCCCGGCCGGCCGGGACCCCCGGCGCAGCAGCGCGGCCGTCCTGATCCCGGCGCGGAGCCGGGCCGGGCCCGCGGCCAGCGCCGCCGGGTCGTTGTCGACGACGACCACCGGGTGGCCGGCTTCGGCGAAGCACTGCACCACGCCGACCCCCATGGTGCCCGCGCCGACGACGCCCACCGGCGCCCCGGCCGGAACGGTCCATTCGGCCCGGTCGGTGCCCATGGCCGGGTCGGTCCCTACGGCCTGCCCGGCCGGGTCGGTCCGTACGGCCTGCTCGGTCCCTACGGTTCGCCCGGTTTGTACGGCCCGCTCGGCCTGTCCTACGTCTGTGTGTTCGCCCACTGTTGCAGGTCTCCTTCGTCGGCCGGGCCGCGTCATTCGGTGTGCGCGGGCCGTGCCATGGCCGGCTCCGCGGGGGTGCTCGCGCTGGTCGTCGTGGGAAGCGGCCACAGGCGGGACAGTGGCGCACCGGGGGTGCCGACGGCCGCGCGCAGCATCGCGAGCAGTCCGTCGACGAGGGCCCGGGCACTCGACCGGTCGAAGAGTTCGGTGCGGTAGTCCAGTGAGAGGGACAGCTCGTCCCGCCCCGGCCCCGCCACGACGGACCAGGAGAGGTCCGGCTCGCTGCGGCCGGGCGGCAGGGTGAGCCGTCCCGCGTCCGTGCCGGGCCACCGCACGGGGGCCGCCTCCAGTCCGGCCGTCGAGCCGAGTGCCGCCGGCAACGTGTGGCAGGAGTACGCCACGTCGAACAGCGGGGCTCTGCCGGGCTCGCCGGGCAGTCCGGCCGCGCTCACGATGTCGGCGAACGGCAGGTCCCGGTGCTGTTCCGCGCCGGTGACGGCAGCCCGCACCCGTTCGGTGAGCTCCTCGAAGGAGGGGTCGCCGGCCAGGTCCAGGCGCAGCGGCAGGCTCCGCGCGGAGGAACCCGCACGCCTAGGGGCCACCGGGAGGGGAAGCGCCGTGCCGGTCAGGCCGATCAGCACGTCGTCCGTCTCCGTGTGCCGGGCGAGCAGGGCGGCGAGTGCCGCCAGCACGCTCTCCCCGGTCCCGGAACGCACCACCGCGCGGGCCAGGTCGTCGGGGACCCGGGACCCGACGGTGGCGGTGGCGCGGGTGCCGTGGGCGGGGCGGGCCCGGTCGAGCGGCACCGCGCCGTCGGGCAGATCCGCCAGTGTCCGGCTCCAGTAGGCGAGGTGCTCCTCCCTCCCCGGGCCGGTCGAGGGCTCGGGGGCCTCGCCGGGCAGCGGGGAGAGCACGGGCGGCCCGGCCCGGCGCCCGTCCCGGTGGGCGCCGTACAGGGCCAGCAGGTCCTGGAAGAACACCTCCGGCCGGCCACCGTCGTCCGCCTCCTGGTCGGTGGTGACCAGCAGGACGTGCCGGTCCGGCGCCGTTTTCGCCAGGAGCGCGTGCAGCCGGCGCCCCGATGCCGGATCGAGGACGAGCGCGGCCTCGACCTGCGCGATCTCCCCGGCCGTGACGAGCGGTTCGCTCTCGCCCGAGACGTCCGCCGTGGTGAGGAGGCCACCGCCGGCGGACGGACCGTGCCCCGCGGCGCCGGCCGGCCGGGCACCCGCCACCGCGTGCCGCCGGGCCAGTTCCTCCAGCGCCGTGCGCAGCGCGGGGATCCGCACCTCCCCGCGCAGCTTTAGGCAGTTGACGACGAGGGTGGCGGGCGGGACCACCGGGGCGGCCGGCGGGTCCGGCCGGTCCGCGACCGGTCCGGTCACCGGAGGAGGGCCACCGGGCAGGTCGTCGTAGGGCGTGTCCTGGTCGTCCGCGACGGCGTGCAGCAGCTCCAGGAACGCCTCGGACATGGCGGAGATCGTCCCGGCGTCGAAGAGCCGCGTCGCGTACTCCATCATGACCACGATCTCGTCCTGGTCCGCCAGCTCGCCGACGACCATCGAGAGGTCGAACTTGGCGGTGCCGGGCGGCAGTCCGGGGAAGTGCTCGATGACCTCCGGGTCGTGCGCGGGCCCGACGGCGACCTCGCCGAAGGCGGCGGCCGGCGGCAGCGTCTGGTGCACGTACATCACGTCGAAGAGCGGGTTGCGGCTGGGATCACGGCCGGCCGCGACCTCGCGCACCACCTTGTCGAACGGGACCTCCTGGTGGTCGAGGGCCCCGAGCACCACGCCGCGCACCCGGCGCAGCAGCTCGCGGAAGGTCGGGTCTCCCGACAGGTCCGAGCGCAGCGCGATGGTGTTGTTGAAGAAGCCGAGCAGCTCCCACAGCTCCGGCCGGCTGCGGCCGATGGTGGAGGTGCCGACGACGACGTCCCGCTGCCCCGACCAGCGCGCGAGCAGCACGTTGAGCGCGGTGAGCAGCACCATGAACAGCGTGGCCGTCTCCCGGGCGCCCACCTCGCGCAGCCGCCGCACCAGCGGGCCCGGGATGGTGAACCCGTGGGTCGCGCCCGCGAAGTCCATCCGGCCGGGGCGCGGCCGGTCGGTGGGCAGCTCCAGCGCGGGCGGGTCGCTCAGCCGTTCACGCCAGTAGTCCAGTTCCCCGTCGAGGCGGCCGTCGGCCACCAGCTCGCGCTGCCAGCGGGCGTAGTCCGCGTACTGCACCGGCAGCGGCTCGACGGCGGGGGCACGGCCCTCCAGGCGGGCCGTGTAGAACTCCAGCAGGTCGCGGAGCTGGATCTGCGGGGCCCAGCCGTCGTTCACCGCGTGGTGCATGCACCAGCAGACGATGTGGTCGTCGTCGGCGAGCCGCACGACGGTCACGCGTACGAGCGGTTCGCCGGCGATGTCGAAGACCCGGCGGGCGGTGGCGGTGACGACCGCGGCCGCCGCGGTCTCGGGGGCGTCCTCGCCCGAGACGTCCAGGTACGTGAAGAAGTCGCCCAGGGCGGGCCGGATCACCAGCTCGGGCCTGCCGTCGGCCTCGACGAAGTTCGACCGCAGCACCTCGTGGTGCCGCGCCAGGTCCTCCCAGGCGAGCCGGAAGGCCTCGGCGTCCAGGGGGCCGCGGTACCGGGAGGCGCCGGGGAGGTTGTAGAGCGTGGTCGCCGGGTCGACCTGGTGGTGGAGCCATATGCGTTCCTGCCCGTACGACAGCACCGGCTCGCCGCCCGGGGTGACCGGCGGCAGCTCGGTACCGGGCACCTCGGGCAGCTCGGGCGCCTCGGGGACGGCCGTGGCCGTCGGCGCGCCGGTGCCACTCGGCGCCTCGGGCGTGGGTTCCGGCGCGGGCGCGTGCGGCGCCCGGTCGTGGATGGCCCGCGCGAGCGCGCTGACGACGGGGTGGTCGTACACGTCCGCCAGCTTGAGCCGGACCCCGTGCCGTACGCGTACCCGCTCCACGAGCTGGAGGGCGATGACGGAGTTGCCGCCGATGGAGAAGTAGTCCGCGTCGGCCGGGACGTCGTCCGCGTGCAGCAGGTCGACGAGGGTGTCCCGCAGCCAGTCCAGTACGGACCCGGAATCGTCGGTCCCCCGCTCGCCGGACGCGCGGACCGGTTCCCCGGCGGCGGGCGCGGCCCCGGTCGCGGCCTCGGGGCCGGACGCGGACACGGTCGCGCGGACGGCCGCGGCTTCGGCCGCCGCTCCGGACGCGGCTGCGGTCACGGGGACGGGCTCGGCTGCGGGCCGGGAGGACGCGGGCGGCACGGGGGCGGGCGCGGCCGGAACGGGTGCCGGGGCGGTGGCCCGGTCGAGGACGTCGCCGGAGGGCGGCGCCTCTGGCCCGGCCCAGCACCGGACGCCGGTGGACGGGTGTCCCGGCAGCGGGACCCGGCCCGCCGACGGGTCGGCCCGCAGCGCCGCCCAGTCCAGGGCGACACCCTCCTCGTACAGCCGGCCCAGCAGCTCCAGGAGGGCGACGTCCCCGGCGTCGGCACCCGGCCGCAGACGGAGCACCCGGGCGTCCGCGCGGTCGTGGAGGTGGGCCGCCAGCCGGTCGCCGATCTCGCCACGTGCCGCCAGCTCCACGAACACCACGGGGCCGTCGGAGAGCTGCTCGTCCGCCGCCGCGTGGAGCCGGTCCACGCGCAGCGGGTCGCCCGCCACCGCCGTGTCCCGCCCGCTGTGTGCCCGCCGCAGCGCGGCGGTGTCGTCGGCGCCGAGGTCCCCCCGCAGGTACCGAGCGGTGTAGCGGGAGATCCCCGAACTCATCAGCCCGTCCGGTGAGACGCCGGCCCGGACCAGCCACTGGTACGTCGCGAGCTGCCCGCCGACCATGGCGGCGCGGTCGGCCGGTACGGGCAGCTCGTCCGGCAACGGGTGGGGCGGCCGGTCGGACGGCTCGGGGGCGGGGGCGTCCCCGGAGAGCAGGAAGACCACCCGGGGCGGGGCCGCGGCCGGGGCCGCCGGGGCGGCCCCGGGCTCCTCGAGCCGGCGCCAGGTGACCTCGGCGGCCAGGCGCGCCGCCAGTTCGGAGGTGGTCCGGGCGACCACGGCCGCACGGTGGGGATCGTGGTCCCTGCCCTCGTTGAGGGTACGGGCGACGTCGGCCAGTGGGTGGGGGCCGTGACGCAGGGCCAGCGACAGCCGCTCGCACTGGGCGAGCAGGTCCGCCCGGCTGCGCGCGGACACCGCCACCAGCCGCGGGGCGTCGTCGGCGGGGCGTGCCGGGGGCACCGGCGCGGTCGCCGGGGGCTGTTCCACCACGCAGTGCGCGTTGACGCCGCCGAGGCTGAACGAGCTCACGCCCGCCCGGCGCGTCTCGTCGTCCCACGGCTCGAGCGAGGTGACGACCTCCAGGCGCGCACCGTCGAGGTCGACCTCGTCGGCGGGCTCCTCGAAGTGGAGCGAGGGGTACAGCTCGCCGTGGTGCACGCTGAGGACCGCCTTGACCAGTCCGGCGATGCCCGCGGCGTGGTCCAGGTGCCCGATGTTGGTCTTGACCGAGCCCACCTTGACCGTACGGTCGCCGTCGGGACGGGCCAGGGCCAGGCCCTCGGCCTCGACCGCGTCGCCGAGCCGGGTGCCCGAGCCGTGCGTCTCGATGTATCCGGCGGTCGCCGGGTCCAGTGAGGCGTTGCGCCACGCCCTGGTGATGACCTCGGCCTGGGAGCGGGCGCTCGGTGTGCTGATGGTGGCGGAGTGCCGGCCGTTGTGCACCACGGCGCTGCCGCGGATCACGGCGTGGATGAACGCGTCCTCCGCCAGCGCCCGTTCCAGTGTGGTGAGGACCATCACCGCGCCGCCCTCGCCCCAGCCCGCGCCGTCCGCGGCACGGTCGAACGCGCGGGACCGGGCGGTGGGCGAGGCGATGCCGGGGAAGTCGGCCACCGCGGCCGCCGGCGGGACGACGTGGCGCAGGCTCACCCCGCCCACGACGGCGTGGTCCGCGTCCCCGTCGCCGAGTTCACGGCACGCCTGGTGGACGGCGACGAGTGAGCCGTTGCAGCCGGTGTCCACGCCGTAGCACGGGCCGGTGAATCCGAAGAGGTGGGAGATCCTGGCGGGCAGGGCGCAGGGGATGTTGCCGTTCATGCCGAGGGTGCCCTGCTCGCGCACCAGGGGCGCGTAACCGTTGTTCGGTGAGCTGAAGACCACCGCCGTCCGGCTGTCCCGGAGCCCGGACGGGGCGTATCCGGCGTTCTCCAGTGCCTCGTGGGTGAGCTGGAGTGCCAGCCGGTGCTGCGGGTCGGTCACCTCCGCCTCGCGCCGGGACATCCCGAAGCGCTCGTGGTCGAACAGGTCGATGCGCTCCAGGTAGCCCTGTTCGGGATAGTCCTGCCGGGGGTCGAGCCCGGTGGTGCGGATCCGTTCCGGGGGGATCGGACGCACCGAGTCCCGGCCCGCCCGCAGGTTCGCCCGGAACGCGGCGAGGGAATCCGCCTGCGGGAACCGCGTGGCGATGCCGATCACCGCGACGGCCGGCCGGCCGTGCGTCACGCCCGTACCGCTCATGTCGCCTCTCCGTTCACGTGTGTCAGAGCTCGTATGCGGCCGGTGGGGCGTGGTCCTCGCCGGGCGGGTGCTCGCCCAGGCGTTCGGCGATGCGCCGCGCCTGGTCGGCGATCGTCACGTGGTCGAACAGCTCGCCCACCCGCAGCGTCCCGGGCCACCGGCCGTCCAGCCGGTCGTGCAGGTCGACGACCTTGATCGAACTGCCGCCGACGGCGAAGAAGTTGTCGTCCGGGCCCGAGCGCGCGTGCCCGAGGACCTCCGCCCAGATCCGGCCGACGGCGCTCCGGTGCCCGCTCCAGTCCCCGCCCGGGGTGCCCGCGGCAGCCCGCGGGCCCGTCGGGACGAGCGCGCGGAGCGCGGCCCGGTCCGCCTTGGTGCTGCGGTCGAGGGGCATGTGGTCGACCGGTACGAACAGGGTCGGTACGGCCTGCTCGACCAGCCGGGTCCGGCAGTGGGCCCGCAGCTCCGCGGCGTCCGGCGGTCCGCCGCCGGGTGCCGGCAGGACGAAAGCGATCACCTGTGGTTCGTCCTGCCCGGCGCGTTCGCACAGCACCACGGCCTGCTCCACGTCCGCATGACGTTCCAGCACGCTCGCGATCTCGCCGAGTTCGATCCGGGCGCCGCGGATCTTGACCTGGTCGTCCGTCCTGCCGTGGTAGTGCAGGGCGCCCCGCTCGTCGACGCTGGCGACGTCCCCGGTGCGGTAGAGGCGGCCGCCCGGCCGCCCGTACGGGTCGGCGACGAACCGCTCGGCCGTGAGGGCCGGCCGGTTCGCGTAGCCGAGGGCCACGAGGGCGCCGCCGACGTAGAGTTCGCCCCGCTCCCCCGCCGGGAGTTCGCGCAGCCGCTCGTCCAGCACCCGCGTCCGCGCCCCCGGCCAGGGCCGCCCGATGGGGACACGGTCCCGGGTCGGGTCGGGATCGGTCTCCACCGTGCAGGCGATGGTCGTCTCGGTGGGCCCGTACTCGTTGACGAGCCGGATCCCGGGCAGTCGCGCGTGGTGCGCGCCCACCAGCTCGGGTGTGCATTCCTCACCCCCCATGACGACCATCCGCAGGGTGTCGGGCAGGCCATCGGGGTCCTGGAGGACCGCCCGGTAGTAGGAGGGGATGTTGAACAGGTGGGTGACGCCGTGGTCCCTGGCCAGCCGGGTGAACTCCGCCACGTGGACGAGCTGTCCGGGGTCGGGGAGCACCAGCGTGTGACCACTGGTGAGCGACCAGAACATGCCGCCGAGGATCCCGTCGAAGGACAGCCGCAGCGCGATCAGGAGGACGGAGGGTTCGGTGCCGTACACCGCCCCCCGGCAGCCGATGGACACCGCGAACTGGTCCCGGCCGACCAGTACGCCCTTGGGGACCCCGGTGGATCCGGAGGTGTAGGCGATGTAGGCGGGGCTCTGCCCGGCAGCCGGGGGGTACGGGTCGGGTGGCAGCAGCCGGCCGGCCTCGACGAGCCGTGCCGGTTCGAGGTCCGCCGCGTCGAGTACCGCCGGCGGGTCGGGCAGCGCGGCGAGGACGGAGGCCGGTACGGCGTCGCCGTCCTCGCTCAGCACCACCGCGCAGTCGGCGTCCCGGCACAGCGCCTCGAACCTGCCGATCGGCAGGTCGGGTTCCAGGACCGCCCAGGTGGCCCCGGTGCGCAGGGCGGCGAGCATGGCGACCACGGACAGGGCGCTCTGGCGCGTGCGGACGCAGACGACCCGCCCCGGCCGCAGCCCGTGCCGCCACAGCAGCCGTGCGAGGCCGGCCGAGGCGTGGTCGAGTTCGCGGTACGTCAGCGAGGTCCCGCCGATGACGAGCGCGGTCGCCCCGGGGGTGTCGGCCACCTGGCTCCGGAAGGCGGCCCACACGGACCGGGCCTCCGCCGGGGCGTCCGGGGGGACGGGCCGGCCGGTGTCACCGGGGTGCAGGGTCATCGCGGACTCGCTTCCTGTGCCGTCGGTGCCGTGCCGGTGATCACGCGCATGTGGCCGGGGGCCTTGGGCAGCGGCCGCTCCGGGTCCACGGTGAGCACGAGCCGGTCCTCGTCGGTGTCCGTCGCCTCGTAGCCGGCGAAACGCATCGTGACCAGCATGTTGCGGTTGGTCTCGGTCGGGACGAAGTGCGCGACGGGGCGCCGGCCGGCCGCCAGGGCCTGCCGGACGAGATGGTGCAGCAGCACGCTCCCCGCGCCGCGCGAGGCGACCCGGCAGGACATCAGCAGCAGCCGCAGGACCGCGTCGCCGCCCACGAGCGCGGTGACGGCGAGGCCGATGATCCCGTAGTCGCCGAAGCGGTCGCGGAGGGTGGCCAGCAGCACCTGGTGGTCCGGTGAGGTGCTCAGCCGGCGCAGTTCGTCGATGTCGTACGTCAGTCCCGTGCTGTTGAGCTGGTGTGTGCGGACGGTCAGTTCGCTGGCGCGGGACAGGTCGTCCTCGGTGGCCGGGCGCAGCTCCATCACCAGGCCGAGCGAGGCGAGGAACGCCTGGCGTCCTTCGGTGGACTCCTCCTCGGCCTGCCGGCGCTGCCACTCGGCCTGGTAGAGCCGGCGCCGTCCGGTGGCCTCCGCGGTGATGTGCTCGGGCCGGAACTCCCGGTGTTCGGGCAGCCGGGCGACCTCGGCCGCCGGGTAGCAGCGGACCATGGGGAGTTCACCGGCGACCTCCGCCCGCTCCACCGGGTCGTTGTCGACGAACGCGATGGTGTCCAGACCGATGTTGAGGGCCTGGGCGATCCGGCGCACCGCGGCGGACTTGGCGCCCCAGCCCACCTCCACCGCGCAGAACCAGTCGGCCAGCCGGCGCTCCGCCAGGTGGCGTTCGGTGACGGAGCGTTCACCGCGGCCGGCGGCGGCGTGCAGGATGCCGCGCCGGTCCAGCTCGGCCAGGGTCTCCAGCGCCGGCGGGAAGGGGACGGGGTCGTCGCCCTCCAGCACCACCCCGTCCCACAGGGTGTCGTCCAGGTCCCACACCAGGCACTTGACGGTGGGCGCGCCCGCTGCCGCCGTCACCACGACTCCCCGGGGAGCCGGGGCCCGGCGGGGCGGTCCGTGCCGTGCGGGGCGGCACCGAAGCGCCGTAACAGCCGCTCCGCTATGTGCAGTTCGGACACTTGCTGTGCTCCTTCGATGATCTCCATGACCTTGGCGTCCCGGAAGTGCCGGCCCGCCCTGCTGTCGGGCGCGCAGCCGGCCGAGCCGAGCACCTGTACGGCGTCGCGGCTGCCCGCCGCCGCCGCGGAGGCCGCCGCGTACTTGGCCATGAGCGTCTCCGGCACCCCGTGGCCCGGTCCCGGGGCCCGCGCCTCCGCGGCCCGGCGGGCGAGTTCCCGGGCCCCGGCGGCGTCCACCGCCGCCCTGGCCAGCAGTGACCGGACCAATTGGTGGTCCCCGAGGGGGACGTCACCCTGCCGGCGGACCGCGGCGTGGGTGGCGGCGTCCTCGACGCACGCCTCCGCCATGCCCACGCATCCCCAGGCGACCGTGAACCGGCCGTGGTCGAGCGCGGTGCCGACCACGTGGGAGAGCCCCAGGCCGGGAGGGGCGACGAGGTGGCGCCGGGGCACCCGCACACCGTCGAAGGACAGATGGGCGATGCGGGCGGCCCGCAGGCCGAGCTGGCCGTGCACCGGCTCCCGCTCGACGCCGGCGCGGTCCGCGTCGACGAGCACCGCGGCGGGCTTCCCGCCGTACGTGCCGAGGACCAGGAACACGTCGGCGACCGCGCCGAAGGTGACCCACCTCTTGCGGCCGGTCACGACCACGTCCCGGTCGCCCGACGCCTCGATGCGGGTCTCCACCGAGCCCAGCGCGCTGCCGGCGCCCCGCTCGGTCGCCGCGAAGCCGGCCGTCAGCGTGCCGCCGGCCAGTCGGGGCAGCCAGTCGGCCCGCTGCTCCTCGGTGCCCCAGCGCAGCAGCGCCGCGGCCACCATGCCCTGCACGGTCAGCAGTCCGCGCAGCGCGCCGCACTCACCGCCGATCCGTGCGGTGATCTCCCCGAGGGCGAGCGGATCGAGGCCGGCGCCCCCGTACCGCTCGGGCAGGTCGGCGGCGAGCAGCCCGGACGCGGCGAACTCCTGGCGCACCGCATCGGGCAGCCCGCCGTCCTGGTCCCAGCGGGAGGCCGACTCGTGCGCGTCGGCGGCGAAACCGGCGGCGGCCTCGTAGAGGTCCATGGTCTTCGCGGGCGGCGGCTCCGTCGTCGTGCCGGGGCGGCCGTCAGAGACCTTCGGCATGGGCCTCTCCCGGCTCGGTGATCCCGGCCTTGTGCCGGACGAACTCCGCGATGCGGTTGGCGGTCCTGAAGCTGTCCAGATCCAGGTCCTCGACCTGGACGTCCAGGGCGAAGTGGCTCTCGACGAAGGTCACCAGCTCCAGTGCGAACAGGGAGTCGACGAGGCCCTGCGCGAAGTAGTCGTCGTCCGGTCCGACCGGCCGGCGAAGGGCCGCGCTCAGGAAGCCGGTGATCTGCTCGGTGATGTCGTTCATGCCGTGCCCTCCCGTGGACCGGTCGCGACCAGCAGCAGGCTCCAGGCGGCGACCGGGCTCACGTTGATCAGGACCGCGAGGTCGCCGGAGGCCAGCTCCTTGCGGTCGAGTGCCGTGCGGAGATTGAGAAAGACGTCGTTGGGGCCGAGGTGTCCGTACCGCCGGAGGTTCTCCCGGCACGCCGGCAGCAGTTCGATGTCCAGGGAGTCCTCGAGGAAGCCGAAGCCGGCGGCGGACAGGTTCTGGCTGACGAAGCCGGCGATGTCCTGCCGGCCGATGCCGTTGCGCCGCAGCAGGTCGTCCAGCATCGCGGAGAGCCGGCCACGGGTCTCCATGGCCAGGTGGAAGGAGTAGGTGGTGGGCTCCGTGCACTGTTCGCGCCACTGGGCGGTGGGGCGGTCGCGGTAGTCGACGTGGAAGAGGTCCCAGTAGCGCCCGTTGGTCCGCTGCGCGATGTCGAGCACCCGTGTCCGCCCGTTGCGGGAGAGCAGCAGTGCCTGTCCGCCGTCGCCGTTGACGGTGACGGGGTGGCGGTAGCGGTGGGTGGTGGCCGGCTTGCTGCCGTGCACGACCAGGACGTGGTCCAGGGCGGGGTCCGCGGCCAGCAGTCCGCGGGCCGTCAGCAGGGCCGGGGTGATCGAGACGCAACCGAGGCCGCCCACCGAGAAGGTGGTGGCGTCGGCGGCGCCGAGCCGGTGCTGGAGCCGCGTCACCTCGGAACTGAGGAGCGTCTCCTGGACCCGCGACTCCACCATCACCAGGGCTTCCAGGTCCCGGGCGTCGAGCCCCGCCTGTTCGAGCGCCCGGCGCGCGGCGCGTTCCGCCAGGGCGACGGAGTCCAGCCGGTCGTCCGCCCGGACCGTGTCGATGCCCAGGCCGTCGCGGGTGGCGCGCTCGGCCTCGTCGAGCGTCGGCACCTCGCCGACCGGCACGGTGGGGTCGGGCAGGTACCAGGCGGCGCTGCGAATGGCGAGGGGGGCCGCGCCATGCGGGAGGGCCTGCTGGGGCACGGGTCGTTCCCTCTCGTCCAGGTCGGGATGTCCGGCCGCCGGCCGGTTTCCGCGACGTACCGCGTGGGTCGTGCCGTCTCCGGACGCATGCGTGTGCCGGGACGTTCCGGATTCTCGTGGGGGCGACTGACGCCGGACTGACGCGCCGCTGACGGCGCCCGGTCGGGAGGGCCATGACGCGGGCACGTGCCATGTGGCGGAATGTCCATGGACCGGCCCGGAGCGATCCGGGGGTTGCCGGACATTGATGGTGGGCAGGTTTGGAGAGCCGCGGGGCGGGCACCGTCCGGCTCCACGGTCATGGGCGGCCGTCATCACGCCCGGGAGCAGGTGCGGCGCAGCGTACCGCCTCCCTCCGGCGGGCCGCCCGCATGCGCGCTCAGGCAGACCGCTCGCACGCTGGTCCGCACACCGGTGCGGGCGGAGGAGAAGGAGGCCGGTCCCCATGACAGTGCGTACCGTCGAACTCCCCCAGCTCTGGATGCCCTATCCGCTGCGGGTGAACCCCTGCCTGCCGGCGCTGCACGAGGAGAGCGAGTCCTGGGCGCGGGCCATGGGGATGCTGGAGGGCCGGGGAGAGGGTTCGGCGCGGCGCGCGATATGGACCCGGTCCGCGTTCCACGCCATGACCGTCGACCAGTTGACCGCCTGGACGCTGCCCGACGCCTCCCTCGCCGACCTCCGGCTCAACCACCGGTTCAACGTCTGGGCGCTGGCCTGGGACGACTACTTCGCCCACGCCTTCAAGCGGACCGGCGACCTGGCCGGCGCGCGGGCCTTCACCGTCCGCCTGCACGCCTTCCTGAGACCGGAGCCGGACGCCCGGCTGCCGGAGCCGACGAACGCCGTCGAGAGGGGCATCGCCGATCTCCAGCAGCGCCTCTTCCCGCCGAGACTGGCGCACTGGCGCAAGGAGTTCAACCGGGCGCTGGCGAGATACATCGACGCGGGTGTCGAGGAACTGGCCAACAGCCGCAGCGGCCGCATCCCCCACCTGATCGACTACGCCCCGTTCCGGCGGGACAGCTTCGCCGCCCACACCGCCCCCTACTCCGTCGAGCTGGCCACCGGCGCGCGAATACCCGAACGGATCCGTAACAGCCGGACGGTCCGGGCCCTGCTGGACGCCTTCATGGACTTCATGGGGCTGGCGAACGACATCGCCTCCTACGAGCGGGAGGTGCACGAGGAGTACGACGTCAACAACCTCGTGCTGGTCGTGGGCTCGTCCCTGGGCATCTCCCTGGACGACGCCGTACCGGCGGCCCTGAACCTGGTCAACGCCCGGCTGCGGGACTTCGAGCACCTCCGCGACAACGAACTGCCGCTGCTGGTCCGGCGGTCCGGGCTCGGCCACGACGAGCGGGCCGAGCTGGCGGCCTGGCTGCGGGGCGCCTGCGGTTTCCTCTCCGGCCTCCACGCCTGGTACACCGGGGCGCCCCGCTACGCCGCGGGCGCCCCGTTCGAGGAGTAGCGCCGCGGACCCGTGCGGCCGGGCCCGGCGCGTTCGCCGGGCCCGGCCGCGCGGGCCCGACTACCGCCGTCGCAGCAGGCGGCGGACCCGCGTCCACCACGAGGCTCGGGGGTCGGACCGGTCCGCCGGCCCGGGGGCCGTCGCGGGTCGCGGCGGTGCCAGGGGCATCGTGTCGCTGCGGGGAGGCGGGGCCGGCAGCGGGGCCGTGTCTTCGTGGGCCCGGGGGGCGCGGGGGGCGAAGGTCACGGGCAGGGCCGTCAGGTGCCGGGCCCAGGTGGTGGAGCGCCAGGTGAGGCTCTCCTCCGGGACGGCCAGCGTGATGTCGGGGAGCCGGGTGAGCAGGATGTCGATGCCGGTGTCCGCGATCATGCGGCCGATGTCCTGGCCGGGGCACTCGTGGTTGCCGGCACTGAAGGACAGATGTGCGCGGTTGTGGTGCACGGGGGCCGAGGGGTCGGGGCGGATCGCTTTGTCGACGTTCCCGGCGGCCAGGCCGAGCAGGAGCATGTCGCCGGCCTTGATCTGCTGTCCGCCGAGGGTGGTGTCGCCGTTGGCCCAGCGGCCCGGGCACACCATCAGGGGCGGCTCGTCCCACAGGACCTGCTCGACGGCTTCGGGCAGGGTCATCTGTCCGCCGGCCAGCGAGCCGCGGAACCCCGGGTCGGTGACGACCATGCGGAGCACGTTGGACATGAGGTTGGCGGTCGTCTCGTAGCCGGCGAGCAGGATGAGCCGGAGGTGGTGCTGGACCTCCTCGTCCGTGAGGCCGGCGGGGTGGGCCATCAGCGCCGAGGCGATGTCCTGGCCGGGGCGGGCGCGCTTGATGACGACGAGCCGTTCGAGGCTCTCCAGCACGTACGCGTTGCTGGCGAGCGACGTCTCGGTGGCCTTGAAGAGGTCACGGGCGGCGTGCACGAGCGTGGGGCCGGACTCGTCGGACATGCCGAGCAGGTGGGTGAGGGTGAGCATGGGCAGATGCTCGGCGAACCGGTCCACCAGTTCCGCCTCGCCGCTCTCGCAGAACGTGTCGATCAGCTGGTGGGCGAAGCGGGTGATGTGCCGGCGGATGCCGCGATGGTCCAGCTTGTTCAGGCCGGCCGTGACCGCCCCGCGCAGCCGCTGGTGTTCCTCGCCGTCCGCGCAGACGCAGTCGGGACGCCAGCCGATCATCGGTACGAGCGGGGAGGTGGCCGGGTCGATCTCCCCGCTCCGCCAGCCGTGCCAGACGCGCGGGTCGCGGGAGAACTGGGTCGGTCGGCTGGCCACGTCGCGGTTCTCGTTGTACCCGAGGACGAGCCAGGCGCGGACGTCACCGTCGAGCAGGACGGGCGCCACCGGGCCGTGGGTGGCCCGCAACTCCTCGTACAGGCCCATGGGATCGGTCTCGGCGACGGGGCCGTAGAGGCGGGTGGCGCCGCCCTTGCCCGTGGCGGAGTGGGCCGGGCAGCCCGGGGGCGGTGCCTCGCCGGGCCACGCGGTGTCGTGTTCGGTGGGTGGGACGGTCATGCGTTCTCCTGGGCGGCGGCGAGGGAGCACAGGTAGACCATCAGCGAGAGCAGGGCGTCCCGGCAGGACTCCCGGTCCCGGGCGTCACAGGTGACGAGGGGCACGGAATCGCTGAGGGCCAGGGCTGTGCGCAGATCGGGTACGGGGTACTGGGGAGCGTCGGGGAAGGTGTTGACGGCGACGACGAACGGGACGCGGCGGTCCTCGAGACGGGTGATGACCTCGAAGCAGACTTCGATACGGCGGGTGTCGACGAGGACGACGGCGCCGAGCGCGCCTTCGAAGATCCCGTTCCACAGGAACCAGAAGCGCTCCTGTCCCGGGGTCCCGAACAGGTAGAGGATCAGCTCGTGGTTGATGCTGATCCGTCCGAAGTCCATCGCGACGGTCGTGGTCTTCTTGCCCGCGGCGCCGGGGTTGTGGTCGATCCCGACGCCGGCCTGGGTCATGGTCTCTTCCGTGGTCAGGGGCGGGATCTCGCTCACCGCCCCGACCATGGTCGTCTTGCCGACCCCGAAGCCGCCGACGATGACGACCTTGACCCCCCTGGCCCCGTGGGGCAGGAGCATGTCGGTGCCGCGCGGGCCGGCGACGGGCGCGTCAGAGCTTGCGTAGTCCATGGATCACCGCCTCGAGCAGTCCGCGTTCGGGGTACGCCGCCACGGGCACGGGTGCGATGGCCTCGACCCGCTCGTCCTCGACGAGTTTGGAGAGCAGTACGGTGACGACGCTGAAGGGAAGGCTGAGGTACGCCGACACCTCGGCCACCGACAGCGGGTAGGTGCACATGGTGAGGATGGCCGCCTGCTCGGGTTGCATCGCGGGTTCGGGTTCGGACCTCGCCGCGATGAGGGTGACCAGATTGAAGGTCTTGGCCGAGGAGTCCCGGCCTTCGGTAATGACGTACAGGGGAACGGGGGTGCCTTCATCCCAGGGGTCCTGGTTCTCCGATGTCACATCGCCTGCCCGATGTCCTGTCGAGGCGGGCTGGTCATGTGCTGGCCGATCCGGACCACCAGCGTCCGCATGCGGTCGCCCAGCAGTCCGGCGTCCACCTCCAGGTCGGCCAGCACCGCGAGGTACGCCCCCGGACCGGCGGCCATCAGGGAGAAGTAGCCGCCGTCGGCCTCGATGCCGACCATCCGCGTCGAGCCGTCCCCGTGCGGGAACATCTGCGAGATGGCCCGGGCCAGGCTCTGGATCCCGGAGCAGGCGGCGGCGATGGCGTCGGCGGTGTCGGACGCCGTGTTCGCCTGCCCGATGCACAGGCCGTCCGACGACAGGACGACGACGTGCCGCACGTACGGGACACCGCCCACGAGCTCCTTGAGCATCCAGTCCATGTTGGGCAGTGGCTGCATGTCACTCAACCTCATCTGACGGTTCGCTGGGGGAAGGGGAAGGTTCGGCGACCGATCGCTTCTCGCCGTTGAACGCCTCCCACATCAGACCCGGCTGGCGGGACGTGCCGGGAGTCCGCCGGGGAGTGGCCGGAGCCGCGGGGGGCGTGGTGGTCGTCTGGACGACCGGTGTCGGGACGGGCGACTCGCGCCGGCGCTGCGGGAGCCCGTTGACGGTCTTCCTGACCTCGCCGGAGTCCGTGACGGCGGGCCGCACCGGTTTGGGGCCGGGCAGGATGGTGCCGACCGTGCGCCTGCGGATGGCTTCCGGGCCCCTCACCACGGGCTGCGGCAAGGTGGTGATCATGTCCCGGGGTACGAGCACGACGGCCCGGACTCCCCCGTAGGCGGAGGTGCGCAGGTCGACGTCGCAGCCGTGCTCCTGGGCCAGCCGGCTCACGACGGGCAGGCCGAGCTGGGTCACGTCGCCCAGGCTGGACAGGGGGACCCCGTTCACCGCGCGGGCCATGACGCGTTCGACGTGCTGCCGGACCTCCTCGGTGAGCCCGACGCCACGGTCCTCGATCTCGATCGCGATGCCGGAGGGCACCTCGCAGGCGGTCACCTCCACCGGGGTGTGCGGCGGGGAGAACGTCGTGGCGTTGTCGAGCAGTTCGGCGAGCAGGTGGATCAGCGGCTCGGCACCGGGGCCGGTGACCGCGACCTCCGCCACGGACTGCAGCTTGACGCGGGGGTAGTCCACGATGCGGGACATGGCTCCCCGCAGGATGTCGTAGAGCGGGATCGCCTTGGACCACTGGCGGCCCGGCCGGGCGTCGCCCAGGACGGCGATGCTCGCCGCGAGGCGGCCGATCAGGGCGTTGCGGTGGTCGATGTCCTGGAGACCGCGGGAGACGATCACGTCCGTGCCGTGCAGGATCTGCATGGAGCGGAGGTCCTTGGCGAGCTGGTGCACGATCGCCTGGACCCGGCGCGCGACCGCCACGAGGGCCCGCTGGGAGGAGTCCCTGGTGTGCTCCTCGGCCTCCACCGCTTCCAGGAGCGTCCGCAGGGCTCCCTTGAGCGCTTCGGTGAACTCGGCGTCGAGGTGCTCCCCGAAGCGGACGGCCTGGAGGATCTCCGAGGTGGGGTCGCCCCTCTTGAGGCGGGCGACCGCCGCGGGCAGGAGTTCCTCGGACAGCCAGACGGTGGTGGCCCGCTGGTCGGCCAGGCGCGCGTGCAGCGCCGCCTCGCGCCGCGCGTAGTACTCCTCCGCCCAGGCGCTCGCCCGCGCGTGCCGGGCGGCCTCCGCCGCTCGCTGCCGGCGCGCGGTCACGGCGGAGGTGACGGCCGTCAGCACGACGGCGCCGAGGCAGCACCAGGCGACCGGTGTCCGTATCCGTGCGGGGCAGAGGAGCAGCGCTATCACCGCGGCTCCGGCCAGAACTCCGGGAGGGAGGAGCCATGCCCGGGCAACCGCGGTGGGCCGGGCTCTGGAAACTTCACCTGCACGAACCATCAGGAGGTCCCTAAACGATCTGGAATGAGCGGACTGAGGTGGTGCGATGCGCCGGAAGGGACGAGCCGGACCGTCGCTCGGACATCCAGGGGTGTCCGGCCGGGCCCCGGCGGGGTCGCTTCGAGGTCGCGCCGAGGTCGCCACCCTTCACAGCCGTGCTCCGTCCGAGCGCACCACAGCGTCCATGACTCGCTGTGAGCGCGGCGCAACACATCGGGGAGCATAGTCAGTTCGGGTTCGCCATGTGACTTTGCTGGAAGGACAACCTCCACCGGTCATTCCGGCCCTACATAACGACCAATCACCGCACCGAAAATGCAATGAACTGATCACATCGCGGCGTCCGTTCACCCCACGCCCCCGCCGGGGCCTCCCCCGTCCCACCACGCCCGGCCGGCCGCTCCCACCAGGTCCGCCACGTACATGCCATTCGAAAGAGTGAGCATGGATCGTTCGTGCTGCCACCACCACCGGGGTCTGCCGATACTGCCGGGTCGGATGAGCGCGTGGAGGAGGGGACCGTCATGTCCGGTGGGGCGCGGAACGCTGTCGAGCGGGGCTGGTCGAGGAGGGGGGCGCTGGCCGCGGGGGTGGGCGCGGCGGTGGCGGGCTGGTCGGTGGTGGGGGCGGTGCGGCCGGGGCCGGCGGGAGCGGTCGAGGGCGGCGAGCCCGACGGATTCCCGCCGCACGTGGACGTGTACCGGCGGGTGTTCGAGAACTGGGCGGGCGAGATCCGCACGGACGACCTGTGGACCTGCTCCCCCCGCACCGGCGCGGAGGTGGCCGACGTCTGCGACTGGGCGTGGCGGCAGGGGTGGACGGTGCGTCCGGTGGGGCAGCGGCACGGCTGGGCCCCCTTGGTCGTCGCGGACGGCACCCGGGGCGACGCCCGGGTGCTGCTCGTCGACACGACCGGTCACCTGACGGCGATGTCGCTGGGGCCGGTGGCGCCGGACGGGTCGGCCACGGTGCGGGTGCAGGCCGGCGCGCTCCTGGAGGACCTGCTGGAGTTCCTGGGCGCGCACCACCTGGGGGTGACGGCCTGCCCCGCGCCGGGGGACCTCTCCGTGGGCGGGGCCCTCGCGGTCGGCGCGCACGGCACCGCCGTCCCCGCGGCGGGCGAGACGGCCGCCGCCGGGAAGGGGTTCGGGACGCTCAGCAACCTGGTCACGGAGCTGACGGCCGTCGTGTGGGACGACACGGCCGGGGCGTACGCGCAGCGGGTCGTCGACCGCGCCGACCCCGACTGCGCCGCGCTCCTCACCCACCTCGGGCGGGCCTTCGTCGTCGAGGCCGTCCTGCGGGTGGGGCGGGACCAGAACCTGCGCTGCCGCTCCTTCCTGGACATCCCCGCCACCGAGCTGTTCGCCGCGCCCGACTCGGGCGTTCCGGTGTCACGGACGCTGGCCGGCTTCCTCGACGCCACCGGACGGGTGGAGGCGATCTGGTTCGCCTTCACCGACCGCCCCTGGCTCAAGACCTGGAGCGTCTGCCCGAACCGGCCCCTGGCCTCCCGGGAGGTGCGGGAGCCCTACAACTACCCCTTCTCCGACAACGTCCCCGAGCCGGTCGCCCGGCTCGCCGGCCAGGTCTTCGCCGGGTCCTGGGCGAGCGCCCCGCTGCTGGGCCGGCTCCAGTACCTCATCGCCAGGATCGGCCTGACCGGTGACCTCACCGACGTGCTCACCTCCCCCACCGTCATCCGCGACCTGCTGACCGCGGACGTCCTCACGCACCTGCTGGCCGGGGGGCTCCGCTCGGACCTGTGGGGCGCCTCGCGCGACCTGCTCCTCTACATCAGGCCCACCACGCTGCGCGAGACCGCCAACGGGTACGCCGTCCTCACCCGGCGCCAGGACGTGCAGTGGGTGGTGCACCGGCTCACCAGCCACTACCGGCGCCTGCTGGACGAGTACGCCGCCCGCGGCCGGTACCCGGTCAACGGGCAGGTGGAGATCCGGGTCACCGGCACCGACGACCCCGCCGTCCCCATGGTTCCCGGCGCCCGGCCGCCGCTGCTGTCGGCGGTACGGGCCCGGCCCGACCGGCCGGACTTCGACACCGCCGTGTGGTTCGACGTCCTGACCGACCCGTCCACACCCGGCCTGCACGCCTTCTGCCGGGACGTCGAGCGCTTCCTGTTCGAGGACCTCGACGGCGATCGCGCCACCGTCCGGGTGGAATGGTCCAAGGGGTGGGCCTACACCGACAGCGCCGCGTGGGCCGCGCCCGAGATCCTCACCGGAGCCGTCCCGGACAGCCACCGGGCCAGCGGCGGGCCCGGCTGGGACACCGCGCGCGAGACGCTCAACCGCCTCGACCCGCACCGGGTGTTCAGCACACCCCTGCTGGACGCCCTGCTGCCCTGACGCCGGGCCGGTGACCGCGGCGCCCGGATCCCCCCGGCGCGGCGGCGACCGCGGCGTGGGGACCCGCCCTCCTGCCGGGTCCCCACGGCCGCGACGGCCTCACCCCGCGTGCCGGGCCATCCACTCCTCGACGGCGTCCGCCGACCGGGGCAGGCCGGCCGACAGGTTCTCGTGGCCGTCGTCCGTGACGACCAGGTCGTCCTCGATCCGGACACCGATGCCGCGCCACTCCGCGGGCACGGTGAGGTCGTCGGGCTGGAAGTACAGCCCGGGCTCGACGGTCAGCACCATGCCCGGCTCCAGCACGCCGTCCACGTACTCCTCGTTCCGGGCCTGCGCGCAGTCATGGACGTCCAGTCCGAGCATGTGCCCGGTGCCGGCCATGGTGAAGCGGCGCTGGAGGCCGAGTTCGTACGCGCGCTCGGCCGGGCCCGGGACGAAGCCCCACTCCACCAGCCGGGCCGCCAGGTGGCGCTGGGCCGCCTCGTGGAAGTCGCGGTAGGCGGCTCCCGGCTTCACGGCGGCCATCCCGGCCTCCTGGGCCTCGTACACCGCGTCGTAGATCTCGCGTTGCAGCGGGGTGAACGTGCCGCTGATCGGCAGCGTGCGCGTGACGTCGGCGGTGTAGAGGGTCCGCGTCTCCACGCCGGCGTCGAGCAGGAGCAGGTCCCCGGGGCGCACCGGGCCGTCGTTGTCGGTCCAGTGCATGATCGTGGCGTGTTCGCCGGCGGCGCAGATCGAGCCGTAGCCGACGGAGTTGCCTTCGAGGCGTGCCCGGCGGAAGAAGGTGCCCTCGATCCACCGCTCCGACGACGCGACGGCCCCGGAGAGCTCGCCGATCGCATCGGTGAAGCCGCGCACCGTGGAGTCCACGGCCTTGCGGAGCTCGGCGATCTCCCACTCGTCCTTGACGAGGCGGAGGTCGCCGAGCGCCTCCTCCAGCCCGGCGTCGCGTTCCTCGTCGGTGGTGACGGCGGCCTCCAGGGACGGGTCCACGCCGCGGACGATCCGGGTCGGCACGCCGGAGGCCCCGGCCAGGTCGTCGGCCGCGGTGCGGACGTCCCGGCAGGGCAGTCCCAGCACCCGCTGCGACTCGGCGAGGGAGCGGCGCCTGCCCATCCACAGTTCGGCCGTGGCGCCGGTCCAGAACTCGTCGGTGTCCCTGCCGTCCCGCGGCAACTGGTAGCAGTAGGCGTCGTGGCCGCCGTCCGCGCGGGGTTCCAGGACGAGGGCGCCGTCCCGGGCCTGGTCGCCCGTCATGTGGACGTAGCCCGAGTAGGGACGGAACGGGTAGGTGTCGTCGTTCGACCGGACCTTGAGGTTGCCGGAGGGAATGACCAGGCGTTCGCCCGGGAAGCGCGCGGAGAGCCGGGCGCGGCGGCGGGCCGCGTACGGAGCCTGCGCGTCGAGCCGCAGGTCGTGCCGCTCGGTGTCCGCCCACCCCGTCCGCATCAGCGCGGAGAGTTCCTCGGAGATCCCTGAGTAGAGACCGTTCTTCCGGCCTTTCGCCACGGCGTGCACCTTCTTCCGTCGGGGGTCTGGTGGGTTAACGGGGGTGTCCTGGTGGCGAGGATCGTTCCGGTACGGCGCGGAGCCGCCCTCGCCGCCGCCGGTCGTCGGCGGCTCGCGCACCGTAGCGCGCCCGGGACGCCCCCGGGGCCGGATCGTGCCACTGGCACGGATCGGCCACGGGCCGCGCCGGGGCGTCGATAATGCGGGGCATGAGGAACGCGAAACTCGGGGAGGCCCTGCGGCTCCTGGGCATCGACGGGGCAGCCGCCCGGGTGTACCTGGCGCTGCTGGAGCTGGCTCCCGCTCCGCTGCGTGCCATCGCCGCCGCGACCGGGCTGGGCGAGGCCGAACTGGCCACGGCGTACGGGACTCTGGTCGACGCCGGTCTGGCCAGCGCCGCCGAGGAGGGCGGGGACATGGTGGCCCCGGTGCCGCCGGCCGCCGGCCTGGAGGTCCTCGCCCGGCACCGGGCGACCGAGATCGAGGAGTCGCGCATCGCCGTCGGCGGCGCCTTCGAGTCGTTCCGGCGGCAGCGGCTGGCCGCGTACAACGACGGTCTCGTCGAGGTGGTCACCGGGGAGGCCGTGGGCCCGCGGATCCGGCAGGCGTGGGCGAGCGCGCGCGAGCAGATCCGGCAGTTCGAGTCACCGCCGTACTTCCCCCTGCCGGGCGCCACGGACGACGCCCTGGCCACCCTCGCCCGTGGGGTGACCCAGCGCGTCGTGTACTCGCGGGAGTCACTGGAGCACCCGGGCCATCTGAAGGAGGTCATCGAGCCGTGCGTCGCCGCCGGCGAGCAGGCGAGGGTGCTGCCGTCGGTGCCGGTCAAGCTGGTGATCATCGACGACGCGTACGCGCTCGTGTCGTTGTCGATCAGGGAGGCGGACGTGCACAACACGATGCTGGTGGTGCAGCCGTGCGGACTGCTCTCCGCGCTCACCGCGCTGTTCGAGCAGTCCTGGCAGAACGCCCTGCCCTTCCACGGCCGCACCACCCGCCCCGGCGGGCTGCCGCCGGACGACCGCCGTCTGCTGTGGCTCCTCGCGGGCGGCGCGGGCGACGACGTCATCGCCCGCGAGCTGGGGATCGGCCGCCGCACGCTCTACCGCCGCCTACAGGTCCTGATGGCCCGGCTGGGCGCCGCGAACCGCTTCCAGATGGCGCTGCACGCCCAACGCAACGGGTGGCTGTGACGACCGGTACGGCGGCCCGGGCGGCTCAGGACGCCGGGTGGGAGGACACGACCTTGCCGCGCACGTCGGTGGCCAGGTAGCCGCTCGCCATGTACTCGTTGGTGAGGTAGAAGTGCAGCGTCGGCTGGTCGGCGTTGAACGTCCACCGGTGGAGGACGAGGTAACGCAGGTTCGGGTTCTCCACGTTGAGCTCCTTCTCCCCGCGCCGGATGAGCGCGGGCAGGGTGTCCCACGCCACGGCCGCCGGGTCGAAGGTCTGGTCGTCCGGGGAGTCGGGGTCGATGGTGCCGCCCGGTCCGGTCCGCGTCGCGATGCCGTCGCTGTACCGGTAGCTGTCGTACGTCTTGGCGCCCGGCTTGGTGGGGATGTCGGCCATCGCGTAGTTCTCGTACACCGTCACCTCCTTGACCTGACCGTTGCCGCTCGCCTCGCGGAACGCGGCGAGGACGGTGCGGACGTTCGCGGGGGTCAGCAGCGTGCCGGTGGTCCGGGCGCCGCCGGTGCCCGAGCCGTTGCCGGTGCCGGTGCCGGTGCCGGCGGGCGTTCCCGTGCCGGGTGTGGTGCCCCCGGTGTCGGCCACCGGCGTGCGCCGGGCGGAACTGGACGACGGTGTGGGGCTCTTGCCCTCGTCCGCGGCGTCCTTGCCCAGCGGCCAGTTCAGGGCGGCGGCGACCACGACGGTGGCGGTCGCGGCGGCGGCGAGGGACACGACGGCCGCGCGGCGGCCCGCCGGCCGGCGGGTGGGCGCCACGGGCGGTCCGAACGTCCCGTGCGGCGGGGTGCCGTGCGGCGTCCCGGTGGGGTGGTGGGCCCCCGGCCCCGCGTACCCGGGGTACGGCCCGTACGGCCCCGGGTCGGCGCCCGGGTGCTGGGCGTGGCCGGGAGCGGTGGGCGGGCCGGCCGGGGGGAACGGGGCGTGCGGGTGGGCGGGGCCCGCGGGCCGGTCAGCCGGGCGGGAGTCCTCCGGCGCGGCGTCCGCCGGCGCCGCCGTGCCCGCGCGGCCCGCCGCCTCGCGCAGCAGCAGCTCCAGTCCCGCGCCGTCGGGGCGTCGCGCGGGGTCGCGGACCAGCAGCCGCTCCAGTACGGGCGTGAGCGCACCCGACCTGACCGGCGGCGGGAGCGGGTCGTCCAGGACGGCGACGACGGTCGCGAGGCTGGTCGCCCGGCGGAACGGGTGGTGGCCCTCGGCCGCCACGTACAGCAGCATGCCCAGCGACCACAGGTCGGAGGCCGGGTTGCCCTCCTCCCCGCGCACGCGCTCGGGCGCGATGAACTCCGGCGAGCCGATGAGGTCGCCGGTCGAGGTGAGGCGGGACGTCGCCTCGGAGAGCGCGGCGATGCCGAAGTCGGTGAGCACGGCGCCCCCGTCGGGACGCAGCAGCACGTTCGCGGGCTTGACGTCGCGGTGGTGGATGCCCGCGGAGTGCGCGGCGCGCAGCGCGGACAGGACCTCCAGGCCGAGCCGGACGACCTCGGGCACGGGCATGGGGCCCTCGAGGAGCCGGTCGTACACGGACCGGCCCTCGACGAGCTCCATGACGATCCAGGGGTGCGAGCCGTCGGCCGGTTCCACGATGTGGTGGATCGTCACGACGTGCGGGTTCGACAGCCGGGCGAGCGCCCGGGCCTCACGGACGGCACGCTCGCGCATCTGCGCGGCGAGGCCGGGGTTGGCCTCCTCGACGGCCGGGTCGGGCGGCCGGACCTCTTTGAGCGCCACCTCCCGGTCCAGGGCGACATCACGCGCCCGCCAGACCGTGCCCATACCGCCGCTGCCCAAGCGGGAGACCAGTTCGAACCGTGCGTCGACCAGGGGTCTGCCGCTCTCGCTCATGCTCATGGGCGGTCATCGTAGGCGGCCCATGCTCCTGCCCGCGCCGCAGGTACCCCAAACCCGTTACCCGGAGAGGCGGACGCCCCCGGCGCCCCGCCCGCACCGGGACGCACCGGGCCCGGAGCCCCGGCGCGGGAGGTCAGGGGATCATGACGCAGTGGTTCTCGATGAACCTGCCGCTGCGGTCCAGGCCGCCGCAGACGGCCAAGCGCGGATAGGCCCTGATCTCGCGGTTGACGACGAACCGCCACCGCGACACACCGGCCTTGCTGTCGCGGAAGTCGCCCACGAAGGCGCGCAGCGTCCCGGGCAGTCCGTCCCTCGTCGTCACGGTGATGTCCTGGACGTAGTCGCGCCCCTGGTAGGCCGTGGCCACGCAGATGTACCTGCCGCACGTGGACTTGACCTCGGCGGCGGCCGGCGGGGCCGTCAGCACTCCCAGGGCACAGGCCGCGGCGAGGGCCGCCGTGACCGCCGCCAGGCGCCGCCGTGCGGGCGTCACGGACCTGGGGCGGGTCCCGGGGGACCCGCCGGACCGCCCGGCCCCGCCCTCCGGGCGGACGCCGCTTCCGCGACACATCCCCGCTGTCTGCCGATACCTGTCCATCACGAGCCCCCCGTGGTCCGCGGTACGGACCGGCCGCACCGTCCCTCACCAATGTCGGGGCTCCGTCCCGGCACCGCAATGACCCGAATGGGGGGGTCGGTACGGCCGGCGGCGGCGTGCGGGGGCCGGACGGCCGGGGAGCGGGACCGGCGTCAGCGAACATTCTCGGCCGAAAGCGCCGCGCGGTCCGGCCCGGTGGGGCAGGAGCCGATCGCCGGACGCGGCCGCCCGTCCGCCGCCCGGCGGCGGCGACGGCGGGCGCGCGGACACGCGTCATGCCTGGAGGGAGCACGGGGTGTCCGCACCGCCGGCGGAATGATCTCCCTTCACTTGCCCTCTCCTCCCACCACGCCCCGGAGGGCGCCCCGTTGAAGGAATTCGGCCACCCACGACGGGCTCTTGTGGCGCTTGTTCGAGCGTGATTAAGCTCCCGCTCGTTTCGCTTCCCACACACTTTCTGCACGGTTTCGCCAAATCGGTGAGGTGCTGCGTGGAACGGCCCGCGTCAACCGCACGACCGTCCCACCACCGGGCGGGATCGCGCGACCTACGGCTCTTCTGGTGGGCCAACGCCGCCGACGGCATCGGCAGCCAGGCCTCCGGTGCGGCCCTTCCGCTCCTGCTGCTCGGACTGGGCCACTCCCCCCAGGCCGTCGGCCTGGTCGCAGGCGTCTCCACCGCCCTGGGCCTCCTGCTCGGCCCGCTCGTCGCCGTGCCCGTCGACCGGGGCGCGCGCAAGCGCGTGATGCTCGGGTCCGCGACCGTGTCCGCCCTGGCGATGGGCGGCGTGGCCGTCGCCCTGACCGCCGGCGAGCCGCCGCTGGGACTGGTCCTCGCCGCCGTGCTGGTCGAGCGGTTCGCGACCGCCTGCTTCGAGGCGGCGGCGCGCGGGACGGTGGCCCTGGTCTGCCCGGGGCCCGAGCAGCCCCGGGCGATCGCCCGGCTCACCGCGGCCGACCAGGGTGCGCTGATCGTCGGGCCCGCGCTCGGCGGCGTCCTCTACCAGGCCGCCCGCGCCCTGCCGTTCCTGGCCGACGCCCTCTCCTACGTCGTCGGCGCCCTGTGCGTACGGGCCATGCGCGCGGACCTCACCGCGCCGGCACCGCGCGAGCGGGGCGAGGGGCCGGTGCGGGAGGCGGCGGCCGGGTGGCGGCTGGTGCGCTCGTCACCGCTGCTGCGGCTGGTGCTGGTGTGGAGCGCGACGGTCAACCTCGTGGTGGTGGCGCTCTACTACGGGGCCGTCTTCACGCTCCAGCGCGGCGGCCACGGCGGCGCCGTGCTCGGCGCGGTCCTCGCCGCTTCGGGCGCCGCCGGCCTGGCCGGGGCGCTGGCCGCGCCCAGGGTGGCGAAACGTTTCGGCGCCCCTCGGGTGGTGGCCGGCGTGACCTGGCTGCTCGTCCCGCTCACCGCCGCGCTCGCCACCGTCGTGGGCGCGTGGGCGTACGGGGCGCTGTTCGGGCTGGTGTGCCTGCTGATGCCGCTCGCCTCCGTCATCCTCCAGGCCCGGGCGATCGGGGCCACCGCCCCCGCGCTCCAGGCCCGTACGGGCGCGGTCCTCGCCACCGCGACCACCGGCGCCGCGGCCCTGGCCCCCGTCCTGGCCGGGGCGCTGGCGGAGCGGGTCTCCACCACCGCGCCCGCCCTGGCCTGCGGGGTGACGCTCGCCGTCCTCGCGGCCCACACCTCCCGGCGCCCGGTGCGCGGCGCCCTGGCCGTGGAGGCCGTCCGGTGAGCGGCGGCTACCAGGTGTACCGGGCCGCCCTGCCCGAGGTGTGCGCCGCCGACCCGGCCAAGATGGTGTTCACCGCCGACGCCGAGGGCCGTTGCGAGGTGTTCACCTGGGACGCCGCCGCCCGCCGCGCCCGGCAGGTCACCCGGCGCCCCCGGGGGACCCTGCACGGTGCCATCGACCGGGACGCGTACGTGTGGTGGTTCGACGAGGACACCCGGGGGTCGGGGCTCTGGCGGTTCCAGCCCTTCACGGGCGGCCCCGACCGGCCCGGCCTCACCGGCGTCCCGCCCGGCCGGCCCCGGGGCCTCGCGGTGAGCGACCACGCCATCGTGGCGGTGGCGCTCGGCGACGGCCACGCCACCACCGTCCACGTCGGCCCGCGCGGCGGCGCCGCCCGGACGGTGACCCGCGCCGCCGGTCACGCGACCCTCACCGGCATCACGCCCGGCGGCCTGCTGCTGGCCCTGGCCGGCGCGGGCGCCGTCACCGTCCTCACCGGCGAGGGCGCCGTGGTCGCGGTCCTGCCGGGCGGCGGCGACACCGCAAGGCTGTGGTCCCTGGGCTTCGCCCCCGCCGGCGACGCCGAGGAGCTCCTCCTCGTCCGCGAGTACGAGGACCGCTACGTCCTGGCCACCTGGCGGCCCGACCGCGGGCTGACCACCCACGAATGGTGCGCCTTCGACACCGAGATCACCGCCCGCTGGGACGCCGGCGGCCACCGCGTCCTCGTACGGCAGGACCGCCACGGCCGCTCCACCCTGCACCGCGCCGACCTCACCGCACGGACCGTCACCGCCGTCCCCACCCCGCCCGGCACCCTGCTGGACGCCGCCACCCGGCCCGGCGGCGACCTCCACTGCCTCTGGACGTCCACCGGCGAGCCGCCCCGGCTGCGTTCGTCGCTGGGCACCCCCCTACCTCCGCTGCCGACCGTCGCCGACCGGGTGCCCGGCACCCACCGGGACGTGTGGACGCCCGGCCCGGACGGGCCCGTGCACACCCTGCTCAGCCTGCCCGACGCGCCGCGCGGTCCGGCCCCGGCGGTGTTCCTGGTGCACGGCGGTCCCGCCGACCACGACCGCGACGCCTACGACGGCGTGGTCCACTCCCTGGTCGCCTCCGGGTTCGCCGTCGCCCGCGTCAACTACCGCGGCTCCACCGGCTACGGGCCCCGCTGGCGGCGCGCCTTCGGCGGGACGGCCGACGACCCCGGCCACAACGGCCGCACCGACCGGGCCGACCGGGGTGTCGGCCTCGCCCAGGTCGCGGACCTGGCGTCCGTCCGGGCCGACCTGGTGGCCCGGCGGCTGGTCCGCGCCGACGAGGTGGGGCTGTGGGGCACCTCCTGGGGCGGCTACCTGGTCCTGCTCGCCCTCGGCACCCGCCCCGGCCTCTGGCGGGCCGGGGTCGCGGTCAAGCCGGTCGCCGACTGCGTGGCCGCCCACCGCACCACCACCCCCGCCCTGCGCGCCCTGGACGAACGGCTCTTCGGCGGCACGCCCGACGAGGTCCCGGAGAGGTACGCGCGCAGCTCGCCCATCCACTACGCCGCCTCGGTGCGCGACCCACTGCTGGTGGCCGCCGCCACCCATGACGCCAAATGCCCGCCCGGCCAGGTACGCGGCTACCTCGCCGCGCTGCGCGCCGCCGGGGTCCCGTACGAGTCCCTGTGGCTCGACTCCGGCCACGACGGCTACGACGGCGGCGACCACGTCACCGTGCTGCGCCGCGCCGTGGTCTTCCTCGACCGGGAACTGCGCGGCCCCGTCCGCCGCCCCCAGACGCCCCGCTCCGCCCGGAGCGGGGAGCACCGCACCGCCGAACGCACCACGGAGAGGAGAAGGTCCCATGCAGAAGGACATCATCCACAACGACCCGCTCGCGGGTGACGAGGAAAACCGCAAGCCGAGCGTCGGCATCACCGTCACCGTCCCGTTCCGCAACGCCGAGGACGCGGAAGAGGACTGACCGCCGCCGGCCGGCCCGGTGGTGCACCGCCGGGCCGGCCGGTCCCCCATCCCCGAGGAGCCGACATGCGTGTCCTGCTGGTCAACATGCCCTGGTCGCCCATCGACCTTCCGTCCCTCGCGCTGGGAATCCTCAAACGGAGCGTGGACGAGCGCGTGCCCGGCGCCGAGGCCGAGGTCCTGCACGCCAATCTCGAGTTCACCGACTGGATCACCGCGCGCACCGGGTTCACCGGTGACGACTACGAGTACTACGCCCTGTCGTCCTACTTCATGGGCTGCGGCGACTGGGTGTTCTCCTCCGCGCTCCACGACGACCCGCACTGGCGCGACGAGGAGTTCACCACCGTGATGCGCGGGAAGCTCAAGAAGTCGCGCATGGAGATGACCCGGGCGCTGCACCGGGTGGTGCCGGAGTTCGTCGACGAGATCGCGCGGCGGATCGTGGACCACTCCCCCGACGTGGTCGGGTTCACCTCCACGTTCCAGCAGAACACCGCGGCGCTCGCCGCCGCGCGGCGGGTCAAGCAGCTCGCCCCGCACATCGTCACCGTCATGGGCGGGGCCAACTGCGACGGGGCGCAGGGGGCCGCCGTGCACCGCAACTTCCCGTTCGTGGACCACGTCGTACGCGGTGAGGGCGAGGCGGCCTTCCCGCAGTTGCTCACCGCCCTCGCCGACGGGTCGGACCTCTCCGGGGTGCCGGGCCTGTGCCACCGCGGCCCCGGCGGGGAGAGCGAGGCCAACCCGATGGCGACCCGGCCGCTGCCGCCCGCCGCGATCCTGCCGCCCGACTACAGCGGCTACTTCGAGCGCCTGGCCGCCTCCGTCGCCCGCAACTGGGTCGAACCCAAACTGGTCGTCGAGGGCGCCCGCGGCTGCTGGTGGGGCGAGAAGCACCACTGCACCTTCTGCGGCCTCAACGGGTCGTTCATGGAGTTCCGGTCCAAGAGCCCGGACACATTCTACGACGAGATCATCGAACTGGCCCGCCGCCACCGGGTCCTGGACATGTACGTCGTCGACAACATCCTGGACATGGGCTACCTGACGACCGTGCTGCCCAGGATCATCGAGAGCGAGTACGACCTGCGGCTGCACATCGAGATCAAGGCCAACATGCGCCGGCCACAGCTCCGGACGCTCGCCGAGGCGGGCATGATCTACGTCCAGCCCGGGATCGAGTCGCTCAACCACCGGGTGCTGGACCTGATGGACAAGGGCGTCAGCGGCTGCCAGAACGTCCGGATGCTCCGCGACGGCGCCGAGACCGGACTGTCCGTCGCCTGGAACTACCTCCACGGCTTCCCCGGCGAGACCGCCCGGGACTACGAACCGGTGATCGCCCAGATCCCGGCCCTGGAGCACCTCGACCCGCCGGTCGACCTGTCCGCGCGGATCGCCATCGAACGCTTCAGCCCGTACTTCGAGCGCCCCGAGCTCGGCTTCACCGGGCTGCGGCCGGAGGAGCACTACCGCTTCACCTACGACCTGCCGGAGTCGGAGCTGTACGACCTGGCGTACGTCTTCGAGGCACCGGCCCGCGGCATCGGCGAGCCGACCGTCACCGCGCTCAACGACGCGCTGGCGGCCTGGAAGAAGCACCACGCGGACGCCCGGCTCACCCACGACGACCTGGGCGACCGGATCGTGCTGGTCTCCCGCCGGCGGGCCTTCGGCTGGCGGACCATGGAGCTCACCGACCCGTTCGAGCAGGCCGTCTTCCGCCTCCTCGACCAGCCGCACACTCCCGCCGCCCTCGCCAGGAAGGCCGCGCGCAAGGCGCCCGGGGCCGCCCGTGACGAGGACGGTGTCCAGCGGCTCCTCGACTCCTGGGTCGCCCTCGGGCTGGTCTTCACCGACGGCGGGCAGTACGTCCACGTCGCCCCGGCCGCCGTCAACGAGGACCTGCTGCGACTGGACTTCATGCGTCACGCGTACGCGGCCGAGGCCGCACCCGCCGAACCCGACGGGCCCGCCGCTCCGGCCGCGTCCGCCGAACCCGTCCGCGTATGACCGTGCCGGAGGACCGCGCCCGCGCGGGCACGTCCGCGGCCCACCGCGTCCGACCCGAGGAGGAGCACGCCCGATGAGCACCACCCTGAGCCCGCCCGCCGTCCTCGCCTGGCGGGACTACGACCCCGACGCCTGCGAGCTGCCCGGGATGTTCCTCGGCGAACTGGCCCTCCCCGGGCCGCTGGAGGGCGAGAGCGAACGGCTCTGGCAGCTCGGCGCCCGGCGCGTGCGGCTGCCCGGTGCCGTCGACCTGAGGGGGGACGCCGGTCCCGGGCGGGCCGCCGGCACGGTGGCCGCCCTGAGCCTGGTGCGGGACCTCACCGCGCGGGCCGTCCTCGTCGAGTGGGACCTCGTCCTCGACCCGGCGGAGCTGGCCGGCGCCTGGCAGGTCCTCAGCCACCTCCAGCCGCCCCGGACCCTCGCGGGGCCCGCCGGCTGCGACGAGGCCCTGCGCGCCTGGCGGCGAGGCCACTACCTGTGCAAGTGCCTGTGGCGGAAGGGGCCCGGCTTCGTGCAGATCCGGGACCGCCGCTGGGGGGAGCTGCGCCGCTTCACCGCCGACGAACCGGAGTACGAGCGGACCATCGAGCGTCTCGCGTACGGAGCGCCCGCCGCTTCCGTCCCGGCCGCCGTCCTCGACGACTTCCGGAGCGAGAAGCTGGTGCTGGACGTCGGTCCGCTCGCCTGGTGGGTGCCGTACCGGATCAGCCGCTGGCTCCAGGAGTCCATGACCATCTGAGGCCGGGGGCGCGGACGTTCACGGGCCGACGTGAACGTACGGCGCCCAGCTCAGCACGGCTTCCGGCCGCCGCTCCCGTACGGTGCGCAGCGCCGTGTGGAGGGCGGCGGCCGGGTCCGTCCCGGGCGGCCCGGCGAGGCGGTCGTGGACCAGGCCGGCGACCGTCGCCGCGAAGGCGTCGTCGATGGACCACAGGGTGCCGACCACGTCACGGAAGCCGGCGAGCTGGAGCGCGGTGGCGAAGGTGATCGCCTCGTCGGCGAGGACGATGCCGCCGCGGTGGGTCTCGCAGGCGGACAGGAACGCGAACCCGGCCCCGGTGCGCCGCAGTCCGGCGATGTCCCGCAGCGACAGCGGACCATCATGCAGGAAGAGCGCGCCCCGGGACGGGCGGGCCAGGTCCTGTGCCCCGTGGCAGGCGAAGTGGGCCCAGGAGCAGCGGGTCAGGGCGTCCAGTACGGCGGGCGCGGTGGCGGCGGGCCCGGTGACGAACTCGGCGTCGGGGTGCCGTCGGCGCAGGGCGCGGGCCTCCTCGCCGGCCGCGGGGAGGTCGGGCCGGCCGGGGGTCGCGGGCATGGCCACGATGAGGCCGCGGGCGTGCGCCGCCGGGGCCGGCCGGCCGTGCCGCTCGCGGGCGTGCAGCAGGGTCCGCAGGGTCGGGGCGTAGGAGGACACGACCCGGTCCGGCACGGTGTCGGTGTGGCGGGGCGTCCCGTCGCCGGCGGGGAGGGGGCGGCCCGCCGCGTGCACGGGGAGCAGGGTGAACAGGCCGGTGGGGCACCACCACAGGCGGGGCCCCCGGGCGTCCGGGGCGATCCGCCCGGTGTGGCCGAGCGCCGCCAGTACCGGTCCGGCGACCGTGTCCCACAGCCAGGACAGGGTCTCCACGAGCACCCGCCGGGCCGTGAGGGGCGAGCCGCCCGCGCCCAGGGCGCCGGTGAGGGCGAGGACCCGTGCGCCGAGGGCGCTGTCGTCGACGTCCAGGGGGAGGGCGCGGACGCCCTCGCCGGTCAGGAGCAGGGCGCTGCACCCGTACCGGCTGGGGACGAGCAGGACGACCGGGCCGTCGTCGGCGGCGGCGCGCAGTGTGGCGAAGGACGGGGCGCGCAGGAAGCCGGAGAGCCCGGGCAGGGCGCGGATCGCGGCGAGCAGTTCCTCCCGCCGCCGTGCCAGGGCCACGCGCCGCTCGTTGACGTGGCGGCGTCCCCGCGCGTCCCCGGCGGCCGTGGCGTGGGGGGCCTCGGGCAGCCGGTCCAGTTCGTCGAGGACCCGGCGGAGGCTGTCGGCGAGTTCCGGGGCCACGGCGCGGGGCCCGGTGTGCTCGGTGCGGTTCTCCAGGGACTGCGCGAGGAGGATGCCCCGGCCCTGTTCGAGGAGTTCCACCGCGCGTTCCGGCTTTCCGGCGCGTACGGCGACGGCGGCGGCGTGCGGGACGAGTCCCGGGTACTCCGCGATCAGGCGTTCCCGGTCGTCGCGCTCCAGGCCGCGCCAGACGGTCAGCTCAAGCTGTTCGAGGGCGAGGGCGAAGCAGTCGAGGGCGGTGGTGAAGTCCCCCGCGTCGGCGGCGAGGTGGCCCGCGCCGGCGGCCGCGCGGGCGCGGGCCCGGGCCGGGGCGGAGGGTACGGAGGACGCCTGGCGGAGGTGGTGGACCGCCCGTTCGCGGTCGGCCGGGTCGCCGGTGGCCGTGTGGCGCTCCGCCAGGGCGAAGCCGAGCGCGCTCAGGGTCTCGGTGCGCTCGGGGTGGTCGGCGGGCAGGAGCGCCTCCGCCTCCCGGAGTGCGCCGATGGCCTCGGCGAGCGCGTCGGGGGCCGCGAAGTGGCCGGCGTACTCCCGTAAGGAACGGGCGAGGCCCCTCAGCGTCCTCGGCCGCCGGTGGTCCCCGGCGGGGACCGTGCCGACCGCCGTACGGGCCGCCTCGACGGCGTCGAGGAGGTCGCGCGGGTCACGGGTGCGGGTGAACCGCGCCAGGAGCGCGCCCGCGAGGAGGTGCAGGCAACCGGGCCGGTCGGGGTGGCCCTCGGTGAGGAGGGAGAGCGCGTCCCGGAGCAGGGTGACCACCAGGTCGTCCCCGTCGGTGCGCCCGGGCAGGGGGCCGGGGTGGCTTTCGAGGGCGGCGGCCAGGTTGACCAGCCGGCTCGGCAGGTCGGGGTGGTCACGGGGGGTGGTCCTGGCGGCCTCGAACTGTGCCTCCAGCGCCTCGTCGAGGGCCTCGGTGCGGCCGGTGTGGGCGTAGTGGCGGCTCAGTGCCGAGGCGAGGTTGGTGAGGAAGGCGGCGCGGTGCGGGTGGTCGCGGGGCGCTTCGTACGCCGCTTCGCGCAGGGCCCGGATCGCCAGGTCGAGCGTGCCGGGGTCGCCGCCGCGTTCGTACACGCGGATCGCGGTGTGGCCGAGGCCCGAGCACAGCGTGAGGCGGTAGGGGTGCCCCTCGGGGATCCGCTGCCCGCCCTTGACGGTCACCGTGTAGGCCCGGGTGAGGGAGTCCGGATCGCCGGTGTACTCGTAGCGGCGGGTGAGGACGTTCCCGAGTGTGACGAGGGCCTCGGCCTGCACCAGGTCCTGCTCCGGGTGGGCGCGGGCGGCGAACAGGCACAGTTCGACGGCGTCGTCGAGCAGGCGCGGGTCGCCGTTCGCCTCCGCGTCCTTCAGGAGGTTGACGGCGAGGGCGGTGTACGCGGCGGCCTCGGTCGCGGTGAGCGCGCCGCCCGGCCGGCCGCCCTGCCCCGCGAACGCCTCCAGCAGCACGGCGGGGACGCAGTGCGCGGCCACGGGGTGCACCAGCTTGAAGAAGAGGGCGGCGCGCTCGGCGTCGGCGCGCGTCCCGTCCTGCTGGAAGCGGTACCAGTGGAAGGTCGCCAGCAGCACCGCGACGTTGAACGCCCGGGCGGTGTCGGCCGGTCCGGTGCGCGGGGCGAACCAGTCCACCGCGTGGTGGAGCCGGTCGGCCAGCAGCCGTGCCTCCGGCTCCCGGAGCAGCGCCGGGTCACCGCCGGTGGAGAAGGCGTCGAGCCGGTCCTCCATGGCGAACGTGAGGTCTTCCGTGTTCATCCCGCCCCCCAGCCCCCGTGCGGCCGTGCGTGATGCCGCCCTGTACCTGACTCACGGCTACGAACGATGAGACTATTCCGTGCGACGCCGGGGGGAAGGGGAACGGGTGGAAAGCACGGCCGTGGACGCGGACGGCCTCGGGTGGCTCTGCGGTGATCTGCCGGAGCTGCGCGAGCAGGCCCGCGCGGAGGGCTGGTCGGCCGAACTGGCCCGGTCGCTGGCGGAGTTGCGCGCCGGCACGGTGCCGGTGACGGAGGTGGTGGAGCGGGTCTGCGGACGGCTGGGGCTGCCGCTGCGGTCACGGGGGTACGCCCCGGTGCCCGGTCAGGACGCGGTGGCGCCCCCGGCCGGGTCCTACTCGTGTCCGGGCGGGCGCTGTTCGCGGGTGGAGGCCCGCGAGCCGGGTGGCCCGCTGCCGGAGTGCGCGGTGTTCGACGAGCCGTTGTCCTTCGGATGAACGCCTTCCTGGCCGAGCTGGGGAAGAAGCTCGCCGAACGCTGGGTGGGCCTGCTGCTCCTGCCGGGCGCGCTGTTCGCGGCCGTCGCCGCCGCGGGTGCCGTGCTGGGCCACCGCCACGCCCTGGACCCGCGGCTGCTGGTGCGGGCGGTCGAGGGGTTCGCCGCGCACTACGACCGCCGTCCGGTGTCGGCCGTGCTGCTGTCCCTGGCGTTCCTGGCGGCGGCCGCGGTGGCGGGGCTCGTGGCGCGGGGGCTCGGCACGGCGGTCGAGCGGATGTGGCTGGCGTCCGGGCCCGGGTGGCTGACCGGCCGGCTCGTCCGCCGCCGGCAGGGCCGGTGGGACCGTGCCGTCGTGGCCTTCGGGCGGGCGGCCGCCGCGGACCGGGCCGCCCTCGCGGAGGCCCGCAACGCCATCGCGCTCACCCGGCCGGCCAGGCCGACGTGGATCGGCGACCGGCTGCGGGGCGTGGGGGTCCGGGTCCACGGCCAGTACGGGCTGGACTTCCCGTACGCCTGGCCCCGGTTGTGGACGCTGCTGCCCGAACCGTGCCGTGCCGATCTGGTCGCCGCCCGCGGGGCGATGGCCGAGGCGGCGACGCTCGGCGGCTGGGGGCTGCTCTACCTGTGCCTGGCCGTCCAGTGGTGGCCGGCGGCCCTGGCGGGCACGGCGCTGGTGCTGGCCGGGTGGCGGCGCGGCCGTGAGGCGGCGGCCGGGCTGGCGGACCTGACCGAGTCGGCCGTCGACCTGTACGCGGCCGACCTCGCGCTGCGGCTCGGGGTGGACCTGCCGGCCGGGCGCGTCACCCCGGCGGTGGGCAGACAGTTGAGCGAACGCTTCCGCAAGGGGGCGTGAGGACGGGGGCCGCGCCCGGCCCGGGGGGCGCGGGGCGGTCCGAGAGGCGTGGGGCGGTCCGGGGGGCGCGGGGCGGTCCGGGGGGCGCGGGGCGGTCCGGGGGCGCGGGGCGGCAAGCCCGGTGGCTCCGACGTGCGGGGGCGGCGGGCGGCCGTGATGCTGGTCTCCGGAATCTCCGGGTCTCCGGGTTCTCCGGATCTCCGGGTTCTCCGGATCTCCGGGCTCCTCGGGTGCTTCAGGTTCTTCGGTCTTTCCGACCTCACGGGAAACGGGTACGGCTCATGGACAAGGCGCAGCTCATCGAGACGACCGCCGCCGGGGCGGGCGGGCACGGCGACGGGGTTGGGCTCCCCCGGGAGGACGTCGAACGGATCGTCGACGCGCTCTTCGGCACCGTGGAGCACCCGGGTGCGATCGCCCGGGCGCTGCGGAACGGTGAGACGGTCGTCCTCGGCAGCTTCGGCAGCTTTCACGGCGACGGCGGCACGACCTCCTTCCGTCCGGGCAAGGCGCTCACCGAGTTCCTCCAGGGCGAGGTGCGGTGAGCCCGCCGGCCGGCGGACCGGAGCGTCCCGGCGGCAGGTGTCCATGGCGGAGCTGACGCTGCGGGCCACCCGGCGCCGGCGCCCCCGGCCCCCTGGGGCGGCGGCCGGGGCGGCACGGGGCGGGGGGCGGGCGTCACCGTCCCAGGTCGTGGAGCACCTCGCGGGCCGCGCGCGCCCCTGAGGCCAGGGCGCCCTGCACCGACCCGGTGGCCCGGTGGTCCCCGCACACGTACCGGCCCGGCGCCACGCGGGTGGTGCGGCTGAGCGGCTGCGGCGGTGGCATGGCGGGCAGCGCGTCCTGGACGGTCCGGACCGTGAGCAGGTCCCAGGAGCCGGTGCCGGTGTCGTACGCCTCGTCGAGCGCCGCGCGCACCTCGCGTTCCCGGCTCCGGGTGTCCTCGCCCAGCACCGAGGTGGCGACCAGCGCGTGTCCGGGCGGGGCGAAGGCGCGCGCCACGTCGCTGAGCACACAGGTGTTGAGGAACCGGCGCCGGGTGTCCACCAGCAGGGTGGGTTCACCGGCCGGGGAGCGGGGGGCGACGTGGTAGTAGGTGGTCACGACCCGGTAGGCGGGGAGTTCCACGTCCGGCAGCAGGGCGGCGACCGTCCCGGGGCCGGTCGCGACCACCACGGCACGGGCGGGCACGTCCTCGCCGTCCGCCGTGAGCACGCCGTCCTCGGTCAGCCGCTCCACGGGCGCCTCCAGGCGTACCGTTCCGGCGGGCAGGGCGGCCGCCAGGGCGCGCGGGACGGCGCCGATGCCCTCCATGGGCAGGCACAGGGTGCCGCGCAGCATGCTCCGCCACACCAGGTGGAACACCCGCCCGGAGGTCTCCAGTTCGTCCTCCAGGAACACCCCGGACAGGAACGGCCGGAAGAACCGCTCGACGAGCGCGTCCGAGACCCCGGCGGCGGCGAGGGCGGTCCGGGTGGTGGTGTCGGGCGACCTCTTGAGCAGCCGCGGCGGGAGCAGCGCGTCCCTGGCCGACAGCACGCCCAGGGCGGCCAGGTCGCGGGGGCCCGCGAGGCGGCCCGGCAGCAGGTCGGGCAGGGTACCGGGCCGCCGGGTGGGGTCGGTGAAGCGCAGCCGGCCGGACCCGGTGTGGATGAGCACGCCGGGGGTGAAGGGCCGCAGCCTCAGGTCGCGGAGGGTGAGGCGCCGCCGGACCTGGGGGTAGGACGTGTTGAAGACCTGGAACCCCCGGTCCACGACGAACCCGTCGACGCGGTCGGAGCGCATGCGGCCACCGGGCGCGTCGGAGGCCTCCAGGACCCGTACGCCGACGCCCTCGGCGAGCAGGTCGCGGGCGCAGGCGAGGCCGGCGGCGCCGGCTCCGACGACCAGTACGTCCGTTGCGCCCCGGGGAGCGGACACGATGACCCACCTCTTCCACTGCCACGTCCGTGCCGTCCGCCGCGGGCGCGGGGACGGCGGTGGTGCGCCGTGGCGCACCTCATTGCCGTTCGTCTTCCGGGTGGCCCGTACGGGCGGATGCACTCCCGGGGGCGCCGGCGCCCGCGGGGGGCGCTCATCCGGTCCCCCACTTCGCCAGCCCCCGCAGCAGGCCGCTGCGTCCGCGGCCGGGCACCGTCCACAGCGTCTGCCCTTGGACGCCCCACTGCTCCAGCAGGGCGTTGGCGGCGAGGAACCCGGTGGTCGCCGCGCGTTCCATCAGCGCCACGGGCAGGTCGGTACGGACCAGGTCGCCCGCCACCACCAGGCCGGGGTGCGGGGTGCGGACGGTGGGCCGGTCGCGGTAGCCGCCCACCGGGAACAGGGGGCAGTCGTCGCGCCACTCGTGGCGGGCGTCGACGACCGTGGCGGTACGTGTCTCCGGGTAGACGCGGTGCAGTTGGGCGGCGAGGCGCTTCTCCTCGACGTCGCGGGGCGCCTCCGGTGCCACCGCGTAGGCGTGCAGCTCCACGACGGACCCTCCGGTGCGGGCGGCCCAGCGGGCGGCCTCGTCCTCCCAGCGGTCCAGGACGCTGATGTTGTCGAGGTTCTCGAAGCCGCTGGTGCCCAGGAACCCGGGCCGGCCCGGCGCCACGGGCCGGTCCAGCCACAGCCGGCTGACCAGGAACGGCGGGGCGTTGCGCAGCCGTGCGACCCGCTCGCGCCACGGGGCGTCGCCCAGCAGGTCCGAGCGTGCGACGAGGGAGCGCAGCCCGGCGACGTCCAGGGCCAGGACGACGCCGTCGTGGCGCCGCTCGTCCCGGGCGGTGACGACCCGGTGGCCGCCGTCCTCCGTGGGCGCGATGTGCTCGACGGGCGTGGCGGTGCGTACGTCGGCGCCGTGCCGCCGCAGATGGTCGGCCAGGGGGTCCCACAGGGCGGCCGGGAAGGGCGCGGCGGGGACGTCAAACAGGAGGCCTTCCGCGGAGCCGAGGAAGTAGATGTGGAACATCAGCGCCATCTCGGCCGCCGAAAGCAGGCGGGGGTCGGCGAAGAAGCTGCGCGAGAACACCTCGAACGCCAGGTGGCGGGCGCTGTCGGGGAAGCGGACGGCGTCGAGGAAGTCCTGGGCGCTGGTGCCGTCGAGGCGGTCGTACACCTCGGGGACGCGTACGTCGAGCAGCGGCAGGGCCGCGACCGGGTCCATGGCGCGCAGGTCGCGCAGGCCGAAGGACGGGCTGAGCGCGACGAAGCCGAGCGCGCTCCACGGCGGGGTGCGCGGGACGTGGCGGAAGCCGTCCCGCATGCCGCCGCCGTGCAGCAGCGGGTAGTCCGGCAGGCCGGTGAGCCGGTCGAGTCCGGGGTCGGTGCGGCGCAGCAGCCCGCGCAGGTTGTAGTACTGGCGGAAGAAGGCGTGGAAGCCCCGGCTCATGGTCACGGTGGTGCCGTCCCGGAGCCGGACGGTCCAGCCGCCGACGCGCCCGCCGAGGTAGGGGTGGCGTTCGTACAGCGTCACGGCGACGCCGCGCTCGGCCAGCGCGGTGGCGGCGGCCAGGCCGGCGATGCCGCCCCCGACGACCGCGGTGGTGGGGCGGCGGGCGGGGTCGGCGCGCCGGGCACCGGGGGGCGCCGGTAGTACGCGGGCCCGCCGGTCCCGGCCGTGACGGGTGCCGTCGGGGCGGTACGGGACGCCCCTCATCGCCCGGCCTCCGCCGTGGTGTCCGGGTGGCCGGGGAGGGTGTCCGCCCGGCGGGCGACGAAGGTGTGGGTGATGCCCGTCTGCCAGCCCGGCAGGGGAAGGGTGCGGACCCGGTCGAACCCGGCGGCGCGGACGCGGCGGGCGAAGCGGCCGGCGGTGTCGAACTCCACGACGCTGCGCCACAGGTGGCGGTAGAGGGCGCCGTCCCCGAGGACGGTCGCCGCGGGCTGCACGAGGCCCCGGCACACCAGGGTCCACACCGCGCGGTCGGCGCGGCGGCCGCTGAGGGCGTACTCGTGCACGCCGAGCCGTCCGCCGGGGGCCAGCAGACCCCGTACCGAGGTGAGGACGGCGTCCGGGTCGGTGACGTTGCGGAAGAGGTACGCGGCGAACACGGCGTCGAACGGTCCCGTCACCCCGGCCTCCGCCAGGTGTTCGGCGGGGGCGTGCACGAAGCACACCCCGTCCGCCCAGGGTTTGGCGGCGGCCCGTTCCAGCATCCCGGCCGAGGCGTCCACGGCGGTGACGTCCGCGCCGGGCAGGACGGAGCGGAGCGCGGCGGTGGAGGCGCCGGTGCCGCAGCCGAGGTCCAGCAGGCGCAGCCCGGCGCCGTCCTCCGGGAGCCCCTGGCCGCCGGCCAGGCCGAGGCGGCGCACCGAGCGCCGGAGGTGCGCGTGGTAGCCGGGGTTGGCGGCCACCAGCGAGTCGTAACTGCGGGAGGCGTGGTCGAACGCGGCGGCGAGGTCCTCGTCGCGCAGCAGGGTCATGCGGTCTCCAGGGGCCGGGGGCGAGCGGGCGGGGGTACGGGGCGTCCGGACCGGTCAGTCGAAGGGGCGGCGGGGCAGGAGGGGCAGTTCGAGCGCCGAACGGAGCATCGGCCCGACCGGCGTGCGCAGTCCGACGGCGAGGTCCTCGTGCAGGTGGGTGCCTCCGTCGAGGAAGCGCAGCAGCCGGCGCGCGGGTACCCGGGCGAACAGGTGGGAGAACAGGGCGGGACCGTCGACCCGGCCGCTGTCCAGGGCGCGCAGCAGCACGGCGTCCATGGCGCGGGAGCGGGCGGAGTGGGCGGGCGGCGGTACGGGCCGGCGCCCCCGGCGGAGGGCGCCGGCGACGGCCCGGGTCTGGCGTTGCAGGCCGGCGAAGGTGTAGCCGGTGGCGGGGCGGGTGGCGCCGCCCGCCGCCCCGATGCGGAACACCGACTCCCCGACCTGGCGGGGCATGGGGGCGTCCGTCATGGGGATGACCCCCGTCTCGGTCGCCAGCACCCGGAGGTCGCCGAGCCGCAGGACGTCGTCGACGTATCCGCGTACCGCCGACTCGTAGCCGTGGGCGGTGAGGAGGCGGGGGGAGAACTCGGTGTACTCGACGAGCGCTTCGTGCGGTCCGGTGGGCAGGACGTAGCCGAAGGAGAGGCCCTCGGCGGGCTGCGGGGTGCGGAAGTCCATGAGGTCCGCGGTGCGGGGGTCGAAGACCGGCCGGTCGGTGCGGACGAACCAGCCGTGGAAGTGCTGGAGCAGGGTGGTGCGGGCGGCGGGCAGACTGCCCAGGGGGCGGGAGTCGAACACCCAGCGCACGCGCAGCACCCGGGACGGGCCGTGCGGCGGGCTGGGGCCGTTCGCCGGGAACGGGCCGTTCGCCGGGGACGGGCCGTGGGGCCGGGAGAGGTCGTTCGCCGGGGACGGGCCGTACGCCCGGGTGGGGCCGTCCGGCTCGCGCAGGTGGACGAGGGCGCCGCCGGGGACGTCCTCCACCGTGTCGACGGTCGCCTCCAGGCGCCGCACGTTGGGGCTGGCCGCCAGGTCCCGTGCCACCAGGCGCTCGAAGTCGTCGGACCGGATCATCCGGTACCGCAGCGGGGCGATTCCGGCACACACCGGGGCGCCGGCCGGCGGACGCACCCGCAGGTGCTCCCATTCGGCCGTCACGGCGGCGTCGAAGCGGCCGCCGCCGGGCCCCCAGTAGCACCAGGTGCGGCGCGGCGGCCGCAGCGGGCCGGGCGGGGCGTCCACCAGGACCACCGACGGCGTCCGCGCGCCGGGGACGTGACCGGCCAGGCGGTGGGCGAGGGACAGCCCGGCGGCTCCGGCCCCCACGACGGCCACGTCGGCGTCGAGCACGACGGCTCCCTCCCTCCCGCGCCGGTCGGCGCACTTCGCTGATGTTCCCGTCCCGGTGCCCGAACGGATGCACATCACTCGTTCGTGACGGGCGGCTGCCGCCGGGGCGGCGGACCGTGGAAGGGACAACCTGCGACGCCGGCCCGTGCGCTGTGGCCCCCGGCGCATCCGTGACCGGCACCCGCGCCGAAGAACGTCGGTGACGGAGCGATCAGCGAGCACGACGAGAGGAACCTGGATGCGTCCCACTCAGGCGAGGGAACACCATGCGGCCGCGCCGCCACCCGCCGTCCGTGCGCTCACCCTGCCGGTGACCCCCGTCCGGGTGCGGCCGGACGGCGCAACGACAGGTGCCCCACGCGACGGGGCGGCGGCCGGGGCGGGCGCGGCGGGGGCCTCGGGCGCGGCGGGGGCGGGCGGCCTCCCGGGGGCGGGCGTCCTGCCGGCGGGGGCGGGCGTGCTCCCGGCGGGGGCGGGCGTGCTCCGGCCGGGGGCCGAGGACCCGCGCGCCGTCGACGCCGACGTGCCCGCGGCCGTCGGGCGGGTCCTGGCCGGCGTACTGGACGAGCGGGTCGCCCGTGCCCGGGCCGTGGACCCGCTGTTCGCGCGGGAGCTGGCCGGGCGGGTCGCGCGCTTCACGCGGACGGGCGGCAAACGCGGCCGTTCCCGGCTGGTCTGGTGGGCCTGGCGTGCCTGTGGCGGCGGTGACCGGGCGGCGGCCTCGGCGGTGCTGCGGATCGGCGCGGCGCTGGAGCTCCTCCAGACCTGCGCCCTGGTGCAGGACGACGTCATGGACGGATCGGTCCGGCGGCGCGGCCGCGCCGCGCTCCACGCCGACGTGGCCGCCGAGTACGCGGGACGCGCGCCCGCCGCCCGTGCCGGACGTTTCGGGGAGGCGGCCGCGGTCCTGGCCGGTGACCTGGCGCTGGCCTGGGCGGACGACCTGGTGGCCGAGACGCCCCTGGGCCCGGGGACGGCGGTCGCGGTGCGGCGCCTGTGGAGCGACATACGCCTGGAGATGGTGGCCGGTCAGTACCTGGACGTGCAGGGCCAGGTGACGCGGTCGCGCTCCCTGGCGCGGGCGCTGCGCACCGCCTGCCTCAAGAGCGCCCGCTACTCGGTGGAACGGCCACTCGCCCTGGGGGCCGCCCTGGCGGGCGCGGACGACGCCACGGCGCGGGCGCTGGCCTCGGCGGGCCGCTGTGTCGGTACGGCCTTCCAGCTCCGCGACGACCTGGACGACGTCTTCGGCGACCCGCGGCTGACCGGCCGCCCGTGCGGCGGGGACATCCGGGAGGGCAAACCCACCTGCCTGACCGCCCTCGCGTGGGCCCGCGCCGAAGCGTCGGCCGACCACCATGCGCTGGCCGTGCTGGAACGGTCCCTCGGCAACGCGGCGCTGACCGGGGCGGAACTGGACGAGGTCCGGGACGTCCTGGACCGCACGGGCGCCCGGGCCACGGTCGAGACCCGGATCGACCGGCTCGTCACCCGTGGTCTCCGCCGGCTCGACGACGCCGCCCTGGCCCCGGCAGGCGAGTACCGGCTCCGCCGGCTGCTGACCGCGACGGCCGGCGGCACGTCCACCGCCGGATCCACCGGGTCCACGGGGTCCGCCGGGTCCACGGGGTCCGCCGGATCCGCCGGGTCCACCGCGTCCGCCGGATCCCCCGATCCAGCCGGTCACCCCGGCCCCGTCCTGACCTGCGCGACGGGCCAGGAGCCGTCGGCGGTCGTCCCCGGCGCCGGGGAGGTCCTCCGATGACCCGCACGCTGCCGGGCCGCACCGACCACGTGGTGGTCGTGGGCGCCGGACTCGCGGGGCTGTCGGCGGCCCTGCACCTGCTGGGCGCCGGACGCCGGGTCACCGTCGTCGAGCGGGACGCGCTGCCCGGCGGCCGGGCCGGGCGGCTCGACCTGGGCGGCTACCGGATGGACACCGGCCCGACCGTACTGACCATGCCCGACCTGGCCGACGAGGCGTTCGCGGCGGTCGGTGACAGCCTGCGCGAGCGGGTCGACCTGATCCCGCTGCACCCGGCGTACAAGGCGCGTTTCGCGGACGGCAGCACGCTGGACGTGCACACCGCCGCCGACGCGATGGCCGCCGAGGTGGAACGGTTCGCCGGGCCCCGGGAGGCGGCGGGCTACCGGCGGCTGCGCACCTGGCTGGAGCGGTTGTACCGGGCACAGATGCGCCGGTTCATCGACGCCAACTTCGACTCGCCCCTGGACCTGCTGAACGCCGACCTCGCCCGCCTCGCCGCGCTGGGCGGCTTCGGCCGGCTGGACGCGCGCATCGGCCGCTTCCTGTCGGACGAGCGGCTCCGCCGGGTCTTCTCCTTCCAGGCCCTCTACGCGGGCGTCCCGCCGGCCCGGGCGCTGGCCGCGTACGCCGTGATCGCCTACATGGACACGGTGGCCGGGGTGTACTTCCCCCGGGGCGGCATGCACGCCCTGCCGCGGGCCATGGCGGACGCCGCCGGGGACGCGGGCGCCGACCTGCGGTTCGGGCAGGAGGTGGTCCGGCTGGAGCGGTCGGGCGAGCGCGTCACCGCCGTGGTCACCGACCGGGACCGCATCGTGTGCGACGCGGTCGTCCTCACCCCGGACCTGCCCGTCGTCTACCGGCTCCTCGGCCGCGCCCCCCGGCGGCCGCTGCGGCTGCGGCACTCGCCGTCGGCGGTCGTCCTGCACGCCGGGACGGACCGCACCTGGCCGGAGCTGGCGCACCACACGATCTGGTTCGGCGACGCCTGGAGCCGTACGTTCGACGAACTGACGCGCAGCGGGCGGCTGATGAGCGACCCGTCCCTGCTGATCACCCGGCCCACCGCGACCGACCCCGGTCTCGCTCCCCCGGGCCGCCACCTGCACTACGTCCTGGCGCCCTGCCCCAACACGACGATCGGGCCGGGGGCGGCCGCGTGGACCGATCTCGCCCCGCGCTACCGGGACTCGCTGCTGCGGGAACTTCAGCGGCGCGGTCTCGACGGTCTCGAGGCCGCCATCGAGGAGGAGTGCCTGGTCACCCCTGCCACCTGGCAGGCGCTCGGGCACGCCGCGGGCACGCCGTTCTCGGCCGCCCACACCTTCGCCCAGACCGGCCCGTTCCGGCCCCGCAACCTCGTGCGGGGCACCGGGAACGCCGTCCTCGCCGGCTGCGGCACCACCCCGGGCGTGGGGGTGCCGACCGTCCTGGTGTCGGGGAAGCTCGCCGCGGCCCGGATCACCGGCGTCCCGGGCCGCGCGTCCGCCCGCCCCCGTACCGCCGCCCGCCGCGGCGCGCCGGCCGCCCCGGCACCGGCCGCCCCGGCACCGCCCACCACGAAGGAGACCCCCGTATGACCGACCGGGAACTCGACGCGGCGGGGATCTCCGATCCGGCGCTGCGGGCGGCGTACCGCCACTGCCGCGCCCTCAACGCGCGGCACGGGAAGACCTACTTCCTGGCCACCCGGCTGCTGCCGGTGGAGCGCCGGCCGGCGGTGCACGCGCTGTACGGCTTCGCCCGCTGGGCCGACGACATCGTCGACGCGCCCGGGCCGGACGCGGACACCGGGCGCACGGCGGCGGCGCTCGCCGAGCTCGACCGGAGCCTGCGCCGGGGGCTGCGGGACGGGCACGGTCGCGAGCCGGTGGTGCGGGCCCTCGCCGACACCGCGCGCCGCTACGCCATCGACCACGCGCACTTCCGCGACTTCATGGCCTCGATGAGCGCCGACCTGGTGGTGACCGACTACCCCACCTACGCGGACCTGCGCGGGTACACGCACGGTTCGGCCGCGGTGATCGGGCTCCAGATGCTGCCGGTCCTGGGCACCGTGGTCCCGCGCGAGGAGGCCGCGCCGCACGCGGCCGCCCTGGGCGTGGCGTTCCAGCTCAGCAACTTCCTGCGGGACGTGGGCGAGGACCTCGACCGCGGCCGGGTGTACCTGCCGGCCGACCTGCTCGCCGGGCACGGTGCCGGCCGGGAGCTGTTGCGGTGGTGCCGGGACACCGGCCGCCGTGACCGACGTGTCACCGCGGCCCTGCGGGAGTTCGAGGCGCTGACCCGGGGGGTGTACCGGGAGGCGGCGCCGGGGCTGGACATGCTGGACCCGGTGTCCCGGCCGTGCATCCGTACGGCGACGGTGCTGTACGGGGGGATCCTGGACGCCGTCGCCCGGGACGGCTACGCGGTGCTGCACCGCCGTGCCGTGGTGCCGCGCCGGCGCCGCGCGGTGGTGGCCGCCGACGGGCTGGCGCGGGTGGCGGCCGCGCGCCTGCGCGCCCGGGGCGGCGGCGGGCGGGGCGGGCCCGTCGCACCGGGCGGCGCCCCGTCCAGCGCCGTGCCCGGGGCGCCCTGCCGGCCGGTCGCCGAGGAGGTCGCGTGAGCCCCCGCCCGCCGCGCCGCGGCGCCCGTCTCCCGCTCGCCCTGCGCCGCCGCCCGGTCCCGTGGGACCGTCAGCCGCCCACCTGGCGGGACGCCAGGCCCTCGCTGATCGCCGAGGCGCTGAAGCGGGCCCAGGCCCGGCCGTCCGGCAACTGGTACGTGGTGGGCGCGTCCCTGGCCCTGCGCCGCGACCGTCCGCTGGCGTCGACCGTGGCCGGGCGGGAGGTGGTGGTGTGGCGCGGCCCCGACGGGCGTCCGGTGGGCGGCCCCGGCGTGTGCCCGCACCTCGGGGCGCCGCTGCGGGACAGCCCGGTGCGCTGCGGCACCCTGGTGTGCCACTGGCACGGTCTCGCGCTGGACGGCGCCCCGTTCGCGGGCTGGGCGCCGCTGCCGGTGCACGACGACGGCGTCCTGGTGTGGGTGCGGCTGGACGAGGCCGGCGGGGAGCCGCCGCTGGACGCGCCCGTCGTCCCCCGGCGGCCCGAGGGGGCACGCTCGCTGTCGGCGGTCCACGTCGCCACCGGGACGTGCGAGCCGGAGGACATCGTGGCCAATCGGCTCGATCCGTGGCACGGGGCGTGGTTCCACCCGTACTCGTTCGTCGACCTCACCGTGGTCGGCACGCCGGACGGCAGCGAGGGCGGGGACGAGGGCGGAGGCGGGGCGGACGGGTTCACCGTCGACGTCTCCTTCAAGGTGGCGGGGCGGCTGGTCGTGCCGGTCCGGGCGGTGTTCACCGCTCCCGAGCCGCGTACGGTCGTCATGCACATCACGGAGGGGGAGGGCGCGGGGTCCGTCGTCGAGACCCATGCGACACCGCTCGGGCCGGACGCGCGGGGACGCCCCCGTACGGCGGTGGTGGAAGCCGTGGTGGCGGCCTCGGACCGGCCGGGGTTCGCCGTGGCGCGCCGGGCGGCGCCGCTGCTGCGCCCGCTCGTGCGCACTGCGGCCGGGCGGCTGTGGCGCGACGACCTGGCCTACGCGGAGCGGCGGTGGGCGCTGCGCTCCACGGGGCGGTTCCCCGGCTGAGGTTCCCGCCGCCGGCCGGCCCGCGGGGGGTTCGGCCGGCGTGCGGGTTCAGGCGCGGCCGGCGGCCTTCTGGGTCCGGCGGGACAGGGAGTCGACGACCACGGCGGCGAGCAGCACCGCTCCGGTGATCATGAACTGGATGGCGTTGCTGAGGCCCATGATGTTCATCCCGGACTGGATGGAACCGATCACCAGGGCGCCCAGCAGGGCCGACCAGACCGTGCCCCGGCCGCCGAAGAGGCTGGTGCCGCCGATGACCGCCGCGGCGATGACGTTCATCAGCAGGTTGCCGCCGCCGGAGGTCTGGCTCGCCGACTGGATCTGTCCGGCCAGGAAGATGCCGCCGATCGCGGCCATGGTGCCCGCGATCGAGAAGACGCTCATGCGGACGAACGGCACGCTGATGCCCGCCCGGCGGGCGCCCTCGATGTTGCCGCCGACCGCGAAGACCCGCCGGCCGTAGGTGGTGCGGCGCAGCACGAAGTCCAGGACCACCAGCAGGACCAGGAAGATCAGCAGTGCCAGCGGCAGGCCCCGGTACTGGTTGAGGATGTACGCGGCGGCGAAGGCGATCGCGGCGATGACCACCGTGCGCAGCACGATCTCCGCGACCGGCCGGTACGGCACGCCGGCCGCCCGGCGGCGTCTGGCGTCCAGGAGGGAGGCGGCCAGGAACAGGCCCACTCCCACCGCCGCCGTGACATAGGCGACCAAGGGGCTGTCGAAGATGGTGGAGTAGAGCTTGGAGACCACGCTCTCGCTGGGGATGTTGACCGTGCCGGTGGTGCCGAGCACCTGGAGCATCAGTCCGTTCCAGGCGAGGTTGCCGGCGAGGGTGACGACGAACGCCGGTACCCCGACCTTCGCGAAGAAGAAGCCGTGCAGCAGGCCGACGGCGGCTCCGCCGCCCACGGCGACCAGGAGCGCCAGCCACTGGTTCATCCCGTGCAGGACGTTGAGCACGGCGAAGATCGCGGCGCACAGGCCGCTGACGGAGCCGACCGAGAGGTCGATCTCGCCGAGCAGCAGGACGAAGACGATCCCGACGGCGATCATGCCGGTGCCGACGATCTGCTGGCTCAGGTCCGAGAGGTTCTGCGCCGAGAGGAAGGTGCTGTTGAGGCTGCCGAACACGGTCCAGATGATGATGACGGCGACGACGACGGGGAGGGAACCCAGTTCACCGCTGCGCAGCTTGCGGCGGAACTCGCCGAGGTAGCCCCGCAGGCCCTCCTCGCGGACGAGCAGCCGGGTGTCGACGGCCGGCACGGCGCCGCGGGCCGGCTCCTGGACGGAGGTGTCCGGGGCGGAGGTGTCCGGGGCGGAGGGGTCGTGGCGCCCTTTCTCCCGTCTCATCGTTCGTCCTCCAGCTTGCGGGCCTGGCGGCGGGTGACGGCGCTGTCGGTGGCCCCGGTGATGGCGGAGATGATCTCCTCGGTGCTGGTCGCGCGCTTGTCGAAGAAGCCGTTGTTCCGGCCGAGGCGCATGACCGCGATGCGGTCCGCCACCGCCATGACGTCCACCATGTTGTGGCTGATCAGGATGGTGCCGAGACCGCGGTCGCGGAGCCGCTCGACGAGGTCGAGCACTTCGGCGGTCTGCTCCACGCCGAGGGCGGCGGTGGGCTCGTCCAGGATGACGACCTTCGGCTCGCCGATCAGGGAGCGGGCGATGGCCACGGTCTGCCGCTGGCCGCCGGAGAGGGACGCGACCGGGATGCGGACGCTGGGGATGCGGATGGACAGCGTCTCCAGCAGTTCGCGGGCGCGCTTGTCCATGCGGACCTCGTCGAGGACGCCGAACCGGCGCAGTTCCCGGCCGAGGAAGAGGTTGCCGACCACGTCGAGGTTGTCGCACAGGGCGAGGTCCTGGTAGACGGTGGCGATGCCGAGGTTCTGGGCGTCGTGGGGGCGGCTGATGCCGACCCGGCGGCCCTCCCATTCGATGTCGCCCTGGTCGGGCGGGTTGACCCCGGCGATAGCTTTGACGGCGGTCGACTTGCCGGCGCCGTTGTCGCCGACGAGGGCGACGACCTCACCGGAGTGGACCTCCAGGTCGAAGCCGGACAGCGCCTGGACGGCGCCGAACCGCTTGGAGATGCCCCGCAGTCTCAGCACAGGTGTTTCCGGCAACGTAAAACCGCCTCCTCCGCTCGCCCGCCGGCGCGGGCCCCCTCACCCCCGCCGGCGTGGAACGCCTCGCCCCCGCCGGGCCGGTGGGCGCCCCGCGGAGGGCGGCAACCCTCCGCGGTCGCCTCCGGGGTTACTGGAGACCGGCCGCCTTGCAGGCCGCGGCGTAGGTCGGGGTGCAGATCTCGTTGACGGTGTACATGCCGTCCTTGACGACCGTGTCCTTGATGTTGTTCTTGTGGACGACGATCGGGGTGAGCAGCGTGGCCGGGACCTTGTCGTCACTGCCGCTGGTGACGGTGGTGGGCACCAGGTTCTCCGGGACGGGCTTGCCCTGCGCCAGGTTGACGGCCATCGTGGCGGCGATGTCGGCCTCGGGCTTGTACGGCTTCTGGACCGTGATCGTCTGGGTGCCGAGGAGGATCCGCTGGATGGCGTCGAGCTGGGCGTCCTGGCCGGTCAGCGGCACGTTGATGCCGGCGGACTTGAGGGCGGTGGCGATGCCCGCGGCGAGTCCGTCGTTGGCCGAGTAGACACCGACGATCTTGTCCTTGCCCAGGGCGCTGATGGCGCCGGACATCTGCTGGTTGGCGTTGTTGGGGTCCCAGTTCGGCGTGTCGTACTCCTTGCCGATCTTCACCTTGCCGTCGAGGACGGAGTGGGCGCCGGCCTTGAACTCGGCGGCGTTCGGGTCGGTCGGCGAGCCGTTGTGCATGACGATCTGGCCGTTCTCCGCCTTGTCCCCCAGCGCCTCCAGCAGCGCCCGGCCCTGGAGCTCGCCGACCTTGCGGTTGTCGTACGACACGTACGCGTCGACGGGGCCCTGGGCGAGGCGGTCGTACGCCACGACCTTCACGCCCGCGTCCCGGGCCTTCTGCACGGAGGACTGGATCGACTTGGCGTCCACGGCGTCCAGGATCAGTACCTTGTCACCCTTGGCGAGCGCGGTGTTCACCTGCTGCTGCTGGGTGGTGGCGCTCTCGGCGGCGTTGTAGTAGTCGATCTGCGCGCCGGGCGCCAGCGCCTTGATCTTGGACTCGATGTACGGCCGGTCGAACTTCTCGTACCGCGTGGTCTTGCTCTCCGGCAGCAGCAGACCGATCTTGACGTCGTCCCCCGGCGCGGTGCCGGCGGGCGGCTGGGCCGCACCGGTGGTCGCCACCGCGCCCAGGCTCAGGGCTGCGGCTCCTGCAAGCACTATCGCGCCTCGCAATGGATGAGCCATGGCAGGCTCCTTTCGTGCGGCCGCTTCCTTACCGGGAGGGTGTGGGAGCAAACGTGCACTAATGGCCTTATATCGACATTAACTCATCCACTGGGCGGGGCCTCCCGGCGTCCGGCCGGCGCCCGCCGCCGCCCCGCCCGCACCCCCTGTGAGCAGGGAGGACTCCCACCGGGAGCCGGGCGGCGGGCCCGGCCGGACCCACGGGATCCGGCGGCGGGCCCCCGCCCCCGACCCACGCGACCACCGTCAGGACGTGGGCCGGCCGTCCCGGGGGCCGAAGGTGCGCACCGCCTCGGCGTCCGTGGTGACCGACCGGACGTAGTGCTCGGCCCAGGAGCGGCAGTCGTGGAACCCCGATCCCTTCACCACGGCCTCGACGGCACCGTCGACGTCGAAGGGGGTGTGGTTGAGGTGTACGTGACCGTCCCGCAGCAGCACCCAGGGGCTGCCGGTGCGCCCGTAGGGCATGCCGATGCTCCCCGCGTTGATCACCAGCCGCTGGTCGACGAGCCGCATGAACGGCATGTGCGTGTGCCCGCACACGACGGTCCGCACCTCGTCCGGCAGTTCCGCGAACACCTCCGCCCAGCGCTCCAGGCGGGTGTCCACCAGGACCACCTCCTCGTCGTCCCGCGGGGTCCCGTGGCAGAAGACCACCGGGCCGAACCCGTCGACCTCCAGCGTCACCGGGTGCGGCAGGCCCGCCAGTAACTCCACGTCCTCGTCCCGCAGTTGCCCGGCGGCCCAGAGGTCGATCTCCCACGCCTCGTCGGCCTCCGGCCACTCCCCCCGGGCCATCGCCACCAGCTCGCGGTCCGCGTTCCCGCGCACCAGCACGGCCTTGTCCCCCAGGTCACGCAGCCGGTCGAGCACCTCCACCGGCTGCGGCCCGGCGGCGTGGTCGCCGGTGACGACGATCAGGTCGGCGGCCCGTACGCCGGGCTCCGCCAGTACCGCTTCGAGCGCGGGCAGCACTCCGTGGATGTCGGACAGAACAGCGACACTCGCAACCATGGTGGCCTTTCCGGGGGTTCGTGTCGGTCCGGCGGCCGTGCGCCGGGCGCCGGACGAGGAGTGAGGGGTGAGGGGTGAGGGGTGAGGGTGATCAGGGGGCGGCTTCGGACACCTCCAGGGTGAAGGAGGACAGCACCTCCCTCATGCGGTTCAGGACGACTCCGGAATTCTCCCCCTCGATGTGCACATGTCCCGCACAGGCGCTGGACGCGCGGGGCGGGTCGAGGCGGTCCCCCACGGACGCGGTGAGTTCACCGGACAGCACCCCCGGCATGGCCAGCAGCTCCTCCAGCGGGGTGATCTCCGTGACGACCCCCCGGCGCGCGGGGAGGAGCAGCTCGCCCACCGACCGGGAGCGGGTGTACTCCAGGGGCGGCCGGCGTCCCACGTACACGTCCGCGACGGCGGCCAGCATGTCGAAGCCCCGGGAGAGGCCGTGGCTGACCGGCAGTTCGGCCCCGCCCAGCCGTGCGGCGACCTCGCCCATCACGAACGAGCCGTCCGGCCGGAGGAAGAACTCGGCGTGCAGGTAGCCGTCGCGGTATCCGAGCGCGTCGACCACGCGCCGCGCCACCTCGCGGCCGTCGACGGGCTCCGGTTCCGACGGCGCCAGGGTGATGTCGGCGTTCATGGCGCCGCTGAGGGCGTCCAGCAGCGGTGCCGGGTTGACCGCGATGAACGCGTCCAGCACCTCCCCGCCGTGCACCAGGGCGCACAACTGGTGTTCGGTGCCCCGGACGTACTCCTCCACGATCCACGTCCGCTCCGGCCGGGCGGCGAGCGCGCGGTCGATGGCGGCGAGGTCGTCGGGGCCGGCCTTCCAGGTGTCCACCGAGGAACCGGAGAGGGCGGGCTTCACGACGACCGGCCATCCGTGGCCGCCCGCGAAGTCCTTCACCTCCGCCGCGGAGGTGACCACCCGGAACCGCGCGGCGGGCAGTCCGGCGTCCGCGAACAGTTCCTTCATCGCGGTCTTGTCGGTGGCCCGGCGGACCTGCTCCGGGGAGAGGTGGGGCAGCCCGGCGGCCGCGGCGAACCGGTGCATCGAGGGCTGGGCGGCCTCGTCCGGGTTGCAGAAGTACCGCGGTCGCCGCCCCAGGGCGGCGCACCACGCGCGGAAGCGGGCCGCCTCCCGGTCCGGCGGTGCCGCGTCCCGGAGGACGAAGACGGGCCGGTCGCCGGGTGCCCCGACCGGTGAGCCCTCCGGGCGCAGCAGGACGGTGTCGATGTCCGGCCGGTCCAGTACGTGCCGCGTGAAGCGGCGGCGCCGGCTGACGACCAGGGCCAGTACGGGCCGGCCGCCGCCACCGGGAGCCCGGGCCGGGCCGGGTGCGGGAGCCGGGGCGGGGGCGGGTCCGTCGGCCGGGCCGGGTGCACGAGCGGGTCCGCCGGCCGGGCCGGGGGCGGGGGCGGTCATGGGCCGCCCCCGTCCACCCCGTGGTGCGCGGCGAGCAGCCGGGCCAGCTCCTCCACCACACCCGGCCTGCCCGAGATGTCGATCCTCGTGCGGCGGCGGGACCGCCGGTGCAGCACCGTCCCGCCGCGTGCCCGGACCAGGGCGTGGCCCGCCGCCGTGTCCCACCAGGGGAGCGCCACCGCGATGTGGGCGTCCAGCGCGCCGGTCGCCACCCGGAGGAGGTCGCACGCGGCCGATCCGGTCCGGGACACCTCGTAGCGCCGGCCGACCAGGCGGAGGATCCCGTGGGCCTCGTCCAGCTCCTCCGGTCCGTACGGCAGGGCGACGGCCACCCGGGCGGTGTCGCCCGGCGGGCGCGGCGGGTCGGTGACGTGGCCGTCCGGGGCGCCGTCGCGGAGGGCCATCCACTGCCCGTCGGCCGGCCGGACGATGGCGGCGCCCAGGCAGTCGCCACCGGAGAGCGCCGCGACGCTCACCGCGTAGTGGGGCGACGAGCGGACGAAGTTCGCGGTGCCGTCGAGCGGGTCGATGATCCAGGTCACGCCGGTGTGCCCGGCGCGGTAGCCCGACTCCTCGGCGAGGACCGCGTCCCCGGGCCTGGCCCGGCCGAGCAGGCCGGTGATGACGGACTCGGCCCGGAGGTCCGCCTCGGTCACCAGGTCGTGGGCCCCGCTCTTCTCGTCGACCCGGTAGCCCCGGCGGGCCACGGCGGTGATCTCCGCCGCCGCGTGCCGGGCCATGGTGACCGCGAGCGTTTCGATGTCCGCGACGGTCATCCGGCCACCCCGCCGGTCCCCGGGCCCGTACCGGCCACCGCGCCCGGGCCGTCACTCCGGGCGCTCCCGCGCAGCCGGTCCTGGACCGCCTCGATGACCTGGTCGAGCCGTGACTCGACCTCGGCCTCGGAGTCGCCGCGCACGGTCACGATGGCCGCCGCCTGGTTCCAGCCGGCCGGCCGGGGCATGACGTCGCCGACCCGGAAGCGGAGCTGGGTGTCGATGATCCAGTCGGCGGCCGGCGGTGTCAGGTCGGCCGTCAGCCGCCCGGCGGGCGCGTAGACGAGGGCGTAGCCGGTCAGGTGCGCCGCCGGCGGCGGGGGTTGGGGGACGGTGTCCCCGAGCTGGGCCCTGATGGTCATCTCGTCCAGGTTGACGCCCGTGCGGGACTGGAAGCCGGGGATGATGCCCCCGCCGCCGGGGCGGCCGCCGATCTCGCAGAAGCAGACCTCGTCGGCGTCGAGGAAGACCTCGAGATGGGTGACCCCGCTGAAGTCGGGGTAGCAGGCCAGGACGTCGCGGTTGAACCGCAGCAGGCGGTCCAGCGTCCTTCCGGGACCGACGGCCACGTCCCGGAAGGCCTCCAGCCGGCGGTAGGACGTCGTCTCCTGCACGCTCCGCCCGGCCGTGGCGGCGAGCGGCACCCCGTCGCGGACCACGCTGTCGATGTGGAAGAGGTCGCCGCCGACGCGTTCCTCGACCTCGTACCCGGCCGGGTCCGGCGGTGCCGTGGCCAGGAGGCGGTGCAGGGCGTCCTCGTCGTCCAGGAAGGTGATCCCGGCGGAGCTCTCGCCGCGGCGGGGCTTGACCACCACGCGGCCGTGCCGGCGCAGCAGCCGCCGTGCGTCCGGTTCGGTGAAGGGCGCGAAGTCCGGGACGCGTACGCCGTGGTCGCGGAGGTGCTCCTTCATCGTCACCTTGTCGCGGTACCGCAGGACCTGGCGTTCGGTGGGTCCCGGAACGCCGAGGCGGTCCCGCAGCCGGGCGGCGGCCAGCAGGAGGCCCTCGCTGATGGCGACGACACCGTCCAGGGCGTTCCCGGCCGTGGTGTGGTGGAAGCGAGCCGCCGCGTCGAGGAGCGCTTCGTCACCGCGCGGGACGCCGGTGATCGCGGCCAGCTCGTCGCCGTGGGCCTGGTCCACCTTGCGGATGTCGGTGACCAGCCGGACGCGGTTGCGGTCCGCCGGCAGGAAGGGGCGGCCGTCGGTGTCCCGGTAGTACCGGTAGCCGATGTGGTCGAGTACGAGGACGTCTCTGATCCGGTCACTCATGGCGGCAGTACTCCGCGTACCGGGCGGCCAGCTCCACGGCCGCTTCCTCGACGTCGGCAAGGGCGAGTTCCTTGCAGTGGTGGCCGAGTTCGGTGCGCATGACCTCCACCGCCTCCTCGGTGAACTCCACCAGGCCGTCCTCCCCGATGCGGGCGATCCCGTCGTGGCGCTGGCCGTCCAGGTTGATCTCCACGGCGGCCCGCCGGTCCAGTCCGGGCGGCAGGTCGAGCGCGGTCCCATCCGGGGTGATGCGCACCGGGTAGCCCCCGGGCAGCCCGTGCCAGCCGGGCGCGTGGACGGTCGCGGTGGTGCCGGTGACGAGCGGTTCGAGCACGCTGAGGGCGGAAGCGGCGGTCATCATCTGTCCTTCCCGGCCGCCGGTCCGGCGGTAGTCGGTCCGCATGCGGTGGAACAGGGTGTCCGTCGGCAGGGCGGCGGTGACGTCGTCGGTGCCGCGCCGGAAGGTCAGGTCGAAGGCCGCCCCGCCGCTGTCGCCGGTGCGGGAGATCCGGTGGCTGACGAAGTGGTGGGCCACGAAGCGGGGCTGGACGTCGGCCGGTGCGCAGCCGAGGTGTTCCGCGGCGATGGCCGCCAGCGCGGGGACCGAGTTGGCCACGTTGCCGATGCCCAGGTGCGGGCTGAGTCCGGCTCCGTGGAGGGCCGGGTGCACCGCGTCGGGGTAGGCGGCGTTCACCACGGTGGCGTGGCTGCCGGCGGCTCGTACCGCCCTCATCAGTTTGAGCACCGGGTCCAGGTGCATGGGCAGCCAGGGACCGAAGTGGGCGGCGCTGATACGGGCGAAGCGGTCCGGCGGTAGCTGGGACAGCACGTGCCAGGACTGCCGGCTGGCGGCGGCGAAGACGATGTCCGGGGCGAACCGGGCGATGGCCTCCGCGGTGCCGGCCACGTCGTCCAGGTCCTGGACGAGGGGTTCGACGGGGCAGGACCGGCCCAGTTGGGCGGCCGAGAGGGACACCATGTTGGCCGTGCGGACGACGAGGTCCTCCGTGCGGCCGAGCACTCCCAGGTGCCGTGACCACCCCGGTCCGGCCGGTCCGGCCGGACCGGCCAGTCCGTGCAGTACGCGGACGGCGAGGTCGCCGCAGCCGACGACGAGGATGCGGACGGGACGGCCGTCGTCCCGTGGGGGATGGTTCGGTGTCATCGTGTCCGCTCCCCCGTTCATGACGGCCGCCCGGTGAGGCGGGGGACGAGCCGGGAGGTGTTGGCGGCCAGCTTGGCGGCGGGGGCGAGGTCCTCGAACCCGGCCAGCCAGCCGTCGGCCTCGACGGTGTCCCAGTGGGGGTAGTCGGAGCCGAACAGCACCGAGTCGGCGCCCAGTCGGCGTACCGCCCAGGTCACGTGCTCCTCCCCCGGGTCGGGCACCACGGCGAAGTGCTCGCGGAAGATGTCGGTGGGGTTCGTCGTCCCTCCGGAGAGCCTCTTCGTGTGGCTGGTGAGCCGGCCCAGCACGCTGGGGATCCAGGCGATGCCGGATTCCAGCATGACCACGTTCAGCCCGTCGGGCAGCCCGTCGGGCCGCGTGACCAGGTCGGCGAGGGCGATCATGTGTTCGCCCATGTGCCCGAAGGCGTGGGTCATGGCGTAGTCCTCGTAGGCGTCGGCCAGCGGCGACCACTGGTAGCACCCGGTGCCCCCGTGGACGAACAGCGGCAGCCGGAGCCGGGCCGCCGTCTCGAGCAGCGGTGTCACGGCCGGGTCGTTGAGCCGTACGGAGGGGGTGCGGCCGGTGGGCCGGACCACCACACCGACCAGGTTGTCGTCGTCGGCGTACCGGCGCAGCGTCTCCTCGCTCCACCGGGGGTCCTCGACGGAGGCGAGGAAGGCCCATGTGAGCGGGAGGGAGGACCGGGCACAGGACCGCGAGGCGAGCCGGTTGTAGCCGTCGAGCAGCCGCAGACGGGTCTCCGGGTCGTCGACCGCCTGCACCGAGAGGCCGACGAAGCCGGGCTGGAGCACGGCCGCGGCGATGGAGTGCTTGGTCATGAAGTCGGCGCGGTCCGCGTCCTCGCCGGGTCCGATGAGGTGGCCGAGGCCCTTGGGGTTGCCGTGGCCGCGGCCGTCGGGCCGGGGGAACAGCCGGTCGCCGAGGCGCAGCCGGGTCACTCCCGCCTCGGTGACGACCTGGGGGGCCTCGGCGGGGGTGAACCCGATGTCCGTCCAGAGCTCGGGCAGGTGGTCGGTGAAGTGGGTGTCGCAGTCGTACAGGTGGTTGTCCGGCACGGTGTCTCCGCCTCTCTTCAGTGGGTTCCGGGGTGCGTGCGACGGGGGCCCGCTCCCGGTGTGAGGTGTTCGCCGCCGGCGAGCCAGTCGAGCCCGGCCTCCAGGTCGGTCCCCAGGTCGTCCGCGACGCGCCGCACCACGTCGGTGGTCAGCGTCGCGGGCGACAGGCCGTCCAGGGTGCGCCGGGCTTCGTCGCCCAGGGCCGCGGGCTCGTTCAGCAGGCGTTTGGTGATGGGGTACCAGTGGCCGCGGGCGATCAGCGCGGCGTGGGCGGCCGAGGTGGCCGCGGCGAGTACGTGGCCGAGGGCCCCCACCCGCTCCCCCGCCGTGACGTGGTCGACCGCCAGCAGCAGAGCGCACGCGGCGCGCCCCCGCCACCACGGCACGGCGGTGCGGACGAGTTCCGCCGGGCAGGGCGGAGCGCCGACGTCGCCGTGCACGGGCGCCGACAGCGCCGCTTCGCTCAGCAGGATGTACGACGGCACACCGCCGGCGGTCTTGGGGTACGCGTGGACGGTGAACGTCCCCCGGGCCGCGCGCCGTTCCTCGTGGCGCAGCCGCGCGATGGGGCGGAAGCAGACGTCGATCCGGGGCGAGAGGGGGATCGAGAGTTCGGCCTCCTCCAGTGGGTGGTCCTCGTTGGCGGTGGCGTACTCGACGGGCCCGTGGCGGTCCTGGTCGGGGGGCAGCAGGGGGCGCAGCTCCGTGAGGGCCGGCAGGTCGTCGACGTACACGAGGAGGTCCCAGTCGCTGTCGGGGCGGGTGGGCCCGCCCCGGGCACGGGAGCCCCCGACGCGGACGGACCGCACGGTGGGGAGCCCGGCCAGGCCGTCGACGACCTGCCGGACGGCCGGGGGGAGGTCGGGGACGCGGGGGCTGTGGTCGGTGGTCACGGTCACTCTCCCTTGGGGGCGTGGCCCTGGCCGGCGAGATAGGCGGCGGCCGGCCGGCCGTGTGCGGTGGAGGGGAGCCGGTGCAGCAGGTCGGCGGAGTACCGCTCGATCAGGGCGAAGGTCTCCGGCCGCGGTTCCGTGCCGCCGCCGAGCAGCGTGCGCGCCTCCCGGAGCAGCAGGGGGCCCTCCGGGTCGGCGGCCAGGGCGGCGCCGACGTTGCGGCCGAGGTTCTTCACCTCGTGCAGCACGCGCCCGCCGGCGGCCAGGGCACTGACGAGGAGGTGTTCGACCGCCAGGCGCAGCAGGACGGAGGCGTCGAGCGGCAGGCCGTCGGCGAGGGCCGTCACGGCCTTGCGGTGGAAGTGCACCGCCGTCAGGTAGGTGGTGGCGCAGTGGAACGCGGGCAGCCAGCGCAGTCCCATCCGGTCGCGCCACTCGGCGACGACGCGGTCGCCGTGCAGGATCCGGCCGGCGCGGAGCCGGGCGAGGAAGCGGATCTCCAGGGTGTCCAGGACGGGCAGTTCGAGGTCGGGTGTGCTCGGGTCCTGGAGGCGGGCCATGCCTCTCGCGAGGCCGGCCAGGTCGTCCATCCGGTCGGGGCGCAGCACGTCCATGTTGACGGCCGGGTCGTGCTCGTAGAGGTAGTTGCGGGCCAGGCCCATGGGGCGGAGCACCGGCTCCTCGGGGCCGCCGGCGGGTACCCAGTCGTCCGGGGCGCCGATCACCAGGACGTTGACGTTGGAGCCGCGCATGGCGACGCCTTCGGCGGTGGAGCCCGCCAATAGCACCCCGCTGCCGGCGGGCCAGGAGAAGCGCCGGGCCAGCGGGCCGGCGAGTTCGTCGGTCATCGGGTCCTCATTTCCGGGATCCGGCGGGCGGGCCGTACGAGCAGGACGGCCGGGACGCCGATCAGGCCGCCCAGGGCGGCGACGAGCAGTGCGGTGCTCGTGGAGGTGGTGCTCGCGAACGCCCCCGTCAGGGAGTACGAGAGCGGCACGAGCACCTGGGACAGCGCCCAGTCGATGCCGAACATGCGGGACACGTACGCCCGGGGCACGGCGGTCTGGAGGAGGGCGCCCCACAGCACCGCCGACACCGCGAGCGCCGCGTTGATCACGAAGCTGCCGATCAGCGCGGGCAGCAGCGAGGAGTGGAAGGTGAAGCCCACCAGTCCGCCCGCCATGACCCCCCAGGCGAGGTACAGCGAGACCAGGGCGCGGCCGTCGAGCGACTTCGCGCCGACGGCGAGTGCCCCCGCGATCTGGCCGACCCCGCCGACGGCCAGGACGAGGCCGTAGGCCCCGGCGCCCCGGGCCATGTCGTTGTGCAGGACGTAGGGGACGAGGACGTTCCAGGGTCCCATCACGCAGATGACGGTCACCGCGCCGGCGGTGAAGGCGTACAGCAGCCACGGGTGCGCCCGGACGTACCGCAGGCCGTCGAGGCTTTCCGCCAGCAGGCCGGCCGGTGTCCGTTCGCCCTGGGGCCTGCGTTCGGCCCCCACGGCGAGCAGGAAGCCGAAGGACACGAGGAAGGTGGCCGCGTCCAGGACGAACACCCATTCCGCGCCCGTCGTGGCGACCAGGGCGCCGCCCGCGACCGGACCGATCAGCCGCCACATCAGGGGGCGTACGACCTGGTCGGCGGCGTTGGCACCGACCAGGTACTCGGCCGGCACCAGGGACTGCACCATGGTGTTGAACGCCGGGACGAAGGCGGCCTCGGCGGCGGAGAACACCGCGAGCCCGACCAGCAGGTGCCAGGTGGTGAGCAGGTCCAGCATGCCGAGCACACCGATCGCCGCCAGCACGAGTGCCCGCACGAGGTCACCGGTGAGCATCACCAGGCGGGCCCCGTACCGGTTCACGCACGCTCCGGCGACCAGCGCCACGGGCAGTGCGGTCAGCGCCATCACCACGCCGATCGTGGCCAGGGCGGAGGTGGTGTTGCTGAGCGAGAGCACCAGCCACGGCAGGGCGACGAACATCATGCCGTCGCCGAGCAGGGAGGAGGCGAACCCGGCCCACAGGAGCCTGAAGTTCCGGTCGCGGAACGGCTGGAGCTGGGGCCGGTCCGCCAGACGCGACAGCAGTGCCGCCCGTCGTCCGTGCGTCACGCGGGGCCCCCTGCCTCCTCGGCCAGCTCGAACAGGCAGTGCCAGTGGAACGATCCGGGGGCCGTGTGCTCGTGGTCGTGGGCCATGAGGAGGGCCGCGGGCCGGTGCAGGGAGATCAGCTCGGCCGCGTCGCAGTAGTGGTGCGGATGGACCTTGTCGTCGGTGGCATCGGGCTGCACAAACGTTCCTTCGCCGACCTCGACGCCCTTGCCGCAGCCGTGGTTGCGGCGCGACAGCATGGTCACCTGGTACAGCCCTCCCGGCCTCAGCACCCGGTGGATCTCCCGGACGGTGGCCCGTACCGCCTCCCGGTCGCCGTGGTAGATGGCGTTGTACGCCAGCACGTAGTCGAAGTGGCCGTCCTCGTAGGGCAACCGATCCATGGGCCCGACGCGGAGGTCGACGTCAACGCCGGCTTCGCCGGCCGCCGCCCGGGTGTGCTCGATCGCGGTGTCGCTGGCGTCCACCGCCCACGTGTCGAAGCCCGCCCCGGCGAGGAAGACGGCGTGCCGGCCGACGCCGCAGGCCAGGTCGAGGACCCGGCGGACCCCGCGCTCGCGCAGCAGGTCGACGGTTCCGGCGACCCACGGGTCGACCGTGGACCAGTCGGCGCGTCCCCCGCTGGTCTTCCACACCTCGTCCCAGTGGCGGTGTGCGGTGGTGCTGTCGGTGGGCGTGTGGTTCATGCCTGCTCCTGGATGCTGACGAGTTCGCGGCCGAGGTCGGTGACGGAGGGGGTGCCGAGGAGGGCCATCGTGTGGTCCAGCTCCTCCACGAGGGACCGCAGCACGGCCGCCGCCCCTTCTTGGCCGTTCGCGGCCAGGCCCCACAGCACCGGCCTGCCGGCGAGTACGGCGCGCGCCCCGAGGGCCAGCGCCGAGGCGATGTGGGTGCCGTTGCGCACACCCGAGTCGAACAGGACCGGTACGCGGTCGCCGACGGCGGCCACCACGTGCGGCAGGGCGTCCACCGCCGCCACGTGGCGGTCCGACTGGCGCCCGCCGTGCGTGGACACCTGGATCGCGTCCGCGCCCGCGTCCACGGCGCGCACGGCGTCCTCCGGGTGCAGGACTCCCTTGACGACCAGCGGGAGCCGGGTGCGTGAGCGCAGCTCCGCCAGGTCGCGCCAGGAAACCGCCGGGTCCGGGAACACCTCCGCGAGGAGCCCTTCCTCGGTCAGGGAGGGCGTCCGGCGCCTGCGGTGTGCGAGGACGTCGGTGAAGACCGGGTCCCGCACGATCGCCGGGGGCGCCGCGTCGAACCGCCGGAAGCCGTTGCGGGCGTCCCTGGTGCGGCGGCCGACGAGCGGGACGTCCACGGTGCACACCAGGGCGCTCGCACCGGCCTGTTCGGCCCGGCGCACCATCGACCAGCTGATGGCGCGTTCCCCCAGCAGGTACACCTGCTGCCACCAGCAGTCGGGGGCGGCCTCCGCGACCTCCTCGACGGTGCGCGAGGCGAACATGGAGAGGGTGAAGCCCAGGTCCAGCGACCTCGCGGCGGCCGCGGTGGCACGCTCGGCCTCGGGGTGGCACAGGGCCTGGAGACCCATCGGGGTAACGAGCAGCGGGGCGGCCAGCCGCTTGCCGAACAGTTCGGTCCCGGTGCTGCGTTCCGAGACGTCGCGCAGCACCCGGGGCGTGAGGGTCAGCGCGTCCAGGCGCTCGGTGTTGCGGCGCATCCCCGCCTCGTCACCGGCACCGCCGGCGCAGTAGTCGAAGGCCGCCTCGGTCATCAGGGCGCGGGCCCGCTCCCGGTCCGGTCCCGCCTCCGCCACCGCCCGGGTCGCCGTGTCGGCCGCCGGGCGCGGCGCCGGCCGGGCGGCGGACGGGACCGGGGGTGCGGGGCGGGTCGTCCGGGGGGCATCCGTCCGTGCCGGCGGGGGCTCCTCGTCGAGGGCGCGGCTCCGCTCGGCGAGCTCGAACAGGCGTTCCACATCTGCCAGTTCGGTGGACACCGCGTCCAGGCGCCGGGACGCCACCACCTCGTGCAGCACCCGCGAGGTCTGCGCCACCAGGCTGCGCATGACGACGTTGGCGAAGATGACGGTCACCGGCCCGTGCGCGGCAAAGGCCTCGGCGTCCGTCCCGGGCAGGACGGTGGGCGCGAGCACCATCGGGCGGATCGGCGCGATCCGCTCCACGACGGGCAGCAACTGCCCGGCGCTGGCCCGGTTCGCCTGGGCGAACAGGGCGTCCGCGCCGGCGTCGGCGTACCGGCGCAACCGGTCGACGGCCGCGTCCACGCCGTGCCCGGCCACCAGTGCCTCCGTCCGGGCGATCACCTGGATCGAGCGGCGGGCGGCCACCATGGCGGAGATGCGTCCGGCGAACGCCTCGGGGTCCATGAGCGCCCGGCCGCCGAACCTGTCGTCGAGCGAGTTGCGTTTGGGGAAGAGGTTGTCCTCGACGCAGATCGCGTCGGCGCCCGCCTCCTCGTAGAGCTTCGTCGCCAGGACGGCCAGTTCGTCGGAGCCTCTGCCGGTGTCGGCGTCGACGTAGATCGGCAGGGAGGTCGCCGCCCGTACGGAGCGGATGATCCCGGCGATCTCGTGCGGCTCCAGGACCTCGCGGTCAGGCACCCCGCGGCTGGTGGACATCTCCAGGCTGCCCAGCCACAGGACGTCGGCGCCGGCTTCCTCCGCCAGCAGCGCGGTGATCGGGCTGTGCACACCTATGCCGATGCGCAACTCGTTCATAAGGCCACCTCATTCCGGACGGTGTCGCTCGTGCGAAGACTGGCGGTGAACCTGCGGGTGATCTCGGCCGGGTGGAACGGCACCCGGGGCGGGGGCGGTCCGGAGTCGACGGCCGTCCGCACGTGGATGAAGCCGGTGTGCTTCCCGGCGATCGCCCCGGAAAGCGCGTCGGAGAGCGCGTCGCCGTCCCTCACGGACGCCACCGTCGTGTAGCCGGCGGCCCGCGCCGCCGTGGTGAAGGAGAAGCCGGGGGCGGGGGTCCGCTGGCCGCCGGTGCTCTCGTAGGCCTCGTTGTCCAGGACGATGTGCACCAGCGTCCCGCGGGCCGCCGGGGCGAGTGCCGTCCCGGAGAGGCCCATGAGGGCGTTGCCGTCGCCCTCCACCGCCAGCGCGGGGATGCCGGACCGCCGGGAGAAGCCGATGGCCAGGGGGAGGGCGAGGCCCATGCTGCCCATCATGTAGAAGTTCCGCGCGCGGTCCTCCAGGGCGTACAGCGCCCGCGGGTTGAGCCCGTTGCCGATGAACACGGCGGCGTCCTCGGCCCCGGCCGCCCGGGCGATGCGGGCGAGTGCGTCGTCTCTGGTCAGCACGGGAGTCTCACTCTCCTTCCGGTGCGCAGAGCACCGCGACGGGTCCGCCGGTGCCGGCCGCCGTCGCGCGGGCGGTGCGCAACCGCTCCGCGACGCCGGCGGGGTCGCCGAACCGGCAGCGCAGCACCGGGATGCCGAGCGCTTCGAGCACGGCGGGGGCCGGTACGCCGATGACGTTGTGGTGGGGCACGTCCTGCCCGTCGTGGCCCGCCCAGGACACCAGGAGGACCAGGGGTGTCCGGTACACCAGTGCCAGGCTGGTCAGGGCGTCGACGCAGGTGCCCAGGCCGGCGCTCTTCATGAACACCAGGGGGGTCGCGCCCGCCAGGTGGGCGCCCACGGCGAGCGCGACGCAGTTGTCCTCGCGGGTGCCCGGGACGTAGCACTCGGCCGCGCGCCCGTGCCGTTCCAGTGCGCCGAGGAACCCGCCCAGATACGAGTCGGGCACGCCGGTGATGAAGTCGTACCCGGCCGCGAACACCTCCTCGACCAGTGCGGAGTCCTCCTCCGCCCGCTGTGCGGCGTTCATGTGCACGACCGGTCCTCCCGTCCGCCGGTGAGGGCCGGGCTCCCCTTGAGGTCCCGGACCCAGATGTCCCGTGCCGCTCCGCGGCAGCCCCGCCACTTCTTGCTCCGTTCGAAGCCGAGGCCGTAGTCGACGAGCCGCACGCCCTCCCGCTGCGCCGCCCGCACCGGGGCGTAGAACATGGCGTCGAAGTAGGTCCTTCGGGAGGCCGGGTTCTCGTAGTCGAAGCCGCACCAGAACACGTGCCACTGTTCGCCGTGGCCGATGAAGAGGCTGAAGCCCACCACGTCGCCGTCCGCCGTGGTGCTGTGGAACAGCCGGAGGCGGTCGGCGGGGAAGAGCGACGTCAGCCTCTCCAGCCGGGACCGCTCGATGTCCTCCGTGCTGTAGCCCCCGTACTTCCCGACGAGCCGCAGCCGCAGCCGCAGCTCCGTCCCGCCGAGTCCGGCCGCCTCTGCCGGTGCCGTGCGGACCCCCGCCCGGGCCAGGTCGCGCACGTCCCACCGGACCTTCTGGCGGCTGGTCTTGGTGAGGCCCGCGACGTAGTCGTCGAAGGTGCCGGGCGGGACGTCGAGGAGGGAGCGGACGGTTCCGGGCACGTGGTGCCAGCCCGGATCGGCGCGCAGGACGGCCGGCAGGACGGGCCCGGCGGCATAGAGCACGGCGGCGCACACGGCACCGGCGTCCCGGGCCCAGCGCACGACGGCGTCCAGGAGGTCCCGTACCGCTTCGGCGGCCGGTTCCCCGGCGGTCACCACCTCGGCGTCGTAGCCGGGCTGAACGATCGCGAGGAAGGGGAACAGGTCCGCCCGGGCGGGTGGCGGGACGGCCGTCCTGTGCTGGTCGGGGAAGACCGGCGGGTCGCGGAACAGGAGGTCGTGGATGTTGAACGCCTCGTAGCAGTGCGGGTCCTCGATGAGGTATCCGGTGGTGGCGGCGACGGTGACGCCGTCCTGCACGAGCCGGAACCAGTGGGCGGTGCCCGGCGGCCGGTCCCCCATCATCGTCAGCCAGGCGGGGGAGGTCAGGAACGTCCGGTCCGGCCACCGCGGGGGGAGGGACTGGTCGACGACGAGCGTCCGGGCGGGCGCCGTGCGTACGTCCGCTTCCGTACGCGTCACCGCGCCCCCCACCGGACGGGGCACGAACCGGTCAGCGGCCGGCCGTCGATCGCGGGGAAGTACTGTTTCCATTTCTCCGTGGTGGAACCCGTACCGTCGCCGGAGTCGGCGAGCAGGGGAACGTTCTCGTAGGCGGCCAGGCTCCGGCGAATGCGTTTCTTCGCCGCCCGTCCGGCCGGTGTGGATCCGCTGATGGAACGGAAGACCATGCGCGATTGCACTCCTATCACCAGGCATTCGCCGAGGACGCGGCTGCGCCGGGGGCCGTAGGCCGGGCAGGTACCGAAGGTGAAGAGCGCTTCTCCGGCGAAAGTGAATTCCCACTTCGGGTCGTCCGGGTCGTCCGGCACGTCCGGGGGCTGTGGATCCCGGTCGCACGCGTGCAGTCCGGAAAGCACCTGCCAGAACACGTCCCGGTACCAGGAGAAGGCGCGACCGGGGGCCGGCGGGCCGACCATGATGAGGAGCGAAAGACGTTCCTCCGGGAGACCGCGCTGAAGGGCGATGAATTCCTCCAGGTCCCGTGCCACGGCTTCCGCTTCGGCACCGGAATCACGCCCCAGATCCCAGTACGTGTAGTGGTTGGAGTTCCCGCTCTCGCCGATGACGCCGAAATGGCAGGGGTACGGGGCGGGCCGGGTCGCCAGCAGGGTGTCGCGGACCCGCCGGTGCTCGCGGGCGGCCCACCCGGGCACGGTGGCGGGGACGGCCCGACCGCTCGTCCAGAGCCTCGGCGTCCTCGTCTCACCCATGGGTGCTGCCGGCCGGGGTCGCCGCGGGGGCCGGGTCCGCCCCGGAGTGCACGACGGGCGGGAAGTACTGGGAGGTCGAGAGCACCGCCCGGGACCAGTCGTCGACCTCGATGCCGTGTCCCCGCAGCGAGGTCCACAACCGGTGCGTGTCCAGCGGCGGGTCCTCGGGGGTGAAGCGGGAGGCGAGCGCCCGCCGCACGAGCAGGTCCGCGGCACCGTCCAGCCCCTTGGCGAACCGGGCCACGAGGTGGTCGTCCAGGGGCCCGTCGCCGAGCAGCTCCAGGTCACGGGCCAGGGGGGCGGCCTCGGACGGGGGCAGCAGCTCCCAGAGGTACGCGATCACGGTACGCCGGAACTGGTCGCGCACCTGGAGGAATCCCCGGCCCTCACGGGCGCCCTGGGGCCGGTCGAGCAGTCCGGCGAGCACCCGTGCCCCGGGGGTCGCCGGCCGGGTGTGGCTCTCCGGCAGCTCGCTGCGGCCGAGGTTGTTCCACTCCCGCGCGAAGAAGGTCCGCCAGTCCAGCTCGGCCTCCTCCGGGCTGTCGGAGGCGTGCAGGAGACCGAGGATGGTGTTCACGGCGCCGTAGCGGCGGCGGAGCGACGACTCGGGCGCCCGTTCCAGGGGGCCGGAGCCCTTCAGGTCGGTGAACCGCTGGTGGATGCCGGGCGATCCGCGCAGCAGCAGGGCCAGTGACGGCCCCAGACCGTACAGCGCGTCGATCGCCCGGTACCGGTAGGTCCCGAAATGGATCCGCTTGGCCGCCAGGTCGTCGTAGATGGTGTCCAGCAGGAGACTTCCGGGTTGCACCACCCTGGCCGCGACTTCTTCGCAGCCGGTGCCCAGTAATTCGTCGACGATGCGGCGCCCCAGGCCCCGGACGAAGGAATCAGGGCTCACCACCACTACTGCTGAGCGGGACCAGTCCACCGTTGTTATTTCCTTTCACGCATGCATGAACAGCTTCCAGAAGCATTCGTTCGCGAGGCAGGTGAAGCGGAGAAGGGACGTTGCGGTCGGATGTGTCGGACGTGCCGGACCACGGTGGCCGCCGGTATGGGCGACAGCCCCGTCCGTGCGATCGGTGAAGGGCGTGTGGAGGAATGGTGACCACCCTCGCTCGCACCGCTCACGGCCTTCCCGTGCCGGAAGTGCCGATTTCACCGGACCGCCATCCTGTTTTCGCTGGATGTGCCGGCCACCGACAACAAGCTAAGTAGCCGCACCAGGGGCGTCAATGAAATAGGAGAGCGACCGGGGCAGACCGGCCACGGTGCCTCACCGGCGTCTCTCGTCCTGTTTGACACGACTTCGTACGGTGTCGACCGGGGGTTCGCTCGCCATCGAACGGGCGAGCGAGGCGATCTTCACTCGGAAATGCCCCTTTTATAGGGTTTCCAGCGTCCGAACAGTTGACGGCTGAATATGCGCCGTCCCGATCCCGCGGCCGCCGATCCCCGGGGCTTTCGCACCACCGTGGGGGCCTTCTATCGAGATGTCCGGTGGCCGCATTCGCGCGCTGCCGGGGGGCGGGGGTACGGATCCGGACACCTCTCCCCCGCGCCCCCGGAGCGGAAGCGCCATATGTGCGCGGCCTTATGCATACAAGATCGCCCACATCGGCCCCGATCGACGGGGCCGATTCCACCCGGCGTACCGCACCGGTGCCGGGGTAGGGCCGTGTCGTGTTGCGTCGTGTTGCGTTGCGCCGCGTGGTGTGGCGTGTGCCGCGCCGCGTTGCGTTGTGTTGTGTCAGGTGTCCAGGGCGTCGGCGTACAGCGCGAACAGGCGCAAGGCAGGGGCCTCGTCGGCCGGTCGGGGGGTACAGAGGCGGCGCCAGCACTCGGCGGTGAGACGGCGGGCCCGGCTGCCGGGCCAGGGCGTGGGCAGCAGTTCGGGAGGGAGGAGGGGGTCGGGGGTCATCGCCGTGGTGAAGTGGGCGGCCAGCTCCACGGTGAAGGTGAGCCGTTCCGCGTCCGAGGGTTCCGGGCCCCGGGTCAGCCGGGCGAGGCGGGTCTCGGCGAAGGCCGCCAGACGGGTGTGCCGGTCGGCGATCTCGTCGAGTGGCCACAGGGCGGCCGCCAGTGCTCGCGGTTCGGCGGTGTCGCCGATCCGCAGGTCGGTACTGCTGAGGCAGCTCAGCGAGTCGAGGACGCCGAGGTGGGCGGCGTGGGCTCGGACGAGTTCGGTGACGGCGTGGGCGGTGACGTACAGCCCGCTCTGGACGGGGGCGGCACCGAGGTGGAGGAGGTGCTCGCGCAGGGCGTCGCGCGCGGCGCGGCGGGATTCGGGGACGGCGAAGGCGAACAGGTGCCAGGTCCCGTCCCACGGGGCGAGCCCGGCGTCCTGCCGGTAGGCGTGGCGGACGTACGCGGCGTCCGGCGCCAGGGCCCCGGTGACGTCGGCGACGGCGCGGAGGACGGCCTTGCGGCCACGGCCCTCCTGGGTGAAGCGGCCCTCGCCGACGAGGCGCTTGACGCACAGTCTGACCTGCTGGTCGGTCATGCCCAGCAGCCCGGCGACGGTGTAGAGCTCGCCGGCGTCGACGGTGCCGTCCTCGCGGACCAGGGCGTGCACCAGCAGTCGCGTGGGGATCTCCGGACCGCCGGCCGGGTCGGCGGCACCCGGGGCGGCGGCGTCCGGGCCGCCCGGCGCGGTGGCGTCCGAACCGCCCGGCGCGGTGGTCCGCGGGGTGGTGGGGCGGGCGTTCACCGGGACCCTCCCGTCGCGGAGGCGTCCGCTCCGGTGACCGGGCGGTGCATCGTCGCGACCGCGCCGAACCCCATCAGGCCGCGCAAGTACGGGGTCCGCTCGGTACGGACGGTGGTGAACCCGTGCCGTTCGTACAGCGCTTTGGCCCGGGGGTTGACGTCGATGACGTCCAGCCGGACGCGGCGGCAGCCGTGGTCGGCCGCGACCGCCGCGATCTCCTCCAGGAGCAGACCGCCGATGCCGCCGCCGCGGTGCGCGGCGTCCACGGCGATGCCGTCCATCACCAGTTCGCCCTCGGCGGGCGTCCGCTCGAACAGGGCGAGGACCGCGAGGCGGGGCAGGCCGCGGAACAGGCCGTAGACCGACAGCACGTCCTTCACGCCGCCGCCGGTCAGCGCCCGGTCACCGAGCCGGTATCCCGCCACTCCGACCACCCGGCCCCCGACGAGGGCGGTCACGCCCCGGTCGTGCCGCAGGTGGTCCGCGATGAACCGACGCCCCACCTCGGGCGGATCGAGGGCGGGGGCGAGCTTGCGGCCGAACGCCTCCCAGTACAGCGCCGCCACCCGCTCCTCCTCACCCTCGGGCACGCCCCTGCGTACCGCCGCCGGCCTCCTGCCATCCGTCGACACCATGCCGCTCCTCCCCTTCCGCCTTCTCCACGGGCGCCCTTGCGCGGATCGCCCTTGCATGGTCGAGTGTAATACGTTCATGCTGACAACGAGCGTTTCAAACACGAACGATTTTGAGGGGTGGGGATGTCGGTGCGACTGCGGATGCCCGAACGACGCCGGTGGCGCTGGACGGTGTGGACGGTGGTGGCCGCCCTGGTGGTGACCGCCGGGCTCGCCGGGGTGACGGTGTGGCAGAACACCTACGCGCTACGGGAGGAGAAGGTGTCGCTGCGGCACGCGGGGAAACTGCTCCAGGGCGTGCTCGCCCTTCCCGAGACGGGTGACGGGCCGTTCGGCGTGGTCGTCTTCGTCCACGGGGACGGACCGGTCGACGCCACACACGACACGTTCTACCGCCCGATGTGGGAGTCCTTCGCCCGGGCCGGGTACGCCTCGCTGTCGTTCAGCAAGCCCGGTACCGGCGGTTCCGAGGGCGACTGGCTGGACCAGAGCATGGCGGACCGGGCCTCGGAGACGCTGGCCGCGGTGGCCTGGGCGCGGAGCCGCCCGGACATCGACGGGCGGCGGGTCGGGCTGTGGGGCGCCAGTCAGGCCGGCTGGGTGCTGCCCAAGGTCGCCGCGCGCGACCCGCGCCTCCAGTTCGTCATCGCCGTCTCCCCGGCGGTCAACTGGCTGCGCCAGGGCCGGTACAACCTCCTCGCCGAGCTGCGCCGCGACGGCGCCACGCCCCGGGAGACACGAGCGGCGCTGCGCCGCCGGGAGACCACCTTGCGTCTGCTCGAACGGGGCGCGCCCTTCGCCGAGTACCGGGACACGGTCGGCGACGGGGACGGGATGACAGCCGCGCGATGGTCCTTCATCGCCCGGAACTTCACGTCGGACGCCACCGCGGACCTGCGGGCCATGCGCGGCACACCCGTCCTGCTGGTGCTGGCCGGCCACGACGTCAACGTGGACGTCGCCGAGACCGAGGCCGTCTACCGCCGGGTCCTGCCGGCCGCCTCCCTCCGGGTCGCCCGCTACCCCGGCGCCACCCACTCCCTGGTGGACCACGACGTGGAGGGGTCCGAGTGGCGTCTGACGCTGACCGCCGTCCTCGCACCCAGGAAGCTGTACACCGACGGGTTCCTCGCCGACCAGTCCGGGTACGTCGCGCGCCTGGGCGTCCGGAAGGGGGCGGCATGACCAGCACCACCGGCACCGCTCCCCCGGCCGGCGCCCCGGGGACGGCCACCGGGCGCCTGGCCGCGGTGGACGCGCTGCGCGGCTTCGCCCTCTTCGGCATCCTGATCGTGAACATCACCTACCTCGCCTCCGCCCACCACGGCACCGGTGTGGAGGACCCCGGCTTCGACGGCCCCGTCGACCACGCGGTACGCGCACTGGTGGCGATGTTCTTCGAGGCCAAGTTCTTCCTGCTGTTCTCGTTCCTGTTCGGCTACGGCTTCACCCTGCAACTGGCGTCCGCCGCGCGGGCCCGGGCGCGGTTCGCCCCCCGCTTCCTCCGCCGCCTGGCCGGGCTGTTCCTCCTGGGCGTCGCCCACGCCGTGCTGCTGTTCCCCGGCGACATCCTCACCACCTACGCCGTCCTCGGCCTGGTCCTGCTGGCGCTCCGGCGCATCGCACCGCGTACGGCCGTACGTCTCGCGGTGGCGCTGCTCACCGTCACCGCCGCCGCCTTCGCGCTGCTCGCGATGGCCCTGCGCGCGGCCGGTGGCGGCGGCCCGGACCGGGCCGCGGCGGCGGCCGAGGGAGCCGCGGCCACCGACGCCCTGCGCGGGGACGCCGCCTCGGTCGTCGCGGCCCACCTGGAGCAGTTGCCGGACGTCGTGCTCATGCTGGTGTTCTTCCAGGCGCCGGCGGCGCTCGCCGCCTTCCTCCTCGGCCTGGCCGCGGGCAAGCACCGGGCGCTGGACGGCATCGCCCCGCACACCCGGGTGCTGAAACGCCTCCAGGTCTGGGGCTTCACCGTGGGACTGGGCGGCGGCGCGGTCTACGCCCACGCCGCCTCGACCCGCCCCGGGAGCGCCTACCACCTCCTCGCCGTGGGCGTCGACGTGGTCACCGCGCCGCTGCTGGCCGCCGCGTACGCGGCCACCGTCCTGCGCCTCGCCCACGGCCCCCGCGCCCGTACCGTGACCGCCGCGCTGGCACCGGCCGGGCGGATGACGCTCACCAACTACCTGACACAGTCACTGGTGTGCGCCCTGCTGTTCACCGGATACGGAGCCGGGCTCGTCGGCCGTGTGCCGCCCGCGGGCGTCGCGGGCGTCGCCGTCGCGCTGTTCACCGTCCAGGCGGTGGCCTGCCGGTGGTGGCTCGCCCGCCATCCGTACGGGCCGGTCGAATGGGTGCTGCGGGCCTGGACCAACCTCGCCCGGCCCGCCTGGCGGAGGACCGGAGCCCGCTAGCGACCGGTCAGGCCTGGGCGGGACGCCCGTGCCAGTCCAGGCAGATGACCAGCGCGTCGTCGTCCAGCGGGTTGTCGCCGTGGTGGGCGGTGAGTTCGCGCATCATCGCGGCCGGCACCTGGGTGGGAGGCAGCAGGCGGGCGGCGCTCAGCGCCCGAGCCAGGACCTGCTCCCCGTACGCCTCCCCGGTCGTGGCCGAGGGGGTCGTGTAGACGCCGTCGCTGGCGAACAGCAGCCTGTCACCGGGTTCCGCGGTGAAGAACTCCGGCCGGTACTGGGTGTCCTCGAACATGCCGAGGGGCAACTGGGCCTCGAAGTGGAGGGGTTCCACCACGCCTCCGCGCAGTTGCCAGGCCCGGGGTGATCCCGCGTCGACCACCTCGACCTGTCCCGTTTCGAGCGCGAAGCGCAGGAGGAGCACCGACACATAGGAGCGGCCGCGGTACTGGGCGTAGACCGCCTGGTCCGCCAGGGCGGCCTGGCCGGCGAGGTCGAGGCCGGCGCGACGGGCGTTGCGCAGCGCGTTGACGGCGAGGTTGGTCAGCAGGGCCGCGTCGATGCCCTCGCCCATCCCGTTGGTGACGGTGAGGGTCAGGTGGTCGGCGGAGATGGACCAGTCGTAGTTGTCGCCGAGTATCGCGTACGCCGGTTCCAGGTGTGCCCCGATGGTGAACTCCGTGCGGGAACAGGCACGGCCGGGCAGGAGCTGCCACTGCATCTCGGCGGCGAGGGTGAGACGGGCGGCGCGCCGGGCCAGGACGTAGAGGTCGGTGTCCCGTTCGGCGACCAGGATCTCGTGGCCGAGCGCCTCGCCGATGTGCTGTATCTCCGGCAGCACCTCCGTGACGGGCCGGCCGGCCGGCAGCCGCACCGACAGGACACCCAGCCGGTCGCCGCGGATGGTGACCGGCAGGTGCACGTCGGTCGCGCCGGTCGCCTCGTCGGCGACGACCACCGGCTCCTGGGAGCCGAAGGCGCGGCCTTCCGGGCTGTTGTGGATGGCGACCGGTTCGCTGGCCCACGGCACCCGTTCGACGGCTTGCAGGGACCGCACCCCGTAGTCCGCGAGCCTGAGGTCGACGCGGTCGGCCCCGTACTCCCGGGTCAGGGCGGTCGTGACGACTTCGAGGAGCGTGTGCGGCGCGGCGGCCCGCAGGGCCCGGTCGACGGCGGTGAGCCTGTCCACGTCCTGCACGGTGTTTCCCTGGGGCGACGGTAGGGGCTCCACCTGCCTCAGTCTAGGCCGGGCGGCCCGGGGCCGCCCGCGGTCACCGACCAGAACCGGCGGGGCGCCGCATGCCCGTCCCGGCGGCCTTCGGCCGGTCCCGCCGGTGACCGCCCGGGACGGCACCGCGCCGGTCCGTCGCCCCGGCCCCGGCGCGCCCGCGGGGGCCGCTCGCGGAGCAGAGGGAGGCGATGATCGCCGCCAGGGTGAGGAAGGCGGCGGCGAGCATCAGGGTGGGAACGGCATGGACGAGGTTCATCGGCGCTCCGGGTCGGTGGGACGACTGAAGGTCACCGGCGCGGATACCCGTGATCGGCCGCTCGACGCCCCGCCGCCGGTGGTTCCCGGTAGCCGCCGGTGGTTCCCGGTAGCGGTGGGGCGGGGCGGGTCGGCCGGTCGCGTGAGGCGGCGATCGCCGGTGAGTAGATCACCGGCGACCGGGAAGGCGGACAATTCACACCAGACGGACAGGCGGGAGGTCAAGGATGGTTTCCGGACCACTCAAGGACGACTGGAACGGAGTGCACGGCGACGTCGCCGAGGGCCTGAGCGCACGTTTCGACGGGGACATCGGCAATGTCACGGACGCACGGCTGGCGGCGGGTCTCTTCCTGGACACCCTCGGGTGCTCCGATCCACCCACGGAGGCCGACAGCAGGGACGACGTGATGCTGGTGGTCACGGAGCTGGCGGCCAACGCCGTCCAGTACGCTCCGGGGCCCTTCGCCCTGCGGGTGCGGCGCACCTTCGACGGGGTCCACGTGATGGTCCGGGACGGCAACCCGGAGCCGCCGAGGCCGGTGCCGCGCAGCTCGGCCGGGAAGCCCGGCGGGCTGGGCTGGCTGATCGTCCAGGCGCTGGGCGAGGTCAGCGTACTGCTCCAGGAGGACGGCAAAGAGGTGCACGTCTTCCTGCCTTGGTAGGCGCCGGGCCGCTCCGGTGGGCGCCGGGCCGCCCCGCCTCCGGGCCGCCTTCCCCGAGCCCGGCCGGGGAGGGGGTCCGGCCGGGCCGCGGGCTAGTGGCGGCCGTGCCAGTCGAGGCAGACGACCATGGCGTCGTCATCGGCGTCGATGGACCCGCGGTGTCCGGCGAGCTCCTGGAGCACCGCGCGGGGCACCTGGGAGGGCGGGAGCAGCCGGGTCGCGGCCATCGCCCGGGTGAGGGCCTGCTCGCTGTAGCGCTCGCCGGCCGGTGAGGCGACGTCGTACACCCCGTCGCTGAGGAAGAACAGGCGGTCGCCCGGCTGCACGCTGAAGGACTGGGGCGCGTAGTTGGTGTCCTCGAACATGCCGAGCGGGAGCTGGGCCTCGAGGGCGACGGGCTCCGCCTTGCCCTGCCTCAGCCGCCACATCTTCGGCGATCCGGCGTCCACGATCTCGGCCTGCCCGGTCGCGAGGTCGAAGCGGAGCAGGAGGACGGAGAGGTGCGCGGCTCCGTGGTAGTGGCCGTAGATGGCCTGGTCCGCGAGGAACGCCTGGTCGGCGAGCGACAGGCCGGCGCGGCGGGCGTTGCGCAGCGCGTTGATGGCGAGACTGGTCAGGATGGCCGCCTCGATGCCCTCGCCCATGCCGTTGGTGACGGTGAGGGTGAGATGGTCGGCGGAGGCGGACCAGTCGAAGTTGTCGCCGTAGATCGCGTAGGCCGGTTCGAGCTGTGCGCCGATCTCGTACTCGGGGCGGGAGCAGGAGCGGCCGGGCAGGAGCTGCCACTGCATCTCGGCGGCGAGGGTCAGCCGGCTGGCGCGGCGGGCCTGGAGGTACAGGTCGGTGTCGCGCTCCGCCACCACGATCTCGTGCCCGAGGACCTCGGCGATGTCGTGCAGCTCCCGCTCGGTGGCGGTGGTGTACGCGTCCTCGGGGAGGCGGACCGTGAGCACGCCGATGCGGTCGCCGCGCACACTGACGGGGAGGTGGGCGATCACGTCGGCGCCGGGGACGCGCTTCTCCACGTGCGGCCGCTGGGAGCCGAAGGCGCGTCCGGGAGCGCTGGCGTGGACGGGAACGGGCTCGGTGGTGACAGGGAGGGCATTGACCGGTTGCAGTATGGTCATCGCGTAATCGGCCATGAGCAGGTCGACGGAGACGGCCGTGTAGTGGGTGATGAGCGCGTCCCGTACTGCTTCCAGGAGAGCGTGGGGCGGGGCCCCGCGCAGCGCGCGTTCCACAGCCGAGAATCTGTCCACCGTTCGATTACCACCTGTTCGGGAAGAAAGAGTAGAAGGAGTGGATGGCCTCTTATGTCCCAGCGACTGACAAGGCCGTTGCAAAGTGTCACAGTTGATGACATGCATTCCGAGACTTCTCCAGGTGCCGACCGGGATGCCGCCGCCCACGCCGCGCGGGAAGTCATCGAGCTGCTCGAAGTGCTGTGGAACAAGGGCCGGGACATGACCTCGCCCGCCCCCGTCTCCTCCTCACAGCTACGCGTGCTCTACATCCTGGACCGCGACCGGCCCATCAACCTGCGCACCCTGGGAGACGACCTCGGCTCCGCACCCTCCTCCATCAGCAGGATGTGCGACCGCCTCGACGCCCTCGGCTTCATCGAACGCTCCCCCAGCACCGCCAGCCGCCGCGAACTCGAACTACGCCTCTCCAGCCGCGGCGAAAGCTACCTCAAAGACCTCCGCGCCCGCCGCCAGACCGCCCTGCTCGACGTCATCTCCGCCATGCCACCCGCACAACGCGCCGCACTCGCCACCGGCCTGAACGGCTTCCGCCTCGCCCTCGAGGACACCACGGAGAGATCCGACGGCACGGACGAGGACGGCACGGCCGAGTCCGCATGACCACTGGAAGCGGTCGGCATGTCGCCGGGTACACAGTCACCTGCCTTCGGTTCTCGGGCGCGCGGTCATCGACGGAGCACGCAGAGCGACTCGCACGAGGCAAGAGTGTTTCCTGCGGCGCATAGTTGTCAAACGGCAACTGTTTCTTCGCGTCACCTTGCGTTCACCCGCACCCCCGCCCGTCCGCCACGGTGGCCCCACCGGCACCCGCTCCGCGCACTCGACGTCGCCGTTCCGGTGCATACCCACCATTTCGCCACCGAGCCGGTGCCCCGCCCGGGCCGGCGCCGTCGGGGTCCGCCGACCGGAACGCCGTGGCCTGCCTCCAGGGCGGCCCGGCACCGCCCTGGAGGCAGGGCGGTGCCGGGCGTCACGGCCCGGTGGACCACCCTCCCGGGTGACCGCCCCTCACATGGCGGGGGTGCCGTAGTAGCCGCCGAGCAGTCGGCGGTACTCCGGGTTCCCGAGGTGCTCGGCCGGGTCGAACCCGGGGGCGTTGTCGATCTGCTCGCGGGTGCGGTCCACACGTACGATGTGCTCTTCGAGGTCGATCTCGGTCACCGTGCCGGCGGGCAGCAGCACGCGCCTGCCGAAGATCCACGGACCGGTGTCGACCACCAGGCAGGCGGATCCGGCCGCACCGGAGTGCCTGTCGACCTTGCCGATGCTCCCGTCGGTCGCCTCCACCTCGTAGCCCTCGAGCTGTGCGGGGTCGATGTGGCGGAGGACGGACGGGTACTCCCAGAGGCTTTCGGACATACGGCTCCCTTGGTGCGGCCCGCTGTGGGGCATGCTCAGGTGGTGTGCTTCACTCCTGGCCGCGCTTCTTCCCGGGCGCCGGACGGTCATGCGCCCCCGCACGGGCCGCGGGGGCCGCGGCGCCTGCCCCCGGGGCCGCCGGATTCGGCCGGGACTGGCGGGAAGTGCGCCTTGGGCCCCGATTGCTCTCGTGATGCCACGTGGGTTAGCCTGCGGCGTATTTGTCGTACGGCAATGGTTAAGTGTCGAAAGAATGGTATGACGGCGCGCTCCCTCGATCCTGGGTGTGCGCCGGTTCGATCTTTTCGTCGCGGGATCTGAGCGGAACGAGGTTGGTCATGGCTGAGACGGCGGTCGAAGGTGCACGTGCCGTGCCGCGGTCACGGCCCTCCCGAGGGGGCGGCAAGGTGGGTGAGACGGAACTCCGGCAGTTGCTGGCGGGTCTCACGGCGGTGCGCGACGGGGATTTCGGCACCAGGCTTCCCGATGAGGAAGACGGGCTGATCGGCGAGATCGCCACCGTCTTCAACGGCATGGTCGACCAGTTGTCGCTGTTTACCTCCGAGGTGACCCGTGTGGCCCGGGAGGTGGGTACCGAGGGGACCCTCGGCGGCCAGGCGGTGGTGCCGGGCGTGTCGGGCACCTGGGCGGACCTCACCGATTCGGTGAACGCCATGGCGGGCAACCTCACGACCCAGGTCCGCGACATCGCCCAGGTGGCGACGGCGGTGGCCAAGGGCGACCTGTCGCAGAAGATCGACGTGGACGCGCGCGGCGAGATCCTGGAGCTGAAGGACACCGTCAACACGATGGTCGACCAGCTCTCCGCCTTCGCCGACGAGGTCACCCGCGTCGCCCGCGAGGTCGGCAGCGAGGGCCGGCTGGGCGGCCAGGCCGAGGTGCCCGGCGTCGGCGGCGTGTGGCGGGACCTCACCGACTCGGTGAACTTCATGGCCGGCAACCTCACCGACCAGGTCCGCAACATCGCCCAGGTCACCACGGCGGTGGCCAAGGGCGACCTGTCGCAGAAGATCACCGTCAACGCGCGCGGCGAGATCCTGGAACTGAAGAACACCATCAACACGATGGTCGACCAGTTGTCGTCGTTCGCCGACGAAGTCACCCGTATGGCGAGGGAAGTGGGCACCGAGGGGATCCTCGGTGGCCAGGCCGACGTCAAGGGGGTCTCCGGCACCTGGCGGGACCTCACCGACTCGGTGAACTTCATGGCCGGCAACCTCACCGCCCAGGTGCGCTCGATCGCCCAGGTGGCGACCGCGGTGGCCAAGGGCGACCTCTCCCAGAAGATCACCGTCACGGCCCGCGGCGAGATCCTGGAACTGAAGAACACCATCAACACGATGGTCGACCAGCTCTCCGCCTTCGCCGACGAGGTCACCCGCGTCGCCCGCGAGGTCGGCACCGAGGGGCGGCTCGGCGGGCAGGCCGACGTCAAGGGCGTCTCGGGCACCTGGAAGGACCTCACCGAGTCGGTGAACGTCATGGGCGACAACCTGACGGCCCAGGTGCGTTCCATCGCCGAGGTGACCACCGCGGTGGCACAGGGAGACCTGTCGCAGAAGATCCGTGTCGACGCCCGGGGCGAGATCCTGGAGCTGAAGGAGACCATCAACACGATGGTCGACCAGCTCTCCGCCTTCGCCGACGAGGTCACCCGCGTCGCCCGCGAGGTGGGCACCGAGGGCAACCTCGGCGGGCAGGCGACCGTCCGGGGCGTGTCGGGCACGTGGAAGGACCTCACCGACAACGTCAACGTCATGGCCTCCAACCTGACGGGACAGGTGCGGTCCATCGCCCAGGTGGCCACCGCGGTGGCCCGGGGTGACCTGTCGCAGAAGATCACCGTCGAGGCGAAGGGTGAGGTCGCCGCGCTCGCCGGGGTGATCAACACCATGGTGGACACGCTCTCCGCGTTCGCCGACGAGGTCACCCGTGTGGCCCGCGAGGTGGGCACCGAGGGCATGCTCGGCGGCCAGGCGCGCGTGCCCAACGTGGCGGGCACCTGGAAGGACCTCACCGACAACGTCAACTCGATGGCGAACAACCTGACCAATCAGGTGCGCAACATCGCCCTCGTCACCACCGCCGTCGCCAACGGCGACCTGTCGAAGAAGATCGACGTCGACGCCCGGGGCGAGATCCTGGAGCTGAAGACGACCATCAACACGATGGTCGACCAGCTCTCCGCCTTCGCCGCCGAGGTCACCCGTGTGGCACGCGAGGTGGGCAGTGAGGGCCGGCTCGGCGGGCAGGCGGAGGTCGAGGGCGTGTCGGGCACGTGGAAGCGCCTGACGGAGAACGTCAACGAACTCGCGGGCAACCTGACCCGGCAGGTGCGGGCCATCGCCGAGGTGGCCAGCGCGGTGGCGGAGGGCGACCTGACCCGCTCCATCACCGTCGACGCCTCCGGCGAGGTCGCCGAGCTCAAGGACAACATCAACTCCATGGTGGAGTCACTGCGCGAGACCACCCTGGCCAACCAGGAGCAGGACTGGCTCAAGTCCAACCTCGCCCGCATCTCCGGTCTGATGCAGGGCCACCGGGACCTCGCCGTGGTCGCCGAGCTGGTGATGGACGAGCTGACGCCGCTGGTGTCGGCCCAGTACGGCGCCTTCTACCTCGCCGAGGAGGCCCAGGAGGGGACGGAGCTGACGCTCGTCGGCTCCTACGGCCGTCCCGTCGACTTCGCCGGCCACGCCCGCTTCAGACTCGGCGAGTCCCTGGTCGGCCAGGCCGCGCGCAGCCGCCGTACGATCGCCGTCGACGAGCTGCCGGGCGACTACGTCAGCGTGTCCTCCGGACTCGGCGAGTCCGCCCCGGCCAGCCTGATCATCCTGCCGATCGTCGTGGAGGACCAGGTCCTCGGCGTCATCGAGCTGGCGTCGTTCACCACCTTCACCCCGGTGCACCGGGACTTCCTCGAACAGCTCATGGAGACGCTGGGCGTCAACGTCAACACCATCGTCGCCAACGCCCGCACCGACGAGCTGCTGGACGAGTCTCAGCGCCTGACCGCCGAGCTCCAGGCCCGTTCCGAGGAACTCCAGGTGCAGCAGGAGGAGCTCCAGCGGTCCAACGCGGAGCTGGAGGAGAAGGCGGCGCTGCTGGCCGCCCAGAACCGCGACATCGAGACCAAGAACCTGGAGATCGAGCAGGCCCGGCAGGAACTGGAGGCGCGCGCCCAGCAGTTGTCCCTCGCCTCCAAGTACAAGTCGGAGTTCCTGGCCAACATGAGCCACGAGCTGCGCACCCCGCTGAACAGCCTGCTCATCCTCGCCCAGTTGCTGGCGCAGAACCCGACCCGCAACCTGACCCCCAAGCAGGTCGAGTACGCGGGCATCATCCACTCGGCCGGGTCCGACCTGCTCCAGCTCATCAACGACATCCTGGACCTGTCCAAGGTCGAGGCCGGCAAGATGGACATCAACCCGGAGGTCGTGGCGCTGCGGCAGCTCCTCGACTACGTCGAGGCGACGTTCCGGCCGATGACCACGCAGAAGAACCTCGACTTCACCATCAGCACCGCTCCGGGTGTGATGACCGATGTGATGACCGACGACTCGCGGCTGCGGCAGGTGCTGCGCAACCTGCTGTCCAACGCGGTCAAGTTCACCGAGCGGGGCAGCGTCGAGCTGCGCATCGAGATGGCCGCGGAAGGCGAGCTGCCGCCGTCGGTCCACCGGGGCGGGCCGGTGATGGCGTTCCGTGTCAAGGACACCGGCATCGGCATCCCCGAGCAGCACCTGGAGGCCATCTTCGGCGCCTTCCAGCAGTCCGACGGCACCACCAGCCGCAAGTACGGCGGCACCGGACTGGGGCTCTCCATCAGCCGGGAGATCGCCCACCTCCTCGGTGGCGCGGTGACCGCGGAGAGCACCCTGGGCCGGGGCAGCACCTTCACCCTCTACCTGCCGGTGGCGCGGGGCGACTGGGAGGTCAGCACCAGCACGGCGGGCAGCCCCGCCCTGGAGGCGGCGGCCGGGGCGGCCGAGTCCGCCGACAGCGGCGCGGCACCGGTCCGCCCGACGCCCGTGCCACGGCAGAAGCGGCGCCTCCTGGTCGTCGAGGAGCGCAACAGGGGCCTGCTGTCCCTGGTGGCCGAGAGCGCGGTGTCCGACCTGTCCGGCAACGGCGACCTCGCCAAGCGCACGTCGGACATCGAGGTGATCAGCGCGGTGGGCGCGCAGGAGGCGGCGGAGAGCCTGGCCGCCGGCCCGTTCCACTGCGTCGTCCTGGAGCTGGACATGCCCAAGGACGCGGCCACGCAGTTCCTGGACGCCATGGACGGCGACCCGGCGGTGACGACGGTGCCGGTCCTGGCGCACAACAGCCGCCGCCTGGAGCGGGCGCAGGAGGAGAAGCTGGAGTCCCGGTCGGCCACCCGGCCGCTGGAGCTGATCTCCAGCCTCGACGAGCTGCGCGAACGCATCGCGCTGCACCTGTCGGCGGAGGAACCGGGGGACGTCCTGCCGCTGGTGCGCGCCGACGAGACACGCCAGCAGTCCTCCCAGCCCGTCGACGGCACCCTCACCGGGCGTACCGTACTGGTGGTGGACGACGACGCCCGCAACCTGTTCGCGATCAGCGGCATCCTGGAGCTGCACGGCATCGAGGTGCTGCACGCCGAGAACGGCCGCAAGGGGATCGAGGCACTGCGCGAGCACCCCGAGGTCGATCTGATCCTGATGGATGTGATGATGCCCGAGATGGACGGTTACGCCGCGACCCTGGCGATCCGGGAGGACCCGGCCTACGCCCAGCTCCCGATCATCGCGGTGACGGCCAAGGCCATGCCGGGCGACCGGGAGAAGAGCCTGGCCTCGGGGGCGAGCGACTACGTCACCAAGCCGGTGGACGCCAACGACCTCATCGCCTGCATCGGGCGGTGGCTGCCCGCCTGAGGTACCACGACGCGGGCCCTGGCCGGGCCCGCGTCCCCGCGCCGTCCCCCGTCCTTGCCGACCGAGGAGTCAGCAACACCGTGAGCACTCCTGAGTATCCCGGGCGACCCGTCCAGGAGGACGAGTCGCCGACGCCCGGCCTCCCGCCGGGCCGGCCCTCCCCGCACGTCCCGGTCCAGGCCGGTGCGGAACCGACGGCACCGGCCGTCCCCGGCGGAGAGGCGCAGGGAGTCGGCAGACTGGCCGCGACCGTGGAGCGGCTGCGCGGCGAGATCCTGGCGGCGCAGGCGGCGGCCGACGGCCGTGCCCTGATCGAGCTGGCCAAGGGCGTGCTCATCGAGCGGCTCCGCTGCGGCCCCACGGTGGCCGCCCAGCAACTGGCCGCGCTGGCGGACGAGTCGGGCGTCTCGCAGCTGGAACTCGCGGCGGACATCGTCAACCAGGCGGCCCGGGACCACGTCACCGAGATCGCCACCGGCTTCGTCCGCAGGACGAGCGGCGAGGCGGACACCGACGAGGAGGACGGCGCCTCGGTGGGCGTACGGCTGCGCACGGCCGAGAGCGGCGCCCTGGCGGCCGGGGACACCCAGGCGGTGGCCGAATCGCTGCTCGCCCACGCGCTGACCCCGCTGGGCGCCGTCGCGGTCGCCGTGTGGACGGTCGGCTCCGACGCGTCGCTGACCCTGGCCGGGTACGCCGGGTTCCCGGCCGACGAGGCGGGCCGCTGGCGGTACGTACCGCCGGGCGTGGCCACCCTGGCCCGTCAGGCCCTGAGCCGGCGGCAGGCGGTCCGCGCGGCCTCCCTGTCCGCGGCGGGCCCGCCGTCCATCGGCTGGACGCGCAACCCCGGCGGCGGGCGCATCGCCGTCCCCGCGGGAACCGGTGGCCGGATCCACGGGATCCTGGAGATCTGCTGGCCCGGCCCCCTGGAGCCGCAGCCGCCGCAGATCGTGCGGCAGATCGAGGCGCTCGCCGAGCTCTGCGCCCACACCCTGGAGGGCCGGCCCGGCACGGTGGGCCCGCCGTCGGTGGACGCCTGGACGGGCATGCCGGACCTGACCGAGCTGGTGGACCTGGTGGAAGGGCTGTACGACCCGGCGCTGGTCCTGGTCCCCTTCCTGACCCCCGAGGGCCAGCTCGCCGACTTCCGCATCCACCACGTCAACGACCACTTCGTCGATCCGGCCGGCCGTCCCCGCAACGCGGTGCACGGGGCGCTGCTGCTGGAGGCGTACCCCATGGCCATGGGCGGCAGCGAGCTGTTCGAGAAGATCGAGCGCGTCTACGCCACCGGTGAGCCGTTCCGGGCCCAGCGGATGACGCTGACCGCCCTGGTCGACCAGGTTCCCCTGAGCGCCGTCGTCGACATCAGCGCCAGCCGGCACGGCAGCAGCGTCCTGCTCATCTGGCGCGTGGAGGACGAGGCGGCACGGCTGGCGAACCTCCTCCAGCACGCCCAGCGGTTGGGCCGGATCGGCGGTTTCGAGGAGAACGTGGCCACCGGCCAGATCGTCTGGAACGACCAGCTCTTCGACCTGTACGGCCTCCCCTACACCACGCGGCCCGTGCCCCTGGCGGAGCTCGCCGCGCACGCGCACCCGGACGACGCGGTGTCCATCGGGCGCTTCCTGCGGGCGGTGCTGCACCACCGCCGGCCGGCGTCGGCCGCCTTCCGCCTCCAGCGCCCGGACGGGGTGACCCGGCACATCCGGGTGATCGCCGAGCCGGTCCTGGACGCCGACCACAGGCTGCTGGCGGTCCGGGGCGCCTACCAGGACATCTCCGCGCAGCACTGGACCGAGGTGGCGCTGGCGGCGACCCGCGACCAGCTCGCCCACACCGAGCAGCAGGCCGCCGAACGCAACCGGCTCACGCTCCAGTTGCAGCACGCGATCATGCCCCCGACCCAGGCGCCGCTGGACAGTCCGGGCCTCCAGATCGCCGTGCGCTACCGGCCCGCCGAGTCCGAGTCCATGGTGGGCGGGGACTGGTACGACGCCGTCGTCCTGCCCTCCAAGCAGGTCATGCTGTGCGTGGGGGACGTGGCGGGGCACGGGATAGAGGCCGCCACGAGCATGGTGGTGCTGCGCAACGCCATGCGCGGTCTGGCCGTCACCGGTGCGGGCCCCGGGCAGCTTCTGTCCTGGCTGAACATCGTGGCCCACTACCTGACCGAGCCCGTCACCGCCACGGCCGTCTGCGGTCTGTACGACCCGCACAAGGGCACGTTGCGCTGGGCCCGGGCGGGGCACCTCCCGCCGGTGCTGATCCGGGGCCAGAAGGCCACCACGCTGCGCACCGTCAGCGGCATACTCCTCGGCGCCCTGGCGGAGACCTCCTACGAGGAGGAGGAACTCCAGATGTCGCCGGGCGACACCCTGCTGATGTACACCGACGGACTGGTGGAGCGCCGGGACGAGTCGGTCCAGGACTCCCTGGCCCAGTTGCTCACCAACGCCCGTATACCGACCACCACCCTCGAGCAGCGGCTGGACGGTCTGCTCACGCACAGCAAGTCGGACACCGACGACGACACCTGTCTCATCGGTATCCAGGTCGTCTGACGCGTCGGCTCCGTGTGCCGGGGCATACGGAGCCGGTGGCGGCGACGCCCCCTGTTCAGGACCGACGGAAGAAGGCGATGCACCCGATGGCCGATGACGCGTACCTGTTCCTGCTCCCCGACCGGCGCCCCCGGCTGGGTGCCGCCCTGGCGGCGGTCGGCCCGCTGGAGTGCGCCGAGACACCGGCCGTACGCGCCTGGCTCCAGGCCCACGAGGTGCCCGCCGCCTCGGAGCAGCTCCGGGTGCTGCCCGCCGACGCGGAGGTGTTCATCCCCGAGGACGCCGAGCGCCTTCCCGTACCGCTGAGCGAGGAGGAGGAGACGCGGGTCCGCCAGGAGTGCGCGCCGCAGACGGTCACCGAGATGGAGACCGAGCTCCTGGAGTTCCGGGAGACGACGCAGGACTGGGAGGCCCTGGTGCACCGGGCCTTCACGGCCGGTGTGCCGGCGCAACGCATCGCCCTGCTCACGGGCCTGGACCCGCAGGACATCGGCCGGCTGCTCCAGTCCTGACGGCCGTCGTGTCCCCGTCCCGGTGCTCGCCGCGCCCCGCGTGCCCCGGGGCGGCAAGCCCCCGGGGGCCCCGCGACGGGGGCATAGGCTGGCCCGCGGCTCGGAAGCGTCCCGCGGTGCCACGGACGAGTCGTACGTCGAGGTTGTCGATCAGCGGTACCAAGGAGGGTCACGTGTCCCAGCCCCTGACAAGGCCGTTGCGAAGTGTCACAGTTGATGACATGCATTCCGAGACTTCTCCAGGTGCCGACCGGGATGCCGCCGCCCACGCCGCGCGGGAAGTCATCGAGCTGCTCGAAGTGCTGTGGAACAAGGGCCGGGACATGACCTCGCCCGCCCCCGTCTCCTCCTCACAGCTACGCGTGCTCTACATCCTGGACCGCGACCGGCCCATCAACCTGCGCACCCTGGGAGACGACCTCGGCTCCGCACCCTCCTCCATCAGCAGGATGTGCGACCGCCTCGACGCCCTCGGCTTCATCGAACGCTCCCCCAGCACCGCCAGCCGCCGCGAACTCGAACTACGCCTCTCCAGCCGCGGCGAAAGCTACCTCAAAGACCTCCGCGCCCGCCGCCAGACCGCCCTGCTCGACGTCATCTCCGCCATGCCACCCGCACAACGCGCCGCACTCGCCACCGGCCTGAACGGCTTCCGCCTCGCCCTCGAGGACGGCGAGGCGGCGGCGGGTACGGACGGCGGTGCCCCGGCGACGGTGGAGTCCGTGGAGACCGCCTGAGCCGCCCCGTGACCGGCCGGCGGGCGTCCTGGGGGCGGCCCCATGGCCGCCCCGTTCAGCGGCCGGGGCCGGGGTCGGGGTGGACGGGCCGGGTGATGCCGGCCCGGGCCGCTTCGAGCTGGGCGGCGAACGCGATCCCGAGGAACAGCGCCGCGCCGGTCACGTTCGCCCACAGCAGCAGGGCGACGAAGGCGCTCAAGGGACCGTAGACGGCTCCGAACGAACCGCTGGTGTTGATGTACAGCGCGAGGAGCACGGTGGCGCCGACCCACAGCAGCAGGTGGACGCACGAGCCGAAGACGAGCCAGGTGTAGCCCGGCTGGTCGCGGCGTGGCGCCCAGCGGAAGACGACGGCCGAGGCGAGCGCGGCGAGGACGACCCCGACCGGCAGGTGGAGGTGGTCCCACCAGGTGAGCAGCGACGGCGGCCAGTGTGCCGCCCGCACCACGGCCCGTCCGATGTCCCGCCCCGCGACGATGGCGAGGAACCCGCCGCCCAGCGGGAGTCCGGCGAACAGGGCGAGCAGCATTCCCCTGCCGTACTTCACGGCGAAGGGCCGGTCGCGCTCGATGCCGTAGATGCGGTTGCAGCCGCGTTCCACCTGGCCCATGGCGGAGGCGAGGTTGACCACGGCGAAAACCAGGCCCATCCACATGGCCACGGCGCCGGCCGCGTCCCCGCCGGCGCTGCGCCGGGTGTCGCTGAGCACCTGGCGCACCACGTCGCCGCTGACGCCGGGCACGATCCCGGCCAGGGCCAGTTCGATGGCCCGTCCGATGCTCTCGGTGTGCATGGTGGTGGCGATGCCGACCAGGGCGATGGTGAACGGCACGATGCCGAGGACGACCTGGTACCCGAGGCTGCGGGCGAAGCTGAACCCGTCCGCGTAGCGGAAGCGCGCGAAGGAGTCGATGAGCAGCTTGCGCCCGCCGTAGCGCCGCAGGGCGGCGAACGCCTCGTCGCCGGACAGTTCCTCGCCGACCATGTCCCGGGTCTGCGGGACGTGTACGACCGTTCCCATGGGTCCTTCCGCCTGCCTGTGCCGCCGCGGTCGTGGCCGTGGGCGTGGTCGCCACGGTCGTGGCCGTCCGCGTCGCCGAACAGTACCGGAAGGCCCGGTGGCACGACCGCGGGCCGGCGCGGCGGTGCGGGCCGGCCCGCGTGGGGTGTCGGTGAGGGTTCGGGGTCAGTCCACCGTGAGCATCCCGGCGCGCAGGCGCCCGAGGATGCGGGTGAGGAGGCGGGAGACGTGCATCTGGGAGACGCCGAGGTGCTCGCCGATCTGCGCCTGGGTGAGCTCCTCGACGAACCGCAGGTGCAGGATGGAGCGGTCGCGCTCGTCGAGCTGGTGGATGAGGGGCGCCAGGGACTGGAAGTTCTCGACGAGTTCCATGCCCGGGTCCTCGGTGCCGATGAAGTCGGCGAGGGCCGCGTCGTCCTCGTCGCCGCTGTTGATGGCGGCGTCCAGTGAGGTCGAGTTGTATCCGTTGGAGGCCAGCCGGGCCTCGATGACCTCGTCCTCGGTGAGGCTCATCAGGGCGGCCAGCTCGCTGACCTTGGGAGCGCGGCCGAGCCGGGTGCTGAGTTCGTCGGTCGCCTTGGCGAGTTCGACGCGCGCCTCCTGGAGCCGGCGCGGCACGTGCACCGCCCAGGAGGTGTCGCGGAAGAACCGCTTGATCTCGCCGACGATGTACGGCACGGCGAAGGTGGGGAACTCGACCTCCCTGGAGAGCTCGAACCGGTCGATCGCCTTGATCAGTCCGATCATGCCCACCTGGACGATGTCTTCCATCTGGTCGCCGCGGCTGCGGAACCGGCCCGCGGCGTAGCGGACCAGCGACATGTTCATCTCGATGAGGGTGTTCCGGGCGTACTGGTACTCCGGGGTGCCCTCCTCGAGGACCGCCAGCTTGTCGAAGAACATTCTGGACAGGGCACGGGCGTCCTTGGGCGCGAGATTCTCCGGTGCCTCGATCTCGGGCAGTTCGGCGACACCGGCCCGCGTGTCCGTTCCCCATGCCACGGCAGTCGTCATCGCCCTGTCCCCTCCCACACGAACACATCATCGAAAAAGGCCTGGTAGTCGGCCGCAGATCGGCGCTTACCCCGTCCTAAGCATCTCATGCACACTTTTTTTACGGCGTCTTCCGCGGACACGACGGGGACGGTTCGGGGGCCGGGCCGGGGGCGGTTCGGGGGAGGTTCAGAGGAAGCGCCGGATGGGGGTGACCGCCGCCTCGAGAACGCGGTGGAGGGGGGAGCGGTGGCGCCAGCGGGTGAGGCTGACCGCACGGCTGCGGTCCACGTCCTCGTCGAAGTCGCCGTCGAGGGTGGCGGTGAAGGCCTCGTCCAGGACGGCGAGCATCACTTCCTCGTCGTGGTCCATGGAGCGCCGGTTGAAATTGGTGGATCCGATCAGGGAGGCGATCCCGTCCACCGTGATGATCTTGGCGTGCATCATGGTCGGCCGGTACTCGCGGATCTCGACGCCGGCCTCGAGCAGCGCACCGTAGTGGCGCTGCCCGGCGAGCCGGCAGGCCCGCTGGTCGGTGTACTCACCGGGGAGCAGGATCTGGACGGCGACCCCGCGTCGGGCCGTGGCGCAGAGCAGGTCGACGAAGTACGCGTCGGGGGCGAAGTAGGCGGTGGCGAGACGGAAGCGCTCCTGCGCCGAGTCGAGCATGACGCGGATGAGCGTCTGCATGTCCTGCCAGCCGATGCTGGCGGAGCCCCGCACCACCTGCACGATCGCGTCACCGTGCTGGGAGTGTTCGGTGAAGCGGTCCCGGGCGTCGAACAGCTCGGTGTGGCACTCGGCCCAGTTCTGGGCGAACGCGGCGGCTATCCCGTCGACGGCCGGGCCGCGGACCTGGACGTGGGTGTCCCGCCACTCGTCGGGGTTGCGGGCGTCGCCGCACCATTCCTCGGCGATGCCGACGCCGCCCGTGAACGCCGTGTGCTCGTCGACGATCAATGCCTTGCGGTGGCACCGGTGGTTCTGCTTGAGCGGTGAGAGCCACAGCGGCTTGCGGAACCAGGCCACGCGGACGCCGGCACTCTCCATGTCGTCGAGCAGGGTGTTCTCGATCTGCCGGGCGCCGAAGCCGTCGAGGAGGAGGCGTACGCGCACTCCCGCCCGGGCGCGCTCGGCGAGGGCCGCGGCGAACTCACGCGCGATCTCGCCCCGCCAGTAGACGAAGGTCATCATGTCGATGGTGTGCTCGGCGCCCCGGATGGCGCGCAGCATGGCGGGGAAGATCTCGTCGCCGTTGCGCAGGCGGAGGAGCTGGTTCCCCTCGGTGGCGGCGGCTCCGATCAGCCGTTCGAGGCGCCGGCGCAGGCGCTGCTTCCGTTCGGTCACGGTCATGCGCGCGACCGGGGCGCCGGGTCTCATGGGGTCGGTGACAGTCATGTGGGCTCCAGCTCCGGGGGAACCCGCGGCTCCCGGGGATGCCTGGACGGCCGCGGGTCGCGGGGACACTGACGAAGCTCCGCATGCCCTGTCGGGCCCGTTCCACGCCACCGCCTCCGCGGTGGGCGCCGGGTCAGGCGGCGAGGGCGTCGCCGACGGTGGGGTACAGCGGGATCGCCTCGCCGAGGCCCACCAGTTCGATGACTCTGAGCACCGAGGGCTGCGGGTTGACCAGCCGGACCCAGCCGCCCCGGGCGTGGGTGTCGCGCTGGACCCGGAGGAAGGCGTTGACCCCGGAGGAGTCCATGAACGTCAGGCCGGACAGGTCGAGCAGCAGGCAGTGGACGCCCTGCTCCCGGGCACGGTCGACCGCCTCGTCCAGGTGGGCCACGCCCTCGTAGTCGAGCTCGCCACCGATGGTCACGACCCCCACGCCGCCCGGACGCACCTCGACCCCCACCTGCACCCCGGAGCGCTCCATGTCTGCTTCCTCCTCAGCACCGCAACTGTCTGGACCGGCCGAAAATCAGGGGGTACGTCACTCCATCACGAGGCAGGCCCGGACGCGCTTGCCCGTCGAGAGGGGCTCCACGTCCACGCTCACGCACAGCGCGAGCACGATCTCCAGGCCGTGCTGCCCGACCCTGCCCGGGTCGGGTGCGTGGGCGACCGGAGCCACCTCGTACCCGTCGGACACCGCGATCTCCAGCATCCCGCCGTTGAGGTCGAGCTCGACCCGGCAGGGCCCGCCGGCGTGCCGGACGACGTTGGTGACGAGCTCGCTCACCACGAGCCGGGCGTCGTCCACCGCGCGGGGTCGTATCGACGCCCCGTCGCCCTTGTTCGCCAGCAGGAACGCAGCGGTGAAGTCCCTGGCCGATCCGATGGCCCCGTTCAGGTCCGTGTAGACCTTCGAGGCGGATGCCTGCGTGCCTCCCACAGGCGAACCTCCCCGCCTCGTCATCCGCTCAGCCACCCGGTCCGGTCGCGAAGCCTCAAGGGAGGCTGTGCTGTCACTGTGCATCCAATCCGCCCCCCATTGCGCTCCGGTCTCCTTCCGCTGGCCTCTACCCCGTACCCATATTCTGAATCAGGCCACTGACACCGTTCCAGCGCCCCGCAAGCTTGCCTCTTCTGGTAGGTCACCGGCAGGCCGGTTCGGCGAAACCTCACCCGTCCGAGTTCCTGGGGTGACCGCGGCGGTCTCCGCCGGGTGCCGCCGCGGTCAGCCGCGGGTGCAGGTGTACACGGTCCGGCTGTCGCCCTCGACGTGGGCGATGCGGAGGGTGCCCTTGGCGTACTCGACCTCGAGGTTCTGGCCCGTGTCGGCCGAGGAACCGCCGGGCGGCTGCCACGGGAGGACCAGCGATTCGCGCGGGCCCACCCGGGCGGGGACGTTCAGCGCGGCCACCCGCACCAGTTCGTCGAGGTCCTCGGGGTTCTCCGGGCCGTGGATGGCCAGGGTGCGTCCCATGAGGGCCCACTGGCCGCCCCACGGGGCGCTCTGACGGCCGGCGAGGGTCAGGCTCCAGCTACTGGCGGTGATGTCCGCGGTCAGGGTGGTGGCCGTGCCGTTCCCGGTCGGCTCGACGACGACGTTCCACGTACCGGTGACGAAGGCGGCGAAGGCCTTGGTGACGGGACCGGACCCCGTACCGCCCGACCCGGTGTTCCCCGGCCCGTTGTTCCCGGCTCCCGTGTTCCCCGCCCCCGGCGCGGCCGCGCCGGCGCCCGGTCCGCCGCCGTCGCCCGTGCCCTTCCCGCACGCCGCCAGCAGCGACGCCCCGACTCCCACGGCCAGGTAGCGGAGCGCGGTGCGCCGGCCCACCACCCGCGTCACGGCCCTGACCCGGCGAATGCCGGAGAAACCCCGCATGTCGGAAAAACCCCGGATGTGCATCGTCCGTCCCCCGTCGCTCGACATGGATCGCCCGGGCAGCGTACCGGGGGCCGGCAGCCGGGCCCGGCCCGGCTCAGAGGCCGAAGACCTCCGGGGCGTCGGCCAGCGCCCTGAAGCGCTCGCGCGGATCGGCCACGAGCTTCCGCCGCTCGAGGTCCAGCAGGCCCCCGACACCGGTGATCTCGGCGGCCACCGTGCCGTCGGTCCTGCGGATCGTCTGCTCGATGCGGAAGGTCTTGCCCTCGCCCCAGACGAAGGCGCACGTCACCTCCACCTCGTCGCCCGCCCGCAACTCCCGCAGATAGCACACGGTCACCTCCAGGGCGACGGGTCCCACGCCCTTGGCCAGCAGGTCCGTCTGCCGGATACCGCCCGCCTGCAACAGCGACCAGCGGGCGTGCTCCGCGTACTGGAGGTAGACGGCCTGATTGAGGTGGCCCTGGGTATCGGTCTCGTACCCGCGCACCACAACGGCCACGGAAAACGGCTCTGCCACGTCGCTCCTCCCGGTGTCGGCGCTGATCGGGCGCCTGTTGACCTTGGCAACCGCCGCGCCGGGCCGGACATTCCGCCGGCCCACCGGGAACGCCCGGCCGGGGCCCGGCCGGGCGTTCTTGAACTCCTCCGTACCGCCGTTGCGCGGGGTGTAGACGCTCTGCCAGCCCATCCAGTGCAGGCCGCCCGGCCCCAGCGTCAGGGTGACGTCGCGCTGCCCGATCCGCTCGCCGGTGGTGTTGGTGACGAGGACCTTCGGCACCGCCAGGCCACCGGGTACCGCGGTCACCCCTTCGACCTGCACCACCGGGCGCGGCTTGATCTTGACGGTCAGGTCCTGCGTCTCGCCGTGGGCGGTGAACGAGCCGTGGAAGGTGCCGCCGACCAGAGGGGCGTCCTTCTCCGCCCGCAGGTAGACGTCGTAGGGGCGGGTGTTGACGTTGTTGTTGCTGTTGAACGGCACCCTCGCCGCCTTGCCGTCCGGCGAGATCGTCACCGGGCAGGACATGCCGTAGCAGTTGGGGTTGACGTGGGTGATCCGGGTGTGCGGCGGGCCCTGGACCGTCAGCTCGGCCGGGTGGTTGTCGTGCTGGTTGTTCGGCGGGAGGACCACCTTCTGCGGGGGCCGGGGGACACGGAAGTGCCCGCACGGGTCGATCCGTGCGGGCACTCCACCGGTCGTTCTCAGTCGGTGCAGGAGGTGAACCGGGGGCTCGTCCGGGCCAGGTAGATGCTGGACCTGCCCTGGTCGTCGCTCTTCAGCGGAACGGTGACGGTGTCGGTCGCCTTCCAGGGCAGGCCGTTCGCGTCGAAGGTCCACTCACCGGTGACCTTCGTCGCCAGCTCCGACAGGGCCACCCACCCGTACTGGTGCGACGGGACGCTGATCATCAGGCTGTTGCCCAGGTCCTGGCGCAGGTCGTAACTGACGCTGCCGGACAGGGTGAGGCTGACGCTGGTCTGGACGGGGCTCGCCATGCCCGTGCCGAGACTGGAGGTGAAGGACACCCCGAGCTGGCTGGCCCAGCCGGTGGAGGTGTGCAGCGAGAACGTCCACGGTACGGGCGCCTCGGTGCCGTTGAACCAGACGGGCGAGACGCACTGCGTCGGCAGCGGCTCGGCGGGCGCCTGGGAGCCCTTGGTCCAGAAGCACGTCGACGCGTCCTTCTGGCAGCGCTTGGACGCGTAGTCCACCGCCGCCCGGAAGGCGGCACCGGCCGCCGCCGGGGGAACGCGCCACTGCTGCGCCCTGGTTCCGTTGCAGCCGTAGGTCTGGGTCCACGCGTCATTGCTCTGGGAGGCGAGGACGACGTCGACGCACTTGTTGTCGCCGGCGTTGCGGAGCATGAACACGTCGCCGGTACCGCGCACCGGCTGGAAGTACCAGCGCTGCGCGGTCGATCCGGTGCAGGACTGCTGCCGGAGCGGGAAGCCGACCTCGACGCACTTGCCGGTGGTCCCGTTGACCAGAGTGAACGATCCGTCGGGCTGGGTCTGGGCGTTCCACTTCTGGTAGTAGCCGGGTGCCGAGTTGGTGACGAGGAAGACCCCGTCCCCGGTGTTGCCGTTCTGGACGTCCAGGTTCCGGCCGCTGTTGACGGACGTGAAGGTGAGGCCGGTCAGGCCGGGCCCGTCGTCGGCGTGGGCCGTACCCGTCTGGGCGGTCAGGCCCAGGGTGACGCAGAGCGCGGCGACGAGGACGGCGAGCGCCCTGGGTAAACCGCTGTGTCCGGACTGGTGCATGCCAGAACAACCCCCTTGGGTGTGGACGGTGGTGCGTGTGGTGGTGGTCGGGACCGGCATCCCATCACCGGGGGCCGGGGCGCGCCAAGGCCTCCCCCCTCGCGCCGCCCGTCCGGTGTCCGGAAAGCCCTGTTGCTCGATCTATCGAATCTCGATAGATTCCTATCGTGGTTCGATCGAGGGAGTGGTCATGGGGAAGCTGACGGTGCTTGCGCTGCGCGCCGTGCTGGTGGTGCTGCTGGCCGGCTCGGTGTTCGTGCAGGCGGTGATGGTGCCGCTGCTGGCGATTGACCTGAAGGAGTCCGCCGAGAGCCTGGCGTACGGCCGCGCACCGCTGTTGACGGTGCTGGTCCTGGGCATCGTGACCGTCCAGGTCGTCCTGGTCTGTGTGTGGCGGCTGGTGACGATGGTGCGCCGTGGCACCGTGTTCTCGGACGCCGCCTTCCGGTACGTGGACGTCGTCATCGGGGCGGTCACCGCGGCCGCCCTGCTGCTGTTCGCCGTCGCGGTGCTGCTGGCGCCGGGCGAGGCCGTCGCCCCGGGGATCGTCCTGCTGGTGTGCGGTGCCGTTGTGGCGGTCCTCGGGGTCGCGCTCATCGTGCTCGTCCTGCGCATGCTGCTCGCCCAGGCCGTGGCACGCGACGTCGAGGCGGCGCGCATGCGGGCCGAGCTGGACGAGGTGATCTGATGCCGATCGCCGTCGACATCGATGTGATGCTGGCCCGGCGGAAGATGTCCGTGGGCGAACTCGCGGAGCGCGTCGGCATCACGCCCGCCAACCTGGCGGTGCTCAAGAACGGCCGGGCCAAGGCGGTGCGCTTCACCACGCTCGCCGCGCTGTGCGAGGTGCTCGACTGCCAGCCGGGCGACCTGCTGCGGTGGGTGCCCGGGACCGGCGCCGAGGCTCCGCGGCCCGCCGAGGCCCCGGAGGTCGTGGACGGATGACGCCGGGGCGCGCCCCGGCCGGCCCCCGGGACCGGCCCGGGCGGGGCGCCCAGGCACCCGGGCGGGGCACCCGCGGTCAGGCGGGCGGGTGTTGGCGGGGCGGGGCCGTCGCGTCGCGGTGGCGGGGGGCGGCCTGGCGCGGCGGCCGGGTCAGCGTGATCTGGCGGACGAGCTGCTGGAAGCAGGCCAGCGCCGCCAGGGCGGGCAGCGCGGCCGCCAGGGCGTCGAGGGGCGTCCTCGGCGCCTGGGCGACGCACAGCAGGACGGCGACCGTCGAGAAGAGCAGGACCGCGAACCACGAGTGGGTGGCACGCCGCCGGTGGAAGGCCGCCCGGAGGATGGACAGGGAGGCCAGCAGCCAGGGGCCGTAGACCAGCAGGGGCCACCAGCGGACCACCGCGGCGGACGTGCCGGGCTGCGAGGCGTTGCGCAGCAGCGGACCGTAGGCGATCACCCCGCCGTACACGCCGACCATGGCGACGATCACGGCGGTGAGCGCCGCGATGAGGACGCTGCCGGTGCGCAGCAGGGTGATGACGCGCCTCTTCCGCGGCGCCCTGCGACGGCCAGCCGAAGGGCGCGGGAGCGGGGCCGGTTCGGCGGTGGTCCGTTCGGGCCCGGCCGGGGACACCCCGGCACCGCCCGCCGTCGGGGCGGCGTGGACGACCACCGGGGGGACGGGCGGGGGCGCGGTGTCCCACTGCCAGGACGGGTCGGACGCCAGCAGCAGACGGGCCAGTTCGTCGTCCCAGGAGGCGTCCAGGGGGTCGAACGGCGTGGGCTGCCGGTCGTCGAGGTGGGGCGGGGTGCAGTGCGGGGGCGTCTCATACATCACGGGCCCGTCCCGTGAGGGGGGTGGCACGCCGGCCTGCCGATGGTTCGGCGGCGTGGAACTCGGCCTGGATCCTGCCCAGGGTCACCAGCAGGTCCTCGAGGTCGGCGGACGAGTAGTGCAGATCGACGCACCGCCTCCCGTTACGCAGAGTAGGCAGTACGGTTCCCCTTCCGGCGTTCGGTGCGGAGAAACCCGGGGTGAATGTCCACGTGCCCGCCCGGGTCGCCCCGATGCGGCCGACACGACGGTCTCCGGCCACGTTGGGTGGGAACGAGGAACTCACCTGCGCTGTGGTCATGTCCCCCTAACGCCACGGATTGCGCTCCGGGTGCGTGTCAAGCGGGTGACAGCGCTGGGACGACCGGGTGTTTCCGCGAGCCGCTTATCACCCCGGTGGCGTACGGAGGACAGCGCGGTGACTTCTCCCCTTCTCTCTCGTGCGGGCCTCGTTCTCCCTCGTGCGGCCCCGCTTCCCGAGCGGACATCGCCGCGACGCGCGCCGTTCCGCCCCTCGCCCGCGACAGGACGAGGCACGTCCCGGATCCGTCGCGACGGTGACTCATTGTCACCGTCGCGGCGGATCCGGGAATCGCGACGGATCCGGGAATCGCGGCGGCCGCCGTCAGGTGCTGCCGCGCGCCGCGTAGGCGCGGACGTCGGCGTCCGGGTCGCCGGTGGCGGTCGCCAGCGCCGCGCGGGCCCCGTCGTGGTCCCGGTGCCGCAGCAGGGCGAGGACCACGGCCTTGCGTACGTCGGCGTTGGCGTCGTCGAGCGCCTTGGCGAGGGCGGGGACGGCCGGCCCGGGATCCGCCGCGCCGAGTGCGGTCGCCGCGCCCGCGCGGGGCCGCCACGCCGCGTCGGCGAGCGCGGCGACCGCGGCGGCGGCGAGGGCGGGCGGGCAGCCGGTGGTGCCCAGCGCCTCGAACGCGGCGCCGCGCACCAACGCGTCGCCGTCGCGCACCAGATCCGCCAGGGTGCCCAGGACGGCGCCCGGGCCGGCCGCCGCCACCGCGGCGAGGCCCTTCGCCGCCGCGACCCGCACCTCACGGTCGCCGTCCCGGGCCGCCGCCGCCAGGTCCCCCGCCGCGTCGACGGACACCAGCGCCCGTACGGTCTCGACGCGTACCGCCCGGTCCGGGTCGGCCAGGCCGGGCCGGTACAGGGCCGCGTCCCCCAGCCGCAGCGCGCGCAGCACGGCGGTCGCCGCGGTGCGGACCACCGGGTCCGGCGACGACAACGCGGCCACCAGGGGTTCCCGGAGCGCTGGTTCGGGCGGCAGCGTCCCGGCCAGTTCGCGCAGCGAGTCGGCCGCCGCGCCCCGGACCTCCGCGTCCCCGTCCGCGAGCGCCCGGGCCAGCGCGGGCCCGGTGCCGTCCGGGGCGGTCTCCGTGAGGGTGGCGACGGCGGCACGGCGCACCGCGGGGTCGCGGTCCGCGAGGTACGGCGCGAGGGCCGTCAGCGGCGGCGCGGTCTCGGCGAGCGCCAGCAGTTCCAGGATGCGCGGCGACCCGGCCGCGGCCCCCTCGCGCCCCCGTACGGGCGCGGCGGCGCGGGAGCCGGTCGGCGCGGCGTCGCGCGGCCCGGCGGTCGCCACCTGTTCCAGTACCACCTCGCCCAGGTGCCGTGACGGGCCGCCGGCCGGGGCGTACTCGTCGACCGGTACCAGGTAAGGGGCGACCGGCCGGGCGGTGAACTCCATCGCCCCGGAGGCCGACTTGCGCAGGTCCAGGTGGTGCAGCCAGTCCTGGTCGTCGCGCCGGGGATGGTCGGTGCGCTCGTGGTACAGCCCCCAGCGCGACTCGGTCCTGGCGAGGGACGCGCGGGCGGCCATCTCGGCGCAGTCCCGGATGAAGCCCACCTCGGCGCAGCGCATCAGCTCGTGCGGGGTGGTGGCCCCCATGCCGGCGATCTCGGCGCGCATCCGCTCGAAGTGCTCGACCGCGAGCGACAGCCGGGCGCCCGACTTGGGGGGCGCCACGTAGTCGTTGACGAAGCGGCGCAGTTTGTACTCGACCTGGGGCTGCGGCGGGCCGTCGGGGTGGCGCAGCGGCCGGTAGACCAGCTCGTGGGCCTCGCGGAGCTGGTCGGCGGGGAGTTCGCCCTCGTACGCGCGGTACCGGGCGGCGTCCTGGCCGGCCAGGTCGCCGAAGACGAACGCCCCGATCATGTAGTTGTGCGGGACGCAGGCCAGGTCCCCCGCCGCGTACAGCCGGGGCACGGTGGTGCGGGCGTGGGCGTCGACGCGGACGCCGGAGGCGGAGTGGCCGCCGCACAGGCCGATCTCGGAGATGTGCATCTCGATGTCGTGGGTGCGGTAGTCGTGGCCCCGGTTGGCGTGGAAGGTGCCGCGGGTGGGGCGTTCGGTGGTGTGCAGGATGCCTTCCAGGGCGGCCACCGACTCCTCCGGGAGGTGGCTCAGCTTCAGGTAGACCGGGCCCCGGTCGGAGGCGAGTTCCTCGGCGAACTCGGCCATCATGGCGCCGGACCAGTAGTCGGAGTCGACGAACCGCTCGCCGTGCCGGTTGACCTGGTAGCCGCCGAAGGGGTTGGCGACGTAAGCGCACGCGGGGCCGTTGTAGTCCTTGATGAGCGGGTTGATCTGGAAGCACTCGATGCCGGTGAGTTCGGCTCCCGCGTGGTACGCCATGGCGTAGCCGTCACCGGCGTTGGTGGGGTTCTCGTACGTGCCGTAGAGGTAGCCCGACGCGGGCAGTCCGAGCCGGCCGGCCGCGCCGGTCGCCAGGACCACCGCGCCCGCCCGTACGGTCACGAAGGCCCCGGTGCGGGTGTGGAACCCGGCCGCGCCGACCGCCCGGCCGTCGTCGCCGGTCAGTACGCGGACCGGCATCACCCGGTTCTCGATGCGGATGCGCTCCCGCATCTCGCGGCGCCGCAGTTGCCGGTAGAGGACCTTCTTGACGTCCTTGCCCTCCGGCATGGGCAGGACGTACGAGCCGGAGCGGTGGACCTGGCGGACGGCGTACTCGCCGTGCTCGTCCTTCTCGAACTTCACGCCGTAGCGCTCCAGCCGCCGCACCATGGCGAAGCCCAGGGTGGCGGTCTGCCGGACGGTGGACTGGTCGACGATGCCGTCGTTGGCACGGGTGATCTCGGCGACGTAGTCGTCGGGTTCGGCGCGGCCGGGGATGACGGCGTTGTTGACACCGTCCATGCCCATGGCGAGGGCGCCCGAGTGGCGTACGTGCGCCTTCTCCAGCAGGAGGACGTGCGCGCCGTGCTCGGCCGCGGTGAGCGCCGCCATCGTCCCGGCCGTGCCGCCGCCGATGACGAGGACGTCGCAGGAGAGCTCCTCCGCGTCCGTGAGGGAGGGAATGTCCATGTGCGTGCCTCTCAGGTGCCGAGCGACGCGAGGACGTCGCGGCGCAGGGCGTCGGTGGCGGGGTCGGCGTGGTCGTCGCGGTCACGTGGCCGGGGTACGGGCAGCACCCGGCCCGTGCCGAGGAGCGCGACCCGGTCGCCGAGGAGGATCGCCTCGTCCACGTCGTGGGTGACGAACACGACGGTCGCCCCGGTGCCCCGCAGGACGTCGATGAGCAACCGCTGCATTCCGGCGCGGGTGCCGGCGTCCAGCGCGCCGAAGGGTTCGTCCATGAGTACGGCGCGCGGGCCGGCCGCCAGGGCGCGGGCGAGCTGGACCCGTTGGCGCTGGCCGCCGGAGATCCGGTGGGGGTGGCTGCCGGCGTGCTCCGCGAGCCCGACGCGCTCCAGCCAGCCGGTGGCGGTGGCCCTCCGTTCGGCCCGGGGTACACCCCGGACGGCCAGGGGAAGTTCGACGTTGGCCCGCACCGTCCGCCAGGGCAGGAGGGCGTCCTCCTGGAACACCAGCGCCCGGTCGCCGCCGGGCCCGGCGATGGGCTCCCCGTCCTGGGTGACCTCGCCGCCGAGGGCGGGGAGCAGCCCGGCGAGGGTGCGCAGCAGGGTGGACTTGCCGCAGCCGGACGGGCCGACGACGGTCAGGACCTCGCCGGGCTCGACGTCGAGGTCGACCGGCGCGAGGACGGGCGCGCCGGCGTGGCCGAGCACCGCGCCGCGCAGTGCGAGGCGGGCGCCGGGCGGGGACGGCCGGGGGGCGGCGCTCGTGGCCGTGGTGATGGTCATGACGGGGTCTCTCCTCGTACGGGCACCCGCACGGCACCGGAACGGTCCTGCCGCGGGGCGTCGCCCGGCGGTGCGGGCGCCCGCTCCGGGGCGGGGGCGTGCGCTGGTGCGGGGGCGTGCTCCTCGGCGGCCGGCGCGGCGGCCGGCGCAGCAGCCGACGCGGCGGCGGGGGTGTGCGCCGCGGGGGCCGGGGTGTGCCGGGTGGTGGCGGGCGCGCGCGGGGTGGTGGCGGGGGCCGGGGTGTGCCGGGTGGTGGCGGGCGGGCGCGGGGTGGTGACGGGGGCCGGGCGGTGGTGGGGCGGAGGCGCCGGCCGGCCGGCCGGCGTCCGGGGCAGCCACCGGGTCAGCCGCCGGCCCAGCACCTCCACGGCCGTCGAGGTCAGCCGGCCGAGCAGGCCGATGGTCACCATGCCGACGAACACGCCCGGGTAGTCGACGACCGTGTAGTCCTGCCAGGTCCGGTACCCCACCCCGTACTCGCCGGAGATCATCTCGGCGGAGACCACGCAGATCCAGGAGACCCCGATGCCGACGGACAGGCCGCCCAGGATGCCGGGCAGGGCGCCGGGGAGCACCACGGAGAACAGCACGCGCCGGCGTCCGCCGCCCATGGTGCGGACGGCCTCCTCCCAGACCGGCGTCAGCGCGCGGACCGCGTGCCGGGTGGACACCAGGACGGGGAAGAACGCCGCTGTGAAGGTGATGAAGACGATGCCCTGCTCGTTGCTCGGGAAGAGCAGGATCGCCACCGGCACCAGGGCGATCGCGGGAATGGGGCGGAGCACTTCGAGCACGGGCCCCACGAGGTCGGCGGCGAGCCGGGAGCGGGCGATCGCGGTGCCGACGGCGACGCCCGCGACCGCCGCCAGCAGGAAGCCGGTGACGATGCGGGTGAGGCTGTCGACGAGGTCCTGCCAGTACGCCTCGCCGCGGACCCGCTGCCCGAAGGCCCGGGCCACGTCCGTCACGGTCGGGAACTGCTCGAACCGCAGCCACAGGTTGACGTCGTACGAGGTGAGAAGCTGCCACAGGACCAGTGCGGCGGCCGGCGACAGCAGCCTCAGGAATCGGCGGCGCGTCATGACGCACCCCGCGCGCCCAGCAGTCGGCCGTAGGGGACGGTCCGCGCCCCGGGGTGGGCGGCGGTGTACCTGGCGGCGGCCGAGCGGGTGACGAACGGCCGCGGCTCCGTCCCGTCCAGCACCCACACCGCCTTGTCGGCGAACCACGGGGTGCCGGTCGTGGTGTCGGGGACGTACGCGGCGCGGACCTTGGCACCGGCGGCGGACACGGCCGCGAGCAGCGCCGCCGGGGTGTCGAACGACGTGGTGGTGCCGTCCTTGAACCACACCTCGGGGCGGGCGGCGGGGGCCCCGGCGTCCCGGACCTTGCCGTAGGCCGCGCCGTACACCCGCTTGAGGTGGGTGTCGTCGACGAACGCGTCCACGTCCACGTCGCCGATCAGCTTCGCCGACGTCAGGACCGGGACGTCCTTGCGCAGGGCCTCGACCAGCGCGGGCTTCAGGGACGGGTCGAAGGTGGCGATGCCGTGGGCGCCGTTGTAGAGGTAGACGACCTCGGCCGGCAGGCCGGTGGCGCGGGCGACCGACTCGGCGGCGGCCACCGGCTCCTTCCGGAGGTGGTCGGTGGCGCGGACCTGCGCCCGGAGGAAGGCCTCGACGACGGCGGGGCGCTCCTTCGCGAAGTCCTCGCGGACGGTGACGCCGTGGAAGGTCGGCAGGTTCAGCTCGGCCCCGTCGTAGAGGGCTTCGGCCCGGCCCTGGTGGGCGAGCAGTCCGGGCCAGGCCACGAACTGGGACAGCGCGTCGACGCTCCCGGACTGGAGGGCCGAAGCCCCGACGGACGGCTGCTGGTTGAGTACGCGCACGTCCTTCCCGGGGTCGATGCCCGCCCGCCGCAGGGCGCGGACGAGGGTGCCGTCGGCGGCCGAGCCGACGGAGGTGGACACCTTCTTGCCGCGCAGGTCTTCGAGGGTGTCCAGGGACGAGCCGGGGGCGGTGACGATGGTGTTGAGCCCGCCGCGCGGGTTGTAGCCGGTGACGGAGACCAGCCGGGTGGGCCGGTGGAGCTGGGTGCCGCGGGCGGCGTTGATCAGGAGGGGGAAGTCGCCCATGGAGCCGATGTCGACCTTCCCGGCGGTCATCTGGGCGGTGATGGGTGCCCCGGTGGCGTAGTCCTGCCACCGCACGCGGTAGGTGATGCCGTCCTTGGTGCCGCGTTTTTCCAGTTCCCGCTCGAAGTAGCCGAGTTCGCGGAGGAGGGTTCCGGCGGTGACGGTGTTGATGGTCTTGGACTGGTAGCCGACGGTCACGGTGACCGTGCGGGAGCCGTTCGCGCCGTTGCCGCCGCCGCAGCCGGTGAGGAGGCCGGCGGTCAGCGCGGTGGTCAGGACGGCGGGGAGGAGTCCTCTGCGGATCATGGGTGGTGGCCTCTCAGCGGAGCAGGTAGGGCATGTTGACCTCGACGGCGCCGGTGGGGCACCGGGCCGCGCACGGGCCGCAGTACCAGCACTCGTCGACGTGCATGTAGGCCTTGCCGCTGTCCGGGTGGATCGCGAGTGAGTCGAGCGGGCACATGTCGACGCAGAGGGTGCAGCCGTCGATGCACTTCGACTCGTCGATGGTCACGGGCACGTCGGCACGCTGGGGCGCCAGGGGCATGGCTGTCTCCAGGAAGGGGCGGGGCGGGGGGCGGGGTCAGTGGGAGCGGTGCAGCAGGCCGCTCATGGCGATGCGGTCGCCGCGGAAGCGGATGAACTCCAGGTCCACGGGCCGGCCGTCGCGCAGGTGGGTGAGCCGTTCCAGCATCAGCACGGCGGCGCCGCGCGGGGCCTCCAGCACCGCGGCGGAGTGGGGGTCGGCGCTGACGGCCTCGAGGGTGATGCCCGCGGTCCCGAGGGGCTGTCCGGTGAGGTGTTCGATGAGCCGGAAGACGTCGTTGTGTTCCAGGTCGCAGTCGAGCAGGGCGGAGCCGATGTCCATGGGGATGTACGTGAGGTCCAGGGACAGGGGCAGTCCGTTGAGCCGGCGCAGCCGCTCGACGCACAGGACGTCGGCGCGGTCGGGCAGTTCCAGTCGGCGGGCCACCGGGGCGGGCGCCGGGACGGGTCCCGCCGTCCGTACCTCGTTGGTGACCTCGCCGTGTTCGTGCAGGGTCTCGGCGAGGCCCTGGAGCCGGTCCAAGCCGTGCGGGTACTTCTCGGACACCAGGACGGTGCCGACACCGGGCTGCCGTTCGACCAGTCCTTCGGCGCGGAGCAGGTCGAGCGCCTGGCGCACGGTGTTGCGGGACACGCCGTAGTCGGCGCCGATCCGGCTCTCCAGGGGCAGGACGCCCCGGGGGAAACCGGTGGTGCGCGCCTGGTGCCGCAGCAGGTCCGCGAGCTGCCGGGCGCGGTCCGCGCGCAGCCGTCGCCGGCGGGCGGCGGCGACGGGCGGCGCATGGTCACGGGTGCGTTCGGCAGGCATGGGCCGGACCATACCGACGTACCCCGCCCCGTGGTGTTGCGGCAGTATTGCGCCACTTCCGTACGCCACGACACCGCTGTGACCTGCATGTTCGCGGGCGGTGGCGGGAGATCCGCCACAGCGGGGCGGGGACCGGCGCGGTCGCCCCCGGTCCCGGACCGGTCGCCCCGGTCCCGGCGGCGGGCGGCGTCGGCGCCGGGGGCGGGACGGCGGGCGGACCGGGTGCTCCCGGACGGCGTCGCGGACGTTTCCGGGCGGGGAAAGCGGGATCGGCGGCCCTTTTGTGAACGGCGCGCTTCACGCGCGTGGCGGGAGGCACCGAATGTGAGACGGCGCCGTTTCCCGCATTGACGTGGCTGGATTCCGCTGCCAGCCTCATGGACGTGAGCCAGTCAGCGAACTTCTCCGCGCGGCGCCACGTCGATCTCCGTCGGCACGCCAGCGCCCTCTGTGCGTTCGACCTCCGCGGCTGTTAGACGCCTTCCGGGGGTCTGAGGAACTGCCCTCCCCGCCCCCGCGCGTCAGGGGAACCGGCGCCCCGCCCCGCTCGACGCGGGCGTCCGGCCCGCACCCCTCCCCCTCTCCCTCCCGCTCCCCCGCCCCGCCCCCGGCTCCCCCACGGCGGTGACGCGGGCGCGGCCGTCACGCCGGCTCGGCGGTGGCGCCCGCGCGCCCTCTCACCCGTCCCACCCGTTCCCCTTCACGGCATGCCCCGCGCCGTCATGTTCCGCCGCGCGCTGCCGCGTTCCCTCCAGGAGGTCCCCTTGTCGTACGTCGCCGCCCTCTCCGGAAGTCCGTCCCCGGACTCGCGGACCGCGCGTGTGGTGGAACACGTGGTGCGCCGGCTCGCGGCCGGCGGGCATCACGCGGAGCACCTCGCGGTACGGGACCTCCCCGCGGCCGAACTCGTCACCGGTGCCGTCGAACACCCCGCGCTGCGGCGGGCGTTGGGAACGGTGGCCCGCGCCGACGGGGTCGTCGTCGCCACTCCGGTGTACAAGGCCTCGTACAGCGGTCTGCTGAAGGTGTTCCTCGACGTGCTGCCCCAGTCCGGGCTGGCGGGGAAGGCCGTGCTCCCGCTGGTCACCGGCGGGAGCCTCGCCCACATGCTCGCCATGGACTACGCGCTGCGCCCGGTGCTCTCCGCGCTCGGCGCCCGGCACGTCGTCCCGGGGGCGTTCCTGCTCGACTCCGTGATCGAGCGGGTCGGGGCGGGCGCCTGCCGGATCGAGCCCGAGGCCGAACTGCGGCTGCTGCACGCGGTGGACGGGTTCGCCGACGCCCTCGCCGGCCGTGACGCGCTCGCCCTCAGCGGCACCCCCTGACCATCCGGCCTTCCGAGCCATCGGCCTTCCGGCCTTCCGATCCATCCGGCCTTCCGACCCTTCCGACCCTTCCGAACAGGACGTTTCCATGAGCACGTTGTCCCCGGTGAACCGACGCCATTTCCTCGGCCTCCTCGGCCTCTCGGCGGTCACGGTCGGCTGCGGCACCGCCGTGGGCGGCGGCCCGTCCGGTCAGGGCGGCACCAAGACGCTCCGCTACCAGGGCTGGACCGGCCAGGTCACCCCCGCCGAACTGGCGGAGGACCTGGGCTACCTGGAGGACGTGAAGCTGGAGTGGGTCGGCAACACCATCAGCGGCCCCCAGGACATCCAGTCCGCGGCCACCGGCCAGACCGACTTCGGCGGCGCCTTCAACGGCGCGGTGGTGAAGCTGGCCGCCAACGGCTCGCCGATCAAGGCCGTCATCAGCTACTACGGCTCCGACGCCCACGCCTACAGCGGCTACTACGTACGCGCCGACAGCCCGATCCGCACCGCCCGGGACCTGGTCGGCAAGAAGGTCGGGATGAACACCCTCGGGGCCCACTCCGAAGCCATGCTGGACATCTACCTCCAGCGCGGCGGCGTCCCCGCCGCGGAGGCCGACAAGGTCGAGGCCCTGGTCGTCCCGCCGGTGAACACCGAACAGTCCCTGCGGCAGCGGCAGATCGACGTCGCGGTGCTGAGCGGCGTGCTGCGGGACAAGGCACTGGCGGGCGGCGGGCTGCGCCAACTGTTCACGGACCACCAGCTACTGGGCTCGTTCAGCGCCGGGACGTACGTCCTGACCGAGCGCTTCATCAAGCGGAACCCCGGCACCGTCCGGACCTTCGTCACCGGTGTGGGGCGGGCGCTCGACTGGTCCCGCGCCACACCGCGCGAGGAGGTGGTCGACCGGATGACGGAGATCGTGAAGAAGCGCGGCCGCAACGAGGACGCCGCCAACCTGCGGTACTGGAAGTCCTTCGGCGTGGCCGAGCCGGGCGGGCGCATCACGGGCAAGGAGCTCCAGTTGTGGATCGACTGGCTCGCCGAGCGCGGCGACGTCGACCCCGGCCGCGTCCGGCTCGACTCCCTCTACACCAACGCGTACAACGCCTCCGCCCCGGCGGCACCCGTCTCCACCCCCACCCCCACCCCCACAGCGACCTCGCCGGCCCCACGCGCCGCTACGACGGCGACGGCGACGGCGAGCGGGAGGTGAAGGACACCATGACCGGATCCCCCGACACCCACACCGCCCACACCGCCCACACCGCCAAGATCGTGTTCCGGGACGTACGCCGGGACTTCCCCGTCCGGGCCAAGGACGGCTCACGGTCGGCGGTCACCGCGCTCGACGGGATCGACCTGACCGTGGGCGCCGGCGAGTTCCTCGTCGTCGTGGGCCCCAGCGGCTGCGGCAAGTCGACGCTGCTGGACCTGCTCGGCGGGCTGTCCCGCCCCACGTCCGGCACCATCCTGCTGGACGGCTCGCCGATCACGGGGCCCGGCCTCGACCGGGGCATCGTCTTCCAGCAGTACGCCCTGCTCCCCTGGCGCACCGCCCAGGGCAACGTGGAGTTCGGGCTGGAGGCCATCGGGGTGCCGCGCCGCCGGCGGGCGGAGCGGGCCCGGGAGTTCCTGGACCTGGTCGGGCTCAGCGGTTTCGAGGGGCGCCACCCCCACGAGCTGTCCGGCGGCATGCGCCAGCGGGTCGCCATCGCGCGCAGCCTGGCGTACGACCCGGACGTCCTGCTCATGGACGAGCCGTTCGCGGCGCTGGACGCCCAGACCAGGGAGTCCCTCCAGGACGAGCTGCTGCGGATCTGGCAGCGGACCGGCAAGACGATCGTCTTCATCACCCATGGCATCGACGAAGCCGTGCACCTGGGGCAGCGCGTGGCGGTGATGACCTCACGGCCGGGCCGGATCAAGGAGGTCGTACCGATCGACCTGCCGTCCGGGACGAGCGGCGACGACCCGCGCTCCACCCCCGAGTTCGCACGGTACCGGCACCGGATCTGGTCCCTGTTGCGCGACGAGGTGTCCAGGGCCCAGCAGGAGGAAAGGCAAGGAGCCACCCTATGAGTTCCCTGACCGACATCGCCACCGGGAGCCCCGTCGCCACGGGCCCGGTCCCCCCGCCCACCGCGACCCGCGCGGACACGGCCGTACCGCCGTCCGCCCCGGCCCGGCCGCGCCGCGGACGGGCGTGGTCCACGGTCCGCCGGGTGCTGTACGGAGCCGTGCGGGCCGGCACCAGGTCCGCCGCCGTCGTGGCGCTGCTCCTGGTGTGGGAGACGGCGCCCCGGCTGGGGCTGGCCGACCGCACGTTCCTGCCGCCGTTCAGCGAGGTGGCCCTCGCCTGGTGGCGGCTCGCCGCCGACGGGCAGCTCACCGACCACACCCTGGCCAGCCTCACCCGTTCCCTGACCGGCTTCGGGATCGCGGTGGCGGTGGCCGTGCCGCTGGGCCTGCTGATCGGCTGGTACCGGCGGGTGGCGGACCTCCTCGGACCGCTGCTGGAGGTCTTCCGCAACACCGCCGCCCTGGCACTGCTGCCGGTCTTCGTCCTGCTGCTGGGCATCGGCGAGACGTCCAAGATCTCCATCGTGGTGTACGCCTGCGCCTGGCCGGTGCTGCTCAGCACCATCAGCGCCGTCCGGTCCGTCGACCCGACGCTGCTGAGGCTGGCGCGGTCGCTGGACCTCCCCGCGGTGCGACTGTTCCAGAAGGTGATCCTGCCCGCCTCGGTGCCGGCGGTGTTCACCGGCATCCGGCTCGCCGGAGCCGTGTCCATCCTGGTGCTGGTGGCGGCGGAGATGATCGGCGCGAAGGCCGGGCTGGGCTACCTGATCAACGCCTCGCAGTACAACTTCGCCATCCCGCAGATGTACGCCGGGATCATCACCATCTCGGCGATCGGCGTGGCGTTCAACCAGCTTCTCGTCGCCCTGGAGCGGCGGCTCAGCTCCTGGCGGGTCCCGGCGAACGGCTGACCCCGCCGCGTCCGCCCGACTTCCCGGCCCCGGCCCCGGGCCTCCCTCCCCTCCCGTACCACCCACCTACCTACCCGAAGGACGCCGCCGTGCCCGCATCGCCACCCCGCCAGTTGCACCTGAACGCCTTTCTCATGAACGCCGGCCACCACGACGCGGCCTGGCGCCACCCGCTGACCACACCCGAACGCGTCACCGACCTCACGTACTTCCAGGAGCTGGCGAGAACGGCCGAACGGGGCCTGCTCGACTCGGTGTTCCTCGCCGACGGACTGGCCCTGTGGGGCAAGGTCCGCCACAACGCCCTGGGCGGCTTCGAACCGCTGACGCTGCTGTCGGCACTGGCGACGGTCACCGAACGCATCGGGCTCATCGCCACCGTCTCGACCACGTTCAACGAGCCGTTCAGCACGGCGCGCGCCTTCGCCTCCCTGGACCACCTCAGCGGCGGCCGGGCGGGCTGGAACATCGTGACCTCCGGCACGGTCGACGAGGCCCGCAACTTCGGCCGTGACGAGCACCTGGAACACGGACTGCGGTACGAGCGGGCGCGGGAGTTCGTCGAGGTCGCCGTGAAGCTCTGGGACAGCTGGGACGACGACGCGATCGTCCTGGACCGGGCGGCCGGGATCTACGCGGACACCGACAAGGTCCGCCCCGTCGACCACCGGGGGACGCACTTCGGGGTGCGCGGTCCCCTGAACGTGCCCCGGCCACCGCAGGGGCACCCGCTGCTGGTGCAGGCCGGGTCCTCGGAGGACGGCAAGGAGTTCGCCGCCCGGTACGCGGAGGCGGTGTTCACCGCGCAGCAGACGCTGTCCGACGCGCAGGCCTTCGCCAAGGACCTCCGGAGCCGGCTGCCCCGCCACGGGCGCACGGAGGACGACGTGCGGATCCTGCCGGGCATCTGCCCCGTCATCGGGTCCACCGAGGCCGAGGCCCGCGCGCTGGAGCGGGAGCTCACCGACCTCCAGGTGCCCGAGTACGGTTTGGCCCAGCTCTCCGGGATGCTCGGCACCGATCTGACCGGCCTGCCACTGGACGGCCCGCTGCCCGAGCTGCCCGACGAGCGGGACATCAACGGCAACAGGAGCCGTTTCGCCCTGGTCGCCGAGCTCGGCCGGCGGGAGGGGCTCACCCTCCGGGAGCTGATCGCCCGGCTCGGTGGCGGACGCGGCCACCGGGTGGTCGTGGGCACGGCGGAGCAGATCGCCGACGAGCTCCAGGAGTGGTTCACCGAGGGCGCGGCCGACGGGTTCAACATCATGCCGCCTTATCTGCCGGGCGGGCTGGACCACTTCGTCGACCAGGTCGTCCCCATCCTCCAGGCGCGCGGCCTGTTCCGCACCGCGTACACGGGCCGCACGCTGCGCGAGCACTACGGGCTCGCCCGGCCGGCCGGCCGGGTGGCGGAGCCCGCGTGACGGCCGGCCCCGCGCCCCTCCCGTACCCCTCGCTCTCCCCTTCCCCCCGTACGACGACGAAAGGACGACCGGTCATGACGACCACGACACCCGCCACCACTCCCGACGCCGCACCCGCCACCACGCCCGACGCCTCTGCGGCCACCGCGCCGGTCACCGCGCCCGCCGCGGCGGGCGGCCCGGAGGTCCGCCGGATCGGCGGGCGCATCGGCGCCGAGGTCCTCGGCCTGGACCTGTCGGGCGATCTCACGCCCGAGTCCGTCGCCGCGGTCGGCCGGGCGCTGCTGGAGCACAAGGCCCTCGTCTTCCGGGACCAGCACCTCGACGAGGCCGGTCAGCTACGTTTCGCGTCACTGTTCGGCGACCTGACCACCGCCCACCCCACGGTGCCGTCGGTGGACGGGCAGCCGCACATCCTTCCGGTGGACGGTGACGAGGGCATCCGCGCCAACCACTGGCACACGGACGTCACCTTCGTCCGTACGCCGCCGAAGGCGTCCACGCTGCGCGCCCTCGTCGTCCCGCCGTACGGGGGCCACACGCTGATCGCCAACACGGCCGCCGCCTACCGGGACCTGCCGGAGCCCCTCCGGGAGTTCGCCGACCGGCTGTGGGCGGTGCACACCAACGCGTACGACTACGCCGAGCCGAAGGACGAGAAGGCCGCGGAGCACCGCCGGCGGTTCGTGTCGCGCCGGTACCGCACCGCCCACCCGGTGGTGCGCGTGCACCCGGAGAGCGGGGAACGCGGCCTGTTCATCGGCGGGTTCGCGCAGGGGCTGGTGGGCTTCGGCCCGTCGGAGTCGCGGGACCTGCTGCGGCTCCTCCAGGCGTACGTGACGCGGCCCGAGAACGTCGTGCGGATCGCCTGGCGCCCGGGTGACCTGGTGCTGTTCGACAACCGGATCACCCAGCACTACGCCCCGGACGACTACGGCGACCTGCCGCGCCTGCTGCACCGCGTCACGGTCGCCGGGGACGTGCCCGTCGGGGCCGACGGTGGCCGCAGCCATGCCGTGGAGGGCGACGACGCCGCCCACTACACGCCCGCGGCGGCCTGATCCCGCACCGGAGCCGGGCGAAAACGGGTGGAACCGTGCGGGTCCCGCTGGTTAGGGTCCGGGGATGAGCGAACGCACCTTCCGCATCATGGTCCGTGGCGTCTTCGACGGGCTGGACTCCGACCGGCGGGCCGAGCTGCTGGCGCACGCCGCCGAACACGACGCGATGCACGCCGCCTTCACCCCGGAGGGGCACCTCAGCTACGACATCGCCGCCCGGCCGGCCTTCACCTTCCGCTTCCTGGACTCGGGCGAGGAGGAGGAGGACATCCTCGACGCGACGCTACGCGCCGAGGACGCGGCGAGGGCCTGGCTGGACGGGCGCGGGTACGGCTACAAGCACCTCAGGTCCCAGGCGGAGGACCTGTCCCGCGCGCCGCTGGGTGCCCGGCAGCGGCGGGCCGTGCGGAAGAACGGCTGAGCCGTCGCGGCCGTCCCCGGGGCGGCGCGCCGGGGACGGCGGAGGGGGCGGCGACCGGATGCCCTCGCGGGTCCGGTCGCCGCCCCCTCGTGTCGCCCGGGAGGATCAGACCACGGGCGCCGGGTAGGTCGGGTACTCCACCCCGGAGACGTGCTGGACGACCCGGATGACCTGGCACGAGTAGCCGAACTCGTTGTCGTACCAGAGGTAGAGGATGGCGTTGTCGCCGTCGACCTTGGTGGCGCCGGCGTCGACGATCGAGGCGTGGCGCGAACCGACGAAGTCCATGGAGACGGCGTCGGGGGCGGTGGTGAAGTCGATCTGGCGCTTGAGCGGCGAGTGCAGCGAGACGTCGCGGAGGTACTCCAGGACCTCGTCGCGGGTGGTCTCGCGGCCCAGGCGCAGGCTCAGGATGGCGATCGAGACGTCCGGGACGGGGACGCGGATCGAGCTGCCGGTGATCGGCGCCTTGAGGTCGGGCAGCGCCTTGGCGACGGCGGAGGCGGCACCGGTCTCGGTGATCACCATGTTGAGCGGCGCGGAGCGGCCCCGGCGGTCGGCCTTGTGGTAGTTGTCCAGCAGGTTCTGGTCGTTCGTGAACGAGTGGACGGTCTCCACGTGGCCGCGCAGCACACCGTACTCGTCGTCCATCGCCTTCAGCGGCGGGACGATGGCGTTGGTGGTGCAGGAGGCGCAGGACAGGACCCGCTCGTCCGGCTTGATGGTGTCGTGGTTGACGCCGTGGACGATGTTCGGGACGTCGCCCTTGCCCGGGGCGGTCAGGACGACCTTGTCGATGCCGGGGCGCAGGTGCTTCGACAGGCCCGCGCGGTCGCGCCACTTGCCGGTGTTGTCGATGAGGATGGCGTCCTTGATGCCGTACGCGGTGTAGTCGACCTCGGACGGGTCGTTCGCGTAGATCACCTTGATCGCGTTGCCGTTGGCGACGATCGTGCTGGTCGCCTCGTCGACGGTGATGGTGCCCTGGAACTGGCCGTGGATGGAGTCGCGGCGCAGCAGCGAGGCGCGCTTCACGATGTCCTCGGCGGCCCGCTCGCCGCCGCCGCGCACGACGATGGCGCGCAGGCGCAGGCCGTTGCCGGAGCCGGCCTTCTCGATGAGGAGGCGGGCGACGAGGCGGCCGATGCGGCCGAAGCCGTAGAGGACGACGTCGCGTCCCTCGCGGCGCTCGATCTTGTTGTCGCCGATGGCACCGGCGACGGCCTCGGCGGTGAACTCGTCCACCGACAGACCGCGGTCGTCCGTCTTGTACGTGGCGGCGAGCATGCCGATGTCGATCTGGGACGGGCCGAGGTCGAGCGTGGTGAGGGCCTGGAGGAACGGCAGGGTCTCGGTGACCGAGAGCTCCTCGCCGGCTATCTGCCGGGCGAACCGGTGGGTCTTGAGGATGCTGACCACCGACTTGTTCACCAGGGAGCGGCTGTGGAGGAGGACGGTGACGTCCCGCTCCCGGTGCAGCTTCCCGATGATCGGGATCATCGACTCCGCGATCTCCTCGCGGTTCTTCCAGTTGGTGAACGAGTCGTCGTTGACAGTCACAGGTTTATCTTTCGAGCTAGGCGGCGCTCATATGCTAACCCCCCGCTCCTGTGGTCACTCAGGGGGTCCCGCCCCGGGCCTTCCGGACCCCGGAGGCCGCCCGGTTCGACCGGATTTCACCACGTCTGCCGTGGGGTGGGGCCGGGCCGGCGGGCAGGTGACGGGCCCGGACCGCCGTCCGCTCCGCACGGGTGGAATACGCTCCCCCCATGCCCACGCCGCACCAGAAGGCCCGTCCCTCGACCGGGGGCCAGGGTGCTCCCCGCCGCCGTGCGGACGCGGAGCGCAGCATCGCGACCATCGTGGCCGCCGCCCTGGACTGCTTCGTCCGCGACCCCCACGTCAGCATGACCAAGGTCGCCACCGCCGCGGGCGTCAGCCGCGTCACCCTCTACGCCCACTTCCCCTCCCGCGAAGCCCTCCTCGACGCCGTCCTCGCCCACTCCGTCGAACAGGCCGACACCCTCCTGCACCAACAGAACCTCGACGACCTCCCCGCCGACCAGGCCTTCTCCCGCCTCATCCACTCAAGCTGGCGCATCCTCGAACGCCACGCCTTCCTCCTCGCCGCATCCGAAGGCGTCATCGCCCCCGCCCGCCGCCGCACCCACCACCGAAAAGTCCTCGGCCGCGTCGAACGCATCCTCACCCGAGGCCAGCACGAAGGAACCTTCCGCACCGACCTCCCCATGACCTGGCTCGTCACCACCTTCTACAGCCTCCTCCACGCCGCCGCGGGAGAGGCGGCCGCCCGGCGCCTCAGGACGTCGGAGGTCCCCGACGTGCTCGACCGGACGCTCACCCCGCTGCTGCGGCAGCCGCCGGCGGTCTGAGGTCGCGGCCGGGGCGGGGGGCCGGACCGGGTGTGCGGCCGGGTCCCGGGGCGGGGGACGCTCACGCCCCCCGCCCCGGGCGGTGTCACTCCGCCATCTCGTAGGCGCCGGACAGCGCTTCGACGCGCTCCCAGACGCGGGCCGAGCGGGCCTCGTCGACGACCGGGCGGCGGACCGCGTCCAGCGCCCAGAGCTGCTGCTGCTCGGTGGCGGAGTCCTTGCCGTGCAGCTCCACGGCGTGGGCGGAGAAGTCCCGCACGAGGACGGCGAACAGCTCGTCCAGCACGTCCCGGTCCAGGTCCGTCAGGCCCGCCTGCTCCAGGATGAGCTGGCCGTGGACGACCAGTGCGAAGAGCTGGCCCACCGCGAGGAGCAGGTCGAGGTCGCGGCTCTGCTCCTCGTCCGGGGCGGCGGTGGTGACGAACGTGCACAGCGCGTCGGCCTGCTCGCGGAAGCGGGCGACGTTCGGCAGGTCGGCGTACGCGTCGAAGGCCGGACGCCAGTCGTGGAAGCGTACGGAACCGAGGCCCCGGGCCGGTCCCTGCCGGAAGAGGAACGCGTCGTCCGCCGCGTCGAGGCGGGTGGGGACGGGCTCGTAGGCGGCGGGGTCCAGCAGGTGGTTGCGCATGAACTTCAGGATCAGCGCGAGGTTGACGTGGACCGTGCCCTCCAGCTTGGGCAGGCCGCGGATCTCGATGGCCGCCTGGGCGAAGTAGTTGTCCTTCTCGAAGCCCTTGGCGGCGATCACGTCCCACATCAGGTCGATGACCTTCTCGCCCTCGGTGGTCACCTTCATCTTCGTCATCGGGTTGAAGAGCAGGTAGCGGCGGTCGTCGGGGCCGGCGGAGCGGAAGTAGTCGACGGCGCGGTCGCTGAACAGCTTCATGCCGACCAGCCGGACGTACGCGTCGGTCAGCTCGCGGCGCACGTGCGGGAAGGCGGTGACGGGCCGGCCGTAGAGGACCCGGTTGTGGGCGTGGGTGACGGCCTCGTACATCGCGTGCTCGCAGATGCCGATGGAGGCGGTGCACAGGTTGAACTTGCCGACGTTGACGGTGTTGAGGGCGGCGTCGAAGGCGGCCCGGCCGGTGTGCAGGACGTCCTCGGCGGCGACGGGGTAGCCCTCCAGGCGGAACTCGCTGACGTACTTGGAGGAGTCGACGACGTTCTTCACCAGGTGGTAGTCCGGGTGGCGGCTGTCGGCGGCGAAGAAGACGTACGCGTCCGGGCCCTCCATGTCGGTGCGGCGGCCGAAGACGGAGACCAGTCCGGCGGCGTTGCCGTTGCCGATGTAGTACTTGGAGCCGGTGGCGCGGAAGCCGCCCTCGCCGTCGGGCTCCAGCAGCATGTCGGTGGAGTAGATGTCGGCGCCGTGCGTCTTCTCGGACAGGCCGAAGGCGAACACCTCGCCCTGGTCCAGGAGTTCGGCGGCGCGGGTACGGGCGGCGGCGTTGTCGCTCTGCCAGACCGGGCCGAGGCCGAGGATGGTGACCTGCCAGGCGTACCAGTAGTCGAGCCCGTAGAAGCCGAAGATCTCGTTGAGGGCGGCGATCCGGGCGGTGTCCCAGCGCTTGTCGTCCTCGCCGGGCCGTCCGGCGGCGGCGGAGGCGGGGGTGAGGAAGGTCGCGAACAGCCCCTCCTTGGCGGAGAAGGCGAGGAAGTCCGCGAGCCACGCCCGGGAGCGGTAGTCCTCGATCAGCCTGCGCTTGCCGCGCTCCTCGAACCAGTCGACGGTGGCGCGCAGCAGCCTGCGGGTCTCCGGGTCGAAGTGGGCCGGGTCGTAGGTGCGCGGGTTGAACAGCAGCGGGTCGGCCATGGGTGTCCGCCTTTCCGGAGGGATGGGGATTGCGTGGTGATGGTGCGGGGTGAGCGGTGGTTCAGCTCTCGGGGGTGAGGCCGCGGAGGGTGGCGAGCACGTCGTCCAGCCAGGCCAGCGTCATCCGTTCGTACGCGATGCCGCCGCGCAGCACGACGTGCTGGAGTTCCCGCCCCGCGTCGGGCGGGCCGGGGGCGCCTTGGGCGTCCGGGCCGGTGAAGTCGCGCTCCTGACCCGCGAGGTAGTGGGCGAGCCGCTCGGCGTGGACCGCGTGGTGCCGCTCGACCTCGCGGATCAGCGCGGCCGGGTCGTCGAAGGCCGCGCCGCGGATCCTGACCGCCAGGTCGTGGCGCATGCTCTCCGGTTCGATCGGCTCGTGCAGCCACGCGGAGAGCGCGGTCCGGCCGGGAGCGGCGACGGAGTACTCCTTCTTGTCCGGGCGGCCCTGCTGCGGCACGTCACGGACGTCGATCCAGCCGTCGCTCTCCATGCGCTTGAGCACGCGGTAGATCTGCTGGTGCGTGGCGGTCCAGAAGTAGCCGATGGACCGCTCGAACCGCCGGGCCAGCTCGTAGCCGGAGCCCGGTTTCTCCAGCAGGGAGACGAGGATCGCGTGGTCGAGCGCCATGCCCCCGATCCTCTTATGCAACTCGTTGCATAGACAAGCGCGGCAGCCCGGGTGAGACGCGGCTCACCCGAGGGAGGGCCCCCCACCCGGCGGCCCGGCCGTGATCGGCACCGGCGCCCCCGGACGGGAACGGCACCGCCGGCCCGGGCGTGAACGGCACCGCCGGCCCGGACGTGAACGGCACCGGCCGGCGAACCGTACCTTCCACGGCGGCCCCGGCCGGTGGGCCGGTCCGCCCTGCCGGCGGGTCATGGACGAAAGGACTTCGGGTGTCGATCGGGACGTCTCGTCAACTGCCACGCGCGGGCACGGCCGCTCCCCGGGAGCGGTTCCGGGCGGACCGGGTGCTCGTGCGCGCCGTCGCGTCCAGGGCCGCCACGGTGCTCGCCGCCGTGCTGGTCGGGGCGGCGCTGCTGTTGCCGGACCGGGTGGAGCGCCTCACGCCGGGCGCGTTCGCCCGCATCCCGGTGGAGGCGGTGGGCGGAGCCGCGCTGCTGCTGGTGCTGCGGCCGCGCGCCAGGCGGGTGGTGGCGGTGGCCGCCGGGGCGGGCCTCGGGCTGGTCACGCTGCTGAACCTCCTCGACATGGGCTTCCGCTCCGTGCTCTCACGGCCCTTCGACCCGGTCCTGGACTGGGTCCTGCTGGACGACGCCGAGGCGTTCCTCCGGGACTCCATAGGCGGGGCCGGTGCGACCGGTGTGGTGATCGGGGCGGGGCTGCTGGCCCTCCTCGTGGTGGTCCTCATGGCCCTGTCGGTGGTCCGGCTCGGCCGCCTCGCGGTCCGGCACAGCGCCGTGACGACCCAGGCCGTCCTGGGCGCGGGCACCGCCTGGGTCGTCTGCGCGGCCCTGGGCGTGCAGGTCTCGGGCGCGGCGGTCGCCTCCCGCGGCACGGCCGACGCCGTACGCGGCCGGGTCCAGCAGGTGCGCGCGGGGATCGCCGACCGGGAGGCGTTCGCAGAGGAGTCCGCCGTCGACGCCTTCCGCGGCACGCCCGCCGACCGGCTGCTGACGGGACTGCGGGGCAAGGACGTGCTGTTCGTCTTCATCGAGAGCTACGGCCGCAGCGCCGTCCAGGACCCGGACCTGGCGCCGGGGGTCGGCGCGGTGCTCGCGGACGGCGACCGCCGGCTGCGGGCCGCCGGCTTCTCCTCCCGCAGCGCCTTCCTCACCTCCCCCACGGCGGGCGGCGGGAGCTGGCTGGCCCACTCCACGTTCGCCTCCGGACTGTGGATCGACAACCAGCAGCGCTACCGCGATCTGACGTCGAGCGACCGGCTCACCCTCACCGGCGCCTTCCGGCGGGCCGGTGGCTGGCGGACGGTCGGCATCATGCCGGGCGTCACCCGGGCGTGGCCGGAGGGGCGGTTCTACGGCCTGGACCACGTCCACGACTCGCGGGACCTCGGCTACCGGGGCCCCAAGTTCAGCTGGACGCCCGTGCCCGACCAGTACAGCCTCGCGGCGTTCGAGCGCCTCGAACACGGCAGGCCCGGCCGCGGCCCCATGATGGCGGAGATCATCCTCACCTCCAGCCACAACCCCTGGGCGCCGATACCCACCAAGCTCGGCTGGGACGAGCTCGGCGACGGCTCGGTCTACGAGTCGGTCAAGCGGTCCGGCAAGGACCCCAAGGAGGTGTGGAAGGACCCCGCCCAGGTGCGCACCGAGTACCGGCGGGCGATCGAGTACTCCCTCGACAGCCTGGTCTCGTACCTGGAGACGTACGGCGACGACGACACCGTGGTGGTCTTCCTCGGTGACCACCAGCCCGTCCCCACCGTCACCCGGGACCGGCTGGGGCGGGACGTACCGGTGACGGTCCTGGCCCGCGACCGCGCGGTGCTGGACCGGATCTCCGGGTGGGGCTGGCAGGACGGGCTCAAGCCCGGCCCGGACGCCCCGGTGTGGCGGATGGACGCCTTCCGTGACCGCTTCCTCACCGCGTACGGCCCGCGGTGAGGCGGCCTCGGGCCCGCTCGCGCGCCGCCACCTGCACCGGCGCCGCGCCGTCCCGCACGACCCGGACGCGCCACAGCCACCGCACGTCCCGGGCGAAGGACCACACGAGCAGTGCCAGCGCCACCCCCACCAGGGCGAACGCCGCTCCGCGCGGGAGGATCGCGGCGCCGGCCACCAGCAGCGCGACGCCCTGCACGGCGGCCACCGTCTTGCGCGCCGTGCTCGGGGGCAGCGGCCCGTCGAGCCAGGGCAGCACCCGGGCCGCGGCGACGAAGACGTACCGCATCCCACCGATCGCCAGCACCCAGGCGCCCAGCGACAGGGACACGCACACGCTCAGCACCAGGATCAGGAAGGCGTCGGCCTCCATGTCGAAGCGCGCCCCGAAGGCGGTCGCCGTCCCGGTGCGGCGGGCGACCCGGCCGTCGACGGCGTCGAGGGACAGGGCCACCGCGGTGAGCCCGACCAGGGCCGCGCCCGGCGCCGCGCCCGCGCACAGCTCGGCGACCAGCGCCGTCACGCCCCCGACGAGCGTCGTCCGGGCGAGGGTCACGGCGTTGGCCGGACCGAAGGCCGCGCCCCCGGGCCACCACCGGTCCAGGGCCCGGGTGAGCACGGCCCACAGGGCGACGGCGAACACCCCGCCCGTCAGCCACCCGGCGGGCCCCAGATCCGTCACCGTGCCGAGCGCGGCCAGCAGGCCGAGCTGGGCGGCCACGGCGACCGCCGGTTCACGGCGGGCCCGCCACGGCGCCGCTCCCCCCACGGGGGCCGGCGGCCGCGGGGCCCCGTCGTACGGGAGGGTGCGCGGCGGCCGTTCGGAACGGCCCGCCGGCCGCCGACGGCCGCCGGCGGGCACGACCGGCGCCCCCGAGGGGAACCGGGCCAGCAAACGGCGCAACGGACGTGCAGCGGTCATGTCGCCCACGGACACGGGACACCCTTTCGGACCTGTGACAGAGTCATGGGCCGCCGCCCGGCAGGGCGCGCGGCCTCGTCACCCTCACAACGTGCACCGACACCCCAGCGTTCAACAGGAGAACCCCATGCAGCGCACCGCGCGCGCCTTCTGGCTGCGCTCCCCCGGCCATGGTGAGACCCGCGAGGTCGTCCTGCCCGAACCGGGCGCCGACGACGTCGTCGTCCGCACCCTGTTCTCCGGGGTGAGCCGGGGGACGGAGGGCCTCGTCTTCCGGGGCGGTGTCCCGGAGAGCCAGTACCGCGCGATGCGGGCGCCGTTCCAGGACGGCGAGTTCCCCGGGCCCGTCAAGTACGGGTACCTCAACGTCGGTCTGGTCGAGGAGGGCCCCGGTCACCTGGTCGGGCGGACCGTCTTCTGCCTCTACCCGCACCAGACCCGGTACGTCGTGCCCGCCGGCTCCGTCACGCCGGTGCCCGGGACCGTGCCGGCCGCGCGGGCGGTGCTGGCCGGGACGGTGGAGACCGCGGTCAACGCCCTGTGGGACGCGGCGCCGCTGGTCGGTGACCGGATCGCCGTCGTCGGGGGCGGGATGGTGGGCTGCTCGGTCGCGGCGCTGCTGGCCCGCTTCCCGGGCGTACGCGTCCAGCTCGTCGACGCCGACCCGGCCCGCGCCGCCGTCGCCGCGGCCCTGGGCGTGGACTTCGCGCTCCCCGGGGACGCGCTGGGCGACTGCGACCTCGCCGTCCACGCGAGCGCCACCGAGGCCGGGCTGGTGCGCTCCCTGGAACTCCTGGCCCCGGAGGGGACGGTGCTGGAGCTGAGCTGGTACGGGGACCGGCGGGTGAGCCTGCCGCTGGGCGAGGCGTTCCACTCGGGGCGTCTGGTCGTACGGGGCAGCCAGGTGGGCCGGGTGTCCGAGGCGCGGCGCTCCCGCCGTACGTTCGCCGACCGGCTGGCGCTCTCCCTGGACCTGCTGGCCGACCCGGTCTTCGACGCCCTGGTCACGGGCGAGTGCGCCTTCGAGGAACTGCCGTCGGTGCTGGGCGCCATCGCCTCGGGCGACCTGCCCGGACTGTGCCACCGGGTGCGGTACGACGGGCACTGAACGCACGGCGCCCCCGGTCCGTACTGGAACGACGGGGGCCCGGAGCGGGTCACCGAAAGGACGGACCGGGAGGTCACAGCCGTTGTTCAGTGTCACAGTCCGCGAGCACCTCATGATCGCCCACAGCTTCCGGGGGGAGGTGTTCGGACCCGCGCAGCGCCTGCACGGGGCGACGTACCTCGTGGACGCCACCTTCCGCCGTGCCGAGCTGGACGCCGACAACATCGTCGTGGACATCGGGCTCGCCACCAAGGAGCTGGGGAGCGTGGTGGCGGAGTTCAACTACCGCAACCTCGACGACGAGTCCGAGTTCGCGGGGGTCAACACCTCGACGGAGTTCCTGGCGAAGGTCATCGCCGACCGTCTCGCCGACCGGGTGCACGCCGGGGCGCTGGGCGGCGGCGCGCGGGGACTGGCGGGCATCACCGTCACGCTGCACGAGTCGCACATCGCGTGGGCGAGTTACGAGCGGGCCCTGTGAGCGACGACGCGGTGCACGGCCACGACCCGCACCCGCGGGACGCGGACGGGCGGGGCGCGGACGGGCCGGGCGCGGACGGGTGGGGCGCGGGCCGGCCGGAGGTGCCGGACGCGGCCCCGCCGGCGCGCTCGGTCCGCGTGGTGCTGCCCGGAGGCGTCGACGACCCGGCGGCGCCGAGCGGCGGCAACGTCTACGACCGCAGGGTGTGCCGGGACCTGCCCGCCGTCGGCTGGCAGGTCCACGATCGGCTCGTCGCGGGCGCCTGGCCGCGCCCCACGGCCGCCGAACGCGCGGCGCTGGCCCGGGTGCTGGCGGAGTCGGCGGACGGGTCCGTGGTGCTGCTCGACGGGCTCGTCGCGTGCGGCGTCCCCGACGTCGTCGTCCCGGAGGCCGGCCGGCTGCGGCTGGCGGTGCTGGTGCACCTGCCGCTGGCCGACGAGACGGGGCTCGCCCCGGAGGAGGCGGCGGAACTGGACGCCGCCGAGCGCCGGACGCTGCGGGCGGTGGCGCTGGTCGTCGCCACCAGCCGCTGGGCGGCGGACCGGCTGGTGGACCACCACGGGCTGGCCCCGGAGCGGGTACGGGTCGCCGCGCCGGGGGCCGACGTCGGACCGCTGGCGCCCGGCGGCGGGGCCGGCGTCCCACGTCTGCTGTGCGTCGCCTCGGTGACCCCGCGCAAGGGGCAGTACGAACTGGTGGAGGCCCTCGCGGCCGTCGCCGGCCTGCCGTGGGAGTGCGTCCTCGTGGGCGGCCTGGGGCAGGACCCCGGGTACGTCGAGCGGCTCCGGGAGCTGATCGCGCGGTCCGGTCTCGAGGACCGCGTGCGGCTCGCCGGCCCGCGCGGCGGTCCGGAGCTGAACGCCCACTACGCGGCCGCCGACCTGCTGGTGCTCGCCTCGCGGGCGGAGACGTACGGCATGGCGGTGACCGAGGCCCTGGCGCGGGGCGTTCCGGTGCTGGCGACCGCCGTCGGGGGCCTCCCCGAGGCGGTCGGCCGCGCGCCCGACGGCAGCGTGCCGGGGCTCCTCGTACCGCCGGACGACCCGGCCGCGCTGGTGGCCGCCCTGCGGCGCTGGCTCGGCGAGCCCGGCGAGCGCCATCGCGCCAAGGTCGCCGCACGAGGGCGGCGTACCGCGCTGGCCGGGTGGGAGACGACCGCCCGCGGCCTGGCCCGGGCCCTGGACCAGCTCCGTCACGAACCCCGGGAGGCCGCATGAGCGTGACCGGCAGACCTCGTTACGCCCCCGACTGGCTGGCGCTCCGCGAGCCCGCCGACGCGGCGGCCCGCGCCGCCGGGCTCCTCGGCCCGCTGCGCCGGCTCCCGGGGCTCGACCCGGCGCGGCGGGACGGCGTGCCGGTGATCCGGGACCTGGGGTGCGGCACCGGTTCCATGGGGCGCTGGCTGGCGCCCCGGCTGGCGGGGCCGCAGCACTGGGTGCTGCACGACCACGACGCCGGGCTGCTGGACCTGGCCGCCACCCGGATGCCGCGCACCGGCGACGGCGGCGGCCGGATCACGGTGACGACCCGGCAGGGTGACATCGGGCTGCTGACGGCGGCCGAACTGGCCGGTACGGCGCTGGTGACGGCGTCGGCGCTGCTGGACCTGCTCACCCGCGAGGAGCTGGACGGGCTGGCGGCGGCCTGCGCGGAGGCGGGGTGTCCGGTGCTGCTGGCGCTGTCGGTGGCGGGGCGCGTCGAGCTGACGCCCGGTGACCCGCTGGACGGCGCCGTCGAGGGGGCGTTCAACGACCACCAGCGCCGGATGGAGGGCGGCCGCCGGCTGCTCGGGCCGGACGCGGTGGCGGCGGCCCGGCAGCTCTTCGCGGCCCGGGGCATGACCGTGCTGACGCGGTCGAGTCCGTGGCGGCTGGGTCCCGGCGACTCGGCGCTGACGGCCGAGTGGCTGCGGGGCTGGGTCGGTGCGGCGCGGGAGCAGCGGCCGGACCTGGCGCCGCGTGCCACCGCGTACCTGCGGCGCCGGCTGGAGGCGTGCGAGGAGGGCCGGTTGAGCGTGGTGGTCCATCACACCGATGTGCTGGCCCTGCCGGGTGGCGGGGCGGCGGGGGGCGGCGCGTGAGGGCACCGGCGGTGGTGCGGGGCCGTCTCGGCGCGGTGGCCGGGGCGGCCCTTCTGGGGGCGGTCGTGTGGTGGCACGGCGGCGGTGCCTTCGTGGCGGGGCTGCGGGGCGTCGACGCTCCCGTGCTGGCGGCCGCCCTGGGCATCGGCCTGTTCACGACCGTGCTCAGCGCGTGGCGCTGGTGCCTGGTGGCCCGCGCGCTGGGCGTGCGGCTGCCGCTGGGCCGGGCGGTCGCCGACTACTACCGCGCCCTGTTCCTGAACGCGGCGCTGCCCGGCGGGGTCCTCGGCGACGTGCACCGGGCGGTGCGGCACGGGCGGAGCGCCGGTGACGTCGGGCGGGGTGTGCGGGCGGTGGTGGTCGAGCGGGTCGCGGGCCAGGCGGTGCTGGTCACGGCCGGTGCGGTGCTGCTGTGCGCGTACCCGGTGCCGGCCCTCGCGGAGGCGGGGCCGGGCCGGGGCGCGGTGGTGGCGGTCGTGGCCGGTGTGCTGGGTGCGGGGGGCGCGGTGGTGGCCGTGCGGCGCCGCCGCCGGGCGCCGGGGGATGCCGGGCGCCCGGTGGCCCCGGGGGCGGGGCCGTGGGTGTGGGCGGGGGTGCTGGGGTCGTCCGTCGCGGTGCTGGCGGGGTTCCTGGCCATGTTCCTGGTCGCCGCCCGTGCCGCCGGGGCGACCGCCCCGGCGGGCGTGCTGCTGCCGCTGATGGTGCTGGCGCTGCTCGCCATGGCCCTGCCGCTGAACGTCGCCGGGTGGGGGCCCCGGGAGGGGGCCACCGCCTGGGCGTTCGGCGCGGCGGGCCTGGGGACGGCGCAGGGGCTGACCGTCTCGGTGGTGTACGGGCTACTGAGCCTCGCCGCGAGCCTGCCCGGCGCCGGTGTACTGGTGGCCGACCGGCTCGCCGGGGCGCGGCGTCCCCAAGTCGAGTTCGAAGAGGGTGTCGTCGCCGAGGAGGGTGCGTCGGGTCGGCGGGCGGAGCGCGTCGCGCATCCGTTCCGGGCCGGGGAAGGCGAGTCCCGGGACGCCGTCGCCGAGCAGGACCGGTGCCACGGTGACGTACAGCCGGTGCAGGGCGCCTTCCCGGAGGAAGCGGGAGACGGTGACACCGCCGCCCTCGACGAGGACCCGGCCGAGGCCGCGCCGCGCGAGGTGGCGCACCAGCGCGCGCGGGGCGAACGCGTCCCGGTCGGGCAGCTCCAGCACATCGACGGTGCCGGTGCCGGTGCGGCGGCCGGCCACCGCCCGCGCGTGCCCGCCGCCCGCGCCCACCACCCACAGGGTGGGGGCCTCCCCGTCGGTGAACACCCGGTGCCCGGCGGGGACCCGGCCGCGCGGGTCGAGGACGACGCGGACCGGGTTGTCTCCGGGGCAGGCCCGCACCGTCAGCCGGGGGTCGTCCGCCACGGCGGTGCCGGCCCCGACGACCACCGCGTCGGCCAGGGCCCGCAGGTGGTGCAGGTGCGCGCGGTCCTCCTCGCCGGTGACGTAGTCGGCGTCACCGGTGCGGGTGGCGATGAAGCCGTCGAGGCTCTGGCCCAGTTGGGCGAAGGTGACGTGCGGGCCGGCCAGGCACAGCGGCAGGTAGCGGCGGGCCAGGTCGTCCGCCTCGGGCGAGCCGTTCCGCCAGCGCGGCCGGCCGTCCTCGCCCGTGACCAGACCGGCGGCCCCGGCGTCCGCCGGGGTGCGGATGCCGCGCAGCGACCGCCAGGCGCGGTCCGCGTCGAGGGGGCGGACGTCCGTCGTGGGGGCGGGTCGGGCACCGGTCGCGGGTCCGGTGTGCAGGGCGGTCACCGCGCACCATGCCGGGAGGCGGGCGCGAGGAGGGAGAGGTACGCGCCGAACGATTCGGCCAGGGCGGCCAGCAGGAGTTTCCCCTTTTCGGCGGACGCCCGTGACGGGCGGCCGATCACTCCGGATTCCGTGTAGGCACGCATACCGAGCGACAGCAAATGCTTGCGGTCGTCGGCGATCAGATCGGCGGTTTCATAACCGGGACGCACGAGTTCCGGGTGATCGTGGAGAAGTATGGATGTCTCCACCTCCCCCGCATGCATATCGCTGTGCGACGACGTCAGCACACCGGCCCGTTCCCGCGCCGTCCGCCAATCGTCGGATCCGGGGAAAAGCGCCATTCGCGTACCGGTGTCCGCGGATTCCTGAACCACATTGCGCAATACATAGTTGCCGCCGTGCCCATTGATCAGGACGAGGTTTTCGATACCGGAGCGGCGGAGCGATCCGGCGATGTCCCGGACGACGGCGCAGAGGGTCACGGCGGAGATGCTCACGGTCCCCGGCCACCCGGCGTGCTCGTGCGAGCAGGAGATCGTCACAGGTGGGAGCAGGTGTACGGGGTGGGCGGCCGCGACCTCGCGGGCGATGGCGCAGGCGACCACGGTATCCGTCATCAACGGGAGGAACGGACCGTGCTGTTCGAAACTCCCGATGGGGAGGACCGCCACGTCCGCCGGCGCCCGGCGGACGTCCTCCGTCGTCGTGTCCAGCGGCAGCATGCCCAATGCCGGTATCCGCGGTTGCGGAACGCTCATCTTCCCCGCCCTTTCCTTCGTCAGTTTCCCGCCCACTGCCGGACGTTACCCGATACGATCGGGCCATGATAGACACCGATGATGTGCTCCGTGACACCACTCGCCGAACGGGCGTCGAGCATGTGGTGAATGTGCAGTTGGCCACCGAATTCGGCGATTTCCGCGCCGCCGGGTATATGGACCACGACCGGGGCGAGGAGCAAATAGCCCTGGTGTACGGCGAGATCGAGGGCCATGACGTCCTCGCCCGGCTCCATTCCGAGTGCCTGACCGGGGACGCCTTCCGGTCCCGGCACTGCGAGTGCGGCGAGCAGCTCTCCGCGGCGTTGCGTGCCATCGCGAGCGAGGGACGCGGCGTCCTGGTGTACCTCCGCGGCCACGAGGGCCGGGGCATCGGGCTGCTGGCCAAGCTGCGCGCGATGCGGTTGCAGGCGGAGGGGCTGGACACCGTCGAGGCGAACCTGGCGCTGGGGCTCCCGGACGACGCCCGCGACTACGGGGGCGCGGCGGGGATCCTGCACGACCTCGGCGTGCGGTCCGTGCGGCTGCTGTCCAACAACCCGCGCAAGCACCAGGCGTTGCAGCGGTACGGGATCGCGATCAGCGAGCGGGTGCCGCTGCTGATCCCGCCGCGGGAGGAGAACCTCGCCTACCAGTGGACCAAGCGGGAGCGCCTCGGTCACCATCTCCCGCACCTGCCCGCCGGGCCGGACCGCGGCGCCGGCCACGGCCCCCTGGTGGCCCAGGCGCACGACGGCGGATGAGACAAGCCCGCTCGCCCTGCGTACTGCCTGACGACGAAGCGACACCGCGGCCCGGATCACCCCCGGATCGCCACGGAAGGCATGTACCCCCGCGAGGAGCACCGCCGTGCACGTTGACGACATACCCCAGCGCAACCCGCGACTTCCGGGCGCGGAGCCCGCCTCCGCACAGTCGATCATGGAGTCCTTCCAGCGGGTGCTGGACGATCTGGACGCCGCACGCGCCGAACTGCGCGGCACCGCGCCGCTCCCCGACGCCCCGCTCGCCGACGTCCCACCGCCGCGACGCACCGTGGAACCCTTGTGGGCGCGTGACGCGACGCACCCCGAGGACCTCCGGACGGTCGGACCGCCGAGGCGGGCGCGGTGGGTCGGCGCGTGCGGCGTCGGCGCGGTGGGCGGCCTCCTCGTGGTGTCCTCGATGCTGTCCCACGGCGCCTTGGCGCCCGGTGACGCCGGCCCGTCCGGGCAGCGGGCGCGCCCGCCGCACGAGGACGTGAACGGCTCGCGCGCGGACCCCGGCACCCAAGGGCGCGAGGCGCCCCGGCGCACCTACCGGCTGCCCCGGCTGCACCCGGGCGGCGGGTCCCACGGGCACTACCACATCGAGGTCCAGGCCGTCGCGGCCAGGTTCCAGGACCCCGCGGCCCCGTCCCGGTGACGCCCGTGCCGAACACAACGGCCACGGCGCACGTAATGGTCCAACAAGCAAGCCGGACGGACGCGTTGACGAATGAAGGACGGACGAGATGACCACGACATCACCCACCGGGAGCGGACGGACCTGGCGGAGCAGGAGCGTCGCACTGCTCGCCTGCGGCGCCCTGGCCGCCGGAGGCCTGGCCGCCGCCGGCGTGGGGGTGCTCCAGCCGGGGACGGCGAGCGCCTCCAGCCACCGGGAGGCCCCGCTGATATCCGGGCAACCACAGTTCGACACCACCGACGTGTACGCGTTCGTCAGTCCGGACCATCCCGACTCGACGACGGTGGTGGCGAACTGGCTGCCGTTCCAGGAGCCGGCCGGCGGGCCCAACTTCTACCCCTTCGCCACCGACGCCCGCTACGACATCCACGTCGACAGCGACGGTGACGCCCAGGACGACCTGCTGTACCGGTTCACCTTCAAGGACCACCGCAAGAACGAGAAGACCTTCCTCTACAACACGGGTGCGGTGGAGAGCCTGGACGACCCCGACCTCAACTTCACGCAGTCGTACGACATCGAGCTGCAGCGCCTCAAGCACGGGAAGGTCGCCTCCCGGCACATGCTCGCCGAGCACCTGCCGGTCGCGCCCTCCAACGTCGGCAAGGCGTCGATGCCGGACTACCAGAAGCTGCGCGACCAGGCGGTACGGAAGGTCCCCGGCGGGCTCAAGGCGTTCGCCGGCCAGGCCGACGACCCGTTCTTCCTCGACCTGCGGGTCTTCGACCTGCTGTACGGCGGCGACCTCTCGGAGGTCGGCAACGACACGCTCAAGGGCTACAACGTCAACACCATCGCCCTCCAGGTGCCGAGTTCGTACCTCAGGGAGTCGGAGAAGCAGCCGGTGGTCGGCCTCTACGCGACGACCGAGCGCAAGAACGCCTACGGCGAGTGGACCCGGGTGTCCCGGCTCGGCATGCCGCTGGTCAACGAGGTCGTCAACCCGGTCAAGGACAAGGACCGGTTCAACGCCTCCTCGCCCGAGAACGACGGGCGCTTCCTGAAGAACGTCACCGAGCCGGAACTGCCCAAGCTGATCGAGGGCATCTACAAGATCAAGGCTCCGGCCGAGCCCCGCAACGACCTCGTCTCGGTGTTCCTGACCGGCGTCAAGGACCTCAACCAGCAGCCGAACGGCAAGCCGTCGGAGATGCTGCGCCTCAACACCTCGATCAAGCCGGTGGCCGAACCCAAGCGGCTGGGCGTGCTCGACGGTGACAACGCCGGCTTCCCCAACGGGCGGCGGCTGACGGACGACGTGCTGGACATCGCGCTCCAGGTCGTCGAGGGCGAACTCGTGGGTGCCGAGAACGACCTGGGTGACGCGGTCGACGCCAACGACAAGAAGTTCGGCAGCAGCTTCCCGTACGTGGCGCTGCCCAGCGCCGGGTCCGACACCAAGGCCGCCCAGGCCGCCACGAAGGCGGACGCCACGGGCCTCACCGGTGGGGTCTCCGCGCTCACCTCGTCGTGGGGCGACAACACGGTGATGCTCGTCTCGGCCGCCTCGGGTGCCGCGTGCGTGCTGCTGGTGGGCCTGGGCCGGGCGATGTGGTCGCGGTCCCGCCGCCGGCCCGAGCAGCGGTCCTGGATCGGCTGACCCGGACCGCCCCACCCCCTGACGGCCCGGCAGCGTTCCTTCCCCCCACGGCGCTGCCGGGCCCCTCTCCGCACGCACGACCCAGGAAGGCACAACCGATGCTCGTACGGAAGCCGCAGTCCGCCCCCCGGGAGGGGCGGCCGGGCCGGTGGCGGACCGCCGCGGTCGTGGTCGTGGCCCTCGGGCTCACCGCCGGCTCGGTGGCCTACGGAGCCGCGGACGACCCCGGCCCCGGCAGGCGGCCGGCCCCCGCCCTCGCGGCGGTCGTCCCGGTGGAACGCCTGGCGGCCGGGGACCTCGCCCAGGGCGTCGCCGCCCTGCAACGGCACCTGGAGGACCAGCCCCGCGACGCCACCGGATGGGCGACGCTGGGCGCGGCGTACGTCGAACAGGCCCGCACCACGGGCGATCCGACCCGGTACCCGCGGGCGGAGAAGGCGTTCGGTCGGTCCCTGGAGCTGCGCCCGGCCGCCTCGAACGACGCGGCGCTCGCCGGCCGGGCGGCCCTGGCCGCCGCGCGCCACGACTTCACCGGGGCGCTGCGCCAGGCCGACCGGGCGCTGGCGGTGAACCCGTACAGCGAGCGGGCCCTGTCCGTCCGGGTCGACGCCCTCGTCGAGCTCGGCCGCTACGACCAGGCCCTGGCCGCGGTACGGCTCGCCGACCGGCGCCGTCCCGGCATCCCGGTCTTCACGCGGTACGCGTACGTCCTGGAGCTGCGCGGCGACGTGGCGGGGGCGCGCCGGGTGCTGTCGCGCGCTCGGCAGTCCGCGTTCGGCCCGGCCGACGTGGCCTACGTCTCCACCGCGCTGGGCCAGCTCGAGTGGAGCCGGGGCGCGTACAAAGAGTCCCTGGAGCACTTCGCGGCGGCGTTGCGCGCGGACCCGCGGCACCTGCCCGCCCGGGAGGGCCGGGGGCGCGCGTACGCGGCGCTCGGCGACACCAAGCGCGCGCTGGCCGACCTCGAGGAGGTGGTACGGCGTTACCCGCTCCCGGGGCAGCTCGCGGCGCTCGGCGAACTGTACGAGGTGCTGGGCCGGCGCGACCGGGCCGAGGAGCAGTACGCGCTCGTCCGCACCTGGACCCGGCTGGCCCGTGCGAACGGCGTGGCCACCGACCTGGAGTCCGCCCTGGTCGGGGCCGACCACGGCGACGCGGCCGGCGCGCTGACGGCGGCGCGCGCCGAATGGGGCCGCCGCCGAAGCGTCCATACCGCGGACGCCCTGGCCTGGGCCCTGCACGCCAACGGCAAGGACCGGGAGGCGCTGGCGTACGCCGAGCGCGCCACCGCACCCTCGCCCGGCTACCGCAACGCCTCGTTCCTCTTCCACCGGGGCATGATCGAGCGCGCCCTCGGTGACGACGCGGCCGCCCGTCGCGACCTGCGCGCCGCGCTGGACCTCAACCCCGGCTTCTCGGCGACCGGCGCCCGCACGGCGAAGGCCGCCCTGGCCGCGACCGGGGGTGCGTCGTGAACCGCCGGACGACCGCCCGCGCCCTCGCGGCCCTGCTGGGCGGCACGGCCCTGGCGCTGCTCCCTGCCCAGGCCGCCCAGGCCCACCCGCTGGGCAACTTCACGGTCAGCCAGTACGACGGCCTCGTCGTCGCCCCGGGCGAGCTGCTCGTGGACCACGTGGAGGACCTGGCCGAGATCCCGGCCTCCCAGGAACGCACGCGGATCGACACCGACGGGAACGACCGGCTGGCGCCGGGCGAGCTCGCGGCGTGGGCCCGGACGCGGTGCGACGCGGCGGCCCGGGACGCGCGGCTGGTGACCGGCGACGCCGCCGCCCGCCCGGTGACCGCCGGGGCCGCCCGGGCGGAAGTGCGCCCGGGGCAGGCCGGGCTGGAGACGCTGCGGGTGACGTGCGCGCTCACCGCGCCGCTGCCGCGCGCGGACGGCACCCGGCTGTCGTACCGCCCGGCGGCGGTGGCGGCCGGCGACGGATGGCGGGAGATCACCGCGCGGGGTGACCGCACCACCCTCTCGGGCGGCGGCGTGCCGGCCGGTTCGGTGTCCCGGCGCCTGACCGCCTACCCGGACGACCTGCTCTCCTCGCCGCCGGACGCGCGGTCGGTGTCCCTCACCGTACGGTCCGGCGGCCCGGCGCTGGCCGGCGACGCGGACGGGGCCGGGGCCGGGGCGTCACCGGTGGCGGGCGTGCTGCCGCGCGGCGCGGACCGCTGGGCGCAGGCGCTGACGGGCCTGGTGGCCCGGCACGAGCTGACGGCGGGCTTCGCGGTGCTGGCGCTCGGCGCCTCCCTGCTGCTGGGTGCTCTGCACGCGCTGGCCCCGGGGCACGGCAAGACCATGATGGCCGCCGCCGCGGCGGCCGGGGGCCGCAGTTCCGTGCGCGACATGCTGGCGCTCGGCGCCTCGGTGACGCTCACCCACACGCTGGGCGTGTTCGCCCTCGGCGCCCTGATCACCGCGGGCTCGGCGGCGGCGCCCTCCGTGGTGTCCTGGCTGGGCATCGCGAGCGGCACCCTGGTCGCGGTGGCGGGCGCGCTGCTGCTGCGCCGGGCATGGCGCCGACGCCATCACGCCCACGGCCACACCCACGGCCACGCACACGCACACGCCGACCACGAGCACGGTCACCCGCACGACCACGGCCACGGCCACACCCATGCGCACGACCACGACCACGGTCACGCGCACGGGCACTCCCACCTCCCCCCGGCTCCCGGCCTGCGCGGGGTGGTCCTGCTCGGCCTGGCCGGCGGGCTGGTGCCGAGCCCGTCCGCCGTGGTCGTCCTGGTCGGGGCGTCCGCCCTGGGGCAGGCGTGGTTCGGGTTCCTGCTCGTCCTGGCGTACGGGGCGGGGCTCGCCCTCACCCTGGCGGGCGCCGGGTTCGCCGTGGTGCGCCTGCGGGAGACCACCCGGCGCCGGCTGGTGCGGCGGCCGCGGGGCCGGCTGGTCGCGCTGGCCCACCGGACGGCACCGCTCGGCACCGCCGCCGTCGTCCTGGCGCTGGGGTGCGGTCTGGTGCTCAGGGGCGCGGCGACGGCTCTGGCGTGACGGCCGGCAGCGCCTGCTCGGTCCAGATGGTCTTGCCGTCCCGGGTGTAGCGGGTTCCCCAGCGCTCGGTGAGCTGGGCGACCAGGAACAGTCCGCGGCCGCCCTCGTCGGTGCTGCGGGCGCGCCGGAGGTGCGGCGAGGTGCTGCTGGTGTCGGACACCTCGCAGATGAGGTGCCGGTCGCGGATCAGCCGCAGGGTGATCGGCCCGCCGCCGTACCGGAAGGCGTTGGTGATCAGCTCGCTGACGACCAGTTCGGTGGTGAAGAGCATGTCCTCCAGCCCCCACTCGGCGAGCCGGTCCGCCGTCAGCGCCCGGGCGCGGGCGGCGGCGGTCGCCTCCACGGGCAGCTCCCAGGTGGCCACCTTCTCCTCGGCCAGCACCCGGGTCCGGGCGACGAGCAGGGCGACGTCGTCGGTGGGGTGGTCGTACAGCAGCGCGTCGCGCACCGCCTCGCAGTGCTCCTGGAGGGTGCGGGCGGGGCGGACGAGCGCCGCGCACAGGTCCGCCACGCGCTCGTCGACGTCCCGCTCGTCGTTGCCCCGGTCGCCGGCCTGGACGAGGCCGTCGGTGTAGAGGGCGAGCAGGCTGCCTTCGGCGAGGTCGACCTCGGCGGACTCGTACGGCAGGCCGCCGAGGCCGAGCGGCGGGCCGGCGGGCAGGTCGAGGAGGCCGACCTCCCCCTCCGGGGTGACGACGGCGGGTGGCGGGTGGCCGGCGCGGGCGAGCGCGCAGTGCCGGGAGACCGGGTCGTACACCGCGTAGAGGCAGGTGGCGCCGACGACCTGGCGGGAGAGGTCGTCGGAGGGTTCCTGTTCGGCGGCCAGCCGGTCCACCAGGTCGTCGAGGTGGGAGAGCACCTCGTCGGGGGCGAGGTCCAGATTGGCCAGGGTGTGCACGGCCGTGCGGAGCCGGCCCATGGTGGCCGCGGCGTGGATGCCGTGGCCGACCACGTCGCCGACGACGAGGGCGACGCGGAGGCCGGAGAGCGGGATGACGTCGAACCAGTCGCCGCCGACCCCGGCCGTGGCATCGGCCGGCAGGTAGAGGTGGGCGGCGTCGACCGCGGGGTGCCGGGGGATCACGTGCGGCAGCAGGCTGTGCTGGAGGGTGAGCGCGGCCTCGTGCTGCTGGGTGTAGCGGCGTGCGTTGTCGATGCAGACGGCGGCGCGGGAGGCGAACTCCTCGGCGAGGGTGACGTCGTCCTCCTCGAACGGTTCGAGACGGCGGGACCGCCACAGGCTGAGCAGACCGAGCACCAGTCCGCGCGCCACCAGGGGCACGACCAGCAGGGAGTGGACGTCCGGTCCGGGCACCCGCTCCGGGCGCTCCGGCTCCACGGACCGCCATGCGGCCGGGCCGCGGGATCCCTCGTCCAGGAGGGGTTTGCGCTCGTCCAGGCAGCGGGCCTGGACCGTTCCGGGCGGGACGGGCAGGGTGCTGCCCACCGGGTGCATCAGCCGCGCCGCGTCCGGCGGGACGGTGCGCACCGCGGCCCGGCGCAGTGGGCCGGCCACCTCCTGGCGGGGTTCCTCCCCCCGGGTGACGGGTTCGAGCAGGTCGACGGAGACCAGGTCGGCGAGGCCGGGGACGGCGACCTGGGCGAGTTCCCGGGCCGTCTCGGTGACGTCCAGGGTGGTGCCGATGCGGGCGCTGGCCTCGTTGAGCAGGGCGAGCCGCCGGCGGGCGCGGTGCCGGTCCGTGACGTCCTCGACGGTCTGGGTCACTCCGAGGACGCGTCCGGAGGGGTCCTGGAGGCGGAACGCCGACACCGACACGTACAGCTCGCGGCCGGGGTCGTGGCGCAGTACGCAGGGCTGCTCGGCGAAGACGGAGGAGCGGCCGGTCTCCAGCACGTCGCGGAGCTGGCCCTCGACGGTGTCGGTGTCGCGCTGGATGAGGAAGTCGCTGGTGTGCAGCCCGCGGTGCTGTTCGACCGGCATGCCGCTGAACTTGGCGATGGCCCGGTTGACCCGGAGGATGGTCAGGTCCGGGGAGTGGATGGACAGGCCGATCGGTGAGCGGCTGAACAGGCCGTCCAGGACGGAGCGGTCGGTCTCCCACTGGATGACCTCCTCGGCGGGGGCGCCGACGAGGAACCACTCGTGGTGGCCGCCCTCCCGGGAGATCGCCCGGGCCCGGCACCCGATGTCGACGCGCCGGCCGTCGCGGTGCCGTACGGGCAGGACGCCGAACCAGCCGAGGCCGCGTACGCAGTCGGCCACGGCGTCCATGACGACGTGCCGGTCGCGCGGGTCGACCAGGAACGCGGCCGCCGGGCGTCCCAGGGCCTCCTCGGCGGAGTGGCCGAGCAGCGCCTCGGCCCGTTCGCTCCAGCCGACGACCGTGCCGCGGTCGTCCACCACGGCCGAGGCCGAGTGGCGCACGGCGAACGGGTCCTCGGGGCCCTCGCTGAACGTCGTCACCGGTGTGTCCATCGTCACCACTCTCGCACCTTACGTGTGGGTACGGGCAGGTGATGGCGGTCGGCGCGGCCCACCGGTGTACCCGTGGGGCGCAGCGCCCGGGCGAGGAGCACGGCCACGTCGTCCTGCGCGGCGGCGGGCAGCAGCCTGCCGAGGACGTGGTCGCAGATCTCGTCGAGGGGGCGGTCGAGGTGGTGGAGGGCCCGGGCGAGCTGGGCCATGCCCTGGTCGAGGTCGCGGTCGCGGGCCTCGATGAGGCCGTCGGTGTAGAGCACCAGCAGCCCGCCGGGCGCCAGGGGCACGCGCTCCGTGCGGAAGTCCCGTACTCCGGTGCCCAGGGGCGTTCCGGGGGGTCCGTCGAGGAAGGCGATCACTCCCCGGGGGTCGGCGACGGCGGGCGGGGGGTGGCCGGCCCGGGCGATCAGGCACTCCCCGGCGACCGGGTCGTGGATGGCGTAGACGCAGGTCGCCATCTCGTTCTCGCCCAGGTCGGCGACGGCGGCGTCCAGGGAGAGGAGCATCCGGGTCGGCGGGACGTCGTGCCGAGCCAGGGTGCGGACCGCCGTGCGGAGCTGTCCCATGACGGCGGCGGCGTGGATCCCGTGGCCCATGACGTCCCCGATGACCAGGCCGGTGCGGCCGCGCGGGAGGGCGATGGCGTCGAACCAGTCGCCGCCGACCTGGTGGTCGCTGGTGGGGAGGTAGCGGCCGGTGAGTTCCAGTCCGGGCACGTCCGGCAGGGCGTTGCTGCTGAGACTGCGCTGGAGGGTGAGGGCGGCTTCCCGCTGGCCGGTGTACATGAGCGCGTTGTCGATGTTCAGCGCCGCCCGGGCGACCAGGTCGTCGATGAGGACGCGGTCCTGCTCGTCGAAGGGTTCGCGGCTGAGGGTGCGGGTCACCACGACCGCGCCGAGCACCTTGCCGCGGGCGACCAGGGGGACCAGCCGGGCGGCGCCGAGCCGGGTGCTGAGGTAGGTGCGCAGTTCCCCGGCGAGGGGGTCGCTGATCAGGGCGGGGACGTCGGTGCGGTAGAGGTTCATGGGCACGCCCTCGGCGATGACCCGCTCGTACACCGATCCGCTGGGGATCCGGTAGGTCAGCCCGGCCGCCAGCTCCTCGGCGGGGGCGTCCGGGTCGGTGAAGGACATGGCGACGCGCCGCATCACCCCCTGGGTGGACGCGGCGGCCTCGTCGGGGTCGAGGAGTGCCTCCCGCAGGTGGACGTCGGCGGAGTCGGCCAGCCGGGGCACGAGCAGGTCCGCCACTTCCCCGGCGGTGCGCCGCAGGTCCAGCGTGGTGCCGATGCGGGTGCCCGCCTCGGCCAGCAGGGCGAAGCGCCGGCGGGCCCGTTCGGCCTCGAGCTGGGCCTGCTGCCCGTCGGTGATGTCGATGAGCGAGGCGACGACGCCGAGGCTCCGGCCGGCGGTGTCGCGGAGGGGCGCGTAGGAGCAGGACCAGGTGCGGTCGCGGCCGGGGTCGGCGGGGGTGCGGCCGGTGCGGCGGACGTCGACCACCGCCTCGCCGCTCTTCAGTACCCGCCGCATGACCGTCTCCAGGGTGCCCGCGTTGATGCCGGGCGCGACCTCGGTGAGGCGTTTGCCGAGGTGGTCGGCGGCGGGGACGCCGTTCATCCGGGCCAGCGCCTCGTTGACCCGCAGGAACCGCAGGTCGGGTCCGAGGAGGGCGAGGCCGATGGGCGACTGGGTGAACAGCCCTTCAAGGGCGGCGAGGGAGTCGCGCATCCGCCTGACCGCGGAGGTCTCCATGGCGATGGCCAGGGTGCCGGTCCCGCCGCGCCGGTCGGGGGCCGGGCAGAGCCACATCTCCATCTGGACGAAGTGTCCGTCGCGGTGCCGCACCGGGAGGGTGGCGACGACGGCCTCGCCCGCCAGAACCCGGTCGGCCAGTTGCCCGGCCAGTTCCCAGTTGGCCTCGGGGACCAGGAGCGGCTCGGCGTGCCGGCCGAGGGCCTCCTCCGGGAGGTGGCCCAGCAGGTCCTGGGCGGCGAGGGACCACTCGACGATGCGGCTGTCCGCGTCGGTGCGCCAGAGCGCGATCGGCAGCAGGTCCCCGAGCACTCCCGCGTACCCCACCGCGGTCAGGGGCTGGTCCGGTGCACCACTGGTCGACTCGGGCGTGTCCAACGCGATGACCTCACCACCGGGGCATGACGCCGCCTCATGGGCGCCGAATACTGAAAAATCATCCTATCCGAGGTGTCAGTGGCCGCGCGTCGGGGCGGGGTGCCGCACCAGGTACAGGGCGGTGGCCGCGACGAGCAGGGTGACGCACGCCGTGAAGGTCAGTCCGGCGCGTTGCAGGCCCAGCCACATCGTCAGCGCGCCCACGCCGACGACCGGCAGGGAGATGCCGGTGTAGGCGACGACGAAGAACGAGGAGATGGTGGCCGCCCGGTGCGCGGGGGGCGCCGCGTCGCCGACCGCGGTGAGGGCGGCGCGGAAGGCGAGGCCCTGGCCGAGCCCGCCGCAGACCGCGCCGGCCACCATCAGCGGCAGGGCCTTCACCCAGAGGGACGCGCCCACGAGGAGGAGTCCGGCCACCAGGACCAGGCAGCCGAGCGGCAGGGCGGACCGGGCGGCCACCCGGCCGGTGAGCGACTGGCCGGCGGTCGAGGAGAGGAAGACGGAGAAGACGACGAGTCCGGTGACCGCCAGGTTGTCGATGCCGAGGGTCCGGGAGACGAAGCTCGGTGCCACGGCGGTGAACAGGCCGAGGAGGGAGAACCCGGCGAAGGCGGCGAGGGAGGAGGGCGCGAAGACGCCGCGGACCTCCGGCGGCACGTAGAGGCCCTGCGGCTTCGGCCGCGCCCGTGGCCGGGCGTCGGGGACGGCCTCGGGCAGCAGCAGGACGATGACGCAGGCGACGGCGACGAGCCCGAGGTGGGCGAGGAACGGCAGGGACAGCGGGAGCGGCGCGTACTCCGCCAGGAAGCCGGACAGCAGGGGTCCGCAGCCCAGGCCGCCCATGTTGGCGGCCGTCGCGGCGAAGCCCGCCCGGGACCGGTGTTCGGGCGGTGCGAGTTCCAGCACGGTGACGGTGCCCGCCCCGCTCAGCAGCCCGGCCGAGAAGCCGGACAGGACCCGGCCGGCGAAGAGGGCGGGCAGGCCGCCCTCCAGGAGGAAGCACACGGCGCTCGCGGCGGCCAGGCCCAGCGCGCACAGCAGGACCGGGCGCCGTCCCGCCCGGTCGGAGTGGTTCCCGACCAGCAGCAGGGTGAGGATCACACCGACGGCGTAGCTGGCGAAGACGACCGTCACCATCAATTCGGAGAAGCCGAGTTCCTCGCGGTACAGCCCGTACAGCGGGGTGGGGAGCGTCGTGCCGGCCATGCCGATGGCGAAGACGGCGGCCGCCGCCCGGTAGCCGGGGCGCCTGTCGCGGTCGGGGCGGGTACGCCGGGACGCGGGGGATGGACGGGTCATGACGATCACACTAGGGAAGAAATCCGATCATTCTCGAAAACCCGCACGCGGGGAACGCCGTTTTGGGCTCGGAGGCCGGCAGTGGGAGAGCAGGGACGACACACGGCCCGGGGAGGCGCCTTCCGGCACCGCGGCGCAGAACTGGCGTACGAGGACACCGGCCGGGGTCCCCTCGCGGTGTACGCGCACGGCGGCTTCGCCGGCCGGGCCGCCGAGGACGCCATGGGCCTGTTCGACTGGGCTCCGGTGGTGGCCGTGGGACGGCGCCTGGTCCGGTACGACGCCCGCGGGCACGGCCGGTCCACGGGCGAGCCGGTGGACGCCGACTACACCTATCCCCGTCTCGCCGACGACCTGCTGGCCCTGCTCGACCACCTCGGGGCCACCGGGCCGGTCGACGCCATGGGCGCGTCCATGGGGTGCGGGACGGTACTGCACGCGGCCGTCCGGGCGCCGCGCCGGTTCTCCCGGCTGGTCCTCCTCGTCCCGCCCACCGCCTGGGCGACGCGCGAGGAGTACGCCCGCCGCAACCGCGAGGCCGCCCGCACCGTCGCACGCGAGGGCGCGGCCGCCTGGCGCGCCGCCCGCGCCGGCGCGCCCCGCCCCGCGGTGGCGGCCGGCGTCCCAGACGTACCGCCGACGCCCGCCGAGCGGCTGCTGCCGTCCGTGCTGCGGGGCCTGGCAATGTCCGACCTGCCGCCCCCGGAGGAACTCGCCGCGCTGGACGTGCCCGCCCTGGTTCTCGCCTGGGCGGGCGACCCCGGCCATCCGCTCTCCACCGCCGGGGCGCTGGCGCGGCTGCTCCACGCGGACCTGCACGTGTCCCGCACCCCGTCCGACGTCCGCACCTGGGGCCGGCGCGTCGCGCGGTACCTCTCCCTCCCCCGGCCGGAACACCCGGGACCCGATGGGCGCAACCCCGCGTGCCACCCGTGACTCGTCCGCCTACGGTCGTAGTCACCTTGCCGGTCCCTCGCCCGGACCCGGCGCCACCGATCCGGAGGAACCCGATGCACGGTCAGCACGCCCGTACCGGCGGCAGGAACACCGTCGGGGGGCTGGCCGCGGCGGCGCTGTGCGCGTCGGCCGCCGCCCTGGTGCTCGTCGCCCCCACCGCCGCCCAGGCCGCCCACGCCCCGTGGATCGCCGCCGACCGCACCGGCGGACGCGTGGACTGGGACGCCATCGCCCAGTGCGAGTCCAGCGGCAACTGGCGGGCCAACACGGGCAACGGGCACTACGGCGGCCTCCAGTTCAAGCAGTCGAGCTGGGTGGCCGCCGGAGGCCTGAAGTACGCGCCCCGGGCCGATCTGGCCACCAAGCGCGAGCAGATCGCCACCGCCCGGCGGCTGGCCGCCATGCAGGGCATGGGCGCCTGGGCGTGCGCCCGGCGCTGACGGGGCGCCGGCGGGCGCGGCGCTCACGGCGCACGCGCCGGTCCCCGGTCTCCGGTCTCCGGTCTCCGGTCTCCGGTCTCCGGTCTCCGGTCTCCGGTCTCCGGTCTCCGGTCAGAAGTTGCCGTAGTTGACCTGCCACGTCGGCAGGCCCATGCGGCGCCACACGGCGACGACGCGGTCGCGGTCGTCCAGCGACACCCGTACGGCGAAGCGGTGGCGTACGTGCCGGTCGAACAGCTCGGCCTTCACCACGTCGTCACGCCGGCCGTCCCCGGCCGCCCGCATCCACAGCTCGTCGTACGGCACCTCGTGCCGCCGCAGCCACTCCTCCGTCGTCCCGCGGTGCTCCTCGCCCCGCCCGGACAGCAGAACGACGACATCGCCGTCGGCGCGCCGGAAGGAGCGCAGGGCCTGCCGCACCGGGACGTTGAGCAGGTCCTCGCCGCAGCGGGTGAAGTCGTACGGGCCGCGGTCCCCGCGCAGCGCGAGCGTGCCGTCGATGTCGCACAGCACCGCCGGGGGCAGCGACGGGTCGGCGACGTACGGCTCCACCGGTGGCTGGTCGTTCAGCCACGCGCCGGTGAGCCGCCAGCCGCCCTGGCGGGCCTTGGCGTGCTTGTCGGCCAGGATGCGGATGATCTCCTCGCCGACCGGGCGCTCCCGCTCGCCGTCGCGCCGGACGCATTCCTCCAGCGGCACGTGCGTGAAGTCGTGCACCACGAAGGTCGCCTGCCCGCCGACGGCCGCCTTCAGCCGCTTGGGTATGTGGGGCGTCAGATGGGTGTTGTCCACGACGACGTCGAAGCCGTCGTCGACGGCCGCCCGGACCGCCGCGTCCTGGATCGCCAGGACCGTCTGCTCATGGGCGTAGGAGGACCGTTCGCCGCCGGGTGACGGGAGGTCGAGCATCCCGCGCAGGTCGTCCAGGTTGACCCGGCGCAGCCGGCCCGCGGCCTCCGCCTGGAGCCGGCGTGCCTCGGTGGTCTTCCCCGACGCGGGCAGCCCCGTCATGACGTGTACTACGGGCACCGGTCAGTTCTCCTCGTCGTTCTTGAAGGGGTCCGCCGCCCGGGGACGCACGGAACGGTAGGTCACCAGCTCCGTCGGACGTCCGTCCAGACGCAGGAACATGGCGGGGCGCACGGCCGGGTCCGGCAGGGCCCGCACGGCGCGCGCGAAGGCGGCCCGGTCACCGGCGAGCGGGGCGAGGGACCGGTAGGCGTCGTCGACGGCCCGCTCGCGGTCCGCCACGTCCTTCTCGATCCGCGCGATCACCTCGCGCACCCAGGCGTCGAACTCGTCCGGCACCTGCTCCAGCAGGGCGTCCAGCGGCCGCCCGTCCGACGCGGTGACGTCCGACGCCGAGCAGCCCAGCGCCTGCGCCACCCGCTGGGCCGGCAGACCGGCGAAGCGCTGAATGCCGTGGCCGCGCCAGACGTCCCGTTCGGTGACACCGGTCAGCACCTTGTGGAGGCGTACGTACTCCGACAGCTTGGCCTTCGCCCGGACGCCGGACGCGAAGCGCAGGACGAAGCCCTCCGCGTCGGTGCCGGTGGAGGGGCGGCCGTCGGGCAGGGTGCTCGACTCGGTGAGCGCCAGCAGCTCGGCCAGCGGCATCGGCGGGCGGACCGTGACGACGGAGCCGACCGGCCGCCAGGCGGGTGCGGCGTCGGCCAGGGGTATCTCCGTGCCGTCCTCGCCGATCGCGGCGAGCAGCACCAGGTCACGGCGGTCGCCGTAGTCCACGACGATGCGGTTCTCTGGGTAGAGGACCTCGGCGAGGTAGGTCACGCCCGGGGTGAGCTCCGAGGTGTCGGCGCGGTCCAGCCGCCGCTGTGCCCAGGTGGCCTGGGTGCTGGTGAACGACCCCTTGGAGGCGACCCGCCACCGGCCGGCGTAGTGGAAGACCACGGCGAGGCTGCCGTCGACCTTGTCGTACACCTCGAACGGTTCGTCCGGCAGCGCGGGGGCGTAGGGCTGACCTGCCTCGTGCTCCCCGACGTTGAAGAACTTCGGCAGCGGCAGCGCGACGACCTCACCGGTGACGTCGTCGGCCACCAGCCCGCGGCAGCGCATGGTGACGCTGTTCCAGATCCGCTCGTACTGGCACGCCCTGCTGTACGTGTAGAGCGACAGCGGCAGTTCGGGGTGCGTCTTGCGGACGACGTGCCCGGCGTCGAGCGCGGCCGCCAGTTCGCGCGGCGGCAGCAGCTCATGAAGAGTCAGGTGTGCCCGGCCCATGGATTCCTCCCGTTCGAGATGTCGCATTCTCGCCTTCGGGAGGGTCCGTACGACAGTGAATAACCCCATGACCGGTGCCGGTACGGGGACAGCGGGCGTCTCGGGTGCGCCGCCCGCGGCAGCGCGCGCACAGCCGACGGACGCGTCACACGTGCGCGTGTTACGCGTTCGGGTCCCAGTCCGCGAGCCGCTCCATCGGCTCGGTGTCGCCGGTGGTCTCCAGGCCGTCGAGCGGGAGGCGCTCGTAGAAGTAGAGGACCAGGTCGCTCGCCGCGCCTCGCATCGCCATGTCGCCCGGCTCCGCGTCGGCGGCGAGCTCGTCGCAGCGGACGCCGTCGGCGTCGAGGGTCAGGCGCCAGGAGCGGCCCTCGGTCGCGTGCAGGTCGATGGTCGCCGGCGTGAACGGCCAGGGGACGGAGGTCGCCGAGACGGTCGTCAGGAACTCGTCGACGCCCTCGACCGCGACGTCGGTCGGCAGCGGCTGCGGGGCCCCCTGGGTGAGCTGGGCGTCGTAGGTGTGGACGGCGATCTCCTGGATCTGGTGCCGGGCCACGGCCCCGCTGGTCTCCGGGGCCTGCGAGCGGCCCCACCAGGTCCAGCAGCCTCGGTCCGGGCCGGCCTCGCGCATCGCGTCGAGCATGAGCTCGGTCGACTCGGCGAGCCAGGCGTCCAGGGATTCGCGGTCGCGGGGCGCGGTCGGTGCGCCCTTCGGGTCCGTCCTCGCCGGGGGCTCGGCGCCCGGGCCCGCCGCGACGACGGCGGCCTGGCGGCGGCGGCCGTCGCCGAGATGCTGCGCCAGTTCGCGCAGCGTCCAGTCCGGGCAGCTCGGGACCTGGACGTCGAGGTCGGGGGCGGACGCCATCGCGGCGCGAAACGCGGCCGAGCGGTCTTCGATCAGCCGCAGGACCTCGGGGAACTCCACAGTGTTGTGCACCTCGGCTGTGTATCACGGCGCTCCGGCCGCCGGGTAGCGAATTTGTCGGCCTGCGCAGGGTGCGGCCCGGCGGCGCCAGGCCCTCCGGGTCGGTCGGCCTCCTGAGCACGAGAGCACTGGGTCGTGTCCGCAAAGTCTCGCCTGGCCCGCCCTCCGGGCGGACGCCGATACTTTCCGGACACTCCCTAGGACCGGCGGCGGGGCTTGCCGCGCTTGGCGCCCCTGGACGCGGCGGAGCCGCCACGGGCGGTCCTGCCGGCCGGCTTGCCGGCGGCCTTGCGCGGGGCGGCGCCCTTCTTCTTCTCGGGGCGCTCGGATTTCGGCACGTCCGGGGTCCTGGGGCCGCGGGTGCTGTTGACGGTCCGGCCCCGGACGATCCCGATGAAGTGCTCCACCAGGTCGGTGGTCTCCCCCTCCGGCCACGACAGCGCCACGCGCGACTGCGGGACGTCCGTCACCGTCCGGTAGGTGAGGTCCTTGCGGTGGTGCAGGCGCGCGAGCGACTGGGGCACCACGAGCAGCCCGATGCCCGCCGCCACCAGTTCGACGGCGTCCGCCGTCGTGGCGGGACGCTCCTTCGCGGGCACCCCCGGCGGGTCGTCCCAGCCGAGGGTGTCGTCGAGCGGGTGCAGGACCACGTCGTCGGCCAGGTCACCGGCGGACACCTCCTCCACCGCGGCCACCAGGTGGTCCTTGGGGACGACGACGACCGTCGTCTCGGTGTACAGGGGGATGGCACTGAGGTCCGTCCCGTCGACGGGCAGCCGTACGAGACCCGCGTCGGCGTCGCCGGCGCGCAGCGCCGCGGGCGCCTCGGCGGCGGACACCGGGACGAGGGTCAGCGGGACGTCGGGCAGCCGCTCGTTCCAGATCCGCACCCACTTGGTCGGCGTCACACCCGGGACGTAGGCGAGCCGGAACGAAGGGGATACATCCGAGCCTGTCACCCCGCCAGGTTACCCGCCGTGGTCGGAGGTCGTGCACGCGCTCGATACCCTTGACGCATGAAGTCGCACCAGACCACCCAGACGATGAAGCCCGCCACGGCGGCGAAGAAGCTGGGTGTGTACCTCGAGGCCACCCCCACCGAGTTCCAGGAGGGTGTCGTCTCCCGCGCCGAACTCGCCGCGCTCCAGGCCGATCCGCCCGAGTGGCTGCGGGAGCTGCGCCGTACCGGCCCGCACCCCCGGCCGGTGGTCGCGGCCAAGCTGGGCGTCTCCATCTCCGGTCTCGCGCGAGGCGGTGTCACGGAGCCGCTGACCACGGAGCAGATCGAGGCGCTGAAGGCGGAGGCCCCCGAGTGGCTGGTGCGGGAGCGCGCGGTCCAGGCGGAGGTCCGCAAGGAAGCGGTCCGGATCAAGGAGATGCAGGCCGAGCGCGCCGAGAAGCCGCGCGACTGACACCACCCCGTCACCCCCGGTGACGTACGACGGCGGCCGCATCCTCCCGGTGCGGCCGCCGTCGTACGTCATGGCGCCGCCCGCTCCGCCGCACCGGCAGCGGGGTCCTGCACGGGGCTCCCGGAGCGCCGGGCGGCGGGCGGATACTTGCCGCATGGACACCCTCCGGGAACGTCTCGGCCGTGATCTGTTCGCCCGGGTCGCCGGGCCCACCGGCCCGGTCGACCGCGCCCGCATCCACGGCACGCCGGGGCCCCGCTGGTTCGCTCCCGACCGGCCCATCCGCGTCGTCCACGGCGACGCGTCCATGTTCATCGGTGGCCTGCGGGCGCTGCTGCTCCAGTCGCTGCACCCGCTGGCGATGGCGGCCGTGGCGGCCCACTCCGGCTACCGGGGCGACCCGTGGGGCCGCCTCCAGCGCACCAGCAGGTTCCTCGCGGTGACGACGTACGGGACGGCGGAGGACGCGCAGCGGGCGGTCGACCGGGTGCGGGCGGTGCACGAGCGGGTGCGGGGGACCACCGCGGCCGGGGAGGCGTACCACGCGGCCGACCCGCACCTGCTGGGCTGGGTGCACGTGGCCGAGGTGGACAGCTTCCTCACCGCCCACCAGCGCTACGGGGCACGTCCGCTGGACGCGGCGGGCTGCGACGCGTACGTCGCCGACACCGCGCGCGTGGCGAGCGCTCTCGGGGTGGTGGACCCGCCGCGGGACCTGGCGGGGCTGGCCGAGCGGCTGGCGGCGTACCGCCCGGAACTGCGCGCCACGCGCGAGGCGCGGGAGGCCGCCCGGTTCATCCTGCTCCACCCGCCGCTGCCCCGGATCGCCCGGGGCCCGTACGCCGTCCTCGGGGCGAACGCGGTGGCCGCCCTGCCGCCCTGGGCGCGGGCGCCGCTGGGGCTGCCGCGCCTCCCGGGCGTCGAGGGGACCGTCGTCCGGGCGTCCGGACACGCGCTGACCAGGACGATCCGCTGGGCGATGAGCGCTCCCCGGCCGGGCGCTCCCCCACCGGGCGCCGGGGCGGCCGGGGCGGGCCGTTAGCGGACGTTCTCCAGGCGGTACGCCAGGGACGGCTTGCCGTGCGTGTCGGCGGCCGCGATCAGCAGGCCGCCCAGCATGGACAGGTTCTTGTAGAAGTGGACGCGCCGGCGGGCGCGCTCCTCCGGGTCCCGCACCGTCCAGTAGGCGTGTCCGGCGAGCGTCGTGGGCACCAGGGAGCCGGCCAGGGCGAGCGCGGACAGGCGCGGGAGCCTGCCGGTGGCGAACAGCACGCCGGCGCCGATCTGGACGGCGCTGTTGAGCCGTACCAGCGTCGTGGGGTCGTCGGGGACGGCCGGGATCCGCTCGCTGACGGGCCGGGTCACCGGTTCGGCCACCGGGGCCACGGCGCCGGGGTCGCGCCAGGTGCGCAGTCCCCCGGAGATGAAGGTGGAGGCCAGCAGCGGACGTGCCAACTTTCGGAAAATCGCCATGCGATGCGGGTGCCCGCGACCGCACGGGGCATGCCCCACGGGAACGCGCTCGCGGGGACCCGCGGAGGGGCGTTCGCACGGAACGCGGTCGGCGGGCGATCATCGCTCGTGTACGGATCGCACGCAGGGGATTCCTGACGGACATGGAGGAGTGGACGGATGCCGAACGAGCGCGCGGGGCGGCCGGCGCGGCCGGAGGACCTCATCGATGTGGCCCGGCTGGTGACCGCGTACTACGCCCTGCACCCCGATCCGGCGGAACCGGCCCAGCGGGTCGCCTTCGGGACGTCCGGGCACCGCGGGTCCTCGCTGAACGGGGCGTTCAACGAGGACCACATCGCGGCGACGAGCCAGGCGATCTGCGAGTACCGGTCGGGGCGGGGGATCGACGGGCCGCTGTTCCTGGGCGCGGACACCCACGCGCTGTCGGAGCCGGCCCGGGTGACCGCCCTGGAGGTGTTCGCGGCGAACGGCGTGACCGTCCTGATCGACGCGGCCGACGGCTGGACGCCGACCCCGGCGGTGTCGCACGCCATCCTCACCCACAACCGGGGCCGGGCCTCGGGCCTGGCCGACGGCGTGGTGGTGACGCCCTCGCACAACCCGCCCTCGGACGGCGGGTTCAAGTACAACCCGCCGAACGGCGGCCCGGCCGGGTCCGAGGCGACCGGCTGGATCCAGGACCGGGCCAACGAGATCCTGACGGGCGGCCTGAAGGACGTGCGGCGGCTGACGTACGCGCGGGCGCTGGCGGCCGGGACCACGGGACGGTACGACTTCCTCGGTTCGTACGTGCGGGACCTGCCGTCCGTGCTCGACCTGGACGCGGTGCGCGCCGCGGGGATCCGGATCGGGGCCGACCCGCTGGGCGGGGCGTCCGTGGCGTACTGGGGCCGGATCGCGGAGGAGCACCGGCTGGACCTGACCGTCGTGAATCCGGTCACCGACCCGACCTGGCGTTTCATGACGCTGGACTGGGACGGGAAGATCCGGATGGACTGCTCGTCGCCGTATGCGATGGCGTCGCTGATCGAGCGGCGGGACCGGTTCGGGATCGCCACGGGCAATGACGCGGACGCCGACCGGCACGGCATCGTCACGCCGGACGGCGGGCTGATGAACCCGAACCACTACCTGGCGGTGGCCATCGGCCATCTGTTCCGCCACCGGGAGCGGTGGCCGGCGGGGGCGGGGGTGGGCAAGACGCTGGTGTCGTCCGGGATGATCGACCGGGTCGCCGCGGACCTGGGGCGGCCGCTGGTCGAAGTGCCGGTCGGTTTCAAGTGGTTCGTGGACGGGCTGGCCACCGGGACGCTCGGCTTCGGCGGTGAGGAGTCCGCCGGCGCCTCCTTCCTGCGCCGGGACGGATCGGTGTGGACCACGGACAAGGACGGGATCGTGCTGGCGCTGCTGGCGTCGGAGATCCTCGCCGCCACGGGGCGGACGCCCAGCGAGCACTACGCGTCGCTCACCGCGCGGTTCGGCGAACCGGCGTACGCGCGGGTCGACGCGCCCGCGACCCGGGAGGAGAAGGCCGTCCTCGGGCGTCTGTCGCCCGCGCAGGTGACGGCCGGCACGCTCGCCGGGGAGCCGGTCACCTCCGTGCTCTCGGAGGCGCCGGGCAACGGGGCGGCCATCGGGGGCATCAAGGTCACGACCGACAACGCCTGGTTCGCCGCGCGGCCTTCGGGCACCGAGGACGTCTACAAGGTGTACGCCGAGTCCTTCCTCGGCCCGGACCACCTGGCCCGGGTGCAGGAGGAGGCCCGGTCGGTGGTGTCGGCGGCTCTGAGCGGCTGAAACCTTTTCCCCCGCGGCGTTTCGGCCGGATGGTCCCGCTTTCGGCCGGTGGTGCCCACCGGCCCACCGGCCCACCGGCCCACCGGCCGCAAGCGTCCCGAACGCCCCGAAGCGGCCCGATCGGTGCCCCTGACACGACGGCAGGACGGGACCCTGCCGCTCCGGTTGGGGGGCGGAACCGCTGCGCATCCACGCGCCGACCAGCGCGACTACCACGCGGTGAGCCTGGAAGCAACCCCTCCGTAACCGGACTTGGCTGGTTATGATCGGCACCCGCACGCTCCACCGGAGCCGGACCGGCCGTCCGCCACGCCCTCGCCCAGGGCTGCGCGGGTCCCGGCCACCGGCCCGTCCCGCTCCCCGCTCCCGAGGGCTGATGTCTCCCATGGAACCCGAAGGTCCACGCACCGCGCCGCCGCGCCGCCGACGGCGCACCGTGCGCCTCCGTACGCTGCTGATCCTGCTGGCGCTGGTTCCCACCGTGGCGATGGGCACGCAGGCCGCCATGATGGCGGAGGGGCTGCTGGAGCAGTCCCGGCACCTGCGTGACGACGTGGCGGCGGGTGAGCGGATCGGTCTGCCGCTGCACGCGCTCATGGCCGAGATGCAGACCGAGCGGACGATGGCCGCGGCCCGGTGGGCCGGCACGACCGTCTCCGACGAGGCGGTGCGCTCCCAGCGCGCCTCCACCGACGCGGCGGCCCAGGACTTCCGCCGGTCCGCCACCGCCGCCGGATCGGGGTCGGAGGAGGCGGACCGCCGGCTGCTGGAGATCATCGAGGGCCTGGACGACCTGGACGCCCTCCGGGAACGCGCGGACGCCCGGATCGGCAGCGCCGACGGCATGCTCGTCTTCTACGGCGACCTCATCGGCCAGATGATCCGCTACTTCCAGGACGCGTTCGGGCACACCGACGACGTCGGCCTCACCCAGGAGAGCCGTGTCGTCATCACCATGTTCTCCGCCTCCGAGACCCTGGCCCAGGAGGACGCGCTGCTGGCGCTCGCCGGCCCCTCCCGGGAGCTGTCCACCCGCCGGTTCGCCGACTTCGTCAACGCGGTAGGGGCCCACCGGCACCTGTACGACCGGTGGATCCTGCCGTACCTGCCCGCGGAGGATTCCGACCGCTTCATCCGCGTCACCGGCACGGACGCCTGGCAGACCAAGACCCGCGTCGAGGACCAGGTCCTGTCGGACCACAAGGACACCGCGTCGGGCGTCGTCCGGCTGCCGCGCGGGATCGGCGACTGGGCGGCCGCGCACCGGATGTGGTCGCCCCGGCTGGAGGCCCTCGACGCGGCCCGGACGCGGGCGCTGCTCGCCCACGGCGACGCACGGGCCGATGAGCTGGAGGCCGAGGTGGTCCGGCTGATCGCGGGCAGCGGTGGCGCCCTGCTGCTCGTCACGGCCGTCGTCGTGCTGACCACCCGCTCGGTCCTGCGCCGGCTGCGGGTGCTGCACGACCGGACCGTAAGGGTCGCCGAGGAAACCCTGCCGGACGTCGTGGCCCGGCTCCAGGAGGGCCGGCCCGTGGACACCGCGGCCCTGCCGGTGGTGCGCGGCGAGCAGGACGAGGTGGGGCGGGTCGGTGACGCGTTCGCCCGGGTCGTGGCCGTGTCGGTCGACGGGCACCGGGAGCTCGCGGCGGAGCGTCATGGCTTCGGGGTGTTCGCGGCCGGGATCGCCTCGCGGACCGGGAACCTGGTGAGCCGCCAGCTTGCGCTCACCGAGGAGCTCCAGGACACCTTCGGCGGCGACGAGGCCCTGCTGGCCCGGCTGATGCGGTCCGACCAGCTGACGGTGGGCATGCGGCGGCAGATCGAGAACCTGCTGATCCTGGCGGGCGGCGAGGTCCCCGACCCGCACACCGAACCGATGCGCGTCGCCGACCTGTTGCGGGAGGCCGCCGCGGAGGTCGAGGACTTCCGGCGGATCGACCGTCAGGCCCTGGACGAGATCAGCGTGGAACCGCGGGTCATCAGCCAGGTCAGCCACCTCCTCGCCGAGCTGCTGGACAACGCCACCCGGTTCTCCCCGCCGCGCTCGAAGGTCGTCATCCGCGCCGAGCTGGTGGCCGACGGGCTGTCGGTCGAGGTCGAGGACCGCGGTCCGCGCGTGACGGCCGCGCGGTACGCGGAGATGAACGGCCGGCTGCACTCGGCGCCGCCGTACTCCGTCCTGGCCGAGAACGCCCACCGGCTGGGGCTCTTCGTGGTCGGCCACCTCGCCGACCGACTCGGCGCCACCGTCACGCTGCGCCGCTCGGTGTACGGCGGCACGTCGGCCGTGGTGATCCTCCCCCGCGACCTGCTCGTGCCGACGGATCGCGCACCGGCGCCCGAGCGGGACCACGGGCGGGAGCGCGACGCGGAACGCGCCCCGGAACGCGAGCCCCTGCCCGCTCCGGCGGCACCGGTCGCGCTCGCCGCGCGGCGCTCCGGCGAGGACGCGCCCGGCCCCGTGCCGCACGCGGCGGACCCGCTCCCGGTCCGGCGGGTCACGGACCGCCCCTCGCTGCCGCCGGCGCGCCGCGCCCCCGACCGCCCCGCGCTCGGCCGGCCCGCCGCGGAACGCCCGGCGCTGCCCGAACGGGTGCCGCAGACGCACATGGCCGAGCAACTCCGCGAGCCGCGCGCGACGGACCCGTCGCCCCGCCCGGACGGGGCCACGCCGCAGGAGGTGGCCGACGCCTGGGACGACTACGAACGAGGGACCCGGACAGTGGAAAACGAACTCCGACAGGATCAGCCATGACGACGAACGACATGATCTACAGCGTTCTGGACAACAACCTGAGCCGGATCGCCGGCATCCAGGGAGCCGTGCTCCTGTCCAACGACGGGATCAAGCTGAGCGCGTACCTGCTGGACCGGCCGCAGGCGGAACGCATCGCGGCGGCGTCCTCCGGCATCGCCTCGACCATGAAGGCGATCTCCCGGGACATCGACGGCGGCCGGGTGATCCGCCAGCTCGTGGAGATGGACGACCGGTACCTGTGCATCGTCGGCTGCGGCGAGGGCAGCACGCTGATCGTCGTGACGTCCCGCAAAGCACGGCTCGGGGAGCTGGGCGGCGAGGCGGTGCGGACCGCGCAGGCGCTCGGCGAGTGGCTGGGCACACCGGAGCGCGACCAGGCTGCCACGTCGTAATGCCCGACGAGCCGCAGCGCGGGAGCCGTCGCCGGACGCGGCTGTACGCCCTGACCGACGGCCGTACGGCCGCGCCCCGGACCGTCCTGACGATGGACACCACCATCACCGCGGCCGTCGCCGGGGACGCCCAGGACGGCCTGCCGACCGAGTGGCGGGCCGTCCTCGCCATGTGCCCGCCCCCCGCGGGGCGGGCGGTCGCCGAGATCGCGGCCCGGATGGGGATGCGCCTGACCCCGATGGCGCTGCTCCTCGGCGAGCTCGCGGACCGCGGACTGATCCACCACCGGCCGCCCCTGGAGGGGGCCGGGACCAGCAACGTCCATCTGCTCATGAGAATCAGGGACAACCTTGCCCGGATATGACACTCCTGCCCAGGAAGCGGCCCCCGTCAAGATTCTGATCGCCGGCGGGTTCGGCGTGGGCAAGACGACGCTGGTGGAGACGGTCTCGGAGATCGAGCCCCTGCGTACGGAGGAGCGGCTGACGGCCGCCGGTGTCGGCGTCGACGACCTCGACGGCATCGAGTCGAAGTCGGTGACCACCGTGGCGATGGACTTCGGCCGCATCACCCTCGACGACGCCGGGGCCGTCCTCTACCTGTTCGGCACGCCGGGGCAGGAGCGCTTCTGGTTCATGTGGGACGAGCTGCTGAACGGGGCGCTCGGGGCGGTCGTGCTGGTCGACACCCGCCGCCTGGAGCGCAGCTTCCCCGCGGTCGACTTCTTCGAGAGCCGGGGGCTGCCGTTCGTGGTCGGCGCCAACTGCTTCCACGGTGAACAGGCCTATACCGAGGCGGAGATCAGGGCCGCCCTGCACCTGCGTGACCCGGGCACGCCCGTTCTCATGCTGGACGCGCGTGCCCGCGCCGACGTCCGGGCGGTGCTGCTCGCGCTCCTGGACACCGTCATCGCCGGGGCGCGGGCGGCCGCCCCCGCCTGAGACGGCCGGCCTCGGCGCGGCCCGCGCTCACAGCCCGACGTCCCGGGTGCGGAAGTCGGCCAGGGACTCCCGGCGGACGAGCAGCCGGGCGTGGCCCGCGGTGACGGCGACGACGGGCGGGCGGCCGACGAGGTGGTGGCCGGACGCCATGGACGACTGGTAGGCCCCCGCCACCGGGACGGCGAGCAGGTCGCCGGGGCGGACGTCCCCCGGCAGGGCGACGTCCGCCGGCACGTCGCCCGCCTCGCAGTGCCGCCCGACGACGGTGACCGTGCGGGGCGGGGCCGCCGGGAGCCGCCCGACGAGCCGGGGGGTGCGGCGCGCGCCGTACAGGGCGGACCCGGGGTTGTCGCTCATGGCGCCGTCCACCGCGACGAAGATCCGCTCGCCCGAGTGCGTGACGGCCAGGACCCGGTGGACCGCGACGCCGGCCGGCCCCACGACGGCGCGCCCCGGTTCGATCAGCAGGCGGGGCACCGGCAGGCGGGCGGCGGCGCAGCTGTCCGCCAGGGCGCCGCGGACCGTGCGGGCGAGGCGGGTGACGTCGAGGGCCCGTTCGCCGGGTCGGTAGGCGACGGCGTGGCCGCCGCCCAGGTTCAGTTCGGGCAGGACGACGCCGTGGGCGTCGCGGACGCGTGCCATCAGGCCGACCATGCGGCGCACGGCCGTGGCGTAGGGCTTGGCCGAGGCGATCTGGGAGCCGAGGTGGCAGTGGAGCCCGGTGAGGCGCAGCTCCGGCCGGTCCAGCACGCGTCCGACGGCGTGCTGGGCCGAGCCGTCGCTGATCGCCAGGCCGAACCTCTGGTCCTCGGTGCCCGTCCGCATCCTGTCGTGGCCGCCCGCGCTGATGCCGGGCGCCACCCGGACCATCACCTTCTGGCGCCCGTCGGGGCCCAGGGCGGCGGCCAGGCGGACGATGTCGGAGGCGCTGTCGATGACGATGCGGCCGACGCCGAGCCGCAGCGCGGTGTCCAGTTCGTACGGGGACTTGGCGTTGCCGTGCAGCACGATGTTCTCCGGCGGGAAGCCGGCGGTGACCGCCAGCTGGAGTTCCCCGGCGGAGCAGACGTCCAGGCCGAGTCCCTCCTCGTCGGCCCAGTGCACCAGGGCGCGGGACAGGAACGCCTTGGCGGCGTAGAAGACCCCGGCGTCGGGGAAGGCGTGGCGGTAGAGGCGGCACCGGGCGCGTACCTCGTCCTCGTCCAGCAGGTGGACGGGGGTGCCGAACCGGTCGGCGATCCGGGTGAGCGGGACGCCGCCCACCCGGAGGTCGCCGTCGGGCAGCCGCCGGGTGGAGGCGGGCCAGACGGCGAGGTCGCCGTCGTCCGGTGTCGCCGTGGCGGCGGGTGTGTCGAGGGTGGTCATCGGGCGGTCCTTTCAGCCGGTCCGCAGGGGCCCGGTCCACCGGGACGGGGCGGGTGCGGTGGTGCGGCCCGGTCCGGCCGGGGACGGCACGGGGGTGGCGGCGGGTGCGGTGAGCCGGGGGTCGACGCTGAGGGTGGTGACGCCGAGGGGTGCGGTGAGCGTCCGCAGGGCGGGGCGGGTGAGCCGGATCCACGCCTGGTCCGGTCCGAGCGCGGCGGTGAGCCGGGGGGCGGTGGTGAAGCCGATGGCGGTGCGGGCGCCGCACGAGGTGCGGAACAGCCGTACGGCGCACGCCCGGGGCCCCGGCCGGACGGGCACGTACAGCGGTCCGGCCGGGGCGGGTGGTGAGGGTTCCGGATCGTCACCGCACGGGATCGTGGGCATGGGTCCCTCCTGGAGGATCCTCGGAACGAGGCGGGTGCCCCGGCGCGGGGAGGCCGCCGGGGCGTGCTGTCGACGGTATGCCCGGTGTGCCGGGCGGTCCGAACGTCGTTGACGCCATGCTGACGGGGCGGTGCCGTGTGTTGACGCCTTTCTGACGGTTCGTGGGTTGGCTGTTTCCGGGGGCGGACGGCGCCTGCCGGAGGTTCTACGATGGGCGCCCATGGCCGGCGGCGGACGGGAACGAGTGGCTTTGACCGGGACCGGGGTCCATACGGAACGGCAGTTGACGGCGCACCTGGCCGAGCTGGGCGTGGAGCCCGGCGGGTTCCTGCTGGTGCACGCGTCGCTGCGGGCGGTGGGGCCGGTGGCGGGCGGCGCGGAAGCGGTGCTCCGGGCCTTGCGGGCGGCGCTGGGGCCGGACGGCACGGTGGTGGTCCCGGCGTTCACGGCGCGCAATTCGGACACCTCCGCCGTCTACCGGGAGCGGGTGCGGGGGCTGGGCGCGGCGGAGCGGGCGGCGGTGCGGGCGGCGATGCCCCCGTACGACGCGGAGACGATGCCGTGCGACGAGGGGCTCGGGGTGCTGCCGGAGGTCGTCCGGACGAGCCCGGGCGCGCTCCGCAGCGCGCACCCGCAGACCTCGTTCGCGGCCCTGGGGGCGTACGCGGAGAAGGTGGTCTCGGGTCACCGTCCGGACTGTCACCTGGGCGAGGACTCGCCCCTCGCGCGGCTCTACGACCTGCGGGGGCGGATCCTGCTCCTGGGCGCGGGTTTCGGCAGTTGCACCGCCTTCCACCTCGGCGAGTACCGGGTGGCACGGCCGCCGCGCCGCATGTACCGCTGCGTGGTGCGGGACGGTGGGGCGCGGCGCTGGTGGCCGTACGAGGACGTCGCCCTGGACGACGGGGACTTCGCCGAGCTGGGCGCGGACCTGGAGCGGTCCGGCGGCGGGACGGTGCGCACGGGACGGGTGGGGGCGGCGCGGTGCCGGCTGCTGGGGGTGGCCGAGGCGGTGGACTTCGCGCGGCTGTGGTTGGCCCGGAATCGGTGACGGTCACCGCCGGACCCGGCCGGGCGGTCCCGAACGGGTGACCCGGGAGGCCCCGAATGGCCTACGTTCCCTCACCCGTTCACGGCCGGCCGGTTCGGGACCGGTCCCGGGCGGGCAACTCTTCCGAGACCTGTGGGAGTTGCCCTGGACCGTGGGGGGACTGTGACCGTGCTGCGCGGCCGTGCCTTTCTGACGCTCGTTCTGGTGTCGCTGCTGGGTGCCCTGCTGGCGGCCGCGCCGCCCGCCGCCCCGGCGCCCGTGTGGCAGCGGGTCGCGCCGGGGGTGGAGTACCGGTGGTTCGACATCCGGTCGTCCCGGGGTACGGCCCGGGCGCATCTGCTCTCGGTGGACCTGGCCGACGCGCGGGTGTCGGTGGGGCTGCTGTACCCGGGTGTGGTCGCGGCGCGCTCGCCGCTGTCCGCGCTCGCCGACGGAGCCGGGGCGGTGGGTGGTGTCAACGGTGACTTCTTCCATCTGTCGGAGACCCAGCACCCGGGGGTGGAGGCGACCGGTTCCCCGGTGGGGCCGGCCGTCGCGGACGGGCGGGCGCTGAAGGCCGCCGTGCCGGACGGGCAGCGGTTCGGTCCCGCTCTGCCGCCGGGCACGAACACCCGCCAGGTGCTGGGCGTCGGCGAGGACGGTGTGGCGCGCACCGGTGAACTGGTGCTGGAGGGGACCGTGTCGTGGGACGGGGCGGAGGTGGAGCTGGGCGGGCTCAACCAGTACGCCCTGCCGGTGGGTTCGGTGGGGGTGTTCACCAAGGACTGGGGCGCCGCCTCACGGGTGCGGGCCACCTGCGGCACGGACACGCGGCGGGACGCGCCGTGCAGCGACGAGACCTACGAGGTGACGGTGCGCGGCGGCCAGGTGGTCGAGGTCGCGCAGACGCCCGGCCGGGGTGCCGTCGCCCCGGGCACGGAGGTGCTGGTGGGGCGTGAGGCGGGCGCGCGGGAGCTGCGGAAGCTGGCGGTCGGCGACCGGGTGGACGTCCGGTACGCGCTCGCCGCGGGCGGGGTGGGTGCCGCGGGGGGCGCGTACCGCTTCGCGGTGGGCGGCTATCCGGTGCTGCGGGACGGGGAGCCGCTGAGCGGGATGGACAAGGTGACGCCCGCGGTGCGCACGGCGGCGGGGGTCCGGGACGGCGGGCGGCGGATGCTGCTGCTCGCGCTGGACGGCTCCCCGGGGTTCCGCAGCGGCCTGACGGTGGTGGAGGTGGCGGACGCGATGCGGGACCAGGGTGCGACCGACGCCGTCAACCTGGACGGCGGCGGGTCCTCCACGCTGGTGGCGCGGCAGGGCGGGGCGGCGAAGGTCAGCGTGCTCAACCACCCCAGCGGTGGCGCCCAGCGTCCGGTCCCCAACGGCATCGGGATCTTCGTCCGTGGCAACGGCGGGGCCCAGGCGTCGTGAGCCCGGCCTGATCGGCGAGACGCTCCCTAGGGCTTGAGGCTGCTGACGACGTCGGCGGTGGCGGAGACGCCGTTGTAGATGGTCGGGGCGAGGCTGGTGCTCGCGAGGAAGAACCCGAGCAGCCCGCACACCAGAGCGTGGGAGATCTTCAGCCCGCCGTTGCGCAGGAAGATCACCGCCAGGACCAGCAGCAGCAGCACCACGGAGATGGATACGGCCATGTGTCACCCTCCTCGGCCAGTCGCCGCACCGGGCGTGCGGCGTCCGGCGGCCAGTCTGGCGGAGCGGGGGCGCCGTCCGGGCGTACGGCATGTCGGCCGAACGGGTATTGCCGGGCCGTGACCCGTTACTCGCCGTGCGCGGGGAGGAAGCGCGCGAGACCGGCCGGGTCGTCGGTGCCGAGGTGGCCGGCGCGGACGGCGGGCGGTTCGGTCCGGGCGGGGGCCGGGAGGGGCGCCCCCGCGGGTCAGCGCCGGCGGGCCCGTGCCATTCCGGGGTGGCGGGCGGCGGCGTGCAGGTGCTCGAGTGCGTCCAGGACGACCGTACGGTCGTACCAGGCCAGCCAGCGTCCCACCTGGCGGCCGGTGTGGTCGAGGGCCTTGAGCTGCGCGGCCTTCAGGTCCTGGATGGGGTGGTCGAAGTGGGCCGAGACCATGCCCATGCAGCGCCCGCCGCTGACCAGCGGCACGCTGTGGCAGGAACGGCTCCCGGCCTCCAGGATCGTCCGGCGGGCGTCCTCCGTGAACACCGGCGCGGTCGCCACGTCGCGCACGGTCACCTGGGCCACCTCCTTGGCCGCCTGGGCGCAGGAGGTACCCTCCCCGCCGACGAACTCGAAGAAGCTCACGAAGTCGTCGCAGAGTCCCGTGTGCTTCTCCATCAGCAGCCCGCCGGCCGCGCGGTCCCCGACCTGCACGTTGCCCATGTGGGTGGTGGTGACCGCCAGCGTCTGCGCCAGGACCCCGGACAGGACGGCGCTCCGGTGGGCGTGGGTGGCGTCCTCGATGGCCAGCGAGTCCAGGGCCGGGGCGGGGTGGCGCACCCGGCCGGGGAACCACGTCCCGGCCCGTTCGTCGGGCCGTTCGAGCCGGACGACCGCGTCGGCGAGGGTGCGCAGCCGCACGTTGTACCGCTGCGAGGCGAGCTGGAGCAGCGCGAAGGCGGCTTCGGCGTCCGCGAGCCGGTACCGCTCCGCGAGGATGCCCTGCGCCTCGGCGATCAGCGGCCGGTTGCGGGCCTGGGCCCGGAGGTGACGGACCTGCTCCCGCAGCCGCGCCAGCTCGTCGCGCGGATCGTCCGTCCGCCACGCGCCGGCCTCGAACATCTCGGTCATGAGGGCGCGCCTGCCCGCTGCGGTGCGGGCCACACCCCGGCTCACCCCTGCGGGGGCCGGTTTCCGCCGACGGTCCCGCCCGTGGCCGGGCCGCCGGTGGGGGGCCCGCCCATGTCGGTCCCGCCCTCGTCGGGCCGGCGCCACTCGGACGGCACCCCGAGCATGGTCAGCCGGTCCACCAGTGCCGGTTCCGCCCCGAGGGCGGCCAGCCGGGCCGGGGCGTGGCGGCCCAGCCAGGCGCTCAGCTCGCGCGCGAGCTCCTCCTCGTCGTCGTCCCAGTGGACGTCGTACGACGGGTACTCGTCCCTCTCCAGGTCGTCGACCCACCACCGCGCGGCGGCGAGCAGGTGCCGGTCCGCGGTGGGGTCCGTGCGGCGGCTCCACGCGGCCAGCCAGGGAGTGACGGACCCGGACGCGACGACACACGTCTCGAAGACGTCGTACGCCGGCCGGGGCGGGGCGTCCCGCTCCAGGGTGCGGGCCCACCACGCGTCGAGGAAGGCGCGGACGACCGGCGCCTCGGGCCAGGTGCGCCACCCGGCCATCGCCAGGGACCTGCCGGCCCGGCCGGCCTCGTCGCACTCCCCTGCCGCCAGGGCCTCGGCGAACTGCGGGAGGACGCGCCGGGTGACCGCCGCGTGGTCGCGCCAGTCGGGCGCCGACCAGGTGCGGTGGAGCAGGTCGGGGTCGAGCGGCACGTCCGGCGTCTTGAGGAGCCGGAGCTCCTCCTCGCTGCCCCAGTGGCACGGGCAGTTGGACTCGTCGGGGCGGGCCGTCATGCCGGCGAAGGCGCGGCGTACGCGGTGGAGGGCCGCTTCGAGGTCGGCGGCGGCGGCCGTGGTGGCGCGGTCCAAGGGGACCCCCGGGGTACTCCGGCCTGCCTCCGCGCGGGCCTGCTCCGGGACGGAACGTGCGCGGGGCCGAAGAGCGCGACGTTACCAGGGGCCCGTCAGGGGGCGGCGACCAGGTCGGCCCAGTCGACGGTGCGGTCGCACCAGCGGTCCAGCAGCACCCGGTCGTGGCCGACGGCGAGCAGCCCCGCGCCGTTTTCCCGGCGGTACGCCTCGACCGCGGCGACCAGCGCGGCGGTGGTCGAGGCGTCGAGCATGGCGGTCATCTCGTCGCAGACGAGCCAGCGGGGGCGGAGGGCCAGGGCGCGGGCCAGGCAGGCGCGCTGGAGCTGGCCGTCGCTGACCTCGTGGGGGCGCCGGCCGAGGAGGTCGCCGGTGAGGCCGACGGTCCGGGCGAGTCCGGGCACCCGGCCGTCCACCTCGTGGCGGCGGCCGGTGGCCCGGAGCGGTTCGGCGATCAGGTCGCGCAGCCGCAGCCGGGGGTCGGCGGACATGCGCGGCTGCTGGAACACCACGCCGATCGCGGTACGCAGGTCCCGCGGGGCCCGGTGCCGCCAGCCGCGTACCTCCCGGCCGTCCACGACGACCCGGCCGGCGTCCGGGCGGTGGAGCAGGGCGGCGACCCGGGCGAGGGTCGACTTGCCGCAGCCGCTGGGCCCCAGCAGGCCCACGGCCTCGCCGGGCGGGACGGTCAGGGACACGTCCCGGAAGACGGGGGTGCGGGGGTGGTACCCGGCGGTGAGCGCGTCGAGTTCAAGCACGGTCGGTCTCCTCGGCGTGGTGGCAGGCGACGCCGTCCTCGAAGCGCGGTGCCGTCCCGCAGGCGCCGCTCGCCCGGTCGCAGCGGGGGGCGAAGGCGCAGCCGTCCGGTAGGGCGCCGAGTTCGGGGGGCATGCCGGGGACGGGGGTGAAGTCCCGTTCCGGGAGGGCGGCGAGCAGGCCACGGGCGTAGGGGTGCCGGGGGCCGGGGCGGCCGAAGAAGCGGCCGGCGGCGGACAGTTCGACGATCCGCCCCGCGTACATCACGGCGACGCGGTCGGCGATGCGCTCGGCGGCGGCCAGGTCGTGGGTGATGAGCAGCAGGGCGCGGCCGTCGTCGGTGTGGCGGCGCAGTTCGTCGGCCGTGCGGTGGACGAGGTCGCGGTCGAGTCCGGTGGTCGGCTCGTCGGCGAGGAGCAGCGGGGCGTCGCCGACGAGGGCGAGGGCGGTGGCGGCCCGCTGGGCCTGGCCGCCGGACAGTTCGTGCGGGTAGCGGTCGAGCAGGGCGGGCGGGAAGGCGGCCCGTTCGGCGGCCTCCACGGCCGCGCGGCCCAGCTCCGCCCGGGGCGTGCCGGCCAGCTCGCGCAGCGTCTCCTCCAGGTGGGCGCGCACGGTGCGGACGGGGGTGAGGTGGGCGGCGGGGGATTGCGGGACGAGGCCGACGCGCCGGCCGCGTACGGTGCGGGCGAGGGTGCGTTCGTCGGCGGAGAGCAGGTCGGTGCCGTCGATGACGGCCGTGCCGGCGGACCGGGCGTTGCCGGGCAGGAGGCCGAGCAGCGCGGAGGCGAGGACGGACTTGCCGCAGCCGCTCTCGCCGACGAGGGCGAGGCACTCGCCGGTGGCGAGGTCGAAGCTCGCCCCGCTGACAGCGGCGACGTGGCGGCCCCCGCGCATCCGGAACCGGACGGAGAGGTCGCGGACGGACAGGACCGTGTTCACAGCATCAGCTCCGATCGGCGGCGGGGGTCGAGCCGTTCCCGCCAGGCGCCCGCGAGGCCCGCGACGGCGAGCGTGGGGACGATCAGGAACAGCCCGGGGAAGAGGGTGGGCCACCAGTCGCCGGCGAGGAGCGAGCCGCGGGCGGTCTGCACCAGGGTGCCGAGGCTGGCCTGGTGGGCGGGCAGGCCCAGGCCCAGGAAGGAGAGGGCCGACTCGTGCCACATGGCGTGCGGCACCATCAGCACCGCCGCCAGCCCGGCTCGCGGGAGCACCGCCGGGAGCAGGTGGCGGACCGTCACCCGCCACCGGGTCGCCCCGCCGGAGACCGCGGCGTCGATGTACGGGCGGGAGCGCAGCGACAGCACCTCGGAGCGGACGATCCGGGCGGTGGACAGCCAGTGGGTGAGGGCGACGGACACGATGACCGGCCAGACGCCGGGGCGGAACATCGCCACGACGAAGATGCCGAGCAGCAGGTGCGGCACGGACGCGAAGGTGTCGACCAGCCGCATCAGCAGCCGGTCGGTCCAGCCGCCGAAGGCGGCGGCGGTCGCGCCCACCGCGGTGCCGATGACGGTGGCGACGAACGCCGCGACCAGGCCGACGAGGAGCGAGACGCGCAGGCCGTACACGCAGCGCAGCAGCAGGTCGCGGCCGACGTCGTCGGTGCCGAAGGGGTGTGCCCAGGAGGGCGGCCGGAGTTTCAGGGACAGGTCGACGGCCTGCTGGTCGAGCTGGACCAGCGGGGGTACGAGCAGCACGGCGAGGGTGACCGCCGCGACGACGGCGGCGGAGGCGGAGATCCGGATCGTGCGCGTGGAGCGGCGGGTGCGCCCGTGGGAGCGCCAGGCCGGGTCAGCCATCGAAACCCACTCTCGGGTCGGCGAGTCCGTAGAGCAGGTCGGACAGCAGGTTGCCGAGCAGGACGGCCGCCGTGGCGAGCACGGTGAGCGCGGCCAGCAGCGGGAAGTCGACGGAGGTCGCCGCCTGGACGGTGGCGGCCGCGATGCCGGGCCAGCTGAAGACCGTTTCGACGAGCAGGGCGCCGGTGATGAGTTCGGGGACGCGCGAGCCGATGAGGGTGAGCATCGGCAGCATGCCGGAGCGGAGCGCGTGTCCGAGGAGCACGGTGCGTTCGGCGAGGCCGCGCGCGCGGGCACCCCGCACCGGGTCCTCTTCGAGGGCGTCGCCGACGCCCTGGCGGACGTACAGGAAGAACCAGGGCAGTTGTGAGACGCCGAGGACGAGGGCGGGCAGCACCAGGTGCGAGGCGACCTGCCCGGGGGTGACGGTCTCGCTGGCGGTGTCGGTGAGCCCGCCGGCCGGCAGGACGCCCAGTTCCAGGGCGAAGAACCAGATGGCGAGCAGCCCGAGCCAGAAGGCGGGGGCGGCTTCCAGGGTGTACGCGGCCGAGCTGACGCACCGGTCGAGCCAGCCGCCCTGCCGCCGTGCCGCCAGGACGCCCAGCGCCGTGCCGAGCAGGACGGCGACGGCGAAGGCGGTGGCGGCGAGCAGGGCCGACCAGCCGATGCGTTCGCCGATGACGTCGGCGACGGGCTGGCGCATCACGCCGGAGTCGCCGAGGTCGCCGGTGAGGGCGGAGGTCAGCCAGTTCCACCAGCGCGGGACGAGCGGCTGGTCGACGCCGAGGTTGGCGCGCAGCTGGTCGAGGTTCTCCTGCGAGGCGGTGAGCCCGGCGGTGCCGGCGTAGGCCTTGACGGGGTCGAACGGGGAGGCGGCGGCGACGGCGAAGACGGCGAACGTCACCACCAGGAGGACGGGGACGGCGAACAGGGCCCGCCGTCCCGCCATCCTGGCCATCGCCGCCCAGGGGAGGCGGCGGGTCACTTCTCCCCGCCCTCGGGGATCCAGTCCTCGACGTTCCACCAGGGGCCGGAGGCCAGGCCGTGGTCGTGCGGTTCGACCTGGGTGGACAGGCCCTTCCAGGAGTCGTTCACCACGTAGAGGTGGTCGATGTGGGTGAGGAAGGTGTAGCCGGGGTCCTTCACCAGTTCGCGCTGGATGGTGTCGTACGCGGCCTTGCGGGCGGCCTTGTCGTCGGTCTTGCGGCCGTCGTCGAGGGCCTTGTCGACGGCGGGGTTGTCGTACCGGGCCATGTTGTTGAAGCCGTCGCCGCCGAGGGAGGACCTGAGCAGCGAGTACTGGTCGAAGTCCGGGTCGCCGGGCGAGCCGCCGCCCGCGAGGACCGCGTCGTGCTTCATGCGCGGCTCGATGACCTCCCAGGTACCGGCCTGGGTCCGGATGTCGATACCGGCCTTCTTGGCGTCGGAGGCGTAGGCGAGGGCGTGGTCCTGGCGGAGCTTGTCGCCGGAGAGGTACCAGAGGGGGAAGGCGGCGCGGACGCCGTCCTTGACGCGGATGCCGTCGGGGCCGGGCTTCCAGCCGGCGGCGTCGAGGATCCTCTTGGCCCCGGCGAGGTCGTGGCGGCGCTCGGTGCCCTTGGTGAACCACTCGCTGTCGGTCGGGACCGGGCCGTAGGCGGGCTTTCCGGCGCCTTCGAGGATGGTGTCGACCATGGCCCGGCGGTCGACGGCGATGTCGAGGGCGCGGCGGATCGCGGTGTCGCCGGTGACCTCGTTGTGGGTGGGCAGGGTCACCAGGCGGTAGTCGTAGGTGGTGGCCTCGTACGTCTTCTTCGTGTCGTCGTTCGTGAAGCCCTTGGCGAGGTTGGGGGGCAGGATCGCGCCGTCGAGGTCGCCGGAGCGGAGGCGGGTGGCGCGGACGTCGTCGTCCTTGATGATCGCCATGGTGAACTTCTTCACCTTGGGCGCGCCGCCCCAGTAGTTCGGGTTGGCCTTGAAGCTGATCTTCTCGCCCTTGGACCAGTCGGTGAGGACGTACGGTCCGGTGCCGACGGGCCTGGTGGTGAAGGGACCGCTGTTGACGTCCTGCCCGGCAGCGATGTGCTCGGGTGCGATGCCGAGGACGGTGCGCTCGGCGAAGGGCGCGTAGGGGTACGCGAGGGTGAAGACGACGGTGTCGTCCCCGACCGCCTTGACGTCCTTCAGGGCGTCCAGTTCGGTCTTGGAGGCGTTGTTGGTCTTCGGGCTGAGCACCGTCTTGTAGGTGAAGACGACGTCCTTGGCCGTGAAGGGGGTGCCGTCGCTGAACTTCACGCCCTTGCGGAGCTTGTACGTGTACGTCAGGCCGTCCGCGCTCACCTCGGGCAGCGCGACCGCGAGGGCCGGTGTGAGCCTCATGTCGCCGTCGAAGGCGAGCAGACCGTCGAAGATCTTGGAGTTGCCGTCCTTGCCGTAGCCGAGGAGGGGGCTGAGCGACTCGGGCTCGTAGGCGATGCCGACGACCGCGCTGTCCCCGGCACGGTGGCCGGTGCCACCGGTGCCCGGGTTCGAGCAGGCCGCCGCGGTGAGGGCCAGGGCCCCGGCCAGCGCCGCGGCGGCCGTGCCGCGTATGGATCGGGTGGTCATGGTTCCACACCCCTCGTCGAGCAGCCGGGAAACAGCTACTGAAGATCAACCGTTGTTGCGAACGATTCGCAATTAAACAGCATGTAGAGGGGTGGGTGCCTACCGCGGTCCTTACCCGGTCACGCCGGGGCGGGGAGGTCGACCAGATCGGCGAGGGACTGCTTGTGGTGTCCCGCCGACCCCAGGGCGCTCTGGGAGGACTTGGCCCGCTTCAGATAGAGGTGGGCAGGGTGCTCCCAGGTCATCCCGATGCCGCCGTGAAGCTGGACGCACTCCTCGGCGGCGTGCACCGCGACCCGCGAGCAGTGCACCTGGGCGACGGCCACCGCGAGCGGCGCCTCCGGGCTGCCGGTGGCCAGCGCGTCGGCGGCGTTGCGGGCGGCGGCACGGGCGCCCGCCACCTCCAGCCAGAGCTGCGCCATCCGGTGCTTGAGCGCCTGGAAGGAGCCGACCGGCCGGTTGAACTGGTGGCGCTCGCGGGTGTGCCGGACGGTCTCCTCCAGACACCACTCGGCCACCCCGAGCTGCTCGGAGGCGAGCAGCCCGGCGCCGGCGAGCAGGCCGCGGCGCACCGCCTCGCGGGCGGTGGCGGCGTCCGCGAGGCGGGTGCCGCCGGTGGTGGCGGCCACGTCGGCGAGCGGGCGGGTCAGGTCCAGTGGGGTCCGGGGGGTGATCGTGGCGTCCCCGGCGCCGACCGCGTACAGCCCGTCGGGCCGCACCACCAGCAGGACGTCGGCGCGGATGGCGTCGGCGACGCCGGTGACCGTCCCGGTGCTCGCGGGCTCGTGGCCGGGCCCGGCCGACAGCGGGACGGCGAGCACGGCGACCGTGCGGCCGGTGGCGAGTTCTCCGGCGAGGTCGCCGGCCCCGGCCGCCAGGAGCGTCTCGGTCGCGACGACGGCGCTGGTGAGGTACGGGACCGGCGTCACCGCGCGGCCCAGCTCCTCCAGCACGACGGCGGCCTCACGGTGGGACGCGCCCTGCCCGCCGAGCTTCTCGGGGACCAGGAGCCCGGCCGCGCCCATGTCGGCGGCGAGGGCCTTCCAGAGGGCCGGGTCGTGCAAGCCAGCGTCCTCGACGCGGCCGGTCAGGTCCGCGGGGGCGGCCCGGCCGGCGAGCAGGGAGCGCACGGCGGCGCGCAGGTCGTCCTCGGCCTCCGAGTAGAGCAGGTCCGTCATCGCGCCAGGTCCTTCCATGCGACGTCCTTGTCGTTGCGCGGCTCGGCGGGCAGCCCGAGGACGCGTTCCGCGACGATGTTCAGCAGCACTTCGCTCGTCCCGCCCTCGATGGAGTTGCCCTTGGAGCGGAGGTAGCGGTAGCCGGCGTCGCGGCCGGTGAAGTCGACGAGTTCGGGGCGGCGCATCGTCCAGTCCCCGTACAGCAGGCCCTCGTCGCCGAGGAGTTCCACTTCCAGGCCGCTGATCTGCTGGTTGAGGCGGGCGAAGGCGAGCTTCATGCCGCTGCCCTCGGGGCCGGGCTGGCCCGCCACGAGCTGCTGGCGCAGCCGCTCCCCGGTCAGCCGCGCGACCTCGGCGTCCACCCACAGGTCGAGCAGCCGCTGGTGGAGGTCGTGGCTGCGCAGTTCCGGGCGCTCGCGCCAGGTCCGGGCGACGGGGCCGATCATGCCGCCCTCGCGCGGGATCCGGGCGCCGCCGATGGCGACGCGCTCGTTGTTCAGCGTGGTCTGCGCGACCTTCCAGCCGTCGCCGACCTCGCCGAGGCGGTGCGTGTCGGGGATGCGCACGTCGGTGAGGAAGACCTCGTTGAACTCCGCCTCGCCGGTGATCTGGCGCAGCGGCCGCACCTCGACGCCGGGGTCGGTCATGTCGCACAGGAAGTAGGTGATGCCCCGGTGCTTGGGCAGGTCGGGATCGGTGCGGGCGATCAGGATGGCCCAGCGGGCGACGTGGGCGCTGGACGTCCAGACCTTCTGGCCGTTGACGACCCAGGTGTCCCCGTCGCGGACGGCGCGGGTGCCGAGCGCGGCGAGGTCGGAGCCGGCGCCGGGCTCGCTGAAGAGCTGGCACCACACCTCCTCGCCCACCCACAGGGGCCGCAGGAAGCGCCGCTTCTGCTCCTCGGTGCCGTACGCGAGGATGGTGGGGGCCGCCATGCCGAGGCCGATGCCGATGCGGCGCGGGTCGTTGTCGGGGGCGCCGGCGGCTTCGAGTTCCGCGTCGACGACGCTCTGGAGGGAGCGGGGCGCGCCGAGCCCGCCGAGTCCGGCGGGGTAGTGCACCCAGGCGAGGCCGGCGTCGAAACGGGCCCGGAGGAACTCGGTGCGGCCGGTGGTGGCGGGCGGGTGCGCGGCCACCAACTCCTGGACTCGGCGGCGCAGTTCGGCGGTGTCGGTCATCGTGCGGCTCCTTCCCGGACGGGCGGGAGGACGACCAGCCGGCCCGTGGTGGTGCCGTCGGCGACGCGCTGCACCGCGGCGGCCGCGTCGGCGAAGGCGACCCGGTCGCTGATCAACGGCTTGATCAGGCCCTTGGCGGCGTACGCGGTGAGTGTCTCGTGGCAGCGGCGGATCGCCCCGGGATCCTTCTGGTTGTACAGGCCCCAGTGCAGGCCCATGATCGTGTAGTTCTTCACCAGGGCGTGGTTGAGGGCGGGGGCGGGGATGTCGCCGCTGGCGAAGCCGACGACCACGATCCGGCCCTCGAAGGCCACGCACTTGGCGGACTTGGCATAGGCGTCGCCGCCCACCGGGTCGTAGACCACGTCCGCGCCCCGGCCCCCGGTGGCCTCCTTGACGGCCGCCACGATGTCGTCCGTACGCCTGTCGACGACCACGTCGCAGCCGAGCTCACGGGCGACGGCGGCCTTGTCCGGGCCGCCCACGACGCCGATGACCCGCGCCCCGGCCGCCTTGCCGAGCTGGACGGCCGCGCTGCCGACCCCGCCGGCGGCGGCGTGCACCAGCAGCGTCTCACCCTCCTCCAGGCCCGCGCGGCGGTGCAGCCCGAACCAGCCGGTCTGGTAGCCGATGTGCAGGGCGGCGGCCTCCGCGTCGTCGAGCGCGTCGGGCGCGGGCAGGACCGCCGCCTCGTCGGCGACGACGTACTCGGCGAGTCCGCCGTGCGGCAGGGCGGGCGTGGCGATCACGCGCCGGCCGTCCTCGGTCTCGCCGCAGATCTCCACGCCCGGGGTGAACGGCAGCGGCGGCCGCACCTGGTACTGGCCGCGGCACAGCAGGGCGTCGGGGAAGTTGATGTTCGCGGCCAGGACCTTCAGCAGGAGCTGCCCGTCGCCGGGCACGGGCCGGTCCACCTCTTCGCACCGCATCACCTCGCCCGGCTCGCCGTTCCGGTGTACTCGCCATGCCTGCATCGGGGGCCTCCACAAGAGTCGGGCAGTACCGCGCTGGGTCGCACTGGACCGCATACTAAGCGGTCGCTTGCCTGGTTGGGAACACCTCGCCGCCCGCCCGGCGGTGCCGTCACCGGTTGAACAGGGTCCCGGCCGGATCCGTATGGATCGGCGGCCCTCACTCCCCCGTGCGGGCCTTCCTCGGGCAGGGAGGGCAGATCCATGGCCGGCGACATCACCACGCTTTTCCGTGCGTCCACCGCGCACAGCCCCTCGATCGCCATGCTGGACCGGGCGGGAGGCGGAGGCGGAGGCGGAGGCGGGGGCGGGGCGCCCGGCCGGATCACCGACTTCTGCATCCCCTGCAACCCCTACTTCCCCACCCCCGCGATGTTCGAGCGGCTGGGCGGACGCCTCAGAGAGATCCTCACGTACTACCCGAGCAGCGCGGACACCATCACCGCCGAGCTGTGCCAGACGCTGGGACTCAACCCGCAGACCGTCGCCATGGGCAACGGCTCCACCGAGCTGATCACCTGGATCGACCACCTGCTGGTGCGGGAATCCCTCGCCGTGCCGGTGCCCACCTTCGGGCGGTGGACCGACCAGCCGATGGAGACGGGCAAGCGCGTCGACATGATGCTGCTGCCCGAGGCGCACGGCTTCCGGCTCGATCCCGACGCCTTCGTACGCTTCATCCGCACCCGGGGGTCCCGTACGGCCGTCATCTGCAACCCCAACAACCCGGACGGCGGGCTGCTGGCCAAGGACCAGGTGCTGGCGCTGTGCGACGCCCTCCAGGACCTGGACCTGGTGGTGGTGGACGAGTCGTTCCTGGAGTTCTCCGACGCGGCCGCCGCGACGAGCATCGCCGACGAGGCGGTGCTGCGGCCCAATGTGATCGTGCTGCGCAGCCTGGGCAAGAACTTCGGCCTGCACGGCGTGCGGTTCGGCTACCTCGTCGCCAACCCGGCGATCGCCGGGCTGATCCGCTCGATGCTGCCGAAGTGGAACCTCAACTCCTTCGCCGAGGCGGTGGTGTTCATGCTCCGGGAGCACGGCCGGGAGTACGAGGAGAGTCTGCGCCGCTCCCGGCAGGACCGGCAGGAGATGACCGTCCGGCTCTCGGGCCTGCCGGGCCTGACCGTCTACCCCTCGCAGGGCAACTTCGTCTACGTACGACTGCCGGTGGGCGTGGACGGCGCGGCACTGCGGGACCGGCTGCTGACCGAGCACTCCGTACTGGTGCGGGAGTGCGGCAACAAGCTGGGCAGTTCCAGCCGGTTCCTGCGGCTGGTCGTCCGCCCGCCGGAGGAGGTGGGGCGGCTGGTGTCCGCGCTGGAGCGAGTGCTGTACGGGGGCCCGGTGCGGCCGGCTCCCCTGCCGGCGCCGTCCCTCGCCGCGCCGCCCCTCCCGGCACCGGCGGTGGCGGGCACGCCGGTCGGGGGCACCCCGCTCGCGGTGGCGGGCGTGCCGCACGGCCTCCAGCTCGTGCCCGCGTCGGCACCGGTCCTGGTGCCGCCGCCGTCGCGGCCCGCCGCCGCGCCACCCGCCGCCGCGACCGTCCCCGCCGCCCCGGCCGCGCCCGCGGCGCCGGCGGTCGGCCCCATGGCGATGGCCCGGGGGTACACCTCCTCCGGCACCGCGGCCGTGGACCGGCTCGTCAGCGGCTGAACAGCTCGAACGCCACGGCCGGACGCCCGCCGAAGCGTTCCGCCACGGTCCGGGCGTTGGCGGTGAGGAAGGACCGGCAGTACTCCTCCGGGTCCTGGTCGGTCAGCCCCTCGATGTAGGCGCGGTGCTCCAGCAACGACCTGACGGCGCGCTCCATCCCGGGCGTCGCGTCGACGGCGTGGGTCGGCGTGGACGAGCCCGCGACGGCCACCCAGCGCACACCGTTCCAGGGTTCGAGCCCCCGCTCGGTCAGCTCGGGGAAGATCCAGCGGTTGCCCGCGTCACCGGCCGCGTCGAGGGTGGCCCGGCCGACCGCGACATGGTCCGGGGTGTTCCAGGCCACCCCGCCCCAGGTGTCACGGTGGTTGAGCGTGATGACGAGCTCGGGGCGGTGGCGCCGGATCGCCGCCGCGATGTCCCGGCGCAGCCCCAGGCCGTACTCGATGACACCGTCCCGGTGGTCCAGGAACTCCACCTCGGAGACGCCCACGACCGCCGCGCTCGCCCGCTGCTCCCGCTCCCGCAACGGCCCGCAGGTCGCGGGGTCGAGGGTGTCGATGCCCGCCTCGCCGCGGGTCGCGAGGACGTAGGCGACCTCCCGGCCGCCGTCCGTCCAGGCGGCGACGGCCGCGGAGCACCCGTACTCCAGGTCGTCGGGGTGGGCGACCACGGCGAGGGCGCGCCGCCAGTCCTCGGGCATCGGCTTGAGCTGGTCGTTCACATGATCGGTCATGGCCGCCAGCCTACGGGCGTGCTCGTCCCCGGGGCGGGACGTCCCGCCGACCGGTCGCGGACACCGCAACCGGACGGCGGGCGGCGCCGGTTCAGGGGGCGATCGGGAGCTGCCGCTTGTGCTCGGTGAGCCGGTAGCGGTTCACGATGGCCTCGTGGGCGGCCCCGTCGACCGGCCTGCCCTCCAGGAAGTCGTCGATGTCGTCGTACGTCACGCCGAGCGCCTCCTCGTCGAGCCTGCCCGGGTTCAGGGACTCCAGGTCGGCCGTCGGGGGCTTGCGCACCAGTTCGGACGGCGCCCCCAGGGCCTCGGCGACGGCCCGTACCCGGCGCTTGGTGAGCCCGGTGAGCGGCACCAGGTCGGCCGCGCCGTCCCCGAACTTGGTGAAGAAGCCGGAGACCGCCTCGGCGGCGTGGTCCGTGCCGACGACCAGACCCTCGTGCGCGCCCGCCACCGCGTACTGGGCGATCATGCGCTGCCGGGCCTTGATGTTGCCGTGCACGAAGTCCTGGTGGTGCGCGTCCCGGAAGACCGCGTCACCGGCCAGTACGGCCTCCAGGGCGGCGTCGCTGGCGGGCTTGACGTCGACGGTCAGGACCCGGTCGGGGCGGATGAACTCCAGCGCCCGCTGCGCGTCCTTCTCGTCGGCCTGGACGCCGTACGGCAGCCGCATCGCGTAGAAGGTCGCCTCCCGCCCGGTGGCGCGCACCCGCTCGACGGCGAGCTGGCAGAGCCGGCCGGTGGTCGTGGAGTCCACGCCGCCGCTGATGCCCAGCACCAGCGACCGCAGGCCCGTGGAGAGGAGCCGGTCGGCGAGGAAGGCCACCCGGCGCTCGATCTCCTGCTGTGCGTCGAAGGACTCGCTCACCCCGAGATCGCGGGCGATCTCGCGCTGGGTCGGTATGGGCGCCAGGTCGGTCACGGCTGCTGCTCCTCGGTCGGGCCCGTGGGCACGGCGGGCGCGCGCGACCGGGCCGGGGCCGCGGACGCGCGCAGGGGACACGAGCACTCTAAAGGGGGAGGGCGGCGACGTGCGCCGACGGCCCGGCGACGGCCCCGCCCCGCGCCCCGCGCGCACGGCGGGGCGTGCGGACGGGGAGCCGTGCGGGCGGGGGGGGCCGGTGGTGCGGACGGCCGGGGGCCGGCCGGGGGCGGTCAGGACGCTCGGAGCCGGTCGCGGATCCAGACACCGGCCGGCTTCAGGGCGGCGGTTCCGGCCCAGGGGCCGTTGCGGGCGCCGGTGCCGGGCTGGAAGACCGCGCCGGAGCGGTGGTCGTCGGAGAAGTTCCAGTTGACCCAGCCGATCCCCTTCCGGGCCATGAGGTCGAGGTAGCGCTGCGCCATGGCGAAGTCGTCGGCACCTTCGCCCGCGTGGTCCTGGGTGCCGAACTCGGTGACGAAGACGGGCAGCTCGTCCGCCGCCCTGGAGAGGGTCCGGAGGTACTCCTCGCCGTGGGAGGCGGCGTAGAAGTGGAAGGTGTACATGATGTTCGAGGCCCGGACCGGGTCGCGGACCACCTCGTTCTCGTCGGAGCCCTCGGAGACGCCGAACGACGACCACGCGCGCGTGCCGACGAGGACGGGGCTGTGCGGGTCGAAGGCCCGGATGGCGGGGACGAGTTCCTCGGCGTAGCTCCTGATGCGGGACCAGCCGACGCCGCTGGGCTCGTTGGCGATCTCGTAGAGCAGGTTCTCCTTGCCGGCGTGGCGCCGGGCGATCTCGGTGAAGAAGGCCGTGGCGTCGCGCAGGTTGTGGTGGGGGTCGCCGGGGTCCAGGACGTGCCAGTCGACGATGGCGTACATCCCGCGCGCGGAGGCCTCTTCGATGAGGGAGTGCACCAGGTCGGTGAAGCCGCGCGGGTCGGTCTCGTAGCCGTCCTCCTGGACGTACAGGGAGAGGCGCAGGACGTCCGCGTTCCAGTCGGTGGCCAGGGCGTCCAGGGACTCGCGGGTGAGGCAGTGGCGGTACCACTGAAGACCGTGGGTGGACATGCCGCGCAGTTGGACGGGCCTGCCGTGGCGGTCGCAGAGCCTGGTTCCGCGAACCTGAAGCCTGCCGTGGACGGCGACCGGGGTCGCGGCGGTGGGGGCGGGTGAGCTGTTCACCGTTCCATGATCCGCCCCGCCTGCCGGGCGCGGTGGCGGCGGGCGGGTCCTCCGGGCCGGCATCCGGACGCCCGTGCGGCGGCCGGGCGGCGGAACGGCATACTGCGACCGGGCGCGATCACTTCCGACTTGCTAGGAGCAGCCATGGTTGACCGGATCGCCGCCGAGAAGACGACCTTCCGGCCGGTCTTCGAGGTGGGATCGTCCTTCATGGAGCAGGCGCGGGGCATCGAGGCCCGGTTCCAGCACGCGATCGCCCCCGCGACGGTGGACTTCGACTTCGGCGAGATCAGCCGGGCGGCGCACGGCATCCCCGACGGCTCGACCGTGAGGATCGTCCGCGGCTGGGGCCTCCAGGAGACCGCGCCCGTGAGCGTGATGGTCCTCTCCCTGCGGGAGGCGGTACGCCAGGCCCTGCCGCGGCCGTTCGCCAACCCCGCCTTCTGGGACCGGACCGAACGGGCCCTCACCGACGCCTTCGTGGGGCTGTACGGGCAGACGGGCACCCATCTGTCGTTCTACCGGGAGGAGCCGGACGCGACCGGCTACTACTACAACCTGCTGTTCGCCCTCCAGGACGAGGAGACCGAGGGCTCCGTGTACGCCGTCGCCCTCTGTGCCGACGTGACGGTCGCCCTCGGCCCGGACGACGTCCGGACCCTGACGGTCGAGGACACCGCCCCGTACACGATCCGGGTCAACGCCATCACCGTACGGCGGACCCCGCCCCTGGCGGACTGACCGCCCCCCGGCCGCCGGCGGGCCGTCGTGGCTACGCGCTCGGCGCGGGGCACGGCGTCCCGCCTCACCGCTCCCGGGCGCCGTCCATGGCCGCCGCCCGCAGCGCGGCGGCCTCGTCCCGTGCGCGGGCGGCGCCCTCCGGGTCACCGGCCAGGGCGTGCGTCCGGGCCAGGGTGTCGAGGCCGACGGCCAGCCAGGTGCGGGACCCGATCCGCCGCCACAGCGTCACGGCCGCCTCCGCGCGGCGGCGGGCCCGCTCCGGGCGGCCGGCGGCGAGCTGCGCCTCCGCGAGCGCGTACAGCGTCGCCGCCTCGCCCCACACGTTGCCGAACTCCCGGTAGGTCCACAGGGTCCGGGCCAGCAGCCGGCGCCCTTCCCGGTGGGCGCCCCGGCGCACCAGGACGTCCCCGAGCCAGCAGGTGGCGTGGGTGGCGCCGAGCCGGTCGCCGAGGCCCTCGCTGATCGAGGCGGCCCGCCGGAAGCAGTCGGCCGCCTCCTGGAGGGCGCCGAGCGCGCGGTGGCTCTGTCCCAGACAGCGCAGGGCCTGGGCCTCGCCCGGCCGGTAGCCGGCCTCCCGGCTCGCCCGCAGGCACTGCGTGAACCGCTCCATCGCCTCCCGCACACGCCCCTGTTCGAGGTCGATGACGCCGATGCCGTTGGTGGCGTAGACGAGGCAGTTGACGTTCCCCGCCGTGCGCGCCAGCTCCGCCGCCCGGTCGAAGTACCGCACGGCCGAGGCGTACTGGCCGAGCAGCCGGTGGACGTACGCCAGCCCGGCGGTGGCGCCGGCCCGGTGGGCGGGGCCCTCTCCGTCGGCGAGCCGCAGGGCCTGCTCGAAGTGGTCCAGCGCCTCCGGGTAGCGGTCGAGGACGGTGGTGAGTTCGCCGAGGCAGCGGTGGAGCTGGGTGGCGCTGCGCCGGTCGCCGGCGCTCAGCGCCGCCTTGAGGGCGCGGCTCTGGAGCCGTTCCCAGTCGTCGAAGTGGCTGCCGACCTGGAAGAGCGTGGTGAGCGTGGTGGCCAGGGCGGCGGCCGGGGCGATCCCGTCGCCGTCGAGCGCCCGGTCCGCCACGTCGATGAGGAACTGGCGCTCGTCGGTGAACCACGCCAGCGGGTCGGCGAGGAGCTGGTCGACGTCCTCAGGGGACAACCGCCAGGACGCCAGGTCCCGGTGCGAGATGCCCTGGAAGTCGACGCTCAGGGTGTCCGCCGCCAGGTCGGCCAGGTGCAGGCTCGCGTCCAGCAGCCTGCCGAACGCGGCCGTGCGGTCCGTCGGCGGGTCCTCGCGTTCCGCCCGCTCCCGGCCCAGCAGCCGGACCAGGTCGTGCAGCCGGTAGCGCGTCCCGGCGCCGCCGGCCGGGCCGGCCTCCATGAGGTGGACCTCCACCAGGTCGTCCAGCACGGCCTCCGCGCGGCGCAGGTCGAGGTCCAGCAGGGCGGCCAGGGCCCAGGCGGCGAAGTCGGGTCCGGGCAGCAGGGCGAGCATCCGCAGGGCGTGCCGGTTCGTCCGGTCCATGCCCCGGTAGGTGAGTTCGAGACTGGCCCGTACGGCGATGTGACCCACCGCCAGTTCGTCGAGCTTGCGCTGCTCGTCGGCCAGCGCCCGGGCGACCTTCGCCAGCGGCCAGTGCGGCCGGGCGGCCAGGCGGGCCCCGGCGACCCAGACCGCGAGGGGGAGGCCGTCGCAGGTCTCCACGATGGACCGCGCCGACTCCGCCTCGGCCGCCGTCCGGTCGGCGCCCAGCATCTCGCGCAGCAGGGTCAGGCCGGTGGCGGGATCGAGCACGCCGAGGGGCAGCCGGTGCCCGCCGAGGCCGGCGAGCGTGGTGCGGCTGGTGACGACGGCGCCGCAGGCGTCGCCGCTGGGGAGGAGGTCGTCGACGTGCAGGGCGTCGGCGGCGTTGTCCAGGACCACCAGGATCTTCCGCTGGGCCAGCAGGCTGCGGTAGAGGTGGAGCCGCCCGGTCGCCTCCGTGGGCACCGCCCCGCCCCGGACGCCGAGGGCCCTCAGGAAGGTGCCCAGCACCGTGAACGGCTCGGCCGGTCCGTCGCCGAAGCCCCGCAGGTCCGCGTAGAGCTGGCCGTCGGGGTAGCGGGGCGCCAGCAGATGGCCGGTACGCACCGCGAAGGCGGTCTTGCCGACCCCGGCCGGCCCGGTGACCAGCAGCGTCACCGGACCGGAGCCGCCTCGCCCCAGCAGCCGGCGGGCGCGGGCGATCTCCTCCTCCCGCCCCACGAAGACGGGCGGCGCGGGTGGCAGGAGCCGTGGCAGGGGCTGCCGCGCACTCGCCCCCGGCCGGTCCTCCGGCGCCTCCCCGGTGCCGCCGTCCACCGGCCGCGGCGCGGGTGGGGCGGCGGCGGGGGCGGGGGTGGGCGCGTCCGGTGGACGGCCGGAGGCCGGGGTCGGGTCCAGGTCCGTGCCGGGGCCCGGGCCGGTGTCCTGGCCGGGGCCCGGGATGGGCGCCGGGGCGGCGGTGAGGGTGGGGTCGGCGGTGAGGATCCGCCGGTGCAGCCGTCGCAGCGGCGCTCCCGGGTCCACCCCCAGCTCACCGGCCAGCAGCCGCCGGGTCCGTTCGAAGCACTCCAGGGCCTCCGCCTGGCGACCGCTGCGGAGCAGGGCCACCATGAGCTGCCCGACCACCCGCTCGTCCAGCGGGTGCTCCGCCGCCCGGGCGGCGCACTCGCCCAGCACCCGGGCGTGCTGCCCCAGCCGCAGCCGCACGTCCACCAACTCGATCCGCGCGGCCAGCCGTTCCCGCTCCAGGACCTCCCGCTGGGCGTTGAACCACGGGGTGTCCGCCCCGGTGAAAGGCTCCCCCCGCCACAGCGCCAGTGCCTCCTCCCAGGCGGCCAGCGCGGTCCCGTCCCCGTCCGCCGCCCGGGCCTGCCCCGCGAGGGCGCGGAACCGGTGCAGGTCGACCGTACGGGGGTCCACGGCGAGCCGGTAGCCGCCGCGTTCCCGGCGGAGGACCGCCCCGGTGCCGGCCAGCGCGTGGCGCAGCCGTGAGACGTACCCGTACAGCGCCTCCCGCCCGCGCCGGGGCGTACGGTCGCCCCATACGCGGTCCACCAGTACGTCGGCGGGCACGACCCGGTCGGCATCGGGGAGCAGCGCCCCGAGGACCAGCCGCTGCCGCACGTGCCCCACCTCCACCGGCATGCCGTCGTGCCGGACCTCGACGGCGCCCAGAACCCCGAACCGCACAGCCACCCGACCCGCCTCCGTCACGGTTGTGTCGGACACCGGCCTATCCGCCAACGGCCTCGGGCCCAAGGCTGATTCCGGACTTTCCGCCCGCGGGCCCTCACGCGCCCCGGTCGCGCCCTCGTGACGCGCCGCTGCCGCGCGCCGCCGTCAGTGCCGGTCGCGGGTGCCGGGGAGGTTGACCGTGAGCAGGGCGAACGCCGCCAGCACCACGTACCGCAGCGCCGAGTCGAGGCCGTTCCAGTCGGATGACTGCCACATGGCGAACCACTCGCCCCCGATGCCGAAGAAGCCGGCGCCGAACAGCAGCAGCACCATCACCAGGCCGAGCGTGCTCGCCCGGCGGGCGCGGTCGTGGATGCCCCGCCGCAGGCCGGTGGCCCACAGCCAGGTGGCGAGCACGAGCACGGCGGCGGTCAGGACCTCCCACACGATGATGGCGAGGTACGCGGCGTTCTGGAGGGCCGGGGAGGTGACGGCCCGCCACATGAGCTGCGGGTCCCTGAAGGTGGTGTCCATGGCGAGGACGTGCCGGACGAACTGCTGGTTGGTGCCGTAGTCGGTGATGTTGCCGAAGGCCACCAGGACCATGGACAGCGCGACGGTGGCGGTCAGCACGGCTGCCGCGACGGGCGGGGTGCCCAGCCGGAGGAGCCGGTCGGCCGGGGTGGTGCCGGTGCGTTCGGTGGTGCCTGCCACGTCGAGATCCCCCTCATCGGTCGGCCGGTCGCGGGCAACCCCGCGCCGCTCCTTCCCATCATCCTCCCTGCGACAGGTCAACACGGCAGTGGGGAACGGACGATGGACGAGTCGGCGGCGAAGGCACGGCGGGCGGACAGGGCGACGACGGGGACGAGGACGGGCGCGGACAGCGGCGCGGCGGCGCGGACGGATCCGGGCGGCGCTCCGGGCCGTCGCCGTCTGCTCGGCGCCGGTGCCGCCGCGGTGCTCTCGGGGGCGTTCCTCGCGGGGACGGCCGGCACCCGGGCGTCGGGCGCGGGAGCCGGGACGGCGGGCGCGGGAGCCGGGACGGCGGGCGCGGCCAAGGCGCCGGCCCCGCCCCGGGCGGCGGACTGGACGGCGCTCGCCAAGGGGCTCGACGGGACGCTGGTCCGGCCGGGCGACCGTGATTACGACGTGGCCCGTACGCTCTTCAACCCGCGGTTCGACGGGGTGCGTCCGGCCGGAGTGGCCTACTGCGCGCGCCCCGAGGACGTCCGGAGCTGCCTGGCGTTCGCCCGCCGGCACGGGGTACCGGTCGCGGTGCGCAGCGGTGGGCACTCGTACGCGGGCTGGTCGTCCGGTCCGGGGCTGGTCGTGGACGTCCAGCGGATGGCGTCCGTCTCCCTGACGGGCGGGACCGCGACGATCGGCGCGGGCGCCAAACTCATTGACGTCTACGACCGGTTGACCGCCCGCGGCCGAACCGTGCCGGCCGGGTCCTGCCCGACCGTGGGGGTGGCGGGTCTGGCGCTGGGCGGCGGCATAGGGGTGGTCAGCCGTGCGTACGGCCTGACCAGCGACAGCGTCACCGGTGCCAGGATCGTGACCGCCGACGGCCGGATACGGGACGTGGACGCCCGCCACGACCCGGACCTGTTCTGGGCGCTGCGCGGCGCGGGCAACGCACAGTTCGGTGTGGTCACGGAGCTGCGGATGCGTACACACGCGGCGCCGGAGTGCACCACGTTCTTCCTCTCCTGGCCCTGGTCGCGCGCCGCCGCGGTGGTGCGGGAGTGGCAGCGGTGGGCGCCCACCGCGCCGGACGGCATCTGGGCCAACCTCCACCTCGCCGCCCCGGTGGGCGGGCGGCCGGGCTCGGTACGGGTCGGCGGGCTCGCCCTCACCGGCCGCCGGGACCTGGAGAACCGGCTCGACCGGCTGGCCGGGGCGATCGGCGCGGCGCCCCGGTCGGAGTCGATCCGCACCCGGCCGTTCATGGACGCGATGAAGGTCATGGGCGGGGTGTCCGGCTGGACCGTGCCGCAAGCCCACCAGAAGGGGACCCTGCCGGGGCGCACCGCGCAGGGCCGGGTGGCCCGCGAGTCGTACACCGCGCGCTCCGACTTCTACACGCGCCCCGTCCCCGCCGCCGGGATCAAGGCGCTGATCTCCCGCGTGGAGGGCCTGGCGCGGCTGAGCGGCGGCGGGTCGGGCAGCATCGCGCTGGACGCGATGGGCGGCGCGGTGAACCGGGTACGGGCGGCCGACACCGCGTTCGTCCACCGTGACGCGCTCTTCCTCGCCCAGTACATCGTCTCCTGGCCGGACCGTGCCCCGGCCGCGACGGTGGCCCGCCACCGGGCGTGGCTGGACGGCACGTACGACGTGATGCGGCCGTGGGCGAGCGGGCAGGCGTACCAGAACTACACGGACCCGGCGTTGCGGGACTGGCGCCGCGCCTACTACGGCGGCAACGCCGGCCGGCTGGCGAAGGTGAAGGCGACGTACGACCCTGGGCGCCTGTTCCGGCACCCGCACGGCTTCTGAGCCCCGGCCGCCGGGCCCCGCGGCCGGTCCGGCGGCCGGTCCGCCGCTTCACCGGTTCGTCCCTCCCGGAGGGCGGATGCCGGTGGCGGGTGCCAGGCTCGTGCCGTACGCGACTTCCGTGAGACCCGCGAAACGAGGCATGCGCCGTGATCACCACTGACTTCGCACCCGGCTCCCCCTGCTGGCTCGACCTGGGGGCGCCCGACGTCCCGGCAGCGGCGGATTTCTACGGTTCGGTGTTCGGCTGGGAGTTCCTGCCGTTCAGCGCCGAGGAGGGGGACTACGGCTCCTTCCGGCTGGACGGCAAGACGGTCGCCGGACTCGGGAAGCTCACCGAGGAGGGCGCCCGTTCCGCCTGGATGATCTACTTCAGCACGCCCGACGCGGACGCCACCACCGAGGCCGTGCGACGGTCGGGCGGCACGGTCCGGGTCGCCCCGATGGACGCCGGCGGTGAGGGCCGGATGGCCCAGTACACCGACCCGCAAGGTGGCCAGTTCGCGGTCTGGCAGCCGGGCGGCACCAAGGGCGTGGACGTGGTGGACGGGCCGGGCAGCCTCGGCTGGACGGAGCTGTACACGACCGACGCGGCGGCCGCGAAGGAGTTCTACGGCAGCCTGTTCGGCTGGCAGACCCAGGACATGGACCTGCCGGGCGGCGGCGGGACGTACTCGCTGATCACGCCGTCCGGGCTGCCTCCCGAGCGCATGCACGGCGGTCTGATGCAGCTCCCCGCCGACGCGCTCACCCTGACCGGCGGCCGCCCCTACTGGCACCCGGTCTTCGGCTCCGCCGACTGCGACGCGACGATCGCGAAGGTCAGGGAGAAGGGCGGCACGGTGCAGATGGGCCCCGAGGACGCCGAGGGCGTCGGCCGCCTCGCCGTCTGCGTCGACCCGGCGGGCGCGGACTTCGTGGTCCTGACCCCGTCCATGGGCTGACTCCCCGGACGGGGGGTCCGCTCCCCCGGCGCCCGGGTCTCCGGGCCCCGGGGGGGACGGGACGGATGGTCAGCGGGTGGTGGCCGGGGCGGGGGTGGCGGGGCGGGCGGTGAGCCGTTGGTGGACGAGGCGGGCGATGTCGGCGAGGGTCAGGCCGTTGCCCATCAGTTCGGCGGGTGAGACGGCCAGGTCGAAGCGGTTGCGGACGGCGACGAGGAGTTCGGCGCCCATGAGGGAGTCCATTCCGTAGTCCTCCAGCCGGCGGCTCGGGTCGATGCCGTCGCCGCTCATGTGCAGTACGCCCGCCAGCAGGGTGACGAGGGCCGCGGTGATGGCGGCCTCGGCCTCCTGGGGCGCCATGTGGGCCAGTTGCGCCGGCAGGTCGGCCCGCGCGTGGTCGCCGTCGTCCGTGGCGTCCGGTACGAGGGCCCGGAAGCGGGCGCCGCCCAGCAGGGGGAGCAGCCCCTTGACGCGCCCCCACTCGCACCGCTCGACGCCGGCGACGGCGGTGCCGGCGACCAGCGACGGGCCGGCCGCCGTGAGCGCCTCGTCCGGGACGGCGGGCACCATTCCGCGGCGCGCGACGGCGTGCTCCAGGTCGTGGCGGGCGACGTACCCGGTGTCCGCGATCGCGCCCCACGCGAGGGTCGTGGCGGGCAGTCCGGCCGCCGCGCGGTGGCGGGCGAGCGCCTCCAGGTAGGCGTTGCCGGCCGCGTAGGGGGCCTGGCCGACGTTGCCGACGGAGGCCGTGAGGGAGGAGTAGGCGACGAACAGGTCGAGCGGCCGGTCACGGGTGAGCCGGTCCAGCAGGGCGCCGCCCGTCGTCTTGGGTGCCAGGACGGCGGCGGTCCGTTCGTCGGTGAGCTCGGTCAGGGGCGCGTCGTCCAGGTGCATGGCGCAGTGCACCACGCCCCGCAGGGGGTGGCCGGTGGCGTCGACGTCCCGCAACAGGCGCCGTACGGCGTCCGGGTCGGTGATGTCGGCGGCGTACGCGGTCGCCCGTACGCCCCGTTCGGCCAGGCGCGCCAGGACGGCTTCCGCCTCCGGGGCCCGCTCCCCGCGCCGGCTCACCAGGGCCAGGTGCCCGGCGCCCAGGCGGGCCAGCCGGTTCGCGGTCGCGGCGCCGAAGCCGCCGAGCCCGCCGGTGACCAGGTAGGTGCCGGACGGGTCGAGGCACGGTTCGTCGGGTCCGGTGGTGACCGGGACCGGTTCGTCCAGGGGGTCGAAGGTGACGACGACCTTGCCGGTGTGGCGGGAGTGCTGGAGGAGGCGGAAGGCCTCCTCGACGCGCGCGGCCGGGTACGCGGTGTAGGGCAGCGGCCGGTAGGTGCCCGCCGCCACCCGGTCGGCCACCTCGGCGAAGAGGCCGGCGTTGCCGGGCGCGTCCAGCGGCAGGGTGTTGAGGTCGACGCCGAAGAAGGCGATGTTGCGGTCGAAGGGGCGCATCGGCAGCGGCCTGTCCTCCAGGATGTCCCGCTTGCCGAGTTCGACGAAGCGCCCGCCGGGCCGCAGCAGTTCCAAGCTCCGGGCGAGGGCCTCGCCGGCCAGGGAGTTCACCACGACGTCGACGCCGGTGCCGTCGGTGAGGCGGCGCACCTCGGGCGCGAAGTCCAGGCCGCGGGAGTCCAGGACGTGGGCGACGCCCTGGGCGCGCAGCCAGTCCCGCTTGGCCTCGGTGCCCGCGGTGGCGATCAGCCGGGCGCCGTGGGCGCGGGCGTACTGGAGGGTGGCGATGCCGATGCCGCCGGCGCCGCCGTGGACGAGGACGGTCTCGCCGGGTGCGAGGCGGGCGAGGCGGTGCAGACCGTGGTGGACGGTGGCGTGGACGACCGGGAGGGTCGCGGCCTCCGCGAAGCCCATTCCCTCGGGCACCCGGCCCAGAGACCGCTCGGAGGTGACGGTGTGCGAGGCGAGCGCGGCGGGGGCGAGCCCGTACACCCGGTCCCCGACGGCCCACCGGGTCACGCCGCGGCCGACCTCGGTGACGACACCGGCGCACTCCAGCCCGGGGCCGAGGGCGGTGGGGGTGCCTTCGACCGCTTCGGGGGGCAGCAGCCCGTTGGCCGTCAGCGTGTCGCGGTAGTTGAGCCCGGCGGCGCGCACGGCGATGGTGACCTGTCCGGTGCCGGGCCGTGCGGGAGTGGCGCGTTCCCAGCCGAGGCGGTAGCCGAGGCCGGGGTCGCAGACGCGCAGGGTGAAGGGCCCGGCCGGTGCGGCGGACCGGGTGAGGCCGGGCCGGGCGTGGCTCTCGCGCGGGACGAAGCGGCCGCCCCGGGTGAGCACGATCTCGTCCTCGTCGCCGGGGTCGAGCAGCTCGGCGACCAGTCGCCGGGCGTCCGCCCCGAGGTCGTCGCCGCGCTCCAGGCTGACCCGGCGGATGCCGAGCCGGGGTTGCTCGTTGGCGAGGGTGCGGGCCGTGCCCCACACGGCGGCGTCGCCGGGGAAGGCGGGGTTCTCGGGGGCGGGCAAGAGGCCGCTGGGCCGGGTGACGAGCCACAGCCGCAGCGTGACGTCCTCGGGCAGGCCGTCCCGGCAGACCCCGGCCAGGTCGCGCAGGAGGGCCGTCCGGCGGGTGGCCTGGGCGGTCAACCGGACGGGGTCGGTCTCCGGTGCGGCGAACAGCAGGACGAGAGTGACCTCCCGGGCGCCGGACGCCAGCAGCCCGGCGAGGGTCTCCGGGGCGGAACCGGCGGCGGCGGTCAGGACGGCGGCGGCCGGGCCGGAGGCTGAGGCGCCGTCCGCCGAGGCTCCGGTCGCCTCCCGGAGGCGGTCGGCCAGCGCCCGGCCGGCCTCGCTCTCCTCGTCGGTCTCGACGGCGACGGCCCAGGCGGTGTCCGGTCCCGGGGCGGCCGGGGGCGGGGGCGGGGCCGGGTCGCCGGTGGGGGCGGCGGCGAGGAGCACGGAGCAGCTTTCGCCCGTCGGGCGCCGGTCGTCGCCGGTGACGACGACGTCGGTGAAACCGCACTCGGCCAGCAGCGGCGGCCACTGGTCGCGGGCGAGGAGGACGGAGTGGGGCCGCAGGTGCGTGTCCGCACGCTGCCAGAAGCTCTCCAGGGTGCCGAAGAGACCGCTGAGCTCCTCCGGGTCGTGCGGCTCCAGCGCCAGCAGCAGCCCGCCCGGCGCCAGGAGGGCGCGGACCCGGCGCAGCGCGGCGGTCAGGTCGGTGGTGGTGTGCAGGGCGTGCGCGGAGACGACCAGGTCGTACGCGCCTTCGGGGAAGCCCTGGGCGGTGGGGTCGGTGTCGAGGTCGAGGGTGCGGTGGTCGAGGAAGTCGTAGGCGGCGAAGCGGTGTTCGGCGCGGGTGAGGAAGGCGGCGGAGACGTCCGTGTACGTGTAGTGGGTGCGCTCCGGCGGGAGGAGCGGCAGCAGGGCGGCCGTGGTGCCACCCGTTCCGGCGCCGACCTCCAGGACCCGCAGCGGCCGGTCGGCCGGCCAGGCGGCGACCAGGGAGCGCACCAGCGTCTGGGCGATGCGGTTGTGGAACCGGGTCACCGGCGACAGGTCGTAGACGTGTTCCAGGGCGATCGCGTCGGCGGCCACCAGTTCCATGGGGTCCCGGGTGCCGCGGAGCAGCGCGTCCAGGTGCCGGGCCCGCCGGGCGCAGAGCGCGGCCTCCGCGCTGAAGGCCGGGTGGTCCGAGACGAGGGCGCGCAGGAGTTCCCCGCCCCGGCGGACCCGGTCGGTCAGGTACCACCGTCCGTCCGGGAGCGGTGCGAGCAGACCGTGCCGCTCCAGCGCCGGGAGCATCAGGTCCACCAGCGAACGGTGCCTGGACCGGAGGCCGCAGCGGATGAGCGTCCGGGTGTCGAAGGCCGTGCCCGGGCCGGGCAGGAAGCCGTCCAGCACCTCGGCCCAGACGTGGGCGAGGGCCTCCTTCGCCCGGGTGGAGAACCGGTCGTGCGGCATGTCCCGCCAGGCGGTGCGCAGCGCGGCGATCCGCTCGGCGGCCGCGGCGGCCAGGCCGGACGGCGTGGGCGGGGGTGCCGAGGGCGCGGGGTCGCCGGGCCGGGGGGCGGCGCGCAACTCGGTCCGGCGGACCATGAGGGGCGCGGGGTCGGCCTCGGTGAGCCGGCGCAGGCGGCAGCCCTCCATCTCCACGGTGACGGTGCCGTCGTCGTCCGTGACGGTGACGTCCCAGCAGACGTCGGTGGCGGTGCGGGACCGCTCGCGGACGTGCACCAGGCCGGTGGCGGCGGGGGTGCGCCAGACGCGTACGGCGCCGACGGCGGACGGCAGGTGGGCCGACCGGGCGGCCGGGTCGTCGTACAGCAGGGGTGCCCCGGCTTGCAGGGCGCCGTCCAGGAGGGCGGGGTGGACCTCGTACTCCCGTGGCTCGCGCCCGTCGCCGGCGGGGGCGTGCCGGTAGGCGGCGAGCACCTCGCCGCGTCCCACCCGCAGTTCGGTCAGCACCTGGAAGGCGGGCCCGTAGGACAGGCCGGCCCGCTCGCAGGTCCGGTAGTGGTCGGGGCCGGTGACGGTGCGCCGGCACCGGTCGCGCACGGCGGTGGGGTCCAGGGGTTCGGGGCGCGGGTCGAGCAGGGCGCGCACCCGGGCCCGTACATGGGCGCGGGGTTCGGCGGCGCGCGCGTCGGTGCTGGTGATCGTGAGGATGCCGTCGTCCGGTGTCAGCGTCACCTGGGTCCGCAGCCGGCCGGGGTCGGGCCAGGGCACGGCGAGCGGGCGTTCGATGCGGAGGTGGGACACCTCGACGGGGCTGCTTCCGGTGCGCCGGCCGGCGGCCAGGGCCATCTCCACGTACCCGGTGGCGGGCATGACGACGGTCCCGGAGACGCGGTGCCCGGCGAGCCACGGGACCAGGGCGGGATCGACGGCGCCGGACCACAGGGGCTGCGGTGCCGGGATCCGCTCGCCGAGCAGGGGGTGGTCGACGCGGCCGTCGCCGCCGGTGCGCAGCACCCACTGCTCCGGTGTGCCGTTCCAGTGGCGTTCGCGCTGCCACGGGTAGGCCGGGAGGTCGGCGGGCCGGGCGGGGTGCGGGAAGTGGCGGTTCCAGTCGACGCCGGCGCCGGCCGCGGCGAGCGCGGCCAGGGCGTCGGCGACGGCGGCCACGCCGTCGGAGTCGCGGTGCAGGGTCGGGACGTACGCGACCGGGGCGTGCGCACCGGTGGCGCGCCGCACGTAGGGGCGCAGCACCGGATGGGGGCCGACCTCCAGGACGACGCGGGGCCCGTCGGTGAGCGCGTGCTCGACCGCCCGCGCGAAGCGGACGGGTTCGCGGACGTTGCGCCACCAGTAGTCGGCGGTCAGTTCCTCGCCCCGCACGGGGGCGCCGGTGACGGTGGAGATCATCGGCAGGCGGGTGGCGGTGGGGGTGAGGCCGGTGAGGGCGTGCGCGAGGGGTTCGCGCAGCGGGTCCATGGCGGCGCTGTGGAAGGCGTGGTCGAGGTCCAGGTCGCGGAAGAAGACCTGGCGGGCGGCGAGCCGGTCGCCGAGGTCGGCGAGGGCGTCGGGGTCGCCGGCGACGGTGACGTCCCGGGCGCCGTTGGTCCCGGCGATCTCCAGGAGGCCCTCGTACGGGGCGATGGCCGCCAGGGCGTCCGCCTCGCCCAGGCCCACGGCGGCCATGCGCCCGCTGCCCGTGGTGGCGGCCTGGGCACGGCTGCGCTCGGCGATCACGCGGGCGGCGGACGGCAGGTCCAGTGCCCCGGCGGTGTGGGCGGCGGCCACTTCGCCGACGCTGTGCCCGATGACGGCGGCGGGGCGCACGCCGCGGTCGGCGAGCAGGGCGACCAGGGCGGTCTGCACGGTGAACAGCATCGGCTGGGCGATCTCGGTGCGTTCCCACCGGTGGGCCTCGCCCGTCTCCAGCCGTTTGGCCACCGACCAGCCGAGGTGGGGGGCGAGGGCCGTGTCCGCCTCGTCGACGGCCGCCCGGAAGACCGGCTCGCGTGCCATCAGGTCGGCGGCCATGCCGGGCCACTGCGAGCCGTTGCCGGAGAAGACGAACGTCACGCCGCCGGGCCCGGTCGCCTCCCCGACCGCGCCGGCCGAACGGACCGCTTCGGCCGAGTCGGCCGAGTCGGCCGAGTCGGCCGGGCCGGTGGCGGCCGTCCGGGGCGTGGCCTCCGGGCCCTCGTCGCCCCCGAACAGGTGCGTCAGCCGCGCCGCCGCCTCCGGGGCGCCGGTCGCGAACACGACGGCGCGGTGGGGGTGCGCGTCCCGCCGCAGGCAGCTTGTGCGGGCGAGGTCGTAGAACTCCTCCGGCCCGGCGGTGGCGAGGCGTTCGGAGACCCGGGCGGCCGCCTCGCGCAGTGCCCGTGCCGACCGCGCCGAGACGAGCACCGGCAGCGGCCGGCCGTCCGCGGGGGTGGCCTGCCGGGGCAGCGGGGCGGGGGCGGGCGGCGGGGTGAGCACGACGTGGGCGTTGGCACCGCCGAACCCGAAGGAGTTGACGCCCACGGCGGACCGTTCGGTCACCGTCACCGGGTGCGGCTCGACGGCCGGGGCCAGTCCGAGGCCCGCGAAGTCGATGTCCGGGTGGAGCGGCGAGGCGTGCAGGGACGCGGGGACGTGTCCGTGGCGGAGCACCAGCAGGGCCTTGAACAGTCCGGCCACGCCGGAGGCGGGTTCCAGGTGCCCGAGGTTCGACTTGACCGAGCCGAGCGGCAGCGCTCCGCCGCCGCGCCGCCGCCCCAGCGCGTTGCCGACGGCGCGGGCCTCGACGGGGTCACCGGCCTGGGTGCCCGTGCCGTGGGCCTCGAAGTACACCAGGTCGTCCGGGTCCACGCCCGCCTCGCCGTAGACGGTGCGCAGCAGTCGCTCCTGCGCGCTCGCGCTGGGCAGGGCCACGCCCTGGGTCCGGCCGTCGCAGTTGGTGCCGGAGCCGCGGATCACGGCGTGGACGCGGTCGCCGTCGGCCAGGGCGTCGGCCAGGCGCTTGAGGACGACCACTCCCCCGCCCTCGGCGCGTACGAAGCCGTCCGCCCGGGCGGAGAAGGCGGCGCACCGCCCCCGCTTCGACAGCATGGCGGCCTGGGCGAAGCCCACGTAACACAGCGGACCGGTCAGGATGTTGACGCCGCCGGCCAGGACGGCGCGGCCGCCGCCCTCGGCGAGGAAGCGGCAGGCGCGGTCGAGCGCGACGAGCGAGGAGGAGCAGGCCGTGTCGATGGCCATGCTGGGTCCGCGCAGATCGAGGACGTGCGACAGGCGGTTCGCCCCGAGCGCGCTCGCCGCGCCGAGCATGGTGTAGGGGTCGACGTCGTCGGTGAGGGAGAGCTGGAGCGTGCCGTAGGAATGGTCGGACATTCCGATGAATACGCCGGTGTCCGATCCGGCCAGTGAAGAGGCGGGAATTCCGGCGTCGTCCAGGGCCTCGACCGCCAATTCCAGCAAGAGCCGGTGCTGGGGGTCCATTTGCGCCGCTTCTCTGGGTGAGATGCCGAAATAGGCGGCGTCGAACCCGGCGATGTCGGAAAGGAATCCGCCCGCGGCCGTGTACGACTTCCCCGGCCGGGGCGCGGCCGGGTCGACGAACCTCCGTACGTCGAAACGGTCGTCGGGGACCTCGCCCACGAGGTCGCGTCCGTCGTCCAGGGCGCTCCACAGTCCGGCCAGGTCGGCGATGTCCCCGGGGAGCCGGCATCCGGCACCGACCACGGCGACGGCGGGCCCGCGACCCTCGACGTCGGAAAATCCCATGAATACGCCTCCCGTAGAAATCGACGGCCGTGGTCGGCACGGTGCTCGGCACTGCAACCTACGGCCGTCGGCGGAAGACGCCCGCCCCACACGCCGGACTCCGCCGGATCGGGGCACTTCCCCCGGCGGGAAATCGTCCGCGTGGCCCGGGGACGGCAGGGACGGGCGGTCAGCCGGTGGGAACGGATTCCTCCCGGGCCACCAGCCGGGAGAGTTCGACGCGGGAGCGGACCCCGAGGAGCGCGAAGACGTTGCGCAGGTGGTGGTCGACGGTGCGCGGGCTGATGGACAGCCGCACGGCCACCTCCCGGTTGGTCGCCCCCTCGGCGACGCACCGGGCGATCCTGAGCTGCTGCGGGGTGAGGCACGCCAGCGGGCCGGCCGTCCCGGGCGCGGACGCCCCGCCGGTCGCCCGCAGCTCCGCCCGGGTCTGCTCGGCCCACACCGCGGCGCCGGAGCGCTCGAAGGCGCAGAGCGCGTCCAGCAGCCGGCCCCGGGCCTCGCGGGGCCGCCGTCGGCGCCGCAGCCACTTGCCGTACAGCAGCAGGGTGCGGGCGCGCTCGAAGTCACCGCCCGCCCGTTCGTGCCGGGTGAGCGCGTGCCCGTAGAGCGCCTCGGTCTCCGCCGCCGGGGCGAGCAGGGCGCGGCAGCGGGCGAGCTGCGCGGGCGCCTGCGGGTCGGCGCCCAGGGCCGTCCAGAGGGCGAACTCCTCGACCGCGGTGCCGGTGTCGGCGTCCCACCGGCCCGCGAGCACGGTGGCCTCGACGAAGCACGGCGCCATGAGCATCCGTACGGCGAAGTGGCCGCGCCGGTGCCCGGGGCGCACCAGGGGACCCAGCCGGGCGGCGGCCTCCGGGGCCAGGCCACGGGCCAGGTCGGCGCGGGCGCGGGCCCATTCGGCGAGCGAGGCGGCCTGGGTGAGCCCGTGCGGAGCCGCGGCCTGCTGGACGGCGCCGGTGTGCGCGGCGAGCGCCGGGCCGTCGCCCTCGATGGAGGCGACCAGGGCGAGTACGGCGTGGTGGTGGGCCACCACGTTGCGCTGGCCCGCGCGGTGGGCGGCCCGCAGGCCCTCCTCGGCGTGGGCGCGGGCGCGGGCGTGCCGCCCGGCCCGCAGCTCGGCGTAGGCGAGGTGTTCCAGGGCCTGCGGGACCAGGGTGGTGATGCCGCGAGCCCGCGCGACCGCCAGCGCGCGGGCGTTGACCCGGCACGCGGCGGTGATGTCGCCGAGGACGAGCGCCGCGGCCCCGGCGCGCATCAGCCGCGCCGGATCGGCGTCGTCCGCCGTGCGGTCGAGGGCGCGGCGCAGCGGTCCGCGCGCCTCGTCGAACCGGCCGCCCAGCGCCGCGACCATCCCGGCGCGGAAGTCCTCGTCGTACGGATCGGGACCGGCCGGTCCGGTTCCGAGGGCGGCCAGGCACGACGGCACGTCACCGGCCGCCCAGGCCGCCTCCATGGCGCCGAACCGGGCGTCGCGGGCGCCGGCCGGGTCGTGCCGGTCGAGCAGGGCGGCCGCCAGGAGCAGGGCCTGGTGGGCGTCGCCCACGGGGCCGTCGCGCAGGGCGAGGGCGCCGCGCACGAGTTCGGCGCCGCCCCGCACCGCGTCGTCGTGGCCGGCCGTGCCCCGCTGGGCCGCCGCCAGCAGCTCCCGTGCCCGGCGCGGCCGGCCACCGAGCCTGGCGTACTCGGCGGCGGCCGTCAGCCGGGCGGCGCGGTCGCCGTCGGTGCCGGTGAGGCCGGCGGCGCGGGCGAACGCCAGGGACCGCTGGTGGGGTTCGGCGGGCGCGTCGGGGTCGGCCGCGGCGGCCGCGAGCTCGGCGGCGAGCCGGGGGGCGGGCCCGTCGGCGGCCAGGGCGCGGTGCGACAGGCGGGCGAGCCGGTGGCGTTCGCCGTCGAGGGCGGCGGCCAGGAGCGTGTGCGCCGCGCGGCGGCGGGTGAGCGGGGCGCCCCGGTGGACGGCGCGGCGCACCAGCGGGTCGTCGAAGCGGATGCGGTCGCCGGTGCCGCGGGCCACGCCCGCCACCTCGGCCGCGTCCAGCGCGGCCGGGTCGAGACCGGCGGCGTGCGCGGCGCGCAGCACCAGGGCCGCGTCGGCGCCCCCGCCGTCCGGTTGCCCCTCATGGGCGGCGGCCACCAGTAACAGCAGGTCGCGGGTGGCCGCGGGCAGTTCGGCCAGCCGGGCGCCCACGACGCCCGTCAGGGCGGGGCCGTCCGCGAGCGGCCGGGGCAGCGGGGCGTGCCCGGAGAGCTGTGCGGCGGACAGCCGGCGGGCCAGAGCGGTGAGGAGCGCCGGGTTGCCCTCCGCCTCGTGCAGCAGTTCCTCGCGTACGAGGGGGTCGGCGGCGCCGCCGGTGAGGTCGTCCAGCAGGCCGCCGGCCGCCCGGTCGGTCAGCGGGCCGAGGTGAAGCAGCGGCAGACCGGCGAAGTCGGGTGCGGTGGCCCGGTGGGCGGCCACCGAGAGCAGCAGGCCGACGGCGGGCGCGGAGTCGACGCGCCGGGCGGCGAAGCCCAGGGCGGCGCGTGAGGCCGGGTCCCACAGGTGGGCGTCGTCGACGCAGACCAGGAGGGGCCGGCGGGCGGCGGTGGACCGCAGCAGGTCGAGGAGGGCGGTGGGCGGCAGTCCGGTGTGCAGGATGCCGCCGGGCGATGGGGCGGGGGCGGCGGAGCACGGGGCGGCCGGGGCGGGTGCCGGGTCGCCGGGAGCGCCCGATAGGGGGGCGGCGGTGGGGGCGGTGCTCAGCAGGGCGTGCAGCCCGCTGTGGGCGAGGTGGCGTTCGGCGGGCGCGGCTCGGGTGTGCAGGACGGTCCCGTCGGTGACGCCGGCCGCCGCCCGGTCCAGCAGGGCGGTCCGCCCGAGGCCGGGTCCACCGGCCACGAGCAGCACGCCGGACCGGCCGGAGCGCAGGCGTTCCGACAGGGCGGCGACGGCGTCCAGTTCGGCCTCGCGGCCGTGCAGGCGCGGAGCGGTCCGAGCGGTCGTCTTCGTGGTCACGCCGATCACGTTACTTGCGCGTAACGAGTGCCGGAAGCCTGGCGTCCACCGGCTTCACCGACCCGGTGAACCCGCGTCGACCTGCGGAGACGATGCGCGTGGGGTGGTTCCGGTGGGCGCGTCCCCAAGCGCGGTGGGCCAACTCTGTGCGCGTGCACAACCAGGGCCGGCGGCGGCCGCGGGGTGCGGTCGCCGCCGGCCGGGCGGTGCGGTCAGGAGGTGTGCGGTGCGGTCAGGAGGTGTGCGGACAGGTGCCGCGGTACTCCTCGATCGTCAGGCTGGGGCGCGGGAGGGGGCAGAGGAACTGCTCGTAGCGGGTGTCATTGTCGATGAAGCGCTTGAGCCACGAGATGCTGTACTTCGCGATGGTGGTGTCCGAGGTGTTGGGCGTGAAGTGGGTCGCGTTGTTCAGCTCCAGGTACGCCTTGTCGAGCGTGCCGGGCAGCGACTCGTAGAACGGCTCCGAGTGCGTGGCGACGGGCGCGATCGTGTCGCCGTCCGCGCCCACGACCAGGGTCGGGGTGCGCAGTTCGGGCCAGGTCTTGTCGGTGTTCCAGCCGGTGAGCGGGATCGCGGCCTGGAGGGAGGGCCGGCTCTTGGCGGCCTCCAGGGTGCCGCCGCCGCCCATGGAGTGCCCCATGACGCCGAGCCGGGTGCTGTCGATCCGGCCTCTGACCGTGCTGCGCTGGGTCAGGTAGTCGAGGGCGGCGAGCAGTTGGCGGCCCCGGCTGTCGGGCTGGTCGAGGGTGCTGAGGGTGTCGATCGTCATGACGACGAACCCCTGGGAGGCGAGTCTCGGGCCCAGCCAGGCGATGGACGACTGGGTGCCGGTGAAGCCGGGGGAGATGGCGATCGCCCCGAACGTCCCGTCCGCGGTGGTGGTGGGGTAGTAGATGGTGCCGCCGCCGAAGCCGGTGACGCTCAGCGAGGAGACGCCGGTCTGCGAGACGGCGTAGGGCCCGCGGAGGGCCTCGATGCTCGCGGTGCTGGGAGCGGGGCCCCGCTCGTAGGGGTTGTCCGCGGCCTGGGCGCCGGTGGTCATGGCGCTGCTGAGGCCGGTGACGGCCAGGAACGCCACCAGGGCCGCCGTGAACGGCCGGTGGCGGCGCCGGCGCGCGGCGGAGGCGGTGGTGGCGGGCTGCTGGGTGGGGTGGGCGGCGCCGAGGGGGGTGCCGGCGGGTGCGTGCTGCACGACGGAGTCGTCCTCTCTGTCGTGGCGGCTGCGGCCCGGAGCGGCCCGGTCCGCATCGCCGTGGCGGGTGGGGGTGCCACTGTCACGGCGGCCCGGGGGCTGCGGCATCGGTGTAATCGCCGGTCTCGGCGGCGGGAAAAACGCGGCGACGCGGTCGGTACGGGTTTGCCAGACTGGCGCGGATGAACGACGTACAGCGTTTCCGGTCGGCGGTGATCGCCTGGGCCGCGGGCGGCGAGGACGCCCCGGCGGCGGCCGTGGCGGCGCGCGAACTGGCCGCGCGGGCCCGGCCGAAGAAGGTCCTGCTGGTCGAGGGTCCCAGCGACCGGGTCGCGGTGGAGGCCCTGGCCGCGTGCCGGGGCCGGGACCTGGACGCGGAGGGCTTCCCGGTCGTCCCGCTCGGTGGCGTGACGAGCATCGGCCGGTTCCTGGAGGTGGTGGGGCCCCGGGGGCTGGGGCTCGGTCTGGCCGGGTTGTGCGACGTGGCGGAGGAGCGCTGGTTCCGGCGCGGGCTGGAGCGGGCCGGTCTCGGCGGCGGCCTCGGCCGTGCCGGCATGGAGCGGTGCGGTTTCCACGTGTGCGACGCCGACCTGGAGGACGAGCTGATACGGGCGTCGGGCGCCGAGGCGGTGGGTGAGGTCATCGCCGCCGCGGGGGAGCTGCGCGCCTTCCGCACCTTCCGCAACCAGCCCGCGCAGCGGGACCGGCCGGTCGAGCGACAGCTCCACCGGTTCATGGGCACGCACAGCGGCCGCAAGGCCCGGTACGCGCGGCTGCTCGTGACGCGTCTGGACCCGGAGCGCGTCCCCGCACCGCTGACGCGCCTGCTCGCCGACGCGACGGCCTGACCCGCCCGGCCGCCGGCCCGCCGGGGCGCCACCACCGGCCCGCTCCGGCGAGCGGGAACCGGAACCGGGCTCAGGCTCGGGCTCGGGCTCGGGCTCCGGACCGGTGAGGTATACGCACCGCGGAGGATGTGCTGCCGCCGCCCTGCCCCTACGGTGCTCAGCAGGCACCGAACCACCAGGAGGGCAGTCGGATGATCGAAGAATCCGGGACCGATCACTGGACGGACCGGGAGGCGGACGCGGGACTGACCGTCTTACCGGGGTTACCCGCCGGCCTCCCCGCCGGTTTCCGGGCCGCCGCGTCGCCCTGGGAGCGCCGCGCCCCGTGGGAACTGCGGGAACGGGCCCACGGCATGCCCGACTGGGCGGCCCAGGACGAGTGGTCCTCCCCCACGTTCCGCTCCCCGTCGTGCTGACGGCTCCCGGAGCGCCGCCTCCGTCACGCGTGGGAGAGCGCGAAGGAGACGAGGAAGCCGCAGACGGTGATCAGCCCGATGCCCAGGTGCGCGTCGTCGAACGCCTCCGGGATCATCGTGTCCGCGATCATCGCCAGGATCGCCCCGGCGGCCACGGCCGTCACCGAGGCCACCACGGCCGTCGGCAGGGCGCCGACCACCGTGTAGCCCAGCACCGCCGAGACGGTGCTCGCCACCGCGATCGCGCCCCACACCCCGAAGACGTACCCCTTGCCGCGGCCCGCCCGCTTCATGCCCGCTGAACTCGACAGCCCCTCCGGCACATTGCTGAGGAACACCGCGGCGACCGTCACCGTGCTCACCGCCCCGCCGTCGAGCAGGCTCACCCCGATGGCCGCCGACTCCGGTACGCCGTCGAGCAGGGCGCCCAGGGCCAGGGCGAGGCCGGAGCCGCCGGCCTGCGCCTCCGAGGGCTGGGCCTGCCGGTGCCCGGACCGTTTGCGGTGGCGGCCGCCGCGCCGGGCCAGCCACAGGTTGCCGGCCGTGTAGGCGACGGCGCCCGCGACCGTGCCCACGGCCGCGGGCGCCAGACCGCCCTGTTCGTAGGACTCCTCCACCAGTTCGAACGACACGGCGGACAGCAGGACGCCCGCCCCGAACGCCATCACCGACGCGATCAGCCACCGGGGCACGGGCACCGCGAACCCCACCAGCGCGCCCAGCAGGAGCGCCGAACCCGCCACTCCACCCCACAGAGCCGCTTGCACCACTTCAGTCATGCCGTGCCTCATACCCACCGGGGCGGCCGCCGTTCCTCCCGGGCGGGTCGCATGTGCGGCGGGCCCGCCGTACCCCCGGAGCCGTTGACCGGGCGGTGGTGGACGCGCTGGTCAGGGGCTGTTTCCCGGGTGGCGGCCGGACGGGCAACAGGAAACCCGTCGACCCGGGCGGACCCCGTGGACAGTCTGGAGTCGTCAGCGCTCCACACGACCCACCAAGGGGGAAACATGCGCAAGATGATGCGGACCGTCGCGGCGCTCGCACTGGCCGTCGGGACGATGACCACCGTAGGCGCGACCCAGGCCCAGGCGGCCGAGGCGGCCGCGAGCCACGGGTGCCCGTCAGGGTACGTCTGCCTCTACCCGGGTGCGGGCTGGAACAACGACCGGCCCACGCACACCTACTACACCTACGGGGCCCACAACCTCAGCAACATGTACGGCACCTACCGCATCTACAACAACCAGACCGGCGGGGCCACGGTGCGGACCTGCACCGGCTACAACGGCACCGGCTGCCAGGGCTACCTGCCGGCCGGCTGGTACATCGACAAGGACATGACGCCCATCAACTCGATCACCCTCCAGCCGTAGTCACCGGCCTCCCCACCCGAGGGACAGCTTCCGGAACCGCCCGCGCGGCGGTTCCGGAAGTCCTGTTCCCGCCACACCGGCCCGACGACTTGGCCGGTTGTCGGACCCCCGCTGTAGCCTGGGCACCTGTCATCTCACGATCCGGGCGCGCCTTGCCAGGGGGATGCTTTGGGGGATCCGGACCGCGGACGGAAGACCGACCGTCCGTACGCAACCGACCGATCGCACGAGAGCGAAAGTCCGCACGCGACCGAGAGTCCGCACGACACCGGCCGTCCGCGCGGAACCGGCCGTCCGCGCGAGTCGCCCGGGGACACGGCGGCGCCCTTCTCCGCGCGGCTGAGACACCTGCGACTGGAGCGCGGGCTGTCGCTGGCCGATCTGGCTCGCCGGACGCACTACAGCAAGGGCTACCTCAGCAAGATCGAGACGGGCGCCAAGCGGGTCACCTTCGACGTCGCACGCCGGTGCGACCAGGTCCTGCGGGCGGAGGGCGAGCTGCTGCGCCTGGTACGGGAGGGGCCCGCGCCCCCTCCCCCGCCGGGCGAACCACCGGACGGACCCTGCCCCTACCGGGGGCTGTCGGCCTTCACCCCCGAGGACGCGGGGTGGTTCTTCGGCCGGGAGCGGGCGACGGCCGCGCTGGTCGAGCGGGTCTTCGAACGGATCGGTTCCGGCCCGGTGTTGCTGGTCGCCCCCTCGGGCGCCGGGAAGTCGTCGCTGCTCAACGCCGGTCTCGTACCGGCCCTCCGGCGCGGTGGCGGCTTCCCGATGCCGGGTGCCGACGAGTGGCCCGTGGTGCTGTGCACGCCGACCGCACAGCCCCTCCAGGAGCTGCTCGACCGCACCGCAAAGGCCGTGGGGAGCGACCTCGGGGTCAGTACGCGGGAGCTGCGCGACCGGCCCGGGGCGCTGCTCGACGCGGTGCGGCGGCTCTCGGACGGCCGGTCCGCGCCGGAGCCCGGCGACCGGCCGGCGCCACCCGTCCGGCCGGTGCTGATCGTCGACCAGTTCGAGGAACTGTTCACCCTCTGCCCCGACGAGGACGAGCGGCGCGCCTTCGTCCGGGTGCTCACCGCGCTCGCCGCGTCCCCGCCCGAGGCGGCCGGCCAGGACGCCGCGGCCGTCGTGATCGGGGTGCGGGCCGACTTCACCGGCAACTGCCTCGAACTCCCGGAACTCGCACCGGTGTTCACCGGCGGTCTGTTCGTGCTGCCGCCGATGTCGGTGGCGGAGCTGCGCGAGTCCATCACCGGCCCGGCCGGGCTCGCCGGCGTCACGCTCGAACGGGGCCTGGTCCCCCTGCTGCTGCGGGACGCCGGACTGCGCGAGGCGGGCGCCGGCGAGCCGGGCCGGGCGGCGGAACACGCGCCGTCCGGTGCCCTGCCCCTGGTGTCGCACGCGCTCATGGCCACGTGGCAGCGGCGTGAGGACGGCACGCTGACGGTGGCCGGTTACGAGGACACCGGCGGCATCCAGGGGGCGATCGCCCGTACGGCGGAGGACGTGTTCGCCCGCCTCTACCCGGCCGAGCAGAGGACCATCCGCCGGATCCTGGTGCGGCTGGTCCATGTGGAGGACGGCACCGGGGCGACCCGGCGCCGCACGAGCCGGACGGCCCTGCTGGAGCAGCTGACGGACGCGGACGGGGCGGCGGCCGCGCTGGACGCGTTCGTACGGGCCCGGCTGATCACCGTGGACTGCGACACCGTGGAGATCACCCACGAGGCGCTGCTGCACGCCTGGCCCCGGCTGCGCGGCTGGATCCACGCCGACCGGGCGGGGCTGCTGGCGCACCAGCAGCTCACCCACGCGGCGGAGGACTGGGAGCGCGAGGGACGCGACCCGTCCGCCCTGTACCGGGGGACCCGGCTGGACACGGTGCGGGCCTGGGCACAGGAGTGGGAAGGCATCGGCCGGCTCGGCCCGCGGGAGGCCGCCTTCCTCCGGGCCAGCCGGGCCGAGGAGGACGCGCGGGCCGAGCAGGCACGGCGTCAGGTCCGGTGGCAGCAGCGGATGCTGGCCACGCTCGTGGTCCTGCTGGCCGTGGCCCTGACGGCCGGGGGCGTGGCGTACCAGCAGCGCGCGGGCGCGCTGGACCAGGAGCGGGCCGCCCGTTCGCAGGCGCTGGCCGCGCGGTCCACGTCGCTGGCCGCCGGTCAGCCGGAGGCGTCCATGCTGCTCGCCGAGGAGGCCTACCGTACGGCGCCCACGACCGAGGCGCGGGGGGCGCTGCTGAGCACCCAGGCGCAGCCCTTCTCCGGCCGGCTGCGCGGGCACGACGGGCCGGTGAACGCCGTGGCGTTCGCGCCGGGCGGCCGGCTGCTGGCGTCGGCGAGTTCGGACGGGACGGTGCGGCTGTGGCGGGTGGCCGACCGCTGGACCGGTGCGGCGCTGCCGGTCCCCGGGCGGGTGCGCTCGGTCGCCTTCGGCCCGGACGGGCGGGTGCTCGCGGTGACGTCCACGGACGGGCCGGTGCGGCTGTGGGACACGGCGGCGGACCGGCCGGTGCCGGCGGGCGCGCTGCCCGCGCGCACGGCAGGGGCCCGGGCGGTGGCCTTCGCCCCGCGCGGGCGGACGCTGGCCGTCGCGGGCGCCGACGGCACGGTCGGACTGTGGGACGTCGGTGGCGCCCGGCCCCGGGCGGCGGGGACGCTGCGGGGCCATCGGGGGCGCGTCAACGCGCTGGCGTACGCCCCGGACGGGCGGACGCTCGTGTCGGCCGGCTCGGACCGGACCGTACGGCTGTGGGACACCGCCGGCGACCGGCCGCCCGCCGTCCTCGGGGAGCACACCGACGAGGTGCTGGGAGCCGCGTTCGCGCCCGACGGGGGGACGGTCGCCACCGGGGGCATGGACCGGACGGTGCGGCTGTGGGACACCCGCTCGCACCGTGCCGTGAAGACTCTGACCGGGCACGACGACGACGTCAACGCGGTCGCGTACACCCCGGACGGCACGAGGGTGGTCAGCGCGGGCGGCGACGGCACGACCCGGCTGTGGGACGTGCGCGGCGGCCGGCCGACCGCGACGCTGACGGGGCACACGGACTATGTGCTCGGGGTGGCCGTGGACCCGCGCGGCGCGGTGCTGGCCACGGCCGGGTTCGACCAGACCGTGGTGCTGTGGGACCTGCGCGGTCCGGTGCTGACGTCGCACCCGTTCACCGAGGTCCTCCGGGCCGCCTACAGCCCGGACGGGAAGCTGCTGGCCGCCGCCGGCGCCGATCACACGGTGCGGCTGTGGGACGTGACGGGGCGCCGGCCGCCCGCGACGCTCACCGGGCACCGTGAATCGGTGTACTCGGTGGACTTCTCGCCCGACGGGCGGACCCTGGCGTCGGCCGGCTCCGACGGCACGGTCCGGTTGTGGGACGTGGCCGGGCGCCGCCCGCTGGGCGCGCTCACCGGGACGCACGGGGACGTGTTCTCGGTGGTCTTCGCCCCGGACGGGCGGACCCTGGCGTCGGCCGGCTCCGACCGTGCGGTGCGGTTGTGGGACGTGGCCACGCGCCGCCACCTGACCGCGCTGGCCGGCCACACGGACTTCGTCAACGACGTGGTGTTCAGCCCCGACGGGCGCACTCTGGCGAGCGCCGGTGACGACCTGGCGGTGCGGCTGTGGGACGTCGGCACGCGCCGGCCGCTGGCCGCGCTCACCGGGCACACGGGCGCGGTGCGCGGTGTGGCGTTCGCCCCGGACGGGGGGTTGCTGGCGAGCAGCGGCAACGACGGGACGGTGCGGCTGTGGGACCCCCGGCTGCGGCGCCCGGTGGGGGCGCTGACCGGTCACACCGGTTCCGCGCGGGGCATCGCCTTCTCCCCCGACGGGCGGACGCTGGCCAGCAGCGGCAACGACCGCACGGTGCGGCTGTGGGACGTCGGCACGCGCCGGCTGTGGGCGGCGCTGACGGGTCATACGAACGCGGTGTGGGGCGTCGTCTTCTCCCCCGACGGGCGGACGCTCGCCAGCAGCAGCAACGACGGCACGGTCAGGCTGTGGAGTCCGGACGTGGGTGCCCGGCTGGCGGAGGTCTGCCGGGTGCGGCAGCGCGCCGGTCCCGGGGGCCGGGAGCCGTCGGCGTCCGGTCTGCCGGTGGCCTCCGGCACGGCGTGCGCCGACGGCTGACACCTGGTCACCGGGGGTTTCCCGGGTGTTTCCCGTTGCCCGTCCGGGTGGGCGACGCGGAAGTGTCGACGGGCCCGGGCCACGCCCGTCAGGCTGCTGTCCGGCAGCACGTCCACACGGAACAGGGGTTTCGCATGCTTCGCCGCTCCGGTCTCATCGGCACACTCCTCGCCTTGGTCGCCCTGTTCCTCTGGGCGCCCGGGTCCGCGTCGGCGGCGGCCGACGACACGTGCGGCGTCCGGGCGCCGGGGGCCTCCGCGGCGGCCGAGCGGGCCGTCGCCGCGGCCTGCGCGCAGGTCGCCGCGGGCGTCTGGTACACGTGGGGCGGCGGGCACGGCCCGCGGCCCGGTCCGACGTACGGTCAGGTGGACCCGACCGACCCGGCCAGCGAACACGACCCGGAGCGGCTCGGCTTCGACTGCTCCGGTCTGGTCCGCCACGCCTACGCCGAGGCCACCGGGTCGGACCCGCTCAACGGGGACGCCAGTGCCCAGTTCTACACGCACCGGGCCGCGGAGCGTTTCACCGCCGCCCAGGGCCTGGCCCCGCTGCTGCCGGGTGACCTGCTGGTCTGGGGCACGTCCCGGGACCTGCACCACATCGCCATCTACCTGGGTGCCGGCAAGATGGTGGAGGCGCGGCAGTCCGGCACCAAGCTGATGGTCAGCGACGTCCGGCTGACCGGCGGCTACTTCGGTGCCGTCCGGGTCGACACCGGTCCGGTGTCCGGCCCCCTGTTCCGGACCTGGGGCACCGGCGTCTGGACCAAGGCGGAGCCGTCGACGAAGGCCGCCCGGGTGTACGCCTTTCCCGGTCCGACGACCATCCGCGTCCAGTGCCAGAAGCACGCCGAGAAGGTCACTTCCGACGGCTACACCAACGACGCCTGGTCCTACCTGCCCGACTACAAGGCCTGGGTCACCAACATCTACATCCAGGGCCCCGCGTGGCTGAAGGACGTCTCCACCTGCACCTTCTGACGCACCTGAACCGCCGTTCGCACCAGTGACCGCCACGGGGGTCGGCCACTGGTGCGAACGGCACGTCAGGGCCGGTAGCGCAGCGGGTGATCGGCGGGCACCTCGGTCAGCACGATGCGGTGGCCGTCCGGGTCGGCGATCCACATCTCGATCAGGCCCCAGGGCTCCCGCACCGGTTCCCGCAGCACCGTCACCCCCCGCCCGGTCAGCTCCTCGTGGGCGGCGGCGCAGTCGGCGACCTGCATCCACAGGCGCAGCGTGCCGGTCGGCGGCTCGTCCGACCGGCCGGACACCTCCAGGTACCCGCCGCCCAGGAAGTAGACGGTCCCGCGCTCCGGTCCGGTACCGAACTCGCGGTAGACGGCCAGGCCCAGGGTCTCGCCGTAGAAGACGCGGGAGGCGTGCGGATCGCGGGGCCGCAGCAGGACCCTGCTGCTCAGTACGTGCACCATGGGGCGACCCTACGCCGCGTCCTCCGTGGCGCGCCTGCCCGAGCGGCGGCGCCGGATGTCTTGACTGCCCGGGCCGCAGCGGCGATCCTCTTCCACGCTTTATGAGGACATGACAAGCACATGACCAGTGCCGCGGCCGCCGGACGGCCCCCCGTCCCGGCGTCCGGCGGTGCCCCTCCGGCCGGGACAGGACACGGGTGATGACCTCGTCGCTACGCTCGCACGGCAGGGTGAAGGTCCTCGCGGCCCTCTCCCTGCTCCTCACACTGGTGGCCCTCGGGCCCGCGCCCGCCGTGGCCGGCGCCTCCCCCGCCTCCGGGTGGTGGGATCCGGTCGCCCGGCCCGCCCCCGACTCCCGGGTGGGCGTCACCGGCGAACCGTTCAGGGGCACCGACGCCCAGGGGCGGGTGCGCGGCTTCGTCGACGCGCACGACCACCTGATGTCCAACGAGGCCTTCGGCGGCCGGCTGATCTGCGGCAAGCCCTTCTCGGAGCTCGGGGTCGCCGACGCGCTCAAGGACTGCCCCGAGCACTACCCCGACGGCTCCCTCGCCGTCTTCGACTTCATCACCAAGGGCGGCGACGGCAAACACGACCCCCACGGCTGGCCGACGTTCAAGGACTGGCCCGCCCACGACTCCCTCACCCACCAGCAGAACTACTACGCCTGGGTGGAGCGCGCCTGGCGCGGCGGCCAGCGCGTCCTCGTCAACGACCTGGTCACCAACGGCGTGATCTGCTCGGTCTACTTCTTCAAGGACCGCGGCTGCGACGAGATGACCTCCATCCGCCTCCAGGCCCGCAAGACGTACGAGATGCAGGCCTTCGTCGACCGGATGTACGGCGGCCCCGAGAAGGGGTGGTTCCGGATCGTCACCGACTCGGCACAGGCCCGGGAGGTGATCGAGCGGGGCAAACTGGCCGTGGTACTGGGCGTGGAGACCTCGGAGCCGTTCGGCTGCAAGCAGATCCTCGACGTGCCGCAGTGCGGCAGGGACGACATCGACCGGGGCCTCGACGAACTGCACGCGCTCGGTGTCCGCAGCATGTTCCTGTGCCACAAGTTCGACAACGCCCTGTGCGGCGTCAGGTTCGACGAGGGCACCCTCGGCACGGCCATCAACGTGGGCCAGTTCCTGTCGACGGGCACGTTCTGGAAGACCGAGAAGTGCGCCGGCCCGCAAGCCGACAACCCCATCGGCCTCGCCGCGGCGCCCGGGGCGGAGAGCAAGCTGCCGCCCGGGGTGGCGGTCCCCTCGTACGCCGCCGGCGCGCGCTGCAACACCCGGGGGCTGAGCGCGCTCGGCGAGTACGCGCTGCGGGGCATGGCGCGGCGGGGAATGATGGTCGAGATCGACCACATGAGCGTCAAGGCGGCGGGCCGCGTCCTGGACGTCCTGGAGGCCGAGTCGTACCCCGGCGTGATCTCCTCGCACAGCTGGATGGACTCGGACTGGACGGAGCGGGTCTACCGCCTCGGCGGCTTCATCGCCCAGTACATGCACGGCGCCGAGGGCTTCACCGCCGAGGCCCGGCGCACCGACGCCCTGCGCGAGAAGTACGGCGTGGGCTACGGCTACGGCACCGACATGAACGGCGTCGGCGGCTGGCCGGGCCCCCGGGGCGCCGACGCCCCCCACCCGGTGCGCTACCCGTTCCGCAGCGCCGACGGGGGCTCGCTCCTCGACCGGCAGACCACCGGTGAACGCACCTGGGACCTCAACACCGACGGCGCCGCCCACTACGGACTGGTGCCGGACTGGCTGGAGGACATCCGGAGCGTGGGCGGCCAGGACGTCGTCGACGACCTGTTCCGCGGGGCCGAGTCCTACCTCACCACCTGGGGCGCCTCCGAGCGCCACCGCCCGGACGAGAACCTGGCCGCCGGGGCCGCGGCCTCGGCGAGCAGCGCCGAGTGGAACCCCTTCACCAGCTACGCGCCGGCCCGTGCGGTGGACGGCGACCCGCGCACCCGCTGGGCGAGCGACTGGCGCGACCCCCAGTGGCTGGCGGTCGACCTGGGCGCCACGCGCACGGTCGGGCGGGTCACCCTCGACTGGGAGCGCGCGTACGCCAAGGCGTACCGGATCGAGGTGTCCGCCGACGGGGCGGACTGGCGGACCGTCCTGTCCACCACCACCGGTGACGGCGGCCTGGACACCGCGCGGTTCACCCCCGTGCCGGCCCGGCACGTCCGGCTGACGGGCCTCGCGCGCGGGACCGGATGGGGCTACTCGCTGCGCGAGGTCGGCGTGTACGGCCGCTGACCCCCGCGCCCGCGCCTACAGTGCCCAGCCAGTCGTCGTCGGCAACGGCAGGAAAGAGGGCATCGGCGTGCACTGGGCATACATCGGCTCGTTCACCTCCGGGGGCGGCCGCGGCATCACGGTCGCGGCCGTCGACCCGGCGACCGGGGCGCTCACCCCGCACACGAGCGTCGCCACCGTCGTCAACCCCTCGTCCCTCGCGTTCGCCCCGGAGACGAGGACGCTGTACGCGGTGGCCGACACGGATCCGGGCACCGTCACGGCCTTTCGCGCCGGGGCCGACGGGAGCCTGACCCCGCTGGGCCCCCCGGTCCAGGTGGCGGGCGCCGGCCCCACCCACCTCGCCGTGGCCGGTGGCCGGCTGTTCACCGCCAACTACGGCTCGGGGAGCGTCAGCGGCCTCGCGGTGGGCCCGGACGGGAGCGTCACGGGGCCCCCGGCCGTACTGGCGCACCACGGTGCGGGCCCCGACCCCGAGCGGCAGCGCGGGCCGCACGCCCACCAGGTGCTCCCCGCCCCCGGCGGGCGGTGGGTGCTGGGCGTGGACCTGGGCACCGACGCGGTGCGGGTGTGCGCGCCCGGCCCGTCGGGGGAGCTCCGGGTGCACACGGAGACGGTGCTCCGGGCCGGGTCCGGGCCGCGTCACCTCGCGTTCCACCCGGACGGCGAGGAGGTGTACGTGCTGCACGAGCTGGAGCCGCAGATGACCGTCTGCCGCTGGGACGGGGCGGCCGGGCGCCTGGAGCCGCTCGCGGAGGTGGCGGTCGACCCGGAGGGCGTGCCCGCCGGGGAGCGGGTGTACCCCTCGGTGGTCGCCGTCTCCCCCGACGGCCGTTTCGTCCGGGCCGCGGTGCGCGGCAGCAACCGGATCCTGACGTTCTCGCTGGCCGACGGGCCGGGGAAGCCGCGGCCGGCCGGCGCGGTGGACTGCGGTGGGGTGTGGCCGCGCGATCTGGTGGCCGGCCCGGGCGGGCGGCTGTACGTCGCCAACGAGTGGTCCGGCGACGTCACCTGGTTCGACGTGGACACGGAGAGCGGTGAGCCGCGGCGCGGCGGCGCGGTGGAGGTGCCGGCCGCCGCGTGCGTGGTGTTCGCCTGACCTCAGCGGCCGTGGCCGCCCGGCCGGATCGACGCCTTGGACTGCACGGCGTCCAGCGTGTGGACGGCCTCGTCCACCACGTGCTGTCCGGCCTTGCCGTCGACGCCGACGTGGACCCGGTCGACGAGTCCCTCGTTGAGCGAGTCGGCGTGGGCGGTGCCGGGGACGGCGAGGGCGGCACCGGTGAGGGCGAGCAGGACGAGGGTGTGCTGCGCGGCGCGTGACATGCCCGGCCAACGACCGCCGCGCCGCCCGGGTCACCACCGCCGTCGCCCGTACGGCGCAGTCCGGGGCACCCTTCCGCCGGCGGGGCGCGGTTCCGCCGGCGGGGCGCGGTTCCGTGGCCGCCGCTTCCCTCGCCGGCCGGCCGGGTTCAGTCGCCGGCGCGGTCCAGCTCCTCGTCGAGGGCGAGGGCCGCCATGATGAGCGCCACGTGCGTGAAGGCCTGCGGGAAGTTGCCCAGTTGCTCGCCGCTCGGCCCGATCTCCTCGGCGAACAGCCCGACGTGGTTGGCGTAGGTCAGCATCTTGTCGAACGCGTACCGCGCCATGCCGAGCCGGCCCGCGCGGGCGAGGGCCCCGGCGTACAGGAAGCTGCACAGGGAGAAGGTGCCCTCGTCACCGCGCAGCCCGTCCGGTGAGGCGAGCGGGTCGTAGCGGTGGACCAGGCTGTCGGAGACCAGCTCGGCCTCCATGGCGTCCAGGGTCGACAGCCAGCGGCGGTCCTTCGGGGAGAGGAAGCCCACCACCGGCATCAGCAGCAGGGAGGCGTCCAGCACCTCGGTGTCGTAGTGCTGGACGAACGCCCGGCGCCGGGCGCTCCAGCCGCGTTCCATGACCTGCTCGAAGACGGCGTCCCGCGCGGCGGTCCAGCCGGCGACGTCGGCGGGGCGGGCCAGGTCGCGGGCCAGCCGGATGCCCCGGTCGAAGGCCGTCCAGCACATCACGCGGCTGAAGGTGAAGTGGTGGCGGCCGCCCCGGGTCTCCCAGATGCCCTGGTCGGGCCGGTCCCAGGTGCGGGCCAGCCAGTCCAGGAGGGCGGCGAGGCCGCGCCAGCCGTCGTATCCGGCGAGCTGGGCCGCGTCGTGGGCGTGGCTCAGCGCGAAGGCGACCTCGCCGTAGATGTCGAGCTGGAGCTGGCCGGCCGCGTCGTTGCCGACCCGTACCGGGGCGGACCCCCGGTAGCCCGCCAGGTGACCGAGGACCTCCTCGCCCAGCTCCGGGTCGCCGTCCACCCGGTACATGATCTGAAGCGGCTCCCCGGTCACCGTCGCGCCCGCCGCCACGCGGGCGCCCAGCCAGCGCCGGAAGGCGTCCGCCTCCTCCTCGTACCCGAGGTCCAGCAGCGCCTTCACGGACAGGGACGCGTCGCGCACCCAGGTGTAGCGGTAATCCCAGTTGCGCTCGCCGCCGAGGCGTTCGGGCAGGCCCGCGGTGACGGCGGCCACGGGCGCGCCGGTGGGGGCGTACGTCATCAGCTTGAGGGTGATCGCGGACCGGTTGACGACCTGCTGCCAGCGGCCCCGGTACCGGCTGCGGCGCACCCAGCGGTGCCAGTGGTCGTACGTGGCGCCGAACGCCTCCCGGACGGTGTCCGCGGTCGGCCGCGGGGGCGGCGGCGGGTCGGTGCCGGGGCAGACGGTCAGTACGGCCGCCGCCCGCTGCCCCTGGCGCAGGGTCAGCTCCGCCCGGACGTCCCCGTGGCCGCGCGGGTCGCGCAGCAGCCGCGGGGGCTGGGCCGCCTCGCCGCCGAGGTGCAGGAAGACGGTGGTGTCCGGGCCGGTGAAGCGGGCGGTGTCGTGGTCGAGGTCGAGGCGGTGCGGGGCCCGTCCGTAGTCGAACCGGGGCCGGCACTCCAGCCGGAAGCGGACCTCGCCGCGGGTGACGCGCAGGATCCTGACGATCCGTTGCCGGTCGCCGGGGCCGGTCCCGGCCGGCGGCATGAAGTCGACGACCTCGCCGACGCCCTCCTCCGTCATGAACCGGGTGACCAGGACGGCGGTGTCGGCGAGGTAGAGCTGACGTGTCGTCGCCCCGTCGGCCCGCGGGGTGATGGCGAAGTGGCCGCCCCGGTCGTGGTCGAGCAGGGCGGCGAACAGGCTGGGCGAGTCGAAGCGGGGCGCGCAGAACCAGTCGAGGACCCCGTCCGACGAGATGAGGGCGGCCGTCCGCAGGTCGCCGACGAGCCCGTGGTCGGCGATCGGTGGGTAGCGGCGCATGGCGGTCCCTTCGCGAGCTCGCCCGTCACCCCACGCTACGTCCGGGCGCACGGCCGTGCACGCGGTGCGGCGCGGGCGGACGCCCCGCGGGAGCATGGCGGCGGTAGGGCGGTGGTACGGGACGCGGACGGGCTTCGGGCCGGCGCGGGTTCACCCTTCGGGCGGCGCGGGAGGTGCCACCCGGTGCCCGTCGTCCTTGAATGGCGTCAACAGGTGCGTCATCCGCCGCCGGGTGCCGTGCGTCGTCGCGCCCGCGCCCCACCGCCGGGCAGGCAGTCCGGGAGGGCGCGTGGCCTCGTCGCGGAAGGGCATCCTCCGGCAGGTCGGGGGCTGGTGCGCCCGCCACTGCGTGACCGTCGTCGTGCTGTGGCTGGCGGCTCTGGTGGGCCTCCAGGTGCTGGACCGGACGTACGGGGGCGACTACTCGGACAACTTCGCCCTGCCGGGGTCCCAGTCGCAGGACGGCCTCGACGTGCTCCAGGCGCACGAGCCGGCGGCCGGCGGATACAGCGCCCAGGTCGTGCTGCACGACGCCGGGAAGCCGCTGACCGACTTCTCCGGGCAGATCGGCACGGCGGTGAGCGGCCTCCAGAAGCTGCCGCACGTCCTCAGCGCGCAGAACCCGTTGCCGCCGCCCGGGACACCACCACCCGCGCAGGGCGCCACCGACGTCGGCCCGTTGTCCTCGGACGGGAAGACGGCTTACATCACCGTACGGTTCGACGTCCAGCCCTCCACGCTCGGTTCGTCCTACCTCGGCGGCGTGGACACGGCGGTCCAGCCGTTGCGGTCGGCGGGCGTGGAGGTGGAGTACGGCGGCCCGCTGGGCGAGCTGGCACGGCCCGAACCGGACGACCGGACCAGCGAGGCCATCGGCTTCGGGGTGGCGATCCTGGTGCTGCTGATCGGGTTCGGCAGCGTGGTGGCGGCGGTGGCACCGCTGCTGACCGCGCTGATCGCGGTGATCTGCGGGATCGCCCTGCTGGGGCTGCTGGCCGCGGCGTTCACGTTCGCCACCGTCTCGCCCACGCTGGCCACGATGATCGGCCTGGGCGTGGGCATCGACTACGCGCTGTTCCTGATCACCCGCCACCGGCAGAACCTCTTGGACGGGCGGGACCCGGTGACGGCGGCCGGGCTGGCGGCGGCCACCAGCGGCAAGGCGGTGCTGGTGTCCGGCTGCACGGTGGTCATCGCGCTCTCCGGGCTGTGGGTGTCGGGGATCGACTTCATCGGCAAGCTGGGTCTCGCCGCGGCCGTCACGGTGGTCACCGCCGTCCTGGCGGCGCTCACCCTGGTACCGGCGGTCCTGGGCCTGGCCGGCCGGTGGATCGACCGGCTCCACGTCCGGCGGCCCATCGCCGAGACGGACACCGGACCGGGGCAGGCGGCACACGGAACCTGGCACCGGTACGCGCAGCGGGTGGAGCGCCGGCCGTGGTGGTTCCTGGTCTCCGGGGTCGTGGTGCTGGCGGTGCTGGCGGTGCCGCTGCTGTTCATCCGGCTCGGGCACATCGGTGACGGCGCGGACCCGGAGTCGTTCACCGACCGGCGGGCCTTCGACCTGATGTCCTCGGCCTTCGGGCCGGGGTCGAACGGCCCGCTGACGCTGGTGATCGACCAGTCGGACGTGCCGTCCGCCGACCGGTCCTCCCTGGCCTCGAAGGCCGCGAGCGCGCTGGCCGACGTGCCGGACGCGGCGGTGATCACCCCTCTGAAGCCCACCCAGGACGGCGACGTGCTGATCGCGACGGCCTACTCCGTCGCCGACCCCCAGGACGAGAGGACGACCGACCTGGTGAACCACCTCGTGGACGACGTCCTTCCGCAGGCGGTCGGCGGGACCGGCGCCCGTACGTACGTGACGGGGACCACCGCCGCCCAGGTGGACTTCCTGGACATCGTGTCCAGGAGGCTGCCGCTGATCATCGCCGTCGTCGTCGGCCTGGCCTTCCTGGTGATCCTCGTCGTCTTCCGCGGGGTGCTCGTCGCGGTCAAGGCGGCCGTGCTCAACGTGCTGTCGATCGGCGCCTCGTACGGCGTGGTGGTGGCGGTGTTCCAGTGGGGGTGGGGCGGGCCCGCGCTGGGCGTCTCGGGCGAGGTGCCCATCGAGAGCTACGTCCCGATGATGATGTTCGCCATCGTCTTCGGACTCAGCATGGACTACGAGATCTTCCTGCTGTCCCGGGTCCACGAGGCCTGGCTGCGCACCGGGGACCCGAAGGCGAGCGTCGCGCACGCGCTGGAGATCACGGCACGGGTCATCACCTGCGCGGCGCTCATCATGGTCAGCGTCTTCGCCGCCTTCATCCTGAGCGACAGCATCGTGGTCAAGATGCTGGGGCTGGGCCTGGCCGCGAGTGTGCTCATCGACGCAACGATCGTGCGCCTGCTGCTCGTGCCGGCCGCCATGACGCTGCTCGGCCGGTCGGCGTGGTGGGCGCCGGGGTGGCTGGACCGGGTGCTGCCGCACATCGACGCCGAGGGCGAGGGGGCCGTCCGCGACGGCACCCCTCCCCCGGCGGGCCGGTGACCGGCCCGGGTCAGGCCCCGGTGCTCGCGGCGCCGGTCAGTCCGGCCCGCCGGGCCAGGTCCAGCGCCGCCTCCGGCCGCCCGGGCGGTACGCCGCCGGGCATTGCGGCGGTGAGGAGGTCGGTCACGGCGGCCGCGTCGACGGTGCGTGCCTCGGCGCGCTCGCGGAACCGGGTGACGGCCCCGTCCAGTGCCCGCCGCTGGTCCCCCGTCAGCTCGTCGGCGTCCGCGAGGACGGCCGTGAGGACCACGAACTCGTCCTCGGACCCGACCCAGGGCGCGGCGCCCTCCAGGCCGTCCTCGTCGAGCTCCTCCGGATAGGGGATGCGCTGCCAGGCGCCGTTCTCCCACCAGTAGGCGAAGCCGAGGAGGTTGCCCTCGGCGTCCTCGCGCAACTGCTCCCAGGGCAGCCAGTCGGGGCCGCCGGCCAGGAAGTCGATCTGCCGGCCGTCGATGTGCGTGTGGCTGCCGTCGGGGTCCTGGCCGACGAGGACGGCCCGCCCGCCGTCGAGCAGGGTCAGCCGCCACCAGCCGCAGGCGCCGGTGCTGTGGCACCACAGTCCGTGCCGGTCGAGGACGTGCTCGGGCCGGCCGTCGCCGCACGCCTCTTCCAGCAGGGCGAAGGTGACGGCCCGTGCCCAGAGGCGGTCCGGGGCCTCCAGGTCGTCGGGCAGGCTCGGCGTGTGCATGGTGGTTCCCCCTTCGGACGGTGCGGGGAACAGCCTCACACAAACCCGTGGACGCGGCCGGACCGGGGCACCTAGGGTGGGCGGCGACGCCCCACGACGACGGAAGGAGGCGAGTGCCGTGCACCAGTCACGTTCCCCGCGCTCCCGTTCCGTCTCCCCGGCGTCCACGATCTGACCGGGAGCGCTCCGTACGCATCTGTACCGGAGGACGACTCCCATGACCGATCCGGTCATCCGCGCGCTCGGTCCGAGCGACGCCCATCTCTTCGACACCCTGCCCGACCCGCTCGGCGCGCGTACCGTGCACGCCCGGACCACGCACCGTCCCGAGTGGAAGCGGGTCGCGCTCCGTGACGGCCGTGTGGTCGCCCGGGGTGCCTGGTGGGGCGGTCCCGACGACCGCACCCCCCTGAACATCAACTGGTTCGACGTCGCCGAGGGCGAGGAGGACGCGGGTTCCGCGCTGTTGCGGACCGCCCCCCACCGGGTCGAGCTGGAGCTCAACCTGCCCGCCGGCTGGCGGGAGGACCCGGTCACCCGTGCCGCGGGCGAGGCCCGGCTGCGGGCCGCGCGGGCGGCCGGCTACGAGGTGCTGGTCGAGCGGTACATGTACCGCTGGACGCCCGAGTGCGGCCTCCCGAAGCGCCCCGGGCGGCTGACGTTCGCGGCGGAGCCGGACGACGCCGTGTTCTTCGAGGCGCTGCGGCGCGTCCACGCGGTGACGCTGGACGCCCACGCGCTGCGGGCCGTCGAGGAGGGCGGGCTCGACCAAGCGGCGCAGGAGGAGCTGGACTTCTTCCACTGGTGCCCGTCGCCGCGCGAGTGGTGGCAGGTGGCGTACGCCCCGGACGGTGACCTGGCCGGCCTCCACGTCCCGGCGCACAACCCGGCCGGGCCCTGCGTCGGCTTCATCGGCGTGCTCCCGGAGCACCGCGGGCGCGGCTACGCCTACGACCTGCTGGCCGAGTGCACCCACTTCCTGGCCGAGCGGGGGGCCGCTTTCATCGCCGGGGCCACCGACCAGGGCAACACCCCGATGGCCGCGAACTTCACCAAGGCGGGGTACCCGGTGGTCCGGGAGCGGGTCAATCTGGTTCCCGGCCGCCCGGACTGACGTCTCGCCACACCGGGGCGAGGCGGGGCGGCGCCGGCCCCGGCGGCCCGGCGCCGCCGCGTCAGCCGTACGGCCCCGTGTGCGGCGGCAGGGGCCGGGCAGGCGACGGATGCCGGGGCGTGGGCGCCTCCAGCCGCCGCCCGGAAGGGAGGGAGTGTCGCAGGTCCCCCCCCGAGAACCCTGCGGCACTCCACTCGCCACCCCCTCACCGGAGGACGTGCAGCGCGCCCGGCCGGACCCGTACGGTGACCGGCAGGGCCGCGTCCACCTCGCCGTCCGCGCCGTAGGGGAGGTCGCGGTCGGCCTCGATGCGGATCTCCCTGCCGCGCAGCACCTCGACCTGCGGGCGCCGCAGGTGCGCCCCGGTCTTGAGCTCGTTCATCATGGTGAAGAAGAGCAGCTTGGAGGCGTGGCCCAGCACGACGACGTCCAGCAGTCCGTCGTCGACGCGCGCGTCCGGCGCGACCCGGCGGCCGAAGCCGTAGAAGCCGGAGTTGGCGGCGACGACGGTGTAGCCGCGCCGTTCGTGGACGGTGCCGTCGACGGTGATGCGGTACGTCGCCGGCCGCCAGCCAGCCACCGCGCGCGCACCGCCGGCGTAGTACGAGGCGGCGCCGCGCAGCAGCCGGGACCGGTTGGCGTACCGGTTGGCGACCGCGTCGACCCCGGCGTACACGCTGCCGAGCACGGCGGTCCCGGGGTGGGTGGCCGATTCCACCTGGATGGTGTCGACGGCGTGCGGCGTCGCGTGCAGCAGCAGCTCGGCCAGGGCCGGGGGGTCGGTGGGCAGCCCCAGGGCGCGGGCGAAGTCGTTGCCGCGGCCGGAGGGCACGAGGCCGAGGACGGCGTCGGTGCCGCTGAGGACGCCGCCGACGGCGCCGGCCATGCCGTCGCCGCCGACCGCGAGCACGGTGTGCCCCCGCGCCGCGGCCGTGCGCGCCAGTTCACGGGCGTGGTCGAGGCTGCGGCTGTACCGGGTCTCCAGTCCGGCGCCCGCCTCCCGCAGGAGCCGGGCCACGGGCAGCAGGGCCGCCGTGCCGCTGGAACTTCCCGCGGCCGGGTTGACGACGGCGGTGAACTGTCGCATGTGCGCGCCTCCGTAGGGCAGGGCGGGCCGGCGGCCGGGTGGGCCGGGCCGGATCAGGGGTGGCGGACGGGGACGAGGATGCCGGGGTTGAGCACGCCCGCCGGGTCGAGCTCCGTCTTGACGGCCTGGAGGACGCGGACGCCGAGCGGGCCCACCTCGCGGGCGTACCAGTCGCGGTGGTCCGTGCCGACGCCGTGGTGGTGGCTGATGGTGCCGCCGGCGGCCAGGATGGCCTCGTTGGCGGCGTGCTTGGCCGGTGCCCAGTGCGCGACGGGGTCCTCGCCCTGGGCGGAGACGACGGTGAAGTACAGCGAGGCGCCGTTCTCGTACACGTGCGAGATGTGGCACATGACGAGCGGGGGCGTCCCGGCGTCGGTGAGGGCGGTGGTGAGTGCCTGCCGCACGCCCTGGTAGAGGTCCGGGATCGCGGACCAGAAGGCGGCGGTCTCCAGGGTCTCGGCGAAGGCGCCGGCGTCGAGCAGCGCGTCACGGAGGTAGGGGGCGTCGTAGCGGCCGTGGGCCCAGCGGTCGCCCGGTTCGGTGCCGACGTGTTCGCCGCCCTCGGCGAGGAGCACCTGGTGGACGGCGTCCCGGCATTCCTCGGTGGACGCGGCCGTGCCCTCGTAGCCGACGACGGCCATGCAGCCGGCGGACTCCGTGCCGCCGCTGCCGATGCGGTCGGGGTGGGCGAGGCCGACGAAGGTCTCGGTCTCGTCCGACAGGCGCAGGACGGTGGGGCGGGGGCCGTCCTGGGCGAGCTTGCGCAGCGCGGCGGCGCCGGCCTCGAAGGACGCGAAGCGCCAGCCCTCGTAGTGGCGCGCGGACGGCAGCGGGCGGATCCGTACGGTGACGGAGGTGATCACGCCGAGCGCGCCCTCGGAGCCGAGGACGAGCTGGCGCAGGTCGGGGCCGGCCGCCGAGCGGGGTGCCTGTCCGGCGGCCCAGGTGCCCTGGGGGGTGGCGACGGTGACGCCGAGGACCATCTCGTCGAAGCGGCCGTACCCGGCGGAGGCCTGGCCGCTGGAGCGGGCCGCGGCGAATCCGCCGATGGTGGCCCATTCGTATGACTGGGGGAAGTGGCCGAGGGTGTAGCCGCGCTCGTTGAGCAGGGCCTCGGCGTGGGGGGCGCGCATCCCGGGCTGGAGGGTCGCCGTGCGGGAGACCTCGTCCAGGTCGAGCAGGGCGTTCATGCGGCGCAGGTCGAGGGCGACGAAGGTGGTGCGCTCGGGGGCGAGGCCGCCGACGACCGAGGTGCCGCCGCCGAACGGCACGGCGGCCACCTGGTGTTCGGCGCACACGCGGAGGACGGCGAGGACCTCCTCGTGCGTGCCGGGCAGCAGGACGGCGGCGGGGATGTCGTCGACCTCGCCCGCGCGGATGCGCAGCAGGTCGGGGGTGGACTTGCCGCGGGTGTGGCGGACGCGGGTCTCGGCGTCGGTGCGCAGCAGGGCGGGGTCGCCGAGGCAGTCGGCGAGGGCGCGGCGGGCCGCGTCGGTGAGCGGCGGCTCGGGGACGGTGATGTCCTCCAGTGCGGCGGGGCCCCGGTCGCGGGGGGTTACCCCGAGCAGGTCGCGCAGCAGGCCGGTCACGGTGTCGGGCAGGGGTGCCGCCTTGGCCGGGTCGCCCCAGCCGCTCCACAACATGTCCACGGGGTTCGGTTCCTCACCGTCGGTTCCGTATCGAGGCGTGCTCTGAGGCCCGCACTGGCGGTACACTGTGACAGATGACGCCCATTCGTCACAACCATTCGGACGGGGAAACCGTCCTCGACGCGGCCCGCGACTGCGTCCTCGCCGTCGGCGTGCGCCGTACGACGCTCACCGACGTGGCCCGCCGCGCCGGGGTCTCGCGCATGACGCTCTACCGCCGCTGGCCCGATGTGCGGACCCTGGTCGGCGACGTGATGACCCGTGAGTGGGTCGCCCTGGCCGTGGCGGCCATGCCCGGGCGCGAGTCCGGTGCCCCCGCCCGGCGGCGGCTGGTCGACGGGCTGGTGACCGGAGTCGAGGCGTTCCGCGCCCACCCGCTCTTCCACAAGATCCTCGACGTGGACCCCGAACTCCTGCTGCCCTACGTGCTCGACCGGCGCGGCGCGAGCCAGGACGCCCTGCTGGGCCTCATCACCGGGGCGCTGGAGGAGGGGCACGCGGACGGGTCCGTCCGGACGGTGCGCCCCGACCTCCAGGCCCGGTCCGTGCTGTTGATCGTCCAGTCCTTCACGCTCTCGCTGCGCACCATGACCGACGACTCGGACCCCGGGCTCGACGAAGCGGCCTTCCTCGGTGAACTGCGGACCCTCCTGGAAAGGACCCTCGCCCCATGAGCCCCTCGCGTGACACCGCCCCCGCCCCCGACCGCGTGCCGTCGTCCCTCACCGCGGCGCGCCGCCGCCGCGAGCTGGCCGAACTGGCCGACGGAACCGAGGTGGACGTCCTGGTCGTCGGCCTCGGGGCGACCGGCGCGGGCGCCGCGCTCGACGCCGCGTCCCGGGGGCTGTCCGTCGCCGCGATCGACGCCCACGACCTGGCCTTCGGCACCTCGCGCTGGAGCTCCAAGCTCATCCACGGCGGGCTGCGGTACCTGGCCTCCGGGCAGTTGGACGTCGCCCACGAGAGTGCCGTGGAACGGGGCGTCCTGATGGAGCGGACCGCGCCGCACCTGGTGAGCGCCCAGCCGTTCGTCCTGCCGCTGACCCCCCTGGTCTCCCGGGCGCAGGCGGCCCTGGCGCGGGCGGGGCTGCACGCCGGAGACCTGCTGCGCGCCTCGGCCCGCACGTCGCGGTCCACCCTGCCGGCGCCGCGCGCCCTGTCGCCCGTGGAGACCCGGCACATGGCTCCCGTGCTGCGGTCCTCCGGGCTGCGCGGCGGGCTGCTGTCCTGGGACGGCCGGCTCAGCGACGACGCCCGGCTGGTGACCGCCCTCGCCCGCACGGCCGCCGCGCACGGCGCCCGGATCCTGACCCGTACCCGGGCACTGTCCCTCGACGGGGGCGGCGCCCTGGTGCGGGACGAACTCACCGGCGAGGAGACCCGGATCAGGGCCCGCGCGGTGATCAACGCCACCGGCGTCTGGGCGGGCGGCCTGATCGACGACATCCGGCTGCGCCCCTCCCGGGGCACCCATCTGGTGCTCCGCTCCGAGGACCTCGGCTCGCTCACGGCGGGCCTGCACATCCCCATCCCCGGGGAGGCCAACCGCTTCGTCCTGGTCCTCCCGCAGGGCGACGGACGGGTGTACGTGGGGCTGACCGACGAACCCGTCGACGGGGACGTCCCGGACGTGCCCGAGGTGCCGGAGACGGACATCGGCTTCCTGCTGGACGTGCTGGGCTCGGCCCTCGACGTGTCGCTGGGCCGCGACGACGTGATCGGCGCCTTCGCCGGGCTGCGGCCGCTGCTCGACACCTCGGCCACGGCGGGCGCGTCCCGTACGGCGGACATCTCGCGCAAGCACGCCGTGCTGACGTCGGCGGACGGGGTGGTGACCGTGGTGGGCGGGAAGCTCACCACGTACCGGCGCATGGCGCAGGACGCGCTGGACGCGGCCGTCGCCGCGCGGGGTCTCACCGCGGGCCCCTGCCGGACGGCGCGCCTGCCCCTGGTGGGGGCCGCCGCCCCGGCGACGCTCGCCGCCCTGGACGTCCCCGGGCGGCTGGTCCGCCGCTACGGCACCGAGGCCCCGGCGGTGCACGCCCTGGGGGTCGCCGACCCGGACCTGGCCCGCCCCGTGGTCCCGGGCCACCCGGTCACGGTGGCCGAACTCGTCTGGGCGGTACGGCACGAGGGCGCCCTCGACGAGGCCGACCTGCTCGACCGCCGCACCCGGATCGGCATGGTGCCCCACGACCGGCGGGCGGCCCTGGCCACGGCCGGCGAGGTGCTGCGGACGTCATGAGGGTTCAGTTGCTGCGGCGGGCCAGGCTGTAGAAGAGGACCAGCACCGCCACGGCCATCACCGTCACGTGCAGCCACGCGGGTGCGGCCGAGGCGTCTTGCGAAGCGGCCATGATGGTATTCATCGATGCCTCCTGATCGTTTCGTGGTCGGCGCGGTCGCCGTGGTGGTCGTGTCGTGTCACGTTCCGCGCCTACCCCGTAACGGGCGGGTGACGCGCCCTCACGCACCGCTGCCGTCAGGGGCGGTGGACGGGTGGACGCACCATGGACGGGCGGGAAGGGGACGGAGTGGACTTCGAGCAGGTCTTCACCTACGCGTGGCGGCACGACGGGGCGGACGGGGGCACCTCGGTGCTGTCCGTCGCCCACGAGCCGGCCGAGGGGGACGGGCCGCGGCGCTGGCTGCTGCTGGCCGGACTGCCCGTGTTCAGCGAGCTGCTGGCGTTCGACGACGCGGCGCACGCCCGGGAGTTCGCCCGGGCGGTGCTCGCCCTGCCGCCGGCGCCCGCTCCCTACGAGTACCGGATGGACCTCGCGGAGACGGTGACGAGGGCGATGGCGCACGGCCCGGTGGAGGAACAGCGCTTCGCCACGCTGTGGGTGGGCCGCGACCCGGAGGACGGGCTGCGGGCCTACTTCGCGTACCAGTCGTACTACGCCCTCCCTGGCGGGCCGGGCATGACGTCCCTCGGCCTGGAGGTGGTCTGCGACGACGTCGACGTCCCCCGCGCGCACGCCGAGGCGCGGGCCCTGCTGGCCGTCCTGGACCGGGACGGCCGATCGGGGGACTCCCGGCGCACGGCCTAGGAGTCCTTCAGCTCCTCGACCACGTGGCGCACCACGTCGACGGAGGCGTGCACGGCTTCACGGGACGCGTCCTGGGCGACCCGCAGCCGCTTCGAGCCGTAGTGGAGGAGGGCCGAGGCGCCGGAGGCGTAGACGACCGTCAGGGCGCCGGCGGCGGGTCCCGGCCGCCAGACGCGCTCCAGGCCGCGCAGCAGCACCTGGTGCGCCGACCAGAGGGCGAGCAGGCCGCACGCGCCGCCGGCCGCGAGCGCCGCCATGCCGTGCCGCGCCTCCGCCACACCGAGGGCGGCTTCCTCGCGCGCGGTGTCGATGTCCTCGCGCAGCGAGGTGTGTACGTCCGGGACCGACTGCTCCATGACAGCGCGCGTACCCCGCCGCACCCGGGGCATGCCGGGCCGGCCCCTGTGCGCGCCGCGCCCGGCCGTGCCCGGGCCGCGCACCGTGGTGGGCGGCCCGGCCCTCCCCCGCCGCCGGGGGTTCAGCCCTGTGACTGCCCGATGTTGACCATCCAGGTGATGCCGAAGCGGTCCGTGCACATGCCGAACTCGTCGCCCCACATCTGGACCTCCATCGGCACCGCCACGGTGCCGCCGTCGGAGAGCTTCTCCCAGTACCCGCGCAGGGTGTCCGCGTCCGCGCTGTCGCCGCTCAGGCTGACGGCGATGTCGTTGCCCGGCCGGTGTTCCGAACCGGGCGGGTGGTCGGCGCCCATGAGGGTGAAGCCGCGGTCGGTCTCGAGCATGCCGTGCATGATCTTCTCCGCCCGGCCGGGGGCGTCGGCGCCGAAGTCGCCGTAGGTGTTGAGGGTGAGGTCACCGCCGAAGACCTGCTGGTAGAACTCCAAGGCCTGGCGCGCGTTGCCGTCGTAGCTGATGTACGGGTTGAGGCGAGATGCCACGTTGTGCCCCTTTCTGTGCGCCCCCATCCTCGCGGACCGGTGGCACGGCGCAACGGCACGGTGGTCCTAGGGAGCGTCCGCGTGCCGGACACCGCGGGCCAGGCGAGACTTTGCGGACACGACCTAGCGGCCGAGCCAGCCGCGCAGCAGCCGGCTCACGGCCGGCATCGCCGCGTACGTCATGAGGACGTTGAAGACGCAGGCGATCACCGCGCTGCTGACGACCGGGTGCAGTCCGGTCAGACGGGGGACCAGGAGGTAACCGCCGAGCAGGGAGATCGGGTAGATGGCGAGGGTCGCGCTGATGGCCATCTTCCACCGCGGGGGTGCCGGCGACGTGGCTCCGGGCTTGGCGAACCAGGTCTCCATCCCGGTGAGCTCGCGCCGCGCGATCTCGGTGTGGTGGTGGCCCTCGCACCGGGCGAACCAGGCCGCCCGCTCCGGCGACTCCTGCCACGCGCGGCACGCGGCGGCGTCCCGGAAACGGTGGACCAGGAACCAGGGCGCGCCCTCGGCGGACGGCCGGAACAGGCCGTGCCCCAGATGCCCGGGGAAGCCCGCCGCGCTGGCGAGGATGCCGCGCGCCCAGCGTTCGAACGCGGCCTCGTAGCCGGGCTGCACCTGCCGGGCGATCAGCAAGGTCACCTCGCCGGTGTCGGCGGGCACGGCCGTGTGCTCAAGACTCACCGCAGTCACTTGCTCTCCTGATGCTCGTGCCGCGCCCGGGAGCACTCTACGGGGCCGCCCCGCCGCACGTCCCGCTCCCCTCCCACGCTCCGGGGGGCCCGGCCGGGGCGCGGGACGGAGCACCGGCCGGGCGGAGCACCGGCCGGGCGGAGCACCGGCCGGGCGGAGCACCGGCCGGGCGGGGGTCAGGACGCGGGGCGGGCCGGCAACCCTCGTGTCCCGTACGGGAGCAGCAAGGGTTTCCCCTCCTTCTCAGCGGGTTCGCCGGTCTGACATCTTGCGTTCGCCCCTTACACATTCGGCCCGGCGGCCCGACCAGCACGCCGGGACTCGGAGGACGCGTTGATACGTCACATATCCCGTTGGCTCCCGGCGAAGCCGCTCACGGTGGCCGTGGCCGCCCTCGGCACCACCCTCGCCCTGGGGACGCCCGCCGCGGCCCTCGGCGCCGCGCCGCGGGTTCCCGCCACCGCCGCCACCACCGCCGCTCCGGCCGCACCCGCGGCGACCGCCGCGTGGGTCGCCGGCACCCGTGCCCACCTGGTGATCACCACTCCCGGCGACACCTCCGCCGTCCGGGCCGCCGTGACCGCCAACGGCGGCTCGGTGTTCGCCTCCTACGACGCCATCGGCGTGATCGTCGCCCACTCCGCCTCGGCCGGCTTCGCCTCCGCCATGCGCGCGGTGCCCGGCGTGCAGCAGGTCGGCGCCACCCGCACCTCGGACGTGCCGGCCGACGCGTACGACCCGGCCCTCCCGGCGAACCCGGCCCAGTCGCCGACCACGCTCGCCGAGAGCCTGACGCGCTGGGACATGACGCAGATCAAGGCCGACCGGGCCTGGGCCGTGAACACCGGCTCGGCGACGGTCAAGGTCGGTGTGCTCGACACCGGCGTGGACGACAAGCACCAGGACATCGCCCCCAACTTCAACGCGGCGGACTCCGTCTCCTGCGCGTACGGCAGGGCGGACACGCGGGCGGGCGCCTGGCGTGACGTCGGTACGCACGGGACGCACGTCGCCGGCACCATCGCGGCCGCCAAGAACGGCAAGGGTGTCGTCGGCGTGGCCCCGGGGGTGAAGATCTCCTCCGTCCGCATCGCCGAACCGGGCACCAGCCTGTTCTTCGCGGAGAACACCGTCTGCGGCTTCATGTGGGCCGGTGACCACGGCTTCAAGGTCACCAACAACAGCTACTACACGGACCCGTGGCAGTTCAACTGCCCGGACAACGCCGACCAGGCCGCCATCATCGAGGGTGTGCGGCGTGCGCAGGAGTACGCCGAGAAGCGCGGCTCGCTCCAGGTCGCCGCGGCCGGGAACTCCAACCTCGACCTGGCGAACAAGACGGTCGACACGGAGAGCCCCAACGACTCCACCCCCGTCCGGCGCACCATCACCAACGCCTGCCTCGACATCCCCACCGAGCTCCCGGGCGTCGTGACGGTGGCCGCGATGGGCAAGGGCAACGTCAAGGCGTCGTACTCCAATTACGGCAACGGCGTCATCGACATCGCCGCCCCGGGCGGCGACGGTGCGTCCGGTGTCTACTCCACCCTCCCGGGCGGCAAGTACGGCAACATGAACGGTACGTCGATGGCGTCGCCGCACGTCGCCGGTGTGGCCGCGCTGCTCGCGAGCGCCGACCCGGCCGCCACCCCCGCCGACCTCCGCACCCGGCTGGGCGTCCAGGCCGTGGACACGTCCTGCCCCTCGGACACCCGGTGCACGGGCACCACGGCGAAGAACGGCTTCTTCGGCGAGGGCCAGACCGACGCGCTGAAGGCGGTCTCCGGTACGACGCCCCCGCCCGGCTCGTACTTCGAGTCCACGACGGACGTCGCCATCGCGGACAACGCGACCGTGGACAGCCCCCTCAGCGTCTCGGGTCTGAGCGGCAACGCGCCCGCCACCCTCAAGGTGGGCGTGGACATCAGGCACACCTACCGCGGTGACCTGGTCCTCTCGCTGGTCGCGCCCGACGGCACGGTCTACCCGCTGGAGGACTTCGCCGACAACGACGGCACGGACGACGTGGCCAAGACGTACACGGTCAACGCCTCCGCCGAGGCCGCCAACGGCACCTGGAAGCTCCGGGTCCGTGACATCGCGACCCAGGACACCGGCACGATCGACGCCTGGAACCTGACCTTCTGATCCCCGCGTCCGACGGCCCGCCGTCGCGCGTCCCGCCTCCGGCGCGGGGCGTGCGGCGGCGTCGTCACGGGCGGCACCGGTCAGACCCGGCGCCACACCGCCATGGCGAAGGAGAACAGCCCGTACAGCGCGAGGCCCAGGGCGACGACCACGAGCAGCCAGGGGCCGGCGGGTGTGTCGGCGAAGGAGCGGATCGTGTCGTCCAGGCCCTTCGCCTCGCTCGGCCGGTAGGTGACCGCCGCGCGCAGCGCGAAGCCGCCCGCCACGACGAAGACGAGACCGCGGGACACTCCGCCCGCGACGCCCGCCACGTCCACGGCGGTCCGCACCCGGGCGCTCATCTCGCCCAGGCGGAGGTGCTTGCGGTAGCTGCGGCGGACCGCCTGCACCGCGCCCACGACGCCCGTGACCGCTATCGCGACACCGGCCGCCGCGACGAGCCACTGCCCGGCGGGCAGTTCCAGGGCGCGCGCCGTCATGTCGTGGGACTGCCGGTCGCTCTCCCCGCCGCCACTGCTGTGGTCACCGCCGGCGAAGACGAACACCGACCACGCCACCACCGCGTAGAAGACGGCCCTGCCGGCCGCCAGCACGCGCTTGGTGGTCTTGCGTCCCCACAGCGCCTCGGTGAGCTGCCACAGGGCCATCCCCGCCAGGCCGACGCCCAGCAGCCACAGGAGCACCGACCCCAGGGGCTGCGCCGCCACCTCGGTGAGGGCACCGCCCCGGTCGGCCTGCTCGCCGTTGTCGCCGAAGGCGATCCGCAGCGCGAGCACGCCCACGAGCAGGAAGATCACCCCCCGTGCCGCGAACCCCCACCGCCCCGCGACCTCGACCGCGGTTCTGCCGCTCTTGCCCTTCGCCCTGCTGCGTACGCTCACCTCGACACCTCCCCTCCCCCGCTGCCCCGGGAAGCGGCCGGGAAACAATGGGGCGGCCCGGGGGCGGATTCCCGAAGTCCTCCGTGGTTTTCGTTATCACCGGCCCGCCGACCGGTCTCCCATGTACCGGGCGGGACGGCCGTCCGGGGGGAAAGAGGAGCGAGGGATGAGCCAGACACACGAGGTACGGCTGGTCGAGGCGGCCCGGGCCGGGGACCAGCGGGCGCAGGACGAGCTCGTCGCGGCGTACCTGCCGCTCGTCTACAACATCGCGGGGCGGGCGCTGAGCGGCCACGCCGATGTGGACGACGTGGTGCAGGAGACGATGATCCGGGCGCTCGGCGGTCTCGGCTCGCTGCGGGACCCGCAGCGGTTCCGGTCGTGGCTGGTGGCCATCACCATGAACCAGATACGTGACCACCGCTTCGACCCCGCGCTCGCCGGCGCCCCGCACGAGGCGGCCGACCTCGCCGACCCGGGCGCCGACTTCGTGGACCTGACCATCCTGCGGCTGGGCCTGTCGGGGCAGCGGCGGGAGGTGGCCGAGGCCACCCGGTGGCTGGACGACGCCGACCGGGAGCTGCTGTCGCTGTGGTGGCTGGAGGCGGCGGGCGAGCTCAGCCGTGCGGAGGTCGCCGACGCCATGGAGCTCACGCCCCAGCACACGGCCGTGCGCGTGCAGCGGATGAAGGCCCAGCTCGAGACCGCGCGGATCGTCGTACGGGCGCTGGCGGCCCGGCCGCGCTGTGTGCTGCTGGACGACGCGCTGGCCGGCTGGGACGGGGTGCCGTCCGCGCTGTGGCGCAAGCGGATCGCACGGCACGCGCGCGACTGCACGGTGTGTTCCGGTCACGGTGCCGGACTGGTGCCCGCCGAGGGGCTGCTGGTCGGCCTGGGCCTGGTGCCGCTGGGGGCCGCCCTGGCCGGGGCCGGGGCGGCGCTGCCGGCCGGCGACGGGGACGCCTTCGTGCTCGCCGGGTCGGGCTCCCCGGCGGGATCGGCCGCGGCACCGGCGACCGCTCCCGGGGCGGGACGCGGACGGGGCGGACGGGCCGGCGACGGGCCGGGCAATCGGCGGCAGGAACGATTCGCCCGGCGCCGGCGGCAGCGCCGGGGGGCGGCCGCCGCCGCGGCGCTGCTGGTGGCGGGCGGCGGGGTGGCCGGGTGGCAGCTACTGAAGCCCGAGGAGGGCGCCCGGCAGGTGCGTACCGAGACCGCGACCGCCCCCTCCCGCGCTCCGCTGCCGCCGCCGGCCTCACCGGCCCGGCCCAGCACGAGCCCGTCCGCCTCGGCGTCCCCGTCCGCCTCCGCGAGCCCGTCGCCCTCCGCCTCGGCCTCGCCCCCGGCGACGAAGAAGCCGTCGCCCAGCCGGACGGCGTCGGCGCCCCGCCCCGAGCGGACGCCGGCCCGGACGCGTTCCGCGCCGCGGCCCGAACGGCCCCAGGCGCCGTCCGGCTCGTTCGCCGAGCAGGTGACCGCGCTCGTCAACTCGGCCCGGGCGGACAACGGTTGCGGCCCGGTGAGCCAGAACGGCCTGCTGGACGCGGCGGCCCGCGGCCACTCCGACGACATGGCCGCACGCGACTACTTCGACCACACCAACCCCGACGGCGAGGGCCCGGGCGAGCGGATCACCGCCGCCGGCTACCAGTGGTCGACGTACGGCGAGAACATAGCCCGGGGCCAGCAGACCCCCGCGTCGGTCATGGACTCCTGGATGAACAGCCCGGGCCACCGGGCCAACATCCTCAACTGCTCGTTCAAGGAGATCGGCCTCGGCCTCCACGAGGGGTCCGGCGGGCCGTGGTGGACGCAGGTGTTCGGCGCGCGCGGCTGAGCGGGCGGGCCGCGCCGGCTTCCGCCATGCCCCGAACGAGGGGTTGCCGCGCAGAGGGTTCAGCGAAGGATGACGAGAGGCTTATCCTCGGGAACCGGGGCCGGCGGGATCGTGTGCCCCGCCGATGACGCAGCGCCGGCTGACCGCACGGTGCTCCACCGCGTGGAAGGGAGCGGCCGTGAAGCCGGCGAAGGCGGCGGACGTGGGCCTCGATCGCGACGTCTTCATGCGCGGCCTCATCCGGGAGCTGGCGACGTCGCTGGAGTCCGTGGTCGGTCTGGAGGAGGCTTCCGGCTACATCAGTCTGGTCGGCCAGTCGGTCGGCTCGCAGATCAACGACGCCTACGCCGGCGCCCTCGGGGTGCGCCGGCTCACCCGGGAGCAGGTCGCCGACGTCATGGTCGACCTCAAGCAGCGGATCGAGGGGGACTTCTACGTCATCTCCCAGGACGACGAGCGGATCGTCCTGGGCAGCCGGAGCTGTCCGTTCGCCGAGAAGGTGCTGGGGAGGGAGTCGATGTGCATGATGACGTCGAACATCTTCGGCACCATCGCCGCCCAGAACCTCGGATACGCCCGGGTCGAGCTGGAGGAGACGATCGCCCGCGGCAGCTCCGGCTGCCGGGTGGTGGTGCACCTCACGCCCGACCTGGACATGGACGACGAGCCGGGCCGCGAGTACTTCGGCGACGAGCACCCGCCCGGCCCCACCGCGCCGGCCGGTCACGGCGGCTCCGCCCCTACGCCCCCGGCCGGGGCGTGAGATGGACCTGGCGGCGTTCCGCGCCATGGCGAAGCTCCTCCCGCACGCGGTCGTGGTGTGCACCGCCTCGGGCACCATCCTGGCCGTCAACCCCGCCACGCGCCGCACGGTGGGCACCCTCCGGCCCGGTGCGCAGCTCCTGGAACTGGTGCTCGACCCGGAGCGGGTGGCGGAGCGGCTGAAGCAGTGGCTGCGCAGCGGATCGCCCCTGCCCGGCGTCATGACCGTGCCCGATGCGGACGGCACCCCGGTGCGCCTGCGGTGCCACGGTGCGCGCGCCACCTGGTGGCAGGGGCCGGAGCCGGCCCTCCAGCTGCACCTGTCGCGGCTCGACATCAGCGACCGCTTCGTGGCCCTGAGCCAGCGGGTCGGCCTGATGCACCAGCAGATGGCCTACCGCCGGGCCATCGCCGAGCAGCGGGACCGGCTGCTGCGCGGCGAGACGGAGGCCCGCGCCCGGATGCAGCGCCTCTACCGGCTCACGGCCGCGCTGGCGTCCAGCGCCGACCTCACCGACGTGTGCGAGGCGGTGCACAAGAGCGCGCCGCAGGCCCTGGACGCGGCGGGGGTGACCCTGGAGCTGCACCCGCGCCGCATCGTGCCGTCGCTGGCCCCTTCGGACACCCTCCCGGTCACGACCGCGGCCTGGACCGACCTCGACCGGCTGCACGGCGCCCCGCCGGCCGCCCCCCTGCCGGACACCGCGCTGCGGGTGCCGCTGGAGGCCGAGGGGGTCGTGCTCGGCAGCCTGGTGATCCACCACGCCGCCGGCGCCGAGCCGGACACCGACCACATCACCGCCATCGCCCAGCAGATCGCCCAGGCCGTGCGGCGGGCGGGCCTGTTCGAGCACGAACACCGCCTGGCCGTACGGCTCCAGCGCAGTCTGCTGCCCCGGCTGCCGGAGGTCTCCGGCCTGGACATCGCCAGCGGCTACGCCCCGGGCACACACATGGTGGACGTCGGCGGCGACTGGTACGACGTCCACCCGCTGGGCGAGGACGTCGTCGGCTTCACCATCGGGGACGTCGCCGGGCACGGCATCGCCGAGGCCACGGCCATGGCGCAGATCAACACCGTGCTGCGCAGCATCTCCCGGCGGCTGGGCGAGCACCTGCCGGCGGTGATGGCGGAGCTGAACGACTTCCTGGGCACCTACCACGAGGGCCTCATGGCCACCGCCTGCTACGCCACCTACCAGCGGCGCACCCGGACCCTGCGCTACACCCGGGCCGGGCACCCCCCGCCCCTGCTGGTCCACGGCGACGGCTCCACCACGTACCTGGAGGGCGCGCTCGCCCCGCCGCTCGGCCCGGTGCCGTTCACCCGGTACCCGCAGGCGGAGATCACCGTCCCGCCGGACGCCACGCTGGTGTTCTACACCGACGGCCTGATCGAGCGCCGGGGCGAGTGCCTCGACGTCGGGCTCGACCGGCTGGCCCGGACGGCGGCCACGACCGCGGGACTCGACGCCCGGGGCACCTGCGAGCTGCTGCTGCACCAGCAGCCCGACACGGAGATGCCCGACGACCGGGCCCTGCTGATCGTCCGCTTCCCGCCGGGCGGCGACGGGGTGCCCCCCTGCGGGTGAAGCACGGGGCGAAGAGCGGCATTTCCCGCCATGACGCCACAAGACTGTGCCGCGGGCCGCGGATACAACCCGGGGGCCCACCTATCGAGGAGGCGGACGTCATGGCGAACGGCACGGTCCTGCTGGCGGTGCGGGAGAACCCGCTGGGCGGTGGTGTCAGTACCGAGCAGCTCCGCCGCATCGGCAAGGAGCTGGAGAACCAGGGCATGGAGCTCCGGTGGGCCGCCGGGGCGCGGGAGGCCCGCGCCACCCTGCACACGGAGTCGGGGCTCGCGGCGGCCGTGGTCGCCTGGGACCTGCCGGGCGGCGGTGACGGTGAGGACGACCGGGACGGCGAGGGCGGCGGGGCCGACGTGCTGCGCCGGATCCAGCGGCGGTTCAAGAACCTGCCCGTCTTCCTGCTGATGGCGGACGACTCCGACCAGGACCTGGAGCGGCTGCCGCTGTGGGTCTCCGAGGCGGTGGTCGGGTACATCTGGCCGCTGGAGGACACCGCCGCGTTCATCGCCGGCCGGGTCGTCACCGCCGCGCGCGCCTACCACCAGGACATCCTGCCGCCGTTCTTCAAGGCGCTGCGCCGGTTCGACAACGCCCACCAGTACTCGTGGCACACTCCGGCCCATTCGGGGGGCGTCGCGTTCCTCAAGTCGGCGACGGGCCGGGCGTTCTTCGACTACTTCGGGGAGCGGCTCTTCCGCAGCGACCTGTCGATCTCGGTCGGGGAACTGGGCTCGCTGTTCGAACACAACGGTCCCATCGGTGAGGCGGAGCGCAACGCCGCCCGGGTCTTCGGGGCCGACCGCACGTACTTCGTCCTGCACGGCGACTCCACCGCGGACCGCATGGTCGGGCACTACTGCGTCACGTCCGACGAGATCGCGCTGGTGGACCGCAACTGCCACAAGTCCGTCCTGCACGGCCTGGTGATCTCCGGAGCGCGTCCGGTGTACCTGGTCCCGACGCGCAACGGGTACGGGCTGGCGGGGCCGCTGCCCCCGACGGAGACCGACCCCGCCGCGGTCGCCGCCCGGGTGGCGGCCAATCCCCTGACGGCGGGGGCGGTCTCGCGCGAGGCGCAGTACGCGGTGCTGACCAACTCCACGTACGACGGGCTGTGCTACGACACGGTCGCGGCGGCCCGGGCCTTCGCGCCGAGCACGCCGCGCCTGCACTTCGACGAGGCCTGGTTCGCCTACGCCCGCTTCCATCCCCTGTACGCGGGACGTTACGGGATGGCCGTCGGCCCGGAGACCTTCACCGGACCGGAGCGCCCCACCGTGTTCTCCACCCAGTCCACCCACAAGCTGCTGGCCGCGCTCTCGCAGACCGCGATGGTCCACGTGAAGTCGGCGCCCCGGGCGCCGGTCGCGCACGAGCGGTTCAACGAGGCGTTCATGATGCACGGCACCACCTCGCCGCTGTATCCGGCGATCGCCTCGCTGGACGTGGCGACCGCCATGATGGACGGTCCGCAGGGGCAGTGGCTGATCGACGAGGCGGTGACGGAGGCCATCCGGTTCCGGCAGGCCGTCGTGCGCACCGCACGGCGCGTCGCGGGCGCGGGTGACCGTCCCGGGTGGTTCTTCGGGGTGTGGCAGCCCGAGGCGGTGACCGATCCGGCCACCGGGGAACGTCTCGACTTCGCCGACGCGCCGGCCGCGCTGCTGCGGAGCGAGCCGTCCTGCTGGCACCTGGAGCCCGGCGCGCCCTGGCACGGGTTCCGCGACCTGAGCGACGGCTACTGCATGCTCGACCCGATCAAGGTGACGCTGACCTGCCCGGGCGTGAGCGCCACGGGTGAGACCTCGCCGTGGGGCATCCCGGCACGCGTCCTGACCGCGTACCTGGCCACCCGGGGGATCGTCGTCGAGAAGACCGACAGCTACACCACGCTGGTGCTGTTCTCCATGGGCATCACCAAGGGCAAGTGGGGCACGCTGATGGACGCCCTGATGGACTTCAAGGCCCTGTACGACACGGACGCTCCGCTGGACCAGGTGCTGCCCGATCTGGTCGAGCAGTACCCGCGCCGGTACTGCGGGGCCACCCTGCGCGAGCTGTGCCAGGAGATGCACGAGCACCTCACCGGGGCGCGGCTGATCAGCGCGCTGGACACGGCCTTCCAGCAGCTCCCCGAGCCGGTCGCGCCGCCCCGGCAGTGCTACCAGCGACTGATCCGGGGCGGCACCGAGCGGCTGCGGCTGAGCGAGGCCGCCGGGCGGGTCGCGGCCGCCATGGTGACGGTGACCCCGCCGGGCATCCCGGTGCTGATGCCCGGGGAGTCCACCGGCGCGGCGGACGGGCCGCTGCTGCGGTACCTGGGCGCGCTGGAGGCGTTCGACCGGGCCTTCCCCGGTTTCCACAGCGAGGCCCACGGCGTCACGGTCGACCCCGCGACCGGGGATTACCTGATCGAGTGTGTGCGCGTGTCCCCGGCTTGACGGGAGGGCGGGCCGGGCGGGGGCCGGGCGGTCGTGCGCCGCCCGGCCCCCGCCGGTCGCGGCCCTCCGGTACGGGGGTGATGTACGTCGCGGCGGGCAGCGTCCGGGTGAGAACCGGACGGCCGGGGGAAGAAGTAGCGGCAGCGAAGGGAGGCCGCTGTGGAGGGTGAGGACCTGAGGCTGGGCGATGTCCTGGCGGAGGCGGCGGACGCCTCACCGGTGGAGTCGGTCGACGTCGTCGCCCGTCACCTCCAGAAGCGCTTCCACGCGGTGTGCGTCTCCTTCCTGTTCGCCGACCTGATCGGGGAGCAGCTCGTCCGGCTGGCCGTCGCCGACGGGGTGCAGAGCGAGCGGGGCACGACCCGGATCGGCCTGCGCGGCAGTGTGTACGAGAAGGTGCTGCTGTCCCAACGCCTGCACGAGGAGCCGGACGGGGAGGACGCCCGGCGGATCGTCGCGCCGGTCACCAACCGGGGGGACTGCATCGGGGTGCTGGAGATGACGCTCCCCCACGCGGACGACGCGGTGCTGCGCCAGGTCGGGGAGGCGGCGCGGGCGCTGGCGTACATCATCGTCACCGACCGGCGGTTCACCGATCTCTACCACTGCAGCCGGCGGACCACGCCGACCAGTCTGGCCGCCGAGATCCAGCACAACCTGCTGCCGTCCGCCTCGTGTTGTGAGGCGGCGCAGTTCTCGGTGGCCGGCGGCCTGGTGCCCGCCGACGACATCGGCGGTGACACCTACGACTACGCGCTGGACCGCGACACACTGCACCTGTCCATCACCGACGCCATGGGGCACGACACCGAGTCGGCGCTGCTGGCGACCCTGCTGGTCGGTGCGCTGAGAGGGGCCCGGCGGGCCGGGTGCGACATCGCGGAGCAGGCCCGCCGGGCCCATCAGGCCCTGGTCGACCACAGCCACGGCATGGCGACCGGCCAGTTGTTCCGGATCCGGCTCGACACGGGCCGCCTCCAGCTCGTCAACGCCGGTCACCCGCGCCCTTTGCGGATGCGCGGCGACACGGTGGAGGAACTCCCCCTGTCCGTCAACCTCCCGTTCGGGGTGCCCTCCCGGACGCCGTACCGGGTGCAGGAGCTGGAGCTGCGCCCCGGTGACCGGCTGGTCATGCTGACCGACGGGATGCAGGAGCGTGCCGCGTCGGGGGTCGACCTGCCCGCGCTGGTGCGGGACACCCGCCGTCTGCATCCCCGCGAGACGGTCACCGCCCTGGTGGGCGCGGTGCGGACGGCCTGCCGGGACCGTCTCCAGGACGACGCGACCGCGCTGTGCCTGGACTGGTACGGCGCCGACGCGGCCGGTCGTCGCGCCCCCCAGTACGCGTAGGGGTACGCGCGGGACGGACGGGCGCCGCGTACGCCCGTGGGCGCGGTTCGTCGCGGGGCCGGAGCATGGGCTGGAGGGACGCGCAACGTGGCGGAATACGCCATTCCTTCACGACGTGCGGCAATCGCTTGCGTGCGCAGAGTCACCAGTCGTCGCCCGGCGTCCCCAGGCCCCCATCCGGGGCATATGCGCTCCGGCCGGCGGCCGGGACGCCCGCCGACCGGGCCACCGGGCCGTGTGCGGTTCGAGCCGGGGACGGCGCCGGCCGCGCCGGGCGGGGCAGACGGGCGCGCCGGGCGTGACCTAACCTCCCGCGCCATGCGCCTCACACACCTCGCACGAGTGACCCTGACCGCGTTGTTCGCTCTCGTCGCCCTGCTCGGCCTGAGCGGGCCGGCGGCCGCCGCCGAACCGGCCGCGGCCGACCTGACGTTCACCGCCGACCAGCAGAGCGTGACCCCGGGCTCCACGGTCAACCTGACCATGACGTTCACCAACAACCAGGAGACGGACATCTGGTTCGTCTACCAGTCGGTGCAGCCGACCTGGCTCACCACCCAGCGCAAGGACCTGAAGTACGCCTTCACCTCCTGCACGGGCGACGGGGTGACGTGTTCGGGCACCGGCGGCACGAGCCTCGGCGTCGGTTACGCGATCCCGCTCGCCCCGGGCGCCACCCGGACGGTGACGCTCACCGTGCAGTTGGCCGCCGACTCCGGCTGCAACGGGAACATCGGCTTCTACTCGTACCTGTACTACGAGTACAACAACGGTCAGGCCACGAAGGACATGGTCGTCAACACCCCCGAGACGCGGGTGGCCTGCGCCCCGGCCACCGCCGCCGCACGCTCCTGACCCGTCCGCCCCGTACCCCGTCGGGCGGCCGGCCGCACCTCGTGTGCGACCGGCCGCCCCGCCGTCTGGCCGAAAACCGGCAGCGGTCGCCGCGCCCGCCCCGGACCGCCGAAAGGCCCCCGGCACGGGGCCGCCGAGGCTCCCGCGAGCAAGCGATTGCCCGCCCGTGACACCAGCGCCGTGCCGGGCGCGGGGCCGGTCCGCGAGGGTCCGGCGCACGGGCCCGCGAGGGCCCCGGAGAACCGCCTCCGCGCCGGGAGGCACCTGCGCTTTTCCGTCATGTTCCACATCACGCTCACGAATCCTCCACACAGGCCGCACTATGTGACGCGTCGGAGCGGAACGGCAGCCGTGAGGGTGTCCGTGACGCTGGGGGGTGGGGCGCGACCGCCGGGGAGGCGGACCGCCCTTCCGGGAGGGGACATCACCGCATGAGGCGGACTCTGCGCACGACCGCGCTCGCCATGGGCGCGCTGTTACTCGGACCGATATCCGCGGTCACGCCCGCGACGGCCGCGGCGGCGGACCCGGCGCCCCGCGTCGACCTGCGCGTGCTGGTCGTCACGGACGGCGGGCCGGCCACCGCGGCGGTCGCCGCCGAACTGGACGGCGCCGGCACGCCGTACACGCTCGTCGACCTCACCCGGCCGGACCGGCCCGTGATCGACGCGGCGTTCCTCGCCGACACGGTCGACGGCCGCCCGAGGGCGAAGTACCAGGCGGTGGTGCTGCCCGACGACGCGCCCTTCGCCGCCGGTTCGGGGGAGATGGCGGCGCTCGTCGCGTACGAGAGGACCTACGCGGTCCCGCAGGTCGACGCGTACACCTACGCCAGGCCCCAGGTGGGGCTCGAGTACCCGGTCAACGGCGGCCACCTGGGCCCGGTGGACGGGGTCCGCGCCCAGGTGACGGCCGCGGGCAAGGCCGGGCCGTTCGGCTACCTCGACGGCACCGTGCCCTTCGAGGACAACTCCCCCACCGTGAACGAGAGCTACGCCTTCCTCTCCCGGCCGGCCGCCGGTGCCGACTTCACCACCTACGTCGACGCGCCCGTGCCGGGCCGGCAGACCCGGGGCGTGCTGGTGGGCGAGTACCGCCACGACGGCCGCCGGGAACTGGTGGTGACCTTCGCCTACAACCGGTACCAGCAGCAGTTCCGGCTGCTGGCGCGCGGAATCGTCGACTGGATGACCCGGCAGACCCGGCTGGGCACGTCCCGGAACTACTTCGCGGTCCACGTGGACGACGTCTTCGCCGCCGACGACCGCTGGGACACCACGCTCGACTGCACCCCCGGGGACGTCGACTGCCGCCCCGGCACCGGCACCCCGGACCCGATCCGGATGACCGCCGCGGACGTCGAGCAGGCGGTGCGGTGGTCGCGCGACCGGGGCTTCACCCTGGACATGGCGTTCAACGGCGGCGGCAGCGTGGAGCACCGCGAGGAGCACGGCGGCGCCGACCCCGCCGCCGACCGGCTGGTCGCCGACCGGGACGCCTTCCGCTGGATCAACCACACCTACGATCACCCGTACCTGGGCTGCGAGCAGGACGTCGGCACCGTGCCGTGGAAGTGCGCGACCGACGCGGACGGCTCCCCCCGATATGTGAGCCGGGCCGAGATCGACCACCAGATCGCCGACAACCGGACCTGGGCCGAGCGGGCCGGGCTGCCGCTGCGCCCGGACGAGCTGGTCACCGGCGAGCACTCGGGGCTCAAGCTGCTGCCCCAGCAGCCGCAGGACAACCCGAACCTGGCGCCCTCGCTCACCGGCAACGGCATCGCCTGGCTCGGGGCCGACAACTCGCGGGACCCCGGCCAGCGCGCGGTGGGTTCCGCCCTCACCGTCGCCCGTCACCCGGTCAACATCTTCTACAACGCGGGCCGGGTCGCCGAGCAGGTCGACGAGTACAACTGGATCTACACCAGCCGTGCCCAGGGCGGCAGCGGCCTGTGCGAGGAACTCGCCGGCACCACCTGCCTCGACCGGCCCCTCGACACCACCACCGGCTACACCGGGCACATCGTCCCGCTGGAGACCCGGGTCGCGCTCGGCCACGTGCTGTCCGGCGACCCCCGGCCGCACTTCATCCACCAGTCCAACCTCGCCGAGGACCGCATCGGCTACCCCGTCCTCGACGGGGTGCTGGACCGGTACGCCGGGCTCCACGCCGACAACGCCCCGCTGGTGAACCTGCCGATGGGCGGCATCGGTGCCGAGCTGCGCGACCGGGCGGCCTGGCAGGCCGCCGTGCGGGCCGGTGACGTCACCGGCTACCGGATCGGCGACACCGTGACCGTACGGGCGCCCGCCGGCCTCCCGGTCGCGGCCACCGTGCCGGCCGGGACCGTCATCGGCACCGGGGACGGGGCCACCCCGTTCGGGGAGCCGTACGCCGGGACCACGTCGGGACGGGTCGCGGGCGGCGCCGACGGGACGACGTCCCTGACGCTGCCCGGCGCGGCCGCCGCCGCCCACGACACGGCCCGCGCCCAGGACACCGCGCGCGCCCCGGTCCCGGCCCGGCCGGCACCGCGCGCCCCGGTGCCCGCGGGCGTCGCCCGGCCCGTGCCGTACGGCCCCGGGCACTGACCGCACCCTCTTCCCCACCCGGCCCGGGCACCGGTCCGCCACCGGTGCCCTCCCGGGCCGATCCCTGCTGCCGCGGAGCACGTCCATGCACGTAACGCACCACGCGCCGCGCACCGGCGCGGCGCACGTCACCCTGCTCACCGAAGGCACGTACCCGCACAGCCACGGCGGGGTCAGCGTCTGGTGCGACCAGCTCGTCAGCGGCATGCCCGACATCGACTTCGAGGTGATCGCGGTGACGGGAACGGGTCGTGAACCCCTCGTCTGGCAGATCCCGCCGCACGTGGCCGAGCCCGTGTCGGTCCCCATGTGGGGGCCGACGCCCACCGGTTCCGCCCCGGGCGGCCGCCGCGGGCGACGGCTGATCGGAGCGTACGAGCGTTTCCTCACCGCCCTGCTCGACCCCGCCCAGGAGGACCTTTTCGGTCCGGCGCTCCACGAGCTGGCGCACGCCGCCCGCGACGGGCTGCTCACCCCGGCGCTGCGGACCGACCGTGCCGTGGCCGTGCTGACCGGGGTGTGGAACCGCCCGGGCCTGACGGTCCGGGAGTCCCGCCCCACCCTGCACGACGCCGTCACGGCGACGAACCTGCTGGAACACGCCCTGCGTCCGCTGGCGGCGGACCCGCCGCGGCACGGCGTGGCCCACGCCGTCAGCGGGGGCATCGCCGCGCTGCCCGGCCTCGCCGCCAACGCACTGCACGGCGTGCCACTGCTGCTGACGGAGCACGGGGTGTACCTGCGCGAGCGGTACATCGGCTACCGCGGCGGCGCCTACCGCTGGCCGGTGAAGGCGGTGATGCTGGGCTTCTTCCGGCTGCTGGCCGGCGAGACCTACCGGCGCGCCGCTCTGATCACGCCCGGCAACCGCTACAACCGGCTGTGGGAGGAGCAGGGCGGCGCCGATCCCGCCCTGATCCGTACCGTCTACAACGGCGTCGATCCGGCCGCGTTCCCGGCCGCCGGGCCGGAACCGGAGCGGCCCACCCTGAGCTGGGCCGGCCGGGTCGACCCGATCAAGGACCTGGAGACGCTGATCCGTGCCTTCGCGCTGGTGCGCGAGGGCATACCCGGGGCCGCGCTCCGGCTGTTCGGCGGGACGCCCCGGGGCGGCGAGGCCTACCGGGAGCGGTGCGAGGAGCTGGCGCGGTCCCTGGGCCTGGGCGACGGCGTGACCTTCGAGGGGCGGGTGGACGACATCCGGGACGCCTACGCCGCGGGCAACGTGGTGATGCTGTCCAGCATCAGCGAGGGGTTCCCCTTCACGCTCATCGAGGCCATGTCGTGCGGGCGGGCCACCGTCTCGACCGATGTGGGCGGGGTCCGCGAGGCGGTGGGGACCGCGGGGCTCGTCGTCCCCCCGCGCGATCCGCGGGCGATGGCCGACGCGGCGCTGGAGCTGCTGACCGACGCCCCGCGCCGGGCGGAGATGGGCGAGGCGGCACGGCTGCGGGTGATCGAGCAGTTCACGCTGCGCCAGACCGTGGAGACCTTCCGCTCGATCTACCTGGAGCTCTCCTCGCCCACCGCCGGCACGGGCGCCGTCCCCCGCGCGGACCGCGAGCGGCTCACGGCGCACGGGAGCGTGGCCGGATGAGCGGGCGGCCCGTTCCCGAGCCGGACAGCGACACGGTCTCGCTGCGCCTGGCGGGGCCCGTCGACGAACTGGCCGCCGAGCTGGCCGACCGGACGGCCCCCGCGGTGCACCCCTACGAGGTGGCCGCGCTCCTCGAATCGGAGGGGCTGACGGGTGAACAGATCCGCGCCCGCTACGGGCACCCCGACATCTTCTCGCTCGCCGAGGAGCTCTACCGGCGGGTGCCCCGGGCCTTCCCCGAGCCTCCCCCGGCGACGGACCCCTGGGCGCCCGACCACGTGCGCTGCGCCCTGCGCGGTGTGGTGTTCGCGCTGCCCGGGCTCGCCTACCCGCTCACCGCGCCGCTGTGGCGGGGCGCGGGCGCGGTGTCCGCCCTGGTCGTCGCGGGTCTGCTGTCGTGGGCCTGGGGCCAGGCGCTGAGTCACCGGACCTATGTGCGGCTGGCCGCCGGGCGCCGGGAGGCGGGGCTCACCCTGCGGGCCGGTGCCCCGGTGGGCGCGGCCCTCCCCGTGCTGGCCGCGCTGCTGATGGTGGGGCCGGGGCCGGCGGTCCTGTTCGCGGTGGGCCAGTCCGTGTACCTCGCGGCGGCGGGCGTGCTGCTGGTGCTGGGCCGGGAGCGGCTGCTGGCGGCGGCGCTGTCGCCGCTCGTCGCCGGCGGGGCGCTGCTGCTGTACGGGGAGCCGGGTACGGGCCCGCGGATCGGGCTGCCCCTGCTCACCCTGGTGGCGTCGACCGCCCTGGCCGCGCACGCCGTGCGGGACGCGCTCCGGTCGGCCGCGGTGCCGGGGCCGGCCCGGACCGGGTACCTGGCGTCCCTGCCGTACGGGCTGTTCGGGCTGGCCGCCGGGGCGCTCGTGCTGTCCGAGGGAGCCCGCCACCCGTACGCGGTGATCGCGCTGACGGTCAGCATGGGGCCCGCCGAGTGGCTGCTGTACCGGTTCCGGGGCCTGTCGGTGGCGGCGCTGCGGGCGTCGGCCACGCCCCGGGGGTTCCGGCTGCGGTCGGCGCGCACCCTGACGGTCTGTCTGGTGACGTATATGGCGCTGCTCGTACCGGCGGCGTTGCTGACCGGGGCGCCCGTGGGGGAGCTGGCCGCGCTGGGGGCGACCCTGTGGACGGCCCTGCTGTTGCAGGCCTTCGGTGTCGGGCTGTCCCCGGCGGTCGTGTGTCTCGGGGCGGCGGCGCCCGTGACGGTGGCGGCGGTCACCGGTTCGCCCCCGTGGCCATGGCTGCTGACCGCCTGTTGTTCCGTCGCCGCCGTCGCCCTGGCGGGCCTCGCCCTGTACGCGCTGGGCCGCCCCTCGGCCCACGCCTGAGGCCGCTCCGCGCACCGCCGCACCACGCACGCACCGCGACCGCCGGCGCACGAGCGCCGGCCGCACACCGCACACCGCACACCGGACGAAAGGACGACCACGTGACCTCCGCACCGCTCGCCGCCGTGACCGGGGCCGACGGCTTCATCGGCTCCCACCTGACCGAGGCGCTGGTGGCCTCGGGCCACCGGGTCCGCGCCATGGCGCAGTACAACTCCTTCTCGTCGTACGGCTGGCTGGAGGTGCTGCCGCGCGACGTGCTCGACCAGGTCGAGATCGTCCTGGGGGACGTACGCGACCCCGGCTCGGTGCGCGCCCTGGCCGAAGGGGCGGACGCGGTCTACCACCTGGCCGCGCTCATCGCCATCCCGTACTCCTACCGGGCGCCGCACAGCTACGTCGACACCAATGTCACCGGCACCCTCAACGTGCTGGAGGCGGTGCGCGTCCTGGGCACGCCCCGGCTGGTGCACACCTCCACGAGCGAGACCTACGGCACCGCCCGGACCGTGCCGATCACCGAGGACCACCCCATCAACACCCAGTCCCCCTACGCCGCTTCCAAGGCGGGCGGCGACCGGCTCGCGGACAGCTACCACGCGAGCTTCGACACCCCGGTGGTCACCCTGCGTCCGTTCAACACCTACGGCCCCCGCCAGTCCATGCGTGCCGTGCTCCCGACCGTCATCGGTCAGGTCGCGGCCGGGTCGCGCACGATCACCCTCGGCGACCTGCGGCCGACCCGCGACTTCTGCTACGTCGCCGACACGGCCCGGGCGTTCCTCGCCGTGGGCACCGCCCCGGCCGACCGTGTGGTGGGACGGACCTTCAACGCCGGTACCGGGCAGGAGATCTCGGTCGGTGACCTCGTCCGGCTCGTCGGCAAGGTGATGGGCGCCGACCTGGACGTCCAGGAGGACGCGCAGCGCATCCGGCCCGCCGCCTCGGAGGTCATGCGGCTGGTCGCCGACGCCACCCGGCTGCGGGAGGCGACGGGCTGGGAACCGGCCCACGACCTGGAGCAGGGCCTCGCGCGGACCGTCGAGTTCTTCCGCGACCCGGCGCACCTCGCCCGCTACAAGACGGACATCTACAACATCTGACCCAATGGGCCCATGGAGAGGGAGGTATCCCATGCACGTCGTGATACTCGCCGGGGGCAAAGGCGTCCGGCTGCGGCCGTACACCACGGCGCTGCCCAAGCCGCTGGTTCCCATCGGGGACCGGCACGCGATCCTGGAGATCGTGCTGCGGCAACTGGCGTCGGCCGGCTTCACGAGCTGCACCCTGGCCATCGGCCACCTCGGGCAGATCATCCGGGCCTACGTCGGCAGCGGCTCGCGCTGGGGCATGGAGGTCGACTACTCCACCGAGGAGAGCCCGCTGGGCACCATCGGGCCGCTGCTGACCATGCGGGACCGGCTGCCCGAGTCGTTCCTGGTGATGAACGGGGACGTCCTGACCGACCTCGACTACGCCGATCTGCTGCACCGGCACCGCGCCGGGGGTGCTCCGCTGACCATCGCCACCTACTCCCGGCAGGTGAACATCGACTTCGGGGTGCTGACCACCGACGCGGGCAAGGTGGTGGGCTTCCGGGAGAAGCCCAGCCTCGACTACCGCGTCTCCATGGGGGTGTACGGGTTGTCGCGCTCCACGCTGGACAGTTACACCCCGGGACTGCCGCTCGGTTTCGACGAGCTGATCCTGGACCTGCTGAAGACACCGACTCCCCCGGCGGCGTACGAGTTCGACGGCTACTGGCTCGACATCGGGCGCCCGGACGACTACGACCGCGCCAACGCGGAGTTCACCACCCACCAGTCGCTGCTGCTGAAGGGAGCCTGAGCACCTCATGCGCATCCTCGTCCTGGGTTCGACCGGGTATCTGGGGGCCCACGTCACCGAGCGGCTGCGTGCCGTGGAGGGGGTACGGCCGCTCCTGGGCGGCCGGTCCCCCGGCTCGGACCTCGTGGTGGACCTCGCGACCGTCCGGACCGGTCCGCTCGCCGAGGCGCTCGCCGCGCTCGCTCCCGACGCGGTGGTGAACTGCGCGGGCGCCGTGGGCGGCGACCCCGTGACACTGGCGGAGGTCAACGCCCGGGGGCCCGCCGTGCTGTGCGCCGCGCTGCGGGAGGCCGTGCCGGGTGCCCGGCTGGTCCACCTGGGCTCGGCCGCCGAGTACGGCCCCGGCCGGCCCGGTGAGCCGGTCACCGAGGACGCGCCGACCCGGCCGGTGGCCCCCTACGGTGCCACCAAGCTCGCCGGCACGGTCGCCGTCACCTCCTCGGGGCTGGACGCCGTCGTCCTCCGGGTGGGCAACCCGGTCGGCCCGGGCGCCCCGGCCGCGGGGCTGCCGGGCGGGCTGGCGCGGCGGCTGCTGCGGGCGGGCGGGGACGCGGAGGCGGTGGTCCGGCTCGGCGACCTCTCCGGGTACCGCGACTTCGTGGACGTACGGGACGTCGCCCGCGCGGTGGAGCTGGCGGTGACCCGGCCGGGACCGGTGCCGCCGGTGCTGAACGTCGGCGGCGGGCGGGCGGTTCCGGTGCGGGACCTGGTCCACGGGCTGGTCCGGACGGCCGGTTTCCCGGGCCGTGTCGAGGAGGCCGGCGACGGGTCGGCCCGCTCGGCCGCGGTGGCGTGGCAGTGCTCGGACGTCTCGGCGGCGCGCTGGGCGCTCGGCTGGTCGCCCCGCTTCGGCCTGGACGACTCGGTGGCCGCGCTCTGGGCGGACCTGGCCGGTCCGCGGCCGCCCGCGCGACCGGAGGCGCCGACCGGTGCGGTGCCGGAGTCCGGCAGGGGCACGGTGCGGTGACCGGGTCCGGCGGACGGGGGGCGCGGTGGACGGCGCTGCTCGCGGTGGTGCTGCTGGTGGTCGCCGGGTGCACGGCACCGGCCGGACCCCGGCCCCCGGCGGGGCGCTGGGTGCCGCGCCCGGGCACGGCCTGGCAGTGGCAGCTCGACGGGCGGGTCGATCCGCGGGCCGACGTCCCCGTGTACGACATCGACGGGTTCGAGAACACCGCCGGGGACGTGGCGCGGCTGCACCGCGACGGGCGCCGCGTCATCTGTTACCTCAACGCCGGCGCGTGGGAGGACTTCCGGCCCGACAAGGACGACTTCCCCGCGTCCGTACGGGGCAGGCCCAACGGCTGGAGCGGTGAGCGCTGGCTCGACGTCCGGCGCCTGGACGTGCTGCGGCCGCTGATGGAGCGGCGGCTCGACATGTGCCGGCGCAAGGGCTTCGACGCGGTGGAGCCGGACCTGATGGACGGGTACCTCCATGACACCGGGTTCCCGCTGCGGGCGGCCCACCAGCTCGCGTACAACCGCATGATCGCCGACGCGGCGCACCGGCGGGGCCTGTCGGTGGGGCTGAAGAACGACCTGCCGCAGATCCCGGAGCTGGTGGGCCGGTTCGACTTCGCGGTCAACGAGCAGTGCGCCGAGTTCGACGAGTGCGCGCGGCTGGTGCCGTTCGTCCGGGCGGGCAAGGCGGTGTTCCACGTCGAGTACGCGCTGGCGCCGGGCGACTTCTGCGCCGAGACGCGCCGGCTCGGCCTGTCGTCGATGCGCAAGCGGCTGCGGCTCGACCCCTGGCGCCAGGCCTGCTGACGGGGACGGCACCGGGGCGGGCGGGGGGCGGTGGCGCGGCCGCCCCCCCGTACCGCCCGGGCGGGTCAGCCGGCGCCGACCAGCTCGGGGTGGTGGCGGCGGGCGACCTCCGGGTGGGCCCGGACCCAGCCCTTGAGCTCGTTGCGCCCGTACTCGGCGTGCAGCGGGTTGGTGTGGTCGTGCGCGATGCCCGGTGCCCGGCTCAGGTAGGCGCCGGGGACGGTGTCGATGACCGCGTCGAGGCGGGGGTTGTAGAAGAACGGCACCGAGAAGCGCTCCACCGCGCCCGGGGGGCTGACGACACGGTGGTCGGTCGCCGCGAGGTAGCCGTTGGTCGCGATCTCCAGCAGCTCGCCGAGGTTGACCACGAACGCGCCGGGCAGCGGCGGCACTTCGAGGAACGTGTCGCCGGAGCGGACCTGGAGCCCGCCCACGTCGTCCTGGAGCAGCAGGGTGAGGAAGCCGTAGTCCTTGTGCGCGCCCACCCCCTGGCCGCTGCCGGAGGGGGCCGACCCGGGGTAGCGGATCAGCTTGGTGTGCAGGTGGGGCCGGTCGGCGAACGCCTCGTCGAAGAAGTCGGCCGGCGCTCCGACGGACACGAGCAGTTCCCGCAGCAGCCGGTGGGCCACCGCCGCCAGCCGCTCCTGCCAGTCGAGCACCACCGAGCGCAGCTCCGGCAAGGCGGCCGGCCACTGGTTGGGGCCTTCCAGCCACAGGTACGCGGGGTCGTCGGGGCCCACCGCGGGCGCGGGCCGTTCGGCGCCGACGTCGAGCTGGTCGCGCCAGTCGGAGCGGCCGCCGGTGAGCTCGTGCCCGATCCGGGTGTAGCCGCGGAAGTGCGGCGAGCGCAGGTTGCTGACGGCCAGCCGGTCGGCTTCCGGCAGTGCGAAGAACTCCCTGGTGAGGCGCAATATCCGGTCGGTCTCCGCGGAGCTGATGCCGTGCCCGGTCAGGTGGAGGAAGCCGACGTGGTGCGCGGCGTCGTGCAGTTCCTTGTGGAACGCCGCCCGGGTCTCGGGGTCGTCGGCCAAGGACAGATCGATGACGGGCAGGGAGCCCGGGAATGCTGGTGGCATGGACGGCATGATGGCCTTCCGTTTCTGCGGTGACGAGGCCCTGCTCCCGGAGATGGCGGGATCGCGGGGGTACGCAGGGCCGGTCGGCAGGGGTGTGCCGAGGGGCCGCGTGTCCGCGACAGGACCGGTGGGGACGGTGAGGAAGAGGTCAGTCCTGCGGCAGACAGCTCATGGTCGTGACGCGCACGTAGTCCACGTGCCGGCGCATCACGAGAAGAGTCACCCGGTGAGCTTAACCCGGGCCGGGGCGGCCGGCCCGGAGATCTTGGCCACACCGGGCGGCGGTGCCCCCCGCCCACGGCGCCGGGCCCGCCGCCCGCCCGGGCCCGGCGGCGCTCGGCCGTGGCCCGGAGGCGCTCGGCCGTGGCCCGGTGACGCTCGCCCCCCGTGCCCGTGGGCCGTGTCCGGATCCGGACGGGTCCCGGGATGCGCGGCCGGAGGGCAGGGCCGATGATCGGCCGGGAGGGGCCGAACCGGTCGGCCCGGCTCTCACGTCCTTGCGAGGCCGCCATGGCGTCCCACCACCATGCCGGTGCCGGGCACCCCGGCGCGGCCGACGCGGCCGGGACCGCGCGACTGTTGCGCGAGGCGGCCCTGGAGGTGTCGCGCGGTGCGCGGGAGATCCGGGACGTCGCCGCGCGGACCGGGGCGGTGCTGGGCTCGTCCCGGTTCACCCGGTCGAGCCTCCGGCACCCGCGGACCGGGATGGCCGCCCAGTGGGCGCTCGTCCGGGCGCTGACCAGCGAGGCGGGGCTCGGCTTCGCGCTGGGCGCCGGGGACGGGGTGCTCAGGCGGGTGGGCCAGGCCGGCGAGGTCTGCGGCCGGGAGAGCCTCGCGAACCGGGTGGCGGTGACGTCGCTGCGGCTGCGTGCCGCCGCGGTGCTGGCGGAGCACCCGGAGCTGGGGCGGGACCCGGGCGTACGGCGCCTGATGGACGCCGTGACGGGCGACCGGGACGTGGAGGCGCTGCGCGCGCTGCGGGCCCTGCTGAAGGACAAGGGCGCCGAGCGGGCGATGTCCACGGTGGCGCCGCTGTTCGCGGAGCTGTCGGCGATCCGGGCGCTGCTGGACGAGAACCCGCTCAACGACGAGGTGGGCTGGCAGATCGCGACCGGTGAGGCGCTGCACGCCGATCCGTGGTTCGGGATCTCGGCGCGCCACCTGGCGGCCTTCGACGCGGGTGAGGGGGCCGCCGTCGCGGTGGACCTGGCCGAGGACGGGCGGCGGTCGCTCGCCGGCGAGGGCTCCCTCATGGGGTTCCTGCGCAACATCGACCTGCTGGGGACGGACGGGCGCATCCTGATCCAGGACGTGCGGGGGCCCGACGGCGTGGTGCGGCACGTCCTCCAGGCGCCCGGGATGGCTCCCGGCAAGCCGCGCAACGACTCGCCCCAGGACTTCGTCGGCGCGTGGAGCAACCTGTTCGACCCGGAGTCCCCGTACACCCGCGGCATCCTGCTGGCGATCGAGGAGTACGGGCTGCCCGCCGGCGCGGACCTGGCGCTCGTCGGCCACAGCGAGGGCGGCATCGCCCTGATGAACCTGGCGCAGAACGGCGCTTTCTGCCGCCGCTTCCGGGTGACGCACGTGGTGGCCGTGGGGTCGCCGATCGACAACAAGAGGCCCGCCGACGCCCGCACCTGGGTGGCGAGCGTCACCAACCAGCACGACCTGGTGCCCACCCTGGACGGCAGGGGCGCGGGCTCCGGGGCGGTGTTCACCCCGCACCCCGACTGGTACGAGGTGGACTACACCGACCCCAGTCACGACTTCCCGCTCTGCCACTCGCTCGGCACGTACATGGGGAACCTGGAGACGGACCTGGACGAGGCCCGGCGGGACATCGACGAGGCGCTGGCGCCGTACCGGGGGCCGGTGCTGCGCTCCCAGGTGTACCAGCTCAAGGACCGGGCGAACCCGCCGCAGGGGTACCCCCTGATGGCGGTGCCGGTGAGCACGGTGGACACCTCCGCGGGCCCGGCCGAGGTGCCGGTGCGCTACTACGACTCGACGGCCGTGGTGGCGGTGTTCGCCGTGGACCCGGACCGGGCTGCCTGTCTGCTGTCCGGGACCTCGTGGATGAGCCCGAGCCGGTTCGGACGGCGCGTCCTGGTGGCGCTGTCCGCGTACGAGCACCGCTGCGCGAGCCTCGGTCCGTACCGCGAACTGAGCCTGGCCGTGCTGGTGAACGACCTGTGGCGGCCCCGCGCCCATGACGTGCTGCGCGAGCTGCTGCGCCGGGCGGACGCCCGCCGCACCGGGCGCCAGGTGACCGCGCTGGCCGTGACGTCCGAGGAGGCGGCGGCGGTGAGCCGGGAGGTGTGGGGCCAGCCGGCCGGGACGGCCTTCGTGGACGTGCGGCTGGCGGGCAACCGGCTGCACGCGGTGCTGGCCGGGTCGGGCCCCGGGCCGGACGGCGAGGCGCCCCCGCCGCTCCTCGCGCTGAGCGGCGACCTCGGCCCGTACCTGCCGGCCCCGCACGTGGACTCGGTGCTGTACGGGCGTACGGCCGACGCCACCCTGCGCTCGATGGTGCACTGCGCGGGACGCCAGCGGTTCCACGCCGCGCCCCGGCTGCGGTTGCGCTGCGCGCCGGGGCCCGGGGCGGCGGAGCAGCCGCTGGTGCGGCAGGCCCGGGCGCTGGGGCTGGACGGGGCGCGGCCGCTGTGCGTGCTGAGCACGCCGGAGTACCAGGCCCGCCGGGGGGCCGGGGCACCCCTGCCCCGCTGAGCTGCGGGCAGGACGACGCCAGGAGAGGGAGGTACCCGGATGACCGTGGACCCGGCAGGCGGGGACGGCGGCACGGCCGCCCACGAGGCGCGGCTGCGGGCCGACGCCGAGGTGCTCACCGGTACGGCACGCCGGCTGCTGGAGCGGGCGGCGGCGCTGGAGGGGCGGCCCGGGGTGCCCGACTGGTGCGTGCCCACGCTGCGCCGGCAGGCGGAGTGCTGCCGGGCGGCCGCGGCGGACCTGGCGGAGGCGGCGGCCGTCCTCGGCAGGCACGCGGCCCGGGCCGTGGACGGAAGCCCGGCGGTGGCCGGCCGCGTGCCCTGACGGATCTGCCGGTCCCGGCGCGAGCTTGCGGGACCCGCAACCGAAAGCGCACAGGTTCGCAGATTCTCACGCTTGAGAGCAGCGGAACCTGCACGCGGTCAGCTTCTAGGGGCCGACAACGCGCGGGGTCGAGAGCTGCGCATGTGTCGCCGCGTCAAGCAGACCGCGTGGCCAGCTACGGCTCGCGGGGCGGGCGTGGAATCAAGTCCGCCGCCTGCGTTCCCATGAAGTGGCCGAGCGCCCGGTATGCGTCGAACTGAGTGTGGTCGAACCACTGGTCCATCGTGGAAATGCGCGGGAACGCCTCTTCCTCCACGGCGTAGCTCAGCAGCTCGTAGGGCATGTCTGAGGTGAGGTTGGCCTTGGCGAAGATGATTGTGCCCTTGTCGTCGGGCGGCTTCCCCTCGGAGAACGGAAGCCGTTCGGGGTAGGTGATCGTTCCGCGTACCGCGCACCGCTTGGAGAACCTGGCGTTGAGTGCCTTCATGGGCTCCTCGGGTCCCCGGGGTGTGCCGCTGCCCGGCACCAGGTCCAGCGGGTCGAGGTCGTCCGGGCCGTCGAACGTGATCCGTACGCCGAGCTCCTCGTACGCCAGGGTGACGGCCTGGGCCAGTGTGGTGGCCAGTGGCGGGTCGTCCCCGCTGGCGTCGATCACGAAGACCGTCCGACAGCGTAGCCGGAGTAGCTCGACCAGCCCCAGGTTGTCGAAGTGACCGCCGTCGGTGCACAGCAGCAGGGGGGTGGTGTCGGAGTATCGGTTGACCAGTTCCTGGAGCTGGTATCGCAGCCGCCGTACCCAGGGCAGCCGGGGCAGCCTGTGGTCGGGGCCTTGCGCAACCAGCTCCGCGAGGTAGAGCGGATTGGGGATCCAGGTGCCCAGCCGCAGGTTCGTCAGCGCTAGGAGCCGCTCCATGAACGTGGTCTGGGTGCCCATCGCGGAGGCGAACGCGGCCCCTGAGGCGGCCACGGCGGACTGCACGGTCAGGTCCCGGGCGATCAGCGGCGGAGCGGTCTTCTCCATGGTGTCGGTGCGCACCCAGCCGGTGTCGGGGCCGCCCACGTAGTCGGCGGCGAAGGTGAAGGGCACCGCCGGGCGGCCGGGTGCGGTCCGGTTGCGGGTGGACACGGCCGCCGAGGCCACGAACAGCACCTGCGGGAAGGTCTCTTTCTCCTTCTCCACCCGGGCCGCGTACCGGCTGAGCGGGGTGCCCTCGGCAAAGTAGTCGTATGGGAGCACGCCGACCGAACCGTCCCGGAGCACTGCCCGCCGCAGGGAGAAGGCCCCGGCCAGCCGCCGCCGGTAGAAGGGGTGCAGGCTGAACACGGTCTGGTCGATGCTCACCGCCAGCACGACCAGCACCACCGGCACTCCCGCCTGCAAGGCCCAGTGCCACCGGCCCGAGTGGACCACGGTCCAGGACATCAGCGCGAGGCCGAAAAACGCCACCAGCAGCAGGACCAGCCAGCAGACCACGGCACGGATCCAGCCGCGGGAGCCCACGCTGGCCAGCAACGTCTTACCGCCGCTGCGCAGCGGCGCCTTCTCCCCGGTGGGCAGCACCTTCTTCACACCGCGGTAGGCGGTAACGAACAGGGTGCCGAGCGCGGTCGCCGCGGCGGTGACCGCGCCCAACAGCCCCAGCGCCCGTCCGCCGTTCCCCGGCACCCACTGCCAGCCAGCCAGGTGAAGAACCAGATCACCGCCGGCAGCACGATCACGTAGATGGACACCGCCGCCGCCAGCCCGACCACCGCCGTGACCGTGCTGCGCTGCCAGGGCCGGCGGGACTTCACATCGCGCAACTGTGATCGGCCGGAGGCGTGCCAGGGCCGGCGGAACATCAAGCCGTAGACCTGCCACAGTGCGAACACCACCGAGAGCACCCCGGCGAGCCCGAGCAGGGCGAGGACCGATACCCAGGCATGCGGGTACAGCTTCAGGGCTGGGAACACCAGCTGCTCGCGGAAGCAGGCGGGTTCGACTGGCACGCGGCAGGTCGGGGTGAACTTCGGGGCCCGCCAGATGAACCGCCTCAGGTCGGTGAGCGGCAGGTGCGTATAGAAGAGGTGGAGGTACTGGCCGAGCGCGGCGAAGGCCAGGGTCAGCAGGCCGAAAGACAGGGCCAGACCGCGCAGCACGGTGCCGGCGGCCACCAGGTATTCCTTGGGACTGTCCGCCAGGTACTTGGCGTGCCGGCGGACGTGGTCTTCCTCTGGGCTGCCAGCCGCGAACGCATCCGCGAGGGTGGCCAGATGCTCTTGCGGCCGAATCGGGTTGCCGTCCTGGCCGGTGGGCTGTGGGGTGAGGGCGAGTTGCAGTGCGCCAGCCGTATAGCCGCCGCCGGACACCGCCACCAGATACCGGGACTGCAGCAGGTGTCGACGCAGGGCTTGGAGCGCGCCCATGGTGACGGCGGCGGAGCGGATTCCGCCGCCAGAAACGCAGAAGCCCGACTCGGCCGGCTTCCGTCCGGGCAGTCGGTAGGCACGGGTGCGCCAGCGGGCCAGGACACTGTCGCCCGACTGTGTACCGCTGTTTCCCGTCGGAGGCTCGCTGTCTTTCGCGACGCCCGGATTTGTGCTCCTCTCCCCGGTCTGCGGTGTGCTGTCCGTCGGTTTCGCGGCGTCCGGCTCCGTGCCGCTGTCCCCCTTCGGCGGCGGGGCGGTCCATTTGCCGCGCGGTACCCAGTCGTGCGGGGCCAGCGGCGGAACGATTACATCGGGCCTGTCTTCGCCGCTCGCCGTGTCAGCGGCGACGTCGTAGGTGTATGAGATCTCCGGTTTGGTCCGGCCCGTCTTTCCGCTGATGACCTTCTGCGGTGGGCGGAGGCCTCTGGCCAGCAGGAGCCCCAGGACCCAAAAGGCCGTGACGGCCAGCGGGACTGCAAGAGTCCACTTCAGCAGGGCGAAGCAGGCGGCCGCCGCGAGTGGCAGATCGGGATATGTGTCGTTCTTGATTCGGCCGAGGGCCTCGGCGAGGAACAGGTTCTCGCCGGCCGCGTCGGCCAGTGCCATGACCCCGGTCAGCACGAGGCCGCGCAGCGCCCACAGCCGAGCGGAGTCGCGGTAGAGGAGGAGGCGGCCCAGGCTGAAGGCCCCGGCGAGGAGCAGGGTGTACCCGGGGATTAACATCACCCAGTCCTGCCAGATGCCCTCCAGGAACAGTGGCGCCTCCTGCTTGGTGAGGACCTCCCGGGCCCTCGCACCGTTCCCGGCGAGCTGCAGGCCCACCTCCCCGGCCTTCGGCCGGTTCCACCAGAGCGGGTGGCACAAATAGACCAGTGCCCACCCCAGCCCCAGAGCGGCCGCCGTGGCGCACAGTCCTACCTGCAGCTTCGAAACATCAGGCAGCTGCTGCGTGTACCGCGTCGGCTCCGTCGTCCCACTTGGCATCCATGCACGGTAGTGAGACGCGCACAGTATGTCAGTGGACGCGCGGGGGCTTTCGCGATTGCCACGACATCGTCCAATCGGTCGCCCTAATCCTTGAACTTTAGACATTGACACGCCGTTGAAGCGACGCCCGGTAGCCCGTCCTTGCTAGCCGCCGCTGCCCGGAGAGGCAGCGATGGGTAGCACCGCGCGCGGGACGGGGAGAGCCTGCCGGCCGAAGCGTTCGTGCTGACGGCTGCGGCCGCTACGGTGATCGCATGGAACACTCCGCAGCCCGGAGCGGGCTCGTCGCTGTCCACGTCGCCGTCCGTAACCCCGCCGAGTTCCCGGAGCCCGATCCGGACGCAGCTGAATACGCGCGGGAGCTGTGGGCAGCCGCTCAGAAGTACGAGGGCATCAATTGGGACAAGGCGGGTGCCCAACCGCGGTGGCTCGGGATGGACACCAGCACCTGTGTCGCGGCCATCAACCCGAGCTGCTTCCACGGGCGGGGCGCGGACGAGTTCACACGGTTCCTCGACGGAGCAGCTTCACGCGGCGAGACGGCCTTGATCATCGCCACGATAGGCAGCAAGACCGGCGAGCCACAGCTCTCGGTCTTCGGTGGGGATGTTGCCAGCGTGTACTTGTGCGGCTTCGCTGGTTCGATCGTCGGCAAGCGGCTCGGAACGGGTTCCGAGATCACGCTGGCGCCGGGCCTTGATCCGGTTGATCAGGATCTCGCGCTCCGGATCCGCAACAGTTCAGGTGACGGCCCGTGGTGGGCCATGCAGGCTCAGCCAGTGACGGCGGAGGCGCCGTCAGGAACCACCGTCCACCGGCCGGAGGGTGAGCTTGTCCCGATCTTGGTGGACACCCTCAGTGAACCGGTCGTGGCCCGTTGGATGCCCAACGACGGCAAGCAGATCTGGTACATCGTCCCGGACGGGATCAACTGGGACACCCTGGTTAGTTGGCTCGTCCAGCAGGCCCTGCCCGCGCACGTCCCGGGCGCGCTTCGCCGGGTCCGTTCGCCCCACAGCGTCAATCCCGACCTGGAGACGAAGGCCGAGTCATCGGCGCGCCTCGCGCTGGAAGAGCTGAGACGCCACTACGCCGCTGAGAAGGCCCGCCTGGAAGCCGAGCAGAAACGAGCGAAGGAGGCGGCCCAGCCGGTACGACACGGGCTGCTGTTCGGCACCGGCAGTGAGCTGGTCGACGCCGTCGCAGTTGTGCTGCGCGCGGCCGGCTTCGACGTCACCGACCTGGACGCGGAGCTGGGCACGAAGTCCGCGGACTTGCTTGCGATCTTGGGCGAGGAGACATGCCTGGTAGAGGTGAAGTCTGAAGGCGGCCAAGCGAAGGAAGCTCTGGTGGCCGACCTGGAGCGCCATCTGGGCACCTGGCCGAAGCTGCGTCCTGACCAGCCGGTCACTCGCGGAGTTCTGGTCGTCAACCATCAGCACAGGCTCGACCCGGCGCAGCGCACGCGGGAGGTGTACGGGCGCCGTGAGTTCGTAGCCACGCTCCGGCACCCAGTCATTCCCGCCATCGGCCTCTTCGGATGGTGGCTGACCGAGGACTGGGAAGCTGTGCGTGCTGCCGTCCTTGGACAGCAGCATGGCACGGAGCCGAGCGGGCCCGCGCCAGCGAAGCCTGAAACACCGGCCGCGCCGCGGCGCGGCTTCTGGACCCGCCTGGGTCGGCGGAGCGACGCAGGCGGGACCTGACGACACAATCAGCACAGGGCTACGGGGCGGTGCTGCACCCTGCCCGTCAAAGCATGGAACACCGGCTCCTCGAGCTCCAGGTCGACACCGCCATGCGTGCGGCCGGTCATGAGGCAGAGCCTGAAGTCCGCGGCCCGGGCGGACGCCGGCGCGCCGACGTGCTGCTGCACCCGGGCGAGGGTGGGAGGCTCAGCTGTCCTCACACCGTCGATGACGCCCGCCGCTGCACTGGCGCCCTCGGCGCCGATTCCGTCGGCATCTCACCACGTTCAAGCCGTGGCGTGTGGCTGGTGGCTGTGGCCGCTGGGGTCCGTGGCGCGGTCGGCTTCATCCTGAAGAAGCCAGGACAGCAGCGAGGCAACAGTCCGTCCGGCCTCGGCCGGATGCCCCGCTCATGGGGGCGACACCCAGCCCACCGCTAGCTGACGGCGGTCGGTTGCTTGGTGAAGCGGTGCCACCAGTGCCGGCGGCGGGGATGGACAGCGCGGCCCAGGCGGCGACCGATCAGCAGGTAGCCGAGGAGGGCGCCCGTCGTGTTGAGCAGGACATCGTCGACGTCGAATGCACGCCCGGCGATAAGTGCGCCCTGGATCAACTCGACCAGCGTCATCACCAGCGCGGTGACCGCTATGACGCGAACGAGTCCCCGGGCGCGGGGCACCAGCACTGGCAGTAGCAGACCGAACGGCATGCCCAGCACAACGTTGCCGCCAAGTTGTCTGACGGTGTCACGGAAGGCCGACTGCGCGAGATAGTCGCGGATGGAGTCACCCGGCCGCAGGTTGGTGTGCGTCAACGGTGCGGAAGCGGCCGAGGACTCCAGCGTCAGCCGGGCCAGTAGCACTGCGAAGATCACAGTCCCGGCGAGAGCCAGCAGCATGGCCACCGCGCGCCCGCGCTTGGAGAGAGGCGGTTTGCCGGGGAGGTTTTGTCTTTCTGGTTCCTTCGCGGTCTTGTCGTGCAGGACTGTCCGTGCCATCACGAGCCCCCAGTCAGGGTTGGTCTGCTTGCACCGTCCGATAACCCGCTCGGAGGGGGCTACTCGGTGTGCGGCGGGTTCACACAGGGTCCGTACGGCCGAACAGCCCCGCGTGGCCTGGCGGAAGTTGGGTGAGGATGCGGCGCAGCAGTGCGTCGTCGGCCACCTCTGCGACCGTGGCGAGCACCGCGGTGACAGCGCGGCGAGCTTGCGCGACATCGACGTCACTGCGTGCGGCGACCGCCTCGACGAAACCCGGAGGAGTCAGGGGTTCACTGGCCGGGGCGATGTCGGTGAGCAGCGGGCCACACTGCCGGGGCAGCAGAGCGGCCAGGTCCGTGCGGTCATCACCCACCAGATGCGCGCCCAGCACCTCCAGCACACTCTGTACCGCTCCGGCCGCCTCCTGGCGGACCGCGTAACCTCCGCGCTCCTGGACCCGATCAAGCAGCACTTCCACGGACGCGTTCATAAACGCTCCCTCCTTCGCTGTCTCCACCGCAGCACCACCGGACAGGTGGCGGATACGCAGGGTGACCGTCCAGCTACCCGGCATCCTGGGCGGCAATCCTGCACCAGCTCGCGTCGGAGCAGTGGGTTCCTTCGAGTGGGTGAGGCCTGCGCGTCGTGATGGAGCCTTCCTGGGGCAAGCGGGCCTCGGCTGCGCTTGGTGTGCGGAATATGGTGGAGACGGCTCCGAAGCCGTTGCCTCCGCGCGCTCGTCGCCAGTCCTCCCGGTCAGCCCCATCGCGAGGACTGCTGCCCGAACTCCCGACGTTGCTCCGCACGTCGGCCGGGCTCGCAGTGCACCGTGTGCTCCAGGACGGATCAGAACTGGCGACTGGCTGGGCGGACGGCGCCGAGCAGCGGCGCCAGGTAGTGCGACAGCCCTCCAGGCACTCGAAGCACTCCTGATCGCTATCGCACTGCGCGGAAAGTGATCCAGAACCGCAAACGATCGTCGCTGCTTACCGATCCTTGCGGAGCATCACCGGCATTACCACCACGGCGGACTCAGGTGTCAGGCCATCGTCCCGGCAGGACTACGGGCGGCGTCAAGGATGTCGGTGAGCGGCAGCCTCAGCGCCGTAGCGATCTCGGCCAATTCCAGTTCGGTGGGAGGAACAGGGCCCTGTGCGCCATCTTGGGCGAACGCCCTGATACGCGGAGTGCGAATACCGGTCCGGTCCGCAAGAGCTTGCGCGGTCAGGTGACGGCGGCGCATGGTTACTCGCAGAAGTTCTCCAAGGTCGGCCATGTATCCCGCCTGCCCCGGCCGACCGCCGTCATACGGGAACCAACCCTTTCGGAGTAGCGGGGCCCCGCCCGGCCGGCGGTTGACCCCCGGCCGCCGGCCGCCACGGGGCGCCGTGTGCCGCTTCGTTCAGGGGGCGCGGAGGACGAGGGCGGTGTTCTGGCCGCCGAACCCGAACGACGTGCTGAGGGCCGTGCGCATCCGGACGGGACGGGGCGTCCCGGTGACGACGTCCAGTTCCGCGCCGGGTTCCTGGCGCGTCAGGTTCGCCGTCGGCGGGACCGTGCGGTGCTGGAGGCTCAGCAGGGTCAGTACGGCCTCGATGGCGCCCGCAGCGCCCAGGGCGTGGCCGATGACGCTCTTGTTGGCCGTCACCGGCGGGTCGTGCCGGAAGAGCCGGCGCAGCATGCGGGCCTCGGTGACGTCGTTGAGCGGGGTGGAGGTGGCGTGCGCGTTGACGTGGTCGATGTCGGCGGCCGTGCAGCCGGCGTCGGCCAGCGCCGCCAGCACCGCCGCCTCGGCCCCGCGCGCCTCCGGGTGCGGGGCGGCGGGGTGGTGGGCGTCGGCGCTGGCCCCGTAGCCGGCGAGGTAGCCGCGTACCGCCGCGCCGCGCCGGTGGGCGTCGTCGGTGCGTTCCAGGACCATCACGGCGGCCCCCTCGCCCGGGACGAAGCCGTCGCGTTCGACGTCGAAGGGCCGGGAGGCGGTGGCGGGGTCGGAGCGGCGTGACGACATGGCGCGCATCTGGCCGAAGCAGGTGGTCGTCATCCGGCTGCGGGCCGACTCGCTGCCGCCGGCCAGCACGATGTCGCAGCGGCCCGCCCGCAGCAGGTCCAGCGCGGTGCCCAGGGCGGTGGCCCCGGACGCGCAGGCGCTGCTGGTGGTGAAGTTGACGCCGTGCGCCCCGAGGTCGAGCGCCACCTCGGCCGCGGCCATGCTGGGCACGCTGCGGGTGACCTGGTACGGCGAGACCCGGTCGCCGCGGTTCTCGCGGAGGAGCCGGAAGGGTTCCTCGTAGGAGTGCAGGCTGTTGCTGCCCACGCCGAGGACGACGGCGACCCGGTCGCCGCGCCACCCCGTGGGGTCCAGTCCGGCGTCGTCCACCGCCTGCCGGGCGGCCACCACCGCCATCTGGGCGTAGGGGTCCAGGCGGCGCGCCGTGGCGTGCCCGAGGACCGTACGGGCCGAGAAGTCGGGAACCGCGCAGGAGAAGTCGGTGCGCAGCCCGGCGAGCACGGGGTCGGGGCGCGCCACCGAGGCGCCGCGCAGCAGGGTGGCCCAGCTCGAGTCGGGGCAGGTCCCCGCCGGGGACAGGAGCCCGACGCCGGTGACGGCGACGTCGCGCGTGCGCGGGTCCAACGGGGGGCCTCCGGAGGTGGGGCATGCACGGCCGTGCACGCCCGTCCGGCCGGTGGCGTCCCGGGACGGGGGTGCGTGGCGTTGTGCGGGGGTGGGGAACGGTCGGACCCTGCCTACCCCACGCCGGCCCGCGCCGGGCCCGGTCGGTCACCGCGACACGCGGGGTGACCTCACCGTTCACTCCAACGTGGGGTCGTGCCGGGCAGCATGCGGGAGGCGAGGCGGTCCTTGTCGGGCCAGCGGACGTCATGGGCCCAGCCGAGGCGTTCGAAGAGCCGGATGAGGGCGGCGGTGGCGTCGGGCTGTCCGCGCAGGGCGCCGTGCCGGGCGCTGGTGGGGTCGGCGTGGTGCAGGTTGTGCCAGCCCTCGCCGAAGGTGAGGAGGGCGACCCAGCCGGTGTCGCGCGACTGGTCACGGCTGCGGTAGTGCTGCGGGCCGAAGGCGTGGGCGAGGGAGTTGACCGACCAGGTGACGTGGTGGACGACGGCGTAGCGCACCAGGCTGCCCCAGAAGAAGGCGGTGGCGGCCCCCTGCCAGGACATGGTCCACAGTCCGCCGGCCAGCGGGGGAAGCGCGAACGACACCGTGACGGTTAGCCAGTACCAGCGGTCCAGCCGGCCGATGTCGGGGTCGTGGAGGATGTCGGGCGCGTAGTGGTCGAGGTCGGCGCGGCGCCGGCGGGCGAACCAGCCGATCTGCGCGTGCCACAGGCCGCGCAGCAGGGCGCGGCGCCCGGTGCCGAAGGCCCAGGGGGAATGGGGGTCGCCCGCACGGTCGGAGAACTGGTGGTGGCGGCGGTGCTCGGCGACCCAGAGCGAGACGGGTCCCTCCATCGCCATGCCGCCGGCCAGGGCGAGGGCGATGCGCAGGGGCCGTTTCGCCTTGAAGGACTGGTGGGTGAAGTGGCGGTGGTAGCCGGTGGAGATGCCCGCGATGGAGATCGCGTACATGACCAGCCCGAGGGCCAGGTCGAGGCCGCTCGCGCCCCAGTTCCACGCGAAGGGCAGGGCGGCCGCCAGGACGAGGAAGGGCAGGACGATGATGCCGACCAGGTAGCCGGTGTACTCGGCGCCCGACACCGGCACGGTGCCGGGCGGTGTGCCGGTGGGTGGGTCCCCCGGGTCGCCGGTGGCCGTCTTCGGGGGTTCGCCTCGTCGAAGCATGCGTGCGGCCTCCTGGACCGAGCGGGGCGGGTTCGGGTCCATGCTGGGGCCGCCGGTGGTGCGGCGGGGCGGCGGCGCGCGGCCGGGACGGCGTGCTGCGCGCATATTCACACCGCCGGCGCGGTCCGGGTGCGCCCCCGGGGGCGCCGTGCCGTAATGGGAGGGCATCCGCCGGCGACCGCTTCGGTGTCGCCCGATGACGTCTGGGTGGTCCCATGGAGTTCCTCGCGGCGTACGACGCGATCCCGCAGACCGACGCCGCGGGACGGGTGGGTCTGCTGAGGCGGCGGATGAAGGCGGACGGTCCGGCCCTGCTGCGTGAACTGCGGGCCGAGCGGCCGGTGTTCGACACACCGGCGGGCGTCTTCGTCACCCGGATGCCCGATGTGGTGGAGGTGCTGTCCACCCCCGAGGTGTTCACCGTCGGGGTGTACGGGCCGGTGCTGGAGGAGGCGCTGCACGGGCCGTTCATGCTGGCGCGGGACGGTGCCGACCTGCACGGGCACGACCGCGCGCACGCCCGGCTGATGCTGCCCGCGGAGGACTTCGGCCCGGTGCGCCGGCTGACCGCGCGGATCGCCGACGACGCCCTGGACCGTGCGGTGGCGGTGGCGCGGATCGAGGGGCGTACCACCTTCGACCACGTGCGGCAGTACGCGGCCCCGGTGGCCGCCCGGGTGGCGGTGGAGTACCTGGGCTTCACGGACGTGCCGGTGGAGGTGCTGCACACGCTGTCGCAGCGGGTGCAGCGGGCGGTGTTCGTGAACCAGGAGCGGGACCCGGAGGTGCACGCCTCGGGTGTCGCGGCCGGCAAGGAACTGCACGACATCGTGGCGGGCGTCATCCAGCGGCGCCGGGCCGCCGGGGCCGGGCCGGACGGCGCGTCCGGGGCGGCGGACGGCGGGACGGACGACGTCCTCGGCCGGATGCTGCGTACGGCCCTGCCGCCGGGGACCGGGCCGGAGCTGACCGACGAGCGCATCAACAACCAGCTCGTCGGCTTTCTGATCGGCTACCAGCAGAACGCCGCGCAGTGCGCGGTGACGGCCCTGAAGGAGCTGGCCGCACGCCCCGAGGAGCTGGCCCGGGCCGAGCGCGCGGCGGCCGAGGAGGACCCGGCGGGCTTCGACGGCTTCGTCTGGGAGGCCCTGCGGTTCCACCCCTTCGTGCCGTCGACGCCGCGGCTGTGCGTCCGCGAGCACGTGCTGGCCGCCGGGACCCCGCGCGCCACGCGGCTCGCCCCCGGCACCGTGGTGCACGCGCACATGGCGTCCGCGATGTTCGACGAGACGGTCGTCGAGGACCCGTACGCCTTCCGGCCGGACCGGACCCCGGTGCACAACATGGTGCTGGGGTACGGGGCGCACGAGTGCGTGGGCAAGTACCCGGCCCGGGCGATCGTCCCCGAGATGGTGCGGCGGGTGCTGCTGCGGCCAGGCATCAGGCCGCTGCCGGGCGCCGAGCGGGAGCTGGACTTCGCGGGCACGCCGTACCCCCAGCACTACACGGTGACGGCGGGCGCGATGCCGTCCTCGTGACGCTACCGCCCGCCGGGACCCGGTCACCGCGCCGGCGCGGCGGACATCCCTGCCACACACCCGACGCACCGCCACACCCGACGCACCTGACGCACCTGACGCACCGACGAGGGAGCAGGGACGGATGACCACCATCGCGCGCCGCGCGCGCACCGGGGCGGAGGACGGCCGCGACCCCTCCAGGGACGGGTTGCGCAACCGTGTGGAGGCGCACGTGCTCACGCACTACGCGCCCCTGTGGCGGGCCGTGCAGGGCAATCGGTGGCTGTACCGCAGGACCAACGCGGTGCTGACGGACCTCGCCATCCTCAAGGCGCCGCCCCGGCCCAACCCGCTGAGCACGCTGGCGCCCTACACCTCGTGGGTCTCCCTGACGGACCGGTCGTACGTGGGCCGGCACCTGCCCCCGGACAGCGCGCCGCACCCGGGCCGCCCGACCCCGCACCGGGCGGCCGAGCTGTTCCGCCGGGACGGCGAGGGCCGGTCCTGCGCCCGGTCGACGGCACTGCTGCCGGCCTTCGCCCAGTGGTTCACGGACGGGTTCCTGCGGGGGCACGGCAGGGGCGGCGACCCGCGGCGCACCGACTCGCCGCACACCATCGACATGGTGCAGCTCTACGGCGCGACCCAGGAGATGACGGCCTGCCTGCGGGAGTTCGAGGGCGGCCGGCTGAAGAGCCGGACCGTCAACGGCGGGGAGTTCCCTCCCCTGCTGTGCGACGGCGGGCGGATCAAGGCGGAGTTCGGCGCCCTCAGGCCGGCGCGGTGGGAGGACGTGCCGGAGCCACTGCGCGACACGGTCTTCGCGTCGGGCGGCGACCGGGCGCACGCCCACCTCGGGCCCATGCTCGTCAACGTGCTCTTCCTGCGGGAGCACAACCGGATCGCGGGCCTGCTGGAGCGCGCGCACCCGTCGTGGGACGACGAACGCGTCTTCCAGACCACCCGCAACATCCTGGTGGTGATGACGATCCGGCTGGTGCTGGAGGAGTACATCAACCACCTGACGCCGTTCCACTTCCGGTTCCGGCTCGATCCGCGGCGCACGGTGAAGTCGAGCTGGCACCGGGAGAACTGGTCGACGATCGAGTTCAGCCTGGTGTACCGCTGGCACAGCCTGATCCCGTCGTCGTACCGGATCGCGGGCGAGGACGTGCCCCTGATGCACACCCTCGCCAACGGCCGCGTCATCGAGGAGCGCGGCATGGGGCCGCTCTTCGACGACCTGTCGCGCCAGCCCGCCGGCCGGATGGGACTGTTCAACACCGACCCCCTGCTGCTGCCCGTCGAGGCCCGGAGCGTCGAGGTCGGCCGGGAGCTGGAGGTGGCCTCGTACAACGACTACCGGGAGCACTTCGGCTTCCCCCGGGCGACCGACCTGCGCCAGGTGTCCGGGGACCCGGTGGTGCGGGAGGCGCTGCACGACCTGTACGGCGGCGTCGACGAGCTGGACCTGTACGTGGGCCTCTTCGCCGAGGACGCCCGGCACGGCAGCCTCTTCGGCAACCTGCTCGGGCGGATCATCGGGATCGACGCGTTCTCCGAGGCCCTCACAAATCCGTTGCTCTCCCCTCGGCTCTTCACCCCGGCCACGTTCTCGCCGGAGGGGATGGAGATCCTGCGCCGGACGCGTTCGCTGTCCGACGTCGTCCACCGCAACCTGCCGGAGGACGACGGGCGCCACCTGGTGTCGCTCGGGGTGAAGCACGCGCGGTAGGCGGGGCGTTCGCTCAGGGGCGCACCCACCGGCGGCCGCGTCGCGCGGTCGCCCGCAGTTCCCCGACCGTGGCGATCTTCACCCGGGTCCGGCCCTCGCGCTCGCCCGCGGCGAGCTCGGCCCGGTCGATGGCGGCCATCCCCCGGGCGTCGACGACGTCGCCGACACGGCCGCGCAGCAGCCGGCGGAAGTCCTTCGCGGTACGGGCCGGTTCGGGCAGCGCCCCGGCGACGGCGTCGGCGAGCAGGGTCCCGACGGTCTCGGCGGCGCAGGTGCGGTTGGTCCCGATGCCGCCCGAGGGGCCGCGCTTGACCCAGCCGACGACGTAGGTGCCCGGCGGGCCCGGTACGCGCCCCGCCCGGTGCGGCACGGTCCCGGTGGCGTCGTCGAAGGGCAGCCCCGGCACCGGTACCCCGCGGTACCCGACCGCCCGCAGCACCATGCCCGCCGGAACGTCCGCCGGGGCGGCGGGGCCCGTGACCCGTACGGCGGCGACGGCGCCGTCGCCGAGGACCGCCACGGGCGCGGAGTGGAAGCGGAACACGATGCGGCGTCCGGGCGGCGGGGGGCGCGTCCAGTCGACCGGTTCGCGGGGGACGTCCCGGAGGAGCGCGGCCTTCTCGCCGGGCCGGGCGCCGTCGACGGCCCGGGCGACGCGCGGGTCATGGTCGTCGACGACCAGCCGCACGCCGTCCAGGTGCGTCAGGGCCCGCAGCTCGGAGGCGGTGTACGCGGCGTCCTCGGGGCCCCGGCGCCCGAGGAGCACGACCTCGCGGGCCCGGGCCGCGCGCAGGGCGGTCAGCGCGTGGTCGGCGATGTCGGTACGGGCGAGCGTGTCGGGGGCGGACACCAGGATCCGGGCGATGTCGAGGGCGACGTTGCCGTTGCCGACCACGACGACGCGTTCGCCGGCCGGCCGGACCGTGTCGGCCGGGACGTCGGGGTGGGCGTTGTACCAGGAGACGAACGTGGTGGCGGAGTGGCTGCCGGTCAGGTCCTCCCCCGGGATCCCGAGGCCGCGGTCGGCCGGGGCCCCCACGGCGTAGACGACGGCGTGGTGGTGCGCGGCGAGTTCCTCCGCCGTGACGTCCCGGCCCACGTCGACGCCCAGGTGCGTCCGGGCGCGGGGGTGGGAGCGGAAGCGGGCGAAGGCGTCGCCGATCCGCTTGGTCCCCGGGTGGTCGGGGGCGACGCCGTACCGTACGAGCCCGCCGGCGACGGGCAGCCGGTCGATCAGGGTCACTTCGGCGTTGGTGTGCAGGAGCAGGTCCTCGGCGGCGTACATGCCGGCCGGGCCGGTGCCGACGACGGCGACGCGGATGGGGGCGAAGTCGGCGGGGAGGCCGCGTGCGAAGTCCGGTCCGCCCCAGGGGTGGAGGGTGGGTCCGGTGGCGGGCAGGGGCGGCGGGCGGTCCTGGTAGTACGCCGCGTTGACGGCCGCGAAGTCCGCTTGCGGTGCGGGCAGGGCGTCGGCCGGGAACACCGCGTCGACCGGGCAGGCGTCGGCGCAGGCGCCGCAGTCGATGCAGGACCGCGGGTCGACGTAGAGCATCTCGGTGGTGCCGAACTCCGGTTCGTCCGGGGTCGGGTGGATGCAGTTCACGGGGCAGACGGCGACGCAGGTGGCGTCGGCGCAGCAGGTCTGGGTGATGGCGTAGGTCATGTCGTCCGCTCGGTCCGGCCGCGGTCAGATCAGGTGGGCGCGCTTGTAGAACACCAGGGCCGGTTTGGTGAGCAGCCCGGCCGAGGCGAGGAACTCCATGAGGCCGGCGCAACTCGACCGCATCAGGGCCTTGTGGTGCTCGTTGGCCGCGGCTTCGCGGACGGCGCGCTTCCGGTCGAGTCCGGTCCGGGCGTACACGTCCTTGTTCACCATGCTGGTGACGATGATGTAGGAGGCGATCGCGACGAGGACCGCGTGGACGCGGCGGCGCAGCCGTCCGGCGCGGGCGAGGCGCTTGCGCGTCTCGTCGCGGGCGAACTTCATGTGCCGTGACTCCTCGACGACATGGATGTTGTTGATGGTGCGGACGAAGGGCACGACCCGCTCGTCGCGCATCCAGTCGCGCTGCATGACGTCGAGCACCTCCTCGGCGACGAGGATGGCGGCGTACGCGGCCTCTCCGAAGGCGAGGGTCTTGAAGACCCTGCCGAGTTCGACCGCGACACGGTGCGGGCGGTAGGCGGGTGCCCCCAGCTTCTGCGCGCCGCGCGCGAACATGATGGAGTGCCGGCACTCGTCGGCGATCTCGGTGAGCGCCCACTGGAAGCGGGGGTCGGTCGGGTCCTTGGCGTAGATGTCGCGGAGCACCATCTGCTGGAGGATCATCTCGAACCAGATGCCGGTGCTGGCCACCGAGGCGGCTTCCTGGCGCGTCAGTTCCTTGCGTTGCGCCTCGGTCATCTCCCGCCAGTAGGCGGTGCCGTAGAGGGTGCTCCACTCGGGGCTGGCGCCGTGGAAGTCCTTGTCCAGCGGCGTGTCCCAGTCCACCTCGGTGGCCGGGTCGTACGACAGCGTCGCCGCCGAGTCGAGCAGGCGGCGGGCGACCTCGGGTGCGTGGGGTCCGTTCCGGTTCTCCGGCCGGACGGTGCTGCTGGCCATGCTGGTGCTCCTCGAATCGAGCGGGATCCCCCGCTTGTTAGACAAGATGTAAGCAAGCCGTCGCACGGACCGTACAGCAGGAGGGCCGCCCCGGCCTACCCCCCGGTAGAAATCTCCACGAGGCCGCCGCGCCGCCCCCGGGTCAGCCCCGGTGGCCCCAGTCGAGGCGGTCGGCCAGCCCGGCAGCGGTGAACGCGGCCAGCAGCGCGTCACGCCCCTCGGTGAAGTGCGCCCAGCCGTCGTAGTGCACGGGGACGACCCGGCGCGCCCCGAGGACGCGGGCGGCCTCGGCGGCCTGGACGCTGTCCAGCACCAGCAGCCCGCCGTCGTAGAGGACCGGGAAGCGGGGCGCCCCGGCGAAGAGCACGGCGGTGTCCACGGGGCCGAAGCGGTCGGCTATCGACCGGACCGCTTCGAGCGAGGCGTTGTCGCCGCTGACGTAGACCGTGGGGAGCCCCTCCCCGGTGAGGACGAAGCCGACGACCTGCCCGGTGACGCTCTCGACCTCCTCGCGGGAGCCGGGCCCGTGGACGGCGGGGACGCCGGTCACGGTGAGCGTGCCACCGCCGGGGCGGTCCAGCTCGACGGACTCCCAGTCGGCCAGCCCCCGGGCGCCGAGGCGCCGGCCGCCGCCCGGAGTGGTGAGGACGAGGGGCACGTCGGCCAGCAGCGCCCGGCCGGAGGTGTCGAGGTTGTCGGCGTGCTCGTCGTGGGACAGCAGGACCACGTCGACCGGGCCGAGGCCGGCCGGAGCGGCGGCGGGTGCGGCGGTCTTGGTCAGCACGGGGCGGCCCGGCGTCCCGTAGTCACCGGGGGCGTCGAAGGTCGGGTCGGTCAGGAAGCGCAGGCCGCCGTACTCGAAGAGGGCGGTCGGGCCCCCGAACACCCGGACGGGAAAACGCGCTTCAACGGTCGCAGCAGAAGAGGGCATGACAGTTCCTCACGGTTGAAATCAACTCTATCCATGAGAGGACAGTAGACGTTTCTCACGGATGACGACAAGGCGTACCATGAGACCCATGAGTGGAATCCCGACGGCCGAGCCCGCCCCGCCGCCCGCGCCGGGCGAGGAGCGGCACCTCTCCCTCGCCCTGGCCAACAGCGCCGTCGCACTGCCCGGCGGGCAGTTCACCGACCTGCTGGGCACCCCGGCGGCGGCCAACCGGTGGCTCCTCGACCGCGGGCTGGCCCCGGCCGACGCCGGGATGCGGGAGATGTGCGCGTCGCAGCTCCGCTCGCTCCGGGAGCAGGTCAGATCGCTGCTCGCGTCCCGGGTCGCCGCGGTGCCCGCGCTCCCCGCCGCCGTCGGCGCCCTCAACGACGCCATGAACCGGGTGCCCACGGCCCCGCTGTTGCAGTGGGACGACAGGAAGGGCCCCTACCGGGTGGCCCCGCACCCCACCACCCAGATCGTGGACCACGCGGTGGCGACCCTGGCAGCCGACGCCGCCGACCTGCTCACCGGCCCCGACGCCGAGCGCCTCACCGCCTGCGGCTCACCGCCCTGCAACCGGTTCCTGATCCGCCACGGACGCCGCCACTGGTGCTCCACCCGGTGCGGCGACCGCGCCCGCGCCGCCCGCGCCTACGCCCGCCGCACCGGCACCGGCTCGGGCGCCGGCTCCGGCCCGGGCGCCGACTCCGGCTCCGGCCCGGGCTCCGGGGAGGAGTGAACGTGGCACGCGGCACCCGGCCCGGCGCCGGGACGGGACGGGCGGGCGGCACCTGGGCCGCGGCCCTGGGACTCGTCCTGCTCGTACCGCTGCTCGGCGGCTGCGACGCCCTGGTCACCGACAAAACGCCCGGCCGTGTCAAGGACGGCACCGCCGCCCTCGACCTCACGGTCACCGGGCGCCCCACCCCCGGCAGCCTCGCCACCACCGAGCACGTGCTGGCCCGTCTGAAGGACGGGGACGCCGCCGGCCTGGCCGAACTCGCCGGGGACGGGGGCGGCACGGAGGACGACGCCGAGCGCTGGGTCGCCCGCTGGCACGACGCCGCACGGCGCCCGGGCACGGCCGCGTTCTCCCCGGGCGGGAAGGAGGCGTACGTGGAGGTCCGCTTCCCCGGTGAACGCGCGCCCCTGGAGCTGCGGTTGCTGCCGGAGGACGAGGGCGCCCCCTACGACGACCGGTACGTGGTCGTCCTCCGCGACGGCGCCTGACCCGGCGCCCGGCGCCCCCCGGCGCACCGGGTCCGGCACGCGCCCCGTCACACCCCTCCGGGCGGGCGCGGGTCCCCCCGGGCGGCGGACATGGCCGGTCGACGTCTTTGTCCCGGCCGTGCCGCGGTCCCACAGTGGTGGACGGCACCGGTGGGCGTACCGCCGGCGCCCGGCACGGCGGGACACGCGTACGGCTGGAACCGAGGAGAGGCCATGGTCGGCGTTCTGCGGCGCACCCTGGGCACTGTCGTCCGCCCCGGTGAGGATTCCGCACCGTGGACGTACTCCACCGCCGCCGTGTGCGCGGCCGCGTTCGTCGGGTCCGGTTACCTGCTGCCCGTACTGGGGGCGGTGGGCGGGCTGCGGCACCCGGCGGTCGCGCTGGTCGCGTACTGCGCGCTTTCGGCCACCCTGGGGCTGCGGGCCCACCCCCGGGCGGTCCCCCTCTGCACCGCGGTGTGCTGGCTCTTCTACGACGGCTTCGTCGTCCACCAGCAGGGCGAGCTGGCGTGGCAGGGCCTGACCGACGCCTACCGGATCGGGCTGCTCACCGCCGCCGCCCTCCTCGGTACGGCCGTGGCCCGCGCCGGCCGGGCGCGGGACGTGCGCCGGGGTCAGCCGGCGACGAGGGTGACCGGCAGACTGTCGTAGGCGGCGACGAAGTTCGACGCCCGGCGGGCCGGGGCGCCCGCCGGGCGGATGCGGGCGACCCGCTCCAGCAGTGCCCCGAAGACCAGGCGCATCTGGGTGCGGGCCAGGGCCGCGCCCATGCAGAAGTGCCGGCCGCTGGTGAACGCCAGGTGCGGGTTGTCGGCGCGGTCGACCCGGAAGTCGTCGGCGTCGGGGAAGACGTCCTCGTCGCGGTTGGCCGACGGCAGCCACAGGCACAGCAGGTCGCCCGGCTCCAGGCGGGTACCGCCCAGCACGGCCGGGGACGTCACCGTCCGCACCAGGTGCAGGGGCGGGGTGGTGTGGCGCAGGACCTCCTCGACGGCCCGGTCCAGGTGCTCGGGGTGGTCCCGCAGCCACTGCCACTGCTCGGGGTGCCGGGCGAACGCGGCCACTCCCGCCGCCGTGGCGTTCTTGGTGGTCTCGTTGCCCCCGATGGCGAGGTTGAGGCAGTTCAGCAGCACTTCCTCGCGGGTGAGACGGTCGCCGTCGATCTCCCCTTCCAGCAGCCGGCGCACCAGCCCGTCGGCGGCCAGGAGGTCCTCGTCCTCGATCAGACCGGCCAGGTGCGCGAGGAGCTGCCCGTTGGCGGTGGCCGTCGACCGGCGCCGGGCCGTCAGGTCACCGGCGGCCGGGTCGTGCGCGGCGAGGGAGCCGCACACCGCGCGGCTCGCGTGCTCGGACAGGGGCCGCCACTCCGGCTCGGGCAGGCCGAGCAGCAGCCCCGTCGCCGCCGCCGGTACGCGGGCGCTGACGGCCGCCACGAAGTCGGTCCGCCCGGCCCGCACCGCGTCCTCGACCCACCGGTCGACGTACCGGCGCAGCACCCCGTCCATCGTGTGCGCGGCCGAGCGGGTCAGCCCGCCGCTGACCAGCCGGCGCAGCCGCCGGTGGCGCGGCGGATCGGTGAGCTCGATCATCCGGCCGGCCGCCGCGTCCCGTTCGCCGAGCGCGGTGTCCAGTGTCATGCCCCATTCGGAGCTGTACGTGGCCGAGTCCCGCAGGACCGCGTCGACGTCGGCGTGGCGGGTCACCGAGTGGAACCCGGGCGCGCCGTCCCGCTCCTGGTGGTGCAGACCGTCGCGGCGGCGCAGCGCTGCCCACAGCTCGTGCGGCGGCTCGGGCAGGAAGGTGCGGGGATCGGTCAGGTCCGGGACGGGCGGGGGGAGAACGGTCACGGTCGTCCTCTCACGGGGCGGGGATGAAGCCGGAGGCGTGGAACCGGCGGATGTAGGCGTCCAGGAGGCGGGCGTCGACCGGTGGGCAGGTCAGGCCGCTCCCCGCCAGGTCGGTCTCCAGGCCGGTACGGTCCAGCAGCGGCGCGTGGCCGGCGGTGGACAGCTCCTGCACCGTGACCGTGGTGCCGCCGGCGGTGGTCCCGGTGGTGAACAGTTCGGCGAACGGGCTGAAGGGGTGCGACGGCCGCCGCGCCAGCTCGGCGGTCATGGCGTCCACCCATTCCCGGTAGCCGACGGTGCGGATCCGGTGCCCGTGGGCGCGCAGCCGGTCCACCATGGTGCCGAGCACGGCGGGCCGCGGGTTGGTCAGGTGGTAGGTCCGGCCCACCGCCCGCCGGTGCGTGGCGAGGTGGACGACGGCTCCGGCGACGAAGTCGGCCGGCACCAGGTTCAGCGGGAGGTCGAGATCCGGGGCCAGACCGGTCTCGGTGATGACGCGGAAGAACTCGCACAGTGCCGCGCCGCTGTTCCAGGTGTGGCCGGTGGTGTCGCCCGACACCTCGTACGGCCGGTGGACGGTGACGGGCAGACCGGCGCGGCCCGCGCCCCGGACGAGTTCCTCGCCGACCCACTTGCTCTCGGTGTACCCCATGGACAGCAGCTCGACGTGGTCGAGCGGCGTCCGCTCGGTGACCGTCCGCAGGCCCGCGGCGCCCATGCCGTGGACCACCGCCACGGTGGACACGTGGTGCAGCGGGACCGCGCGGCGGGCCGCCAGGGCGATGACCTCGCGGGTGCCGTACACGTTGGCGGCGCGCAGCTTCTCGTACGGGTACAGGAAGTTGACCTCGGCCCCGCAGTGGTGGACCACGTCGGCGCGGGCGGCCTGCTCCTCCCAGTCCCGTTCGCCCAGGCCCAGGCGGGGCAGGGTGAGGTCCCCGACGAGCGGGCGCACCCGGTGCGCGGGCAGCGGCCGGGTGATGCCGTAGCGCGCCTGGGCCCGGACGAGGCGGTCCAGGGCGTGCGCGGAGTCCCGGGCACGGACCAGGGCGTGGACGTCGGCGTCCGTACGGTCCAGCAGTTCACGCAGCAGATAGGCGCCGACGAACCCGGTGGCTCCGGTGAGGAACACGTGCCGGGGGGCCCGCCACCGCGGGCGGGGGGCGGCGCCGGTGACCGGCGGCATGTCCCAGTGGAGGTCGGGGCGCCAGCGGTCCACGGGCGCGGTCCGCGGTCCACGCGCCCCGGGATCACCCGGGTCGCCGGGAACCCCGGTGTCACCGGGATCCCGGGTGTCGCCGGCGACGGCTTCGACGGCGGCGGTGAAGGCCCGTACGGTCGGCTCGTCCAGCAGCCGGGTGACCAGCTCGTAGCCGTGCCGCTGGTCGATGCCCAGGGCCTTGCGCACGCGGGCCACGAGCCGGACCGCCAGGAGCGAACTGCCGCCGCACGCGAAGAAGTCGTCGTCCGGTTCGGCCCGGCCCAGTGGCAGGAGGTCCGCCCAGGCCGCCGCGACCGCGGCGGCCACGGAACCCGGCCCGGCGCCGTGCCCGCCGGGAGCCTCCGGGTCCGGGCCGGCGGCGCCGGTGCCGGCGACGCGGGCGGGGGCGGGGGCCGCGGGTGCCGGGAGGGCGGCACGGTCCACCTTGCCGCTCGGGGCGAGGGGCAGCCGGTCGAGCACGGTGAAGGTGGCCGGGACCATGAACGCCGGCAGCGCCTCGGTGAGGAACGTCCGCAACTCCGGTGCGGCGGGGGGCCGTCCGGGCCCGGCGGGGGTGACGTAGGCGTGCAGGGCGCGGCTGGTGCCGTCCTCGCGGGCCACCACGACCGCGTCCCCCACCTGGGGATGCCGGGTCAGGGCGGTGCGGACCTCCTCCGGTTCGACGCGGAAGCCCCTGACCTTGACCTGGTCGTCCCGGCGCTCGCAGAACTCGATCACCCCGTCGGCGCGGCGGCGCACGAAGTCACCGGTGCGGTACACCCGTCGCGGTCCGCCGCCCGGGGGTACGCCGGGTCCGGTGACGGGGTCCGACGCGGACGCCGGGTCCAGGGTGACGAACCGGCGGGCGGTCCCGTCCGGATCGTTGAGGTACCCGTGGGCGACGCCGCCCCCGCCGATGCACAGCTCGCCCACCTCGCCCGTCGCGGCGGGCTTCCCGTCCTCGCCGAGGACATGGCAGACGGTGTCGGCGATCGGGCGGCCGACCGGGACGCACGTCGCGTCGGCGGCCACCCGGGTGACCTCGTGGGCGAGCGCCACACAGGCCGCCTCGGTGGGCCCGTACGCGTTGACCAGGTGCCGGGGCCTGCCCCGTGCGAGGACGCGGCGGGCGGCGTCGGGCCGCAGCGCCTCACCGCCCGTCACCACGTAGCGCAGCCCCGCGAACGTCTCCGGCCGCTCCCGGGCCACCAGGTGGAAGAGGCCGGTGGTCAGGAACAGCACGGTGATGCCCTCGTGCACGACGAACCGGTGCAGCGCGTGCGGCGCCAGCAGCACCTCCGAGGCCACCGGCACCAGGCAGGCACCGTTCAGCAGGGCCGGCCACGTCTCCAGCACCGAGGCGTCGAACGACAGGGCCGCCGCGTGCATCACCCGGTCCTCGGGGCGGACGTCCAGGAAGCCGTTGCCGAGCGCGAGCCTCGCCACCCCGCGCTGGGGCACCGCGACCGCCTTGGGGCGCCCCGTGGTGCCCGAGGTGAACATCACGTACGCGGGCGTCGTCGCCGCCGCGCGGGGCGGGGCGGGCGGGCCGGACGCCGCCGCCGCACGGGAGCCGCCGGCGTCCAGGACGTCCTGGTGGTCCAGCACCGGCACCCGGCCGGTCCCGGCCCGGTCCGTCCCCGGCAGCCGGACCACCACCGCCGCGCCGGCGTCCTCCAGCATGGCGTCCAGCCGGTCGGCCGGGAGCGACGCGTCCAGGGGCAGGTACGGGGCGCCGGCGTACGCGGCACCCAGGATCGCCACGCAGGACTCCGGTCCGCGCCGGCCCATGACGCCGACGACGGACCCCGGCCCCACCCCGTACGCCATGAGCCCCCGCGCGAACCGCTCGGCGAGCGCGGCCAGTTCGGCGTACGTGTGGCTCACCTCGCGCCCGGCCACCGCGCACCGCCGCGGGTGGGCGCGCGCCACGTCGGCGAACAGGTCCGCCAGTGACCGCTCGTAGGGGCCGGGGGTCGCGGGCGGGCGGGTGCCGGTGTACGTGTCCGCCGCTCGTGTCGCGCCGTCGGTGGTCATCGGACCGCTCCCCTCCCGGCCGCCTCCGCCGGTCTGCCGCCGTCATGATCGCGCCGCCCGTGCGGCCGACGGGATCGTACGGTCGCGGGGCGGCCGCGCGGCGGGCGCGCGGGGCGGGATCACCGGGCGGCACGGCCGCGCGGGAGGACGGGCGTCCGTGCCGCCACGGCCCCGGCGCGGCCGCAGGGCCCGGTGGGGGGCGCTTCGGCGGTGCGGCACGGCATCACAGGGGGACGGCGGGCGACGCCGGGAAAACACCGGCGTGTTGTGCGGACTCTCGCAGGTCGGGCGTCCTCCCTCCCGTGCCCGGTCCGCCTCCGGGGTGCTCTCGAACGGCGCCCCTTCGGCTCACCGGCCGCGCCACCAGGCCACCGTGGCCTCGACCTGTTCGTCCAGGGGGGTGGCCCGGACCGTGAACGCGGCCTCGTAGGCACGGGCGTCCAGGACGAAGGGCCGGTCGAACTGGTAACGAATCTCCTTGAGTTCACGCAGCAGCGGGGAGACGATCGCCCCGGCCGTGAGGACGGCCGGCGGCAGACGGCGCACCGCGACCGGCCCGGTGCCCGCCTCGGCGGCCAGCCGGGCGGCCATCTCCCTCACCGACAGGGCGGGTGCGGTCGGCACGTGCCAGGCACGCCCCCAGGCCCGCTCCTGGCCCGCGACCTCCACCAGGGCCCTGGCCACGTCGGGGACGTAGGTCCAGCTATGGGGGGCGTCCGGGTCACCGAGCGTGGTGACGGGCTTGCCGCGCAGCAGCCGCGGCACGACCCGCGCGGCGAGGTGGCCGCCGTCGGTCACGCCCGGCCCGAAGAAGTCCGACGCCCGGACCTCGACCGCCCGTATGCGGCCCCGCTCGTGCAGTTCTGCGGCCCGCTCCCATCCGGCGGCGCGCACCCGCCCCTTGGTGCCGGTCGCGGCGAGGGGCAGGTCCTCGGTGAGGGGGCCGTCCACCGGCCCGTAGCCGTAGAGGTTGCCCAGCAGGACCAGGACGGCCCCGGTCGCCTCGGCCGCCGAGCAGAGCGAGGCGACCAGCGGCGGCCACTGCGCCGCCCAGCGGTGGTAGGGCGGCGCGGCGCAGCCGTGGATGGCGGCCGCGCCCCGTGCGGCGTCGCTCAGCCGCTCGCCGTCCCTCGCGTCCAGCGCGAGGTGCTCGATGCCCGGCTCCGGGGCCCTCCCCGACCGGGTGACGACACGTACGGTATGGCCCTGACGGGCCAGCAGCCGGGCGGTGGCCGCCCCGGCGGGCCCGAACCCGATGACGACATGAAGACTCATCCGCGCACACTAACGCGCGTGCCGCGCACGGCCTCGGGTGGTCCCCGGTCGCCCGGGGCTCATGTGCGGGCGGGCTCGCCGGACTCGACCGGACCCAGCTCGAACGACAGGTGCGGGGACAGCGCGCGGAGGAAGCCCGGAGCGTCGAAGGCCTCCCCCGCGGTGGCGGCACCGGTCCTCGTGACCTCTCCGGCGAGGACGCGCAGGGTGGCCTCCACGGCGAGGGGCGCGGTGACGGCGTAGATGTCCCGGCCACGGGCCACCGCGCGGCGCCGGTCGCCGCCGGAGCGCACGACGACGTCGACGAGGAACGTCTGGTCGGAGCGCCCGCGCTCGTCGGCCGGCACCGGCGCCGTGGCGTCCGGGTCGAGCACGTCCCGTACCGCTTCGGCCGTCATGACCGTGTGCACCGCCCGGGTGGTGACGTGGCGGGGGATGGTGACGCTGTCCGCGGTGGTGAACTCCCCCACCACGTCCCGTTGGCCGACCGGTGCGGGGTAGGTCCACCGCCCGGTGGGCGCCCGGTCGGTCCGCAGGTGCAGCCGGCCGTCCGCGAACACCAGGCGCCGCCCTTCGCGCCGGCTCCGGGAGACCCGGGAGGACTTGCGGGTGCCGGACGTGGGGTGCCAGCTACTGAGCGCGTACGCCAGGTGGACCTCGTCCACCTGTGCCCAGGTGCCCGCCGCGGCGGTGGCGAGCAGGTCGCCGAGGCCGCCGTAGAAGGCCATCGCCGGTACGACGAGGACGCCGGCGTCCCGGGCGGGCCCGTCGAACCGCGCGAACGTGTCGGCCACCGCCTCCACTTCGGCCGCCACGTCGACGTAGGGGATCCGTGCGCGCAGGGCCGCCTCGATCACGGGCGCGGTCGTCGCGGCGAACGGTCCCGCGCAGTTGATCACCGCCGCGGCGCCGGACAGCGCGGCGTCGAGGGCGGCGGCGTCGTCCACGGACGCCTGTCTGACCTCCAGGCCGGGGAACGACTCCGCGAGCGCGCGGAGCCCGTCCGGATCCCGTCCGGACAGGACCGGGTTCAGTCCCCGCTCCACCAGCTCCGCCACCACGAATCGGCCGGTGTGCCCGTAGGCGCCGTAGACCGCGACCGTCTGAGTCGTTCCCATCGGATGTCTCCCCTTTTCCGTTCCGACCACACGCATCGATCACTGGTGCCATCCTGCTGCGGCCGGGGCGCCGGCCGGGAGTGGCGGCAATGCCCGCACCCGTACACTTTCGGACATGAGGACCGTCGCGCTGGCCGTTTCCGCCGGAGTCCCGCACTTCGAACTCGCCGCCGCGTGCGACGTGTTCGGCGTCGACCGCTCCGACCTGGCCGACCCCTGGTACACGTTCACCCTCTGCGGCCCGGCCGGGGCACGGGTCGGCGAGCGGTTCCGCCTGGAGCCGGACGCGGGCCTCGACCGGCTCGTCCACGCGGACACGGTGATCGTCCCGGCGTGCGCCGACCCGGACGAGGACCCGCCCACCGAGCTGGTGGACGCCGTACGGGCCGCGTACGACGCCGGGGCCCGGGTGGCGTCGCTGTGCACGGGCGCCTTCGTGCTGGCCGCCGCCGGGCTGCTGGACGGACGGCGGGCCACCACCCACTGGATGCACGCCCCGGCGCTGGCCGCCCGGTACCCGCGCGTCCGGGTCGACCCGGACGTGCTCTACGTGGACGACGGCCGGGTGCTCACCTCCGCCGGCAAGGCGGCCGCCATGGACCTGTGCCTGCACCTGGTGCGCCTGGACCACGGGGCGGCCGTCGCCAACCAGGTGGCCCGCCGCCTGGTGGTGCCGCCGCACCGGGCGGGCGGCCAGGCGCAGTTCGTCGCGACGCCGCTGCCGGAGCCGCGCGACCGGTCCCTCGCCGACCTGCTGTCCTGGGCGATGCGGCGCCTGGACCAGCCGCTCACGGTGGAGCAGTTGGCCCGCCGGGCGAACATGAGCTCCCGCAACCTGGCCCGCCACTTCACGGCGGTCACCGGCACCACTCCGCTGCGGTGGCTGCTGACGCAGCGCGTCCACCGGGCGCAGGAGCTCCTGGAGACCACCGACGACACCGTCGAGTCGATCGCCGCGGCCACCGGCCTGGGCACCGCCACGACCCTGCGCCGGCACTTCCACCGCAGCGTGGGCGTGCCCCCGGACACCTACCGGCGCACCTTCCGCAGCGCCCGCCCCGGCGGTTCCGGCTGACCCGCCGGGAGCACGCCGGGGCGTACGCGCACACGCCGGTTCCGCTCAGCCGGCACCCGGGGGCAAGCGGGTCCCGTCGTCGCCGGTCCCGTCACCGGTACCGGCCGCGTCCCCGGTGCCGGCCGCCTTCCGGGCCGGACGGGCGCGCTGGTGGGCCCGCTCCCCCTGCGGCCCGAAGAGGACGTCCATGCCCGCCACCTTGCCGAGACGGCCCGGGGCCGTGCAACCGCCGCGGGCGGCGGCGGGGCGTCAGGACCGGCCCCGTGCCTGCCGGAAACGCGCGAGGCCTGCGCCGAGGTCGATCAGGGGCGGGGGGTAGTCCAGCGCGGCGCGCTCGGCCTCGGGCAGCCGCCAGGGCTCGTGGACGCGCCGCGGGTCGACGGACCGCAGTTCGGGCACCCAGCGCCGTACGTACTCCCCTTCCGGGTCGAACCGCTTGCCCTGGATCACGGGGTTGAGCACCCGGTGCGGCCGGGTGTCGGTGCCCGTGCCGGCGATCCACTGCCAGTTGAGCTGGTTGTTGGCGACGTCGCCGTCCACCAGGAGGTCCAGGAAGTGCCGGGCGCCGATGCGCCAGTCGACGTACAGCGTCTTGGTGAGGAAGCTCGCCGTGAGCAGGCGGGCGCGGTTGTGCATCCAGCCCTCGTGGCGAAGCTGGCGCATGGCGGCGTCGACCACGGGGTAGCCGGTGCGGCCATCCCGCCACGCGGTGATCTCCTCCGCCGCCTCCTCGGGGGTGCGCCAGCGGTCCTGGCGCGTCCGGTAGTCACGGACGGACGCGGCGGGACGGGCGGCGAGGACCTGGTAGTGGAAGTCGCGCCAGCAGAGCTGCCGTAGGAAGGCCTCGCCGCCCGGCCCCCCGTGCGCCGACGCCCGGCGCGCGAGCTCCACGGGGGACAGCGCGCCGAAGTGGAGGTAGGGCGACAGGCGGGAGGTGGCGTCCCCGGCCAGGTCGTCCTGCCGGTCGGCGTACGCGGCGAGCCCGGAGCGCGGCCAGCGGGCGAACCGGTCCCGGCCCGCGGTCTCCCCGCCCGGCCCGAGGCCCGGCGAGACGCCGGTGACGTCGTGGCGGGACGGCGGGTCCTCCCCCCGTACGGCTGCGGGGACGCGGACCGCACGCGGCGGGTCGTAGGGGTCCCGCAGGGCGGCCTGGGACCAGCGGCGGAAGAACGGGGTGAAGACGGCGAAGTGGTCCGAGCCCGCGGGGGTCAGCACACCGGGGGCCACGGCCGTGATCACCGCGTCGTGCACGTGGAGGGCGACGCCCCGCGCCTCCAGTTCCCTGGCGAGCGCCTCCTCCCTCCGGTGGGCGTAACGGGTGACGCCGGCCGCGAGGTGGACCTCGGTGGCCCCGCACTCGGCGACGACGGCGGTCACCTCCCGCACCACGGGTCCCGAGCGCACCACGAGCCGCCCGCCGCGCCGGCGCAGACCGGCGTCGAGGTCGGTGAGGCAGTCGGCGAGGAAGGCCCGCCGGTTGGGGGCGTCGAAGCCCGCCGCACGGATGCCGGGGTCGAGCACGAAGAGCGGCACGACCTCGTCGGCGGCGCGCAGCGCCGCCCGCAGCGGTGGGTGGTCGTGCAGGCGCAGGTCCGAGGTGAACAGGACGACCGCGACGGTCATGGCGCCACTCCTGGGGGCACGGGGTGAACGGTGAACGGGTGAACGGGCGAACGGGCCGCGGACGGAGAGCACCGGGGCGCACGGGGCGGAGGCGGGGTGCGGGGCAGGGGCGGCGGCCGTACGGGGTGCGGGGCGGGGCGGGGGCGGCGGCCGTACGGGGTGCCGGGCGGCTCCCGTCACCTCCGGGCGGTGTGCCTCCTCCGGACACGCCGTCCCGGGGGGCGGGTGCCGGCGCGGGCCGCCATGCCCTTCGCCGCCGCCTGGGTGATGTTCCGGGCCATCCCCCCGAAGACCACGGCGTGGAAGGGCGACACGCTCCACCAGTACAGGTGCCCGGACAGGCCGCGCGGGTGGAACAGCGCCCGCTGGCGGTAGCGGGTGCGGCCGTCTCCGTCGGTCTCGGCGTACATCTCCAGCCAGGCGAGGCCCGGCAGCCGCATCTCGGCGCGCAGCCGCAGCAGGCGCCCCGGCTCGATCTCCTCCACCCGCCAGAAGTCGAGCGAGTCGCCCACCCGCAGCCGCTCGGCGTCCCGGCGTCCGCGCCGCAGGCCGACGCCGCCGACGAAGCGGTCCAGCCAGCCCCGGACGGCCCAGGCCAGCGGGAAGGAGTACCAGCCGTTGTCCCCGCCGATGCCCTCAACCACCCTCCACAGGGCCTCGCGGGACGCGTCCACGGAGAGGTGCCGCTCGTCCTGGTAGAGGCTGCCGCCCGCCCAGTCGGGGTCGGTGGGCAGGGGGTCGCTCGGCGCCCCGGGCACCGAGGCCGAGGACCAGCGGGTGGCGACCTTCGCGTCCCGCACCCTGGTCAGCGCGAGCTTCAGCGCCTCGTCGAAGGGCAGCGGCCGGCCGGGGCCGTCGGGCACGTACCGCGCGATGTCGTGCTCGTGGCAGACCACCTCGTGGCGCAGCGACTCGGTCAGCGGGCGGGCGATGGACGCGGGAACCGGCGTCACCAGGCCGATCCAGTGGCTCGACAGGCGGGGGGTGAGCAGCGGTACGGGAAGGATCAGACGGTGGCGCAGTCCGGCGACGGCGGCGTAGCGGAGCATCATGTCCCGGTAGGTGATGATGTCCGGCCCGCCGACGTCGAAGGCGCGGTTCACGTCGGAGGGCATCCGGGCCGAGCCGACGAGGTAGCGCAGCACGTCCCGTACCCCGATGGGCTGGATGCGGGTGTGCACCCAGCTCGGGGTGACCATCACCGGGAGGCGCTCGGTCAGGTAGCGCAGCATCTCGAAGGAGGCCGAACCCGAGCCGATGATCACCGCGGCCCGCAGCACGGCGGCGGGCACGGGCCCGTCGAGGAAGATCCGCCCGACCTCGGCGCGGGAGCGCAGGTGCGGGGACAGCTCGTGTTCGGGCACGCCCTCGGGTGTCAGTCCGCCCAGGTACACGATCCGGCGCACGCCCGCCGCGTGCGCCTGCTCGGCGAAGACGCGCGCCGCCGTGCGGTCCGTCTCCTCGAAGCCCGCCCCGGTGCCGAGCGCGTGCACCAGGTAGTAGGCCACGTCGACACCGCGCATCGCCCCGGCGACGGACGCCGGGTCGGTGACGTCGCCCCGGACGGTCTCGACGTCGTGCGCCCAGGGGTGGTCGCGGAGCTTGGCGGGGGTACGGGCCAGGCAGCGGACCCGGTGTCCGGCGGCCAGCAGCGGCGGTACCAGCCGTCCGCCGATGTAGCCCGTCGCACCGGTCACCAGGCAGTGCAGCCCCTCGCCGTGCTCAACCCGTCCCGTCTCCACGGTCCGCTCCTTCCCGGTCGTCCGGCATGGTGCCCCTCCGGCCGATCATCACCGCAACGCCGCTTCGGTGCCTGTCGTGGCCCCGTACGACTTCCCCCCGGGACGCCCGGCCGGATGCACGGGCCCGGGTGCCGGCTCCGCGCCGCGCGCGGCCCGCGCCGGCCGCCGGAATCCGCGCTCCGCCCGGCCGGCCCGGCGATGCCGAGGGGCGGCGTCGAGCGGCGGTTATGCTCGCAATCCCCTGTCTTTAGAGGAGCCATGAGCGAGCCCGCACCGAACCTGCCCCAACTGCTCGCCGAGGCCAAGCGCTGGTTCGAAGAGGCGCTGCTGGCCAGCATGCGGGCCGCCGGCGAGCAATCGGTGACCGCGGCGCAGGCCGGGGTGTTCGCCGTTCTCGCCGATGAGGGAACTTCGATCTCCGAGCTGGCCCGCAGGATCGGGGTCACTCGGCAGACCGCGCACCAGGCCGTGCGCAGCTTGGTCGCCATGGGGCTGCTGGAGCAGGTGCACGACCCGGCTTCCGGCCGTAGCAGCCTGGTCCGCCCCACCGCCGAAGGCAGCCGGGTGCATCGGCGTGCCCTGGCCGCGATCGCCGTCATCGAGGACGTCCTGGCCGACCGGATCGGCGCCGCCACGGTCACCGCGTTGCGGGAGGGGCTGGGCGCGGCTCGGGGAGAGCCGCCGATTGTCGAGGTGCCCCGGTAGCCGCGGTCGTCCGCCGGAACGGCGCACACGAGGGGCGGGGGTGGCCGTCCCACCGGCCGGGGCCTGCCCCGACCTCAGGGGGAAGAGACTGTCAGGTAGCCTGACAATCTCTTCCCCTTTTTCGGAGGTCTCCCATGACCATGGAGTTCGCCACCCGGCACCGCTCCCGCTCGCACATTCCCACCGAGCCGGGCGTCCCCTATTTCCTCGAGAAGGGCATGGGCGACCGCGCCCACCTGATCGGCGACCTGGTCACCGTCTACGCCGGCGGCGAGCAGACCGAGAACGGTTTCAATTTCTTCACCGTCGAAGGCCCCAAGGGCGACCTCATCCCCACCCACGTCCACGCGGACACCTACGAGGTGTTCTACGTCACCGACGGCGCGGTGCGCCTGTTCGCCGAGGACCTTCGGGGCGAGCAGCATGAAAAGCTGCTGACCAGCGGCGACTTCGGCTTCGTGCCGAAGAACTGTCCGCACGCCTACCGCATCGAGCGCCACCACAGCCGGGTCGTCGGCGTGGCCGCCGGCGCGGGAACCACCTTCGAGCGGTTCTTCGAGAACCTCGGCGCGCCCACCGAGGAGGTCACCCTCCCCCACCAGCCGCGCTTCCCCGGTCCCGAGAAGTGGCGCGCCGCGGAGGAGAAGTTCGACGTGCGCCACCTGCCCGACCACCGGTGGCGCACCGGCGAGTGACCGGTCGGCCGGCGCGTCGCCACGGCTCGGAGGGGTGCCGCACGGGGCGTTCGCCCGCCGTACGGCGGGCAGTCATGGAGCGTCCGCCGTGCGGTACCCCACGCACGTTGTCCTTGGGGCGCCCCTCGCCGCCGCCCCCTCACCCGCAGAGGTCAACGCACCCATGGCAGATCTCAACCGCCGCCGCTTCCTCCAACTCGCCGGGGGCACCGCCGCCCTCACCATGCTGTCGGACAGCATCGCCCGGGCCGCCGCCATCCCCGCCCAGGGCGGCACCGGCACGCTCCAGGACGTGGAGCACATCGTCGTCCTGATGCAGGAGAACCGTTCCTTCGATCACTACTTCGGAGCGCTGCGGGGCGTCCGGGGCTTCGGCGACCCGCGCCCCGTCACCCTGCCCGGCGGCAGGTCCGTCTGGCACCAGGCCGATGCCGCCGGCAAGGTCACCCTGCCGTTCCGGCCGGCCGGCGACGACCTCGGCATGGAGTTCCTCCAGGGCCTCAACCACGACTGGGCGGGCGGCCAGAAGGCGTTCAACAAGGGCAGGTACGACCAGTGGGTGCCGGCGAAGACGGCCACCACCATGGCGTACCTGACGCGGGACGACATCCCCTTCCACTACGCCCTGGCCGACGCGTTCACCGTCTGCGACGCGTACCACTGCTCCTTCATCGGCTCCACCGACCCCAACCGCTACTACCTGTGGACGGGGCACACCGGCAACGACGGCTCGGGCGGCGGTCCGGTGCTCGACAACGCCGAGGCCGGCTACGGCTGGACGACCTACCCCGAGCGCCTGGAGGCGGCCGGGGTGTCCTGGAAGGTCTACCAGGACATCGGGGACGGTCTCGACGCCACCGGCCACTGGGGCTGGATCGGGGACGCCTACCGCGGCAACTACGGCGACAACTCCCTGCTGTACTTCACCTCCTACCGCGACGCCCGGCCCGGCGACCCGCTGTACGACAAGGCTCGCACCGGGACGGACGCCAAGGCGGGCGACGGCCTGTTCGACCGGCTGCGCGCCGACGTCGGGGCCGGACGCCTGCCCCAGGTGTCCTGGATCGCCGCCCCGGAGGCGTTCTCCGAGCACTCCAACTGGCCGTCCAACTACGGCGCCTGGTACATCGCCCAGGTGCTGGACGCGCTGACGTCGAACCCGGACGTGTGGGCGCGTACCGCGCTGTTCATCACGTACGACGAGAACGACGGCTTCTTCGACCACGTCGTACCGCCGTACGCGCCGTCCGGCCCCGCCGAGGGCCTGTCGACGACGCCGACCGCGCTCGACCGGTTCCCCGGCGGGACCGGGTTCGTCGCCGGGCCGTACGGGCTGGGCCCGCGCGTGCCGATGCTGGTGGTCTCGCCCTGGAGCACCGGGGGGTACAGCTGCTCCGAGACCTTCGACCACACCTCGGTCATCCGGTTCATGGAGCGCCGCTTCGGGGTGCGCGAGCCCAACATCTCGCCCTGGCGGCGCGCCGTGTGCGGTGATCTGACCTCCGCCTTCGACTTCGCGCGGACACGGACGACCCCGGCCGCGCTGCCGCCGACCGCCGGCTACTACCCGCCGGACCGCGAGCGCCACCCCGACTTCAGGCCGACCGCCCCGGCCGTCGGCACCATGCCCCGCCAGGAGCCGGGCAGCCGGCCCACCCGTCCGCTGGCCTACGCCCCGTACGTCGACGGTGCCGCCGACACCGCCGCCGGCACCTACCGGCTCACCTTCAGCGGCGGCCCGGCGGCCGGCGCGCACTTCCACGTGACGTCCGCCAACCGCACCGACGCCCCCTGGACCTACACCACCGAGGCGGGCAAGTCCCTGACGGACACGTGGAACACGCGGTACTCCAAGGGGGTCACGGACCTGACCGTCCACGGGCCGAACGGCTTCCTGCGCCGCTTCCGCAACCCCGGGAAGGCGGCCGGCCCGGAGGTCACCGCCCGCCACAACGGCACCACCGGCAACCTCGACCTGACGTTCACCCACGCCGGCACGGGCGAGGCCCGTCTCACCGTGACCAACGCCTACGGCGGCGGGGCGCACACCGTCACCGTCCCCCGGGGGGCGACCGTGCGGCACACCGTGGACCTCGGCGCCGGCGGCCACTGGTACGACGTGACGGTCACCGCCGCCACCGCCGACTTCGTACGCCGGTTCGCCGGCCATGTGGAGACCGGCGCCCCCGGTATCAGCGACCCGGGCATCCTCACCACCTGACCGGGCGGGGCGGGCGCGTCAGGCCGGTTCCCGCCGGCTCCACGGCGGCAGGGTGACCCGGGCGTCCACGCCCCGGGCCGGCGGCGCGGCCGGCACCAGGCGCAGGGAGCCGCGGTTGGCCTCGGTCAGGGCGTTGGCGATCGCCAGGCCGAGGCCGGACCCCTCCCGGTCGGCGGAGTTGCTGCCGCGCCAGAAGCGGTCGAGGGCGCGCCGGCACTCGTCCGGGGTCATGCCGGGGCCCTCGTCCCTGACCCGGATCCGGACGGAGCCGCCGCCGGTGCCGTAGCGGACCAGAACGCGCTGCCCCTCCTCGGACACGTGGAGGGCGTTGTCGATCAGGACGTCGAGGATCTGCTCCAGGTGCCCGGGGACGGACGCGCAGACGGCGGGGCCGTCCCCGGAGGCCACCAGTTCCACTCCCTTGCGGGCAGCCGCCTCGCTCCAGGCCGTGATCCGTTCCGCCACCACCGTCGCCACGTCGGTCCGCTCCTTGGGCTGGTCGGGGCCCTGCGCCCGCGCCAGGCGCAGCATCTGGTCGAGGATGGCGGACAGCCGCTCGGCCTCGGCGACGGCCTGTTCGAGCTGCCGGGCGCCCTCGGGCCTGATCCACGGTTCGAGCGCCTCCACACGCAGCCGCAGCGCGGTCAGCGGGTTGCGCATCTGGTGGGACGCGTCGGCGGCGAACGCCCGCTGGGCGTTCAGCAGCGTGATCAGCCGGTCCGCCATCCGGTCGAACGCCTGGAAGAGGCGCCGGATCTCCGGCGGGCCCTGGGTGCAGCGGGCCCGGATGTCGTACGCGCCGTCGGCGATGGCCTGGGCCGTCCTGTCGAGCCGTTCGATCGGGCGGAGCAGCCAGCGGCTCAGCGGGATGCCCGCGAGCGCCACGGCGGTGAGCGCCAGCGCCCCCACGGCCAGCAGGAGCAACAGGCGGTGGACGATGTCGTCGCGCAGGGAGGTCGTGGAGACGACGGCACCGACCGCGCCGACGACCATCTCCCCCCGGTAGGCGGGCTCGGCGTAGAGCACGGGGTCGGGACGCAGCGTGGTCCGGCGGTCGTTGGAGATCCCGGTGGGGATCCCGCGCACCGCCCTCGGCAGGCGCGGGCCCAGTGCCCCGGTCACCTCGCCGGCGGGCGCCCGGGACGTCAGGACGGTCCGGCCCTTGTGGTCGACGACCACGATGGCGGTGTCGTAGCGGCGGTCGTAGGCCCGGATGCGGTCCTCGAGGTCGTCCGGCGACTCACCGGTGAGGACGGTCGCCGCGTCCTTGGCGAAGTCCTCCACCGCCTGGTGGCGCACCATTTCGAGGTGGTGGTACTCGTTCATGGAGTAGCTGAGCGCCAGGGGCACCCCCAGGACGAGCAGGATCAGCGCGGTGAGCGACAGGTACGTGAACATCAGCCGTATCTGCACGCCACCGGCCTCACTGGTCGGGCTCGACGAGACGGAAGCCCACCCCGCGGACGGTCTCGATCCACCGCTTGTCCCCGAGCTTGGCGCGCAGGGCCGAGACGTGGACGTCCAGGGTGCGACTGGAGCCGTACCCGTTGTCCTCCCACACACGCTCGATGATGGCGTCCCGGGTCCGTACGGCGCCGCTCTCCTCGGCCAGCATGGCGAGCAGGTCGAACTCCTTGGCGGTCAGCGACAGGGAGCGGCCGGCGAGGGTCACCTGGCGGGCCCGGACGTCGACGGACAGCGGGCCCACGTCGAGGAGTGGCCGGGGTGCGGCCTCGGCGGCCGGGCGGAGTCCGCTGCGCCGGGTGACCGCCTCTATCCGGGCCAGGAGTTCGCGGATGCCGTAGGGCTTGACCACGTAGTCGTCGGCTCCGGCCTTGAGCAGCAGGACGCGGTCGAGTTCCTCCGAGCGCGCGGTCACCGCGATGATGGGGACCGGCGAGAAGGCGCGGATCCGGCGGCAGACCTCGTAGCCGTCGAGATCCGGAAGGTTTAAGTCCAGGAGGACGAACTCCGTCGCCCCCGCCATGTCCACCGCACGCGCGCCGGTCGGCACCCATGTGACGGCGTGACCGTGCTGCCCGAGGATCTCCGACAGTGCGTCAGCCACGCGCTCGTCGTCCTCAACCAGAAGTATGCGCACGAACGTCCACCGAGTCCTCTTCCGGAGGCTACCCCCGGCCCCCTCCGTGGATCTTAGATGAGAAATCGCCGGACGTGACCGTGCGTCCGTGAGGCGCATACCGGTCGTGACGGACGGCAGGCGGGAGGACGGGCCTCGGAAGGTGCGGCGCGGGGAGGCGCGCGCGGGGCGGTGACGTCCGTTTTCACCGCTCGGCACCTTCCCGTACCGCTACGGCTTAATGTGGGCAATGATCCGCAGTCCGCATCACGGGAGGCAGGCCACGGTGCCTTGGCCACTACCCACTCGCAGCAGCAGAAGCAGCCGATCGGCTCCGGGCTGGCTCCTGCTCACTCCCGCCCTCCTGCTGCTCCTGCTGGCGGGCTGGCTGCTGCTGGGCTTCTACCTCTCGCCCCGGCAGGACACCAAGGGCTGCGCGGGCGAACGGGCGCCGGGTGAACGGCCGCCGGGCGAGCGGGCGCAGTGCGCCAGCTCCCGCGACACGCCGCTCTCCGGAGCGCACCGCTCCTAGGAGGGACACGACCTGGGAAGGACACGACGGCAGTTCAGATGTGCACACCCGCTCCGGCCGGCAGCAGGGGACGGAGCCGGTCGCGGACGAGACGGACGACGGCGTCCTCGGCGTCCCGGAGGAAGAAGTGCCCCCCGGGGAAGGTGTGCAGGGTGCAGGGGCCCGTCGTGTGGCGGTGCCAGTCCTCCCCCTCGTCGCGGGTCACCCTGGGGTCGTCCTCGCCCAGCAGGACGGCGACCGGACAGCTCGGCTCGGGGGCCGGGTGGTGGCGGTAGGTCTCGATGGCCCGGTAGTCGACGCGTACGGCGGGCAGGACCAGCCGCAGGACGTCGAGGTCGTCGAGGACCTCCGTGTCGGTGCCGCCCAGCGAGCGCAGCTCGTCCACCAGCCCGGCGTCGTCCAGGAGATGGGCGCGCTCGTCGCGGTGGCGGGAGGGGGCGCGGCGGCCGGACGCGAAAAGCTGGACGGGCGGGGCGCCCAGCCGGTGTTCGAGCCGTCTGGCCGTCTCGTAGGCCAGCACCGCGCCCATGCTGTGCCCGAACAGCGCGAGGGGCCGTTCGTCGAGGACGAGCCGGAGGGCTTCGGTGATGCCGTCGGCCAGCCCGCCGATGTCGTCCAGGGCCGGCTCCGACCGGCGGTCCTGGCGGCCGGGGTACTGCACCGCGAGGACCTCCACGACCGGGGACAGCCCCTTGGAGAAGGAGTGGAAGGACCCCGCCGCGCCCCCCGCGTGCGGGAAGCACACCAGCCGGAGGGGTGCCCCGGGCGCGGGGTGGAAGCGCCGCAGCCAGCGGGTGTCGGTCGGTACGGGCGTGCTCACGGCGCTTCCTCCCCGGTACGACCGGACGCCCCGGCCGACGTCCCCGCCGTCACCCCGGCGGGCAGCGACCAGGCGTCGTCGTCGGCCGCCAGCCGGCCGAGCAGGTCCTCGTAGGCGCGGAGCATGTCCTCCATCAGCCCGGCAGGGAACAGTTCGTCCACCGCGTCCCAGGCCAGCAGCACCTCGTCGTCGACCTTGTAGACCTGGTGGTCCAGCCATACCTGGGGGGTCTGCGAGAGCATCCAGGTCCACTCCCCCAGCTCGCCGCGGACCTCGGGGCGGACGAACGCCGAGCCCAGGTTGCACGCGAACACGACGGGCGCGCCGACGCGCCGGCCGCCGTTGGCCCGGCGCAGGTCCTGGAGGACGTTCAGGGTGGAGTACTGGGCGTGGGAGACGTTCTCCTGGATCTGCCGCTGGAGGTCCCGCACCCGTTCGGCGAAGGGTGCGGGCCGCCGCAGGTCGACCGCCAGGAGCACCAGGTTGGTGAAGTCGGCGACCATGTCGTTGACGGCCGGGTCCAGGGGCTGCCGGTCGAACAGGGGCACGTTGAGCAGGAAGTGCCGCTCCTCGCTCCACGCCCCCAGCACTTCGGCGTAGGCGGTCGCGAGGACCATGGCAGGGGTCAGTCCGTGCCGGCGGGCGGCGGCGGTGATGCGGTCCCAGGCCGGTGCGCCGACCCGGAAGGAGCGCCGGGAGAACACCGGCCGGGTGATCCGCTCGGGGGGCACGGCGAGGGGCAGGCGCGGCCCGGACACGGGCAGCCCGGCGATCCGCTCGCGCCAGTAGGCGCGGGCGGTGGCCAGCGGGCTGCCCGGTGCGGTGGCGGAGCCGCACCAGGCGCGGCGGTCCCGGAGGTACTGGGCGAAGCCGTAGGCGGGCGCCGCGGGGAGCTTCCCGGGGTCCCGGTAGGCGGTCGCCAGGTCGGCGAGGACGATCTCGATGCTGGCCACGTCGGCGACGAGCAGGTCGATGTTGACGTGGATGCGGGTACGGCCGCCGGGGAGCAGGGAGAGCTGGACGTCGAACACCTCGCCGCGGGAAACGTCCAGCAGCCGGTGGGACAGCCGCGACCGCAGCCCGGCGAGGGCCCGCTCGGCGTCCTCCGCCCCGGAGCGGCCGAGGTCGTGCACGGTGAGGCCGGTCCAGGGGCTCTCGTCGAGGACGACCTGGCGGCCGTCGTCCAGGAACCGGGCGCGCAGCATGCCGTGGCGGGCCAGGACCTGCCGTACGGCGGTCTCCAGCCGGTCCGGTGCGACGCCGGCCCCGTCGAGCTCCAGGTAGGCGTGGCAGCCGACGCCCCCGAGGGTCATGCCCTCGCGGCGCCCGATCCAGTAGGCGCGCTGCACGGGGGTGAGGTCGAAGGCGGCCGAGCCGTCGACGGCGGGAAGCGGCGCCGCGGGGGCTGCCGCCGGGGGGCCGGGGGTGGCGGCCGTGGCCGTGAGCAAGGCGTGCCAGTGCGCCACGGTGGGCTGTTCGGCCAGCTCGCGGAAGGTGACGGAGGCCCCGGCGCGCCGCCATCCTCCGGCGAGCTTCATCATCCGGATGGAGTCCATGCCGTGCCCGATCAGGTTCGCCTCGTCGGGGATCGAGCCGGGCTCCACACCGAGGACGTCGGCGGCCGCGCGCCGGACGTCGTCCTTGGACAGGTCATTCATGGGCGGTCCTTGCCAGTGTGTGAGGGAGGCCTTCGGGAGTGCGCTGCCGGGGCGCCCGGAGTGCCGGGGTCCGGCCGAGCCACGCGGTGATCCGGGCCGCGACGGACGGCAGCACTCCGGGGTCCACGATCGAGTAGTGGTCGTACGGCCAGACCTCCGCCTCCAGGCCGGGGCAGACGGCGCGCCACGCGGGCACCGGGTCGGGCCGGTCCACCTCGCCGGCCACCAGCAGCAGGGTGGGCACGGTCGAGGCGGCCACCCGGTGGGCGGCCAGCACGGCCAGGTTGTGGGAGTGCACGCGCACCAGCAGCTCGTACCGGCGTGCGGCGGCCTCGGGGGGCAGCCAGCCGTGCTCGGCCGCGAGCCGCGCCCCGGTGTCCGCGAGGCTGCCGGGCGGCGCCTGTTCTATCGCGGTCCGCACCGCGCCGGGCAACCGCCCGCCGGCGAGGTCCGCGAGGAACTCCAGGTGCCGCTCGGCCTCGGTGGCGGGTGCCCGCACCTCCGACACGTCGCTGTCGAGCATCACGACGGCGGCCCGGTGGCCCTGGGCGGTGAGCTGCCGGGCGACCTCGTGGGCCAGCACCCCGCCCATGGACCAGCCTCCCAGCAGGTATGGGCCTTCGGGCCGGACGCGCTGGAGTTCCTCGCGGTAGGCGGCGGCCATGGCGGGCAGGTCGGGTGCGAGTGCCGTGGCCGATCCCTCGGCGAGGGCCCTGCTCTGGAAGGCGTGGACGCGCCCCGGCCAGACGCGCGCCAGCGGCGTGTAGCTGGTGACGGAACCGCCGACCGGGTGGAAGAGGAACAGTTCGCCGCCGGGGTCGGCTGCGGCGCCGGGGGCCGCTGCGGTGCCGGGGTCGGCTGCGGTGCCCGGGTCCGCTGCGGTGCCGGGAGCCGCTCCCCCGTCGGGGCCCGCGCCGGTGCCGGGGCCGCCGGCCAGCAGCACCCGGCAGGAGGCGACCCGGTCGCGTTCCTCGATCCGCCCGGCGAGCGCCCGTACGGTCGGGGCCTCGAAGACCTCGCCGAAGCGGAGTTCGACGCCGAGCTCGGTGTCGATCCGGTCGATCATCCGCAGCGCGAGCAGCGAGTTGCCGCCGAGGGCGAAGAAGTCGCCGTCGGGTTCGACCGCCGGCAGGTCCAGCAGTTCCGCCCACAGCGCGGCCAGCCGGGCGACGAGCTCGCCGCCGGCCGTGCCGTCCCCGGCGGTGGCCGGGTCCGGTGCCGTGCGGGCCCGGTCGGCGGCGGCCAGCGCGGCGGCCACGTCGACCTTGCCGTTCGGTGTCAGTGGCAGCCGGTCCAGCACATGGATCCGACCGGGAACCAGGTAGTGGGGCAGCAGGGAGGCGAGATGGGCGCGCACCTGCCGGTCGTCGAGCCGCTCGCCCTCGCCGGGGACGACCAGCGCCACCAGGCGCCGCTGTCCGCCGGACCCCTGCACCCCGCTGACCACGCACTCGCGCACGGCGGGGTGCTCGCGGGCGGCCGCCTCGACCTCGCCCGGCTCCACCCGGAAGCCCTGGATCTTGAGCTGCCGGTCCTCGCGGCCGAGGAACTCGATGGTGCCGTCCGGCCGGTAGCGGCCGAGGTCGCCGGTCCAGTAGAGCCGTTCACCGGTGTCCGGGTGGCGTACGAACCGCTCGGCGGTGCGCTGTTCGTCCCGCCAGTAGCCGGCACCGAGCCCCACGCCGCCGATGTGGATGCGGCCGGCGGCCCAGGGCGGCCGGAGGCCCATCCGGTGGTCGAGGACCTTCATGGTCTGGTTCCGCAGCGGAACGCCGTAGGGGACGCTCTGCCAGTCGGGGTCGGTCTTCCCGATCTCGTGGATGTTCGACCATATGGACGCTTCGGTGGCCCCGCCCATGGCGATGAGCCGGACGTCCGGCCACAGGGCCCGCAGCCGGTCGGGCAGGGCGAGCGGGATCCAGTCGCCGCTCATCAGGAAGGCGCGCACGGGCGGTGCGTCCGCGGGCCGCTTCTCCACCACCTCGGCGAGCATCTGGGCGAGTGCCGGGACGGAGTTCCAGACGGTCGCCCCGTAGGTGGCCGCCGTCCGCGCCCAGCCCGTGGGGTCGGGCCGGGAGGAGGCGGCGGGCAGCACGAGGGCCGCGCCGGCGGCGAGGGCGCCGAAGACGTCCCACACCGACAGGTCGAAGCTCAGGGAGGAGATGCCGAAGACCCGGTCCTCCGGCCCCAGGGCGAGCCGCTGGTTGATGTCGGCGACGGTGTTGACCGCCGCTCGGTGCTCGATCATGACGCCCTTGGGCAGGCCCGTCGAGCCGGAGGTGTGGATGACGTAGGCGAGGTCGTCCGGTGCGCCCGCGGGGGCGGGCAGCGGCTCCCCGCCCGGCCGTACCAGGTCCACGGACAGCACGGGCCGGGTGCCGAACCGCTCGTCGCCGAGGCCGGTGTGGGACTGCGCCAGCACCGCCGGGGCGGCGCAGGACTCCACCAGGTGCCGCACCCGGTCGGCCGGGAGGGCGGCGTCGACGGGGCAGTACGCGGCACCGGAGCGCAGCACGCCGAGGACGGCGACGACCTGTTCCCAGCCCTTGGCCATCACCACGGGGACGACGTCGCCGCGGCCCACGCCCCGGGCCGACAGCCAGGCGGCCACGGCTCTGGAGAGGAGTTCCGTCTCGCCGTAGGTGAGGGTGCGGGCGGCGGAGACGACGGCGGGGTCGTCCGGCCGCGCCGCCGCCCGGCGGAGGAAGCCGTCCTCCAGCCGTTCCGCCGGGGCGGGCCCGGCCGCCTCGTTGAGGGCGGCGACCACGGCCCGGTGGCCGGCGGGCACCGGATCCGGTTCGCCCGCCGCCCCGTCGGGACCGGCGAGGGCGTCGAGCATCCGCCCGTACGCCTCGAACATCATGTCCGGGAGGCCCGGTGGGAAGGCCTCGTCGACGACGTCCCAGACGCAGTCCACGCCGCCGCCGGTCCCGTCGTGCAACTGGTTGTCGACCAGCACCTGCGGGGTGCGCAGGTCGCTGGTGACCTCCCGGCACGCCAGCCGTTCACCGGCCGGCGCCGCCGGCTCCCGCCGTCCGGCCGGGGACGCGGCCTTGAGCATGCTGGTGAAGACGTAGGGCAGGGCGGCCCGCGAGGACCAGCCGCGCCGGGCGGCCAGTTCGCGGGTGATGCGTACGCCGGAGACGTCGGCGTTCTGGAGGTCGCGCAGCACCTGCTTCTGGAGGCCCCTGGCCCGTTCCCAGAAGTCGCCGGGCCGGGCGAGGTCCACTTCGAGGGGCAGGGTGGCGCCGAACTGCCCCATCACCCCGGCCATCTCGGGGCGGCTGGTGGCCCAGTTCTGGTGCAGCATGTTCAGGCTGAAGCGGGGGGTGTCGGCCCAGGCGCCGAGCACCTCGGCGAACACGTGCAGCAGCGCGGTGGTGGGGAGGATCCGGTGCCGGCGGAACGCGGTGCACAGCCGCTGCCACTGGGCGCCGCTCAGCCGGTGGGTGCGCCGGGTGAACCGTACCGTGCCGATGGCGGAGGGCTGGGTGGCCAGCGGGAGCCGGGGGGCGTCCGGGAGGGTGTCCAGCCGCTCCTCCCAGTACCGCCACTGCCGGTGGTACTCCGGTGTGTCCTCCTGCTCGGCGAGCCTGAGCCGGCACTCGCGGTAGGTGAGCCCGGGCGGCGGCAGCTCGGCGGTGGGGTCGTGGTAGAAGGTGCGCCACTCGTCGATCACCTGGCGGATGCCGCGGCCGTCGAGGAGCAGCAGGCTCATCGCGAGGTGGACGCGGAACCGCCGGGGGCGCACGCGGTGGACGACGAGGTCGAACAGCGGCCAGTGCGCCGGGTCGACGCCCTCGTCGCACATGCGCCGGCGGGTGGCGGTGAGCCGGTCCTCGCGCTCGGGGCCGCCGAGGCCGGTGAGGTCCTCCACCACGAGCCGGTACGGCAGGGTCTCCCCTTCGCCGAGGACCCGTTGGGTGCCGCTGCCGTCGACGACGGTCCGCAGGTGGCCGTGGCGGCGCAGCAGCCGGTCGACGGCCCGTTCGGCGCGGGCCGGGTCGAGGTTCACCATGTCGAGCTCGACGTAGTAGCCCGGGCGGAAGCCGCCCAGTTCGACCATGCGCGACATGCCGACGACGTACGCCTCCTGGAGGGGCGTCAGCGGGAAGGGTGCGTGGTCGGTCATCCGTCGGCCTTCGCGTCGCGGGACAGGATCACGGCGAGCTCCCTGATCGTCGGTGCGTCGAACAGCATGTCGATGGCCTCGTCGCCGGTCCGCTCGACGCCGAGGTCGGTCCGGAAGCGGCCGGCCATGCGCACCGCGTGGAGCGAGTCGCCGCCCAGGTCGAAGAAGTTGTCCTCGACGCCGAACTCGTCGTGGCCCAGTGCGTCGCGCCAGATCTCGAACAGCCGCCGTTCGAGGTCGGTGCGCGGTCCGGTCCGCCGGTCGGGCGCCGACTCCTTCCACGGGGTGGGCAGCGCGGAGCGGTCGACCTTGCCGTTGGCGCTGAGCGGCAGTTCGTCGATGAGCAGGTAGTGGTGGGGGACCATGTACTCGGGGAGCAGGTCGCCGAGGACCTTGTTCAGCGCCGTGAGGTCGAGTGAGGTCCCTTCGGAGCCGGTGCCCGCGATCAGGACGTGCTGGACGAGGGCGTCGACGGCGGGGGCGCCGTCGGGCACCGGGACGACCCGGGCGAAGCCCGCCGCCGTCAGGTGCTCCTGCCACTGGGGGACGGTGAGGAGTGTGGCCTCGCGCTGGTCCTGGTAGTTCCCGAAGCCTTCGAGGAACGCGAAACTGATCATGTTGAGGGGGGAGTTGAACGTCCCCTCGATCAGGACGGCGATCCCGCCGGGGGCGAGCAGCCCGCGGAGGGCGGCCAGGGTGCGGGTCAGGTCCTTGGCGTCGTGGAGGACGTTCGCCGCGACGACGACGTCGGCGCCACCGGGGGCGAGGCCCTGGGTGCCGGGGTCGGCGTCGATGTCGAACAGCCCGTAGGTGACGAAGGGGTACGTGTCCTCGTAGCGCTTCCTGGCCGTCTCGGTGAACGCGGTGGACAGGTCGGTGAAGTGGTACTCGGCGCGTCCGGCGGGCAGTTCGGCGAGGACGGCGTCGGCGGTGGAACCGGTGCCGGCGCCCACCTCCAGGATCCGTGCCGTGCGGTCGCCGGGGAGGCCTTCGACGAAGCTGCGGACGGCGCGGGCGGCGATCCGGTTCTGGAGGCGGGCGGCCGGGTTGGCGGCGTACAGGGCCTCGGTGACGCGCCAGTCGCCGTCGGGCAGGAGGAGCTGGAGGGGGCGTACCTCGCCCCGGAGGAGGGGGAGCTGGCGCTCGACGCACGAGGTGAAGTACTCCAGGAGCACCCCGTCGGAGCCGTCGGCGCTCAGGTCCGCGAGCACGGCGGTGATCTCCCGGTCCAGGGCGTCCGCGTCCAGGGCCCGTTCGGCGCGGTACTCGCCGGGCCGGCCGGTGGCGCGCAGGTCCCCCCGGTCGGCGAGGACCGCCATCCACTGGGCGACGAGTCCGCGGTACAGGGGCTTGACGCCGCGGCGCTCGACGACGTCGTCGGCGGTGGCCGTCCCGCCGTCGCTGGTGAGGACGCCGAGCCGGGCGAGGTTGCGGGCCATAACCGTGGGGGCGAGGGCCTCCAGACGGTGCCACAGGTCGCGGAAGGTGCCGATGGCGGGCGCCAGTTCGGCGGTGGCCCGCCGCAGTTCGTCGCGGGCCGCGTCGAGCACCGTGGGCCAGGTGACCGTGGTGTCGGTGCCCGTGCCGGGACCGGCGTGGACGTCGCCGGCGGTGTCCGTGCCGGTCGCGGTGCCGGTCGCGGCGGCCGAGCCGTCCTCGGGGAGGACGTAGGCCACGAGCTGGCCACGGCCGGTGGCGGGGTTGGTGTCGACGGTGACGAGGGCCTCGCCGACGCCGGACTGGCGGCGGAGGACGGCGGCGATCTCGTCGAGCTCGATGCGGTAGCCGTTGACCTTGACCTGGGTGTCCTCCCGGCCGAGGAACTCGATGTCGCCGCCGGGGAGGTAGCGGCCGAGGTCGCCGGTGCGGTAGAGCGTCTCACCGGTCCTCGGGTGGACGATGAACCGCTCGGCCGTCCGGACCGGGTCGGCCCAGTAGCCCTGGGCGACTCCGGTGCCGCCGATGAGGATCTCGCCGGTGGTCCACACGGGGCAGGGGTCGAGGGCGTGGTCGAGGACGTGCAGCGTCTGGTTGGCGAGCGGCGTGCCGTACGGGATGCGGCTCCACTCGGGCGGCACCTCCCCGACCGGGAAGTGCACCGACCAGATGGACGCCTCGGTCGCCCCGCCCAGGCTGATGACGCGGGCGCCGGGGTACGGGGCGCGGATCGCGTCCGGCAGGGAGACCGGGATCCAGTCGCCGCTCAGCAGCACCAGTCGCAGCGGCGCGGCGGCGGGGGGCGGGACGGGGGCCTCCAGCCAGACCCGCATGAGCGCGGGGACGGAGTTCCAGATCGTCACGCCGTGCCGTTCGACCAGGTCCGACCAGTGCAGCGGGTCGTGGACGCGGCCGGTGGCCGGCATGACGACGGCCGCTCCGGCGGCGAGCGTGCCGAACACGTCGTAGACGGAGAGGTCGAAGCTGAGGGACGACAGGGCGAGCACCCGGTCGGCCGGGCCGACGCCGAAGCGCCGGTTGATGTCCTGGACGGTGTTGGCGGCGCCACGGTGGTCGATGACGACGCCCTTGGGCTGACCCGTGGAACCGGAGGTGAAGATCACGTAGGCCAGGTCGTCGGGGGTGGGCGCGACGTCCAGCGGTCCGGCGTCCGCCTCCCGCACCTCGGGGTCCTCCAGGGTCACCAGCCGTACGCCGGCGGGCCATTCGAGCCGGTCGCGCAGTACGGGTGTGGTGACGACGGTGCGGACGCCGCCCTGCTCGATGAGCTGGGCCCGCCGGGCGGCGGGCCACTGCGCGTCGATGGGCAGGTAGGCGGCGCGCGCGAGGGTGACGCCCAGGACGGCGGGGACCTGCGCGAGGCCCTTGTCGACGACGACGGCGACGAGTTCGCCGGGGGCGGCGTCGAGGGCGGTGAGGCGGCGGGCGAGTCTCCGGGCGCCTTCCACGACCTCGCGGTAGGTCAGCCGGCCGTCCTCGGCGAGGACGGCGACGGCGTCCGGGGTGGCGGTGGCCCGGGCCTCGACCAGGCCGCAGAGCGTCGTGGCGGGGATGTCGGCGGCCGTGTCGTTGACGGCGTCGCGCTCCTCCCGCTGCCACCTGGGCAGGGAGGCGGTCCTGCCGGGGGCGTCCCACAGACCGGGGTCGCCGGCGAGCCGGGTCAGCAGGTCGGTGCAGACCGCCGTGATGTCCTCGGGCAGGCCGTCGGGGAACGCCCCCCGGCGGGTCTCCCAGGTCACCGCGAGGCCGCCGTCCTCCTCGGTGAGACGGCAGCTCAGCAGCGGCGGGCCGGCGGGCGTCCCGGCCGGTGCGTCCGGTGCCGTGCCGGCCACCGGACCGTCGTCGAGCTGCCGGCCGACCCGGCCGGCCCGTACGGCGAAGGAGTCGCCGCTCCCGGGCGCCTCGAAGGTGAGGGTGCGGGTCCCGCTCCCGTCGGGCACGACCAGGTCGAGCGAGAAGTCGGGACGCTTCGACCACAGGCGCAGCACATCGGCGGCGGCGGCCGCCGCGGCGACCGCCGGGGCTATGTTCCGGCCGGTCGATATTTGCGTGAAGGAATCCCAGTCCGGCCGCTCGACCAACTGCCCGTATTGCATGGTTCCGCCGTCGTCAACGGTGTCCGTGCGTGCCACCGTCGGCATTTCCGGAGCGGACGGGAGGTCTGTCAGCAGCAACTGCATGGCTTCGCCACCTCTTGCAAAAGAATGATTCGGTGCCATTTACGGAACCTGTCCCCTACTTTTCCTCACGCGGCGGCGGATTTTCACACCGCGGCGGAGAGTGCTTTCCGGACGGTCGAGCGACCCGGTCCGGTCGTGTGCCGGCGTCAGGACACGCCGGTCGCGACGTCGCTCAGCTGGAGCAGGCCGCTGCGCAGGGCGACGGCGACCGCCGAGGCCCTGTTCTGGCAGTTCAGCTTGCCCATGGCATTGGCGAGGTGGCGCTTGACCCCGTGCTCGGTGATGCCCATGCCGCGGGCGATCTGACGGTTGCTCAGCCCCTGGGCGACGCCCCACAGGGTCTCGGTCTCCCGCTCGGTGAGCCGGGGCCGCCGGGGCGTGCCCTCGGCGGCGGTGGAGGCGAGCTGCACCACCTGGCGCAGCGCCTCGGGCGAGACGGCCACCGTTCCGCGTCGCTGCCGGCTCAGCACTTCCCGCAGGCTGGAGCGCGGGAGGTCCTCCAGGCGGAGGACGACGTCGGCGAGGACCCACTGGGCCGTGTCGAGCTGGCCCTGCACGAGCGACCGCACGATGAGCACCACATGGGTGGACGGGGCGGACAGCAGCGGGCCGAGCAGCGAGAGGTCCCGCACTCCGGCGTCGGACGAGAGAAAGAGGCTGAGCGGCCCGCGGGCCCGGTCGAGCGGGATGTCGGCCGCGGACGCCGCCGACATCAGCCGGCCGGCCTGTCCGCCGTTTTCCACGAATTTCCGGACCAAGGCCCGGGACACCGGATCGGGATCAACTATCAGAACGTTACTACAGTCTTCTTCCGCACCTTGGCGTTCACCTTGCACGTTTCCTCCCCCTGGGTCGGCAAATTTCAGCCAAGAACCGCGCCCACTATTGACCATAGGAGCAGGGGAGTCAAGCTTCATTTTATGTAAAGTATTTGCCCAAATTTGCCATGGGGAACATTATGCGGTGTGGTGGCGCGCCCCGGCGGGAAATCCTCCCGCCGGAGCGCTCCGACCCGGCGCACGGGCGGCCGGTGGTCAGTGGGCGAACACCGGACCCGCCGAGGGGTCCGGGCGCCCCTGCGGGAGCAGGGCCAGGCTTGCCACGGCAACGACGGCGGAGATGACCGCGCAGGTGAGGAACGCGGCCCCGAAACCGTCGACCGACGGCACGCCCGCTCCCCCACCGCCCTCGAGGCTCGCCCCGGCGATGGCCGCCACGACCGCGATACCGAGGGCGGCGCCCAGTTCGTGACCGGTGTTGACCAGTCCCGAGCCGAGGCCCGCGTCGGCGTGCTCCACCCCGTGCATGGCGCTGGTGATGGCGCACACGAAGCCGGCGCCCAGGCCGAAGGCGAGCAGCAGGAAGCCGGGCAGGACCTCGGCCCAGGCGTTGCCCTCGCGGTCGAGCCCGGTCAGCAGGAGGGCGCCCGCGGCGGCGATGCCGAGCCCGCCCCCGGCGGTCACCCGCCAGCCGAGCCGGGCGACGGCCTGCCCGCCCAGGTGGGCGCCCATCGTGGTGACCACGGCGACCGGCAGGAACACCAGACCCGTCGTGAGCGCGGAGAAGCCGCGCACGTGCTGGAGGTAGAACGAGCACAGGAAGAACGCCGAGATCAGGACACCCGACGCGGCAAGCATCACCAGGCACCCGCCCAGCAGGGAGCGGCGCGCCAGGAAGGGCAGCCGCACCAGCGGCGCGGACACGGAGCGTTCGGCCACCACGAACAGGACGGCCCCCACCAGCGCCCCGACCAGGGGCAGCCAGGCGGACGTGTCACCGAACCCGTGGTCGCGGGCCTGGACCAGGCCGTAGATGAGCAGCGCGGGGGTGGCGGTCATGGTGAGCGCCCCGGGGACGTCCACCCCGGGCGCACCGCCCGGACCGTGGCCGTGGCCGTGCCCGTGCTCCTGTCCGGCCGGCTGCTCCTTGAGCATGGCCGGGACGGCGATCAGGACCAGGACGCCGATCGGGACGTTGATGTAGAAGACCCACTCCCAGCCCGGGCCGGAGGTGAGCACCCCGCCGAGCAGCACGCCCAAGGCGGCACCGGTGCCGCCGATCGCGGCCCACACCCCGAGCGCGCGATTGCGCTCCGGGCCATGGAAGACCGACATCACCAGGGCCATCGCCGCCGGGGACATGATCGCGGCAGCCACGCCCTGGGCGGCACGGGCGGTGATCAGTACCCCACCGCTCTCCGCGAGTCCGGACACCAGCGAGGCGGCGGTGAACAGGGCCAGACCGGCCAGGAACACGCGCCGCCGGCCGAGCAGGTCGCTGACCCGCCCGCCGAGCAGCAGCAGGCTGCCGAAGAACAGGGTGTACGCGGTCACGACCCAGGTCAGGGACCCGGCGCCGAGGGAGAGTTCGTCACCGATCGTGGGCAGTGCCACGTTCACCACGGTCACGTCGACGATGAGCATGAACTGGGCCATGCACAGCAGCGTCAGGATCAGCCAGCGGCGCGGGTCGGGCGGACCGGCGGGGCCGTCACCGTGGTGGCCGTGCCCGTGGCCATGCCCGGGTCCGTGGCCATGCCCGGGTCCGTGCCCATGGCCGGCGGCGTCCCCATGGCCGTGCGCACCGCCGGGGGAAGCGGTCGCGGGCTGGTGCCCCGCCCCGGCCGGATCCGCGTGGGTGTGACTCTCCGAGCTCACCCGAACTCCTTAACTTGAACAACACTGTCAAGGTTCACCATAGGGCACCCGGCCCGTAATTTGAACAGCGTTGTTCATGTTGTTGGACAGGAGCGGGGCCGGACCCTGGCCGCCAGTCGCGCCACCGTCGGGAGCTCGAAGACGTCCTTCGGTTCGAACTCCAGGCCCCGCTCCCGGCCCCGTGCCGCCACCCGCGACGCCAGCATCGAGTCCCCGCCCAGGTCGAAGAAGTCGTCGTCGGGCCGCACCGGCACCACGCCCAGCACCTCGGACCAGACCTCCGCCAGCACCGCCACCACGTCCGCCTCGCCGGCCGGCGACGGCGGCACCACCGGCGACGGCGATTCCGACCCCGACCCCGACCCCGACCCCGACTCCGACTCCGACTCCGACTCCGACTCCGACTCCGACTCCGACGACAGTGGCCCGGCCGGCCCCGCCGAGCCCGGCACCCGCGGCGGGTACGCCGGATCCGTCCAGTGCCGCGCCCGCCGGAAGGGGTAGCCCGGCAGCGTCACCGGCCGCTCGCCCCCGTGCCGCGCCGCCGACCAGTCGAGGTCGGCGCCCGCCTCCCAGAGCGCCCCCAGCGCCCGGGACAGCGCCTCGCCGTCGTCCAGCGCCTCCCGGGCGTGCCGCATGGCGCTCACCGCCCGGTGCCCCGGCCCCCACGCGTCGCCCCGGCGGGCGGCCGAGCCGAGGGACCGGCCCGGTCCCGCCTCCACCAGCACCCGCGCGGAGCCGCGCAGCAGGGTCCGTACGCACTCCGCCCACCGCACGGTGCCGCGCATCTGCGCCGCCCAGCGCGCCGGGTCGGTGGCCTCGGCGGCCGTCATCCACCCGCCGGTCACGTTGGACACCAGCGGCACGGCCGGCGCGGACAGCGGGACGGTGGCCACCACGTCGGCGAACCGTGCCGCCGCCTCGTCCATGGCCGTGGTGTGGAAGGCGTGCGCGGTGCGCAGCACGGTCACCTCCACGCCCCGTGCCTCCATCCGCCCGGCGAACTCCGCGGCCGCGGCGGGCGGCCCGGCCACCACGCACGCCTCCGGCTCGTTCACCGCGGCCACTTCCAGGCCGCTGCCGGGGAGGTCCTCGCGCACCCGGTCCTCCGTCAGCCGCACCTGGAGCATCGTCCCGGCGGGCGCGCGGCCCATCAGCCGGCCCCGGGCCGCCACCAGCCGGACGGCGTCGCCGAGTTCCATCACCCCGGCCAGGCAGGCCGCGGCGAACTCCCCGACGCTGTGCCCGCCGAGCGCCGAAGGGCGCACCCCGAACTCCGCGAGCGTGCCCGCCAGGGCGTACTCCACGGCGAAGAGGGCGGCCTGGGCGACGTCGGTGCGCAGCAGCGCGGCCCCGTCGTCCCCGCCCGCCCCGAACAGCGCCTCGCGGACGTCGGTGCCCGTCTCGGCCGCGAACAGAGCGGCGCACCGGTCGAGTTCGCGGCGGAAGGTGCCCCCGGCGGCGTACAGGCCCTTCCCCATGCCGGGGTACTGCGCGCCCTGGCCCGGCATGAGCAGCGCGATCCCGGGAGCGGTCGCGGGGGCCTCGGCGGGCGCGCGGTCCGACCGCAGCAGTTCGGCCGCCCGCCGCGGGTCCCGGGCGGTGACCGCCGTGCGATACGGGAAGGACGCGCGCCCCCGCTCCAGCGAGTGGGCCACGTCCCCGAGGTCGGTGCCGGGTTCCAGGGCGTCCGCCAGCCGCCGGCGCGCCTCCCGCAGGGCGTCGGCCGTGCGGGCGCTGACGAGCAGGACCGGCGCCGCGGCTCCGGGACCGGGGGTGCCCTCGCGGGGGGCCGCCGGCGGTGCCTCGGTAACCACGACATGGGCGTTGGTGCCGCCGACTCCCAGCGAGCTGACCCCGGCGGCCAGCGGTCCGCCGCCGGGCCACGCCCGGGTGCCCCCGACCACCTCGAAGGGGGTGCCGTCGAGGCGCAGTTCGCGGTTGGGCTCCTTGTAGTGGGCGGTCCCGGGCAGGGTCCGGTGCTCCAGCGCGAGCACCGTCTTGATCAGGCCCACCACCCCGGACGCGGCTTCCAGGTGCCCGACGTTCCCCTTGGCCGAGCCGATGAGGCAGGGCGCCGTACGGTCCCCCTCGGGGTCCAGGGCCTGCCTGAGGGCGGCCGTCTCCACCGGGTCGCCCAGGGCGGTGCCGGTGCCGTGCGCCTCGACGTAGCCGATGTCGTGGGGGTGGAGGCCCGCCACGGCCAGGGCCTCGGCGACGACGGCGGCCTGCATCGCGACGCTGGGGGCGGTGAAGCCCATCTTCAGGGAGCCGTCGTTGTTGACGGCGGTGCCGCGCAGCACGGCGCGGATCCGGTCGCCGTCGGCGAGCGCGTCGGACAGGCGCTTGAGCGCGACCACTCCCCCGCCGCTGCCGAAGACGGTGCCGTTGGCGCCCGCGTCGAACGGCCGGCAGAACCCGTCGGCGGACATCATCGACTGGGGCTCGTGGAGGTAGCCGACGCGGTGCGGCACCTTGACGGTCATGCCCCCGGCGAGGGCCAGGTCGCTCTCGCCGCACAGCAGGCTCTGGCAGGCGAGGTGCACCGCCACCAGGGAGCCGGAGCAGGCCGTCTGCACGGTCAGGGCCGGTCCGCGCAGGTCCAGGGCGTGGGCGACGCGGGTGGCGAAGAAGTTGGGGTCGGTCAGGGTGAGGGCGTGGATCAGCGCGGTCGACGTACCGGCACCGAGGAACTCGGCGGGGTCCCGGTGGGACAGCAGGTTGTACCCGAAGTACCCGCTGAACGACGGCGCGCCGAACACGCCGACCGCGGCGTCGTGGCGGGAGGGGACGTGCCCGGCGTCCTCCAGGGCGTGCCAGCAGCTCTGGAGGAACAGCCGCTGCTGCGGGTCCATGGCCGCCGCGGTCGCCGGCGGCAGGGAGAAGAAGTCGGCGTCGAACTCCTGGTGCCCGTCGAGGACGGCGGCCCGGCGGACGTAGCCGGGGTGCTCCAGCACCGGCGCGGGGACGCCCGCGGCCAGGAGTTCGTCGTCGTCGAGGTCGTCGAGGCAGTCGCGGCCGGCGCTGAGGTTGGCCCAGAACTCGGTGACGTCACGGGCCTTGGGGAACCGGCCGGCGAGTCCCACGACCGCCACCGCCTCCGCAGCGCCGTCCGGGTGCGGTGCGTCGGTCATGCGTTCCTCCCCTGGGCGCCGCGGCGGCGCGGTCGTGCGGTGCGGGTGCGGGCCCCGGCCCGGCGTGCCGCGTCGCGTACGGCGTCCGCCGCTCCCCGGTCCGGCCCCTCGCCGTCGGCCAGCGCCCGCGTCACCTGGTCCGCCAGGTCGGTGGCGCTGGCGCCCTGGAGCAGCCTGGCCACCGGGACGTCGACCGCGAAGTCGTCGTACAGGGCGCTCTTGATCCGTACGGCGGCCAGGGAGTCGAGGCCCAGGTGCACCAGCGGACGGTCGGCGACGCCCGCCGGGTCGGTGAAGCCGAGGACCCGGCCGACGCTGAGCAGGGTGCGGGAGCGCACGGCTTCGCTCCGCGCCTGGCTCGTCATGGCGGCGAGCGCCGCCCGGTCGAAGGTGTCGTCCGGCCCCTCGGCGCCGGTGAGCGCGGAGAAGAAGGACGAGTGCCGGGCCGCCGGGTGGGCGGCGAGGAAGTCGCCGGGCACCAGGCGGGCGACCCCGGCCTGCCCGGTCCCGCGCGCCAGCAGCGTCTCCAGGGCCGCGAACCCCTCCCGTACGGTGAGCATGCCGAGTCCGGGGACGGTGCGGTCGCGCACGGCCCCCACCTCGCCCCAGGGGCCCCAGTTGACGGTGAGAGCGGGGAGTCCCGCCGAGCGCCGCAGCGCCACCACCCCGTCGAGGAACGCGTTGGCGGCCGCGTACGCGCTCTGGCCCGGGGAGCCCGTCAGCGAGGCCAGCGAGGAGAAGCCGACCCACCAGTCGAGCGCGGCGTCCTTGGTGGCCTCGTGCAGCCGCCAGGCGCCCGCCGCCTTCGGTGCCCAGATCCGGTGGAGCCGTCCCGGGTCGGGGTCGGTCACCACCGCGTCCTCGATGACCGCGGCCGTGTGCACCACCCCGCGCGGCGCCGCCCCGGTGGCGGCCAGCACGCCGAGCATCCGTTCGGCGGTGCCGGGTTCGGCGATGTCGCCGGGCACCAGCTCGACGCGGGTGCCCATCGCCCGGATGCGCGCCAGTTCCTCGGCGGCGTCCGGGGCGGGTGCGCCGCGTCCGCCCAGCACGACGGCTCCCGCGCCGTTCTCGGCGAGCCAGCGCGCGGTGGCGAGGCCCAGGCCGCGGGTGCCGCCGGTGACGAGGTAGCCGCCGCCCGGGCGTACGACCACGCGTTCGCGGCCGGGCGCGGGGGCGGGGGGCGCCTCGGCGACGAGCGTGGCCGCGAGGCGGACCCCGTCCCGCCAGGCCACCTCGTCGGGGCCGTCGGTGGCCAGGATCTCGTCGGCCGGCAGAGCGCCGGACCCGTCGAGGTCGATGATGCGGGCGCGCAGTCCGGGGCGCTCCAGGCGCAGAGTCCGGACCACCCCGCGCAGCGCGGTCTGCGCGGGATCGGGTGCCTCGGCGTCCCGGGTGCGCTGTCCCCGGTCGGTCAGGACGGTCAGCGGCGGAGGCGGTGTCCCCGCCTCGTCGCAGGCGCGGAGTATCCCGGAGACGGCCCGGAGGACCGCGCGTACCCTCCGCTCGGCGCACTCCGCCACGTCCACGGGCTCGACCGGCCCCTCCCAGGCCGTCAGGACCACGCCCGCGGGCAGCGGGTGGACGTCCCAGGCGCCGTCCCAGGCGTCGTCCCGGTCGACGGTGCGGCAGGAGGCGCCCGCGGCGGTGAGGGCGTCCAGCAGCGCGGCACGCGCGGGGTCGCCGGGGCGGCCGCCCGCCACCAGCAGCCGCTGCCCGTCGGCCCGCCGGGGCGGGGGCGGCTCGACGGCGTCCCAGCGCAGCCCGTGCAGCAGGGGCGCGACGTCCACGGGCAGCGCCTCCTCACCGACGCGGCCGAGTCGTACGCCGGTCAGTTCGGCGACCGGGGCCCCGGACTCGTCGGTGATCCGTACGTCCGCCCACAGTTCCGCGCCGGGACCACCGGGAGCGGCGCCGAGGACGCCGGGTGCGCCGGGGCGCAGCCGGGCCCGGCAGAGCAAAGCCGTCGCCGGCCGGTGCCCCGAGAAGCGCAGTTCCGCCACACCGGTCGGCAGGTACGTCCCCTCCGTACCGGCGGGAACCAGGGCGCCCAGCCCGTGCAGGCAGGCGTCCAGGAGGGCGGGTTCGAGGTGGAAGCGGCCGTCCGGCGGCAGCGCGGCGGGGCGGGTCACCCGGCTGGTCGCGATGCCGTCCGCCACCCGCACCTCGGTGAGGGACGCGAACGCCGGCCCGTGTTCCTGCCCGAGCGCGCGCAGCGCGGCGTAGACGTCGGCCGGTTCGTACGCGGTGCCTTCCCGGCCGGTGGGCGGGAGGCCGTCGTCGGCCGGGACGCCGGCGGCGGCCAGGAGGCCGTGACCGGCCGCACCTTCGTGGTCGGCCGGGTGGCCGGCGGGGGCGGGGCTGGCGGTCACCCGGGCCGTGGCGAGGGTCGTACTGGTGCCGGCCGCGCCCGTGACGACGGTGACCGTGCCGCCGGTGCCGTCCGCGCCCTCCTCCAGCGTCGTGGTGAGGGTCACGCCCGCCGTCAGCGGCAGCAGCCGGGCGAGGACCAGCCCGGAGACCGCCACCGCGCCGGGTGCCGCGCCGAACGCCTCGCAGGCCGCGGCCAGGACGAGTTCCGCGTACGCCGTCCCGGGCAGGACCGCGGTGCCGTGGACGCGGTGGTCCGTGAGCCACGGCAGCCGGGCGGTGTCCACCCGGTTCTGCCAGACGTGCCGCACGGGTGTGCCGGGCAGCGTGACCCGGTGGCCGAGCAGCGGGTGGCCGGGGGCCTCGACGGGGGTGCGCCGGGGCCGGGGGAAGCTCTGGTGCTGCCAGGCGTACGTGGGCAGCGCGACCGGCCGGCCCTCGGGCACCGCCTCGCGCGGCAGGGTGACCCCGGCGCAGTGCAGGGCCGCCAGGGTGTCCGCCAGCGCGTCGCCGCAGTCCGCGCCCCGGGCGAGGGTGCCGAGCACCGTGCCGCGGCCGCGCCGTGTGCCGTCCGCCTCCAGGAGGGTCTCCAGGACCGACTGGGCGACGACGGGGTGCGGCGAGACCTCCAGGAACACGTGGCGTCCGTCCCGGACGGCGGCCTCCACCGCCTCGGTGAGCCGGACGGGGCGGCGCAGGCTGGCCGCCCAGTACGCGGCGTCGAGTGCCGGGCGTTCGCGCGGGTCGTCCAGGGTGCAGCCGTAGTACGGGACGTCCGGCCGGCCGGGGGTGATGCCGGCGAGCGCGGCACGGACCTCGTCGAGCAGCGGGTCGACCAGCGGGCTGTGCGCGCCGATGCGCACCCCGGGCACCAGCCGGGCCAGCAGCTCCTGTTCGCGGCACTCGGCGACGAACTCCGCCACGGCCTCGGGCACGCCCGCCACGACGCACGCGCGGGGCGAGGAGTGGACGGCGACGGACACCCCCGGCCGGCCGGCCAGGCGCCCGCGCACCTCGGTGGCGTTCAGTCCGACCAGCGCGGTGGCGCCGCTGCCGGCGAGCCGTTCCTCCATCAGCCGCGAGCGGCGGCACACGACGCGCGCCCCGTCCTCGGGCGAGAGGGCGCCCGCGACCACGGCGGCGGCCACTTCGCCCAGGGAGTGGCCGATGACGGCGCCGGCGTGGATCCCGCGGGCGCGCCACACGGCGGCCAGTCCGACCTGGACGGCGTGGACGGCGGGCTGCACACGGTCCATCCCGGAGGCGGCCAGGCCGTCCTCGGTGATGAGCGCGCGCAGGGACAGGCCGGTCTCCTGCCGGACGACGGGCTCCAGCGTGTCGATGACCGCCGCGAACGCCGGTTCCTCGGCGAGCAGCCGGGTCCCCATGCCGTCCCACTGCGATCCGTGCCCGGAGAAGACGAAGACCGGCCGGGTGCCCCTGGTGTCCGGCACGCTGCCGCGCACGGCGAGCGGGCCCGGCTCACCGCCCTCGGCGACGGTGGCGAGCAGCCGGGTCAGCGTGTCGCGGTCGGCGGCGCGCACCACGAGGCGCTCGGTGAGGTGGGCGCGGCGGCGGGCGAGGGTGTGCGCCACGTCGGCCGGCGGGGTGCCGGCGCCTTCCTCGGTGAGCCAGCGGGCCAGCCGGCCGGCGTTCTCACGCAGGGCCGCGGGTGTGCGGGCGGAGAGCGCGAAGGGCATTTCTCCGTGCTTCATGTGCGGTCGTCCACTCTCGGTCGGTGTGGGTCACGGGTGCGTGGGCGGGGCTTCGACGAGCACGGCGTGGGCGTTGGTGCCGCCGAACCCGATGGAGCTGACCCCGGCGGTGCGGGGCCGGTGCCCGCGCGGCCAGGCGAGGGGCCGGTCGGCCACGGCGAGCCCCAGCTCCGCGAAGGGGATGCGAGGGTTGGGGCCGGTGTGGTGGAGGGTCGCCGGGATGCGGCCGTGGTGCAGGGCCAGGGCGCACTTGACCAGGCCGGCCAGGCCGGCCGCGCCCTCCAGGTGGCCCAGGTTGGACTTGACCGACCCGATGCGCAGCGGGGAACCGGGGCGGCGCCGGCGGCCCAGGGCGGCGCCGAGGGCGGAGGCCTCGATGGGGTCGCCCAGGGGGGTGCCGGTGCCGTGGGCCTCCAGGTAGCCCGCTTCGGCGGGGTCGAGTCCCGAGGCGTCCCAGACCTCGCGGACCAGGGCTTCCTGGGCCGCCGGGTTGGGTGCCATCAGGCCGTTGGAGCGGCCGTCCTGGTTGGTGCCGGTGGCGCGTACCAGGGCGAGGATCCGGTCGCCGTCGCGCCGCGCGTCGGCGAGCCGGCGCAGGACCACGACCAGACAGCCCTCGCTGCGGACGTAGCCGTTGGCGGCGGCCGCGAAGGGTTTGCACCGGCCGTCGGGGGACAGCACCCCGCTCTCGCCGAAGTTGAGGGTCACGCCGGGCGAGAGCAGCAGGTTCACCCCGCCGACCAGCGCGGTGTCGCACTCCCCCGCCACGAGCCCCCGGCGGGCCAGGTGCAGCGCGACCAGGGAGGAGGAACAGGCGGTGTCCACGGTCATGCTGGGACCGCGCAGGTCGAGGGCGTACGACAGGCGGTTGGCGAGGATGCTCATGGCCGCGCCGGTGCCGGTGCGCGGACCGATCGACGGCAGGTCCTCCAGGGCGGCGCGGCCGTGGTCGTCGGCGCAGGCACCCACGTACACGCCCGTCCGCGTGGTGGCGAGGCGGTCGGCCGGCAGCCCGGCGTGCTCCAGCGCCTCCCAGGCGACCTCCAGCAGGATCCGCTGCTGGGGGTCCATCTCGGCGGCCTCGGCCGGGGAGATGCCGAAGAAGTCGGCGTCGAACCCGTCGATGTCGTCGAGGAAGCCGCCGTGCCGGCAGGCCCGGTCGACGGCGGCGGCGTGGGCCGGGGAGGTGTGCCGGTGGGCGTCCCAGCGGTCGTCGGGGACGGTGCCCACGGCGTCGCCGCCGGAGAGCAACAGGTCCCAGAACGCGTCCGGCGAATGCGTTCCGCCGGGCAGCCGGCAGCCGATGCCCACGACGGCGATGTCGTCGGGCGCGGTGGCGCCGGCGGCCACCGGGACCGCCCCTCCGGTCACCGGTACGGCGCCGCCGCCCGCCGGGGCCGTACCGCCGGCCGCCGCGTCCGCCGGCCCCACGGGCCGCACCGGCCCGGGCGGGCCCGACGGCCCGGCCGGCTCCGGCGGCCGTGTCGGCTCCGACGCCCCCGTCGGCTCCGGCGATCCGGCGGTGAGGTGGGCGGTGAGCTGCCGGATGGTGGGGTGCTCCCACAGGGTGGTGGGGGCGAGCGGCCGGTCGAGGAGCTCCTCCAGTTCGCCCGAGAGCGCGACGGCGTCCCGGGAGGTGAAGCCGTACGCCTGGAAGGGCAGGTCCGGGTCCACCCGGTCCTCGGGGATCCCGGCGCGGGCGGCGGCGCGGCGGACGAGCAGGGCGTGCAGTTCCCCGGTCACACCGCCCCCACCGGATCGGTGCGGACGACGGCGAGTTCCCCGGCGAGGTGGAGGTCGCGACAGGCGGCACGCCGGATCTTGCCGCTGGTGGTCTTGGGCATGGCTCCGCGCCGGATGAGGACGACGTCGTGCACGTCGAGCGAGTGCCGGGTGAGGACCGAGGTGCGGATCGCGGTGCGGACGGCCTCCAGTCGCGGCGCCTCGTAGCGGCGGTCGAGTTCGGCGACGACGACGGCGCGTTCGCCCGCCCCGTCGAGCAGTCCCACGGGGAAGGCCGCGACATGGCCGTGCCGGACGGCGGGGTCGGCCTCCTGCACGGTCAGTTCGAGGTCGGCGGCGTAGTGGTTGCGGCCGTCGACGACGATGAGGTCCTTGAGCCGGCCGGTGAGGTACAGCTCGCCGTCCCGGAGGAAGCCCAGGTCGCCGGTGCGCAGCCAGGTCCCGTCCTCCGCCGGGCCGGCCGGGCGGGCGCCGAAGACCTCGGCGGTGCGCTCGGGGCGGTTCCAGTAGCCGGCGCACACGTTCGCGCCGCGCACCCACACCTCGCCGGTGCGGTCCGCGGACACGTCGCGGGCGGTGTGCGGGTCGACGACGCGGACCTCCTGTCCGGCCGGGGTGCCGCAGCTCACCACCCGGTAGCCGTCCGCGGACCCGTCGGGCAGCGGCCGTACCCGGTCGCCGGCGAGCTCCGCGCGGTCCAGGGTGAGGACGCGCGGGGCCCCGGGCCCGGTGAGGGTGACGGCGAGCGTCGCCTCGGCCAGGCCGTAGCCGGGGCGGTGCGCCCGGTGGCGGAAGCCGTAGGGGGCGAACTCGGCGGTGAAGCGGTCGAGGGTGGCGGCGCGGACCGGTTCCGAGCCGTTGACGAGCACGCGCAGCGACGACAGGTCGAGGCCGTCGCGGGCGCGCTCGGGGACGCGGTCGGCGCACAGGTCGAGACCGAAGTTGGGCGACACGGAATGGGTGACGCGGTGTTCGCCGATCGTCCGGAGCCAGCGCACCGGCTGCTGGATGAAGGAGAAGGGTGCCATCAGGACGGCGGGCGTGCCGGTGACGAGGGGCAGGGCGATCATCATCAGCAGGCCCATGTCGTGGAAGAAGGGCAGCCATCCGGCGATGCGCGCGTCCGGGCCCACGTCGAGCGCCTCGCGCAGTTGGTCCGCGCCCACCGCGAGGTTGCGGTGGGTGACTTCGACGCCCGCCGGGGATCTGGTGGAGCCGGAGGTGTACTGGAGGTAGGCGATGTCGTCGGGGCGTTCCGCGACGGGCAGCACGACCCGGCGGCCCAGCGACGGGTCGACCGCGTCGACGCATACGACGGCGGGTTCGCCCAGTTCCGGTGCGTCGGCGAGGAGTTGGCGTACCGGACGTTCGAAGGGGGTGGTGGTGAGGATGACGCCCGGCGAGCAGTCGGCCATGGCCAGGCGGAGCCGTTCGTCGGTGCGGAACGCCTCCGGGGCGTACAGCGGCACGGCGAGGACGCCGGTGTAGAGGCAGCCGACCAGCGCGGCCACGTAGTCGGCGGTGTGCGGGCAGAGGATCGCCACCCGGTCGCCGGGGACCGTGACGCGGCTGAGCTCGGCGGCCACGGCCTGGGCCTTGCCGTGCAGATGGCCGTAGGTGAGGTCGCGCGGGGTTCCGGCGCGGTCGGCCGTGTAGTCGACGAAGGTCATGGCCGTACGGCCCGGGTGCCGGCGTGCGGCGTCCCGGACCGCGGCGGCGAGCCCGGGGGTGCCGGGCAGGGGGGTGACGGTCACGGTGCTTCCGATCGGTCGCGGGTGGTCGGCCGGGGCAGGGGCACGGCGGTGGCGCGCACGTACGGGGTGTTGGTGGGGTAGCGGGGCCAGGGGCGTACGACCTCGTGGACCCGCACCTGGTAGCCGGCGTCCCGGAGGGCGGTGAGCAGGCGCCGGTTGGCGTTGCACCCGCCGGCCGCCCGCCGCCACAGCGGCGCCAGGACGTCCTGGAGCAGACCGACGACGCCGGGCGACCTGACGTGTTCGAAGAACACCAGTTGTCCGTTCGGCTTGAGCACGCGCCGGATCTCGTCGAGGGCGGCCGGCAGGTCGACGACGGTGCACAGGACGAGGGTGCACACGGCCGTGTCGAAGGTGTCGTCGGGCAACGGGAGCCGCTCCGCCCAGGCGTCCACCACCTCGACCTCGCACGGCGCCTCCCCGGCGCGCCGGGCGAGCTTCTTGCGCATCTCGCTCGCCGGCTCGACGGCGACCAGCGAGTCGGCCTTGGCGTAGTAGGGCAGGTTGGCGCCGGAGCCGGCGCCGATCTCCACGACGCGGCCGGTGAGTTCGCCGAACATGAGGGTGCGCAGGGGGCGTCCCCACTTCTCCTCCGCCCGCTGGGTCATGCGGTCGTAGTAGCGGGCGAAGAACCTGCCGCTGCGGCTCTCCAGTTGCGGGTTGTTGTCCACGGTCGTCGTCAAGGCAGGCTTCTCCTGTGGTTCGGTGCGTGGTCCGGTCCGCGGCCGGGCGCGCGATCCGGTGCGTTGTCCGGTGCGTTGCCCGGTGCCGGGGCCGGTGCGGGCTTCCGTGCGGTGGGGGTGCCGAGGGGTACGGCGGTGGGATAGCGGCCGTCGAGGCAGGCGGTGCAGAGGTCGCCGGCGTCCTTGCCGACGGCGCCGAGGAGCGCGTCCAGCGGGAGGAACCCCGCCGTGTCGCAGCCCAGTCCCCGGGCGAGCGGCTCGTCGGTCCGGCCGGCGGCGTACAGCGGGCCGCCGTGGGCGGTGTCGATGCCGTAGAAGCAGGGCCAGCGGTGGGGCGGGGAGGCGACGCGGAGGTGGACGTCGCGTGCGCCGGCGTCCCGCAGCAGGGCGGTGACCGCCGCCATCGTGGTGCCGCGCACCAGCGAGTCGTCCACCAGCAGGACCGACCGGCCCGCCACCGCCTCGGGTACGGCGGTGAGTTTGGCGCGCACGGCGGCCGCGCGTTCGCCCGGTGTGCCGGCGATGAAGGACCGGCCCGCCCCGTCGTGGCGCAGCAGCCCCTGGACGGTGGGCAGTCCGGCGCGCCAGGCGTAGCCGTCGGCCGCGACGCGGGCGGTCTCCGGGACGGCGACGACGACGGGGTCCACCGTGCCGGGCGGCGGCGGGGCGTGGTCGGCGAGGGCCGTTCCGGCCGCGTACCGGGTGCGGTAGACGCTCCGGGCGCCCACGAGCGAGTCGGGCCGGGCGAAGTACACGTACTCGAACAGGCAGCTCGCGCGGCGCGCCCCGGGTGCCGTCAGCCGGCTGCTGCGGATCCCGGCGGGGCCGGCCTCCAGGACCTCGCCGGGTTCCAGCTCCCGCACCAGCCGGGCGCCGACGGCGTCGAGTGCCGCCGTCTCGGAGGCGAGGAGCCAGGCGTCGCCGAGCCGCCCCAGGCACAGGGGGCGGAAGGCGTGCGGGTCGCGGACGCCGTACATGCGCTCGCCGTCGGTGAGGACGAGGGCGTACGCGCCGGTGACCGCCGGCAGCAGGTCGTGCAGCGCGGTGGGCACGTCGGCGCCGTGCCGCTCCCGCACGGTGTGCAGCAGCCGGGTGAGGACGGCGGTGTCGGAGTCCGCCGGGTCCGGCTCCACGCCGTGGGCGGCGGCCAGGGAGGCGATGTCGACGAGGGTGCCGTTGTGCGCCACGGCCAGGGCGGGACGTCCGGGCGGCCCGGCCGTGACGGGCTGGGCGAGGGCGTCGGGCGACGCGGGCCGGCCGGCTGTGCCCCGTTCGCCGCCCGAGGTGGCGTAGCGGACGTGGCCCACGGCGCCGGGTCCCGGGGGCAGGCCGGCGGGCGTGGGGAACACGTCCGCGACCCGGCCGGCGCCGGCCCGGCGGGTCATCCGGCCGTCCCGGCACGCGACGATGCCGGCGCTCTGCCGTCCCCGGTGCTGGAGCGCGGTCAGCATGGCGCGCACCAGCGGCGCGGCGTCCCCGGACGTGCCCCAGACCCCGGCGACGCCGCACGCCTCGCGGGGCTTGGCCGCCTCGTCGCTGGTCCCGCTCAAGCGCCGTCCTCCTCCTTCAGCCAGCGCTCGAACGCCGGGACGTCGGGCAGGATGACGTCGGAGCAGGCCAGCACGGCCAGGTTCTGCCGCATCTCCGTGATGGCGACGACGGTGGTGCCGGCGCGGTGGGCGCTGAGCATCTCGGCGGCGGTGCCCATGCTGGGTTCGTGGTCCGGCAGCCAGGCGACGCATACGTCGCTCGCGGCCGCGACGCGGGTCAGCCGGTGGAAGGTGTCGATGAGCGCCGTGACGGCGGGGTCGTGGGCGCTACGGCGCACCTCGGGTGCGTCGGCCAGGGCGGCGTGGCCCCGTCTGACGGCCTCCTCCCGGTCACCGATCCAGTCGCGCATCAGCGCGTGCGGGTCGTGCACCACGGCGTCGGGGTGGCGTTCGAGGATGCTGCGGCGGAGCCGGTCACGGTAGCCCTGGTCGGCGAGGTGGGCTCCGGGGCGGGCGCCCTGCATGAGGCCGGCCAGGAAGTAGCTGCGGGGGCGGGGGGTGGTCACGCGTCCTCCAGGGAGTAGGCGGGGACGGTGAGGGCGGCGGGGGCGGCCTTGTCGTACAGGGCGGCGGCTTCGAGGAGGTGGTCGACCACCTCGTCGGTGCCGGCGCGCACGGCCTCGGCGACGCGCTCCAGTTCGCGGGCGAAGGCGGCGGTCCCCCAGGTGCTCACGGCGCCCTGGTTGTCGCGGCCGATGAGGGCGCGGGGGTCGGCGAGGGCGCCGCGGGGGCGGCCGGAGAAGGGCAGGGCGATCTCCGTCAGTCCGTCGTCGCCGGGGTGGACGGCCCGCAGCGACAGGTTGTTCTGTTCGGGGTGCAGCAGCAGTTCCCGTACGAGCGGTGCGGGGACGGGCAGTTCACGGACGGTGTCCCCGGGGCGCATGGTGTAGGCGCGGTGGGTGACGGTGTCGTCGAGGCGGGGGCTGTAGCGGAGGTAGCGCAGCCGCAGCACGCCGTCGCCGGGGTTCCACGCGGCGCGCAGGGAGGACGGCGCGGGCGAGCCGTCCGGGCGGCGGCGCAGCGGGTAGGCCTCCGCCTCGGCGCGGACGGTGCCGTCGACCGCGTCCGCGCGGGAGAGGCGGAGGGGTGCCCGGTGCATCAGGTAGGGGTCGAGGACGGTGAGCGTGTCGCCGTCGCCGTACAGCGCGCAGACGTGGCGGCCGCCGACCCGGTACTCGGCCACGGCCCCGGTGCGCCGGGCGACCCGCTCGCCGGCGGTGAAGGTCTGCCACGCGCAGGCCGTGCCGAACCGCTCGGGTGAGCTCCCCGTCCCGTAGTGCAGGTGGTACTGGGCGGCGCTGTTGTACGGGACCTGGGTGAGGACCTGGGTGTGGACGTCCTGGAGCACCCGGGTGTCCGGGCGGGTGGGGGCGGGAGCCGCCATGGAGGAGTCTCCTAGCAGGGGTCGGTACGGTCAGTGGGCGGTGCGCCCGGCCGGGCGGGCCGCCGGTCCTCCCCGGGCGCCCAGGCTCGTGAGCAGGAAGGCCACGAGCGCGGTGCGGCGCGGTACGAGGTAGAAGTGGTCGCCCGGCATGGCCCGCAGGGTGAACGGGCCGGTGGTGCAGTGGCGCCAGCCGGCGGCGTGCCGGGCGGTGACGCGGGTGTCGCGGGTGCCGACGATCGCGGTGAGGGGGCAGTCCAGGGGCGGCCCGGGGCGGTAGCGGTAGCGGTCCGCGAGCCGGAGGTCGGCGTGGACGGTGGCCGGGGGCAGGTCCTCCGGACGGGTGCCGTTCATGTGACGGGGCGCGACGACGGGTTCGTCGGTGTGGGGCGCCGGTTCACGGGGCCGGTCCTCCATCGGCGCGGGGTGGGCCGACACGAAGAGGGCACGTGGCGCCGAGCCCGGGTCGCGGGCCAGCAGGCGGGCGGTCTCGAAGGCGACGGCGGCGCCCATGCCGTGGCCGAAGAGCACCGGTGGGGCGTCCGCGGCGGCGGCGAGGGCCTCGGCGACCGGGCGGGCCAGCCCTTCGAGGTGGTCGGGCATCGCCTCGCCGCGGCGGTCGCCCCGTGCGGGGTACTGCACGGCGGCCAGTTCGACGTGGTCGGCCAGGCCGTCAGGCCAGGCCCGGTAGAAGTCCGCCGTGGTGCCGGCGGGCGGGAAGCACACCAGCCGCAGGGCGGGACGGTGGCGCGGCAGCGGGACGCGCAACCAGGACCGTGCCGGATCGGTCGTCCGGTCCCGCGACGTCAGCCCGTACCTGACCAAGGGGGTCGCCCTTCCACAGTGTGCCCGGAGTCGAGCGAATGAGAAATTCCGTGTGCTGGTCCAGCACGTGGGCCGCTGTGCCGAGTTCGGTTATCCAGCGGCGACGCATTCGAACGTACGGGAAAAACGCGGCGCCCGGAAGGTGGGTACCCGAAGGGGCAATACCCGCCCGGGTCATGGGTGATGTAGGCGCACATGTCCCGTTATCCTCCCGTGGATTTGCGCCATCCGGGCTCCCGATTTTGCGAAACGGTGATCTAATCCGGATTGCCTTCGCCATTTCGAACAAGGAAGTCTTTACGGCGGCGTTAAGGCTGTGGGTGTGTCACAAATACTTCCCACGAGTTCATTCGGGACGGGAGCGGGGATTCACGTGGACATGGTTCGATGGCCGGCCGAGGCCGTGGAGCGGTACCGGAGGGCGGGGTACTGGCGGGGCCGCCCGCTGGGGGACTTCCTCACCGGGCACGCCGGGGCGTCCGGCACGGCCACCGCCCTCGTGTCGGGCGACCGGCGTGTCACGTACGCCGAGCTGGACCGGCGCGCCGGGCACCTCGCGGCGGGACTCGTGGACCTCGGGGTGGCGCCCGGCGACCGGATCGTCGTCCAGCTCCCCAACACCGTGGACTTCTTCGTCCTGCTCTTCGGCGCCCTCCGCGCCGGCGCGGTCCCGGTGCTGGGCCTGCCCGCGTACCGCCGCAGCGAGGCGGTGCACCTCTGCGGCCATAGCGGGGCGGTGGCCTACGTGGTGCCGGACACCGACCCGTCGTCCGGCTTCGACTACCGGGAGCTCGCCCGGGAGGTGGCGGAGCGGTCGCCGGGGCTGCGTCACGTCCTGGTGGCCGGCGACGCCGGGCCGTACACCTCGCTCGCCGGTGTGGAGGAGGCCGGACGCGACCGGCCGGGACCCGTGGCGTTCCCCGCGCCGGACCCCCAGGACCCGGCGGTGCTGCTGGTCTCCGGCGGTACGACGGGGCTGCCGAAGCTGATCCCGCGCACCCACGACGACTACGCCTACAACATCCGCGCCAGCGCGGAGCTGTGCGGCCTGGACCGTGACACCGTCTACCTGGCCGCGCTGCCCGTCGCCCACAACTTCGCGCTCGCCTGCCCGGGGGTGCTCGGCACCCTGCACGCCGGGGGCACGGTGGTGCTGAGCCCCTCCCCCGACCCGGACACCGCCTTCCCCCTGATCGAGCGTCACCGGGTGACCCTCACCGCCGTGGTGCCGCCGCTGGCCGCCCTGTGGTCGCAGGCCGCCGAATGGGCCCCCGAGGACCTCGGCAGCCTGGCCCTGCTCCAGGTCGGCGGCGCCCGGCTCGGCCCGGAGGCCGCCCGCCAGGTGCGCTCCGCCCTCGACTGCGAGCTCCAGCAGGTCTTCGGGATGGCGGAGGGGCTGCTCAGCATGACGAGGCCCGGTGACGACCCGGAGCGCACGGCCACCACCCAGGGCCGGCCGCTGAGCCCGGACGACGAGGTCCGGGTGGTGGACGCCGACGGCGCGGACGTGCCGCCCGGCACCGTCGGCGAACTGCTCACCAGGGGGCCGTACACGCTGCGCGGCTACTACCGGGCCGAGGAGTACAACCGGACCGCCTTCACCGAGGACGGCTTCTACCGCACCGGCGACCTCGTCCGGGTCCTGCCCGATGGCGACATCGTCATCGAGGGCCGGAAGAAGGACCTGGTCAACCGGGGCGGCGACAAGGTCTCGTCCGACGAGCTGGAGGGCCATCTGCGGGCGCACCCGGCGGTCCTGGACGCGGCCGTGGTGCCCGTGCCCGACGAGTACCTCGGCGAGCGCACCTGCGCCTGGGTGGTGCTGCGCGAGGGGCACACGGACCTCGGCGAGCCCGGCCTGGACGCCTTCCTCGACGAGCGGGGCCTCGCCCCGTACAAGAAGCCGGACCTCGTCCGCTTCATCGACGCGCTGCCCGTCACCGGGGTCGGGAAGGCCGACAAGCGCGCCCTCGCGCGGCTCGCGGCCGAGCCCGCCGGCAACGGCCGCTGACCGGCCACGACCGCCGACCCGCCCCACCCCGCCGCACACCGCATCCGTACGTCAAGGAGACCGCAGAATGTCCACCACCACCGTGTCGCCCGGGACCAGCCTCGTCCCGTTCACCGGCAGCCCGGCCGAGGCCGCGGCGCGCCTGGCCGGCGACGGACCGCACGAGCAGTACGTGGTGTACGAACGGGACGGCTCCTGGTGGTACGCCGGCGGCGCCCGGGCCACCGTGGTCGTCGACCGGTCCCACGTGACCCTGGAGCACGGGGGCACCCGTACCCGCACCGCGTGGCACGGCGAGCCGCTGGAGACGGTCCACCAGGCGCTGGCCTCCCTGCCGTTCGCGGACTGGCGGGCCTACGGCTGGGCCACGTTCGAGCTGTCGTACGCGCTCGCCGGGGACGCGGCGGACCTGGGCGAGGAGCCGCTGGTCCACCTGGTCGTCCCGGAGACGGAGGTGCGTCTGACGGCGGACGGCGCTCAGGTCCGGTGCGGGCGGCAGCGGGACGAGGACGCGGTCACGGCCCTGCTGGCGGCCGCGCCCGCGCACTCCGGAGGGGACCGGCCGGAGGTGCTGCGGGTCGATCTGCGCGAGCGGACCGAGGGGGCGTACGGCGAGTCGGTGGCCCGCGCGGTGGCGGCCATCGGGCGCGGGGACCTCCAGAAGGTGATCCTCTCGCGCACCGTGCCGGTGGAGACGGAGCTGGACCTCCCGGCGACCTACCTCGCCGGCCGGTCGGCGAACTCCCCGGCCCGTTCCTTCCTGCTGGACCTCGGCGGCGTCGAGGCGGTGGGCTTCAGCCCGGAGACCGTCGTGGAGGTCTCCCCCGGCGGCCGGGTGTCCACCCAGCCGCTGGCGGGCACCCGGGCGCTCAGCGGGGACCGGGAGGAGGACGCCTCCCGCCGGGCGGAGTTGCTCAGGGACGCCAAGGAGATCTACGAGCACGCGATATCCGTGCAGGTCGCGTGGGACGAGATGACGACGGTCTGCCGGGCGGGTTCGGTGCGGGCCGAGGAGTTCATGACGGTCAAGGAGCGCGGCAGCGTCCAGCACATCGCCTCCCGCGTGACCGGGGAGCTGCGCGTCACCGGACGCGGGCCGTGGCCGGCGCTCGCCGCCGTGTTCCCGGCGGTCACCGCCTCCGGGGTGCCCAAGGACGCCGCCTACCGGACCATCCGGGACCTGGAGGCCGAACCGCGCGGGCTCTACAGCGGCGCCGTGCTGACCGTCGGCAGCGACGGATTCCTGGACGCCGCGCTGGTGCTGCGCACGGTCTTCCGGCAGGGCGGGCGGACCTGGCTGCGGGCGGGTGCCGGGATCGTCGGACAGTCCAGCCCGGAGCGGGAGCTGGAGGAGACCTGCGAGAAGCTGCGCAGCATCTCCCGCACGCTGGTCCCGGTGGCGAAGGGCTGACGGGAGCCGGCCGGGCCGGCGACCGGGCCGCGGTCCGGCGCTCCCACCGGCCGGCGGACGCCGTTTTCTTTACAGCACTGTTCGACTTGCACGGGGCCCGGCACTACCCTGAACCCGAACAGCAGTGTTCAACTTAAGGAGTACGTCCGTGCCCTCCGTCCCGCCCCCCTCCCCCACCGCCGCCGCCAGAGCCGGCGCGCAAGGCCACCCGCTGCGCTGGCCGATCCTGGCGGTCCTGTGCCTGAGCCTGCTGATCGTGGGGCTCGACGTCACCGTCCTGAACGTGGCCCTGCCCACGCTCGTCGCCGAACTGGGCGCCTCCACCAGCGAGTTGCAGTGGCTGGTGGACATCTACAGCCTGATGGCCGCCGGCCTGATGCTCTTCGCCGGCAGCCTCGCCGACCGGTTCGGCCGCAAGCCCGTCTTCCTCGCCGGGCTGGTGCTGTTCACCGGCGCCTCCGCCGTCGCCGCCTTCTCCGACAGCACCGCCTCGCTGATGACGGCCCGCGGTGTCATGGGCGTCGGCGAGGCACTGATCATGCCCGCCACCCTGTCGATCATCGGCACCGTCTTCACCGACCCGGCCGAGCGCATGAAGGCCATCGGCCTGTGGTCCGCCATGATCGGTGTCGGTCTCGCCATGGGGCCGCTGGTCGGCGGCTGGCTCCTCGGCCGCTTCTGGTGGGGCTCCGTCTTCCTCATCAACGTCCCCATCGGGATCCTGGCCCTGCTGGTGGCGCTGAAGATCGTGCCCAACTCCCGTGCCGCCGTGGCCCGGCGTCTCGACCTCGCGGGGGCCGCGCTCTCCGTGCTGGGCACCGGCACCCTGCTGTGGGCGATCATCGAGGGCCCGGTCGAGGGCTGGAGCAGCGCCCCCGTCCTCGCCGGCTTCGCCGTCGCGGCGGTCCTGCTCGCCGGCTTCCTGGTGCGGGAGCGCACCGCCCGCGAGCCGATGCTGCCGCTCGGCATCTTCGCGCACCGGCGCCTGGCCGTCGGCAACATCCTGGTCTTCCTCGGCCTGCTGTCGCTCCTGGGGGCGCTGTTCGTCCTCGTGCAGTACCTCCAGTTCGTGCTGGGGTACGACGCCGGCGAGACCGGTATGCGCATCGCGCCCACCGCGCTCATCATCCTGATCGCCGCCCCGCTGGCCTCGTTCCTGGGACAGCACGTCGGCACCCGGTGGCTGGCCGCCGCCGGCCTCGCCTTCGCCGTGGTGTCCCTGCTGCTCCTCGCCACCACCGACAGCGGTGACGGCTACGGGCGGGTCCTGGCGGCGATGCTCTTCCTGGGCTTCGGCGCCGGCTTCATCATCGGCCCGACCAGCGACGCCATCGTGGGCTCGCTCCCTGAGGACGACCTGGGTGTCGGCTCCGCCACCAACAGCGCGGCCGTGCAGCTCGGTTCGGCGCTCGGCGTCGCGGTCCTCGGCAGCCTGCTGTCGGGCACGTACCGGGACGACCTCGCGGCGAGCGCGCCCGGCGCCGCGCTGCCGGACGGGGCGATGGACACCGCCGGCGACTCGGTCGGAGCCGCGCTGGCGGTCGCCGAGCACCTTCCCGCGCAGGCCGGCCAGGCCCTCGCCGAGGCGGCGCGCTCCGCGTACGTCGCGGGCATGGCGCCCTCGATGCTGACGGGCGCCGGTGTCGCCGCCGCCGGCATCCTCGTCGCGCTGTTCCTCTTCCCCAAGGGCAAGGGGAGCGACGGGCCCGCCGCCGACGCGCGGCTCGACGGCATCCCGACCCAGCCCTCCGGCGCCCGAACCCCCCGCTGACCTGACGGAATGCGCGGTGCCACCCGGCTCTCGCCGTCGTGGCACCGCGTGAAGGAGGTGACCTACGCTTCCCCATGCCCACGCCACCCCGGAAGGTCCGCCGTGCGGACGCGGAGCGCAGCATCGCGACCATCGTGGCCGCCGCCCTGGACTGCTTCGTCCGCGACCCCCACGTCAGCATGACCAAGGTCGCCACCGCCGCGGGCGTCAGCCGCGTCACCCTCTACGCCCACTTCCCCTCCCGCGAAGCCCTCCTCGACGCCGTCCTCGCCCACTCCGTCGAACAGGCCGACACCCTCCTGCACCAACAGAACCTCGACGACCTCCCCGCCGACCAGGCCTTCTCCCGCCTCATCCACTCAAGCTGGCGCATCCTCGAACGCCACGCCTTCCTCCTCGCCGCATCCGAAGGCGTCATCGCCCCCGCCCGCCGCCGCACCCACCACCGAAAAGTCCTCGGCCGCGTCGAACGCATCCTCACCCGAGGCCAGCACGAAGGAACCTTCCGCACCGACCTCCCCATGACCTGGCTCGTCACCACCTTCTACAGCCTCCTCCACGCCGCCGCGGCGGAAGCCGACACGCGTCGTCTGAAGGCCGGGGACGTCCCCGACGTCCTCGACCGCACACTCACCTCGATCCTGCGGAGCCCCGATGCATCCCCATGAAGCACTCGTACGCACCTGTCTCACCGCCATCAGCTCGGGCGACGCGGACACCTGGCTGTCCTGCTACACCCCGGACGCCGAGTCGGAGGACGTCCCCCTCCAGTCCGTCTGGAAGGGCACGGCCGGCCTGGACGAGGGCGTCCGCTCCTGGCTGGAGGCCATCCCCGACACACGGATGGAGATCCGGTCCGTGCACGCCGGCGACCACGTCGGCGCGTGCGAGTGGACGATGACCGGCACCCTCCGCGGCAGCATCGACGGCCTCCCCCCGGAGATCGCCGCCCTCGCCCACGGCAAGACGTTCTCCATGCGGGGCGCGACGGTCTACACGTTCTCCCCCGACGGCCGCATCCGGCGCGAGTCGCTGTACTGGGACCTCGCCGGCGTCCTGGGCCAGTTCGGCGTCCTTCCCGCACCGTAGTCCCGGGATAGACTGCCCCGCCCCACCCCGACCGGAGGTCATCCCAGTGTTACCTGCACGGGTATTCGCCGTTGCCCCGCTGGCTCTGGCGATTCTCGTCCTGTCCGGCTGCTCCTCCTGGGGCTGCACCGACACGACGGCGGAGCGCGGTAAGGCCGGTGTCAGGGTGCGGGTCGTGGACACGGACGGGCAGCCTCTGGGCGTCACCGCCGCGGTCGTTGACTGGCGCCTTGAACCCCACCCGCAGGTGTCCTCCGAAGGAGACCGGGTCCACTTCCACTTCCGCTTCGACGGCGCCGACGAATACTCCGACCCCGCGGTGGACGCCTGCGCGGTCGACAAGGAGCGGGTGACGTTGGGGTGTCAGACGGTCCGCTCGTCCCAGGCGTTCGGGCCGGCCGACGATCCCCTCACGGGCGACGACTGGCTCACCGTCGAGCACCCTGCGCAGGTTGCCGGAGTGTTGTTGATCCCCAATGACCAGTCCTACGACCGACGCACCTGTGAAGAGGACGCCAAGGACGGGGGCGGGAGGCATCCTCCGGAACCACCCAGCAGGGGGGAACAGCTGTAGGGAGGTCAAGGCGGTTGAGCGCGAGGCACGGGTCTGCCGGCGCCCCGGTGTTTGCGCCGTTCGGTGGTCTGGGTGTGTGCCCATCGCCCCGTTGCCACCCTGCTGCGGGCCGCTCCGGGTTCTCCGGATCGGCCACCGCATTGAACCGGCGGACGACCTGGTGGACCGCGAGCAGGGCCCACCGCTCATGCCGCACGGCTTCAGGGTGGCGGGGCGTGGGGTCAGGCGGCGTCGCTGGAGGCGGAGGCGCCGGCCTGGTCGCGGAGCCGTACCTCCAGCCGGCCGTCGGAGACCCGGGTGTCGAAGGACGGCTGGGGAGCCGTCGCCGGGCCCCGGACGTTCCAGCCGTCCGCCAGCCGGAACACACTCCCGTGCCAGGGGCACCGTACGCAGCCGTCGGCGATCTCGCCCTCGGACAGCGGCCCGGCCATGTGGCTGCACCGGTCGGCCAGCACGTGGACGGTGCCGTCCGCCTCGCGGACCACCATGACGGCCACGTCGTCCACCTGGCGCCGTACCGCCCGGCCGACCGGCAGGTCCGCGACGTCGCCCACCGCGTGCCAGCCCGGTTCCACCAGGTGCGGCACCTGCTCGGCGTGGTTGGCGCCCGCCGCCTGCCGGTAGGCGAGGTGGCCGCCGAGCGCCCCGCCGAGGGCCACGGCGGACAGCCCCGCCAGTCCCAGCGCCTTGCCCCGGGCCGCCTGCCCGCGCCACCGGGCGGTGTAGGAGGCGGTGTACAGCGCGACGGCGGTGATGTTGGCCGCCGCGTGGACCAGACCCACCCGCTGCTGTTCCCTGGGCATCTCGGCCCAGTCGGTCCACCCGGCCACCGCCGCCGGGCCGGCCGCGACCAGCCCGGCGCCGATCAGCGTCCGGGCGGCCCGGCGGTGCCCGGGCAGCGCGTCGAGCAGCGCCGCCGAGAACCAGGTCCCGATCGGCACCTGCACCATCAGGGGGTGCACCGGGTGGCCGAGCCAGCGCCCGTGCAGGACGTCCCGCCCGGAGCCGAGGGGAACCGCGTGGACCGCCGCGCGCACGACGTCGATCAGCCGGTCGGCGCCCGGCCAGCGCTCGATCCGGTCCATGCCCCGAAGGACGCGGCCCGGGCCGTCGGAGGAGGGCAGCAGCCGCCGCAGGGCCCTGGCGGCGGGACGGCGTGTGAGAGAAACATCCATGCCGGACGAATAGCCCTTCCCGTCACCAGGAAACCGGACCACCTCCGATCGGCCGCCGGAACCGTGCTAGGGGCGCCCCGCACGGGGTAACCGGCCTGGTGACCGAGGGCCCGCCACACGCCGACCCGGGAGGGTGACCATGACCCACTCCATCTCCGAGCAGAGCGTCGAGGAACTCGGCGGCCAGGCGAGCGTCCTGGCCCGGCAGCGCCGGGACCACGCCGAGCTCGACCGCATGATGACGCTGTACGAGTCGGGCCACGGGTCCCCCGAGGACCGGCGGCGGACCCTCGAGGACATCGTGCGCCTCACCTTCAGCCATGCCTTCGCCGAGGAGACGGTCCTGTGGCCGGCGCTGCGGCGCCTGGCCCCCGACGGCGAGGAACTCACCGCGCGGGTCGAGAGCGAGCACCAGCGGATCAACGACCTGGTCACCGAGATGGAGCGGATCGGGCCGGACGATCCCCGGCACGACGAACTCGCCACCGAGGCGTTCGCCCTGATCAGGCAGGACATCCGGGACGAGGAGGACCTGCTGCTGCCCCGGTTGCAGGCGTCCCTCGACACCGCCCGCCTGCGTCGGCTGGGCTCCACGTGGGAGACCGTGCGCCGCACGGCGCCCACCCGTCCCCATCCGGGCGTGCCCCGCCGGCCGCCCGCCAACGCCCTGCTCGGTGTCCCCCTGAGCGCGTTCGACCGGGCGAGGGACCTCCTGCCGGCGGGTGGCCGGGCGGTGCGCGGCGGGACGCTCGCGGCGGCCGCGGCCTGCCTCGGTGCCGCCTGGCTGGTGACCAGGCGCCGCCGGGGCGGCCGCTGAGCGGGGCGGGGGTCCGGGAGCGGCCGTGCGGTCCCGTGAGCGGGACGCGCACGGCGCCCTGGGCCGTCAGCCGAGGCGTACCAGCCTCTCCAGGACACCCGGCTCGTCGAGGTCGTCGCGCAGTGCCACGGGGACCCGGACCCGGCCCGCTCCCTCGCCGGCCGACAGCTCCCCCACCACCGTGCCCGCACCGGCGGACCTCGGGAGGGGCTCGCCCCCGCCGCCGAGCCGCAGGGCCACCTTCAGGCCGGGCCAGCCGACCACCTCCAGGTCCTCGGTGGCGACCACCGGGGTCCGGCCCCCCAGGGGACGGTCGACGTAACCGACCACGTCCCCCTTCTCGACGGCCGTGGCGGACGTGACGCCCGCGCGCGCCGCCTCGACGAGGCCCCGGCTGTGCGTCCCGATCGCCAGCTTCAGCTTCTCCGGCAGCGTGGGCGCCCCGCGCACGCCCATCACCATGCCGACGATCCGGTGCGCCGTTCCGTCCACGACGGCGTCGGCGGCCCACAGCAGGTTGCCCCCGGCCGGTGTCGAGGAACCGGTCTTGACCCCGGTCACGCCCGGCCGCGACAGGAGGCTGTTGCTGTTGCCGATCCGCCCCGCCGAACCCGGCAGCGTGACGTGCCGGGTTCCCACGATCTCCCGGAACACCGCGTCGCGCATGGCCGCCTTCGCCAGCTTCACCTGGTCGACCGCCGTGGAGACGGTGGTGGCGTCCAGACCGCTGGGATCCGTGTACGTGGTGTCCGTCATGCCCAGTTCCCTGGCCGTGTCGTTCATCTTGCGGACGAACCGGTCCTGGGTGCCGGAGTCCCAGCGGGCCAGCAGGCGGGCGATGTTGTTCGCCGAGGGCAGCAGCAGCATCTGGAGCATCTCCTTCTCGCTGTACCGCTCGCCCTTCCTGACGGGCACCCTCGACTCGTCCGGGTTCCGTCCCTCGCGCTCCGCCGCGGCGTCGACCGTGATGTCCGGCCCGGTGCCCGCACCGGTGACGGGATGCTCCCGGAGGATCACGTACGCGGTCATCACCTTGGCGACGCTGGCTATCGGAGCGGGCTCGCCACTTCCGTACGTGCCGATCACCCCGACCCCGTCCACCTCGACGGCCCCCTGGCCCTCCCGAGGCCACGGCATCGCCGGCGGCCCGCCGCGGAAGGTGTACGCCGGTGAGGCGGCGGGGCGCAGGACGGGTTCGGGCAGCGGCCGCACGAGCTGTACGGTCACGCACGCCAGGGCGAGCAGGACGACGAGCGGCACCCACCGCGCCACCCCGGTCCCGGCCCATGTCCGTGTCCGTCCCGCGACGGACGCCCCAGGACCCCCGCCCGGCGCCTCGGCCGGAACCGGGCCCTCCGAACGGGCTGGTCCGTCGGTCGGCCGGCGGTCCGGCGCGGGCCCCCCGGCGGGGTCACCGCCGGCGCCGTCCCCGGCCCCGGCCCGCTCGCCGTCCTTACCGGCGGCGTCCTCGACCGGCCCCGGATCGGGATCGGGATCGGGATCGCGGGCCGGATCGGGCTCCGGCTCGCGATCGGGCGCGGGCTCCGGCTCGGGCTCCGGCTCGGGCTCCGGCTCGGGCGCGGGCTCCGGCTCCGGGGCCGCGTCCGGGTGGGCCTCGTCCTCGCCCTCGTCCTGGTCGTCGACCCTCTCCGGTGCGGGCGGGGCGTCCGGAGGCGCCTGGTCCCCGGCGGGTTCGGCATCCACCGCCGGTGCGGCGGCCTGCCGCGTGGTGGGCTCCGGGTCGTCGCCCCGCGCCGGGTTCCCGGCACGCGCGGGCGCGGCGTTGGTCACTGCCGTGTCTCCGTCTCGTTCGTCGTCATGCGAGGGCGCTGCCCGCGGTCCACTGGTCCCAGCCGAGGTTCCAGTCCCCGTAACCGTTGCCGGCGTCGACGGTCTCCTTGGAGCCGACCACGCGAATCACGTCCCCGGGTATGACTGAGTCGAAGAAACGCCGCGCGGTTCCGTCGGCGGCCAGCCCGATGCAGCCGTGCGTGATGTTGCGCCGGCCGGCGTTGGCCCCGGCCTTCGGGTTCTCGTGCAGGTAGGTCCCCGAAGCGGTCAGGTGCACGGCGTAGTTGTAGTAGCCCCGGTAGGCGTCGCCGTAGTCGACCGTGCGCGAGTCCATCCAGACGCGGCGCTGCTTGTCCGAGACCACCATGGTGCCGTTCCAGGTGTCCATGCCCGGGGCTCCGGCGGTGATGGGGACGCGGCGTTCGCGGCCGTCCTCGGCCACCGTCATGGTGTGGGTCCGGACGTCGACGGTGGCCACCAGGGAACGCCCCACGGTGACCTGGCGGTTGAGGTGCCCGCCCGCGCGCACGGAGATCTTCGTCGCGGGCTTCCAGAAGGCGGGGGGCCGGTAGTCGACGCGTTGCCCGTCGTGCAGGTTGCGGTCCTTGATCCAGCTCCAGCCGCCCGTCGTCCGCGGGCTCGTCGTCACGGCCAGGGCCCGCTCGACATCGGCCCGTTGGGCGGCCGGGACCGGGCGCGCGAACGTGATCGACACGGGCATGCCCACGCCGATGGTCTGGCCGTCGGCCACGTTGATCCGGGCGGTGGCGAGTGCGGGGTGGTCCGCGGCCCCGGCCCCGTCTTCCGTGCCGGCCGCCGCACCGGACGGCTTCCCGGTGCCGGGCTTCCCCGTACCGGGCGCCGCCGCCGGGCTCGTCACCGCCCCGCCCGGCGCGTTGTCACCCCCCGCGTCGGCGCCGGTCCCCGGCTGTGAACAGCCCGCCGACGCCAGGACGCACAGCGCCCCCGATGCCCAGACGGCCCATGCGCGCCGTACCAGGCCGTTCCTGCCCCCCGTGGTCATGTCATCCCTTTCGCTGTGCTTCCATGTACGCCACTTGTACGCACGCCGGGGCAGCCGGGTTGCACGCGTACCGAACAATCTTTCGCGGCGTTCCGCCACCGGCGCCGTACGACCACACGGACCGCGCGGAGCACCATGACGGAGGACGAGTTCGACGCCTTCTACGCCGGCGCCTTCCCCCGGCTCGTCGGCCAGTTGTACGCCGTGACCGGGGACCTGGCGGAGGCCCAGGACGTCGTCCAGGAAGCCTTCGTACGGGCCTGGGACAAGCGGCGGGCCCTGATGGCGGACGGGGCCCCCGAGGCGTGGGTCCGTACGGTGGCCATGCGGCTGGCGGTGAGCCGGTGGCGGCGGGCCCGCCGCTGGCTGGAACTGATGCGCCACAGCCCGCCGCCCGAGCCGGTGCCCGGTCCGTCGCCGGACCACACCGCGCTGGTCGAGGCGCTGCGCGGGCTCCCGGAGGCCCAGCGGACCGCCGTCGTCCTGCACCATCTGTGCGACCTGTCCGTGGAGGAGATCGCCAAGGAGACCGGCTCCCCGCAGGGGACGGTGAAGGCCCGCCTGTCGCGGGGCCGGGCCGCGCTGGCCCGGCGGCTGGCCGGCACGGCGGTCCTGGAGGACCCGGGAACGAGGGAGGACAGTCATGTCCGATGAACTCGGTGACGCGCTACGCGCGCTGGCCGAGGGGCGCCGGCCGGCCCCGCCCGTACCGGGCGCCGCGATCCGCCGGCTCGCCGTCCGGCGGCGGCGCCGCAGGCACGCCGCCGTCACGTCCGGTCTGGTCGCGGCGGTCGTGGCGGTCGTGGTGCCCCTGACGCTCGGGGGCGATCCGGCACCGGAGACGGGCGGGCGGCCCGAGCGGCCGGCCACCGCCGCGCCCACGCCCCCGGAGGTGGCCAGGGTCGATCTGTCCCGGCGGGTGCTGAGCGCGGCGGGGCGGGACCTTCCGGTGACCTCCGGCAAGGCGGGTCACCGCACTCCGGTGGGGTCCTTCACCGTCTCGGCCAAGCACGCCTCGAAGCGCGTGTCCGGTACCGAGGTCGGCATGTCCGGCGCGTACACGACGGTGCTGCCGTACGTGATCGAGCTGCGGTCGGCCGGGGGTGCGGTGACCCGGATCGCCGCCATCCCGCACCATGAGCAGGCGCCCGGCACCCTGGACGTCACCCCCGGCTGGATCGGTCTGCGGCCGGCGGACGCGGCATGGCTGTACGGGAACCTCGACCCGGGGGACGTCGTCACCGTCACGGGGGCGGCGCCGGCATCCTGAGCGGTACCGGACCGGTGGCGAGGCGTCCCTGGGCGGTCAGAAGGCGTAGCGGACCGTCAGCCACGGGGCGTGGTCCGCGACCAGCCGGCGTACGGTCTCCACCGCCGCCGCCTTGGGGGCGTTGCGGTAGCGCACGTTCACGCTGCCGTTCTCGGAGCGTTTGGCCTGCTGGATGTCGGGGCGCCAGATGGCGTCCTCGGCCCGCGGGTGCCACTCCATGTTGACGTCGTGGAGGTCCCGGTTGTGCGTCAGCATGATGACCTCGGCGGCCGCCTGATCCTTCACCGCGCGGGGCAGCACGTCGTCCATGTGCCGGAGCAGTGCCGCCCAGGCCCCTTCCCAGCCGGGCCGGATGACGACGGGGGACAGGTTGAAGTGCACCTCGTAGCCCGCCTCCAGGAAGTCCCCGGCCGCGGCGATCCGCCGCTCGACGGGGCTGGTGCGGATGTCCAGCAGTCCGGAGTCCTCGGGGGGCATGACGGAGAACCGGATCCGCGTCCTGCCCCGGGGGTCCAGCCGCAGCAGGTCGGGGTTGACGAACTTGGTGGCGAAGGAAGCCTTGGCGGTGGGCCAGCGGGTGAAGGCGTGCACCAGGTCGGCGGTGTTGTCGCTGATCAGGGCGTCGACCGAGCAGTCGTTGTTCTCACCGATGTCGTAGACCCAGGCGGCCGGGTCGCACTGGTTCGGTTCCGTCTTGGGGCCCTGCCCGGTGATGTGGCGCCGCAGCCGCGCGATGATGCGGTCGATGTTGGTGAAGACGGTGATGGGGTTGGCGTACCCCTTGCGCCGGGGCACGTAGCAGTACGCGCACGCCATGGCGCAGCCGTTGGCGGCCCCGGGGGCGATCCAGTCGGCGGACCGTCCGTTGGGCCGTACGGTGAGGGTCTTCTTCTCGCCCAGGACCAGTACGGTGCGCTTGATCCTGACCCAGCGCTCCGCGTTGCCCCTGTTGCCGTGCAGCTCGGGGATGCGCCAGTGGGAGTCCACGGGGACGACCTCGGCGTCGGGGAAGGCGGCGATGATCTGCCTGCCGCGGGGGGACGCCGCCGCTCCCGGTTCGGCGTGGATCTCCCGGACCGCCAGCATGCGGCGCCCCTCCGGCGAGTCCCGGAAGGCCTGTCCGCCGGCCGGGATCCCGCCGGGCGGCCCGGGCAGCACCTCGTCGAGGCCGAACAGTGCGTCGGGGTCATCGTCCGCGGGGCCGAACGGCCGGGGGGTGGGCATGCCTGCTCCGGTGTCTGTGGTGTCCCCTCCACGGTACGAGACGGGAGGCCGCCGCGCCGGAGGCCGCCGCGCCGCCGCGGTGACGACCCGGTGGCGTACGTTCCGTACCGTGGCGGTTCACCGGGGGCGGTACCGCGCGCGCCACCGGGGCGGACCGTACCCCCGCGAAGATCGCGGCCACGTAACCTGGTGGTCCGGCCGACCGGAGGAGTGGGGACGTACGCACGCCATACCCGCACAGGATGTCAGCACGCCCGTCGAGCGGGGACCGCTCGGACGGCGCCCCGCGTACGCGCACCGCACGGCCCATGCCCCGAGGAGGGATCCCATGAACGCCGCCGAAGAGGGACGGCAGCAGTTGGACACGGTCAGCGTCGGCAACGCGAAGAGGACGCTCGTCCAGCTCCTCGCCAGGGCGGGGGTCTACTCCGGTGACGCCGAGGAGCTGATCGGGCTCGTCGAGGCCGGCGCCCTGGCCCTCGCCCACGAGGAGATCGGTGCCCTGGCGGAGAACGCGCCGGGCGGGAAGGGCGAGCTCTACGAGTCCGGGTGGCTCGACGGCACGCGGGCGCTCACCGAGGAACTCGCCGGGCTCGCCGAGCGGGTCCTGCGGCACGCCGTCGCCTCCGACCCGGCCGACCGGGACCTGGGCATCCGTTCTCCCGTCCGGAAGACCCAGGTGGAGCGGGCGAAGGTGGCGATCACGCCGCTGTACCTGTCCTTCACCACCGAGTCCGACCTCGACCCCGAGGTCACCGAGCAGGTGCTGACCGCCGTGCTCGGCACGATGAACTCCCGGCAGCGGGCCGGGTACGCGGGCCGGCTGGCGCAGTTCGCCTCGGCGAACCGGGCCCGCCTGGAGCGGCTGTACGGGGAGTACGGCCCCGGGAGCACCATCGCCGTGCACGGCCGCTACTCGCTCGTCCACTCCCCCACCAGTGTCGCCGTACTGGAGCGCCTGAGCGTGACGCCGTCGGCGCTGCGGGAGGAGTGGGACGCGGCCGAGCTGCCGCCGGCGTGGCTGGACGGGCTCACCACGGCCTGGGGCGCGCCGGACTGACCGTCGGAGGAGACCGGCGGTGCCGTCACCGTTCCGGGCCTGCCGGCCGGACGGGCCGCCGCGCCGTACCGCGCCGTCGCCGGGCGCCGGGCCGGAGGGACGGGCTCCGCCCGGCCCTGAGGCGCAGCGCGGCACCGTTGATGCGCGTACCGGCGTCGGACAGCGCGGCCCTGCCGCACCTCTTCCAGACCGCCGGCGAGACGCCCGCGCGCCGGCCGCCGGTGGTGATCAGCGCGTTCACCGGGGCCAGCGGGTCGCCCGCCGTCGTCCTGGCCAGCAGCACGCCGACCGCGAGCGGCAGCAGGGCCGCGGCGACGGCCGTTCCGGTGCTGGTGACGTGGCGCAGCCTCGCGCGACGGGGTGCCTCAGGGATCATGGGAGTCATTCCAGCAGCGCGCTCGCGGGGCGGCATCGGTCGGCGTACTCAGCGCGCGTACTCATTCCGGCGCGGACCGGGGCGGGGCCGGGTTCGTCGGCGGGCCGGCCGGGAAGCAGCATGGCGGCGCGACTCCCGCGCCCCGCGTCCCACCGGAGGAAGGGCCCATGACTGACCACCCGCACCTGTTGCAGACCGTGCTCGACACCCCCCGGCCCCGGGAACTCGCCGAGTTCTACCGGGCGTTGCTGGGGCTGGTGTACCGGCCCGGTGACGAGCCCCCGGCGGACGGATCCGCCGACGACCCCGACTGGCTCGTCCTCCGCGACGGCGCGGGCGCGAACAGGCTCGCCTTCCAGCGGGTCGAGCACCTGCCGCGTACCACCTGGCCCCGGCACGACGTACCGATGCAACTCCACCTGGACCTCACCGTCCCCGATCTGCCGGGCCTGCACCGGCACCGCGAGCGGGCGGAGGCGCTGGGGGCGTCGCTCCTCCTGGACCGCCACGACGACCCCGAGGAACCGCTGTTCGTGCTCGCCGACCCCAGCGGTCATCCGTTCTGCGTGTTCGTCGCCGCCTGACGGTTCGCACCCCCGGGCGGGGGGTCGGGACCCGCGCGGGTCATGCCCGGCCGGGGGGCCGGGGGCGGGTCACCGGTCCGGTACCACGATGCGGCGCCCGGTCACCCGGCCGGGCGTCACCGTGATCCACAGGTCCCGCTCACCACCCGCCCACGGGGTGGTGCGGCTGTACCTCTCCAGCCGCCGTACGGCCGCGGGTTCGGTGACCGTGCGCGCCGGGCCGACGAGCAGGACGCTCCATCCGCGGCTGAACGCGTCGTCGATGCGGTCCACCTCGAAGGCGGCCTCGTGTCCGGCGGCCTTCGCGGGTGCGGCGTCCGGTGCCGTGCGGTAGGCGATCCGGCCGTCCAGGGCCAGGTAGTTGACCGGGAGGACGGCCGGCCCGTCCTCGGTGGTCACGGCGACGCGTCCCACGCCGTTGCCGCCGAGCAGTTCCCAGCACTCCGGCGGGGCGAGGTCCACCAGTTCGGGGTGGCGGGCGGCCAGGCCGGTGCCGGGCGGGATGTCGGTGTTGCCGCCGGTGAGGTCCTCGGCGCTGGTCTCCAGGGCGTCCGCCAGGCGGAGCAGGAAGCCGGTGCCGAGCGTGGCGGGGTGCGTCTCCAGGTAGTGGATGTACTCGGGCGCCGCTCCGGTGCGCACGGCGAGGTCCGCGGGGGACAGGCCGAGCGCCTCGCGGCGGGCCGCGACCCGTCTGCCCAGGTCGCCCCGGGCCTGCGGACCGGACGGCGCCGGACCGGTGTGCGTTCGGTCGGTCATGAGGCTCACTCCCGTGTCTCGACGGTGTCCGGGCGCGCCGTACGGGGTGGGTCGGTGGCCCCGGGGGGCCGGCCGGCCCGCCTGGCGGGTGAGTACCCAGGGCGCCGGCCTCCATACCGGTCCTTCGGGTGCCGGTCAGCCGCCGACGGCTTCCACGTGTCCGCGGTGCAGTCCGCCCGGCACCATGGACAGTACGCGGGCGGGCGGGCGCCGTCGGTGGCGCTGGGTGCCGGCGGTCAGCGCGACGAGCTCGTCGACACCCGCCAGGAGGTCCTCCCGGGCGGTGACCTGCCGGATGCGGTGGGCGGCGCTTCCGTCGGCGAGCGCCTTGTCCGCGAGCTCCCGTACCGTTTCCCAGTCGCCGCACGCCTCCAGTTCGGCGCGCAGACGCGTCAGCATCGTCCGGATCACGCGTGCCGCGGGGGCCGGCCGGCGGGAGACCGGGTCGATCAGATCGCCCTCCAGGCCGGACCGCGCGGCCCGCCAGGTGGCGGCGCGCAGCCACTCGTGCCGCCCGCGGCAGCGGGGCACGGGGCCGTCGGCCAGTCGCGTGCCCGCGCGCATGACGAGGGCCCGGAAGAGCGCGGCGATCAGGACGGACGTCTCGACCCTCGGCGAGGCGTCGCAGACCCGCAGTTCCAGCGTGGGGTGGTGGTCCGAGGGCCGCAGGTCGTAGTAGATCATCCCGGGGTCGCCGACCACGCCGGAGTCGATCAGCTCCGCCACCGCCGCGTCGTAGGCCGCGGCGTCCGGGTAGCAGCCGATGGGGCCGGCGGTGGGCCAGCGCTGCCACACCATGGTGCGCCAGCTGGCGTACCCGGTGTCCGCGCCGTCCCAGAACGGGGAACTCGCCGAGAGGGCCAGCAGGGCCGGTATCCAGGGGGCGATGAGGCACATCATGCGGACGGCCGCGTCGCGGTCCGGTACCTCGGCGTGCACGTGGAGACCGCAGATGAGCTGCTCCTGCGCCACACGGCCGTACTCCCCGACCATGCGGAGGTAGCGGGCGTCCGCGGTCACCCGCGGCGCGCCTCCGGGGAGGAACGGCACCGTGCCGGCGGCCGCGACCGCCAGGCCGTGGCGGCTCGCGGCGTCCCGCAGGTCGCTCCGCGAGCGGCTCAGGTCGGCCAGCAGGCCGTCGAGCGTGGTGTGGACGTCGCTGTTGGTCTCCACGGCGGACTGGAGGAGTTCCGTGGTGAAGCGCTTTTCCGGCAGGTCGTGGAGGACCGTACCCGCACGCGGGACGAGCTCTCCGGTCTCCACATCGAGTACGTGGAATTCCTCTTCCACCCCGATACGAACCGTCACGGGGACTCCTCCGAAGGGTCATTGTGCGGTGTCACCGCATCTCTGACCTCCCGGTTGCCCTGAAGATCCGGCGTTACGCCTCGAACATTCACGTGGACCACAGCATGCTCACACCTGTCATGGACCGATCGCGCGAAGAGGTCGCTCAGGGGGGTCGTCGCACAGTACGGTCCCTGGGACAGACGGCCGTTCCCGTCCAGTGCCCTGTGGATCCCCCATGCCCGAACAGGAAGAACCGATCCCACGTGACGACGCACCACCCCTCCGGAACGCCGGGCGAACACCTGCTCCAGCAGCAGCTCGGCACCGCCGAGCGGGCCTCGGACTTCTACGACCGGCAGGTCACCCCGCACCTCACGGCCTCGATGCGGGAGTTCATACGCCGCCAGTCCATGCTCTTCCTGTCGACCTCGGGTGCCGACGGAGCCTGTGACGCGAGCTTCCGCGCGGGGCCGCCGGGGTTCGTCGTCGACCTGGACCACCGCACGCTCACCTATCCCGAGTACCGTGGCAACGGCGTCCTGGCCAGCGCCGGGAACATCCTGGAGAACCCCCGTCTCGGGATGCTGTTCATGGACTTCACCCACCACCACATCGGACTGCACGTCAACGGGACGGCCCGGCTGTACAGCGACGTGGAGCAGCGGCGGCGCCATCCGGACCTGCCGCGGGAGTCCGCTCCGGGGCGCCGGCCGGAGCTGTGGGTCCACGTGACCGTCGACGAGGCGTACGTCCACTGCTCGAAGCACATCCCGCACCTGGAACCGGCGCCCCGTCCACGGGCCTCGGTCACCCGGCCGAAGGACGCCGACTACTTCACCGGCGTGCCGGCGGGCCGGGAGCCGGTGGAGCGGGCGGTGACCGCCGAGGCCGCCCACGCCCGCACCTCCGACGGGCCCTGAACCCCGCGACCGGGCGGGGCCCGGGGCGTCAGGCGGCGGCGGGGGCTCCGGCCGTCTCCTCCGGCCGCCGCCGCGCCGACCGGGCGAGCGCGGCGTCGGCGGCGGCGAGCGCGTCCTCGACGGTCCGGGTGCCGGTCAGGGCGCACAGGGTCCGGCTGATCTCGTCGAGCTCGCGCCGGAGCACCGGGTCCTCGTGGCGCAGGAGCGTGATCCGCACATCGGCGAAGCGCGCGAGTACGGCTCTCAGGTGACGCGGATCGGACATGGCAGGGGCGTCCTCTCTGAACGGATGGCCATGTCCATGTGCCCGTCCTCCCGGCCGGCACACCCGCCCGGCCGGCGCCCGGGCCCCGGCTGATGCCGTCCTTCCGGCGGACCGGGCGGGAGTGTTCATGAGGGGCCCGGGCACCAGGGGTTCGTGGAGACTTCCGACGAGACCCCCCGCGCGCGGGTGCTCCGCCGTGGCCGGGCACGGTGGCCGCTGACGGTACTGGTCGTCCTGGTCCCGCTGGTGGCGCTGTTGGTGCTGGCCGGGCGCCTCAGCCTGGTGCCCGGTCTCGGCGACCTCTTCGGCGAGGAGACGCGGGACCGCTCGGGCCCCGCGCTGCTGAAGTCGATCCAGGACATGAGCCGTTACGAGGGCGCGATGGGCGACTTCCAGATCGTCGTCGACCTGGAGAAGGACGCCAAGTACCTCCCGGACGCCGTGCGCGGCACCCGGACGCTCTACGTCGGCGCCGGCACGGTGGGCGCCTACGTCGACCTGGGCCGCACGGGTCCGGGAAGCGTCGTCGTGAACGAGGAGCGCACCTCCGTCACGCTGCGCCTCCCGCACGCCAGGCTCGGCGCGCCCGCTCTGGATCCCGAGCGGTCGTACGCGGTGTCGAAGCAGCGCGGACTGCTGGACCGGCTCGGCGACCTGTTCTCCGACAACCCGGCCGATGAGCGCGCGGTGCACCGCCTGGCCTCCCAGCGCATCGCGGAGGCGGCCAAGAGCAGCGGACTGGTCGCGCGGGCCGAGAAGAACACGACCTCCATGCTGGAGGGCCTGCTGCGCTCGCTGGGCTTCCGGACGGTACGCGTCGTGTACGGCTGACGGTACGCGTCGTATACGGCTGACGTGCGGTGTACGGGCGCCGTCCTAGTCGCCCGGGCGGGGGGCGGTCCACGGCCAGGCGGCCTCCCGGCCCGCCTCGATGAGGCCGACCATCCGGAACGCGGCGTCCGTGAGGCCGCCAAAGGTGTGCCGGTGGGGGCCCGGGGGCCCGTGCGCGGGCTCGTAGCCCGCCAGGTTCCAGGTGTACACCGGGACGGTGGCCGGGACCGATTCGGCGGCCCCCCGGGGCCGTAGGAGGCGGCCTGTTCGTCGGTGACGATCAGGACGCGGTCGTGCTGCCGGTAGTGGGCCCGTACCGCGTTGGCGGTGTACGTGCCCCCGAGGGCGTGGAACCGTTCCAGCACCCCGAGCACCGGCTCGCCCGGCTCGAACCGCACCACCTTGCTGTGCCAGCCGAACTCCACCAGGTCCGCCTCCTCGGCCCGCATGGCCAGCGCGGTGCCGAAGACGGCCGCCGCGTCCGCCCGGGTCAGCGTGGACCGTTCCGACACGGTGTCCCAGAACATGGAGTCGGACCGGTCCACCAGGATCAGGGTCCGGCCGGGCAGGGACGGCACGTTGGCCAGGGAGTGGCCCAGGGCTTGTTCCAGCGCGGCCGCCCAGCGCGGCGACGGAGCGTGCCGGTGGGCCGCCAGGTAGCGGAAGGGGAACTGGCGGGCGCGCGCGACCTCGGCGGGGTCCGCGAGCCGGGCGGCCACCCGCGCCGCGACGTCGTCCGCGACGCCGACCTCGTCGAAGTTCCGCAGGTTCCGCAGCAGCGCCATCGGCCCCATCGTGGGGATCACGGCCTCCCAGACGGCGGCGTCCAGCGGGCCGTGCAGCCAGCCGGCCAGTGCTTCCCACGTCATGCCGGCCGCGGCGAGCCGCGCGGAACCACCCGGACCGGTCACCACCGCGCGCCGCTCGCCGGGGGGCGACTCCATCAGCGTCCGGTGGGCGGTCAGCATGTGGTCGGAGACGGGCGGCAGCGCCCGCTCCGGGTGGTGGCGCCGGTCCAGCGCGTACCGGAAGAGCGCGCCCTGCCAGGGCTTGCCGGGGTCGGGCGAGGCATGCACCAGGTTGAGGACGTCGCCGAAGCGGAAGGCCTTGGAGGCGGTGTCGTACTTGAGCAGGGACCGGGACGTGTACAGCCGGCGCACGGCGTCGGCGATGCCCCGCTTCACGGGCTGCGGCACATTGCGCCCGTACGCCGTGATCCAGTACGCGAGCAACTCGCCGGGTTCGTCGGCGCGCTGGAGCACCGAGTCGATCACGGACCGGTTGGACGGGCCCTCGGACACCCCAGCGGCGAGCCGGGCCCGCACGTACACGGCGGCGCCCACCAGCGACGCCGTGCGCATGTTGCCTTCACCGCGGAGCCAGCGCAACAGGCCGGCGGTCCACTCGGGGTCCTGGACGGCGAGGTCACCGACGAGACGGGCGTACCGGTCGTCGCGCTCCTCGCCGCTCTCGTAGAAGGTCCGCTGGGTGACGAAGTTGCCGACCGCGAGAAGGAACAGCTCCTCGCGGGGCTCCCGGACGAAGGCCGGGCCGCCCGCGAGGGTGCGGAAGGGCGCGGGAGGGCCCGCGGGAGCAGGGTGGGGCAGTGGTGGCGGGGCCATGGAGCGGGCCGACGCAAGGACGTGCGGGGCCACGAGCATCTCGGACCACATCTTGGAGACACGTCGGGTGTGACGAGGCAGTGAATCCCCCCGGATCCGAAGGAACGGACGGCCCCGGGCGCCACGGCGCACGGGGCGAGGACGCCCGCGCCCACCGAGATCGGAAGAGGCGGCGGCGTCACTTTGTCATCGGAAGGAAGTAGCCGCGGCCGGGCGCATCGGCAGGCGCGGGGTCGCGACGCCACCGTACAAGGGCCGCCGGACGGCACACCAGCGAATTTAACGCGGACCCTCTCCCGCGCGGTCCGAGCAGCCGGTGACGGCGCCGCGACCGCTGCCCGGCTCGCGGGCGGTGTCGTGGCGGCGGTGGACGCGGGCGAGGACGAGCACGGTGTCGTCGTCGGGCGGGCCGGGCAGCAGCCCGGCGAGCATGCGGTCCGCCGTCGCCTCCAAGTCGGAGCAGTCACCGCGCAGTTCGGCGCGCACCGCCTCCAGGCCCTCGTCGATGTCCCGGCCCCGGGCCTCGATGAGGCCGTCGGTGTACAGGGCGACGACGGCGCCGTCGGGGAGTTCGGTCTCGGTCGTCGCGAAGGGCCGGCCGCCCACCCCGAGCGGGACACCCAGGACGTCGTCGATGGTCTCGACCGTGCCCCGGGGGTCGCGCACCAGGGGCGGGGGGTGCCCGGCGCTGGCGATGCGGGCGCGCCCGGTGGCGGGGTCGTACTGGAGGTAGAGGCAGGTGGCCAGCTCGATGCCGGCTTCCTGGGCGCAGGCGTCCAGTTCGGCGAGCAGCTCGCCCGGCTCCTGGTTGTGCCGGGCGAGCGCCTTGGCCGTGATGCGCAGTCGGCCCATCGCGGCGGCCGCCGGCACACCGTGTCCCATGACGTCCCCGACCACCAGGGCGATCCGGCCGCCGGGCAGGCCGATCACGTCGTACCAGTCGCCGCCGACCTCGGTGAGGTGGCTGCCGGGTACGTAGCGGTGGGCGACCTCCGCGCAGGGGTTCACGGCCAGGGCGCTGGGCAGCAGGGCGCGCTGGAGGGTGAGTGCGATGTGCTGGACCCGGCTGTAGAGGCGGGCGTTGTCCAGGCAGAGCGCGGCCCGGGAGGCGAGCTCCGCGGCCAGGCCGAGGTCCTGGTCGGTGAAGGCGGGGCGGGCCGCCGACCGGCCGAACATGGCGAGGCCCTGGACCGTGTCCCGGGCGACGAGCGGGGCGATGAGGAGGCAGGTGAGCCCGCTGTCCCGCAGCAACCGGGCCCGGTCCTGGTGGATGACGGTCCGGGTGACGAAGTCGTCGTTCACCGGTACGGAGACGACGCCGCCCGTCTCCAGCATGTGGTGGACCGAGGAACCTGGCGGGTAGGTCACGTGCTCCAGTCCGCCCACGAGTTCGGTGGCGGGCGGGGGGAGGCTCGTTCCGGAGGCGATGCGGCGGGTGCGCAGCGGGCGGCGCGGGTCGAACACCTCCTGCTCGTCCCTCCACTCCACGATCTCCACGACGGAGGCGTCGGCGAAGCCGGGTACCGCGGCCCGGACGAGCTCCCCGGCGGTGACGTGCACGTCGAGGGTGGTGCCGATGGTGGCGGCGGCGCGGTTCAGCAGGGCCAGCCGCTGCCGGCCGGCGGCGGCCTCCCCGATCGCCCGCTCCCGGTCGGTCACGTCGACCAGCAGCCCGCCCAGGCCGGTGCGGCTGCCCGCGGTCCCGCTCAGCGGGAAGAAGCTCACCGAACGGACCTGGTCTTGGTCCGGACGGCCCGGTGTGCGCACCCCCACCAGTGCCCCGACGACCGGGCGGCCCTCCCGCTCGACCTCCCGCAGCATCCGCAGGTAGGCGCCGTCGTCGGACGTGATCATGATGTCGCCGATCCGCCGGCCCAGGTGCTCCTCGATGGGCATCGCGTCCATGTCGGCCAGCGCCTGGTTGAGGTGGACGTAGCGCAGGTCCTCGTCGAGCATGACCAGGCCGATGGGGCAGGTCTCGAACAGGGAGTCCAGGAAGGCCAGGTTGGTCTTCACCCGGTCGAGCTGGTCGCTGCGGCTGGCGAGCGCCATGACGACGGTCGACCCTCCGGTGCCGGTCACGGGGAAGACCCGGAACCCGCAGTCGAAGTGCGTGCCGTCCCGGTGGCGGGCCCGCAGCCGCCCGCGCCAGTACCCGTGCGCACGGCCCCGATCCGCCAGCGACACCGGGGCGCCGGCGGCGGGACCGGTCGCGGCGGGGCCGGTCGTGGCAGGGCCCGGCTCGGCGAGGAGGATGCCGGCCGGCCGGGTCAGCGCCCCTTGCGGATCGTGGCCGAAGAGGTCCCGCGCGCCGGGTCCCCAGAAACAGATCCGGTCGTCCTCGTCTATGCCGAAGACGGCCACCCGTACGTGTTCCAGCAGCGTCCCGGGCTCGGACCAGAGCGAACCGGGAGCCTGCTCATGCCCCGACCCATCCGACGCCACCACCGGCCCCTTCCGCACCCGGCACGGCGGTCCGACCCGCGCTGGCGGCATACCGCGCACGCGGCTCGGGCCCTCTGTCTCCATTGTCGCGGACATGGGCCCGCGTCGTCCCTCCGGGAGAGCCGCACCGGGCGAGGAGAGCGACGGCCGCCGTCGTCCGTTCCTATCAGCACCCCTCATCCGCGATGGAGGGTCCCACGATTTTCTTGCAGATGAGAGCCGATCCGCCCTACGGTGTCGCACATGCAGTCCTACACCATCGGACAGGCCGCGCGTCTGCTGGGCGTCAGCCCCGACACCGCGCGGCGCTGGGCCGACGCCGGCCGGATGGCGACCCACCGCGACGAGAGCGGTCGGCGGGTCATCGACGGGAAGTCGCTGGCCGAGTTCTCCGTGGAGATCGCGCAGGGCGACGACGAGGACGTGTCGTACACCTCGGCGCGCAACTCGTTCCCGGGGATCGTCACGGCCATCAAGCTCGGCGACGTCGCGGCCCAGGTCACCATCCAGGCCGGACCGCACCGGCTGGTGTCCCTCCTCACCCGCGAGGCCGTGGAGGAACTGGGACTGGAAGTCGGCATGCGGGCCACCGCCCGCGTGAAGTCGACCAGCGTGCACATCGACCGCACCTGAGCCTCAGCGGTACCGGGAATCACCTCGGCCGTCGGCGCGACCGGCCGCTCCTCCGCACCTTCCGTTCGTCCCAAGGAGCACAAACCCCATGTCCCCCGCGTTCACCGGGCGTCGTACCGCCGCTGCCGCCCTCACCGCGGCTCTCCTCGTCCCGCTGGCCGCCTGCGGCGCCGACGGCACCGAGGACACCGGTGGGCCGACGGCTCCCGGCTCCGCGGGCGGCGCCCCCGCGGCGCACCTCACCGTGCTGGCCGCCGCGTCCCTCACCGACGTGTTCACGACCGCGGGCGCCGTCTACGAGAAGGCCCACCCCGGCACGGAGATCACCTTCTCGTTCGCCGGCTCCCAGGAGCTGGTCGCCCAGGTCTCCCAGGGCTCCCCCGCCGACGCCCTGGTCACCGCCGACACCACGAGCATGGACAAGGTGAAGGCCGACACCGGCACCCCGACGGTCATCGCGACGAACCGGCTCGTCATCGCCACCGGGGAAGGCAACCCGCACAAGGTCGACGAACTGAAGGACCTCGCCGGCACCCGGCTGAAGGTGGTGCTCGCCGCGCCCGAGGTCCCGGCCGGCAAGTACAGCCGGAAAATCCTCGACGCACAGGGGATCCCGGTGAAGCCGGTCTCCCAGGAACCCAGCGTGCGCGCCGTACTGAGCAAGGTCGAACTCGGCGAGGCCGACGCGGGCCTGGTCTACCGGACCGACGCGGCGAGCGCCGCGGACAAGGTCGACGCCGTCGAGATCCCCGACGCGCAGAACGCGGTGGCCCGGTACCCGGCCGCCACCCTGAAGGGCTCCAGGAACGCCGGGGCGGCCGCGGCGTTCGTGACCTGGCTGTCCTCGCCGGAAGGCCGGAAGATCCTCCAGGACGCCGGCTTCCAGAAGCCGTAACGGCTGCGGATCGCCGGACCGCCGGGGGGCTGTCCGTACCGAGGGGGGAACGGACAGCCCCTCCGCCTCACGCCCCACCCCTCACGCGCCCCACCCCCACGCGCTCCACCCCTCACGCTCCCCCCCTCACGCCTCACGTATGCGGGAACCCTCATGAAACGAGCAGGCGTACGCACGCCCGGCCTCCGTCCACCCCTCGCGCTGGCGCTGCCCGCGCTGCTGGCCGTGGCGTTCCTGGCCCTCCCTCTGGTGGGCATCCTCGCCCGCACCCGGTGGGGCGGGCTCGCCGGCCACCTCGGCTCGCCCGGCACCGTCGAGGCGCTGAAGCTGTCGCTCGTGGTCTCCTTCTGGGCGCTCGGGCTGTCGCTGCTGCTCGGGGTCCCGCTGGCCTGGCTGCTCGCCCGGGTGGAGTTCCCCGGCAAGGCGTTCGTCCGCTCGCTGGTGCTGCTGCCCATGGTGCTGCCGCCGACGGTGGGCGGGGTCGCCCTGCTCCTCGCCTTCGGCCGGCGCGGACTGCTCGGGCCCTGGCTGGAGGGCACCTTCGGGATCACGCTGCCCTTCCACACCTCCGGCGCCGTCCTCGCCGCGACCTTCGTCGCCATGCCGTTCCTCGTCATCAGCCTGGAGGGCGCGCTCGGCGGCCTGCGCCCCCGCTACGAGGAGACGGCGGCCTCCCTCGGCGCCTCACCGGTACGGGTGTTCCGCACCGTCACGCTGCCCATGGTGGCTCCCGGGGTCGTCGCCGGGGCGGCCCTCACGTGGGCGCGCGCGCTCGGCGAGTTCGGCGCCACCATCACCTTCGCGGGCAACCTGCCGGGCGCCACCCAGACCCTGCCGCTCCAGGTGTACCTGCTGCTCCAGGACGCGCCGGAGGCCGCCACCTCGGTCTCGCTCCTGCTGGTGGCCGTCGCGCTGGCCGTACTGGTCGCCCTGCGCGGCCGGTGGTCGGGCGCCCCCGCCGACCGGGTGCGCCGCGCCGCGCCGGCGTCCGGCGCGGAACCCGTGGCACCCGAGCCGGCACCCGACGCCGCCTCGCCGCCGGCCGCGCCCGGCGGGCGCTGGTCGATGCGCGCCCGGGTCACCGGCTTCACCCGGCTCACCCTCGACGCCGGCCCCGGCACCACGATCGCCGTCGTCGGACCCAACGGCGCCGGCAAGACCACCCTGCTCCGCGCCCTCCTCGGGCTCACCCAACGGGCCCACGCCGACCTCACCCTCGGGGACACCGACGTCACCGCGCTGCCCCCGCACCGGAGGCGGGTCTCCTGGGTACCCCAGGACGGCGCGCTCTTCCCGCACATGAGCGCACTCGCCAACACCGCGTACGGGCTGCGGGCCCAGGGCGTGCCGCGGGCCGAGGCCCGGCGCGAGGCCCAGGGCTGGCTCGACCGCCTGGGGGTCGGCCACCTCGCACACCGCAGGCCCGGCCAGTTGTCCGGCGGGCAGGCCGGCCGGGTCGCCCTGGCCCGTGCCCTGGCCGCCCGGCCCCGGCTCCTCGTCCTCGACGAACCGCTCGCCGCGCTCGACCAGACCACTCGCGCCCACGTCCGGCACACCCTGCGCACCCACCTCTCCGGTTTCGGCGGCGTGTGCCTCATCGTCACCCATGACCCGGTCGAGGCCGTCTCCCTCGCCGACCGCGTGCTCGTGCTGGACGAAGGGCGCGCCGTCCAGGACGCCGCGCCCGCCGAGGTCACCCGCCACCCCCGGTCCCCCTGGGTGGCCCGGATGCTCGGCCGCAACGCCTGGCCCGGCACCGCCACCCCGGACGGCCTCGCGCTCGCCGGCGGCGGCACCCTGATCGCGGCCGAACCGCCGCCCGCCGGCACCCCGGCGCTCGCGATCGTCGCGCCGGAGGCGGTGGCCGTCCACCGCGACAAGCCCGCCGGCAGCCCGCGTAACGTCTGGCCCGGCACCGTACGCGAGATCACCGGCAGCGGCAGCCGGCTGCGGATGCTGATCACCTCCGCGACGGCGCCCGACCTCGTCGCCGAGATCACCCCCCGGGCGGCCGCCGAACTCGGCCTCGCCGAGGGGGCGTCCGTGTGGACCAGCGTCAAGGCCACCGAGGTGACGGTCGTACCCCTCTGACCGGACGCCCCCCGCCCGTCAGCGGGAGGCGGCAGCCGGGGCCGGGGTCGCGGACGCCGGGATGGGGGCCGCCGGGCTCACCGGAGTCCGGGGAGCCGGGGTCACCGGGCCCTGGGGAGCCGGGGTCGTCGCGGGCTCCGGGCCGTCCGTCCGGACGCGGATGCCGGCGCGCTCGGGGCGCCGGCCCGCCATGCGGCACCCGAGGCAGTCGGCGTGGCCGTGCCGTGCGGCGGCGTCCCGCACCCGCCAAGGCCACTCGCCCTCGGGGCGCGGCCCGCTCGGCTTGCCCCACCCGGCGAGGTGCAGCACCCAGGTCACCACGGCGGCGGCGCCGAGGACGCCGAGGCCCGTCAGGGCGAGCGGGAGCGACACGGCGACGACGGCCGACCCCGTCACGCAGAGACCGGCGAGGCCGATCAGGGTGCCGGTCCAGCCGGCCAGGGTGTGACCGAGATCGACGTCTCCGTGTGCGCTCATGACCTTGCCTTCCCGACGGCCGGACCGATCCCCGGCGATACGCTCTCCACGAGAGATATTTATCTCGCGAGCTAAGTTACTTAGAGACTAAGGGAAATTTCCGGTGGATGGCAAGCGACGCCCCCCTGCCACGGCGCAGCAGGCGCACGCCCAGATGGATCACCTGGTCGCGCTGGGCATCGTCGCCCAGCACGACGTCGCGCAGCGGCTCGGGCTGAACGTCACCGACCTCACCTGCCTGGGGTTCGTGCTGGAGGCGGAGGGTGCGGGGGAACCGATCAGCGCCGGTGACCTGGCCCAGCGGGCCAACCTGACGACCGGGGCGATCACCGGCGTCATCAACCGGCTGGAACGCGCCGGCTACGCCCATCGCCGGCACGACCCCGGCGACCGCCGGCGGGTGCGGGTCGTCGCCGACGTGTCCGCGGCGGCGCGGGTGTACGAGGTCTACGAGGGCAACCACCGCCGGATCGCCGAGCTGTTCGCCGACTACTCCCCCGAGGAGATCGCGGTGCTGTCCGACTGGCTCACCCGCGCGACCGACATCATGCGCGCGTCGCTCCGGGAGGTCCGGGAGGTCGGGAAGGGCGGGAACGGCTGACGGGCCGTCCCCGGCGCGTCGTGGCACCCGCGCGCCCGGGCCCGGGCATGGTGGCCGGGCACGGCGCCCGGGCATAACGGCCGGGCACTGCCGGGCGGCACCGCGCCCGCGCACCGCCTCACCGCCTCACCGCGACGGGGCCCACGCTGCCACCTACGGGTGAAGGGCGTGGCGAACGCCCGGCGCCCCGGACGCGCCTGCCGCCACACTGCTGTGCCGGCAAGCTGATGGGGGTCTCGTATGGCACGGCGGTCGTTCGGTTCCTGGTTCGGTTCCCGGTCCCGGCTCCGGTACGGGTTCGACAACCTCATGGCCCGGGGCACCCCGGTGCTCATCGGCTGGCTCACGCTGGTGTGCCTCGCGGTCGTCGTCCCGGCGAGCGTGGTGCTCGTCTGGGCGGACGGCCACGCACCGACGACCGCGTCCGGGCGCGTGGCGGCGGTGTGGTCGAGCGTGGGCCGCACGCTGAAGGTGGGCGGTGAGGTCGGGCCGCCGCTGTACGTGCTGATGTCCGTCCTCCTGGCGCTGGTGGCCCTGCTGTTCGTCTCCGCGCTGGTCAGCCTGATCACCACGGGCCTCGGCGAGCGCCTTCTGGCGTTACGCCTGGGACGGTCGGTCGTCGTGGAGGAGCGGCACACCGTGCTGCTCGGCTGGTCGGACCAGGTCTTCCCGGTCGTCGGCGAGCTGGTGGCGGCCAACGCCAACCGGCGCCGGGCGGCCGTCGCCGTCCTGGCCGAGGAGGACAAGGTCGGCATGGACGCCGAGATCGCCGGCCGGGTCGGCGACACCCTGACCACCCGGGTCGTCTGCCGCAGCGGTTCCCCCACCGATCCGACGGCCCTGGCGCGGGTGAGCCCCGGAACGGCGAAGGCCGTGCTGGTGCTGCCGCCGGAGGGGCGGCACGGCGACTCCCGCGTCGTGAAGACGCTCCTCGCCCTCGACGCCGCCGGCGCCCCCACGGGCGACCGCGTCGTGGTCGCGGCCGTACGGGACCGCCGGCACCATCCGGCGGCCGTGCTGGCGGCGGGCCCGAGCGGACACGTCCTCAGCATCGACGACATCGTCGCCCGGCTGCTGGTGCAGACCTCGCGCCAGCCGGGCCTGTCCCTGGTCTACGAGGAACTGCTGGACTTCGCGGGAGACGAGTTCTACGTCGTGCCGGCGCCCCCGCCGGCCGGCCGCACGTTCGGCGAGGCAGTGGGCGCCTTCGCCACCTCCTCCGTGGTGGGCGTCGTCCGTGCCGACGGCGCCATGGCCGTCAACCCGCACCCCGGCACCCGGATCGGCGAGGGCGACCGGCTCGTCGTCATCACCGAGGACGACGACACCGCCGTACCGGTCGACGCCCCGGTACCGGTCGACGAGGAGGCGATCGTCACCGCACGGCCCTCCGTGCCGGCCGCCGAGCGCCTGCTGCTCCTCGGCTGGAACCGGCGCGCCCCTCTGATCATCGAGCAACTCGACCAGTACGCCGGGCCGGACTCCACCCTCGACGTCGTGGCCCAGGGCGACACCGAGGAGCTGCGCGCGACGGGCATCCCCGGCGAGGGGCCCCGCCGTCTGGTGGTGGGGTTCCACGGCGGCGACACCACCGAGCGGCGGACCCTGGCCAAGCTGGACCTGCCCGTGTACGACAGCGTGATGGTCATCGGGGACGAGAGCCACCCTTCGGACGGGGACACGGAGCCGGACGACCGGACGCTGGTCACCCTGCTCCACCTGCGGGCCGTCGAGGAGTCCGCCGGGAGGGAACTGTCCGTCATCACCGAGCTGACCGACGACCGCAACCGGCTGCTGGCCCCCGTGCGGCGGGGCGCCGACTTCATCGTCAGCGGCCGCCTGATCAGCCTGCTGATGGCGCAGATCTCGGAGAACCGGCACCTGGCCGCCCTCTTCGACGAGCTGTTCACCGCCGACGGCAGTGAGATCCACCTCAAGCCCGCCACGGACTACGTCCTGGCCGACCGCGAGGTCAGCTTCGCCACCGTCGTCGAATCCGCCCGCCGCCGTCATGAATGCGCCATCGGCTACCGCCTGCACGCCGAGGCCGCGACGTCCCCCCGCCACGGCGTGCGGATCAACCCCGACAAACGCGATTCGGTGCGGTTCACGGCCGGGGACCGCGTGATCGTGGTGGCGGAAGGCTGAACCCGGCGCCCTCCGCCCGGGGCCGCCGGGACACGGCGCGGCGGTCCGGAGCACCCCTTCGGATGATGGGAGGAACGGGGCGGTGTCCGGAAGGACGGCGGGCCCGTTCTTGCGATCATGGACAACTCAGGACTGACCAGACGTCAGATGGCTTCGCTCTCGGGCTCCGCCGCTGTCGCCGCCGCCGTGCCCGTGTCGTACGCGGCCTCGCGACCGGCCACCGCCGCGCCGCTCCCCGCCGCGCCCTACTCCACGGCGGACCGGGACACCTGCCTCGCCGTCGCCCGGGCGCTGCTCGTCCTCGACGACAAGGGCCGGCCCCTGGTCCCGCGCTACGAGCGGATCCTCCTCGGCGGCGGACTGCCCAGGGGCCGCGGGGCCGCCAAGGACGTTCTGGTCCTCGGTGCCGGACCGGCCGGGATGGTCGCCGCCGCCCTGCTCAAGCGGGCCGGCCACCGCGTCACCGTGATCGAGGCCAACGGCAACCGGGCGGGTGGCCGCATCAAGACCTTCCGCACCGGCGGCCACGAGAAGGCGCGCCAGGCGTTCGCCGACCCCCAGCAGTACGCCGAGGCGGGTGCCATGCGCATTCCGGGCAGCCACCCCCTGGTCATCGGGCTGATCGACCGGCTGGGGATCGAACGGCGGCCCTTCCACTACGTCGACGTCGGCGCGGACGGCAAGCCCGCGTACCGCACCTGGATCCGGGTCAACGGCATCAGCGTCCGTCGCGCCGACTACGCCAGGGACCCCCGGGCGGTCAACCGCTCCTTCGGTGTTCCGGCGGCGTACGAGAACGTTCCCGCGGCGGAGATCGTCCGGCGGGCCCTGGACCCCGTCCGCGACGAGTTCAGCGTGCGCCGCCCCGACGGGACCCGGGCCGACAAGCCGCTGCCGGAGCGCCTCGAGGGCTGGGCCCGCGTGGTGCGGCGCTTCGGCGACTGGTCGATGTACCGCTTCCTGACGGAGCACGCCCGGCTGGACACGCGCACCATCGACCTGATCGGCACGCTGGAGAACATGACGTCCCGGCTGCCGCTGTCGTTCATGCACAGTTTCATGGGCGCGTCCCTCATCAGCCCCGGCACCGCCTTCTACGAGCTCGCCGGAGGCACCGCCGTACTCGCGGACGCACTGCTGGAGCAGGTGCGGGACGAGGTCCGCTTCGACCGGCGCGTGACCCGCGTCGAGACCGGCGGCCGGCGCTCGGGCGTCAGCGTCGACACCGTCTCCGAGGGCCGCGACGGCAAGGTCGTCAACGAGCGCTTCACGGGCGACACGGCCGTCGTCACCATCCCGTTCTCCGGTCTGCGGCACGTACGGTTCACGCCCTCCCTCTCGTACGAGAAGCGCAGGGCGATCACCGAGACCCACTACGACAGCGCCACCAAGGTGCTGCTCGAATTCAGCCGCCGCTGGTGGGAGTACGGCGAGGACGACTGGCGGCGCGAACTGGACGCCGTCGAACCGGGCCTGTACGACGCCTACCGCCGGGGCCGCGTCCCGGCGGACGGCCGGCTGCTCGGCGCCCACCCCTCGGTGCCGCGCGGTCACCTGTCCGAGAACCAGCGCGCCACTTACGCGGCGCACGTGTGGTCCTCCCGCGATCAGCCCGAGGCGGCGCGGGTCACGGGCGGCGGGTGCGTGACCGACAACCCGAACCGCTTCATGTTCAACCCCTCCCACCCCGTGCCGGGCTGCGAGGGGGGCGTCGTCCTCGCCTCGTACAGCTGGGCGGACGACGCCCGGCGCTGGGACGCCTTCGACGACGAGGCCCGGTACGCGCTCGCCCTGCGCGGCATGCAGGAGGTGTACGGGCAGCGGCTCGAGGTGTTCTTCACCGGAGTGGGCCGCACCCAGAGCTGGCAGCGCGACCCGTACGCGTACGGAGAGGCGTCCGTCCTCCTGCCCGGTCAGCACACCGAGCTCTTCCCCCACATGGGCACGCCCGAGGGCCCGTTGCACTTCGCCGGCTGCCACACCTCCCTCAAGCCCGCCTGGATCGAGGGGGCGCTGGAGTCGGCCGTCCGGGCCGCCCTGGAGGTCCACGGCAGCGCCTGACCCAGGCTCGGCGCACCCGCCCCCGAGGCTTCAGCGCCACCGGCGCGAGTCCGGGGGCGGGCGGACGGCCGCCCGCGTAGCCGTGGACCTCGCCGAATCGGGTGGTGGTCATCCAGTCGGAGCGGGCCATCATGGACCGCCGGCAGACGGGCCCGGCAGCGGTACGGCATGTCCCAGCAGCGTCGGTTTCCGGGGGCGGAGGCGAGTGGCCCGTCAGCGGCGGCAGGGGGCGTGTCGTCGTAGGGATCGGTCGGCGGCGGGATCTCGGTGAGGGCCGTCGCGTCGAGGGCCGGCCTGGCCTCCTCCGATCCCGGAGGGCCCATCGGGCGCCATACACCTGTCACGGTGACCCAGGTGTCCGCGGCCGGAGCACAGTCGGCCCGACCCGTGCAACCGGCGCACCGCGGCCGCACCATGGTCCGGCGCCGTGATGCGGTCTCAGCGCGTACTCAGTCGTGCGGCGCCGCGCCGCTGACGCGGTGGTCGGCGTGGCTGAGGGCCTCCAGGACGAGACGGCGCAGATGTCCGTCACGCAGGCTGTAGAACACGTGCCGCCCTTCCCGGCGCGTCTCGACGAGCCCCGCAAGGCGAAGCTTGGCCAGGTGCTGGCTCACCGCCGTTCGCGATGCCGCGCAGCGCTCGGCGAGCGAGGTGACATCCGACTCCTCCTCCTGCGCGAGGAGCCACAGCAGATGCAGCCGCGTCGGATCGGCCAGCATGGCGAACACCTCGGTCGCCTCGGCGAGACGGGCGCCGTCCGGCGCGCGCAGATGCGCACCGGGCGCAGTTGGGAGGGATTCGCGGACGGCCATGCACACAGCGTAGAGCCCGATCGCCGGTTTTCCGCCGCTACGGGCGTGGCCGAATCGTCATGTGCGCAGATGCGCACATGAACCTACAATCGAGGTCGTCGGCCGAGCCGTCGTGGCAAGGGGGACCGCCGCATGCTTCTGGTACTGCGCCACCGCACATACCGCCGCCTCTTCGCGGCACAGGCCATCGCCCTCGTGGGCACGGGGCTGACCACCGTCGCCCTGGGGCTGCTCGCGTACGACATCGCGGGCGCGGACGCCGGCTCGGTGCTGGGCACCGCCCTCGCGATCAAGATGGTGGCGTACGTCCTGATCGCCCCGGCCGTCGGCGCGGTGGCCGGCCGGCTCCCCCGACGCGCCTTGCTGGTGGGCGCCGACCTGATCAGAGCCGGTGCCGCTCTCATGCTGCCGTTCATCGATCAGGTGTGGCAGGTATACGTCCTCATCCTCGTCCTCCAGGCCGCATCCGCCGCCTTCATGCCCGTCTTCCAGGCGGCCATCCCCGACGTGCTGCCCGATGAGCGCGACTACACCCGGGCGTTGTCCCTGTCCCGGCTCGCCTACGACCTGGAGAGCCTGGCCAGCCCCGCTCTCGCCGCCGCTCTGCTGTCGGTGATGACGTACAACTGGCTGTTCACCGGCACCGTGATCGGTTTCCTTGGTTCCGCCGCGCTGGTGGTCTCCGCCGTGCTGCCGCAGGCCGCCGTATCGCCGCGTGAGGGCGGGCTCTGTACGAGGGCGACCGCCGGCGCCCGGCTGTTCTTCGCCGTCCGGCGACTGCGCGCCCTGCTGGCGCTGGACTTGGCGGTGGCGGCGGCCGGCGCGGTCGTCCTCGTCAACACTGTCGTGTACGTACGCGATCACCTGGGCCGCTCCGCCGGAGACGTCGCCCTGGCGCTCGGCGCTTACGGCGCCGGTTCCATGGCCGTCGCCCTGGTATTGCCACGGGTGCTCGACCGGGTCTCCGACCGTGCCGTCATGCTGCGCGGCGCACTGCTGATCGCTCTGGTCTTCGCCGGTCTCGCCGCGCTCACCGCCGCGAGGACAGGTGACTGGCGCTGGCCCGCACTGCTGGTGGCCTGGGCGTCGTTCGGTGCGGCGTCCTCGATGGTGCTCACCCCGGCCGGCCGGCTGCTCCGCCGCTCGTCCCGGCCCGCCGACCGCACCGAGCTGTTCGCCGCGCAGTTCTCCCTGTCGCACGCCTGCTGGCTGCTGGCGTATCCGCTCGCGGGCTGGCTCGGCGCGACGGCCGGGCTCCAGTCGGCCGTCATCGCACTGGGAGTGACCGCGGGTGCGGCCGGGGCGGTGGCGATGCGCGTGTGGCCCGCACACGACATGGAGCGGGCCGTCCATGTGCACACCGGGCTGGATGCCGGCCATCCCCATGTGACGGATGCGGTGCCCGTACCGGGCGGCTGGAGGCACAGCCACGACCTCGTCGCCGACCCACTCCACGCTCCCGCACATTGACCGCGCCGCCCGCGCCGCCGCCCCCGGGCAGTGGCTTCCGGTCCGTCGGGCGCGCCCCCGACGGACCGGAACCGGATCAGTGGACCGCCGCCGCCGCTTCGGACACGGCACCGCCCTTGCCTTGGCACCCGGGGCGGGCAGCAGCGCCAGGGCGAGCCCGACGACCGCCGCGAAGGCGGCACTCGCCGCCACCGCGGCGTTCCAGTTGCCCCACGGCGATGGCGGCATCCACCGGCGGTTCACCGATGACGGAGGCGAGGCCGAACGCGAGCCGTCCGGCCAGTACGCCGGCGATCATTCCACGCACCAGCAAGGTCCGCACGATCACGTGATGGTCTCGCTCACCGCCCACGGCGGGCGCTGGAACGTACGGCTCGCGAACTGACGCCTCACCGACTACGGCCGCGACTCCGCCGGGAACAGCGAGACCATGCCGCTCACCGCCCTGACGACCCATCAGCGAAGTCGGCATCGGGTCCAGCTGTAACGCATCACCCCAGGTCAGCGCACCCTTCCCCGAGGCTTCAGCGCCACCGGCGGAAGTTCGGGGGCGGGCAGGCGGCCGCCCGCGTAGCCGTGGACCTCGCCGAAGCGGGTGGTGGTCATCCAGTCCTCGCGGGCCTGTTCGATCTCCTCGTGGGAGCGGCCCACGAAGTTCCACCACATGACGATCTCCTCTTCGAACGGCTCGCCGCCCAGGAGCATCAGGCCCGCGTCCGACACGGCGCGGAGGGGGAGGGAGGTGCGGCCGCAGCCGAGGTAGAGCATGGAGCCGGGGAGGACCGGGACGCCGTCGACGTGGGCCTCGCCGGACATGGACAGGACCGCGTACTCGAAGTCCGGGTCGAGCGGCAGGCTCGTTTCCGTGCCGCCGGTCAGGGCGAGGTCGGCACCGATCAGGGGGGTGTAGGTGGTGCCCGGGGAGAGCGCGCCGTCGAGTTCGCCGAGGATGACGGTGGCCGTCAGGCCCGGGGCGGTGACCCGCGGGAGGTCGGCGTGGTGCTGGAAGTGGGGCTCCACGTGGCGGTGGGCGTCGGGCAGGGCCACCCAGAGCTGGGCGCCGTGGAGGTGGCGGGAGTGCGGGCGGGGGCTCTCCTCGGAGTGGGAGATGGCCCGGCCGGAGGTCATCAGGCCCAGCTCGCGCGGGCGTACCGTCTGGAGGCTTCCGGTGCTGTCCCGGTGCAGGACCTCGCCCTGGTGGAGCCAGCTCACGGTCTGGAGGCCCATGTGCGGGTGGGGCGGCACCTGCATGCCGGGCTCGTCCGCGATGTCGTCGGGCCCGTAGTGGTCGACGAAGGCCCAGGCGCCGATCATGCGGCGGCCCAGGTTGGGCAGCAGGCGGCGCACCTCGGTGGATTCACCGAGCTGTACGCGCCGGGGGGCGAGGAGCTCGCGCACCGGCTCCGCGACGACGAACCCCCGGCCGCCGCACACGGAGGGCACGGCCTGACGATCAAGGTTGCTCATACCGCACAACGTAGCGGTGACCGGGCGAGCGGTGTGAGGGTTCGTCAGACCCGGTCCCTGGTGCGGCACACCACCCGTATGCCGGGGCAACAAGCGACATAAAGCGGGCATATGACGTGCCATATGGACACTCACATGCCCGAGCTCCGCGCCGCCGCCCGGCGCCTGGGGCGCCGTCGCTTCCTCACCGTGGCCGGTGCCGCGGCCGCCCTGGCGTTCACCACGCACCTCCCCACCGCCGGTGCGGCGGCCCCGGCCGCGCTGGACGCCCGGAAGATCAGCACGTACCCGTTCACCCTGGGGGTGGCCTCCGGCGACCCGCTGCCGGACTCGGTCACGCTGTGGACACGGCTGGCGCCGAGCCCCTTCGAGGCCGACGGCGGTCTGCCGGCGCAGCGGGTGGAGGTGCAGTGGGAGATCGCGTACGACGAGCAGTTCTACGCCGTCATCAAGCGGGGGACCGCCACGGCCCACCCGGAGTACGCCCACAGCGTCCACGTCGAGGTGCCGGGGCTCGACGCGGACCGTCCCTACTACTACCGCTTCCGGGCGGGCACCTGGATCAGCCCGGTGGGCCGGGCCCGTACCGCCCCGTCGCCGACCGCCTTCTGGGTGTCCTCCCTGACCTTCGCCGCGGTCGCGTGCGCCGCCTACTTCGACGGCTACTACACGGCGTACCGCCATGTGGCCCGCGAGGACGTGGACATGGTGGTGCACCTGGGCGACTACATCTACGAGTACGGGGTCGACCAGGCGGGCGGCCACCGCGGCTACACCGACCGGAAGCTCCCGGCCCACTTCAACCAGGAGACCGTCACCCTCCAGGACTACCGGCTGCGCTACGCCCTCTACAAGAGCGACGCCGACCTCCAGGCCGCGCACGCCGCCCACCCGTTCGTCGTCACCTGGGACGACCACGAGACGGAGAACAACTACGCCGGGGCGACCCCCGAGAACGGCGTGCCCCCCGAGGAGTTCCTGCTGCGCCGGGCCGCCGCGTACCGCGCCTACTGGGAGAACCAGCCGCTGCGCACCCCGCAGCAGCCGAGCGGCCCCGACATGAAGCTGTACCGGCGGCTGTCGTTCGGGCGCCTGGCGCAGTTCGATATCCTCGACACCCGCCAGTACCGCTCCAACCAGGCCCAGGGCGACGGCTGGCAGGCCCCGGGGCCCGAATCGCAGGATCCCGCGCGCACCATGACCGGCGCGGAGCAGGAGCGCTGGCTGCTGGACGGGTGGAAGGCGTCCGACGTGGTGTGGAACGTCGTCCCCCAGCAGGTCACGTTCGCCCGGCGGCGCAGCACGAACACGGCGGACTACAAGGTGTCCATGGACGCCTGGGACGGCTACCCGGCCTCCCGCAAGCGCCTCCTGGACGGTGCGACCGCCGCCGGGCTGGACAACCTGATGGTCCTGTCCGGCGACGCGCACGTCGCCTACGGGTTCGACCTCAAGGCGGACTTCGACAACCCGGCGTCCCGCGTGGTCGGCACCGAGATCGCCACGACCTCCGTCACCAGCGGCCGGGACGGCGCGGCCAAGCCCGGCAACTGGCTCAGCCTCACCCAGGCCAACCCGCACATGAAGTTCTACGACGGGCGCCGGGGCTACACCGTCGTCAAGCTCGGCCAGACGGCCGCCGACATCGCCTTCAGGACGGTCTCCACCATCTCGCGGACGGGCGGGACGCTCAGTACGGCCGCGTCCTTCACCACCGGTACCGGCGCGCCCGGTCTGCACAGCGCCTGAGGCGGGTGGCGAGGTGCGGTTCACCCGTTCGGCGCCACCCACGGGCACACCGGCCGCGCCCGGCATTGCATGGGGCCATGGGAGACCTCACCTGCCGGATGGCCGTTGTCCTGGTGGTGGCTCCGCTCTGCCTGGCCGGGTGCTCCGCCGGAGCCCCGTCGCCGAGGGAGAGGACGAGGGCCGCGATCGACACGTTCTGCGAGGACCTGGGGGCGTTGCGGATGGACGCGGGGAAGATGGCCGGGCTCGGCGCCAGGTCGCGGGGCCGCGACGAGTTGCGCGACCTCCGGGAGGACGTGGCCCACGACCTGGACCTGGTGGCGCAGAGCGCGCGGAACGTGCGCAGGGCGCGGGCGGGGCCGGTCTCGGCCGCGTACGACCGGGTCAGCCGGGCCGTCGACGACGTGCCCGGCGGGGCCACGGGCGCCCAGGCCGCCGCGCGGATCCGGCCGCACCTGGAGGCGCTGGACCGGGCCGTCGCCGCCTCGCAGGCGTCCGTGAAGTGCTGACCGCGGAGGCGGCCGTGGTGCCCCTCGCGGCGGCGGCCGCGCCACCGGCCGTGGTGCGGCCCACGGTGCCGGCCGTGGGGGAAGGGCTGTGAGCCCGTCGAGCGCGGACCGGCCCGGTACGACACCGGGGGTGCCCGGGCCGGCCGAGGAGGCACCGGCCGGCCGGGCCTACGCCCGGCTGCTGCTGCTCTCGGTCCTCATGGGCGTGCCGGTCGCGCTGGCCTGTTTCTTCTTCACGGCCCTCCAGCACCGGCTCCAGCAGGCCGTGTGGCAGGACCTGCCCCGGGCGGCCGGGTTCGCCGAGCCGCCCTGGTGGTGGCCGCTGCCGGCGCTGCTGCTGGCCGGGCTGCTGCTGGTCCCGGTCGTCACCCGCGTCCCGGGGCGCGGTGGGCACCTGGCGGTCCGGGGCCTGGCCAGGAGCCCCAGCGGACCGGCTGCGGTGCCGGGGGTGGTGTTCGCGACCCTGGCGACACTGCCCCTCGGGGTGGTCCTGGGTCCGGAGGCCCCGTTGATGGCGCTCGGCAGCGGGCTCGCGCTGCTGGCACTGCGACCCGCGCGGCGGAAGGCGGACCCGAGGACCGCGATGGTGCTGGGCACGGCCGGCTCGACCGCCGCGATCTCCACGATCCTGGGCGGCCCGCTGGTGGCGGCCGTCCTCGTCGTCGAAGCCGCGGCCCTCGCCGGGCCGCGGCTCGTCGCCCTGCTGCTGCCGTGCCTGCTGGCCAGTGCCGCCGGGGCCCTGGTCTTCACCGGTTTCGGCCGATGGACGGGGCTCGGCACAGGGGGCCTGTCGCTGCCGGAAGTGCCGCCGGCCGCGAACCCGGACGCGGGCGACTTCCTGTGGGGCGTTCCCCTGGCGCTGGTGATCACCGTGGTCCTCTCGGCGGGACATCGGCTCGGGCGCCGCACCGCGGACTGGACCGCCCGGCACACCGCGGTGCGGACGGTGGCGTGTGCCGTGGCGGTGGGCGGCTGCCTCACGGCGTACGCGCTGCTCACCGGGCGCTCGCCGGAGGAGGCGGCGCTGTCGGGCCAGGCGACGCTCGGCACCCTGGCGGCGGACCCGCACGCCTGGTCCGTCCGCGCCCTCCTGGTGCTCGTGCTCTGCAAGACCCTGGCCTGGAGCGTGTGTCTGGGCAGCATGCGGGGCGGGCCCATCTTCCCCGCCGTGCTCATCGGCGCGGCGGGCGGGCTGGCGTGCGCCGGGCTGCCGGGGCTCGGTACGGCTCCGGCGCTGGCGGCCGGGGTGGCGACGGCCACGGCGGTGGTGACACGGCTGCCGCTGGCGAGTGCCGTCCTGGCGGTCCTGCTGCTCGGACGGGACGGCAGCGACCAGACGCCGCTCATCGTGGTCTGCGCGGTGATCGGCTATCTCACGGCGCGGCTGGTGGAGCACCGCGACGACGACGCGGGCGGGCAGCCGGGGGACGCGGACGGCGCGGGCGGGCGGCCGGCGGACCGGGACGGCACGGGCGGTGGCGGCCCCGCCGGCCCGGTCCGTGCGTGATCCGGGCCGGCGGGGGCCGGGGACGGCGGGGTGACGGGGGGTCAGCCGCGGTAGCCCTCCAGCAGCCGGAGCCAGACCTCGCTGATGGTGGGGTACGCGGGGACCGCGTGCCACAGGCGGGCGACGGGGACCTCGGCGGTGACGGCGATGGTGGCCGAGTGGAGCAGTTCGCCCACCCCGGGGCCCACGAAGGTCACCCCGAGGAGGATCTCGCGTTCGAGGTCGACCACCATCCGGGCGCGGCCCCGGTAGCCGTCCGCGTACAGGCCCGAGCCGGCCACCCCGGCCAGGTCCTGGTCGACCGCGCGTACCCGGTGGCCCGCCGCCTCGGCCTCGGCCAGGGTGAGGCCGACCGAGGCGGCTTCCGGGTCGCAGAAGACGACCTGGGGCACGGCCGCGTGGTCGGCGGTGGCGGCGTGCGCGCCCCAGGCGCCGGTGTCCAGCGGGGACCCGCCGTCGGCGCGGACACCGATGGCGGCCCCGGCGATCCGGGCCTGGTACTTGCCCTGGTGGGTGAGGAGGGCCCGGTGGTTGACGTCGCCGACCGCGTACAGCCAGTCGGTGCCCTCGACGAGGCAGGTGTCGTCGACGGACAGCCAGGATCCGGGCTCCAGCCCGACCGTCTCCAGGCCGAGGTCGTCCGTGCGCGGGGCGCGGCCGGTGGCGAAGAGGACCTCGTCCGCCTCGATCCGCCCGCCGTCGTCCAGGACCACCGTGACCGGCCCGGTGGGGTCCGGGCGTTCGACGGCGGTGACGGACACTCCGGTACGGATGTCCGCACCGGCCCCGGTGAGCGCGTCCGCCACGTGCTCGCCGACGAACGGCTCCATGCGCGGGAGCAGGCCGCCGCCCCGTACCAGCACCGTGACGCGGGAGCCGAGCGCCTGCCAGGCGGTGGCCATCTCGGTGCCGACCACTCCCCCGCCGACCACGACGAGCCGGTCCGGCACGCGCGGGGAGCCGGTCGCCTCGCGGCTGGTCCAGGGGCGGGCGCCGGCGAGGCCCGGCAGGTCGGGCAGGACGGCGCGGCTCCCGGTGCAGAGGGCGACGGCGTGCCGGGCGGTCAGGACCTGCCGTTCCCCGCCGGGGCCCTCGACGGTGACCCGCCGGGTGCCGTCGACCCGGCCCCTGCCGCGGTGGAGCACGGCGCCGATCGAGTCCAGCCAGCCGGCCTGCCCGTCGTCCTTCCAGTGCGTGACCGTGGCGTCCCGGTGGGCGAGCACCTCCGAGGCCTCCAGGGGGCCCTGCACGGCCCGGCGCAGCCCGGGGACCTTGCGGGCGTCGGCGCGGGCGATCGCCGGCCGCAGCAGTGCCTTGCTGGGCATGCAGGCCCAGTAGGAGCACTCGCCGCCCACCAGTTCGCTCTCCACCACCGCGACACTCAGCCCGGCCGCGGCCGCCCGGTCCGCCACGTTCTCGCCGACGGGCCCGGCACCCACCACGACGACGTCGTACTCCACCGTTTCGCTCATGGGGTCAGTCTGGTGGTACGTGTGCACCCTGGCCACAGGGGCAGCCGGAATAGCGCGGTGCCGGGCACCGTTGTCCGGGGCGGTCCCCCACATACCGGGAAGAGGTAGGCAGCATGAGCACCCTAGAGCTCACCAAGGACAACTTCGATCAGGTGGTCACGGAGAACGACTTCATCCTGATCGACTTCTGGGCTGCCTGGTGCGGGCCGTGCCGCCAGTTCGCCCCGGTGTTCGAGAGTGCGTCCGAGCGCCACCCGGACCTGGTGTTCGCCAAGGTGGACACGGAGGCGCAGCAGGAGCTGGCCGCGGCCTTCGAGATCCGGTCGATCCCCACGCTGATGATCGTCCGGGACAACGTCGCCGTGTTCGCCCAGCCCGGGGCCCTGCCCGAGGCGGCTCTGGAGGACCTGATCGGACAGGCCCGCAAGCTCGACATGGACGAGGTGCGCAAGTCCATCGAGCAGGCGGGACACAAGCCTGACGAGGCCATCGAGCAGGGCGGGACCGAGGCCTGACGAGTCCGCCGGGCGGGCCCGGGAACCCCGCCCGGCCGGCCGGTCGCTCAGCGTTCCAGGACGAGCGCCAGCCCCTGCCCGACGCCGATGCACAGGGCCGCGAGGCCCGTGCCCGAGCCCGCGGCCGCGAGCTGGTGGGCCACGGAGCCGGCGAGGCGGGCCCCCGAGGCGCCCAGCGGGTGGCCGATGGCGATGGCGCCGCCCCGCGGGTTGACCACGGCCGGGTCCAGCTCGGGCCACTCGGCGAGGCAGCCCAGCGACTGGGCGGCGAAGGCCTCGTTGAGCTCGAAGGCGGTGAGGTCCGCGAAGGTACGGCCCGCCCTGGCGAGGGCGCGCTGGACGGCTTCCACCGGTCCGAGGCCGAACAGCTGCGGCTCGATGCCGGTGACGGCCGACGCGCGGATCCGGGCGAGCGGCTCGCGTCCGCAGGCCTTCAGGCCCTCCTCGTCGACCAGCAGCAGCGCGGCGGCACCGTCGTTGAGGGGCGAGGCGTTGCCGGCCGTCACGGTCCCCGTGCCATCGGTACGGAAGGACGGCTTCAGCTTGGCCAGCGCCTCCATGGACGTGTTGTCCCGGACGCACTCGTCGCGGGTGAGGCCGGTGTCGCCGTACGGCACGACCTCGCCGTCGTACAGTCCCGCGGCCCACGCGGCCGCGGCCTTGCGGTGGCTCGCCAGGGCGAAGGCGTCCTGCTGCTCACGGGTGATGGCGTGCTTGTCGGCGACCAGTTCGGCGCCCTCGCCGAGCGGGACGGTCCACTCGGCGGGCATCCTCGGGTTGGTCATGCGCCAGCCGAGCGTCGTCGAGTGGAGCTGCTGGTGGCCGGCGGGGAAGGCCCGTTCGGGCTTCTGGAGCACCCAGGGCGCCCGGGACATCGACTCGACGCCGCCCGCCAGGACCACCGAGGCGTCCCCCACCGCGATGGCGCGGGCGGCCTGGATGACGGCCTCCAGGCCCGAACCGCACAGCCGGTTCACCGTGACGCCCGGTACGGAGACGGGGAGCCCGGCGAGCAGCACGGCCATGCGGGCCACGTCGCGGTTGTCCTCGCCGGCCCCGTTGGCGTCGCCGAAGTAGACGTCGTCGAGGCGGGCGGGGTCGAGGGCGGGCGTGCGGTCCAGGAGCGCCTTGACGACGTGTGCGGCCAGGTCGTCGGGGCGTACGGCGGAGAGGGCTCCCCCGAACTTGCCGATCGGTGTGCGTACGGCGTCGACGATGTAGACGTCGCGGATGCTCATCGGGCGTGCTCCCAGGTGACCTCGTCCGTTCGGCGGGCGAAGCAATCTTCGTCCCCGGCCTCGCGCCCGAGTCTCCGTCCGTGTCCGCCGCCTGTCAACGGCCTCCTCGGGCCGCGCGGGCGGGGGGCTCAGCGCACCCGTGCCGTGAGCCCGTAGGCCAGTTCCGCGCCGTCCACCAGGAGGGCCTCCACGGCCCGGGTCTCCGGGTCGATGTCGGCCTCGACGCCGTCGCCCGCGTACCGGGGGAAGCCGGACGCACCGGTCTCGCCGGTGGCCTCGACGACGGCCGAGCGGACCGCGTCGCCCGCGAGGTCCGACGCGTCGCGCCCCTCCACGTGCTCGGGCACCAGCAGGATCTCGAAGCGCTCCGGATGTGTGTCCATGCAGGCGACGCTAGAGACGTTCCGCCCGCCGCGCACGTCAGGTGGAGGCGCGGTGGGCCGCCCGGACCGCTCGCGAGCGCCGGCGCCGTGCACGGTGGGCCCGGGGTGGTGCCCCGGGGCGGACCGGCTCGCGTCGTCACCCCCGCGCGACGGCCGCGAACACGTCGCGGAACGCGCCCAGGGTGGTGGCCCCGCGCGTACGGTCCAGCACGGCGAAGACGACCTCGTCGAAGTGGCCGGCGAACCGGCCCTCCCCGGTCAGCGGCGTCCGGAAGGCGGTCGCCACCCGCACCGGGTCGTTGCGGAACACACCGCACCCCCAGGCGCCCAGCACGAGCCGCCGGTAACCGCACTCCGCCGCCGTCTCCAGCACCCGCTCCGCCCGCGACGCCAGCGCCGCCGGGATGCGTCCGGCCTCGCGGGGCGAACGGCTGCTGATCACACCGGCGTTGGGCGCGGGCGACGTGAGAAATCCCACGCTGAAAGGGGAGTTGAGGAGTCCGCCCCGGTCGTCGCGGAACACCGGCACGCCCGGCGAGTGGATGACCCGGTCGGTGTAGAAGGGGCTGCGGTCGGCGCGGTGGTGGTCGTAGAACTCCGGGACCCGCAGCAGGGTCGCGTACAGGGCGGAGGAGCGGCACAGGGCCTCCTCCTGCGCCTGGGCCCCGTTGAGGTAGCCGCCGCCGGGGTTGCGGGCGGAGGCGAAGTTGAGGACGGCGACGGGTCCGGGTGCCGTGCCGGTCAGCCGCCGCGCCGCCTCCAGGCTGGACTCCCCGGTGACCTCGACGCGAGTGTCGCGGCCGGTGTCGGGGGTCACCGGGACCGGGTCGGGGCCGTACATCGCGGTGCCGGCGAGGGCGGCGGTGACCTGGGGGCCGATGGTGACCGGCCGGCCGTCGGGGGCCCGGTAACGGCCCTCCGCGACAATCTCCTCGGTCCGCTTGGCGATCTCTCGCAGACGTGCACTCATACCCGGCATGCTCGATAATCAATCAAGCTTCAGGCAACTGGTTTTCCGCCCCCGAGGGCACTCTTGTGCGATCACCGGCCGGTGGCTTAGGTGGGACGGAACCCCTTCTCCAGGAGGAACCCATGCCACTGAGCGACGTGCCGGACAGCGGCGGTCCGCTCGCCGAGGACGAGGCCGAGGACCTGCTGCGCTGCATCTGTTTCAAGACCGGGCCGCCCCGCGCGGTCGGGGTGGAGCTGGAGTGGTTCGTCCACGACCGGCACACCCCGTGGCTCCCCGTCGCCGCCGGCCGGCTCGGTACCGCCTTCGAGGCCCTGCGGACCCTGCCGCTGGAATCGGCCCTGACCTTCGAACCCGGCGGGCAGCTTGAGCTCAGCTCGCCGCCCGCCGCGTCCCTGATGGAGTGCGTCACCACCGTTTCGGCCGATCTGGCGGCCGTGCGGACCGCCCTGGACGCCTTCGGCCTCGTCCTCACGGGCTCCGGCACCGATCCCTGGTGCCCGCCCCGGGAGCGGCTGCTGCGCGCGCCGCGCTACGACGCCATGGAGAGCTACCTGGACCGTACGGGTCCGGCCGGCCGCGCCATGATGCGTGACTCCGCCTCCGTGCAGGTCTGCCTCGACGCCGGTCACGAGGAGCCCGGGCCGCTGGGCTTCGAGCGGCGCTGGCGGCTGGCCCACCTGCTGGGCCCGGTCCTGGTGGCCGCGTTCGCCAACTCCCCCGTCCTGCACGGCAGGCCGGCCGGTGCGCGGTCCGCCCGGCAGGGCCTGTGGGCCGATCTCGACCCGGTGCGGGGCACGGCCCCCGACACCTGGCGGAACCCGCGCGACGCGTGGGCGGCGCACGTACTGGACGCGCCCGTGATGTGCGTCCGGGACAAGGACGGGGACGGAGGCGGGGCGGGGCCCTGGGAGGTGCCCGAGGCGCTGACGTTACGGGAGTGGCTGCGCTCCGGGGAGCCGAGACCGGCCACCCGCGCGGACCTCGACTACCACGTCACCACCCTGTTCCCGCCCGTCCGGCCGCGCGGGCATCTGGAACTGCGCATGATCGACGCGCAGCCCGGCGAGGACGGCTGGATCGTGCCCCTCGCCGTGACGGCCGCCCTGTTCGACGACCCGGAGGCGGCCGAGGCCGCGTACCGCGTGGTCGAGCCCCTCGCGGGACCGGCGCCGGCCGGTGCCCCGCCGCCGCGTGACCCGCTGTGGCGCGGTGCCGCGCGGGACGGCCTGGCGGCGCCCGCGCTGCACGGGGCCGCCGTGGCCCTGTTCGCGCTCGCGCTGGAGGCCCTGCCCCGGAGGGGCGCCTCCCCCGCCGTCCTGGACGCCGTCGCCGCGTTCCACGAGCGCCATGTCCTACGGGGCCGATGTCCCGCCGACGACCAGTTGACCCCCGTGACCACGGCCCGGGCACCCCGGAAGGACGTCCGCACATGACCGACCCCGAGCAGCTCAGGCGGCGGGCGCTGGAGGCGCTGACCACCGCCCGGGCCCGCACCGCCCTGCTCACGGACTGCGTCGACGACGGTGACCTCACCGCCCAGCACTCACCGCTGATGTCGCCCCTGGTGTGGGACCTCGCGCACATCTCCAACCAGGAGGAGCAGTGGCTGTGGCGGGCCGTGGCGGGACGGGAGGCGCTGCGCCCGGAGATCGACTCCCTCTACGACGCCTTCGAGCATCCCCGGGCCACCCGGCCCGCACTGCCGCTGCTGGCGCCCGCCGAGGCCCGCGCGTACGCCTCGGACGTACGCGGCCGGGTCCTCGACGTCCTGGAACGCACCCCGCTGGAGGGCGGCCCGCCGCTGGTCGACGCGGCGTTCGCGTTCGGGATGGTGGCCCAGCACGAACAGCAGCACGACGAGACCATGCTGATTACCCATCAGCTCCGACGGGGCCCGGCCGCGCTGCACGCCCCCGAACCGCCCCGGGACGGCTCCGGCGACGGGCTGCCCACCGAAGTGCGGGTGCCGGGCGGGCCGTTCACCATGGGCACCTCGGCCGAGCCGTGGGCGCTGGACAACGAACGGCCGGCGCACGCGCGCGTGGTGCCGGAGTTCTTCATCGACACGGTGCCCGTGAGCAACGGCGCGTACCTGGCGTTCATCGAGGACGGCGGCTACCGGGACGAGCGCTGGTGGACGCCGGAGGGCTGGGCGCAGATCCGGCAGCACGGCATCGGCGCGCCGCTGTTCTGGCGCCGTGACGGCGGACAGTGGCTGCGCCGCCGGTTCGGTGTCGTCGAACCGGTCCCCGAGGACGAGCCGGTGCTGCACGTGAGCTGGTACGAGGCCGACGCCTACGCCCGCTGGGCGGGCCGCCGGCTGCCGACCGAGGAGGAGTGGGAGAAGGCCGCCCGCCACGACCCGGTGTCGGGGCGCTCACTGCGCTACCCGTGGGGCGACGACGACCCCACGCCCGGGCACGCCAACCTGGGCCAGCGCCACCTGCGGCCCGCGCCCGTGGGGAGCTATCCGGCCGGGCGGTCGCCGCTCGGGGTGCGGCAGCTGATCGGCGACGTGTGGGAGTGGACGTCCAGCGACTTCCTGCCGTACCCGGGCTTCGTCGCCTTCCCGTACCGGGAGTACTCCGAGGTCTTCTTCGGTCCGGGCCACAAGGTGCTGCGCGGCGGCTCGTTCGCCGTGGACGCGGTGGCCTGCCGGGGCACGTTCCGCAACTGGGACCTGCCGGTGCGGCGCCAGATCTTCTCCGGGTTCCGCACCGCACGGGACGCGGAGGCCGGCTGATGTGCCGTCATATCGCCTGTCTCGGAACGCCGGTGCCGCTCGGCGAGGTGCTGGTGGAGCCGGCGCACGCCCTGTACCGGCAGTCCTGGGAGCCCCGCAGGCAGCGGTACGGGACGGTGAACGCGGACGGGTTCGGCGTCGGCTGGTACGCGGACGGCGACCCCGTCCCGGCCCGCTACCGGCGCGCCGGGCCGATCTGGGCCGACCTGTCCTTCGCCGACCTCGCCCGGGTGGTGCGCACCGGGGGCCTGCTGGCCGCCGTCCGGGACGCCACGCTGTCCGGGGCCGACGCGGAGGCCGCCGCCGCCCCGTACGCCGCCGGGCCGTGGCTGTTCAGCCACAACGGGGCGGTCAAGGGCTGGCCCGGCTCCCTCGCGCCGCTCGCCGCGCGGCTGCCGGCCGACGAGCTGCTGTCCCTGGAGGCCCGCAACGACTCCGCCCTGGTGTGGGCGCTGGTCCTGCACCGGCTGCGGGACGGCGACGAGCCCGGCCGGGCGCTGGCCGACACCGTGCTGGAGGTCGCCGCCGCGGCCCCCGGTTCGCGGCTGAACCTGCTGCTCACCGATGGCGAGACGATCTGCGCCACCGCCTGGGGCGACACCCTGTGGTACCTGGCCGAGCCCGGCCGTCCCCGCACGGTCGTCGCCTCGGAGCCGTACGACGACGATCCGGGCTGGCGCGAGGTCCCCGACCGCACCGTGCTCGCCGCGACCCCCACCGATGTCCTTCTCACCCCGCTCAAGGAGCCGTCCGCGTGAGCCCGTTCCTGCTGACCCGCACCCTGCCCGAGGACGCCACGGGCGCCGACCTGCGCGCCGACGTCCTGCACGGCCTGACCCGTACGCCGAAGGAACTGCCGCCCAAGTGGTTCTACGACGCGCGGGGCAGTGAACTGTTCGAGGAGATCACCCGGCTGCCCGAGTACTACCCGACGCGGGCGGAGCGGGAGATCCTGGTCGCCCGGGCGGCGGAGATCGCCGCGGCCACCGGGGCCCGCACCCTGGTGGAGCTCGGTTCGGGCTCCTCGGAGAAGACCCGGCACCTGATCGGGGCGCTGCTGCCGGAGCTGGAGAGCTACGTGCCCGTGGACGTCAGCGAGAGCGCGCTGCGCGGCGCGGCCGAGTCGCTGACCGCCGAGCACCCCGGGCTCCAGGTGCACGCGCTGATCGCCGACTTCACCCGTGGCCTGGCCCTGCCGGGCACGCCGGGGCCGCGGCTGGTCGCCTTCCTGGGCGGCACGATCGGCAATCTGCTCCCCGAGGAGCGGAAGGTGTTCCTGCGGTCGGTGCGTTCGCTGCTGGCGCCCGGGGACGCGCTGCTGATGGGCACCGACCTGGTGAAGGACGAGGAGACGCTGGTCGCCGCGTACGACGACGCGGCGGGCGTGACGGCAGCGTTCAACAAGAACGTGCTGTCGGTGCTGGCGCGCGAGCTGGGCGCGGACGCCGATCCGGCCGACTTCGACCACGTCGCGGTGTGGGACCGCGAGAAGGAGTGGATCGAGATGCGGCTGCGGGCACGGGAGGCGCTGACCGTGAAGATCCCCGAGCTGGACCTGGCGGTCACCTTCGAGGCCGGGGAGGAGATGCGTACGGAGGTGTCGGCGAAGTTCCGTCAGGAGGGCGTGCGCGGCGAGCTGGCGGCCGCCGGACTGGAGCTGGCGCACTGGTGGACGGACGAGGAGGGACGGTTCGCGCTGTCGCTGGCGACGGCGGTCTGAGCCGCTCGGGCCAGGGCGCGGCGGTCCGCGTGGCGGCCGGCGGGGATCGGGGGCGGGATCCGGATCTCGGCGGTCAGCGCGCGGGCCGTCGCGACCCGCCACAGCGAGGTGGTGAGCGGGTCGTCCCCGACGAAGGCCGCCGGGCCGGCCGGGTGGTAGGCGATGCGTACGGGCTGTACGGGGACGCCCGCGTCCAGCGCGGCCTGGAAGGCGGCGGGCCGGAACCTTCCCCCGGACCGGCCGCACCACGTGGAGCCCTCGGGGAAGACGACGACGCGGGAGCCGCTCCGGAGCGCCCCGGTGATGTCCCGGACCGTGCCCGGCAGGGCACGCAGCCGGTCGCGTGCCAGGAAGAGCGTGCCGCCCCGGGCGGCGAGCGGGCCGAGCACCGGCCAGGTCCGCACCTCGCTCTTGGCGAGCATCCGGCCGGGCAGGACGGCGGCGACGAGCGGTACGTCGAGCCAGGAGACGTGGTTGGCGACGACGAGCACCGGCCCGGCGTCGTCCGGGCGGCCCGTGATGCGCACGCGTACCCCGAAGGCGCGGAGCACCGCCCGGCACCAGAGCCTGGTGGCCCGTTCGCGGGCGGCGCGGCCCAGGGGCGCGGTGAGGGGCGCCAAAAGCACGCCGGCGAGCACGGCCAGGACACCGGCCGCCAGCCGCGCCGCGCCCCGGAGGCGGGGCGCGGCCGGTCCCGGCGTACGGGCGCAGTGGCGGGGCGTGCAGGGGGAGGTGGGCAGCCAGGCGCTCACCGGATCGGGGCGAGGGACAGGAAGTGCCGCAGGTAGCGGGGGTCGGTGCGGCGCAGCGACAGCAGGACGAACAGGTCGGCGACGCCGAAGTCGGTGTCGTGCGCGGGCGCCCCGCAGACCCGGGCGCCCAGGCGCAGGTAGCCGCGCAGCAGCGGCGGCAGCGCGGGGCGGTCGCGGCGGTCGCCGGGCCGGGCGACGCCGTCGGCGGACCACAGCCTGCGCGGGGTGACCCAGTGCTCCTCGGGCGCCAGGTGCTTGGCCCGGACCGTGTCCCAGGTGGCGGCGGCGAGGGCACCGCCGTCGGCGAGCGGGACGGAGCAGCAGCCGGCGAGCCAGGTGTGACCGGTGCGGGTCATGTAGTGGGCGATGCCGGCCCAGATGAGGGAGATGACGGCGCCGCTGCGGTGCGCGGGGTGGACACAGGAACGGCCCACCTCGACCAGGTCGTCGCGGATCGGGGCGAGCCGGGTGAGGTCGAACTCGCCCTCGGAGTAGAGGCGGCCGGCGATCCGGGCCCGGTCGGGGGGCAGCAGCCGGTACGTACCGACGATGTCGCCGGTGGTCTCCTCCCGTACCAGGAGGTGGTCGCAGTAGGCGTCGAACTCGTCGCTGTCCAGGCCGGGTTCGGGGCCGTCGAGGCGCGCGCCGAGCTCCCCGGCGAACACCTGGTGGCGCAGCCGCTGGGCGGCCCGGACCTCATGCTGTTCCCGGGCGAGCGAGACGGTGTAGCGCGGCTGCGGCGCGGCCGGCCGGGGGTGCGGGGCGGGGTGCGGGTGCGGGGCGGCGAGCTCGGTGTGGGGCAGGACGGGTGCGGGCATGGTGGTCTCCTGTGCCGGAGGTGAGGACCCGGACGGCGGGCCGCGGCGGCCCGGCCCCCTACTTCTCCCGTGGCCGGCTGGATTCGGCGTGACCGCCCGGCGGAGCCCGGATGTGCGACGGCTGAATGCCCGGTACGCCCCCGGGCACCCGACGGCCACCCCAGGGGCGGGACCCAGCGCGCCCGCCCCCGCCCGGGCAGCCACCCCCAAGGCGGAACCCACCGCGCCCGCCCCCGCCCGGCAGCCCGCCCCGGGCCCGGGCCGCGTCCCGGACGTCCGGGGACGTCCGGGACGTCAGCGGTCGGTGGTGAGCAGGGCGGTGATCCTGGTGGAGGCGGTCCTGGCGGCGCGCTCGGGGGCGGCGCCCTGAAGAACCGCCGTCATGTAGGGCTTGATCGGGTTCGCCGCCTCGACGGCCGCCCATTCGGGCGAGTTGGGGGTCGCCCGGCCGCGCGTGGCGCCGACGGCCATCGCCGCGGTGGCTTCCTGGCCGTCGACGGCGGAGGCGAGGGACGACTTGTTGGGGACGTAGTTCATGGTGCGGGCCAGGTCGGTCTGCCACTTCTCGCCGGCCAGCGCGGCGACGACGTCCATGGCCGCGCCCCGGTCGCGCGAGTGCAGCGGGATGATCAGGTCGGAGCCGCCGGTGAAGACGGCGCACGGCTTCCCCGCCGTCTTCCCGGGGATCGGGAAGAAGCCCAGCTTGCCGCTGAGCGCGGGGTTCCGTTCCTCGATGGCGGCCGCGACGCTCGGCGGCGCGATGATCTGGGCGACGTCGCCCCCGGCGAAGACCTGCGCCTGGGGCGGGGTCTCCTCGTCGGCGTCCTTGGGCCCGTCGCCCAGCTCCTGGAGCTCCTTGTAGACCTCCATGCCGCGCAGGGCGGCGGGCCTGTCCAGGGCGCCGGCCCACTTGCCGTTCGTCTCCACCGCCAGCTCGCCGCCCTCGTCCCACACGAACCCGGCCAGGGTGTACCAGTCCTGCCCGGCCAGGTAGATGCCCTGGGTGCCGCCCGGGCCGGCGTCGAGCTTCTCGGTGTCCTCCAGCCACTCCTCGCGGGTCCTGGGTGGTGCCGTGATCCCGGCCCGTTCGAACAGGTCCTTGTTGTAGATGACGACCCGGTTGGCGGCGTACCACGGGATGCCGTACTGGGCGCCGTGGACCTTGCCTGGTTCGGCGAGGCCGGGGAGCCAGTCCTCGTAGCCGAGGTCCCGCACCGATTCGAGGGTCAGGTCGTGCAGCAGCTCGGTCTCGGCGTACTGGGCGACCTGGGTGTTGCCGACCTCGATGACGTCGGGGGCGTCCTCGCCCTCCAGCGCGGCGGTGACCTTGGGGCCTATGCCGGTCCACTCCTGGAAGGTGACCTCCAGCTCGATGCCGGGGTGGTCGTTCTCGTACGCGGTGGTGAACCGCTCCAGGAAGTCGTCGGACACGCTGCCCTTCATCAGCCAGACCGTCACCGTGCGGGAGCCGGCCGCCCCGTCGTCGCCGGGCAGGACACCGCACCCGGTCAGGACGGGCAGGGCCGCGGACACGAGCGCGCAGGCGCGGGCCAGGAAGCGCTTCTTCACGTAGGTCACCTTTTGCGTGTGCGGAACGGAGGACCCGACGTGGGGGGAGACGAAGCGGGTTCGCCACGGGCGGATGGCTGGATTTTGGTATGGACCAAGTGGTGGGTCAAGGGGGGCCGGGCGACCGCTCCGCCACCCGCCGGCCGGTCATCGCCGCGCGGAGCCGGGCGCGGTGGTGCACCGTGGAAGGACGCGCCGGACGACGACCGCCGGACGACGACCCCCCGGAACCGGACCATGACGACCGGGCGAACGAGGAGACCTCCATGTCGCACCACACCTACCGCGTCACCGAGATCGTCGGCACCTCGCACGAGGGCGTGGACGACGCGATGCGCAACGGCATCGCGCGCGCCTCCGAGACGCTGCGGAACCTGGACTGGTTCGAGGTGACGCAGGTCAGGGGTCACATCGAGGACGGGCGCATCGCCCACTACCAGGTCGGGCTCAAGGTCGGCTTCCGGCTGGAGGACGGCGAGACCGCGGGCTGACGCCCCCTCGCACGTCCTCCCCCGCCCTTCCGCCGCGGGCGGCACCCCCTCCTACGGTCCGCCCGGCGGGCGGGCCCGCTCAGGTGCGGCCCTCCTTCTCCTGGGCCTCCTCCAGCGCGGTGGAGTCCGTCGCCCAGCGGGCGCGTAGGACCCGGTAGCCGGCCCGTTCGGCGGCGTCGCAGACGAGTTCGTCGTCATCGACGAGCATGCGGACCTCGCGCGCGGCGGAGAGCCGGCGGAGGACCTCCAGCTTCGTGACCCGCGCCGGGCGGCGGTCATGGTCGCGGCGCATGTGGACCGGGCCCTCGGGCAGGCCGTGTGCCGCCAGCCAGGCGCGGGTGTCCTCGCGGCAGCGTTCGGGACGCCCGGTGAGGTACACCACGTCGCAGTCCCCGGCCGCCTCCCGGCACAGCCGCACGCCCTCGGCGAGCGGCGGGTCCTGGGGGGCGGCCGCGAAGAAGGCGTCCCAGTCGCGCGGCTTGCGCTCCAGGAAACGCTGCCGGTGGGCGGTGTCGGAGAGGGTGTTGTCCAGGTCGAATACGGCCAGTGGCCTGCGGTTCCGTGTCACGGCCCCCAGCGTAGGGAACGCGTACACGTCGCGCGGGAACGCGTACGCAAGCGCGTGGGGAACGCGACGCAAGCGCGTGGGGAACGCGACGCAAGCGCGTGGGGAACGCGTACGCGACGCGTACGGGAGGCGTACGCCCTCGGGGAGCCTCCGTCGGGGAATCTCCGCCGGGCAGGGGCGTTGTAGCAGGGCGTGAGTTCTTCGATCGCCGCGACGCGTCTGTCGGTACTGGACCGGTCCCGCACCCGTGAGGGGGAGGACGCCCGGGAGGCCCTCATGGGCACCGTGGCCCTCGCCGCGGAGGTGGAGCGGCTGGGTTACCACCGCTTCTGGGTCTCGGAGCATCACGGCGTGCCGGGCGTCGCCGGTTCCGCGCCGACCGTCCTGGCGGCCGCCGTCGCCGCCGCGACGCGCACCATCAGGGTGGGCACGGGCGGGGTGATGCTGCCGAACCACCAGCCGCTGGTGGTGGCCGAGCAGTTCGGGGTGCTGGAGTCCCTGTTCCCGGGGCGGATCGACATGGGTCTCGGCCGCTCGGTGGGCTTCACCGACGGGGTCCGGCGGGCGCTGGGCCGTGACAAGAAGGACGCCGACGACTTCGCCGGGCGGCTCGACGAGCTGCTGGGCTGGTTCACCGGTGTCCGGTCCGCGCACCCCGGGGTGCGCGCGTACCCCGCCGAGGGGCTGCGGGTGCCCCCGTACCTGCTGGCCACCGGAGGGGGCGCGGCGATCGCCGCCGCGGCGGGGCTGCCACTGGTGATCGGCGACCTGAAGGGCCGGGCGAAGGTGGTGGCGGCGATCGAGCGCTATCGCGCGGACTTCCGCCCCTCGGAGTGGTCGGAGGAGCCGTACGTCGTCGTGGCCGGCACCGTGGTGGTCGCGGGGACGGAGGAGGAGGCGGCCCGGCTGCTGGTGCCGGAGGCCTGGGCGCTGGCGTACTCGCGCACCGAGGGCGTGTTCCCGCCGCTGGTGCCGCCGGAGCGGGTGGAGGGCCTGCCCATGACGGCCCGGCAGCGGGAGTTCTACGAGTCCGGCCTGCGCGGCCACGTGTACGGCACGGAGGAGCAGGTGTGGGACGCGCTGGAGAGGGTGCTGAAGGAGACGGCGGCCGACGAGATCCTGGTCACGACCAGTACGCACGACCGGGCGGCGCTGCTGGACTCGTATCGGAGGCTCGCCCGTCTCGCGGGCCTGACCAGCGTAAACACCTAGACTGGCGGTCATGTCAGGCCCTGCGCAGCACGATCCGTACATCCGTGTCCGAGGCGCCCGGGAGCACAACCTGCGTTCCGTGGACGTGGACCTCCCCAGGGACGCGCTCGTCGTGTTCACCGGCGTCTCCGGTTCGGGCAAGTCGTCGCTGGCGTTCGGGACGGTCTACGCGGAGGCGCAGCGGCGGTACTTCGAGTCGGTGGCGCCGTACGCGCGCCGGCTGATCCACCAGGTGGGTGCGCCCCGGGTGGGCGAGATCACCGGTCTGCCGCCCGCGGTGTCGCTGGAGCAGCGCCGGTCCTCGCCCGGGTCGCGGTCCTCCGTCGGTACGGTGACGACACTGTCGAACTCGCTGCGGATGCTGTTCTCGCGGGCGGGCGTCTACCCGGCGGGGGCGGAGCGGCTGGACTCGGACGCCTTCTCGCCGAACACGGCAGCCGGGGCGTGCCCGGGCTGCCAGGGCATGGGGAGGGTGCACGACACCAGCGAGGAGCTGCTGGTCCCCGACCCGGGCCTGTCCGTCCGCGAGGGGGCGATCGCGGCCTGGCCGGGGGCGTGGCAGGGCAAGAACCTGCGGGACATCCTGGACGCCCTGGGGTACGACGTCGACCGGCCGTGGCGGGAGCTGGCGCCGGCGGACCGGGAGTGGATCCTGTTCACCGACGAGCAGCCGGTGGTCACGGTGCACCCGGTGCGGGAGGCGGACCGTATCCAGCGCCCGTACCAGGGCACGTACATGAGTGCGCGGCGGTACGTGCTGCACACCTTCGCGGACTCGAAGAGCCCGGCGCTGCGGGCGAAGGCGGAACGTTTCCTGACGAGCGCGCCCTGCCGGGTGTGCGGCGGGGGCCGGCTGCGGCCGGAGGCGCTGGCGGTGACGTTCGCGGGGCGGACCATCGCGGAGCTGGCGGCGCTGCCGCTGACCGAGCTGGCCGGGGTCCTGGCCCGGGAGGCGGGCGGGGACGGGGCCGCGGGCGGGGAGACCGCGCGGGTGCTCACCGCCGGTCTGCGGGAGCGGATCGCGACCGTGACGGAGCTGGGTCTGGGCTATCTGAGCCTGGACCGTGCCACCCCGACGCTGTCCGGCGGCGAGCTGCAACGGCTGCGGCTGGCGACGCAGTTGCGTGCCGGGCTGTTCGGGGTCGTGTACGTGCTGGACGAGCCGTCCGCGGGGCTGCACCCGGCCGACACGGAGGCGCTGCTGGTGGTGCTGGACCGGCTGAAGGCGGCCGGCAACTCGGTGTTCGTGGTGGAGCACCACCTGGATGTGGTGCGGCACGCCGACTGGCTGGTGGACGTGGGGCCGCACGCGGGTGTGCACGGCGGCAGGGTGCTGCACAGCGGCCCGCCCGAGGGGCTGCGCGAGGTCGCCGGGTCGGCGACGCGGCGGTTCCTGTTCGACCGGGGCGCGCCGCCGGCGAGGGCGGTGCGGGAGCCGTCGGGGTGGCTGCGGGTCGGTCCGGTCACCCGGCACAACCTGCGGGCGCTGGAGGCGGAGCTGCCGCTGGGCGCCCTCACGGCGGTGACGGGGGTGTCCGGTTCGGGCAAGTCGACGCTGGTGGGCGAGCTGTCGGCGGACATGCCGGGGGCGCGGCGGCTGGTGACGGTGGACCAGCGGCCGATCGGTCGTACCCCACGTTCCAACCTGGCGACGTACACGGGTCTGTTCGACGTGGTCCGCAAGCTGTTCGCCGGGACGGAGGAGGCGCGGGCGCGGGGCTACCGGGCGGGGCGGTTCTCGTTCAACGTGGCGGGCGGCCGGTGCGGGACGTGCCAGGGCGAGGGCTTCGTCTCGGTGGAGCTGCTGTTCCTGCCCAGCACGTACACCCCGTGCCCGGACTGCGGTGGCGCCCGGTACGAGCCGGAGACGCTGGAGGTGCGGTACCGGGGCCGGAACGTCGCCGAGGTGCTGGACCTGACGGTGGAGGCGGCCGCGGAGTTCCTCGCGGACGTCCCCGCCGCCGTGCGCAGCCTGGGCGCCCTGCTGGACGTGGGGCTGGGGTACCTGCGGCTGGGGCAGCCCGCCACGGAGCTGTCGGGCGGTGAGGCGCAGCGCGTCAAGCTGGCCGCCGAGCTCCAGAGGCCGCGCCGGGGGCACACCCTCTACGTGCTGGACGAGCCGACGACCGGTCTGCACCCGGCGGATGTGGAGGTGTTGATGCGGCAGTTGCACGGCCTGGTGGAGGCCGGCCACTCGGTCGTGGTGGTCGAGCACGACATGGACGTGGTGGCGGGCGCGGACTGGGTGGTCGACCTCGGCCCGGGCGGCGGGGACGAGGGCGGCCGGATCGTCGCCGCCGGTACGCCCGCCGAGGTGGCCGCCTCGTCGGCCGGCCGTACCGCCCCGTACCTCGCGGCGGCCCTGCGGGGGCGGGGGTAGGCGCCGGTGCCCCACCGGACCGGGGCCGGGCCGCCGGACATCGGCTGCCCGGTCCGGTGCCGCGTCCGGTCCGGTGGGGCGTCCCGTCCGGTGGGGCGGTGCCGCTAGGCGGCCGTGTCGAAGGTGTAGTGGCGGGTGTGGTCGAGCATGTCGGCCGGGGTGACGTCGTTCCACGGGCGCATGGTGTCGTTGAGGTCGACCACGTTGGGGGTGCCGGCGGCCGGGAGGTAGGTGGAGCCCGGGTGGCGGGCCTGCCAGTCGGCCCAGAGCTTGTCGATGAAGGCGTGGTGGAGCCAGAAGACCGGGTCGTTGGGGGACACACCGGTGCCCATCTGGCCGCCGACCCACACGTGGACGCGATTGTGGAGGTTGACGCCGCGCCAGCCCTCTAGGTGGTTGCGGAAGCCGTCGGACGCGCTGTTCCAGGGCGGCATGTCGTACGTCTCCATGGCGAGGACGGCGTCGACCTCGGCCCGGGTGGGCAGTTGGCGGCCGCCCGCGCCGAGGTCGCGGCGCAGGAAGTCACGGCCGTCGACGCGTACGGACACGGTCCAGCGGTTGGTGGAGCGGGCGAAGGGGCCGTCCATGACCTGGCCGTCGCGGGCACGGCCGGTGCCGCCGAGGAAGTCGGGGGCCCACAGGGAGGCGCGGGGGGTGCGGTCCACGGTCCAGTCCCAGTAGGGCAGGGCGACGGACGGGTCGACGGCCTGGAGCGCCTGCTCGAACTGGAGGAGGAACCGCCGGTGCCAGGGCAGGAAGGACGGGGAGCGGTGGCCGACGCGGTCGCCGTTGTCGGTGTCGCTCATGATGAAGGCGTTGTGCGTGGTGACGAAGGTGTCGTAACGGCCGGTGCGCTTGAGCTCCAGCACGGCGTTGACGAAGCTCCGCTTCTCGGCGGCGGTGAGCTGGGCCTGGTTCTTGCGAACGGTCATGGTGGTGCGGCTCCGGAGTGTGATCAGACGAGGGTGAGCGGGACGAGCGGGGCGCCCTGGAGTTCCCGGACGGCGGCGCGGGCCACGGCGCGGGGCGTGGCGAGCGGCTCGTAGTGGTTGATCACGCTGATCCAGGTGCCGTCGGCGTTCCGCATGACGTGCAGCTCCTGGCCGTCGATGTGTACGGCGTAGCCGTCGCCGTGTCCCCCGTGGTGGCCGCCGCCGTGGTGGCCACCACCGGTGGGCCCTCCCTGTATGCGCCGGCCCTGGTAGATCTCGTCGAACGTCTCCGGTCCGGAGGCCCGGCGGGCGGGGGCTGCCTGGGCGGGTGTGGTGAGGGCGCGGGCGGCGACGAGGCCGGTGGCGGCCGAGGCCGCGACGCCGAGGGCGCGGCGGCGCGTGATGGTGGACATGGGTTACCCCCTGGTGTGGTGCGGTGGTCGGTACCGCCGGGGGTGTGGTCATGTGCCCCCGGCAACGTCCATGCCTATCGGGGGTTTTCGGACTGCGGAATTCCGCGGGGGTCGGTTGGCCGCGATACGGACAACTCACCACCTATAGTGCAGAATTTAACCAAGTTGATCTTGCTGTCCGTGGATACCGGACAGCCCCGGACCGAAAGAATTGCGGAGATGATGACAATCTCATGAACATTCTTTCGTTCCGGGGCCCGGGGAGTGGTGGGGCTCACGCACGGAGACTGGCCGGAATCAGCCGCGGCGCGGCGCCTTGCGCTGGGCCCGCAGCCATTCCTTGTTCATGGCCGCGATCGACGGCAGCGGGATCCCCTTGGGGCAGGCGGTGGCGCACTCACCGGTCAGCGTGCAGCCGCCGAAGCCCTCCTCGTCCATCGCCCGGACCATGTCCAGGACCCGCGTCTCGCGTTCCGGCGCGCCCTGCGGAAGGACGTTGAGGTGGTTGACCTTCGCCGAGGTGAACAGCATCGCCGAACCGTTCGGGCAGGCCGCCACGCACGCGCCGCAGCCGATGCACTCGGCGTGCTCGAAGGCGAAGTCGGCGTCCGCCTTCGGTACGGGCGTGGCGTGCGCCTCCGGCGCGGAGCCGGTGGGGACGCTGACGTAGCCGCCGGCCTGGATGATCCGGTCGAACGCCGACCGGTCCACGACCAGGTCCTTGACCACCGGGAAGGCGGCCGCGCGCCAGGGCTCGATGTCGATGGTGTCGCCGTCCTCGAACGCCCGCATGTGCAGTTGGCAGCTCGTGGTGCGCTCCGGGCCGTGGGCGTCGCCGTTGATGACGAGCGAGCAGGCGCCACAGATGCCCTCACGGCAGTCGTGGTCGAAGGCGACCGGGTCCTCGCCCCGGAGGATGAGCTCCTCGTTGAGGGTGTCGAGCATCTCGAGGAAGGACATGTCCCGGGATATGCCGTCCACCTCGTAGGTGGCCATGGCGCCGGGGGCGTCGGCGTTCTTCTGGCGCCAGACGCGCAGGGTGAGCCTCATGCGTAGCTCCGCTGGGTGGGGTGGACGTACTCGAAGACGAGGTCTTCCTTGTGCAGGACGGGCGCCTGACCGGTGAACTCCCAGGCGGCCGCGTACGAGAACTCCTCGTCCCGCCGGGCCGCCTCGCCGTCCGGGGTCTGGGACTCCTCGCGGAAGTGGCCGCCGCACGACTCGGAGCGGTGCAGGGCGTCGAGGCACATCAGCTCGGCCAGCTCCAGATAGTCGACGACGCGGTTGGCCTTCTCCAGCGACTGGTTGAACTCCTCCCCCGTGCCCGGCACCTTGATCCGGCGCCAGAACTCCTCGCGGATCCGCGGGATCCGGTCGAGGGCCTTGCGCAACCCCTCCGCCGTGCGGGCCATGCCGCAGAACTCCCACATCAGCTCACCCACCTCGCGGTGGAAGGAGTCGGGCGTGCGGTCCCCGTCGACCGCCAGAAGCCGGGCGAGCCGGTCCTCGGTCTCGGCGACCGCCTCCCGTACCGCCGGATGCGCGTCCGTGACGGGCTCCGTGCGCGGGGCGCGGGCGAGGTAGTCGTTGATGGTGGACGGCAGCACGAAGTAGCCGTCGGCCAGGCCCTGCATCAGCGCGGAGGCGCCCAGCCGGTTGGCGCCGTGGTCGGAGAAGTTGGCCTCGCCGATGGCGAACAGGCCCGGCACCGTGGTCTGGAGGTCGTAGTCCACCCACAGCCCGCCCATCGTGTAGTGCACGGCGGGGTAGATCCGCATCGGCACCTCGTACGGGTTCTCCGCGGTGATCCGCTCGTACATGTCGAAGAGGTTGCCGTACTTCTCCTCGACCCGGTCCCTGCCCATGCGCCGGATGGCGTCGGCGAAGTCCAGGTAGACGCCCTGGCCGCCGGGGCCGACCCCGCGGCCCTCGTCGCAGACGTTCTTGGCGGCGCGGGAGGCGATGTCGCGCGGGACGAGGTTGCCGAAGGAGGGGTAGATCCGCTCCAGGTAGTAGTCGCGCTCGTCCTCGGGGATCTCGTGCGGCGGGCGCCGGTCGCCGCGCGCCTTGGGCACCCAGATGCGGCCGTCGTTGCGCAGCGACTCGCTCATCAGGGTCAGCTTGGACTGGTGGTCGCCGGTGCGCGGGATGCACGTGGGGTGGATCTGGGTGAAGCAGGGGTTGGCGAAGTACGCGCCGCGCCGGTGCGCCCGCCACACCGCGGTGGCGTTGGAGTTCATGGCGTTCGTCGAGAGGTAGAAGACGTTGCCGTAGCCGCCGGTCGCCAGGACCACCGCGTCCGCGACGTGGGTGGAGACCTTCCCGGTGATCAGGTCGCGGGCGACGATGCCGCGCGCCCGTCCGTCGATCACGACCAGGTCGAGCATCTCGGTGCGCGGGTGCATCTCCACGTTGCCCGCCGCGATCTGCCGGGACAGCGCCTGGTAGGCGCCGAGCAGCAGTTGCTGGCCCGTCTGGCCGCGGGCGTAGAAGGTGCGGGACACCTGGACGCCGCCGAAGGAGCGGGTGTCGAGCAGACCGCCGTACTCGCGGGCGAAGGGCACGCCCTGCGCCACGCACTGGTCGATGATCTCGACGGAGATCTGCGCGAGCCGGTGGACGTTGGACTCGCGGGCCCGGAAGTCGCCGCCCTTGACGGTGTCGTAGAAGAGCCGGTGGACGGAGTCGCCGTCGTTGCGGTAGTTCTTCGCGGCGTTGATGCCGCCCTGCGCGGCGATGGAGTGGGCGCGGCGCGGCGAGTCCTGGTAGCAGAACTGGACGACGTGGTAGCCCTGCTCCGCGAGGGTCGCGCCGGCGGACCCGCCCGCAAGGCCGGTGCCGACCACGATGACCGTGTGCTTGCGGCGGTTGGCCGGGTTGACCAGCTTCGCCTCGAAGCGGCGCTTGTCCCAGCGCTCGGCGATCGGGCCCCCGGGGGCCTTGTCGTCGGCGAGCGGGGCGCCGGTCTCGTAATCCAGGTAGCTCATGTCAGCTCACCACTCCGGTCATGACGGCGACGGGTACGGAGACGAAGCCCGCGGTCAGGGCGAGCGCGAGGACGTTCGCGAGGGCCTTGAGCGCGCGGTCGCGCCGCGCGTTGCCCACGCCGAGGGTCTGGGCGGCGGACCAGAAGCCGTGGCGCACGTGCAGCCCGACGGCGAGCATGGCGACGATGTAGACGACGTTGCCGTACCAGGTGGAGAAGGTGGCGACGACGTTCTCGTAGGGGTGGCCCGGCTGGGCGTGGGGGTTCACGGTCAGGGTCGTCAGGTCCAGGAGGTGCCAGACGATGAACAGCGCGACGATCACCCCGCCCCAGCGCATGGTGCGGGTCGCGTAGCTCGCGCGGCGGCGCTTGTGCACGTACGCGGTGGGGCGGGCCGCGAGGTCGCGCCGGCTGAGCTGGTACGCGGAGACGCCGTGCGCGATCACGGCCGTGAGCAGCAGCACCCGGGCGATCCACAGGCCCCACTCGTAGTGCAGGACCGGCTCGCCCATGGTGCGCAGCCAGTGACCGTACGCGTTGAACTCGCCGGGGCCGAAGAAGACCTTCAGGTTGCCCATCACATGGGCGACGAGGTAGCCGATCATGATCAGGCCGCTGACGGCCATGACCGTCTTCTTGCCGACGGTCGACCGCCAGAACGTGCGCGGGAGGGACGGCTTGCGATCCGTCCGCGTTGCCAGAGCCATGGGATCGACGGTAGGCGGGGGCCGGCCCAGAGGTCCAAGACATGGTGCGGCTGATATCCATAGGCAGCGCCTATGGCCGGGGCTAGGCTGGTGCCATGCAGTTCCAGCAGCTCCAGTACTTCGTGGCGGTGGCCGAGACCCGTCACTTCACCCGGGCCGCCGAGCGCGTGCACGTCTCCCAGCCCTCGCTGTCGCAGCAGATCAGGGCGCTGGAGAAGGAGCTGGGCGCCGAGCTCTTCAGCCGGGCGCGCGGGAACATCGCGCTGACGGACGCGGGGGAGGCACTGCTGCCGCTGGCCCGCCGCATCCTGGCGGACACCGACACCGCGCGGCACGAGGTCCAGGAGCTGGCCCAGCTGCGGCGCGGGCGGGTGCGGCTGGGGGCGACCCCGAGCCTGTGCACCGGGCTGCTGCCCGACGTGCTGCGCACCTTCCACGACCTGCACCCGGGGATCCGGCTGCTGATCGAGGAGAGCGGCTCCCACGACCTCGTGCGCGAGCTGGCCCGCGGGGCGCTCGACCTGGCCCTGGTGGTGCTGCCGCTGCCGGCCCCGTCACCGGCGCTCACCACCGTCGAGCTGCTCCAGGAGGACCTCGTGGTGGTCTCCTCGGCGGCGTCCCCCGCCCCGCGCCGGCCGGTGCGGATCGCGGACCTGGAGGGGCAGCCGCTGGTGATGTTCCGGCACGGCTACGACCTGCGGGAGCTGACGGTGGCCGCGTGCCGGGCGGAGGGCTTCGAGCCGTCGTTCACGGTGGAGGGCGGCGAGATGGACGCGGTGCTCGGGTTCGTCCGGGCGGGGCTGGGCCTGGCGGTGGTGCCCGCGATGGTCGCCGCGCGGGCGGGCCGCGACGTGCGGGTCACGGCCCTGGCCCGGCCGGGACTGCGCCGGACGATCGCGCTGGCCCACCGCAGCGACGTGGCGCCGCCCCGGGCGGCCCGGGAGCTCCAGCGGCTCCTGCTGGCCCACCGGGGGCGGCCCTGAGCCGGGGCCCCTCCCCCGTGGCTTCTCTCCCCCCGTGGCTTCTCCCCCCCGGGCTTCTCCCCCCGGGCCCCTCCCCCGTGGTCCTGACCGGGCCGTCCGTCACACCGCGTCGGCCAGCACCAGGGAGTGGATCCGGTCCGGGGCGCCGGGCCGGGCGTAGTACCAGCCCTGGGCCGTGTCGCAGCCCAGCTCACGGAGCTGTTCCGCCTGCGCGCCCGTCTCCACGCCCTCCACCGTCACCGCGAGCTCCAGGCTGTGGGCGAGCGACACGATGCCTTCGACGATCTTCAGGTCGACCGGGTCGATCGGGTGCCGCTGCATGCTCTGGGTGAAGGAGCGGTCCAGCTTCAGCACGCTGACCGGGAGCCGCCGCAGGTTGGCCAGGTTGGAGTAGCCGGTGCCGAAGTCGTCCAGGGCTATGTCCACGCCCATCTCGGCAAGCTGCCGCAGCGGCTTGAGCAGGTCCTCGTCGGCGCCGATCAGCGCGGACTCGGTCACCTCCAGGCACAGCGCGCCCGGGTCGAGACCGGAGCGCTCCAGGACGTCGACGGTGTCGGCGACCAGGTTGGGGTGGTGCAGTTGCGTCGGCGACAGGTTGACGTTGATGCGCAGGGGGCCGCCGTCCGCGTGGCTCCGGTTCCAGAACCGGGCCTGGCGCACCGCCTCCTGGAGCACCCAGCGGCCGAGCGGCACGATCAGCCCGGTGTGCTCGGCGAGCGGGATGAACCGGTCGGGGCCGAGGACGCCGTGCTGCGGATGGCACCAGCGCACCAGCGCCTCCGCGCCGTGCACGCTGCCGTCGCCGAGGTGCACCAGCGGCTGGTACTCGATGAAGAACTCGCCCCGGTCCAGGGCGGCGGGGAGCGCGGTCGTCAGGCCGTGGCGGGTGATGGCCCGGGCGTCGGCCTCGGGGTCCGCCCGCTCGAAGCGGTTGCCGCCCGCCGCTTTGGCCCGGTACATGGTGATATCGGCGCTGCGCAGCACCTCCGCCGGCCCGCGCTCGCCGGCCGGCCCCTCGACGATGCCGACGCTGCCGCGCACGGTCAGCTCGCGGCCGTCCAGCCGGACGGGGGTGGCCAGGGCGGCCAGGATGCGGTGGGCGAGCTCGTCGGCCTGTTGCTCGGTGTCCGTGCCGGTGGTGAGCGCCACGAACTCGTCGCCGCCGAGCCGGGCCACCATCTCGCCCGGCCGGGTGGCGACGCTCTGGAGCCGGTCGGCGACCTCGACGAGCAGCCGGTCGCCGGCCGCGTGGCCGAGGCTGTCGTTGATGGCCTTGAAGCCGTCCAGGTCCAGGTAGCACAGCCCGAACCGGGTGCCGTCGGGCGAGGACAGCACCTTGTCGAGCCGTTCGAAGAACAGGGTCCGGTTGGGCAGACCGGTCAGCGCGTCGTGCGTCGCCTCGTACCGCAGCCGCAGGTTGAGCAGCCGGCGCTCGGTGGTGTCCTCCATCAGCGCCAGCTGGTACTGCGGGTTGCCCTCGGCGTCCCGCAGCAGGGAGACCGTCAGGTTGGTCCACAGGACGGTGCCGTCACCCCGGTAGAAGGGCTTCTCCACCTGGAAGTGGTCGCGCTCGCCGCTCACCAGTTCCTCGTACAGCTTCCAGACCTGCGGCGCGTCCTCCGGGTGCACCCACTCGCTGACCCTGCGGCCGCGCACATGGTGCTCCAGACCGCCGAACATGCGGGTGAGGGCGTCGTTGACCTCCAGGACGTTGCCGTCGAGGTCGGCGATGCCGATGCCGATGGCGGCGTCCTCGAAGACGGCGCGGAAGCGGGCCTCGGTGGCGTGCAGGGCCTGTTCGGCGTACGTACGGGCGTTCAGCGCCGAGCGGGCGATGGCCTCCTGCTCGGTGAGGGTCCGTTCGCGCAGCGCCTGGGCGAAACCGGTCGCCAGGGCGTGCTGGAGCCGGGCGCAGCGGGCCCGCAGCTCCTCGGCGGCGGCGCTCTGCCCGGCGCCCCCGCAGTACAGCACCAGGTAGGAGTCGACCACGCCGAGGGTGCGGCCGAGGGTGTCCGGGTCGGTGCAGTGGGCGGCCACCAGAGCGGCGCCCACGCGGTGCGCGGGCGCCGGGTCGAAGGGCCGCGCGTGCAGGGCGTCGCTCAGGTCACGCGCCAGCGGCAGCAGGTGCCGCTCTATCTCGGAACGGGTCAGCGAGGTGGCCGTGACGGGGAAGACGGCCCGGCTCCAGATGGTCGCGAACCGCTGGAGTCTGTCCTCCAGACCGTCCGGTTCCGCGGCGGAACCGGGGGCCTGCGCCGGCATGCTCACGCCTTGCGCCCCACCCCTGCGAAGCCCGAGAAGGCATATGGATCCTCCTGGTCGACCGGGTTCTCCGGCCGCCACTCCGGCATCTTGACGAGCCCCGGTTCCACCATGTCGAACCCGTCGAAGAAGCGCGCGATCTCCGCGCGCGTCCGCATCACCAGCGGGTTGCGGATGTCGCGGTAGACGCCCACGGCGCCGCCCACCCGTTCCTGCGGCAGCGGCATGCACTCGTACGCGGCGTGGCTGATGATCAGCAGGCTGCCGGACGGCAGGGCGTCGCGCAGCTCGGCGACGGCGCGGTGCGGCTCGTCCGTGTCCTCGACGAAGTGCAGGACGGAGACCAGCAGCAGGGCCACCGGCCGGTCGAGGTCCAGCAGGCGGGCGGCCTCGGGGGCGGCCAGGACGTCGTGCGGCTTGCGCAGGTCGGCGGCGGTCACCCCGGCGTTCTCGTTGCCCTCCAGCACGGCCTGGCTGTGGGCGACGGCGACGGGGTCGTGGTCGACGTACAGGACACGCGCGTCCGGGTCGGCCCCCTGCGCCACTTCGTGCACGTTGCCGAAGGTGGGGATGCCCGAGCCTATGTCGAGGAACTGGTCGACGCCCTCACCGACCGCGTACCGCACCGCGCGCCGCATGAAGGCGCGGTTGGCCTGCATGACCTTGGGCAGGCCGGGCACGAACTCCATCGCCTTGCGGGCCGCCTCCCGGTCCACTTCGAAGTTGTGCGAGCCGCCCAGGTAGTAGTCGTAGATGCGGGACACGCTCGGCACCGAAATGTCGATGCCCGGCGGGGCCCAGGCGGGACGCTCCATCGATGTCTCCAACAAGTCGCCACGGTAAGCGGCCATGTTCATGGCCGGTGTTCGAGCCGAGGCTACTGATCGCCCGCCGGGAGGGCGAGGGGAAACGGAAATAATCGATCCGTTCTTGGTCACACGTCGCGGGCTCCGGACGGCGTCGCCCACGGCTCCCCGGGGCACGTGCGAGCGGCCCGCCGCCCACGCGGGGCGCGTGGGGCGGCGGGCCGTCGGGAGGTCCGGGCCGGCCGGGCCGGACCCCCGGAGTCGGGGCGTTGCGTGGGGACTCTACTTGGACGCCCCGACCATCTTCCCGGCGGGCGAGATGGCGTACCAGGTGCCGCCGACGCCCTGACCGTTGGTGTCACCGGGCTTCTTGTCGCCCGCGAAGGTGTAGAGCGGCCAGCAGTCGATGGTCTGCTGCTTGAGGCCGTCGGGGCGGTTGAAGGTGACGTACCCCTTGGTGCTGATGCCCTCGGTGTCGTTCTTGTCGACCGGGGCGACGACCGGCCACTTCTTCAGGCAGTCGCCGGTGCAGGCGGTCTTCATCGGCCACGCCGAGTCCTTCTCGAACCGGTAGACCGTCATGCCGTTCTTGTCCACCACGATCTCACCGAGCTTGGGGTCCTTGCGGACGGACAGGCCGGCCAGATCGGCGGCCGCCCCGCCCTGGTCCTCGGCCGCACCCTCCTCCTCGCCGGTTCCCTCGTCCTCGGCGGCCCCCTCGTCGCCGCCGCCCGACAGGGCCGCCTTCTTGCCGTCGGGGGCCGCAGCGAACCAGGTGCCGCCCACACCCTGGCCGTTGGTGTCACCCGGCTTGCTGTCCTTGGCGTACCGGTACATCGGCCAGCCGTCGATGGTGAGTTGCTTGGTGCCGTCCTCGCGGGTGACCTCGCCCATCAGGGAGGCGTCGACACCGGCCGGGGGCTTGGCGCCCTCGGCGGACACCACCGGCCAGGCCTTCGCGCAGTCGCCCTCGCAGTTGGACTTGGGCGGGTTGGGGGTGTCCTTGTCGAAGCGGTAGAGCGTGAGCCCCTCGCTGTCGGTGACGACCTTGCCGAGTTCCTTGCTGTCCCAGATCGCGAGCTGGCCGGCCGGCTTGGCGGCGGCGGCCGCCCCTCCCCCGGAACCCGCACCCGATCCGTAGCCCGCGCCGGAGCCGTAACCGGCGCCGTTGTCGGCGGGTGCGCCGGCCGGCGCGGCGGCGCCGACCGATCCGGCGGGCGTCTGGTCGCCCTTGTCCTGACCGCACGCCGTCGTCAGCGCGAGCACGGCCGCCGCGGACAGCGCGAGCGAGGCGTTCCGCCAGGTCTTCATGTCAACTCCCGTTGTATTGAGGTACTTTGGCGACGCCCAGGTGCGCCGTTCATGGCCCTATGTACGGGTGGCGGGGCGGCGGGTGTTCAACGCTCCGGGAAATTTTCTCCGCCGGTGGTCACGGCGGTGGTCACGGCGGTCGCCGGAAAACCCCACCATCAGGGGAATTACGGCGGTTTCCGGCCCCCCGGGCGCTGGAAGCGATCATGCTCTTGCGCGTGTACGGAACCCACGTCGCGCGTCTCCTGGCGGCCACCGCGCTCGGCTGGCTGCTGACCGCCCCCCTGCCCGCGGCGGCCGACAGTTGCGCGGTCGCCCACACCGGCACCGGCGCCCCGGTGGTGTCGGTCGCGGGCGGCGGGGGCTGCACGACGAGCCCGTCGCCCACCCCGAAGCCCCCGCCCCCGCCGCAGCCGCCCCCGCCACCGGCTCCTCCGCCGCCGCCGCCTCCGCCACCGGCGCCCACGCCGCCGCCCGAGGAGGCCGAGCCGCCGGCCCCGCCGCGACCCCCCGCTCCCCCGCCACCCCCCGCGCCGGCCCCGCCGCCCGCGGCCGTACCACCCGCGCCGGAACCGGCACTCCCGGCGCCGCCCCGGGCCCCCGCCCCGCCTTCCCCGCCGGCCCCGTCGCCCACCCGCTCGGCGCGGCCCCACCCGGGCCCGCCCGCCCCGGTGCCGCTGCCGGCCTACCAGCGGGCGCGGCGCGCCGAGCGGACGAGCGGGCCGTCCACCGTCACCGTGATGCTCCTGATCATGGCGCCCGCGGTGTTCGGCGCGGCGATCCTGCGCCCCCGTTCGTCCCGCTAGGTCGTGTCCGCAAAGTCTCGCCCGGCCCGCGGTGTGCCGGACGCCGATGCTTTCCGGACACTCCCCTAGGGGTGCCGGACGCCGCGAGCCCGGCCCGATCGACGACACACCCCCAGCACGCCCACCTCGGTACCGACCGCCCCGGAGAACACCTTGTCGGAATGGCTTGTCCTGTCCATCGCGATGGCCGCCGCCTGCGCGGTCGTCCTGACCATCGTCGTCATCAACAACCGCCGGATCGGCGACGACGACGACCCGTCCGAGACCCCGGACGTCCTCGAGTACATGACGATGATGATCGGCGTGGTGTACGCCATCGTGCTGGGCCTGGCGATCGCCGGCGTCTGGGAGGGGCGCAGCGCCGCGCAGGAGAGCGTCCGTCAGGAGGCCCAGGCGCTGCACGAGGTGTCGGCCCGGGCGGAGGTCTGGCCCGCCGGGGTCCGTGCCCGCATCCGTGCCGACGTGGACGCCTATGTCACGCACGTCGTCGACACCGAGTGGCGGTCGATGGCCGACCGGGGCGAGCTGACCGAGGAGGGCACCGCGCTGCTGGAGCGGGTGCGCCGCAGCGTGTCGGACTACCGGCCGGCCGACCCCCACGAGGGCGAGGCGTACCAGCCGATGGTGGACCAGGTGGCGGTCGCGGACGACGCCCGCAGCTCGCGCGGGGAGAACGCGGGCGCCACCATGCCGGGTGTGGTCTGGTTCGGCCTGATCACCGGTGCGCTGATCACGGTGGGGCTGATCTTCACGCTCCAGATCCGGCGTACGTTCCGGGAGCTGCTGCTGGCCGGGCTCTTCAGCGCGCTGATCGCCTTCCTGCTGTTCCTGATCTGGGCCTTCGACGCGCCGTTCGGCCGTGGCATCTCCGCGACCCCGGACCCCTTCCTGAACCTCTTCCCGCACATCGAGGCCCTGGGGGACTGACCGGGGGCGGGGCTCGGCGTCCGCCGTCCGGGGGACCTCGGTGCCCCATTCGCCCTTCTCCGATCGCGGTTGTGGTAAGGCGCTCCTAGCGTTTCCGGCATCGAGGTGCATATCAGACGCTTTGTGGAAATCCGTTCCGCAGCTGCCCCTCGGGACCCGGAGGATTGACGATGCGCGCGATAGGTGCCGCCTCCGCCGCTCTGCTCGGAGCGGCCGCTCTCGCCCTGACCGCCCCCGCTCCGGCGGTGGCTTCCGGAAAATTCGCCCCCGGTGACTTCGCGATCGGTCCCTCGGCCGTCCTGCCGGGGGGCCGGGTGGTGCTCACGGCCCCCGGCTGCTCCGGTACCGCGATGGCCTCCTCGGGCGTCTTCGACACGGTCACCATCCCGGCCGGCCGCTCGGTGACGGCCACCGTCGACCGGGACGCCCGGCAGGGCGCGGTCTACACGGTGTCCTTCACGTGCGCGGGGGGCACCCCGGGCACCGTCGACCTCACCATCTTGCGTGCCACCGTCACCCCGACCACCAGCTCCACCGCCGTGCCCACGGTGACCGCCACCCGGACGGTGACGACCGCGGCGCCCAGCCAGGGCGTACGCGGCGGCCAGGGCGGCAGCATCGGCGGCCTCGACACCGGGGAGCTCGCGGCCGGGACGGGTCTGGTGGTGGCCGCCGCCACCGGGGTGGTCTACCTGCTGCGCCGCCGGGCCGAGAGCCGGCGCCACTGACGGTCCGGCCCCCCGCACGCCCGTCGCCCCGAGTCCTGACCGACCAGGACTCGGGGCGACGGGCGTGTGCGGCCGACCGGGAGGTTCGGCCGGTCAGACCGTTCCGCCGCTCATACGGCGACGGCGGGCGATGAAGAGGCCGCCGCCGACGGCCGCCGTGGCGACCAGGGCGCCGCCGACGGCCATCTCGGTGGAGGTCGGGGCCATGGAGCCCCCGAGGCCGCCGCGTGCGCCGTGGCCGCGGGTGACGGTGAAGGTCCGGGTGACCACCATCGGGTTGTCGCTGCACTTGACCGCCAGGTTGTACTGCCCCGGCGTGGCGTGGTCGTAGATCCGGGGGGTGGCGGCCGAGTGGCCGGACGCGTTGACGGTCAGGGCCGTCTTGGGGAAGGCGTTGGACGTGACCGTGCCGCCGTGGCCGCACCCCATGGCGCTGACGGCGAGCTGTCCGCCCTGGTGGACGCGGCTCGGGGAGACGGTGACGTTGGTGGGACCGTTGTTGGCGACGGCCACGGGGGCGAAGAGCCCGATGGCCGCGCCGGCGGTGGCGGCCACCGCGAGGGCGCGTGAAGCACGCATCGTTGAACCTCCAGTGGAAGACGCCCCGGAGCGGCGCTCCGGGAGATTCGACGAGTACGCCTTCCACGACGAACCTTCACAAGCCGTTCGTATTACCGCATTTCGGCACTCGTCCACCCCGGTGAGCCGACACGCCGTCGTCGCACCCCCGTACCTGACGGAGTCCCAGGTCACGGACCGTCAGAGACGGCTCGGGAGGTTCCGCGCGACGATGACTCGGATGGGTCATCACCCCTGGCGGGCGCCACCCGTTCGCCCCTCTCCTGATCGCCGGTGCGGTCCGGCGCGCTTAGCGTGCGTACTACGCCGCGAAGGGAGAAGCATGGGCAGGGGCCTGGACCGCAGTGGCTTCGCGCTGAGGAACCGCTCGCCGTGGGGAGCGCTGGCTCTCGTGATGCTCACCGGTCTCGCGATGATGCGGAACGGCGTCGACGACCGGCCCGGCCCGCCCCAGCCGGCTCCCGCCGCCGTCTCGGAGGGCCGCCGCGCCGGCGCCGCGCCCGTCGCGCCCGTCGGGCTGCTGCCGCTGGCGTACGCACCGGCGTCGCGGATCCGGATCGAGTCGATCGACGTGGACGCACCGGTGATGGACGTCGGGCTGGACCGCGACGGCTGGATCGACGCGCCGCCCGCCCAGGACCCGAACATGGCGGGCTGGTACCAGAACGGCATCTCCCCGGGGCAGCGCGGTACGTCGGTGATCGTCGGTCACGTCGACAACGAGGCGGGCCCGGCGGTCTTCTACGGTCTGGGCTCGCTCAAGAAGGGCAGCCGGGTGGAGGTGACGCGCTACGACGGGCGGGTGGCCGTCTTCGAGGTGTACGGCATCGAGGTCTTCTCCAAGGAGGACTTCCCCGGTGTGCGGGTGTACGGCGACACCGGGCACCCGGAGCTGCGGGTGATCACCTGCGGCGGCGGCTACTCCAAGGCCCACGGGTACGACGGCAACGTGGTGGTGTTCGCCCGGATGGTGGCCACACGCTGAGCGGGCCCCGGCCCGGCCCGCCCGGCGGTTCCCGTGCGGCGCGTCACCGGCGCGGCACGGTGAGGTGGTAGCCGGCGGCCAGCAGTTCCGGCAGGTAGGCGCGCAGGGCGGTGACGCTCTGGGAGCGGTCGCCGCCCGAGTCGTGGGAGAGGACGACGACACCGGGTGCGGCGCCGTCCAGCACGCGGCGCACGATCAGGGGGGCTCCGGGTTCCTTCCAGTCCAGGGAGTCCACGGTCCAGGCGAGCGGTTCCATGCCCAGTTCGGCGCCGATCTCGAACGAGTGCCGGTTCCAGGCGCCGTAGGGGGCCCGGTACCACAGGGGCGGGGAGCCGACGGTCCGCGCGACGAGGTCGCTGGTGCGGCCCAGTTCGTCGCGGATGCGGGAGGGCTTGAGGCGGGGGATCAGCGGGTGGGACCAGGAGTGGTTGCCCACCACGTGGCCGTCGTCGGCCATCTCCCGGAGGAGGTCGGGGCGGGCGGCCGCCATCTCGCCGCAGACGAAGAACATGGCGCGTACGCCGTGCTCGCGCAGGATCCGGAGGACGGCCGGGGTGTAGCGGGGGTCGGGTCCGTCGTCGAAGGAGAGGACCATCGTCCGGCCGGCGCCGGAGACCCGGAGGAAGGGCCGCTGCCGTACCGGCGGCAGGGCGCGCCGGTATCGGGGCGGGGTGTGGGCGGTCATCGGCTGGAGCCGGTACGAGGAGGCCGCCAGGCGCGGGCCGGCCGGCCGGGCGCCCCCCTGGGCCCCGGCGGCGCCGGCGGCGCCGGACCGTACGGGCGGCGGGGGGACGGTGGGCGGTGCGGGAGGGGCGGCCGATGGCGGTGTGCCCGCGCGTTCCAGGGCGAAGAGCCCGAAGGTCGTGGTGGCCCCGAGCGCGGCGGCGATGCGCAGCACCATCCGCCGCCCCGTGGGCAGTTGATCGTTTTTCATGACTTATGACTCGCATGGCGGATGTCCCGCGCCCCTGACCCACACCGGCCGGGCGGGCGATTGCACCCGATGGGACCAGCGGACGGGCGGTCCTCGACCGGCCGCCGGCGGCGGTGTGTGTCGTCTTCCCCCGGGACCGCCGGTGGGCCATCATGATCCGCCGTCAGCCGATGCCGTCTGCAAAGAGGTGACGCTCGTGGCCCGAATCCGCGCGGGGCAGGGAATTCTGCGCCGCAAACCCATCGCACTGATCGACGAGGGCCCCGAGGAGGAGCGGCTCACCAGGACGCTGGGACTGTGGCAGCTCACCGCCATCGGCGTCGGCGGCATCATCGGCGCGGGCATCTTCACCCTCGCCGGGACGGTCGCCAACGGTACGGCGGGGCCCGCCGTACTGATCTCGTTCCTGATCGCGGGGGTGGCCAGCGCGGCCGCCGCGTTCAGCTACGCCGAGTTCGCGGGGCTGATCCCCAAGGCGGGATCGGCGTACACCTACGGCTACGCCGTGCTCGGCGAGCTCGTGGGATGGTTCATCGGCTGGGACCTGCTGCTGGAGTACACCGCCATCGTCGCGGTCGTCGCCATCGGCATCTCCGGCTACTTCAACTTCCTGCTCGGCGAGGTGGGGGCCGAACTGCCCGCCTGGATGCTCGGCGCTCCGGGAACGGGCGAGGGCCACACGGTGGACCTGTTCGCGGCGCTGCTGTGCCTGCTGATCGCCTACCTGCTGACGCTCGGCATCAAGAACGCGGCCCGCTTCGAGACGGTCGTCGTGGTACTGAAGGTGCTGGTGGTACTGCTGGTGATCGTGGTCGGCTTCTTCCACATCACCACCGACAACTACACGCCCTTCTTCCCCTTCGGGATCAGCGGCGCGTTCACCGGTGCCGCGACGGTGTTCTTCGCCGTGTTCGGCTACGACGCGATGTCGACGGCGGCCGAGGAGTCCAAGGACGCCCAGCGGCACATGCCCAAGGCGATCCTGTACTCGCTGGCCATCTCGATGGTGCTCTACGTGCTGGCCTGCCTGGTCCTCACCGGGATGCAGAACTACACGGAGATCGACCCGGAGAGCGGCTTCTCCACCGCGTTCAAGTCGGTGGGGCTGGACGCGCTGGCGGACGTCATCGCGGTGGGCGCGATCATCGGCATCCTCACGGTGATGTTCACCTTCATGCTGGGCTGCACCCGCGTGTGGTTCTCCATGTCCCGGGACGGCCTGCTGCCGCACTGGTTCGCCAAGACGCACCCGACGCGGCACGTGCCGACCCGGGTGACCTGGATCGTCGGCGCCGCGTCGGCGCTCATCGCGGGGTTCCTGCCGATCGGCGAGGCGGCCGAGCTGACCAACATCGGCATCCTGCTGGCGTTCGTCGTGGTGTGCGTCGCGGTGATCGTGCTCCGCTACAAGCGGCCCGAGCTGCCGCGGACGTTCCGCACACCGGGGATGCCGGTGGTGCCGGCGATCGGCGTGGTCTTCTCCATCTGGCTGATCACGTTCCTCCAGTGGCAGACCTGGGTCCGGTTCGCGGTGTGGTTCCTGGTCGGGCTGGTGGTCTACTTCGGCTACTCGTACCGCAAGTCGAATCTCGCCAGGGCGGAGGCCCGCGACCGGGCGGGGACGGACGGGCCCTCCGCGCCCTGACGGAGGGCGCCGCCACCCCGGCGGTCACTCCCCCATGAGCAGGCCGTCCCCGGCCGCACCCCGGCCGAGGACGACCCGCTGGATGCGGTCGCGCACCTCGGTGAGGTTCTCGCCGTTCTTGATCGCGGCGTTGAGGTTGACCACGCGTCCCGTACCGGTGTTGAACCACTGCGGGAGGAACTCCGCCTTGGCCACGGCCCATCTGCCGCCGGGCCGGGCGGGCGGCGTGAAGGTGAAGCGGCCGATGGTGCCCTGGTTGCCGCGCGGGTCGAAGGAACCGCTGTGGTTGATCATGTCGCCGGCGATCTGGTCGCCCATGCCGTAGATGATCCAGGTGCCGTTGACCTTCTCGTACGCCTGCGGGACGTGGGCGTGGGTGCCGAGGATCAGGTCGATGTCGGGGCGGCCGCCGGTGGCGGAGCCGGTGAGGCTCCGGCCGAGGTCGAGCTGCTGCCGGTCGGGCTCGGTCTGCCACTCGCTGCCCCAGTGCAGGCTGACCACGACGACGTCGGCACCGGCGCCGCGGGCCGCCCGGGCGTCGGCGAGGATCTTGTTCTCGTCGATGAGGTTGACCGCCCAGGGGCGGCCCTGGGGCAGCGGGATGCCGTTGGTGCCGTAGGTGTAGGCCAGATGGGCGACCGTGGCGCCCCGCGCCTTCAGCAGGGTGGGCCGGGTGGACTCGGCGGCGGTGCGGGCGGAGCCGGCGTGGCGCACGCCCGCCGCGTCGAGGGCGTCCAGGGTGCGGCCGAGGCCGGCGGCGCCGTCGTCCAGCGTGTGGTTGGAGGCGGTGGAGCAGGAGTCGTAGCCGGTGGCGGCGAGGGCGGTGGCGACCTCGGGCGGCGACTTGAAGGACGGGTAGCCGGTGTAGGGGCCGCCCTCCTTGCCGTACACCGTCTCCATGTGACAGATCGCCAGGTCGGCGGCGGACACGACGGGCTTCGCCCCGGACAGCATGGGGCGGAAGTCGTAGCCGGTGCCGCCCGCGTCCGCCTGGGCCTGCCGGATGATCGAGGCGTGCGGCAGGACGTCGCCGCTGGCCACGAGGGTGAAGCCGCGCTCCGGGGCGGCCGCGGCGCCGCCCGCCGACGAGGCGGCGGAACGGGGGGTGGCCTGCCGCGGCCGGTCCGCCGGGGCGGCACCGGACGGCTCGGGCCGCGCGCCCGCGCAGCCCGCGGCGGCGGAGAGGAGGAGGGTGGCCACCGCCACCGTGGTCCGTCGCATGGGTGAGGTGGTCATCAGCGGGGCTCCGTGGGGCTTCGGGGGCGTGGAAGGGGGTGGGCCGCTCCCTGGATCCCTACGGGAAAAACCGGTCAGGCAATCCTTAAATACACAAAATCATACAAACGCAGTGATAGAGGACCGACCGCTCCGGGTGACCGTTCGCCGCACCGTTCGCCGCTCGGTGCGACCGCTCGTCGCACGTCCCGGTGCGGCGCCTGTCCCTCCGGGCCGGGATGCGCTCGGATACGCCTCGAGGGCGTGAGTACGGCGCGGAAGGGTGTGACGATGACGACGGCGACCACCGACGAGCGGGCCTTGGCGGAACTCCAGCGGGACCACGGGCCCGCGCTGCTGACCTTCCTGCTCGGCCTCACCTACGGCGACCGGCAGCGCGCCGAGGACCTGCTCCAGGAGACGCTGCTGCGCGCCTGGCAGCACCCCGAGGCCTTCGAGGCCCCGTACGCGTCGATGCGTCCCTGGCTCTTCACGGTCGCCCGGCGCCTCGCGATCGACGCCCGGCGGTCCCGGATGGCCCGGCCCACCGAGATCGGGGACGGGGTGCTCGCCGGCACCCCCGACCCGTCGGACGTCACCGAGTCCGCCGTCGCCGCGCTGGACGTCCGGGCGGCGGTACGGGAACTGAGCCCCGAGCACCGGGCGGTGCTGGTGCGGATCTACTTCGACGGGCTCAGCGTGAAGGAGGCCGCCGCGGACCTCGGCATACCGGCCGGGACGGTCAAGTCGCGGTCGCACTACGCGCTCAGGGCGCTCGGCAGGTGCCTCCCCGGGTACAGCCGGACCCTCTCCGGATCGGTTCCGGCCTGATCCCTCCCGCCCCACCCTCACCCTCGGACACGCCACCACCCGCGTGTCACGGCCCCGGACGAAATGTAGGCGAAACCACACCGCCGAGTTGAGCAAAGAGCGGCCCCGGGCCGTGCCTGACGGTAGAGGCTCGTCGTCGAGGACCACACGCACACGCAGGACGTCCGGGAGAAGGTGGGAACGTTGCGGCCCGAGAGCACGAACGGCACCGGCGGGGGCGGCGGGCTGGCCGTCCCGATGGCCTGGCTGTGTGCCGAGTACATCGCCGATGAACTGCTGAGAGCCGGCGGCCTGGTCGAACCCGGCTCGCTGGAGTACCAGGCGGGCCGCCGGACGCTCGCGCTCACCGTCTACCTGGGCGATGGCACCGACGGCGACCCGGGGGCGGGCGCCGAGGACCGGCTGGACGAGTGGCTGACCCGTACCGCGCACGGCCACCCCTGGGAGGACTGGGTACGGGAGCGGCTGGCGGCCCGGCGGGAGCGCGTCGGCGACGACGACGAGGGCCTCGCCCTCGCCCGCGAGACCTGGCGCCACCTGGAGGGCACCCACCTGCTCGCCACCGACCTGGGGGCACTGTCGGCCGGGCCGGCCGCGGGCTTCACGGTCGACGAGTCGGAGGCGGTGTGGCTCCCCTCGTGGCGCCTCGGCCTCCCGCTCGGGCACCTGGCACTGCGGCTGTACTGAGACCCGTACGGCCGCTCCCCGGGACGGGTCCTTCCGCCGCTCCGCGCGGCCGGGGGTTCGGTGCGGCTGGACGGAGTGCGTTCAGTGCGGCTGGACGGGACGCGCCCGGACCCTGGCCGGCAGGTCCTGCTGACCACCGCTGGCGAGCATCCGGACCTCGCCCCGGTCGCTGATCTCGGCCAGGACGATGCCGGTGTCGTCCGAGTAGACGGGGTGCCCGCCGGCGCCGGTCCGCTCGGTGCGGTGCACCAGCACGACGTCCTCCCGCCCGAAGTCCAGTTCGTAGTGATCGTGTATGCGCATGGCTGCCTCCCGGTCGCGTTCACCGCCACGCACCCGCGTCCCCAAACCGGGACCTTTCATTCCTGAACGGACACCGGGGGATCGCGGTGGACACCCGCGCGGTACTTGGGGACACGCACCGTGACCTTCATGCCCGCGCCGACAGCCGTCTCGGCGACGAGCCCATACGCGTCCCCGTACACCTGGCGCAGCCGTTCGTCGACGTTGCACAGACCGATGCCGGACGAGCCCGGCCGCTCCCCCGCCAGGACGGCGCGCAGCACGTCCGGGTCCATGCCCACGCCGTCGTCCTCGACGGTGACGACCGCCTCGGCGCCCGCGTCCCGGGCGGCGATGGTCACCCGGCAGGTGGTGCGCGAGTCCTCCAGGCCGTGCTTGACGGCGTTCTCCACCAGCGGCTGGAGGCAGAGGAACGGCAGCGTCACCGGCAGCACCTCGGGCGCCACCTGGAGGGTCACCTGGAGCCGGTCGCCGAACCTGGCCCCCGCGAGCGCCAGGTACTGCTCGATGGAGCGCAGTTCGTCGGCGAGCTGGGTGAACTCGCCGTGCCGCCGGAACGAGTAGCGGGTGAAGTCGGCGAACTCCAGCAGCAGTTCGCGCGCCCGCTCCGGGTCGGTGCGGACGAACGAGGCGATGGCGGCCAGCGAGTTGAAGATGAAGTGCGGTGAGATCTGGGCGCGCAGGGCCCGGATCTCGGCCTCGATCGCCCGGGTGCGGGAGCGGTCCAGCTCGGCCAGCTCCAGTTGTACGGAGACCCAGCGGGCCACCTCCGTCGCCGCCCGGGCCAGCACCGCCGACTCGCGCGAGCCGTACGCCACCAGCGCCCCGAGCACCCCTTCCTCGCCGGTCAGCGGCGCGATCACCGCCCAGCGCAGCGGGCAGTCCGGCACGCCGCACTCGGCGCGCACGCTCTGGCCCCGCCCCGAGCCGAGCACCTCGGCCACCCGCTCCATCACCTGACCCCGGTGGTGGTCGCCGCCGGGACCGTCCCACGCGAGCACCGCCGTGCGGTCGGTCAGGCACAGCGCCTCCGTGCCGAGCAGGGGGCGCAGCCGGCGGGCGGCCTTGCGGGCGGTGTCCTCGGTGAGCCCGGCGCGCAGCGGCGGGGCGGCGAGCGACGCGGTGTGCAGGGTGTGGAAGGTGGCCCGCTCGACGGGGGTGCCGAGGTCCAGGACGTCCTTGCCGGCCCGGCGGGCGCTGAGGCGCCCGAGCGCGAACCCGGCGGCGAGGAGGACGGCCCCGGCCGCGGCGAGGGCCGCGAGGGCGACGCCCGTGGCCCCGCTCACCGGCCGGCCCCTTCCGGCTGCCCGGGCCCGGGGCGCCCGGCCAGGTCCTCGGGCAGGTGGAGCCGGGCCAGGATGGCCGGGGTCCCGGCCGGTACCCGCCGGGGCGTGGCCAGGGAGACGGCCACCATGGTGAGGAACCCGAGCGGCACCGACCAGACCGCCGGCCAGGCCATCAGGGTGTGCGGCCAGCCCTCCGGGGCGAGCCCCGCGCGGGTCGCCAGCACGGCGGTGAGCGCGGCCCCGCCGCCCGCCAGGAGTCCGGCCATGGCGCCGGGCGGGGTGAGCCGCCGCCACCAGATGCCGAGCACCAGCAGCGGGCAGAAGGAGGACGCCGACACGGCGAACGCCAGCCCCACGGCGTCGGCGACCGGCACGTTCGTCGCCACCAGGCTCGCGGCCAGCGGCACGGCCATGGCGAGCAGGGTCGCCAGCCGGAAGTGCCGCACCCCGCGCGAGGGCAGCACGTCCTGGCCGAGCACCCCCGCGACCGACATGGTCAGCCCCGACGCGGTCGACAGGAAGGCGGCGAACGCCCCGCCCGCCAGCAGCGCGCCCAGCAGCTCGCCGGCCGGACCGCCCAGGACCCGGTCGGGCAGGACGAGCACGGCGGCGTCCGCCGCGCCGGTGAGGGTGAGTTCGGGCGCGTAGATCCGGCCGAGCGCCCCGTACACCGGAGGCAGCAGGTAGAAGGCGCCCACCAGGCCGAGGACGACCAGGGTGGTGCGGCGGGCGGTGCGGCCGTCGGGGCTGGTGTAGAAGCGGACGGCGACGTGCGGCAGCCCCATGGTGCCGAGGAAGGTGGCGAGGATCAGCCCGTAGGTGGCGTAGAGCTGGTGGCCGTCGTGTCCGCCGGCCAGCGGCTGCGACCAGCGGCCCGGGGCCGGGGGGAGTTCGCCGCCGGTGGGTGCCCGCTCGGGGACGGCCGCCCCGGCCGGGAAGCGCAGCGTGGTGCCGGCCTCGACCCGGTGGGCGCCCTCGTCGAGGGTGACGCGGTCCCCGTCGTACACGGTGGAGTCGACGCGCCCGGAGACGGTCAGGGTCAGCGGGGCGTCCACCTCGACGCGTACCGTGTCGTCGACGGTGACGGCGGTGTGCTCCCGGAGGACCGCGGGCGCGTCGAACCGGGCGCGCGGGGCGTCGTCGCCCCACCAGGCGGTGACCAGGAACAGCGCGGGCACGAGCAGCGCGGTGAGCTTCAGCCAGTACTGGAAGGCCTGGACGAAGGTGATGCTGCGCATCCCGCCCGCCGCGACCGCGCCCGTCACCACGACGGCGACGACGAGTCCGCCGACCCAGCCGGGCGCGCCGGTCAGGATCTCCAGGGTCAGGCCGGCGCCCTGGAGCTGCGGCAGCAGGTACAGCCAGCCGATGCCGACGACGAGGAGGCTGGCCAGCCGGCGGGCCTCGGGCGACTCCAGGCGGGCCTCGGCGAAGTCGGGGAGCGTGTAGGCGCCGGAGCGGCGCAGCGGGGCGGCGACCAGGACCAGCAGCACCAGGTACCCGGCGGTGTAGCCGACCGGGTACCAGAGCATGTCGGGGCCCTGGAGGAGGACGAGTCCGGCGATGCCGAGGAAGGAGGCGGCGGACAGGTACTCGCCGCTGATGGCCGCGGCGTTGAGGCGGGGGCCCACGGTGCGGGACGCGACCAGGAAGTCGGAGGTGGTGCGGGAGACCCGCAGCCCGAGCGCGCCGACGAGCACGGTGGCGAGAACGACGGCGGTGACCGCGGCCACCGCGTAGGTCTGGTTCACGGCCGCTCCATACGGGCTCAGCGGCCTTCCACGAGTCCGGTGAAGTCGCGTTCGTTGCGCTCGGCCCGGCGGACGTACCAGCGGGCGACGAGCCACATGACCGGGTGGGCGCCGACGCCCAGGGCGGCCCACACGAACGGCTGGGCGGTGCCGCGGCCCAGGGCGGCGGGGAGGGTGAACAACAGGGGCAGCGAGCCGATGAGGAGCGCCAGGGCGGCGAGCGCGGAGAGGGCGGCACGGAGCTGGCTGCGCATCAGGGACCGTACGTAGGTGTGGCCGAGGGTGGTCTGCTCGCTGATCTCGGACCGGGCGGGCGCGTGGCCGGGCGGGCGGCGGGCGGAGCGCGGCACACCGGTGACGGTCTCACGGCGCGGGCGGCGCGCGGGTTCGTGCTCTGCGGGCATCGGCGTCCGGGGTGGGCTGGCGGGTGCGGCTGGCTGGGAGGGTGGAGTCTACGCAGAAGCCATTACCGAAGGTAGACCCCTGTTCCGCCGCCGTCCCGGGCCGGGGTCAGCCGCGCGGCTGGCGCATCAGCAGGTCCCGTAGCTGCCGGGCGTGCCGGCGGCTGACGGCGAGCTCGGCGCTGCCCACCCGGACGGTGGTCGTGCCGGCGTCCAGGCGCAGTTCGTCGATGCGGCGCAGGGCGACCAGGTGGCTGCGGTGGATGCGGACGAAGCCGTGCCCGGCCCAGCGCTCCTCCAGTGTGGACAGCGGGATGCGCACCAGGTGGCTGCCTCCGTCGGTGTGCAGCCGCGCGTAGTCGCCCCGCGCCTCGACGTACGCGATGTCGTCGACGGCCACGAAGCGGGTGACGCCGCCCAGTTCGACGGGGATCTGCTCGGGCGCGCCGGCCGCGACGGCGGGTTCGGCGAGGTCGCGGACGCGCCGCACCGCCTCGGCGAGGCGTTCCTTGCGTACGGGCTTGAGGAGGTAGTCGACGGCCTTGAGGTCGAACGCCTGGAGGGCGAAGCCCTCGTGGGCGGTGACGAACACGACCAGCGGCGGCCTGGCGAACCCGGCTATCAGCCGGGCGATGTCGAGGCCGGTGAGGCCGGCCATGTGGATGTCGAGGAAGACGACGTCGATGGCGTCCTCGCCGTCGGGGCCCGCGTCCAGGGCGCGGCCGATGCGGCGGAGCGCCTCGGTCGCGTCGGTGGCCCCTTCGGCGCTGCGCACCCGCGGGTCGGAGCGGAGGAGGTAGAGCAGTTCCTCCAGAGCGGGCTTCTCGTCGTCGACGGCCAGTACGCGCACCATGGTGCGGAGTGTAGGGGTGGGTCGATTGAGCGAGAAACGGCTCGGATGCGTACTCCTCGGCGTAGGGCTTCGGCGGGGCGTCGGCACGGCGTCCCGGGAGCATTCGGCACACGGACGCGTACGCGGGAATGAGGCACGCCCATGAGTCTGCGGGAGCGGCATCACGATGTCGCCGCCTATGCGCTGGGCGTGCTGGAACCGGCGGACGCCCTCAGCTGCGAGGAGCATCTGGCCCGGTGCCCGGACTGCGCGGCCTGCCTGCCGGACTTCGTCTTCGCCACGTCGGCGCTGGCGCAGCTCGCGGAGCGGGAGCCGCTGCGTCCGCCGGGGCCGGTGCGCGGGGCGGCGGCGCCGGCGGGGCGCAGGCGGGCCCGTCGTTCGCGCCGCCCGCCGGGGCGGCGGTGGCGGTCGCGGGTCGTGGGGGTGGCGGCGGCGCTGGCGGTCGCGGTGCCGGGCGCCGTGGTGCTGGCCGGTTCGGGGCCCGGCGGGGACGAACCGGGGGTGCGGCGGGCGGCGGCGACGGACACGGCGACCGGGGCGTCGGCGTCGGTCGCGCTGCGGGAGCGTGAGTGGGGCACGGAGGTCGCGCTGCGGGTGGCCGGGGTGCGGGGGCCCCATGTGTGCGAGCTGGTCGTGGTGGGGAGGGACGGTACGGCGTGGCCGGTGATGACGTGGGCGACGGACGACGGCGAGAAGCCGCTGATGGAGGGCGGTATCGCGCTGCGGCTCGGTGAGATCGAGCGGCTGGAGGTGCGGACCGCGGGCGGTGAGCGGCTGGTGTCGGTACGGCCCTGAGGGCGGTGGGCGCGGGACGGGTGACGGCGGCGAACGCGGGGGCGGGAGGCGGACGCGGGGGGCCCGCGGGCTCACGCGGCCCGGTCCGGGCCTGCCGGTCCGGACCCTCCGGTCGGGTCCACTGGTCGGACCGGCGTCACTTCAGCAGGCGCGACAGGCGGCGGTCGGCGAGCGGTTTGCCGCCGGTCTGGCACGTCGGGCAGTACTGGAGCGACGAATCGCTGAAGGACACCTCCCGGATCGTGTCACCGCAGACCGGGCACGGCTCACCGGTGCGGCCGTGGACGCGCAGCCCGCTCTTCTTCTCGGCCTTGAGCCGGCCCGCCGCGACCCCGTGCGACCGCTCCACCGCCTCGCCCAGTGTGGTGCGCATCGCCTCGTACAGCGTGGTGATCTCCTCGTCGCTGAGATTGCGCACGGTTTTGAAGGGGGACATCCGGGCGGCGTGCAGGATCTCGTCGCTGTACGCGTTGCCGATGCCGGCGATCAGGCCCTGGTCGCGCAGCGCGCCCTTGACCTGGCGCCGTTCGTCGGCGAGCAGGGCGGCGAAGGCGTCGCGGTCGAAGCCGGGCGCGAGCGGGTCGGGGCCGAGGCGGGCGACGCCCGGGACGTCGGCCGGGTCGTGGACGAGGTGGACGGCGAGGCGCTTGGTGGTGCCCGCCTCGGTGAGGTCGAACCCGTCGCCGCCGGTGAGGGCGACGCGCAGCGCGAGCGGGCCCTTGCCGGGCCGGGGCGGTCCGGACGGCAGGACGTCCCGCCACTGGAGCCAGCCGGCCCGGGCCAGGTGGATCAGGAGGTGGAGCCCGCCCGCTTCGATGCCGAGGAACTTGCCGTACCGGCCGACGCCGGTGACGGTGGTGCCGTCGAGCGCCGACAGCGGCGGGTCGTACGTCTTGAGCACGCTGATGGCGACGGGGAGGGCGCGGGCGATCTCCTTGCCCACCAGGTTCTCGTCGAGGAACTCGCGGAGGGCTTCGACCTCGGGCAGTTCGGGCATGGTTCCAGCCTGCCGCAGCGCGGCCCGGCGCGCCGCCCCGGCCGGGCCCGGCGGGTCAGTAGTCCGGTCGCTCCGGCCCGTCGGTGGCCTTGACGAGCGCGGTGAGTTCGTCGGCCATGGCGGCGGCGAGCCGGTCAGCGTCGGGCACGGCCCTGCCGTCGGCGACGATCCCGGTGTGGACGCGGCCGCCGTAGGGGGACATCGCCACGGCCAGCGCGTGGCCGCGGGCGAGCGGGGCCATGGGGTGCAGGGAGCGCAGCGGGTGGCCGCCGAGGGAGAGGGTGGAGCGGGGCAGCGGCACGTTGGTGACGAGGACGTCGAAGAGCATCCGCGCCGCGCCCGAGGCCAGCGGCGCCCCGAACCGGTGGGCGAGCGGCGGGAGCTGGTCGGCGAGGACGGCGACCGCCCCGGCCCCGCGGGTCGGCCCGGCCGCCTTGTTGCGGTCCATGCCGCGGCGTACGGAGCCGAGCCTGCCCAGCGGGTCGGGGTCGGCGACCGGGAGGTCCAGGAGGTAGGCGGAGAAGGTGTTGCCGGGGCCGTGCGCGCCGCCGGGGCGCCGCCGGGAGACCGGCACGAGGGCGCGCGGGTCGGCGGTGGGCAGCGGCTCGCCCCGCTGCGCCATCCACTGGCGCAGGGCCCCGGCGGTCACGGCGAGCAGGACGTCGTTGGCGGTGCCGCCCACGGCGCGGCGGACCCGGCGCACCTCCGCCAGGTCCAGGTCGACGGTGGCCAGGCGCCGGGTCCCGCTGGGGCCGGCGGTAAGCGCGGGCGTGCCGCGGGGGTCGAGGCGGCCGGCCCGTACGACGGAGGCGCCGACGCCCAGGGCGCGGCCGAGTTCCTCGACGCGGCCGCGTGCGGCGCCCGCGACGGTCAGCGGGCCGGGCAGCCAGGAGCGGGGCGGCACGGGCCGGGGGCGGCGGCGGGGCGGCCGGGCGCCGGCGATCTGGTCGAAGATCCCGGCACCGATGGCGACCGCCCGCATCCCGTCGGCGAGCGCGTGGTGCAGCTTGACGAGCACGGCGAAGGGCCCGCCCGGGGCGCCGGTCAGCAGGTACATCTCCCAGGGCGGCAGTCCTCGTTCGAGGGGACGTTCCATCAGCTCCCCGGCGAGCCGGGTGGCCCGGTCGGTGAAGCCGCCGGGGTCGTCGCCGTCCGGCAGGGGGAGGTGCCGGACGTGCCGGCGTACGTCGAAGGTCTTGTCGGCGCTCCAGACGGCACCCCCGACGGGCAGCAGGACGTCACGGACGCGCATCCTGAGCCGGGGGACGGCGGCGGCGCGCTCGGCGAGCAGGTCCAGCACGGTGCCCGGCCCGTCGGGACCGTCCGGGCCGGGGTCGAAGCGGGCGAGGGCGCCCAGGTGCATGGGGTGCCCCGCCGTCTCCAGGTGCCAGAAGGCCAGGTCGAGAGGTGCCAGCGGCTCACTGCTCAAGGGGTCCCCATGTCGTGGAGTGCCGGGTGGCGCGGAGGGCCGTCGGGACGTGCCTGAGGGCTCCGGGAAGGCCGTCAGTCAATCGCCTCCGGTCGGTCACGGTCAAGGACGAACACCTCACTCACCGTCAACATCCCGTGTCGTCCGGGTTTCGGGCCGGTCCGGGACCGTGAACTCGCACCAGACGCACTTGCCGCTGCCGCGCGATTCCACGCCCCACACGTCGGCCAGCCGGTCGACGAGCAGCAGGCCCCGGCCGGAGACGCCCGAGAGGCCGGCCTCGCGGCGGCGCGGCAGGGCACTGGACCGGTCCTCGACCTCGGCCCTGAGGCGGCGCTCGTGCCCGGCGAGCATCCGGAGGGTGACGATCGCGCCCCCGTCGGTGTGGAGCAAGGCATTTGTGATGAGTTCGTCCGCGACCAGCTCGATCTCGTCGGCCCGCTCCTCCGCGCCCCAGGCCCGTACCGCCGCCCTGATCATGTGGCGGGCCGCAGTGAGTGCCTCGGGGTCGCTCTGGGCCACGTGCTGCTGGAGCCGTCCGCCGGCCTGCGGGGTGTAGCCGCCCCTGCGGCGCAGCAGCAGGACGGCGACGTCGTCGTCCCCGCCGCGCTCGTCGACCACGTCGCACATGAGGTCGGCGAGCTCCTGGAGGTCGTCCGGCCCGTCGTGCACGAGGGCGGCGAGCCACTGCATGCCCTCGTCCAGGTCGGCGCCCGGCTGCTCGACCAGTCCGTCGGTGTACAGCACCAGGGCCTGTCCCGGGTCCAGTTCCAGGATGGCGACGGGGTAGTCGAGCCGCCCGAACTCCGCCGACAGGCCGAGCGGCATCCCGCCCGGCACGGGCAGCCGGCGGCAGCTCCCGTCGGTGTCCCGCAGCAGCGGGTCGACGTGGCCGGCCCGTACGACCTGCACGACGCCCGTCGCCAGGTCGGCCTCCAGGTACGTGCAGGTGGCGAACCGGTCGGTGTCGAGTTCATGCAGGAAGGAGGAGGCCCGCGCCATCACGGTGGCGGGCGTGTGCCCCTCCGCCGCGTACGCCCGGAGGACGATGCGGAGCTGGCCCATCACGGCGGCGGCGTGGGTGTCGTGTCCCTGGACGTCCCCGATGACGGCGCCGACCCGCCCGCCGGGCAGCGGGATGATGTCGTACCAGTCGCCGCCGATGTCCCGGCCGAGGCGGGCGGCGCGGTAGCGGACGGCGATCTGCGCGCCGGGGATGTCGGGGATCCGGCGCGGGAGCATGGCCTGCTGGAGCCCCTCGGCGAGGTCGTGCTCCTGCTCGAAGAGCATGGCGCGCTGGAGGCTCTGGGCGATGCTGCTGCCGAGAGCGACGAGGACGTTGCGGTCCTCGGGCGAGAAGCCGTTCTTGTCGTTGTAGAGCAGGCCGAGGGCGCCGATGGGCCGGGCCTGGGCGATCAGCGGCAGGTAGGCGGCGGAGGTGATGCCCAGCCCGCTGATGTTCGGCCACAGGATGGGATAGGAGGCGGCGAAGTCCTCGGGCGACTCGATGAAGCGGGGCGCGAGGGTGCGGACCACCTCACTCATCGGGTACTGCTCGTCCACCCGGGTGTAGCGGGTGCCGGGGACGAAGGATCCTTCGGGGCCGTCGGCGACCAGGTGGATGCGGCCCGCCTCCAGCAGCCCCATCACCAGACTGGTGGCGCCGAGGTGTTCCAGGCCGTGCGAGTCCTTGAGCACGTCGATGACGTCCTGGACGGTGCGGGCGTGGGCCAGGGCGGCGGTGGTCGATTCGACGACGCTGGTCTGGCGGCGGCGCTCCTCGTCGACCTCGCGGCGCGCGGTGGATTCGGCGAGTTCCTGGGTGGCGTCGCGGACGATGCCGATGATGCGGCGCGGGCGGCCCGTCTCGTCGCGCCGGATGAACCCCTGGGTGTGCGTCCAGCGCAGACCGCCGTCGCGGGTGCGGATGCGGAAGTAGGTGCCGTAGTGCGTGCCGCCGCTCTTGAGCGCCTGCGCCACCATCCCGTCGAGGCGGACGGACTCGCTGGGCGGCACCCGGGGGGCGAGGCTCTCGGGCCGCCCGTCGTACTCGGTGGCGTCCACCTGGAACACGGCGAGGGCGGTGCCGTCCATGTGCATGAGCCCTGTGTCGAGGTCCCAGTCGAAGCTGCCCATCCGGTTGAGTGCCAGGCTCTGATCCGGGTGGGCGGGCCAGTCCTCGGGGAGCGACAGGGCATCCGCTGCCGGATCAACCATGGAGCCACTCTGCCATCATTTGTCGGGTTTTTCGACCGGTCGGGGAGTCATCAGCCCTCGTAGAGCTCCGGCTCGGCGGGCACGTCGGCCGGCACCTCGATGGGCGCGTCGGGCGGCCCGCCGGGGCCGGAGGGCTGCTCTCCGGGGTCTCCTCCCCCGTCCGGTACGCCGGGACCGTCGGGTACGCCGGGTGCGTCGGACGTGCCGGGCGCGTCGGGCGTGCCGGGTGCGTCGGGCGTGCCGGGTGCGTCGGGTGCGGGCGGTTCGCCGCCGGAGCCGCCGGGGCCGCCTGGACCGTTCGGGGCGTCCCGGCCGTCCGGGGCGTCCGGCACGACCGGCGGTGGCGGCGGGGGCGGCGGCGTGGGGCAGCCGTGCGGGACCGTGCGGCCGCCGTCGGTCGAGGTCGGGCAGTCGGCCGGTGCGACGGGAACGGGCTGCCGGGGCTCCGTCGGCGCGGGGAGCGCCGGGAAGTCGCGCTCACCGGGGGCGTAGGGCGGCGGCGCCTCGGGCTTCCGGTCCCGGTTCCCGCCGGTGCCGGTGAGGCGTTCGAGCCAGGTGTGGTCCAGAAGGTTCACGAGGAGCAGGCTGTGGACCACCTGCTCGGTGGGGCTGATCATCACGACCCGCCCGGGGTCGTAGCCGGCCCAGACCCTGCCCCTGCCGACGGCGGCCGCGGCGGACCCGGGCGCCCCGGCGGCCTCGCGGGCGAGGACCGGCGACCGCAGCGGGGCCCCCGACGCACAGCGGACGCGCGGCGCCCCGTACTGGTCGACCAGCACGGCGGTGCCGGCCTGGAGGACGGACGGGAAGGGTAGGGCGGAGCCGTCGCGGTAGCCGTGGGCGGTGACACGGGTGTCGGCGCTCAGCACCACGGGGGTCAGGCCGCGCAGCCAGGAAGCGGTACGCGCCGGCCCGATGCCGGCCGCCTGTGCGAAGGCGTGGACCTTGGTGTCGTCCTCGGTCAGCAGGCGGACCTGACGCTCGACGTCGCAGCTTGGGGCGGAGGGGACGCCGCCGTAGAGGCCGGGCGTGGAGCCGGTCACGGCACGCGGGCCGCCGCCGTCCGCCGCCCGGCGGGCATGCGGGGCCGAGGCACCACGCGGGGGGCGGCGCGCCGTCGACGCGGTGAAGGGGTGCGGCCCGCGGTCGCCGGCCGGCTGGAGGCGTACGTCCCGCGCGTCCGCCACCACCCGGGTGCCGGTCGCCGCGCCCCCGCCGCCGCCCCCGGAGCCACCGCAGCCCGTGAGCAGCAGCACGGCGGCCAGCAGCATGACGGCGGGCACGGTGGCGGGCACGGTGACGGGCACGACCGCGGGCGCGGCGTGCGGGCGGCGACGACGTATCGGTGAACGCACGCGATCCTCCCTCTCCAGTGGTTCCTGTCTGCCGGATGCCGGGCCGGCCCGCAACCGGAGGCGCCGCAACCGGAAGCGCCGCGACCGGAGGCGCCGCGAAAGATCGCCACGGGGTGGGCACCGGCCGATACTGGAACCGATGGAGTGGTTCTGGTTCACCTCGTCCGACTACTGGCTGAGCCGGCTGGTCTTCCAGCGGGCGCTCGCCGGGGTCTATCTGGTCGCCTTCCTCTGCGCCGCCCTCCAATTCAGGGCGCTGATCGGCGCGCGGGGCATGCTCCCGGTGCCCGCGTACCTGCGCCGCGTCCCGCCCCGGGCGGCGCCCAGCGTCTTCCACCTGCACTACTCCGACCGGTTCTTCGCGCTCTGCGCCTGGGCGGGCGCGGCGCTGTCGGCCGCGCTCATCGCCGGGGCGGGGGACGCCGTGCCGCTCGCGGTCGCCATGCTGATGTGGGCGGTGCTGTGGGGGCTGTACCTGTCGATCGTCAACGTGGGGCAGACCTGGTACGGCTTCGGCTGGGAGTCACTGCTCCTGGAGACGGGCTTCCTCGCCGTCTTCCTCGGCAACGAGGACACGGCCCCACCGGTGCTGGTGCTGTTCCTGCTGCGGTGGCTGCTGTTCCGGGTGGAGTTCGGGGCCGGCCTGATCAAGCTGCGCGGCGACGCCTGCTGGCGCGACCTGACCTGCCTGTACTACCACCACGAGACCCAGCCGATGCCGGGGCCGCTGAGCTGGTTCTTCCACCACCTCCCCAAGCCCCTGCACAAGGTGGAGACGGCGGCCAACCACGTCACGCAGCTCGTCGTCCCGGTGCTGCTCTTCACCCCCCAGCCGGTCGCGAGCGCGGCGGCCGGCCTGATCGTCCTGACCCAGTTGTGGCTGGTGCTGTCGGGCAACTTCTCCTGGCTGAACTGGATCACGATCGTGCTCGCCCTGTCGGCCGTGGACGGGTCCCTGGTGACGGACGCGCCCGCGCTCCCCCGCCCCCCGCTCTGGTACGGGATCCTGGTCATCGGCGTCACCGCCCTGGTGCTGTTCCTCAGCCGGCGACCGGTGCGCAACCTGCTGTCCCGCCGCCAGGCCATGAACCGCTCCTTCGACCCGCTGCACCTGGTCAACACCTACGGGGCGTTCGGGACGGTGGGCAGGATCCGGCACGAGATCGTGATCGAGGGCACCGACGAGCCGACCGTCCACCCCGGCACCGTGTGGCGCGAGTACGAGTTCAAGGGCAAACCGGGCGGGGTACGACGGCTGCCGCGCCAGTTCGCCCCGTACCACCTGCGCCTGGACTGGATGATGTGGTTCGCGGCGCTCTCCCCCGCGTACGCGCACGGCTGGTTCGGGCCCTTCGTGGAGCGGCTGCTCGAAGGGGACCGCGACACGCTGCGGCTGCTGCGCCACAACCCCTTCCCGGACGCCCCTCCCGTACGGATCCGGGCCCGGCTGTACCGCTACCGGTTCACGACCTGGCGGGAACTGCGGGAGACGGGCGCCTGGTGGCACCGGATGTACGTGCGGGACTTCCTGCCGCCCACCCGGTTGTCCTGACCCCGGTGCGGCCCGGTGCGGCCCGGTACGGCGGGGAGCACGCACGCGTGCCCCCCGCCCTGTGGGGGCGGGGGGCACGGGGTGCACGGTGGGAACCGGCGCGCGCATCACGCGGCGCGGCCCCCGGCCGTCAGTCGATGCCGGGCAGGATGTGCGGCTCGGCGAGGTCCTCCTCGTAACCGGCCAGCCGGATCGGGGCCGAACGGGCCCACACTTCGAGGCTTCCGAGGGTGTCGGGGCCGGCGGACCTGTCTCCGCGTTCCGTCGGCCGCTGCTCCTGCTTCATGAGTTCTGGTGTCACCGCGCACTCCTTCGTGTCGCGAACCTATGAGGACATGTACTGCCGTTCGGTCGCGGTGGCGCCGGTACTCGGGCGGAAACGCGGCCTTGGTGCAGGCCTGTCCCCGAGGCCCGCCTGAGGGGGTTTCGTGGATCCCTGGCGGCGGGCCGTTCGCCTCAGGTTAACCAAATGAGCGTGCTTCCGCTCGATGGAACGCGTCACATGGACAGGATCCGGACACGCTGCCCGCTTCCGGACACGGCGCGCCGGACCCTGTGGCCTTCACCACTTGGCGGGCGCGTAGTCCTTCAGGAAGCAGCCGTACAGGTCCTCGCCCATCTCGCCGCGCACGATCGGGTCGTACACCCGGGCCGCGCCGTCGACGAGGTCCAGCGGGGCGTGGAAACCCGCCTCGGCGAGCCGCATCTTGTCCGGGTGCGGCCGCTCGTCGGTGATCCACCCGGTGTCGACCGCGGTCATCAGGATGCGGTCGCTCTCGAACATCTCCTGGGCGCTGGTGCGCGTGAGCATGTTGAGGGCGGCCTTGGCCATGTTGGTGTGCGGGTGGCCGGCGCCCTTGTAGCCGCGGCTGAAGACGCCCTCCATGGCGGACACGTTCACCACGTACGTGCGCCGCGCGGAGGAGGCGGCCATCGACCGGCGGAGCCGGCTGATGAGGATGAACGGGGCCGTGGAGTTGCAGAGCTGGACTTCGAGAAGTTCGACCGGATCGACCTCGGAAACGGTCTGGATCCAGCTGTTGGTGTCGTGCAGGTCCGGCACCAGGCCGCCCGCGTCGATCGCGGTGCCGGCGGCGATGCGCTCGAGCGACGCCGAGCCGCTCACCAGGGCGAGCTCGGTGACGTCCTGCGCGGTCAGCCCGTCCCCGCTCCGGGGCGAGGGCAGCGCGGCCATGGTCTCCACGGCGCCGCTGCCGAAGGTGCCGATGACCTGGGCGGGCGGCAGCTCGCCCGCGGGCAGCGGGGCGGACTCGGCGGCGACCAGCTCGCTGTACGCCTGCGGGGAGCGGCGTACGGTCTGGGCCGCGTTGTTGATCAGGATGTCCAGGGGGCCCTCGGCGGCCACCGAGTCGGCGAGGGCGACCACCTGCGCCGGGTCGCGGAGGTCGATGCCCACGATCTTCAGGCGGTGGATCCACTCGTCGCTGTCCGGCATCGCCTTGAAGCGGCGGATCGCGTCGTTGGGGAAGCGGGTGGTGATGGTGGTGTGGGCACCGTCACGCAGCAGCCGCAGCGCGATGTACATGCCGATCTTGGCGCGGCCGCCGGTGAGCAGGGCGCGCCGGCCCGTCAGGTCGGTGCGGGCGTCGCGCCGGGCCCGGTTCTCGGCGGCGCACTTCTGGCAGAGCTGGTGGTAGAAGGCGTCGACCTCGACGTACCGGGTCTTGCAGATGTAGCAGGAGCGGGGGCGCTGGAGCACGCCCGCGATCTCGCCGACGACGGAGGAGGACGGCAGCAGGCCCTGCGTCTCGTCGTCGATCCGCTCGGCCGAACCGGTCGCGGTGGCCTCGGTGACCGCCTTGTCGTGGGCGGTCTTCGCGGCCCGGCGCTCCTGGCGGCGGCGCTGCTTCACCGTGCGGTAGACGCCGGCGGTGGCCCGGCGGACGGCGATGGCGTCCGGGTGGTCGACGTCGATCGTGTCGAGCTCCTCGAGGACGCTCAGGCAGACGGCCAGGCGCTCGGGGTCGATTCCCGGCCCGTACGCCTGGTTCTCTTCAGTCACCGTCATGGCCGCTGCCGTTCCTCGATCACTCGTATGCCACGTTTACTTTTCAAAAGCAGAACTTTACGTCAGCGGGGGGCCCGCCCGCCAAACGGCCGTCCGCCGGGGGCGGGGGCGGCCTTGTACTCCCGTACTACGACGGCAGTAGGAGCGAGAGGGTGCCCAGGGACGACGACGCGGGACGGTGCCGCCCGACATCGTTGCCCCATGACCTCGCTCGCGCTGTCCGTCCTGCTGTCGCTGGCCTCGGCGGTCGCGTACGCGGCCGGGGCGATCGCGCAGGAGCGCGTCGCCGCGGCCGCCGTGCCCGCGGCGTCCTCCGCCACCTGGTGGGCGGCCGTCGCGCTGAACGGCGGGGGTGCCGCGCTGCACGTGGTGGCCCTGGCGTACGGCCCGCTGAGCCTGGTGCAGCCGCTGGGGGCGTCGACGGTCGTGTTCGCCCTGCCGCTGGCCGCGCTCCTGGCCGGGCGGCGGGCCGGGGCCGCCGCGTGGCGCGGCGCGGTCATGGCGACGGGCGGGCTCGCGGGGCTGCTGGCGCTGGCCGGGAGCGGCGGCGGCCGGCCGCTGGACGGTGGCGACCGGCCGGTGCTGGTGGTGGCGGTGACCGGGGCGGTGGCGGCGCTGGCGCTGACGGCCCGGGGCGTGCGCCGCCCGGTGGTGCGCGGCGTGCTGCTGGCGGCGGCGGCCGGCGGGGCGTTCGGGATCGGGTCGGTGTTCACCAAGGCGGTCGCGGCGGACCTCGCGGCCGGGGTGCCGCCGGCGCGGTGGCCGGACCGGTGGCCGGATCTGGTGGCGGTCGTTGCGCTGGCGGCCACCGGGCTGCTGCTGTCCCAGGCGGCCTACCGGGGCGCCGGACTGGCGGCGCCCCTGGCGACCGTGACCGTCGTCAACCCGGTGGCGGCCGCCGCCGTCGGCGTCACCCTGCTCGGCGAGCAGTTCCGGTACGGGGTGACCGGCACCGTCCTCGCGCTGGGGTGCGGTGTGGTGGCGGCGGGCGGGCTGGTCCTGCTCAGCGCCGTGCCGCCGCCGTCACAGCCGGACGCCGCCGGCTCGCAGGTAGGCGAGCGGGTCGATGTCGGAGCCGTACCCCGGCCCCGTGCGCACCTCGAAGTGGAGGTGCGGCCCGGTGCTGTTGCCGGTCGACCCTGACCGGGCGATCCGCTGGCCGCCGGTGACCCGCTGCCCCTCGCGGACGGTGAGCGCGGAGAGGTGGGCGTACTGGCTGTACTTGCCGTCCTCGTGGCGGATGACGACCTGGTACCCGTACGCGCCGCCCCAGCCGGCCGAGACGACCCGGCCGGACGCCACGGCCTTCACGGCGGTGCCGGTCGGGACCGGGAAGTCCACGCCGGTGTGGTAGCCGCTGGACCAGGAGGATCCGGCCTTGCGGTAGGCGGTGCTGGGCCCCGCGTCGACGGGGGCGCTGAAGCCGGCGGTCCGGGGCCTGGGCGCGGCCGGCCTCGCGGTCGCGGGCTTGGCGGTGGCGGGCTTGGGCGCGGGCTTGGCGGTGGCGGGTTTCGCGGGCGCGGGCCGGGGAGCGGCCGGTCTCGCGGTCGGCGGCTTCGGGGCCGCGGTCGGCGGCTTGGCGGGCACGGGTCTGGTGGTGCCGGGCCGGGGGGCGGCGGTGCGCAGCGTGAGTCTCTGCCCGGGCATGATGATGTCGGGGTCGCTGCCGATGACCGTGCGGTTGTCCTCGTACAGCCGCTGCCAGCCGCCCCTGACCCTCTTCGCCTCGGCGATGCCGGACAGCGAGTCGCCGCGGGCCACGGTGTAGCTCTCGCGCTTGCCGGGGACGGTGGTGGGCGTGGCGGGCGGTGTCCTGGTCGCCCGGGGCTCGGTCCCGGCCCGTGACCTTTCGGCCGCCGGTCCGCCGCCGCGGGGCGCGATGTCGGGCGCGTCGCCGCCGCGGGTGAGGCCCGCCTTGACCGAGCAGGCGGGCCAGGCGCGCGGACCCTGCCCCTTGAGCACCTTCTCGGCGATGGCGATCTGCTGGTCCTTGGTCGCGAGGTCGGCGCGCGGCGCGTAGCGCGTACCGCCGTACGCCTCCCAGGTCGACTGGGTGAACTGGAGCCCGCCGTAATAGCCGTTGCCGGTGTTGACCTTCCAGTTGTTGGTCGACTCGCAGGCCGCGACCTTCTCCCAGACGTCCACCGAGGCCGCGTGGGCGGCGCCCGCTCCTATCAGGGGCAGCGCCATTCCGGCGCCGCTCGCCGTGACGGTGAGCGATGCCCGGTTGATGCGACTCGGCTGGTACCGGCGGTGTCGTCCGCGTACGGCCATGGGTCGGTCCCCCCTTGCACACGTCAGCAGCGGCCCAAGCTAGAGGTACCTGACAGGCGGTGACAAGGGGGCGCGTGTTTCGTCAAATGCCCGTTCGGCGCCGGGCGTTGGGGGTCGGCCGGTGAACGTCCAGCTCGCACGGCACGTATGCAGGCGTACGCGGGCACGAAAGTCCGCGCCGGAAACCAGGAGTACGCACATGAGTGGCACTGCCCAGATCGGCGTCACCGGGCTCGCGGTCATGGGCCGCAACCTCGCGCGGAACCTCGCCCGCAACGGCCTCACCGTCGCCGTGCACAACCGGACGCCCGCGCGGACGGAGGCGCTGGTGGCCGAGTTCGGGGACGAGGGCTCCTTCGTGGCCGCGAGGAGCGCCGAGGAGTTCGTCGCGGCGCTGGAACGGCCGCGGCGGCTGGTCGTCATGGTGAAGGCGGGCGGGCCGACGGACGCGGTGATCGAGGAGTTCGCGCCGCTGCTGGAGCCGGGGGACGTCATCATCGACGGCGGGAACGCGCACTTCGCCGACACCCGGCGCCGGGAGAGCGCGCTGCGCGAGCGGGGCGTCCACTTCGTCGGGGCGGGCATCTCGGGCGGTGAGGAGGGCGCGCTGCACGGGCCGAGCATCATGCCGGGCGGGCCGGCCGAGTCGTACGCGTCGCTGGGTCCGCTGCTGGAACGGATCGCCGCCCGGGCCCCGGACGGCACTCCGTGCGTGGCGCACGTCGGCCCGGACGGTGCCGGGCACTTCGTCAAGATGGTGCACAACGGCATCGAGTACGCCGACATGCAGCTGATCGCGGAGGCGTACCAGTTGCTGCGCGAGGTGGCGGGGTACGCGCCCGCGAAGATCGCCGACGTCTTCCGCGGCTGGAACGCGGGACGGCTGGACTCGTACCTGATGGAGATCACGGCGGAGGTCCTCGCGCACGCGGACGCGGCGACCGGCCGGCCGTTCGTCGACGTCGTGGCCGACCGTGCCGAGCAGAAGGGAACGGGACGCTGGACGGTGCAGATCGCGCTGGACCTGGGAGTGCCGGTGCCGGGCATCGCGGAGGCGGTGTTCGCCCGTTCGCTGTCCGGGCACGCGGAGCTGCGGGAGGCGTCACGGGGCCTGCCCGGCCCGGCGGCGGAACCGCTGGACGTGGCGGAGGCGGAGCGCTTCGCCGCGCGGGTGGAACAGGCGCTGTACGCCTCGAAGGTCGTCTCCTACACGCAGGGCTTCCACCAGGTGCGGGCGGGCAGCGAGACGTACGGGTGGGAGGTGGACCTGGCGGCGGTGGCGTCGCTGTGGCGGGCCGGGTGCATCATCCGGGCGGCGTTCCTGGACCGGATCCGGGGCGCGTTCGCCGCCCGGCCCGGGATGGTGAGCCTGCTGGCCGACAGGGGCTTCGCGGAGGAGGTCGGGGAGGCCCAGGACGACTGGCGCGAGGTGGTGGCGACGGCGGCGCGGCGGGGCGTGCCGACGCCGGGGTTCTCGGCGGCGCTCGCCTACTACGACGCGCTCCGGGCGCCGAGGCTGCCCGCCGCCCTGATCCAGGGCCAGCGGGACTTCTTCGGCGCCCACACGTACCGGCGGACCGACCGGGACGGCTCGTTCCACACCCTCTGGGGCGACGCCGACCGCAGGGAGGTGGCGGGGGGCTGAGGCCTCGCGCCTCGGCGGAGCGACCCCGGCGGGCCCGGTGCGGGGCCCGCCGGGCGGCGCCCGTGCGGGTCGGCGGGGTCAGCTCGCGGGGCCGGGCTCCGGTTCCGGGCCGGGCACCGGGTCGGGACCGGGCGGCTTGGGCACCGGGTCCGGGGCCGGTCCGGGCGGCGGGGGCCCGGGGTGCGGCGGCGCCGGAGGCACCGGCCCGGGGGCGGGGCCCGGTTCGGGACCCGGCGGGCCGGGCTGGGGCACGGGCGTCGGCGGCACCGGGTCCGGCGGGCCGGGCGGCGGTGTCGGCGCGGGCGGTACGGGGTCGGGCGGGTACGGGTTCGGGCTGGTCATGACGGGCTCCCTCGACGGTTCGACCGTGCACCTTCCAGGTTCTCCCGCTGCGCGTTCCCCCGCCCGACGGGATCACTCATCAGGACCACCCGCCCCGGCACCAGGGTGAACGCGACCCGCGCCGGCCCCTCGCCCGCGTATCAGCAGCGCGCCGCCGGAACGCCCGCGCGTCAGCCGCGCGCAGCCGGAACGGCCTGCGGGCTCCGCGCGGTGCCGCTCCCGGGAACCGGCTCCGAGGCGTCCGACCCGAGCTGCACGATCCTGTTCGCCCCGTCCACGTGCACCACCCGCGGCACCAGCGCCCGCGCCTCGGCGTCGTCGACCTGGGCGTAGCTGATCAGGATCACCAGGTCACCGGGGTGCACGAGGTGCGCGGCGGCGCCGTTGATCCCGATGACACCGGACCCCCGCTCGCCCTCGATGACGTACGTCTCCAGACGCGCCCCGTTGTCGATGTCGACGATGTGCACGAGCTCGCCCGGCAGCAGGTCGGCCGCCTCCATCAGCTCGGCGTCGACGGTGACGGACCCGACGTAATGGAGGTCCGCCTGGGTGACGGTGGCGCGGTGGATCTTGGACTTGAACATGGTGCGCAGCATGTTGAACTCCTGAAAGACGGCTCCCTGCCTGCTTTGTGCAGGTCAAGGGCGTCCTTCATCCTACAACTGGCACGCACCCGACTCGAAGACTGTGAGGAACATCGCTTCCCTCTGACGAGGAGGCTTCCCGCCTGTGCGGGCCGGCCGGCTCCGGGGTACCCGGCGCGCCGGAACGTCAGCCCGGGCGGGGGCCGCTCTCGGTGTCGTTGGGGTCGACACCGGTGAACGCGGTGTCGTCCTTCGTACCGGAGGGGCGTCCGGAGCGGCCCTTGCGGCCGGTGTCCCGCATGCCCTTCTCCGACTTCTCCCCGTACTCCTCACCCCGCGCGGTGCCGCTCTCGGCCTTGTCGCCGGGCACCGAGGCGCGCTCCTCCTTGGACCTCTTACGGCCCGCGCCGGGTGGCGGGGCGTCCTCCGCGTGGAAGGAGCGACGAGCGCTGGGGTTCTCCTGCTGTCGGGTCTCGTCGACATCGGGGGACCAGCCGTGGTGCTCGGTCCCCTGGTGCCGGCTCGGCCCCTGGTCGCGTGACGGCTTCGATGGCTTCTGTTCCTTGGGCATGCGCCGACCTGCCTGTCCGCTGCGGTGGAGGCACGTCTCCCGTGCCAGGGCAGTAAGGATTCTTCCACTCCTCCACAAAAACGGCATATCGACCGCATTCGGAGGGACGGCCGGTCACGGGGCGGCCCATGCCGACCATGTGGCACGAACCCGCGACCCGTACGAGTGATGCACGGGATTCGTGTCGACGTCCGGTCGAGCCCGTGGCGGAGCATCTCAGGCAGCCGGTTCGCGTCACCACCGACCGCCGCACCCTGGGAGGGGTCGCCATGCGCATCCTGCTCGTCGCCAGCGCCTACAACAGTCTCACCCAGCGCCTGCACGCCGAGCTGCGCGAGCGGGGGCACACCGTCGCCGTCGAGGTGACACCGAACAGCGGTGACGTACGGGCCGCCGTCGACCGGCACGTGCCCGAGCTGGTGGTGGCGCCCATGCTGAAGGCGGTAGTACCGCGTGACGTGTGGACGGCCCGGACGTGCCTGATCGTGCACCCGGGGCCCGTGGGCGACCGGGGGCCGTCCTCCCTGGACTGGGCCGTCCGCGAGGGCGCCGGCGAGTGGGGCGTCACCGTGCTCCAGGCGGAGGAGGAGATGGACGCCGGGCCCGTGTGGGCGACCGCGACGTTCGCCGCCCCGCCGGTGGGCAAGAGCGATCTGTACCGCAACGAACTCGCCGACGCGGCCGTCGAAGCGGTGCTCCTGGCGGTCGGACGCTTCGCCTCCGGCCAGTACGTTCCTCTCGACCAGAGCACCCTCCCCAAGGCGGCGGGCGCGCGCACCAGGCCCCCGATGCGCCAGGCGGACCGGCGTATCGCATGGACCGACGACACCACCGACACGGTGCTGCGCACCCTGCGTGCCGCCGACTCCCAGCCAGGTGTCCTGGACGACCTCCTCGGCGGCGAGTGGTTCCTCCACGGCGGCCACCCCGAGCACGGGCTGCGCGGTCGCCCCGGCGAGCTGCTGGCGACCCGGGCGGGCGCGATCTGCCGGGCCACCGCCGACGGGGCGGTGTGGATTCCCGAGCTGCGGGCGCGCACCGGCCCCGGTGCACCGCGCGCCTGCAAGCTGCCCGCCACCCTCGCCCTGAGGGACTGCCCGGGACTGCCGGACCTGCCCGAGCTGCCCTCCCCCGCACTCCCGCCCGCCGACCACGACAGCACCTGGTCGGACATCCGGTACCGGGAGGACGGCCCGGTGGGCGTCCTGTCGTTCTCGTTCCCGGGCGGCGCGATGTCCACCGGGCACTGCCGGCGTCTGCTGGACGCCTACCGGGCGGCGTGCGCCCGGCCCACCACCGTGCTGGTCCTGGGCGGCGGCCGGGACTTCTTCTCCAACGGCATCCACCTGGGCGTCATCGAGGCCGCGGCCGATCCGGCGGCCGAGTCGTGGGCCAACATCAATGCCATGGACGACCTCGTCGAGGCGATCCTCGCCACCACCGACCGCCTCGTCGTCAGCGCGATCGGCGGCAACGCCGCCGCCGGGGGCGTCATGCTCGCCCTGGCCGCCGACGAGGTGTGGTGCCGCTCGGGGTCGGTGCTCAACCCGCACTACCGGCGTATGGGGCTGTTCGGCTCGGAGTACTGGACCTACAGCCTGCCCCGCCGGGTGGGCGCCGCCATGGCCGAGCAGCTCACCCAGGAGGCGCTCCCGGTCACCGCCGTCCGCGCCCAGGACATCGGCCTGATCGACCGCGTGGTCGGGTGCGCCCCTTCGCGCTTCACCGCGGAGGTCACCGGGCTGGCCTCCCACCTCGCCGCCTCCGCACGCGCCCAGACGCTCCTCGCCGCGAAGAAGGAGGAGAGCGAGCACCGGGAGGCCGTCACCCCATTGGCGGACATCCGGAAGCGGGAATTGGCACGCATGCGGGACATCTTCCAGAACCCCGCCGCCCCCTACCACGCGCTGCGCAGGGCCTTCGTCCGCAAGGAGCCGGGCGCCGCCGAACGGACCGCCGCGGGTGCGAGGAGCGCACCGCTGGCGGACTCTTAGCCCGGTAAAGGCTTACTCGAGCGGTTTTGCCGTTTGCCTCCCCAAGGAGGGCTTCGATGAACACAGCGTCGCCGACCACGGTCGAACAGTCGGGCACTTCCGGAGCGCCCGATGCCGAGGAGAAACCGATCCACATCCTCTGGATCAACGCCGGGCTGAGCTGCGACGGTGACTCGGTCGCCCTCACGGCCGCCATGCAGCCCAGCATCGAGGAGATCGCCCTCGGAGCCCTGCCCGGCCTGCCCAAGATCGCCGTGCACTGGCCGCTGATCGACTTCGAGTGCGGGCCGGTGAACGGGGCGGACACGTTCATCGAGTGGTTCTTCAAGGGTGAGCGGGGCGAGATCGACCCGTTCGTCCTGGTGATCGAGGGGTCCATCCCGAACGAGGCGATCAAGCAGGAGGGTTACTGGTGCGGATTCGGTGACAACCCGGACACCGGCCAGCCCATCACCACCAGCGAGTGGATCGACCGCCTGGCCCCCAAGGCTCTCGCCGTGGTGGCGATCGGCACCTGTGCCACCTACGGCGGCATCCACGCCATGGCCGGAAACCCCACGGGCGCCATGGGCGTGCCCGACTACCTGGGCTGGGACTGGAAGTCGAAGGCGGGCATCCCCATCGTCTGCGTACCGGGCTGCCCCATCCAGCCGGACAACTTCGCCGAGACCCTGACCTACCTGCTCTACCAGGCGGCGGGGTCGGCACCGATGATCCCGCTCGACGACAAGCTGCGCCCCACCTGGCTGTTCGGAGCCACGGTCCACGAGGGCTGCGACCGGGCCGGCTACTACGAGCAGGGCCAGTTCGCGATGGAGTACGACTCGCCCAAGTGCCTGGTGAAGCTGGGCTGCTGGGGCCCCGTCGTCAAGTGCAACGTGCCCAAGCGTGGCTGGATGGCCGGCATCGGCGGCTGTCCGAACGTGGGCGGCATCTGCATCGCGTGCACCATGCCCGGCTTCCCCGACAAGTTCATGCCGTTCATGGACGAACCTCCTGGCGGAAAGTTCTCCAGCACCGCCAGCGGAGCCTACGGCGCGGTGATCCGCCGCCTCCGGACGATCACCGCCCGGACCGTGGACAAGGAGCCCAAGTGGCGGCACACGGGCCGGGAGATCACCACCGGCTACCGGCCTCCGTGGTGATCGCGCCCGGCACGGCATCCGCTCCACGCCCCCGTTCCCTCCCCGGCTCACTTCCCGGCCCCCTCCCCCGCTCACAGCGCTGACCGAAGGGCATCACAGACACAATGGCGACCTCGACGACGTCCGGTGACGGCACCGGCCTGGTGGAGATGGCGTGGGACCCGATCACGCGGATCGTGGGCAGCCTCGGCATCCACACGAAAATCGACTTCAAGCAGAAGCGGGTCGCCGAGTGCTACAGCACCTCGTCGGTCTTCCGCGGCTACAGCGTCTTCATGCGGGGCAAGGACCCGCGCGACGCGCACTTCATCACCAGCCGCATCTGCGGCATCTGCGGTGACAACCACGCCACCTGCTCGGTGTACGCGCAGAACATGGCGTACGGGGTGAAGCCGCCCCACCTCGCCGAGTGGATCATCAACTGCGGCGAGTCCGCGGAGTTCATGTTCGACCACAACATCTTCCAGGAGAACCTGGTCGGGGTCGACTACTGCGAGAAGATGGTCCGCGAGACCAACCCGGGAGTGCTCGAACTCGCCGAGCGCACCGAGGCACCGCACGCCGCCGACCACGGCTACCGCACGATCGCCGACATCATGCGCTCGCTCAACCCCCTGGAGGGCGAGTTCTACCGCGAGGCGCTCCAGGTCAGCCGGTACACGCGGGAGATGTTCTGCCTGATGGAGGGCCGCCATGTGCACCCCTCCACCCTGTACCCGGGCGGTGTCGGCACCATCGGGTCCGTACAGCTCTTCACGGACTACATGTCCCGGCTGATGCGGTACGTGGAGTTCATGAAGCGCGTCGTGCCCCTGCACGACGACCTGTTCGACTTCTTCTACGAGGCGCTGCCCGGCTACGAGGAGGTCGGCCGCCGGCGTGTGCTGCTCGGCTGCTGGGGGGCGTTCAACGACCCCGAGTACTGCGACTTCAGCTACGCCAACATGACGGACTGGGGCCGGCGGATGCTCGTCACCCCCGGGGTGATCGTGGACGGCAAGCTGGTCACCAACGACCTCACCGAGATCAACCTCGGCATCCGGATCCTGCTCGGCAGCTCCTACTACGAGGACTGGGCCGGTCAGGAGCAGTTCGTCACCCACGACCCGCTCGGCAACCCGGTCGACCCGCGGCACCCGTGGAACCAGCACACCATCCCCGCCCCGCAGAAGCGGGACTTCAACGACAAGTACAGCTGGGTGATGTCCCCGCGCTGGTTCGACGGCAAGGACTACCTGCCACTGGACACGGGCGGCGGCCCCCTCGCCCGCCTGTGGTCGACCGCGCTGTCCGGACTCGTCGACATCGGGTACGTCAAGGCCACCGGCCACAGCGTCGTCATCAACCTCCCCCGTACGCTCACCAAGCCGGAGACCACCTTCGAGTGGAAGATCCCCCGCTGGAGCAACGCCCTGGAGCGCAACCGCGCCCGCACCTACTTCCAGGCATACGCCGCTGCCGTCGCGCTGCACTCCGCCGAGATGGGCCTCGCGGAGGTGCGCGCCGGGCGCACCCAGACCTGGGAGAAGTTCGAGGTGCCGGACGAGTCCATCGGTGTCGGTTTCACCGAGGCGGTACGCGGGGTCCTGTCGCACCACATGGTCATCCGGGACGGCAAGATCGCCAACTACCACCCGTACCCGCCGACCCCGTGGAACGCCTCCACCCGCGACACCTACGGAACGCCCGGACCGTACGAGGACGCCGTGCAGAACACGCCCATCTTCGAGGAGAACCCGCCCGAGAACTTCAAGGGCATCGACATCATGCGTGCCGTGCGCAGCTTCGACCCGTGTCTGCCCTGCGGTGTGCACATGTACGTCGGTGACGGCAGGACCGTGAAGTCCATGCACGTCCCCACCGGCCTGAGCGGCCTGGCCGGATGAGCGGCGCCCCCGGCGTGGGCGCCGCGCCCTCGGTGTCCGCCGCGCCGCCCGCGTCCGGCGCGATGAACGCGGAGACGGCCGGCCGGCTGGTCGAGGAGGTCCTCGACCGGCTGGCGGAGTCCGGCGACCGCGCGGCGTGCGAGGCCGCCGAGGAACTCGTACGGGTCCTCATGGAGTTCTACGGGGCCGGGCTCGCCCGCGCGGTCGAGCTGGTCGGACGTCACCCCGACGCCACGGCCCGCGACACCCTCGCCGCCCTCCTCGGCGATGAACTCGTCGCGGGTCTGCTGGTCCTGCACGGGCTGCACCCGGACGACGTGCGCCGCCGCATCGACCGCGCCCTCGACGGCCTCCCCCACCCGGTCGAGACCGTCGGCTTCGACGCCGCGACCGGCGTGCTGCGCCTGCGGCTCACCGGGTCGGCGGGCTGCGGTTGCGCCAGCACCCGGGAGGGCATCGAGCAGGCGGCGCGGGACACCGTCGCGTGCTTCGCGCCCGAAGTGACGGCGGTGGAACTCCAGGAGGCCGCCCGGGAGCCCGCGCTCCTCCAGATCGGCGCCGGCCCGCCACACGCCGTCGGCGGCGGCCGCTCACCGGCCACGGCCCCGTGAGCGCGCCCGGAGCCGGGACGGCCCGCAAGAGCCCGCACCGGCCGGACACGGCACCCCACCCGGGCCCACCCGCCGCCAGCACGGCACCCCACCCGGGCCCACCCGCCGCAAGCACCGCGGCCCCCGCGAGCCCACCCGACGCAGACACCGCGGCCCTCCGGGGCACGCACCCGGTCGGCGCGGCGCGGGCGGCGCGGGGGCCCGGATCGCGGGGGCTGCGGCGTTTCGTGGGCCCGCCCCCGCCCCGTGAGGAGCGGTGCGAGCTGTGCGCCGTGCCTCTGACCGGCGAGCGTCACCGGCACCTCGTCGACACCGAGAAGCGGGCGCTGGCCTGTGTCTGTGCCCCCTGCGCCCAGTTGCTGGACGGCTCCGGCGGGGCGGGGGGCCGCTTCCGGGCGGTCCCCGGCCGCTACCTGAGCGACCCGGGGCACGGCATCGACGAGCAGTCCTGGGAGCACCTGCGCATCCCCGTCGGCGTCGCGTTCTTCTTCCGCAACTCGGCGCTCGACCGGCTCGTCGCGCTCTACCCGAGCCCGGCCGGGGCGACCGAGAGCGAGCTGGACCCGGCCTCCTGGCAGGCCGTCCTGGCCGGTTCGCCGCTGGCGGGACTCCTCGAACCCGACGTGGAGGCGCTGCTGCTGCGCCGCCACGAGGGCTCGGTGGAGTGCTTCCTGGTGCCCGTCGACATCTGTTACGAGCTGGTGGGCCGCATGCGCCTGCGGTGGCAGGGCTTCGACGGTGGCGCGGAGGCCCGTGCCGACCTGGACGCCTTCTTCGCCCACGTACGCGACCGTGCCCGTGACGTCCGAGGGAGCGGGTCATGACCGACTTCACCTTCACCTGCACCGAGGTGCGCGCCGACCCGTACGCGGCGGGCCCCACCCTGGTGTTCCGGCTGCGCGTCACCGCGTCCGAGCGGGCCCGCGTCCACGCGCTGGCCCTGCGCTGCCAGATCCGCATCGAGCCCGTCCGGCGCGGCTACGGCGACGCCGAGGCCACGCGGCTGACGGACCTGTTCGGTGAGCGGTCGCGCTGGGGCAGCAGTCTGAACCCGGTGCAGTTCGCCCAGGTCTCGGTGATGGTTCCCGGCTTCACCGGGGACGTCGAGACCGACCTGGTGGTGCCGTGCACCTACGACATGGACATCGCCTCCACCCGTTACTTCCACGCCCTGGAGGAAGGGGAGGTGCCGCTGCTGATGCTGTTCTCCGGCACCGCCTTCACCGGCGCCGGCGGCTTCCGCGTCGAGCCCGTCCCCTGGGACAAGGAGGCCGCTTTCCGCATGCCGGTGAAGACCTGGCGGGAGATGGTCGACCAGCACTTCCCGGGATCCGGCTGGATCCGGCTGCCCCGGGACACCATGGACGCGCTGCTCGCCCACCGGTCGCGGCGCGCCCTGCCCTCCTGGGAGGCGACCGTCGAGGCGCTCCTCGACGCGGCCGGGGAGAGGACACCATGACGACGATCACGACCACGACCACGTTCTCCCCGGGGACCGAGGCACGGCTGGCCGTGGCACGCCAGGTCGCCGACGCCGTGCTCTTCGAGGGGTACGTGCTCTACCCGTACCGCGCGTCGGCCGCCAAGAACCGCCTGCGCTGGCAGTTCGGGGTGCTCGTGCCACCGGCCTGGACGGCGCGGGCCGACGAACACGACTTCCAGCACACCGAACTGCTCATGGAACCCCGACGGGGAGCCACGCTCGCCGTCGAGGTCCGCTTCCTGCACACGCAACGGCGCACCGTGCAACGGGTGCGCCCGGACGGCACCTTCGAGACGGTGGGCGAACTGCGCCTGGACGACCAGGTGATCGTCCCGTGGGACGAGGGTCATGAGCAGGTCGTCCGGCTCACCGTTCCGGTGGACGGCCTGGTGGGCGAGGGCATCGTCATCCCGTTCACCCGCCCGGCGTCCGAGGAGACCGAACCGGTCCCGGACTCCACCGGGCAGGTGGTGGGCCGGCTCGTGCGCCGTCGCGAGGAGGTCACCGGTGCGCTGCGGATGTCGACGAGCGAGCTGGAAGGCCCGTACCGCACGCACCGCCTGAGCCTGGTCGTGGAGAACACCAGCGACTGGACGCCGGACGGCGACGCGGACCGCGACGCGGCGCTGCCCCGGTCCCTGGTCGCCAGTCATACGCTGCTGTGCCTGGACTCGGGGCGTTTCCTGTCGATGACGGACCCGCCGGAGTGGGCGCGGGGAGCCACCGCCGCGTGCCGCAACCTGCACACCTGGCCGGTGCTGGCCGGCGAGCCGGGCGGCGGCGACCTGGTGCTCTCCTCGCCGATCATTCTGGAGGACCACCCGGCGATCGCGCCCGAGAGCCCCGGCGCGCTGTACGACGCGACGGAGATCGACGAGATCCTGGCGCTGCGCACCGCCGCCCTGACCGACGAGGAGAAGCGCGAGGCCCGGGGTACGGACGTGCGGGCGGCGGCCGTCATCGAGCTGGCCGACTCCATGCCACCGGAGGTCCTGGAGCGCCTGCACGGCGCCGTGCGCGGCCTCCGCGAGGTGACCGCGCCGGCCGTCGCGGCGAACGTCTCCGTACCGTCCGACCCCTTCGGGCAGAGCGGGGTCACGCGGCCGGACACCCCCTGGTGGGACCCGGGCGCGGACGCGTCCGTGGACCCGGCCACCGACCACGTCCTCGTCGGCGGACGGCCGGTACGGGCCGGCAGCCGCGTCGTGCTGCGTCCCCGGCTGCGCCACAGCGACGCCCAGGACCTGTTCCTCAGCGGCCGGCTCGCCCTGGTGGAAGCGGTCCTGCACGACGTGGACGGCGGCGTGCACATCGCGGTCACCGTCGACGACGACCCGGGCGCCGACATCCGCCGTGAGCAGGGCCGCTTCCTCTACTTCCAGCCCGACGAGGTCGATGTCGCGGAGGACACGTGATGGCCCCCACCCGGCCCCGTCCGCGCACGCTGGTCGCCGGGGCGGGGAACATCTTCCTCGGCGACGACGGCTTCGGCGTCGAGACGGCACGCGTGCTGGCCCGTCAGGATCTGCCCGCCGGTGTGGAGGTCGCCGACATCGGCATCCGCGGCGTCCACCTGGCGTACCAGTTGCTCGACGGGTACGACACCCTCGTCCTCCTGGACGCGACGGCGCGGGGCGGTGAGCCGGGGACGCTGTACGTGATCGACGCCGCCGAGCCGGGCTCCCGGCAGCCGGCCGAAGGCGTCCCCCTCGACGGCCACCGCATGTCCCCCGACGCCGTACTGGCGCTGCTGGACAGCCTGTGCGCGGGTACCGGTGCCACCCCACCGGGACGCACCCTGGTCGTGGGCTGCGAGCCCGCCACCGTCGAGGAGGGCATCGGGCTCAGCCCGCCCGTGGCCGCCGCCCTCCCGGAGGCGGTACGCCTGGTGACCGAACTGGTCACGGAACAGGTCACCGAACCGCTCCGCGGCGAAGCCGTCGCCGGAGACCGACCCGCCCGCGCGACACCCCCACACCGACCTTCACGGAGAGCACCATGAACAAGCGCCTCATCGGCGGTGCGGCCGCCGCCACCGCCACCGCCGCCGCGCTCGCGGCCATCGTCGTGAACGTCCTGCCCGACGTCCGGCGCTACCTGCGCATCCGCCGGATGTGACCCACCGGCCGGCGCCCGTCGCCGGCCCGGCGGACCCGGCTGGGCCGAACGGCCCACGCAGCCGTGTGACCCCGGCGCGCCGGTCGGCGCGCCGCCGGGTCACGGCCGTGTAATGGGGCCGGAGCGACATCCCCGGGCCCGGACGGAGACCCATGCACGAGATGTCCGTCGCCCTGTCCGTGGTGGACCAGGTCGAGCAGGCGGCACGGTCCCGCGGCGCGCGGGGCGTCCAGCATGTGCACCTCGAGATCGGCGAGCTGGCCGGAGTGGTCTCCGACTCGCTCCGCTTCTGCTTCGGACTCGCCTGCGCCGGGACCGTCCTGGAGGGTGCCGAGCTCGTCACCCGTTCCGTCCCCGGCAGCGCGCGGTGCGCTCCGTGCGGGCGGACCTGGGACACCGGGATGCCCCCGGACATGCTCTGCCCCCACTGCCGCGCGGCCGCCACCGAGCTGGTGGCGGGCCGCGAACTGCGCATCACCGAAGTGCGCTGGGCCGCGGGCACCCCCGCTCCCGGCTCCCCCGGCGCAACCCCCGCAACCATCCTCGAGGAGAGCTGACGATGTGCCGTGTGGTCGACCTCCAGCAGGCGGTGCTCGCCAAGAACACGATGGCGGCCGGCGTCCTGCGCAGTGAACTGACGGCCAGGGGCACGACCGTGGTGAACCTCCTGTCCAGTCCCGGCAGCGGCAAGACGGCCCTGCTGGAGCGGGAGCTGACGATCGCCCGGGAACGCGGCGTCCCGGCCGCCGCGCTGACGGCGGACCTCGCGACGGAGAACGACGCGGTGCGCCTGGGCCGTTCCGGCGTGCCGGTCAAGCAGGTCCTCACGGACGGGCTGTGCCATCTGGAGGCGGACATGCTCGCGGGGCACCTGCACAACTGGCTGCCCGAGGACACCCGTCTGCTGTTCGTGGAGAACGTCGGCAACCTCGTGTGCCCGGCGTCGTACGACCTCGGAGAGACGCTGCGGGTCGTCCTCGCCTCGGTGACCGAGGGCGAGGACAAGCCGCTGAAGTACCCCACCGCGTTCGGCCTCGCGCACCTGGTGATCGTCACCAAGGCCGATCTCGCCGGTCCCGCCGAGTTCGACGAGGCCGCCTTCCGGGCCAACGTGCAGCAGGTCAACCCCGGTGTGGAGATCGTCCTCAGCTCCGTACGGAGTGCCCGGGGCGCCGGTCTGCTGGTGGAGCGGGCGCTGGCGGCGGCCGAGGGGGCGAAGGTGCACGCCCCGGTGATGGCACGGGCCGGGGCGTGAACGCGACGCCCGAGGCGGCCGCGCCGCGGCAGGTGGTGGCTCCGCCGGTGCGGCGCGTCCGGGCCGTCGTGCGCGGGGTGGTGCAGGGGGTCGGGTTCCGGCCGTATCTGTACGCCCTGGCCTCGGAGCTGCGGCTCGCCGGCCATGTGACCAACACCGGCGAGGGCGTGGTCGTGGAGGTCGAGGGCGAGGCGGCGCTCGTCGACCGGTTCTGCGCGCGCATCGCGCCCGAGGCCCCGCCGCTGGCCGTCGTGGAGGCCGTGGACACCACCGACCTGCCCCCCACCGGGGGCACCGGTTTCGCCATCGTCCCCTCCCGCACGTCGGGACCCGTGCGCACGCTGGTCGCCCCCGACACCGCCACCTGTGACGACTGCCTGGCCGAGCTCGCCGATCCCGCCGACCGCCGCCACCGCCACCCCTTCATCACCTGTACGCACTGCGGGCCGCGGTTCACCATCGTCACCGGCCTGCCCTACGACCGCGAGCACACCACGATGGCGGGTTTCCCGCTGTGCCCCGCCTGTGATCGCGAGTACCACGATCCCGCCGACCGGCGTTTCCACGCGCAGCCCGTGGCGTGCCCCGCGTGCGGCCCGCGCCTGCGGCTCGTCACGGCCGCCGCGCACGTGCGGCCGGAGGGCGAGGACCCCGTCGACGGGGCGCGCGCGCTGCTCGCCGCGGGGGCGATCGTCGCCGTCAAGGGCATCGGCGGGTACCACCTCGCGTGTGATGCCACCGACGGCCGGGCGGTCGGTGAGCTGCGCCGCCGCAAGGCACGCGGTGGCAAGCCCTTCGCGGTGATGGCCCGGGACGTGGCCGATGTGGCGCACCTCGTGCACATCGGCCCCGCCGAGCGGGAGTTGCTCACCGGCCGTGTCCGCCCCGTCGTGCTGTTGCGGCGGCGCACCGGCGCCACGGACGCACCGGGGGCCCTCGCGCCGGCCGACGCGGTCGCGCCCGGCAGTCCCGACCTCGGGGTGATGCTGCCCTACACGCCGTTGCACCATCTGCTGCTCGGGAGTGTCCGGAAAGTATCGGCGTCCGCCCGGGGGGCGGGGGCCGCGGTGTCCGGTGCGTGCGATCGCAAGGCGGAGGAGGGAGTCATGGCGGAGTCATGGCGACCGACGACAACGCCGCGAGCGCGCGTGCAGGACACCGCGGGCCAGGCGAGACATTGCGGACACGACCTAGGCGCGGGCGGGCCCCGGCTGCTGGTGATGACCAGTGGCAACCTCTCCGGCGAACCCATCGTCACCGACGACGACGAGGCCCTCGACCGGCTGGCCGGTCTGGCCGACGCCTGGCTCACGCACGACCGGCCCGTCCACGTACCGTGCGACGACTCGGTGGTGCGCGTCTGCGACGGTGAGCCGCTGGTGCTGCGCCGTTCCCGGGGTTACGCCCCGCTGCCGCTGACGCTGCCGGTACCGGTGGTTCCCGCCCTCGCGGTCGGCGGTGATCTGAAGAACGTCTTCTGCCTCGCCGAGGGCGACAGGGCATGGCTGTCCGCCCACGTCGGGGACATGGACGACCTCGCCACCCAGCGCGCGTTCGGCCGCGCCGAACGGCAACTGGAGTCCATCACGGGCGTACGCCCCGAGCTGCTCGTCACCGACACGCACCCCGGGTACCGCTCGGGCGCGTGGGCACGGCGGCACGCCGCGGGGCGCCCGGTGGCGCGGGTCCAGCACCATCACGCGCATGTCGCCGCCGTCATGGCCGAGCACGGCGTGGCCGAGGGCGACCGGGTGATCGGGGTCGCGTTCGACGGCACGGGCCACGGGGACGACGGGGCGGTGTGGGGCGGGGAGCTCCTGCTCGCGGGCTACGAGGGTTACCAACGGTTCGCGCACTTGGCCTACGTACCGCTGCCCGGGGGTGACGCGGCCGTCCGGCGGCCCTACCGCATGGCGCTGGCGCACCTGTGGGCGGCGGGCATCGCGCCGGACGCGGACCTGCCGTGCGTCGCCGCCTGCCCGCCGGAGGAACGGGCGGTGCTGGGCCGGCAGTTGGAGCGGGGGCTGAACTGCGTGCCCACGTCCAGTATGGGGCGGCTCTTCGACGCCGTCTCGTCCCTTGCGGGCGTCTGCCATCACGCCGAGTACGAGGCCCGGGCCGCGATCGAGCTGGAGGCTGCCGCGGTCGCCGCCTGGGCCTGCGACGAGGATCCGCGCTACGTCTTCCGCCTGACCGGGCGGGGCCCGGCCGGTGCGTCTCCGGTGACCGCCGATCCGGCGCCGTTGCTGGCCGCGGTCGTCGAGGACGTACGGCGGGGTGTTCCCGCCCCGGTCGTCGCGGCACGGTTCCACGCGGCCGTGGCCCGGATGGTGCGGACGGTCTGCGTGCTGGCCCGCGAGGCGACCGGACTGGAGACGGCCGCGCTGACCGGTGGGGTCTTCTCCAACACGCTGCTGTCGTCGGCCTGCGCACGCGGGCTGCGGGCGGACGGTTTCACCGTACTGCGTCACCGCCGTGTCCCGCCCAACGACGGGGGGCTGGCCCTCGGTCAGCTCGTGGTGGCCGCCCGCGCCACGGCCCGAGCGGAATCGACGGCCACGGCCACGGAGTCGGCCACGGAATCGGCCACGGATTCCGTGGCGCGAGAGTGAGGAGACACATATGTGCCTGGCGGTACCAGGGAAGGTACTGGGGGTCGAGGAACGGAACGGCACCCGCATGGCCAGCGTCGACTTCGGCGGTGTGGTCAAGGAGGTGTGCCTGGAGTACCTGCCGGACCTTCAGGTCGGCGAGTACGCGATCGTCCACGTCGGTTTCGCCCTGCAACGGCTGGACGAGGAGTCGGCCCGCCGGACGCTGGAGCTGTTCGAGAACCTCGGCTTGCTCCAGGAGGAGTTCGGGGACCCGTGGGAGCAGGCCGCCGCGGAGGCGGGCGGGAACGGACACGGGCCGGACGGCGCCGCCACGGCCGGGGAGGTGCTGCGGTGAAGTACATCGACGAGTTCCAGAATCCTGAGCTCGCGGCACGGCTGCTCGACGAGATCAGGGCCACCGTGACCAGGCCCTGGGCGCTGATGGAGGTGTGCGGCGGTCAGACGCACACCATCATCCGCCACGGCATCGACCAACTCCTGCCCGACGAGGTGGAGTTGATCCACGGGCCCGGCTGTCCGGTGTGCGTGACCCCGCTGGAGGTGATCGACAAGGCCCTGGAGATCGCCTCGCGTCCCGACGTGATCTTCTGCTCCTTCGGCGACATGCTGCGGGTGCCCGGTACCGGCCGTGACCTGTTCCAGGTACGCGGGGAGGGCGGCGACGTCCGGGTGGTGTACTCGCCGCTGGACGCGCTGCGGATCGCGGAGGAGAACCCGGACCGGGAGGTCGTCTTCTTCGGCATCGGCTTCGAGACGACCGCGCCGCCCAACGCGATGGCCGTCCACCAGGCCCGCAAGCGCGGCATCGGCAACTTCAGCCTGCTGGTGTCGCACGTCCGGGTCCCGCCCGCGATCGAGGCGATCATGCAGTCACCGGACTGCCGTGTCCAGGGCTTCCTCGCGGCCGGGCACGTGTGCAGCGTGATGGGGACGGAGGAGTACCCCGGGCTCGCGGAACGGTTCGGGGTGCCCATCGTGGTCACCGGTTTCGAGCCGCTCGACATCCTCGAAGGCGTACGGCGCACCGTGCGCCAGCTCGAGCGGGGCGAGCACACGGTGGAGAACGCCTACGAGCGTGCCGTCCGACCGGAGGGCAACCCTGCCGCGCGCGCGATGCTGGACGACGTCTTCGAGGTGACCGACCGGGCCTGGCGCGGCATCGGCGTCATCCCCGCCAGTGGGTGGCGGCTGTCCGCGCGCTACCGGGACCACGACGCCGAGCACCGCTTCCAGGTGGGTGACATCGCCACCCGTGAGCCGGCCGAGTGCCGCAGCGGAGAGGTGCTGCAAGGACTGCTGAAGCCGCACGAGTGCGAGGCGTTCGGCACCACGTGCACGCCGCGCACCCCGCTCGGGGCCACCATGGTCTCCAGCGAGGGCGCGTGCGCCGCCTACTACCTGTACCGGCGGCTCGACCTGCCGGCCCGCCCGGTGCCGGTCACGGCCCCGGCGACCACCGCCCAGACCCTGGAGGGCAGCCCCGTTGTCTGACACGTACACAGGGCCGGACGTCCTGTCCTGGACCTGTCCCGCCCCGCTGCGGGACCGGCCGCGGGTGGTGATGGGCCACGGCGGAGGCGGCGTGCTGTCCGCCGAGCTGGTGGAGCAGGTCTTCCTCCCCGCCCTGGCGGGCCCGGCGCCCGGCGGGCTGACCGACTCGGCCACCGTCGAGCTCGGCGGGGCGCGGCTCGCGTTCTCCACCGACTCGTTCGTGGTGCGGCCCTTGTTCTTCCCCGGTGGCAGCATCGGTGACCTCGCCGTCAACGGCACGGTCAACGACCTGGCGATGAGCGGGGCCCGGGCCGCCTACCTGTCGTGCGGCGTCATCCTGGAGGAGGGCGTCGAGATCGCCACCGTGGGCCGGGTGGCCGAGGCTATGGGCGCCGCCGCCCGTACTGCCGGTGTGCGGGTGGTGACGGGCGACACCAAGGTGGTGGAGGCCGGTCACGGCGACGGCGTCTACATCAACACCTCGGGCATCGGACTGGTCCCGCCCGGGGTCGACCTGCGTCCGGAGCGGGTCGTGCCCGGTGACGTGGTGATCGTCAGCGGGGCGATCGGGCTCCATGGTGTGGCCATCCTGAGCGAGCGGGAGAATCTGCGGTTCGAGGTCGACATCGAGAGCGACTGCGCGGCGCTCGGCGGCCTGGTCGAGGCGATGCTCGCCGTCACACCGGATCTCCATGTGCTGCGCGACCCGACCCGAGGGGGTCTGGCCGCGTCGCTCAACGAGATCGCGGCGGCCTCGGGCACCGGGGTCGTCGTCCAGGAGCGTGCCGTCCCGGTCCCCGCGCCGGTGGCCAGCGCCTGCGCGGTCCTGGGCCTCGACCCGATGTACGTGGCCAATGAGGGCAAGCTGGTGGCGTTCGTGCCGCGGGACCACGCCGACGCGGTCCTCGCCGCGATGCGGGCGCACCCTCTGGGCGCCGAGTCGGCGGTCGTCGGTGAGGCGGTGGCCGAGCACCCGGGGATGGTCGTGGCCCGGACGGGCCTGGGCGGGACGCGGGTGGTGGACATGCCGCTCGGGGAGCAGCTCCCGCGGATCTGCTGACCGGTGCTCGCCCGCCGGGCCCGGCCTCATCGGTGCCTCGCCGACCAGCGGCCCGTGCCCGCCTTCGCCTGAACCCGCGCGTCCGCGGGTTCAGGCGGTCAGGCCCCGCCTGCCGGGGCGCGTGTCCAGCGTCCAGGTATGGGTGCAGCCGGGGCACTGGAGGTGCACCCGCGCGCCCTCGTTCGCTATGAGGTAACGCCAGTGGTCCGAGCAGTTGCGCCGTTGCGCACAGGTCACGCAGTCCCGGGCGTCGTCGCATCCCGGGCACGGGACCCACGCCCGCCGGGCCCGGTCCGCCTGCGGGTCAATGGGAAGCCGCATCGCCCGTGTCCCGTCCGGGCAGCACGCCGGCCTCCACCAGCATGGCGTACGTCCGCTCCTGCTCCGCGTCCAGACCCGAGTAGAGCAGGCGCTGCGCCTGCTCCTCCGAGCGGAGCACGGCCAAGGGGTCCCACTCGTCACCGAGGGCGGCCACCACCGCGGCGCGTCGGCGGGACTCCTCCAGGGTGAGGTCGAGCGAGAAGGCCACAGGGTCGTGGCCGGGGCTGTCGTTCATGCGCGGAGCACCTTCACACGGGAAGTCACTGGTCCCAGCCACCTCTACCAGGGGGGTCGCCACGCCGGAAGGCATTGTGACGCACCTCATCGGGGTGGGGCCGGGGGCGCGACCGCGCCGCCGTCGGTCGGCCGTGTGCCCCGGGCCGGGCGCACCGTCCGCGTCAGAGGTATCCGCAGGGTGGGCACCGACCCGGGCGAGAAGCGCCTTGCGAGCGTGTCCGGCGGGAGGCGGCCGGGATGCCCTTCCGGTGCGCCCTGATCCGGTACGGCGCCGAGTCGTACCGCTGCCGAGCCACCCAGCCACCCTCTTCCCGGGACGATGAACCCGGAAGACCACCACCGGGAGAGGCACGGCAATGCGCGGAAAGCCGGATGGCGGGGTCATAGCAGGCAATTTGACCTGTCTCATCCCGGCGACCGAAGCACATCTGCCTCTGCTGGCCTGCTGGTTCGCCGATCCCGAATTCGTACGGAACTGGGGCGGGCAGCCTCTCACCCGCGAGGAAGTCGCCGCGAAGTACACGGGAAGGCGCCGCCCACGCGTGGAGTCCTTCCTGATCCTCGCCCAGGCCATCCCGGTCGGCTATGTGCAGTACGTACCCGCGGGCCCGGACCAGGGCGGCATCGACATGGTCCTCCTGCCACAGGCTCAAGGCAGCGGCCTCGGCCCCGACGCCGCCCGCGCCCTTGTCCGGCACCTTCAGACAGTGCTGGGCTGGACGCGGGTGACCGTCGACCCGGAAGCGTCCAACAGCCACGCCGTCCGAGCCTGGGCGAAGGCGGGGTTCCATCCGGTGAGCCGGCAGGGGAGCCGGCTGCTCATGGAGTGCCTCCCCGCCCCTGGCGTTCCCGCCGCGGATACCCACCGCGAGAGCTCGGCCACGACGCCGAACCGGCGCTCTCGTGCGGCACCGCTGGTAGAGGGCCCAGGGTCATGAGGAATCCGGCGGGGCGCCGGCACTCAAGGTGCCCGGCTCGCCGAGCTCCTGCGCGTGGCCGCCCCGGCACCTCCGGTGGTGGTCAGGCCTTCGCGAACTTGGCGACGTATTCGTCGAAGGGCTCGATGCCGACTTCCGCACGGAGTTCGTCCATGCGCTGCGGCTCTTCACAGGGCCAGGGAACCGGTGCCCCGTCCTTCACGCCGGCGATCTGAGTGCCGTAGATCTGCTTGCGGCCCTCATTCACCAGCGTGCGGTCGCGCAAGAAGGCCAGCTCGCGCGGGCCGGCCGAGCCTGCCGACACCGCCTGCTGCATCAGCTTCAGGGCGCGTCGCTGAATGTCGAGCTGCCGGTCGGCGTGCTGGGCGATCAGCCACGCTGCGCGCGCGGCCTCCTCGCCGACCAGTTCCTCCGTCGGCCAGCCGTACTCGTCCATGATCTCGCCGAGCCGGTCACCGTGCCGTGCGGCCAGCCGCCGCCAGGCCAACTGTTCGGCGGGGTCGTCGCTGTTCGCGCGGACTGCTGACCGGTGATCCGCCGCGGCCATCTCCGCGAGTTCCACGGCCAGCGCGGCAACGTCGTGCGCCACTCTCAACTCCTTTTTCAGATCGGTGTGTTGTGCCCGATACCGGCAAGCCTAAAGGCGTAAATCAGGCGGAAAGATCATTCCGGAGAACGGTGACAGGCACGTCCCCGCGCGGGGACAATGGATCTACTCCCCGAAGCCGGTGGCGGATCGCTGCGACGGTCACGGGGGGGGCGGGAGTTCTTGAGGGCGTTGACGGTCCGCGAGCACCACTGCGTTGAGAACCGGGCCGAGTGAGCCGGCTGCCGATCTGGGGCGTTCAGCGACGGTGGGAGGTTTGCCGGGGCCGCCCGGCTACCGTTGCTCCGCATGACCCACACCGAGATCGAGATCACCGCGGAGTTGGTCCGGGATCTGCTCCGCGACCAGCACCCCGACCTGGCCGATCACCCTGTAAGGCTCGGTGCGCGGGGCTGGGACAACCAGCTGTGGCGGCTCGGCGACGACCTCGCTGTCCGGCTGCCCTGGGCGACGCAGTCCGCGGACGCGCTGCTGCGCAAGGAGCACGAGTGGCTTCCCGCTCTCGCCCCGTGTCTTCCCCTGCCGGTCCCCGTCCCGCAGCGCCTCAGCGAACCCTCCGAGCGGTTTCCGCGGCCTTGGATCGTCACCACCTGGGTGCCGGGAACGCCCGCCGACCGCGCCCCCGCCACGCGCGCCGCTGAGGCGGCAGAGACCTTGGCCGCCTTCCTGACCGCTCTTCACCGGCCTGCCCCCGAGGGGGCGCCGACAGGTCGCGACCGTGGAGGGCCGCTGAGCGACCATGCCGAGGGGTTCGCGCAGGCGCTGGCCTCGGCCACCGGTTCGGGGCTGATTCCCGACCCGGACGCCGTCCGCGCCATCTGGGAAGACGCCGCCGCTGCGCCCGACTGGACGGGGCCGGCGCTGTGGCTCCACGGCGACCTGCATCCGGCCAACGTCCTCACCGAGGACGGCACTTTCTGCGGCGTGATCGACTTCGGCGACCTCTGTGCCGGCGATCCGGCCTGCGACCTCGCCGCCGCTTGGACGCTGCTGCCGGACGGTGCCGCCGACCGCTTCCATGACGCCTACCAGCCGGCCCCGGACCCGGCGACCCTGCGCCGCGCCCGCGGCTGGGCGGTGCTCAAGGCCCTCGCCTGCATCCTCATCGGAGACGCCGGCGTCCACGGCCGCCCCGGCGGCAAAGCCACCTGGGGCCCACCCGCCCGGACCGCCCTTCGACGCCTGATCGAGGCGTCCCGCCACTGAAGCCGCCCACCGTCACAGAACAGCAGGGGTCTCATTCCTCGCTCGGTTCGGGGGTGATCCTGCCGGCGGCAGTGCGGAAGTCCGGCATGCCAGGGTGGACGGTGGTATGGCGGGTGGCGAGGTCGCGCATCACGGCGAGCCTTCGCGTCACCGGCGCCGAAGGGGTGGCCTCACCCGCGGTGCCCCGGTGGTGTGCCGGTCGGCCCAAGGGGAAGGCCCCGCCGGACGTGGTCCGGCGGGGCCTTCTTCGGGTCGGGTCAGCGGGAGCCGACGGGAGTGATCGAGGTGAGCCCTCCTTCGCCCGCCTGGCCCCGGAGCTCCGGGAACGCCGACAGGAAGCGGTCGGCGAGCGAGGAGCCCAGCAGCAGGCGGTCCGGGAGGGGCGGCAGGTTCTCCCCGTCGTACAGCACCGGCGAGTCCCAGTCGCCGGGGTCACCCGCGCCCTCGCGGTCGACGACCACGGCCCGGGTGGGTGCCGGAAGCGCGGCGGCCGCGGCCAGGACGGCCGCCTCCACCGCGTCCGACTGCTCCGTCGTGAGCCCGTCCAGCCACAGGGTCTGGATCTCGCAGCCGAGCGGTTCATAGGCGAACTGGTCGACCACGTCGACGTCGGCTGACAGCCACCAGTTCGTCGTCAGGGACGCGATCCGCATACCCAGCAGCCGACCGAGTTCCTCCGGACGCAAAAGGACGTCGTCCCCCTCGACGTCGAGCACCACGGCCGCGCCTTTCACGGGGTGCACCAGGCTCAGACCGTACGCCTCGAACAGCTCCGCCTGTGCGGCGAGGACCGGCGTGGCCGCCGACTCGCGGTACCAGCGGATGTATCCGTCACTCATGGTCAGCAGTCCGGCAGCGTGAAGATGTGGACATTCTCGTCTCCGAAGACCTTCTTGGCCTGCTTGATGGCCGATTCCGGGGTGTTGTCGGCGAGGTAGTAGACCGCCTTCACGCCCGCTTCGTCGGCCGCGTACTTGTTGATCTTAAGGGCCTTGCCGAACTTGGACGGGTTGGCCGCCTTGGCGCCACCACCGACGTACACGTACTCACCGTCGGGGCCGATGACGTCGAGACCGCTGGAGCCGACGTTGGGCATGACGATCTTGATGTCCTGGCCCTTGTCGTCCTTGGCCACCTTCCCGCCGATGAGCTTGGCGATGAACTCCTCACGAGCCAGACCGATGTCGCCCGCCTCCTTGCCGCCCCCGCCCGACGCGGCCGCCAGGGCGCGCTGCGGGCCGAACGTCTTCGCCGACGCACTCCTCGCCGCCGAGCCGCTCTTCTTCCGGTCGGTCACACAGGCCGGGAGCTTCTTCCATACGTCCTCGATGATCTCCTCGCCCTTGTCGACCAGCTTCTTGGCCTTGGCCGACTTGTCGAGGAACTCCTTGATGCCCCAGATCGCCTTGCCGATCTTCGGGAGCTTGCTGACGATGGAGGCCGCCTTCGCCCACGGCAGGTTCTCGACGATCGCCCACAGGCAGGTCGGGATGTCCGGGTCGTCCCAGCACTCCTTGATCTTGTCGGCGGCGATCTCGACGAGGAGCTCGGCGCCGTTCTCCATCAGGTAGTCGAGGAGGTCCTGCTGGGCCAGGGCCCGGGCCGCCTCGTACTCGGCCGGGCTGATGCCCGCCGCCTCCAGCGCCTTGCGCTCGGCCGCGTCCAGGGAGTAGGGGTCACCCTTCTCCTTGTCCTTCGCGGCCTCCTCGCGCTCCTTGCGCTCGAGTTCGCGCTGGTACTCCTCGGCCCTCTTCGCGGCCTCGTCGGCCTCCTTGGCGTAGGTGCCGGCGTTCTTGGCCGCGGTCTCGGCGGAGGTGGCGTGCTTCTCGGCGGACTCGGCGAAGGTGTTGGCGTCGGCGGCGTCCTTCTCCGCCTGGGCGGCCGCGCCCTGGGCGACGGCGGCCTCCTTCTCGGCGAGGTCGGCGGCGCTGTTGGCGGCCGCCGCGTGGTTCTCGGCCTCGGCGGCAGCGCCTCGGGCGCGGGCTGCTTCGGCCTCGGCCTGCGTGGCGGCGTTGCGTGCGGCGGCCGCGTCGGCGAAGGCCTGGTTGGCGGCCGTGCGGGCGAGTTTGGCGTCCGCCTGGGCCTGGGCGTCGGCCTCGTTGGCGCGGGCCGCGGCGGCTCGTGCCTTGGCGCCGTCGTCGGCGGCCTGGGCGGCGGACTTCATCGCCGCGACCGAGGAACGTGCCGCGTCCGCGGAGGAACGGGCAGCGGCCGCGGCTGCCTTGAAGGCGGGTGCGACCTGGGCGTTGGCCTTCTTGGCGGCTGCCTCGGCGGCCTCGGCCGCCTTGAGTGCTTCCGCCGCCCTCGCTTCGGCCTTGGTGACTTCCGCCTGGCCCAGGGCCTGGGCGGCCTTGGCCACCTCGGTGGCGAAGTCGGCGTCCACGTCCGTGCCGGTGAACGGCGCGGTGAGGGTGATGGCGGTGTCGGCCGGGTCGGCGATGCCGGCGGCGGTGGTGCGGGCCGACGTGGCGGCCTGCACCGCGATCGTGGCCTGGAGGCGGGCCATGGCCGCCTCCCGCGTGGCTCCCTCGGCCTCTTCCTTGGTGCGGTTGGCCGCCTGGAGGGCGTTGTTGGCGTGGAGGGCGGCCAGGCCGGCGAGCCGGGACGCCTCGTGGGCGGCGATACCGGCGCGGGCCTCCTGCGCGGTGGCCTCGGCGGCCTTCTGGTTGGCGCGCTGGGCGGCCGCGTGGGTCAGGGCCGCCTCGGCCTCCGCCTTGTCGGCCGCCGCGTTCGCCGCGAAGGCGGCCGCTTCGGCCTTGTTGGCGGCGGCGTTGGCGCGTGCGGCGTGCGCGGTGGCCTCGGCGGCCGCCGCCCGTGCCCGCGCGGCGGCGCCCGCCGCCTCGATGGCCGCCGAGCGGGACCGTACCGCCGCCGCGGAGGCCTGGTCGGCCGCGCCACGGGCGGTGCCGGCCGCCGTGCCGGCGGCGTCGGCCGCGGAACGGGCCTCGGTCGCCGCCGCGCGTGCGGTCTCGGCGTGCTCGGTGCCCTTGGCCTTGGCGGCCAGCGCCTCGCTCGCCCGGGCCCGGGCGTCCTCCGCCTTGTGGGCGCGTTCGGCCTCCACGGCCTTGTTACGGGCGGTACGGGCCTTGGACTCCTCGCCCCGCGCCAGCTCGTCGGCCTTGGCGGCGATGCCCTCCTGGGCCTGTGCGGTGGCCCGCTTCTCGGCGGCCACGGCCGCCGCGGCCTGCGCGTCGGCCCGCTTGGCCGAGGCGGTACGGGCTTCGGCCTCGGCACGCGCGCGTGCCGCCGCGGCGATGTCCCGCTCCTTCTCGGCCCGCGCCCTCGCGGCGGCGGCGAGGTCGCGCTCGCGCTCGGCGATCGCCCGCTGCTCGGCGGCGATCTTGGCCTGACGCTCGGCCTCGATCCGCGCGTCCCGGGTCTTCCTCGCGTGCTCCCAGGCCTGCTTCTCGGCCTGTTCGGCCGCGATCCTGGCCTGGCGGGCCTTGGCCGCCGCGTCCGCGGCGATCTTGGCCTGCTTGGCGGCCGCCTCGGCCAGCCGGGCCGCGGCCTTGGCGTGCTCCTCGGCGTTCGCCCGCCACTTGGCGGCCTGCTGCGCGTGCAGCTCGGCCTGGTTCTTGGCGTTCAGCCCCGCCGCGTCGGCGGCGGTGGCGTCCACCGCGTGCTTCGCGGTGGCGGCGGCCTTCGCGGCGGCGTCCGCCGCGCCGGCGATGCCCGTGGCCACCTCGGACCACTGGACGCCGTGCTCCAGACCGGTCTCCACCAGGACGTCGGCCTGCACCTTGGCCTGGGCCGCGGCGACCTGGGCCGCCTTGGCGGCGCCCTCGGCGATCCCGACCTGACGGGCGACCTCCGCCTTCACCTGGGCGTAGTCGGACAGACGCTTGCCGGCCTTGTCGGCGGCGAGCATCCGGTCGGCCTCACGGGACTGGGTGGCCGCGGCGTTCATCGCGTTGGACGCCGTCTTCAGGGCCTTGACCGCGTCACCGTGCGCCGCGATCAGCTTGGTGCGGGCCTCGGCGGCCACGGCCGCCTTCCGGGCCAGCTCACGCAGCCGCTCCGCCGCCTCGGCCGCCTCCTTCTGGGCCTGCTCGTGGGCGGCCCGGTCGTCCGCGTCTTTCTGCGAGGCGACCAGGTAGCCCTTCTCCAGGTACTCGGCGATGACCTTGTCGTCGCCCGTGGCGAGGGCGGCCTGCGCGGTCCGCTTCACCTCGGGGCCGCCGACCGCGGCGAGCATCTCGACCCGCTTGCGGTTCTCCGCCGCGCGTTCCTTCTCGTTCTGCTCCGTCGCCTTGTCCCGCTGGCGGGCGATGTCCGCGCCGAAGGCGAGGAAGTCGGCGCGGTCCCGCGCCGTGCCCTTCAGGACGCGCTCGACCTCGGCGTTGAAGAACGGGCCGCCGGTGCCGCGCAGCGCCTCGATCCGGCCGCGGTTGGCGACGTCGGCCGCGTCCCGCTTGTCCTGGGCGCGCTTGCGCGCCTCGGCCTCGCCGTGCTCCAGGAACTCGCGGATGGCGTTCGGGTCGGTGCTGGCCAGCGCCGCCTTGGCGGCCTCGCGGACCTCCTCCTCCTCGTCGAACTCCGCGAAGTCCTCGACCAGTTGACGGTCCCGCTCGTCGCTGATCCGGTCCAGCTCGGACGTGGCGGCGGGCGCCGTGCCACCGGGCTTCGGTGCCGGTGCCGCAGCGAGCCGGTCCATCGACTCCAGCGTCCGCGTCAGCGACGCGTTCTCCTCGCGTACGGAGGTCGCTGCCGCGGCCTCACCGGTGACGGTGCCCAGCACCGCCACGGCGATCGCCGCGGACACGGCCTTCCGTACGTGCGCGGCCACGCGCGCGCGTGACCCTCCGGCCCTGGGCCGGGCTCTTCCCCACACGGGAAACCCCCTAGACGAATGATCGAGAAAATCCCGCCCCGGTCACGGGCGGGTGGTCGTTGGTCCGCGCGCCGTCCGGCCGGCCAGGGGGTGTCCTGGCCTGCTCCCCGGCTCCGGCCCCGGTCACGGGCCGGCCGGACCCGCACGGTCAGTCCTGGGCGCGGCTCTCGCCGTCCTGGGCACGGTCGTCCATGGACGCGCGGAACGCCGCCGCCTCGGCCACCGCGGCCCGCTGTCCGCTGTCCGGACCCGGGCGGCCGTGGTCATCGGCGGTGCCGGAGATCGCCTGCCGCACCCTCGGAAGTGACGTGCGGTGCAACGGCCGCCGGGGCGGGGCCGTATGTACGGTCCCGCCCCTTCGCGGCGTTCGACGGGCGCACGCGGGCGCGCCGTCCGGCCGGTTCACGCGACCGGCCCGACCTGCCAAAGCTGGGCGTCGGTGCGGTTGCAGGTGTAGAGCTGGGCGTCGATGCCGTTGTCCTGCTTCTGGCCGGGCACGTCGACGCACATCCCGTCCGCGTGCGCGGGCTGGAGTTCGTACAGCTTGCGCACGGGGTCGACGAGCAGGATCTGCCAGCGCTGGTGGTCCCCCTGGCCGCAGGCGAACTGCTGGACGGCCGCGCCGGACTTGTCGCTCTTGCCCTGGACCTCAAGGCACTTGCCGCTCTTGACGTTGCGCATCTCGAAGGTGCCGCCGCGCGCGGCGACGGCGGTCCACTTCTGTGAGTCCGTGCTGTTGCAGGCGTACTGCTGGGCGTTGATGCCGTCCGTGGTCTTGCCGCCCTCGATCTCGAGGCACTTGCCGCTGTGGGCGGCGGTGAGGGTGACGACCTGCTGCGCCATCTTGAAGCGGGCGGCGGCCTCCGCCTTCGCGGCGGCGGCGACGGCCGCGGCCTCGCGCGCCGCCTCGGCGGCGGTGCCGGAGGCGGTCGGCGTGCCGGGGTCACCGTCCGCCTGGACGGCGGTGGCCGTACCGGCGAGGACGGCGACGGCCGCGCCCGCGGTCAGGACGGCCCGGATGATCCGAGACATGTGGGGATCCGTTTCTCTCGCGGGTACGGGGGCTCAGGCGGCCGTGACGGGGTGGATGCGCCACTGCTGGGCGGGCGTGCCGTTGCAGGCCCACAGCCGCGCGACCGCGCCGTCGTCCTTGCTCGCGGAGGCGATGTCCAGGCAGCGGTTCGTGCCGGCCGGCGTGTGGGCGGGCCGCAGCTCGTACAGCTCGTTGGTGATGTCGACCATCACCAGGCGCCAGTGCTGGTTCGGCTTGCCCACGCACCACCACTGCTGGACGACCGTGCCGGTCGTGGTGCCGGCGGCTTCCACGTCCAGGCACTTGCCGCTGTGCCCGAAGCGCAGTTCGAAGGTGCCGGCGCCGGTGGGAACCATGTCGATGCGCTGGTTCTCGGCGTCCGCGACGCAGGTCGACTGGACGCTGTTGACGCCGTTGCGGAGGCTGGCGTCGGGCGTCGTGAGGCACTTGTCGCTGTGGACGGCCCTGAGCTGCACGGCCGAGGGCGTCGAGGCCGCGGTGGCGGCGGCCCTGGCATCACCGGCGTTCACGGTGGCCGTGGAGACGGTGGTGGCGGCGGGGGTCGGCTGGGGGCGCGCCTCGTCGGCGACGGCCACGGTCACGCCGCCGGCGAGCGCGGCGACACCGGCCGCTACGGCCAGGGCGGATCGGACGATCCGGGACATGGGGTGCTTCCGTTCTTCTCAGGTCTGAAGGGAGAGGGCCCGGCGGGAGGCGGCCGGCGCGCGTGTACGCGGGTGGCCGCCTCCCGCTCGGTCAGCGCGCGAGGGGGGTGACGATCTTCCAGGTGGCGTCCTGGGCGAAGTCCTTCTCGACGTCGAAGCGGTTCTTGGCGGACTTGTTGGCGACGAACAGGTCGCCGTAGTACTCGCGCAGGAAGCGTCCGGGCTGGCCGGCCGATTCGAAGGAGGTGCCGGTGCCGCTCAGGCCCTTCTTGGCGCACCAGGTGGCGTCCTTGCGGAACTGGGCGCTGTTGTCACCGGCGGCCATCTTGACCCTGAGGTCCTTGTGCGTGAGGTAGTGGCCGAGCTTGCGGGAGGACTCGAAGGACCAGCAGCCGGGCTGGCCGTTGAGCGCGGGAACGACGATCCAGGTGCCGTCCTCCCGGTCCGCCTGCTTGGACGCGGCGGACA
>NZ_JBVKAH010000004.1:0-690016 GCF_055598725.1 Streptomyces sp. NPDC039423
TCGCCAACAAGTCCGCCAAGAACCGCTTCGACGTCGAGAAGGACTTCGCCCAGGACGCCACCTGGAAGATCGTCACCCCCCTCGCGCGCTGACCGTCCCGCCGAGTCCTTTTCCTCAGATCTGAGAAGAACGGAACCCACCTCATGTCCCGGATCATTCGATCCGTCCTGGCCGTCGGCGCCACCGCCGTCGCGCTCGCGGGCAGTGTGCCCGCCGCCGTCGCCGACGAGCCCACCGCCGCCGCCACGTCTCCGGCGGACACCGCGACCAGCGCCGCCGCGGCCGCCCGCGCCGCCGCGGCCGCGGCCGCCGCCAACGCCGCGGCCGCCGCCGCCGCGGCGGCCGCCGTGACGGTCCCCGCGCCCATGACCGTACGGCTCAAGGCTGAGCACAGCGGCCAGTGCCTCACCATCGGCAAGGCCAGCCTGCGCAACGGTGCCGACGCCGTCCAGTCGGCGTGCGTCGCCGACGCCGAGAACCAGCAGTTCGACATGGTGGCCACCGGGGCGGGCACCTTCGAGCTGAAGCCCAAGCACTCCGGAAAGTGCCTCGAGGTGCAGGCCGCGGGGACCAAGACCGGTGCGATCGTCCAGCAGTTCTGGTGCGGTCAGGGCCAGCACCAGCGCTGGGGCCTGGCCATGGTCGACATCACCAAGGAGCTGTACGAGCTGCGGCCCGCCCACACGCCGGCCGACTCCCGCCGCTGCCTGAACATCGCCTCCGCGAGCAAGGACGACGGCGCCGCCGCACAGCTCTGGGCCTGCAACGGCTCGGCCGCCCAGAAGTGGCGCCTCGAGCCGGTCACGGCCGCGTGATCCCCCTGAACCCGCGAAAGGAAACGGAGCCCATCATGTCCCGGATCATCCGGACCGCCCTGGCCGTGGGCGCCACCGTCGCCGTGCTGGCCGGCACCGCGACCGCCGTACAGGCCGACGAGAGCACCGAGGCCGCCGCTGCGGCGGCCGCCGCCCGAGCCGCCGCCGAGAGGGCTCGCCAGGCCGCCGGCGACGACGAAGCGGCACGCGAAGCCGCCCTCACCGCCGCCGCGCGAGCCGCCGAGGCCGTGGCCCGCGCCCGGCAGCCGCAGACCACCGTGCAGTTCGCGGCCGCCCACAGCGGCAAGTGCCTGGACGTCGAGGGCGCCAAGACCACCGACGGCATCGACGTCCAGCAGTGGACCTGCAACGGCGCGAACGGCCAGAAGTGGAACGCCGTCGCCATGACGGGCGGCAGCTTCGAGCTGCGCTCCGTCCTCAGCGGCAAGTGCCTGGAGGTGCAGGGCAAGAGCGACAAGCCCGGTGCCGTCGTCCAGCAGTTCGCGTGCGGACAGGGCGAGCACCAGCGCTGGCGGATCCTGCTCGTCGACCCCGTGCGCAAGCTGTACGAGCTCCAGCCGATGCACGCCGACGGCATGTGCGTGGACGTACCGAGCGCCAAGAAGGACAACGGCGTCAACACCCAGCTCTACACCTGCAACCGGAGCGACGCCCAGTTGTGGCAGGTCCAGCAGGCCAAGTGAGCCTGCCGTGAGGGGCGCGCGGGGCGTGCCCCGTCGAGCGTCGCGGAGGGGCAGGGCCGGCCGTACGGCCCTGCCCCTCCGCGGCTGCGGACACAAGTGATGTTCTTCCAAGGGGGTTTGAGTTGAGTCGTCAGTGGTGGGGTGCGCGTGTGGTGACGGCCGGCCTGCTGGCCGGCGGGATCGTGGCCGGGGCCGTGGCGCCGGCGTGGGCGGAGGCACCCGTGGTGGGTGCCGCACCGCCCTCGGCGGGGGCGCCCGCGTCCGTCGGTCCGTCGGACGGCCGTGCGGAGCGGACGCTGTCGCCGGAACTGGCCGCGGCCGTCGAAGAGGCCCGCAGGCGGGTGACGTCGATGGCGAAGACGCACCCGGCCGCCGAGGTGCGGACGTCGGCGTGGAACGCGCTGCGGAGCACCCGCGGGGACGAGGCGCTCCTGGAGTGGCTCGCGCCCGGCGGCGGCTTCGACTACGCGAAGCAGCGGGCGCGGGACACCCGTGCCCGGAACAAGGCGTTCTGCGAGCGGGTGGTCGCCACGCACACGGTGGGGTTCTCCCCCGAGGTGCGGGCCGCCGCCCAGCGGGCGCTGAAGGGGAGCGTCGCCGAGCAGGCGGCGTTCGTGCGGACCGGGTACGCAGAGGCCCAGCGGCGCGACCGGGCGGCGCGCGAGGCCGGGGAGCAGCAGCGGCTGGAGGTCGCGGCCAAGGACCGCGACTTCGTGGGCGGCCTCGCTGAGCGCGATCCCGGCGAGCAGGTGCGGGTCGCGGCGCAGTGGGCGCTGCGGCCGGGTTCCTCGGACGCGGACGTGGCGGAGTTCTTCGGCTACGGCTGGGCGACCGGCGCGGCGCTGGACCTGGAGGCGTACCGGACCCGGGTGGCCGACGCGGAGGCGGCGCGCCATCACACGCTGACCCTGCTGATCAGGGAGGCCACGGCGGCCGAGGCGGCGGTCAAGGACGCCGCCGACGCGGCGGCGGCCCGCGCCGAGGCCGAGCGGGCCTGGAAGGCCGTGTCCGAGCACGCCGGCGCGGCGCAGCGGGCCTGGCAGGCCGAGCAGGCGGCCGCGGCCGCCCAGGCGGAGAACTGGCGGGCCATCGCCACGCTGTCCCGCGAGTCGGCCGAGCAGCTCTGGAAGGTGATGTCCGGCACCGCCGAGAGCAACCAGGACGCCTGGGCCGGCGAGCAGGCCGGTGCCGAGAGCGCCGCGGCCTTCTGGAAGGCGATGTTCGACCGCGCCCAGGACGGCGAGAGCCGCACCCGGGGCTGACCCGGACGGTTCGGCCGGCCCGTGACCGGGCCGGCCGAACCGCATCCGGCCACCCCGCCCGTTGACCGGGGCGGGGGTTTCTTTTTCCACTTTTTCAGGGGGGTTTCCCGTGAGGGGAAGGTTCCGGCCGAGGGCCGGAGGGTCACGCGTACGCGTGGCCGCGCACGTACGGAAGGCCGTGTCCGCGGCGATCGCCGTGGCGGTGCTGGGCACCGTCACCGGCGAGGCCGCGGCAGCGACCTCCGTACGCGAGGAGAACGCGTCGCTGACGCGGACGCTGGAGTCGATGGACCGGCTCGCTGCGGCACTGGCACCGAAGCCCGGTGGCACGGCGCCCGCCGCCACGTCCGAGCTGGACCGGATCAGTGACGAGCGGGACCGTCAACTGGTCGAGGACTTCGCGGAGTTCGACGAGGAGGAGGAGGTCCGCGAGGCCGCCAAGGCGGCGCTGGCCAGCACCGACCCGAACGCCATCCGCGAGTTCCTGGAGCACGGGGAGGCCGAGGCGCGCAAGCGCGCCAAGGACAAGCGGGCCGACGTCGACGGGACGAACCGTCGCCGGATCGAGGCGCTGCGGGGCACCGGCGGCCCGTTCTTCAACGCCGAGGTCGAGCGCGTCCTGAAGGGCACGGCGCAGGACCGCGCCGACTTCCTCGCCTTCGGCGCGGACATCGCCAAGCAGCGGGACGAGGCGGAGAAGCAGAACGCGGCCAAGCGCGCGGAGGAGAACCGCAAGCGCGTCGAGATGCTGGCGTCGGTGGGCGGCCCCGCGGTGAAGCGGGCCGCGCTGGCGGCGCTGGAGTCCAAGGACGACAAGGTCATCGCCGAGTTCCTGGAGAAGGGCTACCAGGCGGCGGCGCAGCAGGACGCCGATGACCGGGCCGCGCACGAGAAGGCGCAGAAGGAGGCCCAGGAGGCCGCCGAGAAGCTGCGTGAGCTGGCCCGGAAGGCGGCCGTGGCCGCCGAGGCCCGCACCAAGCTGATCGCGGCCCACGGTGACGCGGTCAAGGCCCTGAAGACCGCGTCCAACGCCATGTCGTCGGCGGCCTCGGCCGCGCGCGAGGCGGACCGGCTGCTGGCGGCCGACCGGGCCGGCAAGCGCCTGTCGAACTACGACCCCGTCAAGACCGAGGTCGCCCGTCAGGTCGGGTACGCCGAGGACGCGGCCAAGGCGGCCCAGGTCGCCGCGGCCCAGGCCAAGGTGCAGGCCGACGTTCTGGTGGAGACCGGCCTGGAGCACGGCGTCCAGTGGTCCGAGGTGGCCACGGGCATCGCCGGCGCGGCGGACGCCGCCGCGAAGGCCGCCGCCACCGCGAAGCACGCGGTGGACGCCACCGCCGCCGACGCGGCGGGGCTGAACGCCAAGAACCAGGCCGAGCTGCACGCGCAGCAGGCCGCCAAGTGGCGGGCGAACGCCGAGGAGCACGCCAAGGCCGCGGCCCGGCTGGCCGAGGCCGCCGACAAGCAGGCGAAGATCGCCGCGACCGCCGCCGCCCGCGCCAAGGACGCCCGGCTGGCGGCCGAGCAGGCCGAGAAGGAGGCCTGGGAGCACGCCCGCAAGACCCGCGAGGCGCGCATCGAGGCCGAGCGCCAGGCCAGGATCGCCGCCGAGCAGCGCGTGATCGCCGAGCGTGAGCGGGATCTGGCGGCTGCCGCCCGGGCCCGCGCGGAGCGGGAGCGGGACATCGCCGCGGCGGCACGCGCGCGTGCCGAGGCCGAGGCCCGTACGGCCGCCGCCGCCCGGGCCCAGGCGCAGGCCGCCGCCGCGACGGCGGCGTCGGCGCGGGCGGACGCCGCCCGTCAGGACGGTATCGCCGCGGAGGCGGACCGCAAGGCGCAGGCGGAGGAGACCAACGCCCGAAACGCCCGCAACGCCGCGTTCAAGGCGGAGCAGAACCACCAGGCGAAGGAGGCCCGCGCCAAGGCCACCGAGGCGATCGCCGCTTCCGGCCGTGGCACGGTGGACGCCGGTGTGGCCAGGGCGGCCGCCGACGCGGCCCGCGCCGACGCCGACACCGCGGGCGCCGCGGCCGGTCAGGCCCGCAGCGCCGCCGACACCGCCGGCGGTGCGGCCGTACGGGCGCGTTCGGCCGCCACGGAGGCCGCGGGCGCGGCCGCCCGGGCCCGGGCCGCCGCCGCCGAGGCCACCGCGCACGCCGCACGCGCCAACGCCGCGGCGAACAAGGCCGAGGCCGCCGCAGCCGCCGCGAACGCCGCCGCCAACAAGGCGGAGGCCGAGGCGGCCCTGACCCACGCGGCCGCTCAGCGCGCCAACCAGAAGGCCGCCGAGGCCACGGCCCAGGAGGCCCGCGCCGGTATCGCCGCGCACGAGTCCGCCCGGCTCGCGGGGCTGGCCGCCATGGAGGCGAACAACTCCCTCCAGGCCGCGAACCGCACCAAGGAGGAGGCGCAGGGCGCCGTCCGCGAGGCGGCCATGGCACGCGTCCAGGCGACCGTCGCCGTCACCGCGTCGGCCGCGGCCCGCAGCACGGCCGCCGGTATCGCCGAGCCGGCCAACACGGCCATCACGATGACCGCGCCGTTCGCCGGCAAGGACGTCGACGCCGACTTCGCCGCGGCGGTCGCCGCGGCGGCGGAGGAGATGGGCGCGGAGCAGGTCGCCTCCGCCGAGGCCAAGGCCGCGGAGGCCGTCAAGGCCGCCGAGGCCGCCGAGGCCGCGGCCAAGCGGGCCAACGCCCAGGTCGCCCCGGCGTTCAAGGCCGCCGCCGACGCGGCGCGTTCGTCCGCGAACGCCGCGCGCTCCGCCGCGGCCGCCATGAAGTCGGCCGCGCAGGCGGCCGAGGAGAGCGCCAAGGCCCGGGCGGCCGCCGCACGCGCCAACCAGGCGGACGCCCAGGCCCAGGCCGACGCGAAGCTCGCCCGCTCGGCCGCCACCCAGGCCTACGCGGACGCCACGGCCGCCCGTAACGCCGCCAACCAGGCCGAGGCGGAGGCGGCCCGAGCCCGGGGCGCCGCGGCGGAGGCCGACAACCACGCGGTGGCCGCCAACAGCGCGGCCAGCATGGCCGAGCACGAGGCCAGCGTCGCCCAGGGCGCCGCCGCCCAGGCGGAGAAGGACGCCGCCGACGCGAACAAGTTCGCCGAGTCCGCCGAGGGCCACGCCAAATCGGCCGAAGCGGCGGCGAAGAACGCCAACACCTACGCCCGCGAGGCCGACGAGGCCGCGAAGAAGGCCGAGGAGTACCAGCGCGAACAGGACCGCAAGGCCCGCGAGGCGGCGGCGAAGGCGGCCGAGCAGAAGGGCAGCACCTCGAAGCTGACGCCTTGGGAACTCGAGGCGCTCAAGGCCGCCGGGATCTCCCCGGAGGACTACGAGAAGGCCCGTGCCCTCGCGGACAAGGACATTCTCGACTTCCTCATCGAGAACGGCGGGCAGATCATCGTCGACCTGCTCTTCGAGGACATCAAGAAGTGCTTCAGCGAGGGCAACTTCGAGAGCTGCTTCTGGGCCGTGGTCGGTGCCCTTCCCTGGGGCAAGGCCCTGAAGGTCATCAAGGAGACCCCGGCGATCACCAAGGCCCTCGTCAAGATCGTGGGCGGGCTCGACGACTTCCTCGAGAACTCGGCCGCGGCGAAGAAGATGATCTCCAAGAGCCAGGAGCTGATCGACAAGCTGCGCAAGAACCCCCCGTGCCCGGACCCCGGCAACAGCTTCACGCCGACGACCCGGGTGCTGATGGCCGACGGCACGTACAAGCGGATCAAGGACGTACGCGCCGGGGACCGGGTCCTGGCGACCGACCCCGCCTCGGGTGAGACCGGTGGGCGCGTCGTCACGCGTCTGATCACCGGCGAGGGGCATAAGTCCCTCCGCGAGCTCACGGTCGACACCGACGGTGCGGCCGGGAACGCCACCGGCACCCTCACGGCCACGGACGGGCACCCCTTCTGGGTGGCCGACCGCCACGCGTGGGTGGACGCCGACGACCTCGAGGCCGGTGACCTGCTGCGCACGCCCGACGGCACGACGAGGGAACTCGTCTCCGTCCGTGCCTGGAGCGGGACGCAGCGGGTGCACAACCTGACGGTCGACGACCTGCACACGTACTACGTGCTGGCGGGGACCGCTCCTGTCCTGGCGCACAACTCCACCTGCAAGCTCTACGGCGCCGCGCTCAAGACCGCCGAGATGGCGAACGAGCTGATCGAGAGCCTGAAGAAGACCGGCAAGCTGCCCAGCCACTACGTGACGAAGGACCAGGCCAGGGCGGCCGGCTGGGAAGAGGGCAAGGCCCTGGGCAACCACCTGAAGGACGGCCAGATCGGCGGCGACATCTTCGAGAACAAGGACGGGCTGCTGCCCGACTACCCGGGCAGGACGTGGTACGAAGCCGACATCGGACTCACCAATACGATGAAGCGGTCCAAGCAGCCGGGTACCCGGCTGGTGTTCTCGGACGACGGACTGGCCTACGTGACGTTCGACCACTACAAGAGCTTCGTCCTGCTCCCCAACTGGAAGTGAGGGTCATGAGGGTCGTCATCGAGGGTGCGGCCGTCCGCACCGTGTCCGACGTCCACGGGTTGCTGTCCCGGGCTCTGGATTTCGGTCCCTATTACGGGGGGAACCTGAGCGCCTTGTGGGACCGGCTGACGACGGACGTCGAACGGCCGGTGGAACTCGTCTGGAAGGACGCGGACCGCAGCCGGGCCGCGCTGGGCGAGGAGGCGTTCGACCGGATCCGTGACCTTCTGCTCGAAGTGCAGGAGCGGGACCGGCCACGCGAGGAGTCCAAGCGCTTCTCGGTGACGTTCGAGTAGCACCCCGCGGTACGTCCGCGACGGAAAGCCCCGCCGGAGACTCCGGCGGGGCTTTCCGCGTTCACCGCCGGCATGCGGCGGCTCAGCGGGCCGGCGGGGTCCAGTGGGGGTCGCGGCCCAGGAAGGCGAGGAGCGCCTCGGACGGGTCGTGCGCGGCCGGTACGGGGAGGGCCGGGGCGAAGACGTGGTAGGCGTCGCGGAGGTGGTCGACGAGCTGCCGGGCGGCCGGCCGGATGCCCTCGGCGAGTTCGGCGTCCAGGGCCCGCCCGTGGCCGACGGCGACCGCGATGTCCCAGGCGTGCACGGCCGCGTCCATCGCGGCCGCCGACAGCGCGAGGGGCAGCGGCAGCGGCCCGAGCGGGGTGGGCACCTGCTCGGTGCCGTCGGGCAGTCGGGTGTAGGCGTCGGCCACCGTGCGCAGGGTCTTGTCCAGTTCGCCCAGTGGGTCCCCGTCGAGGGCGTCAGCCGGCTGGAAGGGGTCCTGGTCCGGGCTGCCGCCGGTGAGGACGAGTCCGTACGCCTCCTGGTCGATGCGCGCGTGGTTGAGCACCTGCCGCACGGTCCACCGGCTGCACGGCGTCGGCGCGCCCCACGCCCGCTGCGGGACCGCCGCGACCGCCTCTCGCAGGTAGTCGTGCGCGCCCGTGAGGATCCCGATGTTCCGGATGTCGGTCATATCCGCTCCCTTTGCCCGTCTCGCGGCTGATAAGAGGACTCTAGGGTTCCTTGCGGACAGGTTGTGTCCTCAATGGTGGGCCGCACCGCAGACGAGCTGCGGAGATGCCCCTCACCACCCTCACCGGCCGCCCCCTGGGCACGGCCCGGGGGCGGCTGGGCGTCCTGCCGTGTCAACGGCTCGTCAGGGAGTCGGTCACGGGCGCCCGGTGTGGCGAGCCAGGACGCGTGCCGAGAGTGGTGTCGTCCGCCCGGAGGACGGGGCAGGCCGGACGGGACTTTCGGAACACGCCCCTACGGCCGGGGCTCGTCGAAGTCGCCCGCGAGCGCCGAGGCGAGGCGGAGGTGGGGCGCGGCGTCCGCGTGGCGCCCCTGCCGTTCGAGCGTGCGGCCGAGCAGGAGCCGGGCGTAATGCTCCACCGGGTCGCGCTCGACCAGTGCGCGCAGCTCGGTCTCCGCGCGGCGCAGCTGGGCGGAGTGGTAGTAGGCGCGCGCCAGCAGCAGCCGGGGGGCCGTCTGCTCCGGGACCTCGTCCGCCAGTCCGCGCAGGACGTGTGCGGCGGTGGCGTATTCCTTGGCCTCGAAGAACATCAGCGCCCGCTCCCAGCGGTCGGCCGGTGTTCCGTGGTCGTAGTACGTCGTGTCCACGTGCGACCTCCTTCGAGGCCGTCAACCCACCACAGTCGTTGAATATTCCACTACACGGGGGGATCGCCGCTCACCGTGGCGACAGGGCCTGGGCACCCCGACGCGGGGCGGTGTCCACCGCCCCCGGGAGACGGAGCGGCCGTCACGCCGGCCGCCCGGGTGGTGCGGAAGCGCACGACGCCGTCGCGGCACGGCAGACGGGAGCCCGGCGGCAGACCCTCACTCATTTGTGATCTGCGTCACTCCACGTTCCTCCTGTGTCAGGCCTGTGCCTAAGGTGGGCGCCGCGTTCGGCCGATCTTGACCAGTCGGCGGCGGACGCTTGTCATTTCGGCGGCCGGGGGAACACCGTCGCCGGTACGGGGAGGGGTTCGCCGTCATGCCTTCATACGCGCTGCCCGCGCACTCCGGGCGGGCCCGCGCCGTGCCCGCGCGGGCCTGACGCCACTCCGGTCCACACCGTTCCGCTCCTCCGACGGCCCTCCGGCCCGCCTCTTCCCCGAACGGAGAAAGGGACCCGCTTTGCGTCCCAGATCAGGGTCGTCCAGACCCGGCACCAGAGGATCCCGCTTCCTCACCCCGGCCGTCACCGCCGTCGTGGCCATGGCCGTCGTCGGCGGCCCCGCCGCGCAGCCCGGTCTCCTCGACCGGGCCGAACCGGCCGGCAACTCCTACGACTGGTACGAGGACACCGCCGCCGAACAACTGCGGCAGGACCAGTGCCTGATGGCCGACGTCCTGCGTCTGGGCGGCCCGGCCATGGCCGCCACCGCCCAGGACGGACTCAACCAGCCTGCCGACAAGCTGCACGTGCTGGCGGACCGCAAGCACTGGCAGGAAACGCCGCTCTCCCAGGCGTACGCGAAGGACAAGGCCGCCGCCGACAAGGAACTGGAGGGCATCTTCGCCCTCCGGGAGGGCTGGAAGAAGCCCCTCGCCGGGCTGACGACTCCGGCCGGCGTCAACGACGCGACCTTCCACTGGCCCCCCGGCATCCGCGAGGGGCAGGACTTCCACAGCCAGACCGGACTCACCTCGTGGATCGCGGACCGGTTCTGGAAGAACGAGAGCGACTTCTACGAGGACCCCACCCCGAGGGCCGACCAGAAGACCCGCAAGGCCGTCATCGATGTGGGCACCCCTCTCTACGGCAAGGACCCCGACTCCACGACGAGCACCGACTGGTACCGCGACGTCGCCGAGCACGAGGGCTTCACGTGGCTGAAGGACGCCGCCTTCGAGCCCACCGGCGCCGACAACGCGCGGCTGTTCCTCTCCGCCGGCGGCTTCCCCCGCACCGCCCCCGCGCCGGGCACCGCGGAGTTCCGGGTCGCGGTCGAGGACATGAAGACCCGGTACTCGACCTGTGCCTGGCGTGACGCGCTCGACCCGAACAGCGTCCTCGGCGAGATCTCCGCGACGGCGGCCACCGAGTGGCAGCAGGAGATCGCGTCCCAGGCCACCCAGCGCGACCAGGTGGTGAACGCCGGCAAGGACGCCACCAAGGCACTGGCCACCGGTGCCGAGTCCCTGGGCCAGATGCTGGGCCACTCATGGGTCGCCGACCACCTCACCCGCTGGCAGGACTACTGGTCGGCGGGCGGCGTCGGCTGGATCGGCGACGCCCCGGCCACGATCGAACTCCAGGCGGCGAAGGGCAAGTGCCTGGACGTCCAGGGCGGCGGAACGGCCGACGGCACCCCGGTCCAGGTCTACACCTGCAACGGCGGCGCCGCGCAAGGGTGGACGCTGGAGGGTGACGACCACGGTCTGCACCTGCGCAACACCAAGTCCTTCAAGTGCCTGGACGTGGCCGGAAACGGCAAGGCGGACGGCACGAAGATCCAGATCGCCACGTGCAACAGCTCGCCGGCACAGACCTGGGCGTACACCCCGCGTGCCACCACGGCGCTGAAGCACGCCGGCTCGGGCAAGTGCCTGAACTTCCCCTCGTACGACCCCGGCAAGGACGCGCTGCTGGCCACCTGCAACGCCACCGGCCCGCAGAAGCTCACCATCAAGCCGTCCGGTCACAAGGGCGAGGTCCAGCCCAAGGCCCACTTCGACCAGGCGGCGAAGGGCATCGCGGACGCCCAGGCGGGCGTCAAGAAGCAGCTCGCCCTCCTCAAGCAGCAGGCCACCGCCGCCAAGGCCGCCGCCGCAGCCTCCGACGCCGCCGTTCAGGCCGCGTACGCCATCGCCGACAAGAACGGCGCGCCGCGCGGCCGCGGCCTCCTGGTGGGGTTGCAGAAGGCGCAGGTCACCAAGGGCGTCGCCGCCGCGCTCGACGCGATGGTGAAGGCCGGCGAGACCGCCGAGGCCGCCACCCGGGCCGCCGCCGGGGACAGCCAGACCATCACCCAGCGCGCGCTTGCCCAGGCCGCCCAGTCGAAGGCGGAGTTCCGCAAGGAGGCCGCGCACACGGCCGAGTTGCAGGCCAAGGCCGCCGCGGACGCGGCCAAGGTGCACCGCGACAACGCGAAGAAGGACAAGGAGACCGCCCAGGCGAAGCTGGCCGAGGCGCTGAAGGCCGAGAGCAGCGCCAAGGCCGCCGCCGCGGAGGCGCACGCCAAGCGGCTCGCCGCCGAGGCCGAGGAGGCCACGGCGAAGGCGGAGAAGGAGACCGCGGCGGCCAAGCAGGCCGAGGCCGACCAGCACAGGCGGAACGCCGAGGCACAGGCCGTCAAGGCCGAGGACGCCAAGAAGGCGGCCGAGTCCTCCGAGGCCACCGCGGTCCAGAAGAAGAACGCCGCCGTCAAGGCCCGTGACAACGCCAAGGCCAAGCGCGACGACGCGTGGGAGGCCGAGCAGCGCGCCGACGCCGCCGCCGCCAAGGCCGCCGCCAAGGAGGCGTACGCCCAGGCCCACGAGTCCGACGGCAACGCCCAGGAGTCCAGGGCCGCGGCCGACGCCGCCGCGGCGCACGCCGACGACGCCGAGGCGGCGGCACGCGCCGCACGCGGGGAGGCCGACCTGGCGACCCGCGCGGCCGCGGACGCGGACGCCGCGGCGACCCGCGCCGAGGCGGCCGCCGGGCGGGCCCGCGCGAACGCCGACGACGCCCAGGCGGCGAAGCTGAAGGCGGACGCGGCGGTACGGACCGCGACCAGCGCCGCGGCCGACGCCATCGCGGCGAGCGACCACGCCGCCGCCGAGGCGAAGACGGCCGTCGCCCTGGCCGACGAGGCCGGGCGCCAGGCGAAGACCGCCAGGACCCAGGCCGACGCGGCGTTCAAGGAGGCCGCCAACGCCCGGGCCGCGGCGGCCAAGGCCGCCGGCTTCGCCCACGTCACCGCCCAGGCGGCCGTGGACGCCGGCACCGCGGCCGCACAGGTCGCCAAGCCCGCGAACGACGCGATCCAGCTCGGCTCGCCGTACGTCACCACCGACGCCACGGCGGGGCTGGTGGTCCTGACGGGTCAGGCGTCGAAGACGATCGCCGAACAGCAGAAGGCCGTCGCCGACGCCCACGCCAAGAACGCGAAGGACGAGGCGGCCGCCGCCAAGGCCCTCGCGGACGCGGCCACCGGGGACGCCAAGCAGGCATACGTGCACGCCGCCAACGCCGCCGCCCACGCGGCGGACGCCCGTGGCTACGCCAAGGAGGCCCTGGGCCACGCCGCCGACGCCGCGGCCGCCGCCTCGGCGGCCACCGCCTCCCTGGCCCGGACCGTCGAGTACGACAGGAAGGCCGCGGAGGACGCGGCCGCCGCCGACAAGGCCGCCGGACGCGCCGAGGGGTACGCCAAGGACGCCCGAGCCTCGGCCGACCAGGCCGCCCTCGACGCCGAGGGAGCCCGCCAGGCGGCGACCCGGGCCGAACAGGCCGCCAAGGAGGCACGCGCCGCCGCCACCCGCGCCGACGCCGCCGCCACCGAGGCCGAGCAGGCCGCCAAGGACGCCCTCAAGTACGCCGAGGAGGCCCAGGAAGCGGCCGACAGGGCCGAGGCCAAGAGCAAGAACGACCGGATCACCAGCGGTGCGACGACCGGAGAGGGCAACGTCTTCTACGTCGTCGACCGCATGGAGCCGACCGGCGAGCCGGAGATCAAGCAGAAGAAGAACTGCGACGCGATCATCCACACCGGTGACTGCGTGATCACGGCCGTCCTCCACTTCACCGCCTACATCGACCTCTACCTGTGCACGGCCGAGGACCTGCCGGCCACGCAGTACGGCTGCCCGTCCTCGTCCACGGTCTACCTCGGCCCCGCCGTGCTGAAGGACCAGAAACAGGAGGTCACGCACACCCTGACGATGGCCGAGTTCAACTCGGGCATCAACCCGACGGAGATCATTTTCGGTGACTTCATCGAGTGCGCCAAGAAGATCGCCCCGGGTGGCGAGTCGGGAAGCTGGGCCGGGTGCGCCTGGGCCGCGACCTGGTTCATCCCCGGCAAGGCGTTCAAGGCGATAGGGGACGCGCTCCACGCGGTCAACGCCTCGCTGCACACCGGCGTCGGCGTCCGCGAGGCGTTCAAGACCCTGAAGTCCCTGGAGGGCATGGACCCCGCCACGGTCGCCCGCCTCGAGCACACGGTCGACGTCTACGAGGACGTGTTCGTCGCCTGCGAACGGAACAGCTTCCCCGGCGGCACACGGGTCCTCATGGCGGACGGTTCGCACCGCCCGATCCGCGACGTGCGCGTCGGCGACCGGGTGCTGGCGACCGACCCGGCGACCGGTCGCCTGCGCGCCCAGGACGTGACGGACACCTTCCGGCACGACACCGAGCGCCTGGTGGACGTCGACACTGCCGGCGGACGGCTCACGACCACCGCCGGGCACCGCCTCCTCGTCCTCGGCCGCGGCTGGACCACGGCCGCCGGCCTGCGCGTCGGTGACCGGCTGCGCACCCCGGAGGGCCTGGAGCAGACCGTGACCGCGCTGCGCGACCGGTCCGGCCTGGCGCCGCGCGCCGTGTTCGACCTCACGGTCGACGGTCCGCACACGTTCTACGTCCGCCCCGAGGGCGAGCGGGCGCGTGGCGTGCTGGTCCACAACTGCACCGACATCGTCCGGGACGAGGGCCTCCTCGAAGCGCACACGCTGTCGCAGCACGTCAACAAGTCCGCCGCCGAGATGTGGGAGAAGGCCCAGACCGCCGGCGTCGCCGGACGGTGGACCAACGAGGCCACGGCCGCCAGTGCCGTCAAGCAGGCCGTCGAGGAGTGGGTCAAGAACGGTGACAACGCCCAGCGGCTCGCGGACTGGATGACGAAGGAGGCGCAGCGGATCGGCAAGAAGAGGCCGTACGTCGCGAAGGACCACAACCTGTCGTTCGACTGGCAGCTCAAGGGCCAGGGATCGCTCGGGCAGGTGTGGTTCAAGAACGGTGACCGCGCCGGGGAGGCGGCGAGCAACAGTGTCCGGGTCGTGCTGAGGTACGCGCCGAAGGTGAAGGGCCAGGGCCAGCACACCGGCAAGTACGTCGTCTACACGTCCTTCCCGCTGCCGAACAAGCCGTAACACGGTGATCATGGGAACGGGCGCCCCCGCACCGGGGGGCGCCCGTTCCGCACAGGAGGTTGATCATGGCTCATCCGCGCGAGGTCCATTACTACGACCACGCGGAGGACTTCGGGCTGAGCGGCCTCGCCGGCGCGCTGTGCGCCCGTGCCGCCCTGCGCCTCGACGGGCCGGTGGTGCTCGCCCTCGCCGGGGCACGGAGCGAGGACGAGGACGACCAGCTCGGCCGGGACGTACGGCTGCTGCTGGACTCGCACCTGCCGGACGAGGTGCTCGGTGCCGTGTGGCTCGCGGCCGTACGGCGCTGCTTCGACCCGGCCGACGAGGGCACCGCCCCTCGGGAATGGCTGCGCCGTGTCGCGGAGGTGTGCCCACCGCGCCCGCCGGAGCGCGGCCCGCACGAGGTGAAGGCTCTGGACGAGGTGCGGCCCACGGTGCCGGAGGAGGAGTTGCGCACGACCGTCGCGGCGGAGGTCGAGGCGGCCGCGGCCGCGCTCGGACGCGGCGTGGCCATACCGGGGATCGTCCCCGCGCTGCTGCGGGTCGTGCGCGAGGCCGACGCCGATCTGGGGTTCCGGCTCTTCCTCCGGGCGGCCAAGGCGTACTCCGTACCGGTCGCCGAGGAGCAGTACGGGCGGCTGGTGGCGATCGGCGAGCTGCTGGCCTACCCGGGGGTCGCCGTTCACGAGGAACTGCGCGTGCGGTGGCCCCCGCTCGCCCCCGGCCGGCGCGACTTCGCGGCCGGCCGGTTCGGCCTGCCGTTCCTCGCGGCCGTGCTCCACGGGTCGGACTGGCGGTACGAGGGCACGGTGCGGGAGAACGTCGAGCGCCTCGTCCGCGCCGACGCCGGGGAGACCCCGGGCACGCAGGCGGCGGTGCTGCTGGAGGACGTGCGGCGGCTGCTGGCCTCCGGGCTGTCCGGCGAGGCCGTCACCGCCCTGTGGCGCGCCGCCGCCGCGCGATCGGCCTACACCGGCGGGGACGAGTTCGACTCCGACGGCCGGGCGTGGCTGGAGCGGGTCGCCGAAATGTGCCGGGAGTACCTGTCGGAGGTGGACCCCGTCTACCGGCCCTCCCTGTCCCCCGCCCGGTCCGCCCTGACGGACGATGTGCTGTCGGAGGTGCGGGAGGCCGCGACCGACGCCGCCGAGGTGCGGGACGTGGCGGGGGTGCTGGAGGAGGTGGTCACCGGTGTGGACCCGGATCTGGGTTTCCGTTTCCTGCTCCAGATCCTCTCCACGTACGACCTCCACGTCCCCGGCGCCCGGCGGGACCGCTACCGGGCCCTCGCCGAGCGGCTCGGCTACGACGCGGACCACCTCGACGACCGGCTCCCCCGCCCGGCCGGCTGACCGGTCGATCAGCGGGCGGCCGGGGCCGGTGCTTCGCCCAGGTGCTCCACCGCGGTGCGCCAGGCGGCGGTGACGGCCCGGTGGGCGGCCGCCGTCGCGTCGGGCACGTCGCCGGAGGGGTGGAAGGCGGCGCCGACGTGGACGTGCAGCCGGGGGCGCCGGGCGGGTGCCGTGAGGATGCCGGCCAGTTGCTTGCCCCGGCCGCCCGAGGCGACCCGGCGGGCACCCGCCTGGCCGACCGGGACGATCGGGGCGCCGGAGGCGGCGGCCAGACGGGCGGGCCCGCTGCGGAAGGCCTCGGGGGGCGCCTCCGCCGGGTCCACGCGGTGCGGGAGCCGCCCCTCGCCGTAGACGAGCACGTGACGGCCGGCCGCGAGGGCGGCGGCGGCGCCGTCCAGGGCGTCGGCCGCCCGGGCCGTACGGCGGTGGACGGGCACGTGCCCCCCGCGCTCCAGGAGCCGCCGCAGCACGGGGACCCGCCACAGCCCCGCGGTGGCGAGGACGACCGGTTCGACGCCCATCCGGTGGAGCGCCGCCAGCACGACGGCCGGGTCCGCCAGGGAGGTGTGGTTGGCGACGAAGACGGCCGGACCCGGGACGGCTCCCGGGTCGCCGGAGGTCGTCAGACGGCCGAAACGGGGGACGACGGCGGCGGCGATGCGGCTGAGCACGGGACTCCTGTCGGTACGGGCGTACGAGGCGGCCGGGCCCGGGGCCCGGCCGATCGCCGACGCCGGTGGGCGACCGGCGGTCGGTGATCGTCATCATCGCGCCGGCGGCGGGCCGGGACCTGAGCGCTCGTACTCATTCGTTCCGGGGGCCCACCACCCGGCGGTGTGCCTCCGCCCGGTGTGTCTCCGCCCGGTGTGCGTCAGCCGTTCAGCGACGACATCAGCTCGGGCGCGTACCGGTCACCGGCGGCGATGCCCCGGGGGGCGACGGCCTCGATGGCGGCGATGTCGGCGGCGGTGATCGTCACGGCCGTGGCGGCCGCGTTCTCCTCCAGGAGCCGGCGGCGCTTGGTGCCGGGGATCGGCAGCGCGCCCTGGTGCAGCACCCAGGCCAGGGCGAGCTGCGACGGGGTGACGGACTTCTCCTCGGCGATGCGGCGCACCTGTTCCACCACGGCCAGGTTGCGGGCGAAGTTCTCGCCCTGGAAGCGCGGGTCGGTACGGCGGAAGTCGTCCTCGGCGAAGTCGTCGGGCATGGTGATGGCGCCCGAGAGGAAGCCCCGGCCCAGCGGTGAGTACGCGACGAGGCCGATGCCGAGCTCGTCGAGGGTGGCGCGCACGCCGTCGCCCTCGAGCCCCCGCTCGAACAGGGAGTACTCGGTCTGCACGGCGGTGAGCGGGTGCACGGCGTGGGCCCGCCGGATCGTCGTCGCGGCGGCCTCGCTGATGCCGAGGTAACGGACCTTGCCCGCGGTGACGAGCTCCGCCATCGCGCCGATGCTCTCCTCGATGGGTACGTTCGGGTCGACGCGGTGCAGGTAGTAGAGGTCGATGTGGTCGGTGCCGAGGTGGCGCAGCGAGCGCTCCGCGGACCGGCGGATGTACTCCGGGGTGCCGTTGTGGCCGAGCATGTCGCCGCCGTCGGTGAACTCGATGCCGGTCTTGGTGGCGATGACCGCCTTCTCCCGGCGGCCGGCCAGCGCCTTGCCGACGAGCCGCTCGTTGAGGAAGGGGCCGTAGCTCTCGGCGGTGTCCAGCATGGTGATGCCGAGCTCCAGGGCCCGGTCGATGGTGGCGAGGGCCTCGGTCTCGTCGGTGGCGCCGTAGTAGGCGCTCATGCCCATGCAGCCGAGCCCTTCGGCTCCGACCTTCAGACCCTGGGTGCCCAGTGCGCGCTCCTGCATGACGGTCGCTCCATTCCTAAGTAACTAACTGGATAGTTCGAGCATGGACGACGCCGCCCGGCTTGTCAATAACCAGATAGTTACTTGCTAGGGTGAGCGTCATGGCACGGGACTCCAGCGCGACCAAGGCCCGGCTCCTCGACGCGGCGCTCACCGAGTTCGCCGCCCATGGGGTCGCGGGCGCCCGCGTCGACCGCATCGCCGAGGCGGCCGGCGCGAACAAGCGGCTCATCTACGTCTACTTCGGCAACAAGGAAGAGCTCTTCGACCACGTCATGCAGCGGGCCCTGGAGGCAGGCGCCGAATCGGTGCCGTTCGACGTGACGGACCTCCCCGGGTACGCCGGCGCGATCTTCGACCACCTGGCCGACCGGCCGGAGCTGATGCGGCTGGTCGTCTGGAAGCAGCTCGAGCGCCCCACGGCCACGGCCGCGCAGGGCGAGGCCTACGCCGTCAAGATCGACGCGGTCGCCGCCGCCCAGCGCGCGGGGCGGATCGACCCCGCCTTCCGGCCCGCCGACATCCTGACCCTGGTGCTGGCCCTCTCCCAGGCGTGGTTCGCGGCGGCGGGCGGCCCGGCCACCGAGCCGGACGGCTCCGCGTGGAGCGAGCGGCGGCGGGCGGCGCACCGGGCGGCCGTGGTGGAGGCGGTCAGGCGCCTCGTCACTCCCGTACGCCCGGACTGACCCGCCAGGGCTGACGCGCCCGGCCCGGCCCGCCGGCCCTGTGCGGACCGGGGCCGGCCGGCGCGCCCGGCGGGACGCACCCGGACCGGCGGACCGTGCCACGACGGAACGGACCGGCCGGGGCGGGGCGGGCCCCGGTCGGTGTCAGTTGCGGAAGCCGTGGTCCAGCAGCTTGGTGGCGTCCGTGTTGCGGTTGGCCTCCGAGGACGAGGCGAGGACGGTGCCGATGAGGGTCCTGCCGCCCCGCGTGGCGGCGAAGACCAGGCAGTACTTGGCCTCCGGGCCGGAGCCGGTCTTGACCCCGACGGCGCCCCGGTAGGTGCCGAGCAGCTTGTTGGTGTTGGTCCACGCCATGTCGCGGTGGCCGCCGTTCTTGGTGGTGACCCGCTGTTTCGTCGAACGGGTCTTCACGATGGCGCGGAACGTCGGGTTCTTCATCGCCTTGGCGGCGAGCGTGGCGAGGTCGCGCGGGGTCGAGTAGTTCTTCCCGTTGCCGATGCCGTCGAAGGAGTCGAAGTGGGTGTTCTTCAGGCCGAGGCCCTTGGCCGTGGAGTTCATCCTGCCGACGAACGACCGCACCCGGTCCTGCCGGGTCCTGCCGGTGCCGAAGTGGTCGGCCAGGGCGTACGCGGCGTCGCACCCGGAGGGCAGCAGCAGCCCGTACAGAAGCTGCCGGACGGTGACCTTGTCGCCCACGATCAGCCTGGCCGAAGAGGCGGTCTTGGCGACGATGTAGTCGCTGTACGCCATCTGGACGGTGACCTTCTCGTCTAGGTCGAGGCCCTTGCGCGCGAGCACCACCTCGGCCGTCATGATCTTGGCGGTGGAACCGGTGGGGAGCCGGCCGTCGGCGCCCTTCGCGTACACGGCGGCGCCGGTACCGGCGTTCATCACGAAGCCGCCCTTGGCGGTGATCGACGGCTGCCGCGCCGGGGCCGCCCGCACCGGTCCCTCTGGCGCTGCCGCCGCCTGTGCCGGGACGGCGCCCGCCGCGGCCGTGAGCACGACGGAGACGGTGACGCCCGCAGCCGCGAACCTACTGGTGTTCCTACTGTTCAAAGCCAACGCTCCCACACATGCAGCCGCGGTGGTGCTGCTCGAAAAGACCGCTACCGGGAAGACACACCGACCGGTCCCGGGGATGCACCCCGACCGCCGGAACCCACCGAACGAGTGACGCGTCAGGCGGCGGGTCCACGGGCCGGCCGGTGCTCAGGGGGAGCAGGGGTCGGGCCTCTTCGGCCGTCCCGCCGAGGAGAGTTCGGCGTTGAACTGCGCGCCGGCCAGCAGGACGACGTGGGAGACCCAGAGCCAGACGAGGAACGCCACCACACCGGCCAGTGATCCGTAGAGGCGGTTGTACGTCGCCATGTGCGCCGTGTAGTAGGCGAAGCCCACCGAGGCGAGGAGCCACAGCGCGACCGCCAGCGCCCCGCCGGGCACCGTCTCGCGCAGTCCGCGTGCCTCGGCCGGGCCGGAGCGGAACAGCAGGAGGACGAGGGCCACGACGACCACGAACAGCAGCGGCCACTTCAGCCCCGCCCAGACCAGCGCCACCTGACGGTCCGTCCCGGTTCCCCGGCCGATGGCGAGGGCGACCCGCTCCGCGGCGGTCAGCGTCAGCACCCCGCACACCAGGAGCGCGAGGACCGTCACGGCCCGGAGCACGATGGCGGGGAACGTCCGCCAGGCGGGGCGGCAGTCGGGGACGCCGTACATCGCGTGCAGCGCGCGCCGGAACACGGCCAGGTAGCTGGAGGCCGACCACAGCGCGGCACCGGCGGTGAGCACCACCAGCAACCAGGGAACGGAGGCCCCCTCCTGCCGGCCCGCCAGGACCTGTTCGAGCACCGGGCGGGCCGCCTTCGGTACGAACGGGCCGAACTGCGCGATGAGCTCGTGGGGCGTCCCGGTGCCGAGCAGGGCGATGACGAAGACGAGCACCAGCAGGGCGGGGAACACCGCCAGGACGGCGTAGTAGGTCAGCGCGGCGGCCCAGTCGGTGAGGTCGTCCTCCCAGACGGCGACCGGCGTACGGGCCAGCGCCCGTGCGTACCGGGCGCGTGGGCGGCGGGGCGCCGATCCGCTCGCGGGGACACCGATCGCCATGTAACCACCGTTCCGTTCCGGCCCGCCCGGTCCGCCGGCCGCCCCCATGCCGGGCGGCCGACGGCTTTTCCTCCCTGCTGCCCCGCCGCCGCGCCTTCACGCCGGGGCGGGGCCGCCGCGGTCAGTCGGCGGGCGCGGTGGAACGCAGGTCGGGGGCGATGCGCAGCGCGGTGTCCAGGCCGCTGAGCCTCAGGATGCGCCGGAGCTGGGGGCACAGCGGGCCGGCGACGATCATGTGCTGGGTGCGGTGTCCGCGTACCAGGGTGTTGAGCAGGGTCGAGTCCGCGAAGGACACCTGGCTGAGGTCGACGACCGTACGCGACACGCCGGGGGCCTCGGCGGCGGCCGCGAGCGCCGAGTCGAGCTGGACGGAGGTGACGACGTCGAACTCGCCGGTGCACAGGATGATTCTGGTGCCGTCGTCGTCAGGCAGTGCCTGGACGTGCGTTCTCACGTGCCGCCTCCCGCTTCCCCGTCGGCCCCGCCCGCGCCGCCGGCCGTGCGGCGCGATGAGCGGAACCCTTTCTTCCATGGCTTCCTGGGGGCACGGTCGCGCATGCGCCTTCTCACCCTTCCGGTTCCCGAACGGATTCTGCGGCGCGTACGGCACACCGTGCGGGGCGGCGTACGTCCGGTTCGACGACGCACTCCGCGGGCGGTGGGGCGGCGTGGGGGGGCCGGGGAGACGCCGGCCGCTTCCCCGCCGACGGGGGGCGGGCGGGCCGAGCAGCGCCTGGGGGTGCCCGAACGGCCGTCGCCGGCCGAAGCCCGGCGGGCGGTCGTCGCCGCCCCCACCGGGGCGTGAACAACACCCTCCTCAGCAGTGTCACCGCTACGGTCTCCGCCCAAGCGGGCATGACGGGATGACGCCACAAGTCGGATCTCATGCCCCGTGCGCACCGGCGCACCGGTGCGCCACCCGCGCATTCCGCGCCTTCCGCGCCTTCCGCGCCACCAGCACACGAGCGCACGGGGCCGTTCTTCTCCTTCGAGGACGCGGGGACCGTGCCGACATCGTCTGCCTGTCCCGTCCCTCAGCGGGTACGGGACGCCCAAGGCCCTGACGCTGATCCGCCCCCGTACGACCTCCGGAAGGGCCGGCACACGGGGCCTGGCCATCTGACCGTGCCCGCGGCGCAGCGCGCGCCGGGGCCCCCGGAGGCAACCGGCCCCGGCGGCGGACACGCCCTGGGGCGGAGGGAGGAGAGCGCATGTCGGTCGACCTCGCCGGCTTCCTCGGCGTCGTGGTGGTGGCCTACGTGGTCCCCGGCCCGGACTTCCTGGTGGTGGTGCGATCGGCCGCCGAACACCCCTCGAAGGGGCGGGCCGCGGCGCTGGGCGCCCAGGCCGGCCTGTGCGTGCACATGCTGGCGGCCGCCGTCGGGCTGTCGGTGGTCGCCGCCCGTTCTCCCGCGGTGTACGACGCCATCAAGCTGCTGGGGGCGGCCTACCTGGTCTGCCTGGGCGTACGGGCGGTGCTCGCCGCGCACCGGGCCGCGCGCGAACGGCGGCACGGGGACGGGCCGGTGCCGGGCACTCCGGCGGAGCCCGCGCCCCCGGCCGAGGAGGAGGGGGCAACCCGGAGCCGTCGGCGGTCGGGCTTCACCCAGGGCTTCCTGACCAACGTCCTCAACCCCAAGGCGGCCCTGTTCTTCCTCAGCATCCTGCCGCAGTTCGTCAACGGCGGCGGTTCCCTGACCCGGCAGATCTTCTTCCTCGGGATCCTGGACGTCGTCATCGGCGTCGTCTACTGGTTCGGCCTGGTCCTCGTCGCCGCCCGCCTGCGCTCCCTGCTCGCCCGGCCCACGATCCGCCACCGCTGGGAGCTGACCACCGGATGGCTGTTCATCGCCATCGGCATCGGCGTCGCCACCCTCGCCTGACCGTGATCGCCGGGCGTCACGCCCCGGGGCGCCGGCGTCCCGGGCCGCCGGGCGTCCCGATCATGGCGCTGTGCCGCTGAGCCGCTCATCGGGCTCACTCCATGGCGGCGATCCGGGCGAGCAGCGGAGCGGCGCCGTCCTCCGCGGCGATCCCGTCGGCGAGTTCGGCCGCGCGCCGGCGAAGGGCCGGCTCGGCCAGACAGGCGGTGACGGCGTCGCCGAGGGCTTCGGCGGTGAGGTCCTGGAACGGCACGGACCGGGGGGCGACTCCCAGCCGATGGAGCCGGGAGGCCCAGAACGGCTGGTCGGCCATGACGGGTACGGGCACGGCGGGTACTCCGGCCCGCAGCCCCGCGGCAGTGGTACCGGCTCCGGCGTGGTGGACGACGGCCGCGGTACGGGGGAACAGCCAGTCGTGCGGGACGTCGCCGACGGCCAGGACGTCGTCGCCGCGGCCGCTCAGTCCGGCCCACCCCGCCTGCACCACGGCGCGCACCCGCGCCCGCTTCACGGCCGTGCCCACCAGCTCACTGAGCCGTTCGCCCTCCCCCGGGGCCATGCTGCCGAACCCGATGAACACCGGGGGCGGACCCGCCTGGAGGAAGTCGGCCAGTTCGCCCGGGGGCTGGCGGCCGGCCGGCCGCGCGGGCCACCAGTAGCCCGACACGTCGACCCGGGACGGCCAGTCGTCGGGGCGGGGCACCACCAGCGGGCTGAAGCCGTGGAAGACCGGCCGGAGGTCCCCCACGGCCGAGGGCGCGCCGGGGGGCAGCCCGAGGCGGGCGCGCAGGCGGGTCACGGCGCCCGCGAAGACCCCTTCGGCGCGCTTCAGCACGTCGCGGCCTGCGGCGAGGTTGCCCTCCGGCCCCGGGTCGCCGGTGCGGTGCGCGCCGGGCAGCGGGAAGTGCCGGGTGGCGAACGCCGGTGTGAGGTAGGTGCCGATGACCGGGATGCCGAACGCTTCGCCGGCCGCCAGGCTGAGCGGTGCCGGCCCGAAAGCGGTGAGCAGGAGGTCGGCTCCGCCCGCCACGGCATCCGCCACACCGTCGGCGAGCCCGTCCGCGTACGCCCTCGTGAGCGCCCGGACCTCGTCCCGTGAGGCGGCCCGGGACCAGGACCGGATCAGCTCCCGCGGGTCTCCCGGCACGGGCCGGTGGTCGAGGCCGCATCCGCCGAGCAGCGCGGCGAACTCGGTGTGGGCGGCCACGGCGACCTGATGCCCCGCGTCCAGCAGGCGCCGCCCCAGACCGGTGAAGGGTGCGACGTCTCCCCGTGACCCGGCGGTGATGATCAGAATGCGCATGGAGCGATTCTCCTCCGCACCGGCCTGCCTTTCGGCCGTCGTCCTCACGGGCCTCGCGGCGACCGCCGTACGTCCGGGGCCGAGGGCTCGATCCGGCGACCGGACGCTACTGGATGTTCAGGCGGAACGGGTGACCGGCGTCCACCGGGCAGGTGAAGACGCGCAGTTCACCGAACCGCCCGACGTTGAGGTCCGGGTCGTGGCCGCTGTCGAAGGTCAGGAACAGCCGGCTCCGTGCGCCGCAGGCCGGGCAGTCGACCCGCATCAGGTCCGTCAGGTGCCAGCTCGGCCAGCCACCGGCCTTCCACCCCTCCTGGCAGGAGAGGACGCGGTGGTACTCGGCGTCGCGGTCCTCCGCCCAGGCCTCGGCCTCGGCCACCAGCTCGTCCGGGAGTTCGTCCTGGTCGGGCAGGTCGGTCACCTCGACCGGGTCGAGGAGGCAGGGCCGCGGCACGTACCCCGCCACGGCGTCGCCCGGCGCGGGGGGCTGCGCCAGGGTGGCGGCCCGCGCCGCCGCGCGGTGGCGCATCTCGACGGCGGGTCCCCAGTAGTGCGACTGCCCGGGCAGGGCGGAGTGCTCCTGCGGGCACCACAGGACCTGCAGCACGTCCATGCCCTCCGGCCAGTCGAGGGTGGGGGCGTCCTGCGCGCGGAGCTGGAGCACCGCGACCATCGGCACTCCCGGCACGGCGGGGGCCGGCACCCGGCGGATCCGCTCCCAGGTGCGCATGTCGAGCGCGCCGGCGCCGTCCATGATGCGGGACTGGAGCGCGGCCTCCTCGTGGGTGAGTTCGTACGCGGCGTTCGGCTTGCCCGCCCGTCGGTCGCGCATGGCGCGGTCCGTCCGCTCCCAGGCTTCGCGCTCCTGCTCGGAGAGCTTCTCCCGTACCTCGACCATGTGCGGGCCCCGGCACACCGGCCATTCCTCCTCGGCCGGCCACAGCAGCGGGCCGCCCACGTGGCTGTCGAGCACGGTGGGCCGGCCCGCCCGCGGGCGGAGCAGGGTGGCCTTGCGGGCGTAGGGCGTGAGGGCGGGTATGTCGGCGAGGAGCGCGTCGACGCTCGGGTTCACTGTTGTCACACGCGACACCGTAGAACGCGGTCCAGCGGTCGGGTGACGCGCGTCGGCGTGGGCGCGGGGCCCGGCTAGGGTCGTTCGCCGGATACCGGGTGGCGGCACGTGGACGGCCACCTACACGGACGACGGGTTTCAGGGGGGTTTGGCATGGACGCCAGTATCACTTCGGCGTTGATCGGCGCCATCGCCGTGGGCGGCACGGCTCTGGGTACGGTGCTCGGCGGATGGGTCCAGGCACGTGGTGGTCAGGCCCAGGCCAAGGCCGCCCAGCAGGCCGCGCAGATAGCGGCGGAGGCCACCCACCACCAAGCCCTCTACGACCGTCGCTGGTCGCTGCTGGCGGCCTACCTGCGAGCCGCCAGCGAATGCATGGAGGCCGCGGACCAGCTTTACAGCACCGACTCCGTACCCGAGACCCGGCGGCGCTGGCACGCGTTCACGCTCGCCCACGCGGAGGCCGAACTGGCGGCGCCGGCGGCGCTTCTCGTTCCCATCGACGACGTCCGCAAGGCCGTGGGGCGCATGTACTGGACGGCTCAGCGCGCCGCACCCGCGAGGCGCGCCTGGAAGGAGCTCCAGAGGCGCGCGAAGCAGGGGGAAGCGGCAGCGGTCCGGGCGCGGGAGGCGGTCGAGACCCTCTGGGAGGTGGACCCGCAGGTCGCTCCCGCGCAGCGGGCGGCGTCTTCCTCGTACGTGGAAGCGGAGCAGGCTCTCGGCGGCCTGCCCGGGTTCGACGACGACCACACGGCTCTCCTCCTCGACATGACGCGACATCAGTGGGAGGCCGCCGCCCGCGACCGGGAGACACGTAAGGAGAACCACATCGCGGCCCGCCGGGAACTCGTGGCGGCGGCGCGGAACGTGTTCGGCACCGACCGCTTCTGACTGCACGGTCGTGGTGGAGCCCCGCGCCCCCGTGTCGCCGGTGGTGTGCCGGCGGGGGGAGGCGGGGCTCCGGGCTCGCGGGGCGGCGGGGCTACACCGTGGCGGGTGTCTCCGGGGTGGGCCGGAAGAAGACGGCGGACGCGAGGCCGACGGCGCTTCCGGGTGGGAGGAGTTCGACGGTGTCCGGCCACGCCTCGGGCCGCGGCAGGCCCAGGGCCGTGGCGAGCCGGGAGGCGAAGCGGGGCATCAGCGGGGTGGCCGCGGTGGCGAGCAGGCGGGCGGCGGCCAGTTCGAGGGCGACCGCGGTGCGGTTCTCGTCCTGCCACTCCCGGTTGCCCGCGAGGAGTGCCTGGTGGCGCCCGAAGGTGGCCGCGTCCTGGACGATGCCGTCCAGTGCGGCGGCGGCCTGCCGGAGGGAGAACCCGTCGGGGCCGAGCGCGGCGGTGAGGGCCGCCAGGCGGTTGCCGAGCCTGCCGAGGAAGGCCGAGTGCTCGGGGGTCCAGTTGCCGGCGTCCGGGGCGGTGCCCTGATGGTGGGCGTCGACGCGGCGCCCCAGGTCGTTGAGCCACTCCTGCCAGGTGCCGATGAGGGTGTCCCGGAGTACGGAGTCGTAGGCGGCGCGCCGGAAGTCGGTGCGTTCGCCCTCGGGGCGGGTGCGGGCGAGGAAGTACCGGACCGCGTCCACGCTGTCGGGCCCGAGGATCTCCTTGCCCCAGATGGCGTGGCGGCGGCTGGTGGAGAACTTGTCACCCTCCAGCAGGTAGAACTCGTTGACGTGGTAGTCGATGTCGGGGGCCCACTCCGGGAAGGCGAGCTTGTAGAGGACCGGGTAGAGCACCGAGTGGTAGAAGCTGTTGTCGTAACCGAAGAAGTGGACGATCTTCCAGTCCGCCCGGGGGTCCAGCGCCCGCCAGTCCTCGCCGTTGCGGGCCCCCAGGGCCTGGATGCCGTGGAGGAAGCCGTACGCCATCTCGGGCCACACCCAGATGACCTGGCCGTCGGTGGTGTCCTCGGCGGGGGTGACGCCCCAGGTGGAGGGGTGGGTCAGCGGGATGTCGAGGGCGGGGCGGGTGAACAGGCGGTGGGCGAGTTCGGCCAGCCGGGCCGGGACGCGTCCCTGGCCGTGGTGTTCGCGGACCACGTCGGCGAACTCGTGGAGGGGCAGGGACAGACGGGTGACCGGCTCGCGGCGGGGGGCGGCCGGTGACAGCGAGGACCGGGGGTCCTTCAGGTCGCTGACCACGTTGGGCTCACCGCACTCCTCGCACAGGTTGCCACCGGTGGCGGCCGCGCAGTGGGGGCAGGTGCCGGTGACGTCCACCTCGTAGAGGTACTGGCCGCCTTCCGCGTCGAAGAGCCCCTCTCCGGCCGTGGGGGTGACCGGTCCCGAGGCGACGAGCCGGGAGAAGTACTCCCGCAGGCCGTCCGGGTAGCGCGGGTCGGTGCTCGTCACCGTGTACTGGTCCGGCTCGATGTCCATGAGCCGCAGCGTCTCGGCGATCTCGGCGCTGTAGTGGGCCGCCGTGCCGGCGGGGTCCCCGCCCTCCTTGCGGGCGGCGCCCAGGACGTAGCTCTGGTAGTCGTCGCTGCCGGTCAGGTGCCAGGCCCGGGTGCCGTTCATCCGCTGGAAGCGCACGAAGGCGTCGGCCCCCAGGTACGGCCCGGACAGGTGCCCGAGGTGCAGATCGCCGTTGGGGGTGGGCGGGGTGGAGAAGACGAAGACCGGCCGGTCGCCGAAGCCCTTGCGGGCGGTGGAGCGGGCGGAGGCCATCGCGCGCTCGGCGTCCCGCCAGTACTGGGTGAGGAAGACCAGGTCGGTGGTGCCGGTGTTGTGCAGGACGTGGGACTCGAAGGGTTCGAACAGCGCCACCGTGCCGGGCTCGGCGGCGTACCGCTCGGTGCCGGCCACGAACTCGCCGCTGCCGGCGACGACGACGAACAGCTCGGTCTCGTCGTGGTGGTGGCTGTCGGAGCTGCGGCCCGGGGCGACCCGCCCCCAGCCGGCTCCCACGCCCAGGCCCTCGACGGAGCTCATGTCGATGCCGAACGCCTCGTGCAGCGCGTCCGGGTCGTACCTGTTGATGATCACCTCTGGTCCTCCTGTGCTGGATGCGCGGGATCGAGCAGATCGGCGGCCTCTTCGGCGATGGCGGGTGCGAGCCGGTAGCCCGAGCCGCCCGCCGCGCCCGCGAACACCAGGCGCCCGTGCGGGTCGAGCGCGGTCACGAGCGGCTCACGGGCGGGGCCGTACGCGTCGCAGAAGACCCGCCCCGAGACGCAGTCGCCGACCAGGGCGGGCGCGTAGCGGCCCAGTACGGCCCGGGCCTCGGCGAGGTTCCGCGCCGAGACGCCCTGCGTCACCGATCCGGGGTCGACGTCCCACTCGGGGCAGGTGTAGCTGAACAGCCAGTGTCCGCGGTGGTGCAGGGGCAGCAGGAACGCGTCCTCGTCGTGGAAGACGATCGCGTGGTCGCCGTCGCGCGGCGGGACGTCGACGTGCATCGCCACGATCTTCTTCACCCGGGCGCCCAGCGGTGCCACGAGCCCCTGCCAGGCGGGGGCGTCGAGCCAGGGGCCGGGGGCGAGGAGCACCCGCTGCGCCGTGAGGGTCCGGCCGGTGCTCAGGTCGATCTCGACGGCCTTCTCGCCGGGGTGTACGCCGGTCACGCGCACGCCCTCGTGGAAGGCGGCCCGGCCGCGCAGCCGCCGGGCGAGGAGCTGGGTCAGCGCGGGGACGTCGGCGTACTGGCAGCCGTCGCCCTGCCAGGCCGCGGTGCCGGGCGGGAGGAGGACCCGGTCGTCGGGCGGGCCGGCCACGGGCCGGAGGCGGGCGCTCGGGAGGTAGGCCGCGTGCAGTTCCGCCGCGCGGTCCGCGGAGGCGACGACGGTCATGGGCAGGGGGCGGACGGGCAGGTCGGGGTAGCGGTTCAGCAGCGCGGCGTAGGCGTCCTGGCTGCGGGCGGCCATGCGGCGCACCCGTTCGGTGGCGCCGCGGGGGAAGTGCAGGCCGGCCGAGCGGTGGCTGGCGCCGGAGCCGATGGTGTCCTGGTCCAGGACCACGACGGAGGTGCCGGGGCGGCGGGTCACGACCTCGTGGGCGGTCATGCAGCCGATGACCCCGGCCCCGACGACCACCACGTCCACGTCCGTGTCCACGCCCCTGTCCACGACCGCGTCCGGGCCGCTGTCCACGACCGCGTCCGCGTCCCCGCCCACGGCCGGGAGCACCGGGCCGGTGGGCGCCGTCACGGGAGCCACGCGTTCTTGGGGCCGGTCTTCGTCGACCACTCGATGAACGAGGCCAGCGGGTCGTCGCTGCGCACCCCGCGCAGCCGGTCCGCGATGCGCCGGCTGCGCCAGGCGTTGAGGCTCAGGTTGGGGTCGGCCAGTCCGCGCTGCTGACGGACCGCGTTCTGGACGAAGATGTTGCGGTCCGGCGGGCCGTCCCACCGTACGGCGAAGTCCTGGTCGACGCGCAGTTCGCCGTCCTCGCGCTCCAGCCGGTCGGCGATCGGTGCGAGGAAGTCGGTGGGGGCGGGCCGGAAGCCGGTCGCCCAGACGACCACGTCCGCTTCGTGCCGCTCCAGTTCCCCGGGCTGCTCGTTGTGCCGTGTCGCGATGTCCCAGGTGTCTCCGATGCCCCGGCCGACCTCGACGACCTCGCGGTTGGGGTGGAGCCGCACCAGGTCGGGCAGTCCGTCGACGAAGCGGTGGACGTACATCTGCTGGTAGATGGCCCGCAGGGTGTGGGGGGAGATCCCGTCGCTGCTCAGCACCTGCTCGGCGTTGAAGGCCTTCCGCGCGTCCACGGGCAGGCCGTAGAAGTAGTCGGAGTGGCAGGGCATGTAGAAGTCGTTGGTGAAGGGCGAGTCGTCGATCGGGAAGTAGTTGCGGCGGCGGGAGATCCAGGACACCCGCCGGGGCAGCGCGTCGCCGGGCCGGGAGATGAGGTCCAGGAAGGCCTCCGCGCCGGACTGCCCGCCGCCGACGACCACGATCCGCTTGCCGCCCATGTCGCGTGCCCGGGTGGTGAACTCGCTGACGTGGAACTGGGTGGGTTCCGGTCGGGGTGACGCCTGGGGCGGTACGTAGGGGCGGCTGCCGACGCCGAGCACGACGTTGTCGGCGGTCAGGGTGCGCCGGTCGGTGCGTACGCGGAACACGCCGTCGTCGAAGCCGACCTCCCGCACCTCCTCGCCGAAGACGATGTTGTCGTTGCGGGCGCTGGCCCAGGCCAGGTAGTCGCGGAACTCCTGCCGGGGCACGGCGGTGAACTGCGCGTTGATGAAGTGGTAGGCGCGGCCCTGGTCGTGCAGATAGGCGAGGAACGAGAAGGGGTTGGTCGGGTCGGCGAGGCTGACCAGGTCCTTGAACAGCGACACTTGCAGGGTCGTGCCGGCGATCTGCTGTCCGTCGTGCCAGCCGAAGGCCGGTTTCCGGTCGAGGAAGAGGTTGGACACCTCGGCGGGCGTGTGCAGGAGGGATGCCAGGCTCAGGTTCGCCGGCCCCACTCCGACCCCGATGCACCGGTAGTGCGCCACGGGGCGGTCGGGACGGTTGTGTCCCATGTCCGGGCCTCTCTTTCGGGTGACGATGAAGGGATCAGTGACTGCGCCGGTCCACCGGTGGGGGGTCGCGGCGCGCGGGGCGGAGGGCCTCATCGCACGGCGGAGAAGCGGGGCCCCGGGGTGGCGACGCGGGGGGCGGGCGCGCCGGGGGCGGAGCTGTCGAGGGCGTGCGACCGCCACCACTCGCGGCCCTCGTCCGGCAGGGTGTACACCGGGTCGTAGTACTCGTAGAGCCGTGACAGGTCGTCGGCCTCGCCCGGGTCGAGGTGGGTGCGGTAGTTCTTCGACCAGTAGGAGATGCCGTGCACCCGGTCGTAGTCGGTGAGCTGGTGGACCCAGCGCTTCCCCACGAAGGGCACGTCACAGACGATGCGCGGGGTCGCGAAGCCGGGGAGGTAGCCCATGATGGCGTGCTGGAGTTCCTGCGCCTCGGCGACCGACGTCCGCCAGTGCTCGCTGTACGGGATCATGTCGCACATGTAGAAGTAGTAGGGCATGATCCCGGCGCGGTCGAGCAGGGCGAAGCACAGGTCCAGCAGGGCCCTCGGGGTGTCGTTGACGGTCCGCAGCAGGACGGCCTGATTGCGGACGTCGCGCAGGCCGGCGTCCAGGAGCAGCCGTGAGGCGTGGGCGACGCTGCGGGTGATCTGCTGCTCGGCGTTGGCGTGGGTGTGCAGCGCGATCTGTACGCCCCGCGCGCGGGCCGTCTCCGACAGCCGTGCCACACCGGCCAGGACGGCTGCGTCGGTCCAGTACTGCGGGAGCCCGATCAGGCCCTTGCTGGCCAGCCGTACGTCCCGTACGGACTCGATCTCCAGCAGCGCGTCGACGAACGCCTCGACCCGGGGCCACGGCACGTTGGCGATGTCGCCCCCGGAGACCACCACGTCCCGCACGCTCGGGGTCTTCCGCAGGTAGTCGATCATGGCTTGGAGCCGTGCCTCGGGCTTGAGCACGAAGCGGGTCTTGCCGACCTGGGGGGTGGAGTTGCCCACGAGGTCCATGCGGGTGCAGTGCCCGCAGTACTGCGGGCAGGTCGTCACCAGTTCCGCCAGCACCTTGGTGGGGTAGCGGTGTGTCAGCCCCTCGGTGACCCACATGTCCCGCTCGTGCAGCGAGTCGCGGTCGGCGTAGGGGTGGGAGGGGAAGTCGGTCCGGCGGTCGGAGAACACCGGCAGCATGTAGCGGCGGACCGGGTCGGCGTAGTAGGCGTCGGTCAGTGACCCCGGCCGCCCGGACGGTGCGTGCGGCGCGATGGTGTTGATCATGTGCGGGGTGATGAGCAGCGACATGGTCGCACGCTCGCGCTGGTCGCGCTCCAGGTCGGCGAAGAAGGTGTCGTCCAGCAGGTCGCCGGTGACGGCGCGCAGTTGGCGGAGGTTCTTCACGCAGTGGGCTCGCTGCCACTGGGGCGAGTTCCATTCCTCCTCGGTGGCCTCGCGCCACCCGGGTAAGCGCCGCCAGTCGGGTTCCTCGGCCTCCGTGCGGCGGTAGGAGTACGGCTGTAGCAGGCCGTCGGACATGCCAATCCTCTCGGTCGGTTCCACGTCGGTGCCGGGGGCGGGACGGTGGGGGTACGGGCCCTGGCGGGCCCTCGCCACCCCGTACCGGCGCTGCCGCTCCGCTGCCGCCCCACGCCCCGCGGCCGCCGGTGCCGCGGGGCGTGCGGGAGCCGGGCCGTGGCCCCGGGCGCCGGCACGGGTGGCCGTGCGTCCGGAGCCGGCCGGCCGGGCGGTCAGCGCACGAAGGAGGGCGCGCACACGCTCGCGCCGCTGGACACCTGGTCCAGGGTGCTCATTCCGCGCAGCGCCCGGCCGTAGGGTTCGCTCAGGGTGGTGAGCACGTCGTGCAGCGGCTGGTCCACCTCGGGGAGCTGCCGCAGGGCCGCCTCCACCCGGTCCTTCCAGCGTCCGGTGACGGCGGGGTCGGTGCCCTGGTCCGTCGTGACCGTTCCCCGGCAGTCCGGGCCGCGGCACAGGCACCGCATGCTCCAGCCGGCGTCCTCGACGAAGGTCGCGTAGTCGCACGTGACCTCTTCGCCGGGGGCGATGTCCCGTACGGCGATGCCGAAGTCCAGACCGAGGTCGAGGACGTTGGCGTCGCAGGAGTGGTTCATCAGGTAGGCGCCGAGGCAGGGCAGGAGCAGGCTGCCGTCCCGCAGCAGGTGCCCGTAGGTGTCGAGCGCCGTGAAGCGCGCCTCGGGCAGGGCCGCGACCTCCTCCTTCGACCAGCGGGAGCATTTGGTGCAGGGTGCCCAGACGGCGGTCCCGGCCGGGATGGGCTCGGTGGCGAACAGTCCCACGTTGTGGGTGCGGCTGGCGCGTACGTCGATCCCCTTGGTCAGCACGGGATCACGACAGCTTCAGCACGTCGGCGAGACCGGACTCCAGTTCGTCCACCCGGCTGTGGCTCTCGGCCAGGACCAGGTAGCGCCACTTGCCGTCGAAGGCGAGCGTGTCGGAGGTGAGGACCACGCCTTCCCGCGCGCCGGCGGTGAAGTCGAGGCCCGCCCGGCGGACCCGCGCGAGGCCGGCGGCGAAGTCCCGCTCGACCCCGCCGGGCCGGGAGTCGGCCGCCCATACGGCCCTGGCCGCCCGCTCCGTGCCGAGCAGCCGCCGGACGAGCAGGTCCAGGTAGGTGCAGCCGGTCTTCCGGACGTTGCTCTCGGTGGAGTAGAGCACATCGTCCGCGGTGATGCCGCCGTCGATGTCGAAGGGGCCTCGGTAGCCCTCCGCGTGGAGGTGGCGGCCCAGCGCCAGCCCGCCCTCGACCAGTTCCTCCACCGCCGAGCTGCTCGCCACCAGCGGTGTGACCTGCCCGCTGAAGCTGCCGTTGGGGGTGCGCATCTCCCCGACGTGCATGACGCGGGGGCCGTCCTCGTACACCTCCATCTCGACCGTCACCACCCGGGCGAAGTCGAGCCGTTCCTCGACCACCCATCCGGGGGGCTGCTCGGCGACCGTCGGGAGGTAGGCGGCGAGCTTGGCGTCCAGCTCGGGCAGGTCCGCCGCGTCCCAGAAGCCGACGCCGTAGCCGTTGGAGCCGCGTGCGGGCTTCACGACCGCCGCGCCCTTCTCGGCCAGGACCTTACGCAGGCCGGCGGCCAGTTCCTCGGGGGTGTCGCAGGTGAGCCCGTCGGCGACCCTGATGCCGAGGTCGCCGGCGAGCTGCCGGAAGCCGGGCTTGGTGTTGATCCGGTACGCGGCTTCCACGGCGCTCGCGGGCACGCCGTCCGGCCCGTACCCCTCCACGGGTACGCCGATCTCCGCCGCGAACTCGACGGCGGGGCGGTCCTGGGCGAAGGCCTGCATCCGGATGCCGGGCCGCTGCCGTACCTCCGAACGCAGCCGCTCCACCAGGCCGTTGCGGCGGACTGCGGCGGTCAGTGTCGCCAGGCCGTCCGTGGGGGCGTCCAGCAGCGTGACGTCCGAGGGGGAGAAGCCGAGCAGGTCGCAGGCGTAGTCGCGCAGCGGTTCCGACATGGGCCGGGGGGTGACGAGGACGTCGCCGGGCTGGGTGAGCCAGATCTTGCGCGGCGAGACGGCGACGAGCGCGTCGGCGTGGCGGTGCACGGGGACGGTGACCATCAGCTCGTTGACGAAGTTGCCGAAGACCAGCAGGGGGTGCTCGCGGTGCACGGTGGTTGTCCTCACTTCCGGGGCTTCACGCCGCCGTAGATGGCGTGGCCGGCCTTCATCCAGTGGACGTCGACGTCGGTGAACCCGGCGTCGCGGAGCCAGCCGAGCTGGTCGAAGAGCGGGGAGGGCTTGTCGAGTTCGTCGGGGTACTCGTAGCAGCTCCACTCCAGCGCGTGGAACCGCTCGTACGGTTCGAGACCGCCCGTCCCGGCCAGGCTCTGCGCCTGGACCGACTCGTTCCACATCCGGCGGGCGAGGGCGAGGCCTCGCTCGGCGACGGGCTGGACGAGGTCGGCGATGACGAGGGCTCCGCCGGGGCGCAGCATGGCGAACACATCGGTGAACAGCTCGCGTTTGCCGTCACCGTCCAGGTGGTGGACGGCCAGCGAGGACACGACCGCGGCCGGTGCCTGTTCCCGGGTGCGCCAGTCCTTGGCGGCGAGGTCGAACTTCTCGGTGACGAAGCGGGGGCCGTAGGAGGACAGTTCCCGCTGCGCGGTGCCCAGCATGGTGGGGCTCAGGTCCAGTCCCACCACGGTGGCCTGCGGGAAGGCGGCGAGGAGCGCCCCGCTCAGCCGGCCCTGGCCACAGCACAGGTCCAGGATCTGCGCCGGGCCCTCGGGCTCCGGGACGAGCGAGGTGACGACGTCCATCTGCACGTCGCGTTCCGGGACGAAGTACTCGCCCAGCTCGATGAACTCGCCCGAGTCGTCTTCTTCCCAGTCCTGTTGCACGCTCAAGGGATGCTTCCTTTCGCTTTCTCGCGATGGTCGGAACATCGTCGCCACGGCCGGGCGCGGACGGGCGTGCCATGCCTCCCGGAAGGAGAACCGGGCATGCCCGCATGGCGACAGGAAAAGCGCAGCCTTGCCACCGGCGGACTACCGTCGAAATACCGTCGGAATTTCCGGAACAAACTCCCGGCCGCCCGTCAATGGGCAGGAAAAAGGGAGCGGGCAAGACTCGTTCATGTGAAGGTCGGTGAATGAAAAGCAATGATGCTGATTATTTCCCCCGCCGCCGGTCCGCGGCCTTTCCCCCGTTCTTTCCTATCATACGTGAATTGCGGACTTGCGGTCCAGGAATTGCCGGATCGCCGTCGTGACGGCTTCGGTGGCATCGGCGTGGCACATGTGCCCGGCGCCGGCGACGACTTCGGGCGTGCCGCGGGCGACGGACCGGGCGAGGCGTGCGACATGGTCGGGGCCGGCCCAGCCGTCCAGGTCCCCCGCGATGACGAGGGTGGGACGGACCACGTCGGCGGCCCGCTCCATCACCGCGTCCAGGCGGGGGAACACGGCTTCGTTGAAGTGGCGCAGCGCGTCGGTGTTCGCCGGCCACCCGGCGAGCCGTGCCTGCCAGGCGCGTACCGCCGGTGTCATGGGCCCCACCCACAGCGGGATGACGTCGGCGATGAGCCGGCCGAGGGCGGCGTCGTCCGGGGGGTACTCGTCCCCCTGCGCGGCGAGCACCTCCAGCGCCCCGGCCACCGCCGGCTCCGCGCGCCGGGCCTGCTGGAACGCCTCCGCCACGGCCTCGGCCTCGTCGCCGCCGTACGCGGGTGTCGCCAGCAGCACCAGGCTGCGGACGAGGTCGGGGCGGTCCGCGGCGACCAGGGTGGCGACCACCCCGCCGTGCGAATGGCCCAGCAGGTCGACGGGCCGTCCGCCCGCCTCCCGCTCGATCCAGGCCACCAGGTCCTCCGCGTACCGCTCCGGCCGGTAGGCGTCCGGACCCCCGGGGCGCGGGCTGTCCCCCGTACCGCGCGGGTGGACCACGGCCACCGTCCGGCCGCCCGGGGCGGCGAGGGCGGCCAGGGGGTCCAGGTAGTGCGGGTGCATGCCCGGCCCGCCGGGGTGGCACACCAGCAGGGGGCCGCTGCCGTACCGGGTGGCGGCCGGCCTCAGCGCCATCACGCCTCCTTCGGTACGAGCAGCCGGGCGCAGAGCGCGGAAGCCACCGTGAGCACCGCCGCGACGGCCAGGGCGTTCTGCGGCGAGGTGGCGCCCACCAGGAAGCCGCCCGCCGCGGTGCCGATGGGGAACCCGATCAGGTTGACGCTGATGGAGACGGTCATGATGCGGCCCAGCCAGCCCGGGTCGGTGCGCCGTTGCCGCAGGGAGAGCAGGCTGACGTTGACCGTCCCCTCCATCAGGCCGAACGCGGCCAGTCCGGCGGTGAGGGCGACGAGCGAGCCCAGCGCGCTGAGGGGGAAGATCGCGACGGCCGCGAGCGCGGTCGCGCCCACCAGGTAGCGGCGTTCGACCCCGGCGCGGACGAGTTTGCCGGCCACGAGCGCGCCCATGCCGCCGCACAGCCCGGCGACGGCCCACACCACGCCCACCCAGCGGCTCGACGCGTCCCCCTCGGCGCCCCACCGCGCGATGGCGACCGGGACGATGAGGACCAGCATCCCGTACGACACCTGGAACAGGGAGTAGGAGACCGCGAGTCCGCGCAGGGTGGCGTTGCGCAGGAGGTAGACGACGCCCTCCCAGGCCGAGCGCAGCAGGTGCGGCCGTGGTCCGGTCGTGTCGGCCGCGCCGGACGCGGCGCCCGGGGACGCGGCCTTGGCGGCGGTCCCCGCCCCGGCCGACGTGCCCGCGCGCAGCAGGGCCAGGCTGAGCCCGGCGAGCCCGTACATGGCGGCCACGGTGATCAGCGTCGGGTTGGCCCCGAGTCCGGCGAAGAGGGTGCCGGCGACCAGCGGCCCGCCCACCTCGATCACCGAATAGGTGCTCAGGTCCAGCGCGTTGGCCCGGTCGTACGCGGAATCCGGGACGAACTGCGGGAACAGCGTCCGGATGCCCCCGTCGGTCAGCGGGCTGGTCAGGGAGAACAGCGTCAGCAGGACGTAGAGGATGACCGGCGTCAGCCGGTCGGCCAGGGAGAACACCGCGATGGCGCCGATGATCAGTCCGCTGGCCGCGGTGTCCAGGGCCACCGCCCGCAGCGCGCCGAACCGGTCGAGAACGGCGCCGGCCACGGGGCTGATGAGGAACCCCGGGAGGGTGAGGAAGAAGCCGCTCATTCCGGCGACCGAGGCCGAGTCGAATTCGGCGAGCGCGTACAGCACGATGACGAACAGCAGCATCCCGTGCGCCAGTCGGGACAGGGATGCCGCGAGCAGGAGTTGTGGAACGTTACGGCTTGCGAGGACCTGTCGGTACGTGACGACCGGATTCGGAGAATCCACTGAACCCTGCGGTGGCGTCATGCTGACGCGCTCACTCGTAAGCCGGCCGTGTCCGCGGTGTGCCGCGCACGGAAACACATCACGCGAAGTCCCCCGTGTCGTGAAGATACCAGTGGTACGCATGCGTTCGAGCGAGAGTGATGTTGCCACAGGCAAAGCACCTATGGAAGCCTCGCTGTACGTCGGCCAGGGGGGTCGTATCTTTCCGGCCAGCGCGTAATGCGGACTGCTTGGCGAAATTCCGAGGGGGGACGAGCAGGGTGGCGAACGAGTTCTCACCGCGCCCGACCGGCGCGGAGCACGACATTCTCTATCTGGGGTGGCAGCGGGAGGCCGTCGAGGCGCTGAGGCGTCTCGGCGCGCGGGTGGCCTGTGTCGTGTCGTCGTCCGATCGGTTCAAGCCGACCGAGGAGGGCTTCGACGGCCCGCTGGCCGTGGCCGGCGACCACACGAGTCCCGAGAGCGTGCTCGGCGCGCTGGACGAACTGGGTCTGGCGCCCGACCGGTTCTGGACCGTGTGCTCCGAGGACGAGTTCGCGATCGTCACCGCGGCCGTCCTCGGCAACCTCGGCTGCCGGCGTGCGGTCCCCGTCGCCGGTGCGCTGTCCTTGCGCGACAAGGCCGCCCAGAAGAGGCTGGTGCGCCGGGCCGGCCTGCCGGTCGCCGCGTGCGTGCGCGTGCCGGACCTGGCGGCGGTGGAACGGGCCGTCTCCTCGCACGGCATCGGCCTGCCGTTCGTCGTCAAACCGCCCGCCGGCGCCGGCTCCCAGCACACCCATGTGGTGCGGGTCCGGCAGGAGATGGCCGCCACGCTGGACACCCTGGCCGAACAGGCCGGCGGTGCCGTCGGCCCGTGGCTGGTCGAGGCGTTCGTGCCCGGCGAGGAACTGCACGTCGACGGGGCGGTGCGCGACGGGAAGCTCGTCCTGGCCTCGGTCAGCCGGTACCTGCACAACGTCGTCGAGGTCCACCACGGCCGTCTCGTCGCCTCCGCCACGCTGGACGACGTCGCGGAGCGCGGGCTGACCGACGCCGCCACCCGTCTGACCGAGCGGGCCCTGACCGCGCTGGACCACACCGACGGGGTCTTCCACCTGGAGGCCTTCCACGACGACGGCGTCCTCACCTTCAGCGAGTGCGCGGGCCGTATCGGCGGGGGGATGATCCTGGAGGCCGTACGCGGCAAGTACGGCACCGACCTGTACGACGAGTGGGCCGCGGCCGTCCTGGACGTCCCCTCCCCCGCCCCGGCCGGCCCGGGGGAGCCGCGTCCCGGCTCCTTCGGCTGGGCGAACCTCACCGCGCCGCCGGGGCCCCTCCGCAACCTCCCCACCCGGGGGGACATCCAGGCCAGGCCCGGGGTGGTGGAGGCGCAGTTGTGGGCGAAGGAGGGTGACGTGGTCGACGACATGCGCCAGGCCTCCCACCTCCTGGCCGCCAAGGCCCTCGTCCACGCGCCCACCGAGGAGGCCGCCCGGGCCCGCCTCGTCGAGGTGGCGTCCTGGTTCACCGACACCCTGCGCGGTGCGGACCAGGGGCGCGGCGATGCGTGAGCCCCGGATCCTGGACCTCGCGCGGGCCGCTGCCCTGCCTTCCTGGGCGGCCCTGTGCGGCCCGGCCGACCTGTTCTGCACGCCCCGGTGGCTGGCGGTGGAACAGGACCGGGTGGGGCCCTGGGTGCCCGCCGCCCACGGGTGCCTCGTCGCCGGCGAGGACGACGACCTCACCGCGGGCCTCACGGTGCTGGCGTTCGACCGCGCGGTCGACGACGACACCTGCCGCCTGGACAAGATGGTGCGGGAACTGCCCGGCGCCCGTCACCTGCCGGCCGGCGAGCTCGAGGACGCCCTCCTGCCCTCCCTGATGTGCGGCGGATGGTTCAACTCCACCGTCCTCACCCGCCCCGGTGCCACCGCCCGGGAGGCCGCCACGGCCCGCCGCGGCCTGATCGACGAGGCCGTGGCCACCGGCCGGCGATGGGGCGGCCGGGCGGTCTTCTTCCCCTTCCTCGACGCCGGCGACACCGCTCTGCGCGCCGACCTGGAACGGGCGGGCTTCCGCGAACTGCCCGCGCCCGCACGGCACGTCCTCGACTCCGACCACCGGGACCACGGGGCGTACCTCGCCGCGCTCCCGTCCCGCCGGCGCGTCCGGATCCGCAAGGAACTGCGGCTGTTCGCCGAGGCGGGCGTCGTCACCGGCCACACCGCCCTGGACGGCTCCAACGTCGAGCGGATCGCCGCGCTCGCGCACAACCTGGAGCGGAAGTACGAGCAGTCGTCCACGCTCGACCAGATGACCGACTGGTTCGCGGCCATCGCGAAGCACGTGCCCGCCTCGGTGTTCACCGCGGAACTGGAGGGCCGGCTGTTCGCCATGACGCTGTGGCTCCACCACGAGGACCGGCTGTACGGCTTCCACGCCGGGTTCGACTATGAGATCGGCCGCGGGCTGCCCATGTACTCGGTGGTCGGTTACCACCTGCCGATCGCCCACGCCTGCTCCGACCCGGACGTCAAGGTGCTGGAGTACGGCACCAGCGCGGACCACGCCAAGCTGATCAGGGGTACGCGCGCCATGCCGCAGGTCCTCGCCGTGAAGCCGCTGACGCCACGGGCCGAGGCCGTGCTCGACGCGCTGGCGGCCTGGCCCGCCGGGTGAGCGCCCGCGCACCGCTCCGGCCGCCGTCGCGGCCGCCCGCCGGCCGTCCTCCACCGCTCCGGTCTCAGGTGGAGGCGGCGGCGCGGGCGGGCGCGGCGGGCACGTACGCCAGCCCGTGGGCGCCCGGTTCACCGGTCCTGGCCACGGTCAGCGTCGTCACGACGGACTCCGCGACCAGGTCCACCACGGTCACGGTGCTGGACACCACGGCGGAGACGTACGCGTACCGCCCGTCCGGTGAGGACGTGATCGTCAGCGGGAAGGCACCGACGGGGATCCGGGCGTGCCGGCCCGCGTCACCGTGCACGTGCAGCACGCCGGGGGCCTGCGCGCCCAGCGCCGCCCCACCCGGTTCCGACCCGCCCGGCGCCATGCGCAGTTCGCCGGCCAGCAGCAGCCCGGTGGAGGTCATGTGCACCGGGAAGACGACGCCGTCCGTGGGCAGGGTCCGCACGACCTCGCCGGTCGCCGTGTCGATGACCCGCACCCCCGCGTCGCGGACCGGGACGCCGTCGAGCGACCCCTTGGGCGAGGCCGCGTACACGTGCCGCCCGTCCCCGGAGACCGTGATGCCCTCGGTGCCGCCCGGCATGTCCACCCGGCCGGCGAGCGTTCCCCGCCGTACGTCGACGACGGACACGAACGGCGCCTCCTTGTTCGCCGTGTAGGCGTGGCTCCCGTCGGGCGTGAGGGTGAACCAGTGGGGACCGGGCGCGCCCACCGCCACGCGCCGCACCGGGCGCAGTGTGTCCGCGTCCAGTGCCACGAGCGCCCCCTCCTCGTCCCCGTGCGCCTCGACGCTCACCCACAGCAGGGCGCCGGCCGGGTCGAGGGCGATGCCGTGCGGCGCCCATTCCGGCGCGAGGCCGACGACTCCGGTCACCCGCCGTTCATCGGGGTCGATGACGACGATCTCGCGCGCCGGCCCGCTGTTGGCGTGGTAGTAGCCGGAGCGGTAGGTGATCGTGCAGTACAACCGCCGCCGGGCGGTGTCGAAGCACAGTTCGTGCGGTTCGGCGGGGACGGCGACCTCGCCCAGCCGGTCGTACGTCAGGGTGTCGAAGAAGGTCACCGTGGGGCCGCTCTGGCTCACCACGGCCAGGACGTCGTTGTGTGTCGGGTTCATGCGCCCAGCTTCCGGCGGGTCGCGGATTGACTCCAGTGCAATGATGTCAATGAGTATGTGCGTGCGGATCAATCGGGGTGGCCGGGCCGGACGGGCGCGGTCGTCCGTGTGGGGGGAGTCACACCGTTGGAGTCGCTCGACCTGAACCTTCTGGTCGCCCTGGACGCCCTGTTGGAGGAGGAGAGCGTCACCGGCGCCGCCGCCCGGCTGCATGTGTCGGCTCCCGCGATGAGCCGCACGCTGGGCCGCATCCGTACCGCGCTCGGCGACCCCGTCCTCGTACGGGCCGGACGTCATCTGGTGCCCACGCCCCGTGCCGTCGCGCTGCGGCCCCGGGTGCGCGCGGTCGTGCGCCAGGCGCGCGGGCTGCTCGCGCCCGAGCCGGTCAGCGATCCCGCGGCCCTCGTGCGCGAGTTCACCGTCCAGGCGAACGACCTGCTCCTCGCGGGGTTCGCGGCCCGGCTCATCCGTGCCGTCGCACGGGAGGCCCCGGGCGTCACGCTCCGGTTCCTGCCGGAGAGCCTGGAGGGCACCCCCGCGCTGCGCGAGGGGCGGGTCGACCTCGAGGTCGGCGTCATCGGGCACCCGGACCCCGAGACCCGCACCGAACTCCTGGGCGAGGCACGGCTGCTCGGGGTCGTCCGGCCCGAACATCCCCTGGCCGCCCGGAAACGGGTCACGGTGCGCGGTTTCGCCGCCGCCGAGCACATCGGGGTGTCCCGGCGGGGCCGGGTGCGGGGCCCGGTGGACGAGGCGCTCGCCGCCCTCGGTCTGCGACGCCGGGTCGCCGCCGTCGTCCCGAGCTGGTCCGCCGCGCTGCATCTGTGCCGTCAGGCCGACTTCGTCTGCCTCGCCACCGAGCCGGTCGCCCGGGCATTCGGGCTGTACGGCTTCGAGGTGCCGCTGGACCTGCCCCCACTGACGCTCGAGATGGCCTGGCACCCGCGCAACGACGCCGATCCGGCGCACGCGTGGCTGCGCGACAGGGTGCTCACGGCCTGGCGGACATGACGGCCGCCCGGGCGCCGGACCGCGGCCTCGTGGTCCGGTGCTCCTGTCGTTCCGTACCTCCGACGGAGCCCCGGCATGGGGATCGAGACAAATGCAGCCGGTCTTTCGGCCGTCTTGGGCGACCAACGTGCTTGGCGCACATGCCAGTTGCGAAAACGCAGGTGGAAATTAAACCGGTTGGTATGTATCTTCGGGGCTGGAGAGCAGCGGACGTCTCGGCCCGCTGTACACCGAGTGCGTCCTGGGGGGAAACATGACTACGAGCACGTTCCGGACGGAGCACTCCCCGAGCGCCCCGCCGCTCGCGGAGGACCGGGGGGCGGGCCCGGCCCACTGCCCGCCGGCCTTCCGCTTCCCCTCCCTGACCACCACCGTGCCCAAGGAGTTCGTGCACCGGGCCGCCGTCGCCGAGGTCATGCTCACCGACTGGCGGCGCCTGGACGACACCCATTTCCATGTGACCGGCCAGTGGCCGAGGGGGCACAGTTTCTTCAGCGCGATAGACGGTCACCACGACCCGCTGCTGGCGGCGGAAACGATCCGTCAGATCGGATCGCTCCTCGCCCACGCGGAGTTCGGCGTCCCGTTCGGCCACCATTTCCTGATGTGGGACCTGGAATACACCGTCGTCCCGGAGCACGTGCTGGTCGGTGACGCCCCGGCCGCGCTGGACATCGACGTGGTGTGCACGGAGGTCAAGCGGCGCGGCGACAACCTGACCGGTCTGCGCTACACGGCGGTGATCAGGCGGGGCGGCCAGGTGGCCGTGACCGGGAGCGCGTCGTACACCTGCACCTCCCCGGCGGTCTACCGACGGCTGCGGGCCGGCCGCGGGGCGGCCGACGGGCGGCCGCCGATCCCCCTGACCGCTCCCGCGTCGCCGCAGAGCGTCGGCCGGACGTCACCCATGGACGTGGTCCTCTCCCCCATCGGCGAGGAGAGCCGCTGGCAGTTGCGCGCGGACAGCCGTCACCATGTGCTGTTCGACCACCCGGTCGACCACGTCCCAGGGATGGTCCTGCTGGAGGCGGCCAGGCAGGCGGCGGCCGCGGCGCTCGGCGACGGCGGTACGTTCCCGCTGGCCATGACCGGCCGTTTCACCCGGTACGCCGAGCTGGACACGCCCTGCATGGTCGGGGCGGAGGTCCTGCCGGAGCCCACCGCGGCGGGGCACCGGCTGGTGCGGGTGACCGGCCACCAGGAGGGCGAGGACGTCTTCTCCGCCACGGTGACGGCGGCCTCCCGACCGCTCTGACCCCGTGGGCGCCGCGTCCCCACCGCCCCCGGCGCGCCCGGCACCCGCCCGCCCCACCCGTCCGGCCACTCCGACGCCCCCCGGCGGCGACCCCCTCACGGGGACGTACCGCCCGAAGGGGGCTGCGCGCCGTGCGGCTCGGCGGTACCGTGCCGGTCACTCGGTGAGCGCGGGAACGATCAGCGCCGGCCGCCCCTTCGCCCGCGGCCGTCGCGGGACGCCCCCGGTCACCGGGGGACACCGTGATCGTGATCGCGGTGCGAAGAAACCTGTAATATACAGACCCAGCGGTTTGTTATTGGGGAAGAGCCCCAGGCGATGAGCTGGTGGAGGAGGCGAGAGTGGCGAAGCAGGACCGTGCCATCCGTACGCGTCAGACGATTCTGTCCGCGGCGGCCAAGGTGTTCGAGCAGCGTGGTTACCAAGCGGCCACGATCTCCGAGATCCTCACCGAGGCCGGGGTCACCAAGGGTGCCCTGTACTTCCACTTCCAGTCCAAGGACGATCTGGCCCAGGGGGTGCTGGCGGAGCAGGACCAGCGGCTGGTGGCCCCCCGGCGGGCCTGCCGGACGCAGGAGTTGGTGGACGTGGTCATGCTGCACGCCCACCGACTCCAGACCGATCCCATGGTCCGCGCCGGGGTCCGCCTCTCGCTGGACCAGCAGGCGCACGAACTGGACCGCTCGGGGCCGTTCCTGCGCTGGGTCCGCGTGATGGACCAACTGCTCCACGACGCACGGGACCAGGGCGAGCTGCTCCCCCACGTCGTCCCGACCGAGACCGCCGAGGTGCTGGTCGGCAGCTTCGCCGGCATCCAGGCGATGTCCCAGGCCATCAGCGACTACCAGGACCTGCCGGACCGGGTCTGCGCGCTGCTGCGGCACCTGCTGCCCACGGTGGTGCTCTCCTCGGTGCTCGCCTCGATCGACATCACGCGGACCCGGGGGGCCGTGGTCCTGGGCGAGCTGGACGCCTCCCCCGAGGCCGCTCCCGGCGCCTCCTCCGGCCCGGGCCCGTCCTCCGGGGTGCTGGAGCGTCAGCCCGTCGGCTGACCCCGCCCGGCCCGCGCCGCCGGGGCGTCCGCCCGGGCGGTCCGCCCCGCCCCGCCGCCGAAGTACCGGGCGAGCACCTCCCCGAGCGGGCCACCGTCCGGCGCCCACCCGACGTACCCGTCGGGGCGTACGAGCAGGGCCTCGTCCGCCAGGTCCCGTACCGGCGCGCAGCGGACCACGCGGAGCCGGTCCTCGTAGGGACGCGCCGGACCGGCGTGCCGCTCGCCCGCCTCGCCGAAGAGCAGCAACAGTGGCTCGCCGCCGCGCAGCAGGCGGATCACGTCCGTCGGGCCGTCCGCCGTGTCCAGGGCGGTGTTACGGAGGAAGGTGCCCTCCCGGGCGGAGCGCGATCGCGCCGGGAGCACGGTGTCCTGGGCGCTGATCATCGCACCGAAGCAGTCGTCGCCCCCGCCGGCCGCGAACATGCCGGTGAACAAGTCCCGCAGCGGGTCGAGTGCCGGGTCGGTGCGCATCAGGGCCACCTGCGCGCGGGTGTTGTCGATGACGCGCCGGGCGGCGGGACGGCGCTCCGCGTCGTAGCCGTCGAGCAGGTCGTCCCCGGCGTCGCCGGCGGCCGCGAGGGCGAGCATCCACCCGAGGGTGAGGGCGTCGAGGAGCCCGGTGCTCAATCCCTGGCCGCCGACGGGGAAGTGCACGTGCGCCGCGTCACCGGCGAGGAACACCGGACCGGACCGGTAGGCGCGGACCAGCCGGGTGAAGTCGCTGAAGCTGCTGAACCACCGGCCCTCGGTCATGAGGATCTCCCGGCCGGCGATGCGCGACGCCTCCCGGCCCAGCTCCTCCAGGGACGGCGGCCGTCCCCGGTCGGCGAGGGGACCGGCGCCGCTGAGGGTGCGCAGGTGGGTGGTGCCGTCGGGCATCGTCTTGGAGACGAGCCAGCCGCGCGGGGTGCGCTGCCAGCCCGGGGCCAGCGCCTCCGGGTCGGCCAGCCGGACCTGTCCCATGAGTGCGGTGACGGTCGCCGGCCATGTGTCGGCCTCGAACCCCGCCAGGCGCCGTACGGTGCTGCGCGCGCCGTCCGCGCCCACCGCGTACCGCCCGTGGAGGACCACGTCCCCGCGCGGCCCCCGGGCGTCGATCCGCACACCCTCCGGGGTGCGCTCGAGGCCCACCACCTCGTGGCCGCGCAGCACGCGGGCGCCGGCGGCGCGCGCCCGGGACTCGAAGAGGCGCTCCAGTTCGGCCTGCGGCGTCTTGAGGACGGGGACGGGTTCGGTGGGTGGCGCGGTGATGGTGAGGCCGTGGATGCCGGCGAAGTGGAAGGGCATGGCGTTCGGTCCGCCGGTCTCGCCGCCGTCGTCACCGGGCCGTCCGGCGTGGGGAGTTCCCCCTGCCGGCAGGTAGCCCCGTCGGGCCAGGCACTGCACGGTCCGGGCGTGGAGCGTGGTCGCCTTGGGCCGCTCGGACACGGTCGTGCGCTGTTCGAGAAGGACGACATCGGTTCCCCGGAGGGCCAGTTCGGCGGCGACCAGCATGCCGACCGGGCCGCCTCCGGCCACCAGTACCCGCGCCTTCGTCTGAGGGGCCATCGTGGAGCTCTCTCTTCCCGCTTCCCGGCGGGGCCGCCGCAGCGCCCCCGCATACGCCCGTTCGCGTGAGGAATATAGCGACCGGTCGGTTCTCGATGCCCGGCGGCCCCCTCTCGGTGAGTGGCCGGTTCCGCCGTCCGCCCCGCGCCCTGCGGAACCGTCACGCCGGCCCGGAGCGTGATGACCGACGTCATGACGATCACCCGGAGAGGGAAGTGACCTTGCACGACTCCCCCGCACACCGCACACGCCGTACGGCCCTCGGCCTGGGAGCCGGGATCGCCGCCGCCACGGCGGTGTCCGTGGCCACCGGCGGCACCGCCCACGCCACCGCCTTACCCATGGGGCACCACGTCTCCCGGCGGCTGCGCGAGCTCGAACGGCTGCACTCCGCGCGGATCGGCGTGTTCGCCGGCAACGTCCGGACCGGTTCGACGGTCGCGTACCGGGCCGCCGAGCGCTTCCCCCTGTGCTCGCTGTTCAAGACGCTCGCCGCCGCCGCGGTGCTGCGCGACCTCGACCACGACGGCGCGTTCCTGGCCAAGCGCGTCCACTACACCGCCCGGTACGCGAAGGACTCCGGCTACGACGCGATCACCGGAAAGCCGGAGAACGTGGCCCGGGGCATGACCGTCGAGGAACTGTGCTCCGCCGCCGTGTCCCACAGCGACAACGCGGCCGCCAACCTGCTCCTGGAGGAACTCGGCGGTCCCACCGCCATCACCCGGTTCTGCCGCTCCACCGGTGACCGCACCACCCGCCTCGACCGGTGGGAACCGCACCTCAACTCCGCCGAGCCGCACCGGCGGACCGACACCACCACCCCCCTCGCCATCGCCCGGACCTACTCCCGGCTGACCCTCGGTGACGCACTCGACCCCGGGGACCGGCGAAGGCTCACGCGCTGGATGCTGGCCACCAGCACCAGCACCCACCGCTTCCGGGCGGGCCTGCCCGACGGGTGGACCGTCGCGGACAAGACCGGTACCGGTTCCTACGGGACCGCCAACGACGCCGGGACCGCCTGGACGCCCGACGGGACGCCCGTCGTGCTGTCCGTCCTGACGACCAAGCGGGACCGCGAGGCGCCCGCCGACGACGCGCTCGTCGCCGCCGTGGCCCGCCTCGTCTCCGGGGCGCTGGTCGAGAACGTCTGACCGGCGACCGCGCCGGGTGCTCCCGTCCCGCCCTGCGGCGGCCCCGTCCCGTGCCGTCGGGCGGCGGCCCCGGCGCGGGCAGGGGCCCCGGCCCCGGGGCGGGTCCGCCCCGCCCGGCTGGCAGGATGGTGGGCCCCGATCGAGGAGCACGACCATGCCCGCCCGCCCGAGCCTCCTGTACGTGACCGACCTGGCCTACCCGGCCCGCGGGCGGCGCTACTGCGACGAGGACATCCTCCTGTCCTCCCGGCTGCGCGCGGACTTCGACATCGCGTTGTGTCATCCGCTCGACGCGACGGCGCTGATGGACCGCTTCGACGCCGTCGTGGTCCGCAACAGCGGCCCCGTGCTGCACTACCGCGACGCGTACGACGCCTTCCGGGCCCGCGCCCTGGAGCAGCGCGCCCTGGTCTACAACCCGCTCACCGGCCGGGCCGACATGGCCGGCAAGCAGTACCTGCTGGACCTGACCGGCGCCGGGTACCCGGTCATCCCGACCGTCGACCGGCCCGAGGATCTCGGCCGCCTGCCCGGCAGCGGCCCGTACGCGGTCAAGCCGAAGGCCGGGGCGGACTCCATCGGCCTCGCCTTCGTGTCCCGGGAGGAGCTGGACGGCCTCGCCTTCGACGGGATCCTGGTCCAGCCGCGCGTGGACTTCCGCTACGAGGTGTCGTTCTACTACGTCGACGACGCCTTCCAGTACGCCCTGCACGCCCCCGACCCGGCCCGTCGCTGGGTGCTGGAACCGTACGCCCCCACGGAGGCCGACCTCGCCTTCGCCCGGCGCTTCGTCGAGTGGAACGGCCTGGCGCACGGCATCCAGCGGGTGGACGCCTGCCGCACCCGGGAGGGGGACCTCCTGCTGGTCGAGCTGGAGGACCTCAATCCGTACCTCTCGCTCGACCTGGTCGACGACCGGACCCGCGACGCCTTCGTCGCCGCGATGACGGCCTCACTGCACCGGTTCCTGGCGGCGGGGCGGCAGCGGCGGTCCTGAGGTGGCGGAGCGGGCCGTGGCCTACAGCTCGAAGTCGACGTGGTCGATGTCGGTGAACTCCACGAGCAGCCCGGGCGCGCGGCGCCCGTGGTCCGTGAAGTAGACCTCCTGGAGTCCCTCCGCCGCGATGTCGCGGAGCTCCCGCTCGGAGGCGCCCCGCTCCGTGGCCTCGAAGAGGCGGGCGGCGTACCGCGGGGGCAGGGGCTGGGTGAGGTGGCGCAGCCGGGCGTCGTCGGTGGAGCCGGGCGCCGCGGTGTAGCCGAAGCGGGCGCGGGTGTCGATGACGATGCCGTCGGTGGTGGCGGCCCGCCTCTTCGCCCTGGCGCGGACCTGCGGCTGCCACCGCCGCCGCACCTCGCGTTCCAGGCGTACGGCGAGGTCCTGGCGGGGGCGTTTGATCTGGTTCCTGACGTACCGCTCGACGGTGCGCTGCGAGACCCCCAGGAGGTCGGCGACGGCCCTGGTGCCCTTGAGCTGCCGGACGAGGTAGCGCACCTGCGCCCCGGCGGACCGGGGGACGGGACGGGTGAACGCCGCCTCCACCGCCCTGTCGAGGCTCTCGCCGAACCTGTCCATCGTCCTTCTCTCCCTCCCCGTCCGTCCCGGGCGGCGTCCGCCCGCCGCCGCGGACGGCGTTCGGGCCGGCTGGTGCCACACCGTCCCCGACCAGCAGGATAGGCCAGCGCGGCGACGGTCCGGCGGCCGTGGGCACGACGTGCGGGGGACGCGGGGGTCCCAGGGGGCGGGAGGGCCGCGCGGGGGCCGGGTACGCCGTGCACGTGCCCCGGGCGCGGCTCGCGCGCCGTCACCCGTGACGGTGGTTGCCTCGCGCGCCCCGTGTGCGCCACCCCGTGCCCCGGGCACCGTGGAGGGATGCGTCTTCGCCGGATCACCCCGCTCGCCCTCGCCGCGCTCCTGTCCGTGCCATTGCCCCTGTCCGGCTGCACGACCGTGTCGAGCTCGCCGTCGGCCGCGCGCCCGGGCCTCGCGCCCGCCGGTGAGCGCCGCACCGCCCCCGTACCGGAGGCACCGCCGCCGCTCCCGGCGCCCGCCCGCGAGGAACTGGCCGTCGTCGGGCCGGCGTCCGGGCCGCCCGCGCACCGGGCACCGGGCGGGCCGGCGGACAGCGCCAGGGCCGGGGCCGGAGCCGGAGCCGGGGCGCCGGACGGGACAGCGCCCCGGGGCCGGGCGTCGCAGCGGTGGGCGGAGCACCGGCCGGGCGGCGCGCCCCCGACGAACCGGCGGCCCGCGCCCCGCGCGCACCGCCCGGCCGCCCGCGCCGAACGGCCCGTCGAGGCGCCCCGGAAGACCCGCCCCGAGCCCGCCCGCAAGGCGCCCCTCCCCCGCCGTTCGGTCGGGATGCGGGACCTGTGCCGGGCGTCCCACGGCGTCGCGGACCCCTCCATCGTGAGCCTCTGCCATCGGGCGTACGGCTGAGCCCCCGGCGGCCGGGATCAATTCCGTGGCCCCCGCGTCGCCGGTGCCGTACCGTCTGCTCCCCCGGCCGGACACGCCGGTGGCCCACCACGTACGGAGAGCGATTCCCATGACCGGCCGACCGGAGACGACGACCCTGTGGCGCCCGACCGGCCCCGAGGAACTCGATCTGGTCCGCGCGTCGGGGTGGCGGGCCTGGCCGCCCCGGCTGCCCGAGCAGCCGATCTTCTACCCGGTCCTGAACGAGGACTACGCGGTGCGTATCGCGCGCGACTGGAACGTCCCGCACAGTGGCGCGGGCTTCGTCACGCGCTTCGAGGTGGACTCCGTATTCCTCCGCCGTTACCCCGTCCAGCAGGCCGGTGGCAGGACGATCCTGGAGTTGTGGGTCCCGGCCGAGGAGCTCGACGCGTTCAACGCCCATATCGTCGGCCGGATCGAGCTGGTCCACGAGTTCCGCTGACGACGGGCCCCGCCGGCCGTGGGGCGGTGGAGCGTGGTGTCAGGGACGGGACGGCCCCTCGCCCAGCAGGCGGTGGGTCAGTGCCATCAGGCGCCGGCGGGCGTCGGGGTCGTAGGCCTGGTCGTGGGCCCGGGTGTCGGTGAACCGGTCGAAGTAGCGGCCCGTGGTGGACGCCAGGTCCGGGTCGAGCACCAGCCGTACGGTGGGGCGCACGCCCTCGTCGATGCCGACGGCCGGGGTCAGGCCGTACTCCCGCACCCCGTTGGTGTCCATCAGATGGGCCGGGTGCAGGGTGTTGACCGTGACGCCGGTGTCCCGGAGCTCGTCGGCCAGCTCGAAGGTCGCCATGATCATCGCCAGTTTGCTGCGGCAGTAGGCACGCAGGCCCTCGTAGTCGCGCTCCAGCATCACGTCGTCGAAGTCGATGGTCTCCTGGCCGATCGAGGCGACGTTGACCACCCGGGCGGGCGCGGAGGCGGTGAGCAGCGGCAGCAGGCCGCGGACGAGGGCGTAGGGGGCCAGGTGGTTCACGGCGAAGCGCAGCTCGTGCCCCTGGGCGCTGAACTCCCGCCGCAGCGGCTCGGCGCCGCCGCCGGCGACGGCGTTGTTCACCAGGGCGTCGAGCCGGGGTTCGGCGGCCCGGACGTGCTCGGCCAGGGCCCTCACCTGGTCGAGGTCGGCCAGATCGGCGAGGTAGGTGCGCGCCACGGCGCCCGGGGCGGCGCGCGTGACCTCGGCGGCCACCGCGTCGAGCCGGCCGCGGTCGCGGCCGTGCAGCAGGACGGTGTGCCCCCGCGCGGCGAGGTCGAGTGCGATGCCACGGCCCAGGCCCTGGGTCGCTCCGGTGATCAGTACGGTACGTCGGCTCATGCGGGCAACCCTGCTGGGGCCGGACGCCGGTACGGGAGAGTGCGGCGCACCTGGTGTCAGCACCACCAGGCTCGGCGGCCGCCCCACCGTGGGTCCTCCCCCTGCCGGCGGCCGCACCCGCCACCGTGGGTCCTCCCCCCGCCGGGTCTGCTGTCGGCAGATCCCTCTGGGTTCCGCCGGAGCACGGTGGTTGGGTGGGCGGATGGAGATTCTGGTTCTGGGCGGTACGGCGTGGCTGGGCCGCGAGCTGTCGCGGCAGGCGGTCGCGCGTGGCCACCGGGTGACGTGCCTGGCACGCGGGGAGAGCGGTCAGGTGGCGGACGGGGCACGGCTGGTGGCCGCCGACCGGCAGGACCCGGCGGCGTACGGTCCGCTGCTGGACCGCGCCTGGGACGCGGTGTTCGAGGTGTCGTGGCAGCCGGGTTTCGTCCGGGGCGCGTTGCGTGCCCTCGGGGACCGGGCCCGGCACTGGACGTACGTCTCGTCGGTCAGCGTCTACGCGTCGCACGCCACGCCGGGCGCCGACGAGTCGGCGGGCCTCCTGGCGCCGATCGGGGAGGACGAGGCGGACCGCTCGGTGTACGGGGAGGCGAAGGTCGCGTGCGAGCAGGCCTCGGCCGCCGCCGTGGGCGACCGCCTCCTGGTCGCGCGCGCCGGACTCATCGGCGGTCCGGGCGACCTCAGCGGCCGTTCCGGCTACTGGGTCGCGCGGGCCGCGCGTGCGCCGCGGGAGCCCCTGCTGGTGCCCGACGAGCCCGGCATGCCGACGCAGGTGGTGGACGTCCGCGACCTGAGCGCCTGGTTGCTCGACTCGGCCGTGGCCGGGGGCGTCGGTACGTACGACGCGGTGGGGCCGGTCGTTCCGTTCCGGGAGTGGATCGACCTGTCCCGCGCCGCCGGGGAGCACACCGGGCCGGTGGTCGCGGCCGGCTCGGCGTGGCTGACGGCGAAGGGCGTGGCCCCGTACATGGGGGACGAGTCGCTGCCGTTGTGGGTGCCCGTGCCGGGCTGGGAAGGCTGGTCGGCCCGGAGCGGGGCGGCGGCGCGCCGCGCGGGGCTCGGCCACCGGCCGCGGGCCGGACTGCTGGCCGACACACTGCGCTGGGAACGGGAGCAGGGGCTGGACCGCCCCCGCCGCGCCGGCCTCAGCGCGGCGCGCGAGCGGGCGTTGCTGGACGCGCTCGGCTGAGGGGCCGGGCCCGTCCGGTGCGCCCGTTCCGGCCCGCCGGGGCGCCGCCGGGCGTGGCGCACGTCTCGTCCCGCCGGGGCCGGTCCGGCTTGCGTGCACCGGTGGGGGCCGTGATGGGATGAGGTGATGCGACCCCCCACACGCATAACGACGCATCCCCACAATCCCTACGAGGAGTTGGCCCTGCTCGCCGACCCGGAACCGGCCCCCGGGCAGGCGCCGGCGGCGGTACGCGCGACGACCGGACCGCGTGGTCTCGGCATCCCCTCGGACGACGACGAGGAGGACTGGTCGCCGCCCGACCACCGGGGCAAAAGCCGTTTCGCGGCCGTCCCCGTCGTGGTGAAGCTGACGGTGACCGCCGTCGTCGGCGCCCTGCTGTTCGCCACCGGTGACCGGGTGGCGGTGGCGTACGCGGAGGAGAAGGCGGAGGACAGGATCCAGCGGTCCCTGGGGCTCGCCACCCGGCCACAGGTCGAGATCGGCGGCTTCCCCTTCCTCACCCAGGTCGTGGACAAGCGGATCGGCTCGGTGGACGTCACCGTGCCGGACGTCGCCGCCGACAAGGTGTCGCTGGCCGAGGTGCACGCGACGGCCGGCGACATCCGTATCGTCGGCGACCTGCCCTCGTCGGTGGAGGGCGCGGTCGTCGGCCGGATGGACGGGGACGTCCTGCTCACCTTCGACGACCTGAACCGCGAACTCGGCGCCTCGCACGTCCGGTTCAGCAGTGCCGGGCGTGACGGCATCCACGTCGTGGGCGCGCTCCCGGTCGCCGGCCGTGAGGTGACCCTGCGGGCCGAGGCGCACGTCCGGCAGAACGGTGACCGGGCGGTGTCGACGACCGTCGAGGACATGCGTCTGGACGTGCCCGGCCTGTTCACCTACCGGCCGGGGGACGAGCCGGGCGTCTCCGGCCTGCGGCTGCACCCCGAGGCGGCCCGGCGGCTCGGCCGTGAGGCGGCCGACCTCAAGGCACTGCTCGCCGTGCCGGCCGTCGTCCAGCGGCTGGGGCTGCCCCGGTCGCGGATCGACGACGCCCTGCGCGGTGAGCGGGAACTTCGCCGGCTGACCGGTTCACCCCTGTTCCTCCAGCGGCTGACCCGCGTCAATCTGGTCGATCTGGTGGCCGAGAACCCCTGGTTGCTGGAGAAGGCGGGCATCGATCCCGGTCTGATCGGCGCCCTGCTGGCGCTGCGACCCCCTCAGCTCACCGACCGCTTCTCGCTCTCCTTCGCCCTGCCCGACGCGGCCGGGGACGTACGGCTCCGTCATGTCGCCGTGGACGGGTCGGGCATCCGGATCGGCCTGACGGGGACCGGCATCGCCCTGGGCGGGGCCGGGAAGGCGTCGGCGTTCCCCGTCCTCCGGCCCACCTCCGCCGTCCCGCGCGCGGCCGGTCCCGCGACCGGCGCCGGCCCCCGTCCCGGCGCCTGACGCCCGCCCCACCGCCCGGCCCGTCGCGGCGCCTGACGCCCGGTCCGCGGCCCTCCCCCGGGCGCCGAGGGGCCCGCCCGTACCGCCGGGAGGTGAGGCACCGGGCTCCGTGGCGCTGTCCTACCGGCCTGTTATCTTTACGTGACATCGCGGGAGTCACGCTCCGTCAGGTTCTGGCGTGCACTCGCGCACTGCTTCATCGCGCCGGTAATCGGATGCCGGCCCGGCCCCCACGGCTCGCCGTGGGGGCCGGGCCACGAATCACGGCTGGACGGGGATGACCGAGCACACCGACGACACACGAGTGGCGGACGCCCTGCGTACCGCGGCGAGGTCCCTGACCAGGGCCCGGGGCAGGCGGAGGAAGGCGAAGTCCCGTACGCGGCGCGGATTCCGGCGGCCCGACTACCCGCGGTCCGGCAGGAGCGGCTGGCGCCGCTGGGTGCCGTCCTGGCGGCAGACGCTGTCCTCGATACTGCTGGCGGTGGGGACCCTCGTGGGAGTCGTGGCCATCGCCTACGCCCGCACCGAGATACCGGACGACCTGAACGGCTTCGCCACCCAGCAGGACAACGTCTACTACTGGGCCGACGGTTCGCCGATGGCCCGCACGGGCTGGGTCAGACGCCAGGAGATGCCCCTGGAGAAGATCCCGGAGCACGTCCGGTGGGCCGTACTCGCCGCCGAGAACGCCGGCTTCTACACCGACCCCGGCGTCTCCCCCAGCGGCGTGACCCGCGCGCTGTGGCGGACGGTCGGCGACGGCGACACCCAGGGCGGGTCGACCATCACGCAGCAGTACGTCAAGAACGTCTACCTCAGCCAGGACCAGTCGTTCTCGCGCAAGTTCACCGAGGTGCTCCTCGCCGTCAAACTGGACCGTTCGCACACCAAGGACCAGATACTCGAGGACTACCTCAACACCAGTTGGTTCGGGCGCGGCACGTACGGTCTCCAGCGCGCCGCCCAGGCGTACTACGGCAAGGACGTCACCCAGCTCAACGCCAGCGAGGGGGCGTTCCTCGCGGCCCTGCTCAAGGGCGCCTCGCTGTACGACCCGGCCCTGTCCCGCGCCAACCACGACCGCGCCGTGGAGCGGTGGTCGTGGACGCTGGACCGCATGGTCGAGATCGGCAGGCTCTCCGCCGCCGAACGTGCCCGCTACACCACGTTCCCCGAGCCCAAGGCACCGACCACGCCCAGCACCGTCGGCGGCCAGAACGGCTACCTGGTGGAACTGGCGGAGACGTACGCCAAGCGGGCGGGACGCATCACCGACGCGAAGTTCGACCTGGGCGGCTACCAGGTGTACACGACCTTCGAGAAGCCCCGCACGACCGCGCTCACCAAGGCCGTCGACGACGCCCGCGCCGGCCTGGACCCCCAGGGGCGCCCGGCGGACCGGTACGCCCGGTTCGGAGCCGCCTCGGTCGCCCCCGACGGGCGGATACTCGCCGTCCACGGCGGACCCGACTACCAGAAGCAGGCCTTCAACGAGTCCAACGCCGCCACCGTCCCGGCCGGCACCGTCTTCACGCCCTTCGTCTACGCCGCCGCGCTGGAGCACGGAGTGCAGCGCGAGCGCGGCGGTCCCCGCACCCCGGTCACGCCGTCGACCGTGTACGACGCGAACGACGGCGTCCCCCTGAGGACGCCCGAAGGCCCGTACTGGGACCGCGCCGGCAAGATGGCCAGGGCCACCAACCTCGACGGCCGCTCCCACGGCCGCATCGGCCTGGGGCAGGCCATGACGGAGTCGGCCGACGCGCCCTTCCTCCAGCTCGGCATGGACGTCGGCTTGGAGTACGTGCGCCGTACCGCGCAGTCCGCCGGGCTGCTCGCCTCCAGCCTCGGTCCCCCGGTGCCCGAGTTCTCCCTCGGCAACTCCACGCCGAGCGCCATCCGCATGGCCAGCGCCTACAGCATGTTCCCGGGCCGCGGCACGCACACCGAGCCGTACTCGGTGCTCCGCCTCACCCACAAGGGAGAGCCCGTCCCGCTCACCGCACCGCGCAAGAAGCGCGCTGTGAGCCCCACCGTGGCCGGACAGGTCACCGACGCCCTCACCCGCGCCGCCGACGGCGCGGCCGGCACGACCGGCACGGCCCCGGACGGACACGCGGGCAAGGCCGGGGCCACCCGGGACGACACGGCACGCTGGTACGCCGGGTACACGGCCACGGAGGCCACGGCCGTCGTGGTCTACCGCATGGACCTCACCAAGAGCCTGGCCCCGCTGCCCCTCAAGGGTCTCGGCGGCGACTCCGCGGCCTGGTCCGACCGCCCGGCCGGGATCTGGAACCAGTACACGGACGCGGTGCGGGACGCAGCCGGCCGCGCCGCGAACGATCGGGAAAAGACACGATGATCCGGAACAACCCGGCCCTACGGCGCCTGCGGGAGCGCACCACCAGGCGCGGTGTCGCCCTCGGCGGCGCCGCCGTCCTCCTCGCCACCGGCGCGAGCCTGCTCCCCCTGCTGACGGACGGCGGACCGGACGGCGACCCCACGGCGGCCGCCGACCGCACCTCCGCACCGGCGCCCCGCCCCCCGGCCGGGCAGCGGGCCACCGGCGGCAAGGGCACCGACGAGACGTGGGACGGCCGGGTGCGCGTCCTGGGCGACGGCTCGACCTCCTACACCGGCCCGCAGCCCGGTCAGTTGAAGCCGCAACGGCTCAAACCGGGGCAGCGGCCGCCCCAGTTCGTGGTCTTCTCCTGGGACGGCGCCCTGGAGGGCGACGACCGGCTCTTCTCCCGCTTCCGCCGTGTGGCGAAGGACAGCGGCGCCCACATGACGTTCTTCCTCACCGGCATATACCTGCTGCCGGAGGAGAAGAAGGGGCTCTACCGGCCGCCCCAGCACGGCCCGGGAGCCGCGGCCATCTCGTACCCCACCCGCGAACACATCCGCACCACCCTCGACCAGCTCGGCAAGGCGTGGAAGGAGGGCCACGAGATCGGCTCGCACTTCAACGGCCACTTCTGCGGGGCCAAGGGCGGCGCCGACTGGAGCGCGAAGGAGTGGACCAGCGAGATCGACCAGTTCTACTCCTTCGTGCAGAACTGGAAGACCAACACGGGCTTCGACGACCTCGATCCGCTGCCGTTCGACCCCACCCGCGAGGTCGTCGGCGGACGCGCGCCCTGCCTGGAGGGGCAGAAGACCCTCATACCGGCGTCCAAGCCCTTCGGATGGCGGTACGACGCCAGTTCGTCCGGCGACTTCCAGATCTGGCCGTCGAAGAAGAACGGCGTGTGGGACCTGCCGCTCCAGATGCTGCCGTTCCCCGGCAAGGACTTCCAAGTCCTGTCCATGGACTTCAACTACCTCTACAACCAGTCCCGGGGACGTACGGACGGGGACCCGGCGATGCACGCCACCTGGCGGGCCCAGACGCGTGACTCCTACCTCGCCGGCTTCGAGCGCGTCTTCCACGGCAGCCGCGCGCCCATGTTCGTGGGCAACCACTTCGAGGAGTGGAACGGCGGCATCTACATGGACGCGGTGGAGGACGTCATGCGGAGCGTCTGCCCGCGCAAGGAGGTCCGCTGCGTCTCCTTCCGCGAGCTCACGGACTGGCTCGACGCCCAGGACCCCGCCGTCCTGGCCCAGTGGCGCACGCTCGACCCGGCCCAGCCCCCCGGGTGGTCGTCGCCGGGCGAGTGACCCGGCCGCACCGCGCCGCCGCCCGGCGGCCCCGGCCTCCTACGATGTCCGCGGACGAGGGGAGGACCCATGGCGGTCGGGTGGCACGCGAGCGAGCGGGCCCATCGGAAGCAGCGGTGGTCGGCCAGGGCGTCGCTGACGTCGGTGACGCTGGCCGCGCTGCTGCCGCTGCTGTACGGGGGCATCGGCGGCGTCCTGCTGCTCCTGGTGGGGGCGGCGGGCGCGGCCGTGACGGTGTCCGGCCTGTGGTGGACGCTGACGCGGCGCGGTCCCGCCCGCGTGGCGGCCACCGTGCTGACGGCCGCCGCGCCGGTCGCGGTCGTGGCGATGTTCGCGGCGGCCAATCTGCTGTGGGTGGTCGGCCTCTCCCTGCTGCTGTGGGGGCTGGCCGTCTGGACCGGACGGTACGCGCTGCGCAGCACGGGGCTGCGGCCGGTACGGATCAAGGAGTACCGCACCCCGCCGCCGCGGCGGCCGTTCCTCGTGATGAACCCGCGCTCCGGCGGTGCCAAGGTGGCACGGTTCGGCCTGGTGGAGAAGGCCGAACGGCTGGGGGCGCGGGTGGTGCTGCTCGACCCGGAGCGGCCCCAGGACGTCTCGGAGCTGGCCCGGCGGGCGGTCGCCGACGGTGCCGACCTGCTGGGTGTGGCCGGCGGCGACGGCACGCAGGCACTGGTGGCCGCGGTCGCCGCCGAGCACGGCCTGCCGTTCCTGGTCGTGTCCGCCGGCACCCGCAACCACTTCGCGATGGACCTGGGGCTCGACCGGGACGACCCGGCCGCCTGTCTGGACGCGCTCACCGACGGCGTCGAGGTGCGTGTGGACCTGGGCTTCGCCGGCGGCCACCCCTTCGTGAACAACGTGTCCTTCGGTGTCTACGGGACGGTCGTGCAGAGCCCCGCCTACCGGGACGACAAGGTCGGCACGGCGCTGGAGCTGCTGCCCGATCTGCTGACCCGGCAGAGCGGTCCGAGGCTCACCGCCCGCGCCGGGGACACCACGCTCACCGACCCGCAGGCGGTGCTGGTGAGCAACAACCCCTACCGGCGGGGCGATGCGACCGGGCTGGGCCGCCGTGAGCGGCTGGACTCCGGTGTCCTCGGCGTCCTGGGCCTCCGGGTGGACAGCGCGGCGGAGGCCGCCGGTCTGCTGCTCGACCCGGAGGCGAGCGGGCTGACGGTGCTGACAGCCCGTGAGGTGGTCGTCGACGCCGACCACCCGGCCGTCGACGCGGGCATCGACGGGGAGGCCTTCGTCCTGCCCGCCCCGGTCCACTGCCGCGTCGCGCCCAGGGCACTGCGGGTCCGGGTACCGCGGGTGCGGCCCGGTGTGCCGCAGGCCCCGCCCCCGCTCGACTGGCGCAGGCTGCGCAAGCTGGCCGCCGCGGTGGGCCGCACCGCGGTCACCCGCCGCCCCACCGCCGGACCCGGCCGCCCCGCCTAGCCGCCCCGCCTAGCCCTCCCACCGCGGGGCTCTGGCAGCGGGCCCCGGGCGACGGTCCGGGGCGCGGGTCCCAGGCGTGGGTCCGGGGCGCGGGTCCCGGGCGTGGGTCCCAGGCGTGGGTCCCGGGCGTGGGTCCCAGGCGTGGGTCCGGGGCGGGGGTCCCAGGCGTGGGTCCCGGGCGCGGGTCCCGGGCGTGGGTCCGGGGCGCGGGTCCCGGTCCGGGGCGCGGGTCCCGGTCCGGGCACGGGCCCCGGTCCGGGCACGGGCCCCGGTCCGGGCGCGGGCCCCGGTCCGGGCACGGGCCCCGGTCCGGGCACGGGTTTCTGGCGAGGGAGGCGCCGGGCGGGGTGGTGCCGGTGGTGAATCGGTTCCTCTGGTCCCGCGCGGGCGGGGTCCCCCGTATCGGGCCACGCGGAGCGGGCGCTGCCGGTAGCGTCGGTGGCGTGCGGACGCGGGAAGGGGCGGAGATGCTCACGGTGGTGGGTTTTCGGCTGGGGAACGGCACCCGGCACGCGACGGTGGTGGTGACGGAGTCGGGGCGGCTGCACCGGGCCCACGGCCCGTACGGCGCCGTCGGCCGGGCCTCCCGCCCGGACCGGCCGGTCGGCCAGAACGCCGTCCACCGGCAGATGGGCCAGCTACGGAGCCTGCGCACCCGCTACATGGCCAGGGGGTACGTACACGAGCTGGTCCCCGGCGCGTGCGTACGGCTCGATCTGGAGGAACCGGCGTCGCAGCCCGCCCCCGGCAAGCGCCACGACCGGGAACCTCCCTGGCCGGCGCTGTTCCGGGCGTTCGACGGCGCCGCGCCCGCCGCGTCGCGCGACGGCCTGGAGCGGGCCATCGACGACTTCTACACCACCATCGGCGCGCCGTTCCTGCCCCGGCGCCCCGACCGCCCGGCCATCGCCCGCCCCGCGGCGCGGCTGCCGCTGCGGGTGGCGGCCCTGCGGCGCGTCCTGGCCGGCGGCTCGGCCGTCAGCTCCTCGCCCCGCCTGGCCGTCGGCTACACCGTCACCGCCGACCACGTCCGACTGCACGTGGGCCGGGCCGGCGAGAGCCTTCCCCGCCAGGACGTGGTGGAACTGCACGCGGCGCTCAGCGCCTGGCTGCATCTGAACACCGCCAACTGACGCCCCGCGCGTCACCTTTCCCCCATGTCGTGTTCGCCGAGGTACGCGTGCAGTGCGGCGGCCCCCGCCAGCATGGCGCGCCCACGGGCGGACAGCCGGGCGCGCCATTCGCCCAGCGCGGCCTCCAGCGGCTCCAGTCCGCCGGCCGTCCGCACCTGGGCGATCAAGGGGGCGATCCGCTCCAGCGGGTGACCGCCCCGCCGGAGCTGGTGGGCCAGCCGGGCGTCCCGTACGTCCGCCTCGTCGTAGACGCGGTAGCCGGTCACGGGGTCGCGGCGCGGGCGCACCAGCCCCGCCCGCTCCCATTTCCGCAGCGTCGCCGGGCGGATGCCGAGCTCGGCGGCCAGCGGGCCGATGAAGGTGCCACCCGGCACCCGCGCCACCGGGCGGGGCGCGGGCGTCCCGGGGGACGCCAGGTCACGGAGGGCCTGCTCCACGGCCTGGAGGGTGCGCCGGTCCTCCAGCAGCAGCGCGTGGCTCTCGTCGATCAGGCGCAACGCCTCCTCGTCGGCGCCCTCGTTGACCGCCCGCATGACGGCCGCCGCCGTCCGGTGGCCGTGGCCGGGCACCAGGGTGAGGAACGCGCGCAGGGCCCGCGCGTGCAGCGCGGTGTAGGTGCGGTAGCCGTTCGGGGTCCGGTCGGCGGGCGGAAGGATGCCGGCCTCCTCGTAGTTGCGCACCGCCTGGGTGGACAGACCGTGCCGGCGTGCCAGGTCTACCGGCCTGAGCCGACCCTCTGTTTGAGACTTTTCCCCCATGCCCGCCCCGCTTTTCCGCCCTCGTACGGCCAAAGTTTCCACCGAAGGTTCAACGATACCGTTGAAGGCATGGCTACCGACCTCACGAACGCCGTCCATGCCGTCGACGCCGCGTCCGTCATGAAGCTGCTCCCCGCCCGGCCACGGCTGCTGGCCTTGGGAGAACCCACCCACGGAGAGGAGACCCTGCTGGAGGTGCGCAACGAACTCTTCCTGCAACTGGTCGAGGAGGAGGGCTACCGGACCGTCGCGATCGAGACCGACTGTCTGCGGGGGCTGGTCGTGGACGACCACCTCACCCGGGGCACGGGCACCCTCGACGACGTCATGGAGCACGGATTCAGCCACGGCTGGGGCGCCTACGCGGGCAACCGCGAGCTGGTACGCCGCCTGCGGGCCCACAACGAGGGCCGGCCCCCGTCCGAGCGGGTCCGCTTCGCCGGCTTCGACGGCCCCCTGGAGATCGCCGCCGCCGCCGGCCCCCGCCGCGCGCTCACCGCGCTGCACCACTATCTGGCGGCATGGGTGGAGCCGGACCTGCTGCCCTGCACCATGCCGACGCTGGACCGGCTGCTCGGCCCCGACGACCGGTGGACCGAGCCGGCCGCGATGAGGGACCCGGCCCGGTCGGTGGGACGGTCGGCCGAGGCCGGGGAACTGCGCCTCCTCGCCGACGACCTGGTGGCGCTGCTCGACGCGCAGACGCCGCACCTGATCGCGGCGACCTCGCGGGACGACTGGGACCGGGCACGTCTGCACGGTCGCACCGCCACCGGGCTGCTGGGCTACCACCACTGGATGGCCGACCCCTCGCCGAGCCGTCTGACCCGGCTGGTCGCCCAGCGGGACCGGATGATGGCCCACAATCTCCTCGCCCTCGCGGAACGCGGGCCCACCCTGGTGCACGCCCACAACTCCCACCTCCAGCGCCGGAAGAGCTCGATGCGGATGGGCGGCGCGCCCCTGGAGTGGTGGGGCGCCGGCGCCCTGGCCGACGCGCGGCTCGGCGCGGAGTACGCCTTCGTGGCAACGGCCCTCGGCACGATCCGGCACCAGGGTGTGGACGCTCCGCCGCCGGACACCGTCGAGGGACTGCTGTACGGGCTGCCGGGTGACCGTTGCGTCGTCGACACCGCACAACTAACCACCGCCCTCGGGGACACGCCTCCCGCGCCCCGGGTGTCACCGTGGTTCGGTTACGCCCCCCTCGACCCGGCACACGTGTCCGACCCGGACGCGCTCGTGTTCGTGAAGGACATGGCACGGAGGTAGGACGTGCACCGCGCACGCGTCGTGAGCCCGGCATGATCGGCCGGACACGACCTAGGCCAGCAGGACGATCGCCACCGCGCCCAGCACGTCGACCACACAGCACCATTCCGACCAGGCGCGGGGGACGACCCGGCCGGTCCGGTGGTGCGCGAAGTCCCAGACGCCGTGGGCCAGCCAGCCGGCGGCGACGACGTACAGACCGAGGGTGCCGTCGACGGCGAGCGCGGCCGCGCTCACGGCCGTGAAGCCGGCCAGGCCGGTGAGCTGGAGGGCCAGGACGCCCGACGGCCGGCGCAACTCCCCACGCACCACGCCGAAGACCAGGTAGCACGGGACCATGACGGCGAGGAGGCCCGCCAGCACTTCCCGGGGCGGTACACCGTCGCCGAAGGTGGCCACCACCACGGCGACCGCCAGGAGGGTGGGCCACCGGTGGCCGAGGGCCCGCAGCGCACCGGACGCACCGCCCCCACGCCGGACGCCCGTCGTGCCCGGCGTGTCCGTGGCGCGCCGGGAGATCGGCGCCGGGCCGGCGCGCCCGGCCGGCGTGGGGCCCGTGCCGTGGTCACGGCCGGGCCGCGTGGAGCGGATCGTCATGGCGTCTCCCGGGAGCGAAGGGGCGGTCCGTCCACTGTCCGGCACGCTCCGGCCGGATCGCACCGCGCGGCGGCACCGATGTCCGTGGCCTTGGGGTACCGGTCCTTCCGGCATAGGGTCGGCCCATGGGGGAACGGCTCACGGGGCGCCGCCCCGCGACGGAACGGCTGATGGTGGTCGTCGGCTACGAGGCGACCGAGCTGCTGGACATCGCGTGCGTGACCACCGGGCTGGCCATGGCCAACCGGGTCGGTGCGCCGGACCCGCCGTACCGGGTGCGGGTGGCCGGCCCGGGCGGCGGGCCGGTCGTCTGCGACTCGGGGCTGAGCCTCAGTTGCCAGGAGTCGCTCGAACGGCTCGTGGGACCGCTGGACACCCTGATCGTGTCGGGCGGTTCGGGTTTCGAGCGGGCGGCCGCCGATCCCCGGCTCGTGGGGCACGTCCGCCGGCTGGCGGAGGTGAGCCGGCGGGTGGCGTCGGTGTGCACCGGAGCGGGCGTCCTGGCCGCGGCCGGGCTGCTGGACGGCCGGCGCGCCACCACCCACTGGCGGTTCGCGTCCCGGATCGCCGCCCGGCACCCCGAGGTCACGGTGGACCCCACGCCCATCTACGTACGCGACGGGAACGTGTACACCGCGGCGGGCGTCACCAGCGCGCTGGACCTGACGCTGGCCTTCATCGAGGAGGACCACGGCCCCGAACTGGCCCGCCAGGTCGCCCGCGATCTGGTGGTGTATCTGCAACGGCCCGGCAACCAGGCGCAGATGAGCCTGTTCACCGCCGCTCCCCCGCCCCGCAACGCGCTGGTGCGCACCCTCGTCGAGTACGTCACCGCCCACCCGGACGGCGACCTGCGCACGGTGACACTGGCCCGCCGCGCCGGGGTGACGCCACGTCACCTCACGCGGCTGTTCACGGACCACCTCGGGCAGGCACCAGGGCGGTACGTCCGGCTGGCCCGCGTCGAGGCCGCCGCCCATCTGCTGGCGTCGACCACCCTGCCGATGGCGGGCGTGGCGGCCCGGTGCGGCTTCGGCACCGCCGAAGCGCTCCGCCAGGCGTTCACCGGCCGGTACGGGATCTCGCCCTCGCGCTACCGGGCCACCCGGAACCCGCGCTCGTCCGCCCCGTAGGATCGTCCGGTCATCACCGCGACGGGAGACAGGAAGCCGGTGCGAATCCGGCACGGTCCCGCCACTGTGACCGGGGAGTGGACCCCTCGAGGAGGCCACTGCGCACACCGCGCGGGAAGGCCGGGGGAACGTCGATCCGGGAGTCAGGACACTGGCCTGTCGCGGGCCCGATCCAAAGGAGCGCGGACTCCTCAGGAGGCTTCACGTGGACGACGGCACGCACCGTCCCTTTTGTCCCTTCCCGTCCCTGCCGCCCACCCGTCGGCCCGTGCCGCGGCCCCGCGTCCCGGAGCCCCGCCGCGCCCCGCGGTGGCGGGCGGCGGCCGTGGCCCTCTCCACCGTCCTGACCGCCGCCCTGCTGAGCGGGTGCGGCGCCGGCGCACAGGGCGGCGACGGCGGCCGGCGCACCACGGCCACCTCCGTGCGGGGCTTCCCCGTCACGGTCGACAACTGCGGCGTCAGCACCACGTACGACGAACCACCCTCCCGGGTGGTCACCATCCACCAGCACCCCGCCGAACTGATGCTCGCCCTCGGGCTGAAGGACCGGATGGCCGGCACCGCCTTCCCCGACTCGGCCGTCCTGCCCGCGTACCGGAAGGACTTCGAGGCCGTCCCGCGACTGGCCGACAAGGAGCCGTCCTTCGAGACCGTCCTGGAGGCCGAGCCCGACTTCGTGTACGGCGGCTACGGCAGCGCGTTCGCCGAGAACGAGGGGCGGTCCCGCAAGGCGTTCGCCGACGCCGGCATCGACACGTACCTCAACCGCGAGTACTGCGGCAAGGACCGGGTGTCGATGGACGACACCTACGACGAGATCCGCACCATCGGCACCATCTTCGGAGTGCCGGAACGGGCCGACGCCCTGATCGCGGGGCTGAAGCGGCGCATCCGTGCCACCGGCGAGGCGGTCGAGGGCGCGCCGGCGGTGCCGGTGTTCGTCTACGACAGCGGGGACAAGTCCGCGTTCACCGCGGGCGGCAAGGGCCTGGGCAGCGAGATCATCCGCCTGGCCGGCGGACGCAACGTGTTCGCGGATCTGGACGCCGTGTTCGGTGACGTGTCCTGGGAGCAGGTGGTCGCCCGCCGGCCCGAGGTGATCGCGATCTACGACTACCGCGGCTCGGGGAGCGTGGAGCAGAAGAAGCGGTACCTGCTCTCGCAGCCGGCGCTGGCCGATGTGCCCGCCGTCAAGAACCGGCGGTTCGTGGTCCTGCCGCTCACCGCGACCCTCGTCGGTGTGCGTCCTCCGTACGCCGTCGAGGACCTGGCCCGCGCCCTGCACCCCGAGCGCTTCCGGTGACGGCCGCCGCGCCGGCCCGTGCCGTGACGGGCGCGCCGGCCCGCGCGCCGAGGGGGCGGAGGGCGTTCGCGAGTTCGCTGGTGGTGCTCGGTGTGCTCCTGCTGCTGTCGGTGACGGCGGGGCTGGCCATCGGTTCGGTGCGCGTACCGCCCGGGGAGGTGTGGGGCATCGTGGCGCACGCCCTGGGGGCCGGACCCGAGGAGCCGGCGTGGTCCCGTGCGCGCGAGACGATCGTGCTGGACGTACGGGCACCCCGCGTCCTCCTCGGGGCGGTGACCGGCTCCGGGCTGGCGGTGGTGGGCACGGCCATGCAGGCCCTGGTGCGCAATCCGCTGGCGGAGCCGTACCTGCTGGGCGTGTCCTCCGGGGCGTCCCTCGGCGCGGTGGCCGTGATCGTGTCGGGCGCCGGTCTCTTCGGGGCGGTGTCGCTGTCGGTGTCGGCGTTCGCCGGGGCCCTGGTGACCCTGCTGCTCGTGTACACCACGGCCCGCGCCGGGGGGCGGATCACATCGGTCCGGCTGGTGCTGGCGGGCGTGGCGGTCGCCTCGGTCCTCACCGCGGTGACGGATCTGCTGCTGCTGACCGCCGACCGGGGCAACCAGGCGCGGGAGGTCCTCGCCTGGACGCTCGGGGGGCTCGGTGGGGTCCGCTGGGCGACGTTGTGGTTGCCGGCGGCGGCGTTGCTGCTGGGTATCGGGGTGCTGCTGGTGCAGGCGCGTTCGCTGAACCTGCTGCTGGCGGGCGAGGAGGCCGCCACCACCATGGGGCTGGACGTGCCGCGTTTCCGGGTCCGGATGTTCGTCCTGTTGTCCCTCGTCACCGGTGTCCTGGTCGCGGCGACCGGACCGATCGGTTTCGTGGGGCTGATGCTGCCGCACGTGGTGCGTCTGTTCGTCGGGGGCGACCACCGGCGGGTGCTGCCGACCGCGGCGCTGGCGGGAGCGGTGTTCCTCGTCTGGGCCGACGTCGCGGCCCGGACGGTCGCCGCGCCCATGGAGATCCCCGTCGGCGTCCTGACCGCACTGTGCGGTGGACCGTTCTTCCTGTGGCTGATGCGCCGGGACGCCCGGCGGACCACCGATCGAGGAGTGGCATGAGCACCGACCGTCTTTCCGTGGAGGGCCTCACGCTGACCGCCGGCGCCCGCCGGCTGGTGCGGGACGTCACGCTGAGCGCCGGGCCCGGTGAGGTGATCGGGCTCGTGGGTCCCAACGGCAGTGGGAAGTCCAGCCTGTTGCGCGCGGTGTACCGGGTGCTGCGGCCCGGCACCGGCAGCGTGCGTGTGGACGGGACCGACGTCCGGTCCCTGTCCGCGCGGCGGCTGGCCCGCACCATGGCCGTGGTGATGCAGGAACCGGGCGCCGACTTCGACCTGACGGTGCGCGAGGTGGTGGCCATGGGCCGCACCCCCCACAAGCGGCTGTTCGACGGAGACACGGCGGAGGACGCACTGCTGGTCGCGTCGTCGCTGGCGTCGGTCGACGCGGCGGAGCTCGCGGACCGCCCCTTCGACCGGCTCTCCGGCGGCGAGCGGCAGCGCGTGCTGATCGCCCGGGCGCTGGCACAACAGCCGTCCCTGATCGTCCTGGACGAGCCGACCAACCACCTCGACGTGCGTCACCAGCTCGACGTACTGGGGGTGCTGCGCCGGCTGCCGGCCACGGTCCTGGTCGCCCTGCACGACCTCAACCTGGCCGCCTACTACTGCGACCGCCTCCATGTGCTGCGGGACGGCGAGGTGGTGGCCTGGGGTCCGCCGGGCGAGGTGCTCACACCGCGCCTGCTCGCCGAGGTGTACGGAGTGACGGGTGAGGTGGTCGTGCATCCCCGGACGGGGGCCCCGCACGTCACCTTCCTGCCCGGGGACGTACCACCGGCGGCGGGCGAACCACCGGCGGGCGAGCCGGCCGCGAGCGGTGTCCTCATCCCAACGGAACCGCCGGACACAACAGTTGCTCCGGCAAGCCCGAAAGAGGGGTGACGGCATGGCGGTTGGAGGGCCGGCCCGGGAAACCGCGCTTGTTTGCTTGACACAACGCGACGGCCGTACCCTTCGGCACAGTCCCCACTCTTCGCAAACGCCATGAACCAGCAGGAGGACACGTGCCCATTCCGGCCACCGCATCGGACAGCATCGAAGCGACCACCGCCCTGCTGAGGGATGAACTCCCCCAGTTGGAGCAGCACCAGCAGGCACTGGAGAAGGACCTCGCCGCCGTCACCGAGCGGCTGGAGTCCGTGCGCAGCGCGCTGACCGCGCTGGAGGCACTGTCCACCGCGGCGGTCCCGGCACCGCGCACCGAAGCACCGGCCGGTACGGAGGAGGAGGCAGCCACCACCGAGGCCACCCCGGCGGCCGAGGAGACCCCGGCGGCCACCGCAACGGAGCAGGAGTCCGACGAGGAGCGGGTTCAGGAGCCGGAGCAGGCTCCGGAGCCGGAGCGGGTTCAGGAGCCGCAGCAGGCGGAGGCGGAGGAGGCCGGCGCACCCGAAACCGGCGCACCGGCGCCCGAGGCGCAGGAGAATGAGGCACCGGAGACCGCGGAGGAGGCGCCGGCGCGGGAGCCCGCTCCCGAGCCGGTGGCGGTCGCGGCGGAGACCGTTCCGGCACAGCGCACGCCGCGCACCTCCGCCGCCGGACGCAAGAGCCCGGCCAAGAAGCCGGCCAAGCCCTCCGCCGCGTCCCGCCCGGCCAGGAAGGCCGCCACGGCCAAGCGTTCCGCTCCGGCGAAGAAGGCCGCCACGGAGAAGGCCTCCACCGCCAAGCCGACCGCCGAGAAGACCACCACCGCCAAGACCACCACGGCCAAGTCGACCGCGGAGAAGGCCACCACGGCCAAGACCGCCGCCCCGGCGAAGACCGCCAAGGCCGCCAGGACCGCCAAGGCGCCGAAGACCACGAAGGCCACGAAGCCGGCGACGGCCACCAAGCCGGCCGCGGCCGCGAAGCCCGCGGCGGCCAAGGAGTCCCCCGCCACCGACGGGAGCGGTCTGACCGAACAGGTCGCCGCCGTCCTCGCCCGCAACAGCGACAAGCCCCTCCGTGCCCGTGACGTCGCGAAGGAGCTCGGCCGCGACGTCAGCACCGGTGCCATCAACACCGTGCGCAGCACCCTCGACCGGCTCGTCGCGACCTCCCGCGCCCGTCGCGCCGGTCGCGGCCTGTACCAGGCACCGGCCAACTGACCGTCGGTACCCGCACCATGTGGCCCCGTCCCGGCGGCCCCCACCTGCCGCCGGGACGCCCGCTCCCCCACTCTCGCCCCCCGGGTCCCGTCATCCCGCCCCTGGACTCAACGGTCACACGACCACACGGTCATGCGCCTCCGGGCCGGCCCGCCGGCGGTACGAGGCCGTCGGCGACCAGCCCGTCCAGCACCGCCTCCCCCAGCGCCTGCACGGCGGACTGCGGGCGGACCATCACCGTGAACTCCTTGATCCGGCCCGCACCGTCGAGGTGCAGCAGGTCGATGCCGTGGATCTCCCTGCCCCGCACCGTGGCGCGGAACGGCATCACCACCGCGGGATCCTCGTCACCGTCGGTGCCGGATGCCGCCCCCTCGAAGTGCCCGACGTAACGGAAGTCCTCGAAGGTGCGCACCAGGACGCCGAAGAGTCCCAGGACCATGGGCTTGCCCTCGAAGGGGGTGAACTTGACCGGGCTGTTGAGGCGGATGTCGTCGGTGAACAGCTCTCCCAGCGCGTCGAGGTCGCGCTCCTCCACCGCGGTGCGGAAGTCGTCGGCGGTCTTGTCCATGGACCTCTCCTTCGTACTCAACAATGTGACTAGTCACTTTTTTGAGTATGATGCCGGGACGGACGACGAAGGGGAAGGGGGTACGCCCGCCATGGCCTTGCGACACGCCGTACTGGCGGCGCTGCTGGACGGCGAGTTCAGCGGCTACCAGCTCGCGAAGGCGTTCGACATCGGTGTGGCCAACTTCTGGCACGCCCTGCCCCAGCAGCTCTACGCCGAACTGGCCCGGCTGGAGAAGGAGGGCTTCGTCGCCGGCCGGCAGGTGGTCCAGGAATCCCGGCCCAACAAGCGCGTCTTCCGGGTGACCGACGCGGGCCGCGCCGAGCTGGAACGGTTCGCCGCCGCCGCGTCGAAGCCCTCGTTCATCCGCGACGATCTGCTCGTCAAGGTCCAGGCCGCCGACCGCATCGGCACCGCGCCGGTGATCGGGCAGCTCGAGGAGAGGGCCGCCGCGGCCGAGGCCAAGATCGATCTCCTGGACGGGCTGCTGCGCCGGATGCGCGGCGACGCCGACGAGGACGAGTTCCTGCTCCGGGGCGAACGGATCGGGCCGTACCTCACCTGTCTGCGCGGTCTCGCCTTCGAGCGGGAGCACCGGGACTGGTGCCTGCGGATCGCGGCCGTCCTGCGGGAGAGGCGGAGCACGGCTCATGCCGAACGGTGAGTACCTGCGGTACGTCGCCCTGGGCGACAGCATGACGGAGGGGGTGGGCGACGGGGACGACACGGTGGGCCTGCGCGGCTGGGCCGACCGGCTCGCCGAACGGCTCACGGCCGTCGACCCCGCGCTCCGGTACGCCAACCTGGCGGTACGGGGACGCCTCGCCGGCCAGGTCCGCGACGAGCAACTGGCGCCCGCCCTGGCCCTCCGCCCCGACCTGGTCACCGTCGTGGCCGGGGCCAACGACCTGCTGCGCCCGCGGTTCGACGCGCAGGAGGTGGCCGGCACCCTGGAGGACGTGTTCGCCGCGCTGTCCGCCACCGGGGCCCGCGTGGCGACCCTGACCTTCCCCGACCTGGGCCGCATCGCGCCGATCGCCCGGCCGTTGCGGTCCCGGATCCTCGACCTCAACGCCCGTGTCCGCGTCGCGGCCGCCCGGCACGGCGTCACGGTCGCCGACACCGGTGGGCAGCCGGTGTGCACCGACCCACGGTTCTGGACCGGGGACCGTCTCCACGCGAGCCCGCTCGGCCACGAACGCATCGCGGCGGCCGTCGCCCACGCCCTGCGCCTGCCCGGGAGCGACGACGGCTGGGCGCGGCCGCTGCCCCCACGCGCGCTGCCCGGACCCTGGCACGCCGTGGGCGCCGAACTGCGCTGGGCGGCCGAGTTCCTGGGGCCCTGGCTCGGACGGCGGCTGCGCGGGCGCTCGTCCGGCGACGGCCGCGCCGCCAAACGGCCGGAGCTGCTGCCGCTGGAACCCGCCGGGCACCCGCACACGCCCCGGCCCTGAGACGGCCCCCGGCCCACCGGCCCAACCGGCACGGCCCCGTACCCGGCACCCGGCCGGCCACGACCCTCCCGGCCCGCCGCTGCGACCGGGGAAGGTTCACCCGGCTGCCCCGACGGCGGTCGGTGGTCCCCCCGCTCCCGCGTGGTGAGCTGGGAGGGCCACCGGACGCACGCGTACCCGGAGAACGGGACAACGGGGATGACGGGATGACGGGGATGACGGATGAGGGCATGACGGACGGCGACGAGGACATCGACCGCCAGGACATCCGGCTCGCCGTGGTCATGAACGGCGGGGTGAGCCTGGCGGTGTGGATCGGCGGGGTCGCCGTCGAACTGCACCACCTGGCCATGGCCCGCCGCTGGGCGGAGCCCGTCTACCGGCCGTTGCTGGACCTGCTGCACGCCGACGCCCGCGTGGATGTCATCGCCGGCACGTCGGCGGGCGGCCTCAACGGGGCGTTCCTGGCGCTCGGACTCGCCCGTGAGCGGGACATCGCGTCCATCGGCGACCTTTGGCGGGACAAGGGCGCGCTGGGGGCGCTGCTCCGGCACCCGCTCCACCGCGATCCGCCGTCGCTGCTGAAGGGCGACTACTTCCTGGACGAGCTCCGCAAGGCATTGCGGCACGTGCTGGAGACCGCCCGGCCGGCGACGGCCGGCACCGGTGGTGCGGCCGTCGCCGGGGGCCCGGGCCGGGACCGGCCGGTGGAACTCGTCCTCACCGGCACCCTGTGGCGCGGGCGGGAGACGTCCTTCAGTGACGACATGGGCGTCCGGCTGACGGAGGTCGACCACGACGCCCGGTTCCTGTTCGGCTCGGGGGACGGCGGCCGGCCCGGCGGGACGGGCGACCTCGACGACGACGCGGTGGTCGACCGGCTCGCGGTGGCGGCGCGCTGCTCGTCCTCGTTCCCGGCGGCATTCGAACCGCAGTGGGTGGACGTGCCCGCGGACCCCGGTCCAGGGGACGGCCCGTGGCCCTCCTCGGCCGGACGGGCCAACTTCCGGACGCCGCAGTACGTCGTGGACGGCGGGGTCCTCCTCAACAAGCCGATCCGCCCGGCCCTGGACGCGGTCTACCGCCAACCCGCCCGGCTCCAGGTACGGCGGCTGCTCACCTACGTGGTCCCCGACCCGGGCGAGGCGGAGCCGGAGGCCCCCGCCGCCGCGCGCCCGGACGGCGCCCCGGAGCCGCTGCCACCGGCCCCGGAGGTCCTGCTGGGCGTCCTCAGCCGGCTGAGGTCCACCGACTCGGTCTCGCGCGAGCTGCGGGAGATCCGGACCCGCAACGAGGACGTGCGCCTCCGGCGCCGGGCCCGGGACAGGTTCGCGGCCGCGCTGGCGACGACGGCCGAACCGCTCTCCCAGGCGGCCTGGCAGGGCTATCTCGAAGTGCGGGTGCAGCACGCGGCGGAGACCATCGGCCGCTGGATGGCCGCGGGGCAGCGGTCGGACGCCCGGTCCGGGTGGAGCGAGACGGAGGTCGTCGGATGCCTGCGCGCCGTGCTGTGGGAGCTGCGCGGACGGCCGGACTCGTTCATCCCGCGCGGGGACTCGCCCGGCGAGGCCGCGGCCCGCACCGGTGACGCCTGGGACTGGGGCCAGTCGACCGTGCGCAGACTGCGTGACCTGACCGTCGACGTCCTCAAGCGGGCCGTGTGGCTGGCACCGCTGGGCTCGCCGGAGCGGCTGGCGGTGGTCCGGAGCCGGGAGCGGGCGGGCCGGCTGTTCGAGACGATCCAGGAGGAGTGGGACGACCTCGGGGCCCACTGGTCCGCCACGACCCTCCCGCTCCGGGAGGACGACGGTCACGGCATGGCGACCGCCGCCGCCGTCCAGCGTCTGGAGGCCGCCGTGCGGGACGCGCTCGTCGCCTGGAACGCACCGCCCGGTCCGGCCGCCCCGTCGCCGGCCGCCGTCTCCCGGCCCGCCCGGCGCTACGCGCAGGCGCGGGGCCTGGCGGACTGTCTGCACCGCTGCGCCGAGGCGCTCCGGTGGATCGCCGCGACGGACAATCCGGTGGTCGACCCCGACGGCACGGAACGGGAACGGCTCGGCGCCATGACCGGCTACCTGCTCGCGGGGGACGACCCGGACGCGGTCCTGTCCCGGATGCTCCGCCTGGACGTCGTCCAGCTCGCGTACGCGGGGGCGCACCGCGAGGTGGAGCAGGAGGTCGAACTGGTCCAGTTCTCCTCGCACAGCCCCGACCTGTTGACGGGCAAGCAGCTCCACCACTTCGGTGCCTTCTACCGTGCGTCGTGGCGGGTCAACGACTGGATCCACGGGCGCCTGGACGGCGCCGCCCATCTGGTACGGACGCTGCTGTCGGGCGAGCGGCTGCGGCAGGTGTGGGCGGCGACCGGTCGGGCGGTGGGGGCCTCCACCGTGGAGAGCGCCGCGGAGGCGGTCACCGGGATGGTCCGTGCCTGCGCCGTGGACGCCCGCGACGCGGCGGACCGGGCGTGGCTGGAGGGCATCTGGGAGGAGCGGTACGCCGCCCCGTGCGCGGCCTTCGTGAGGGAGCGGATCGTCGCCCCGTCGCCCGGGGCCGGCCGGCCGGAGGACGACCCGGGGTTCCGGCTGTGCGTCGAGGCCGTCACTCGGGCGGCGCAGACGCAGGTGCTCCGGCAGGATCTGCACCGGCTCGCGGACGCGGTGCGGTCGGAGGGCGAGGGCCGGCCCGTGGGCAGTACGCGGTGGCTGGCCGAGTACGACGCCCGGGCCATCAGGGCGGCGCGCGGGAATCTGCCGCCGGAGACCCTGTGGGAGCTGTGGGAGGGCGCCCGGGTGATCGGCGGTCAGCGGATCGCCGACGAGGTGGGCGGCGACCTGCTCGCCGACACGGCGGCCCACACCGCGGCCGTCACGGTGGGTTCCCTCGGGCGGCTGTCACGGGTGAAGGCGCTGGCCACGGTGGCCGGCGCGCTGCGCGGCTACACGCTGACGGTGTGGGCCATGGTGCACTTCCTCACCCGTCCCGGTGTCTTCGGCCACCGGATGGTGCAGCTCGCCCTGGCCACCGGTGGGGTGCTGCTCGCCGTGTCGCTGTTCGTCCCGGGCATGCCGGTGGTGTTCACCCTCGTGGGTGTGCTGGTCCTGCTCGCGGGTGCGTCCGCCGCCGCGTTGCGCACCGGGGAGGCCCGGGGCGTCGGCCGGAGGCTCGCCGGCGCGGCGGTGCTCGCCGCCCTGGCGGTCGCCGGGTACGCCTGGTGGGAGCTGTCCCGGCACGAGGACCCCGGGAAGGTGTTGTGGGGCCTCGCGGCCAAGGTGCTCGTCGGGCTGCTGGTCGTGCTGCTGGGCTGGTGGGTCGCCGGTGCCCGGCGGGCGGGCCGGCGGCGCGGTCGCTCCCGGGGTGCGTGAACGGCGGGTGCGGGAACGGCGGGGTGCGGGAACGGCGGGGCGTGAGCGGCCCGGACGGCGGCGGGGGACGGCCGCCCGGGGTCTGATCGCGTAGGCTCGGCGGATGGCGAAGTATTTCGACGTGCACCCCGAGAATCCCCAGCGGCGCACGATCAGCAGTGTGGTCGACCTCGTCCGTGCCGGCGCGCTCGTCGCGTACCCGACGGACTCGTGTTTCGCCCTGGGGTGCCAGCTCGGCAACCGTGACGGCATCGGCCGGATCCGGTCGATCCGGAACCTCGACGACCGGCACCACTTCACCCTGGTGTGCGAGAACTTCGCGCAGCTGGGGCAGTTCGTGCACGTCGACAACGATGTGTTCCGGGCCATCAAGGCGGCGACGCCCGGCAGTTACACCTTCATCCTCCCCGCGACGAAGGAGGTGCCGCGCCAGTTGATGCATCCGAAGAAGAAGACGGTCGGGGTGCGGATCCCCGACCACGGGGTCACCCAGGCCCTGCTGGCCGAGCTCGGTGAGCCGCTGCTCTCCAGCACCCTGCTCCTGCCGGACGAGGAGGAGCCGCTGACCCAGGGCTGGGAGATCAAGGAGCGCCTCGACCACGTCGTGGACGCCGTGGTCGACTCGGGCGACTGCGGCACCGAGCCGACCACGGTCGTCGACTTCTCCGGCGGCGAGGCGGAGATCGTACGCCGCGGGGCGGGCGACCCGTCGCGCTTCGAGTAGCCCCGCCCTACGCCCCCGGAGGCGCGCCCGCGGGTGTCAGCCCGCGGGCAGCAGCCCCAGCACCGGGGCCACCGGTGCGATGAGCTGCCGCGCCTCGCCGAGGCGCTGGAGCCCGTCGAGCCCGCCGAACTGCTCGGTGATGGTGGGCACCTCGTGACGGTGCTCGGGGGCGACGGCGATCGAGGCCAGGCCGTCGACCCGGTTGAGGAGCGACGGGCCCTGGGGGCCCGGGGCGGGCACGATGACCGCCCCCGCCGTGGGGGCCGACAGCACGGAGGCGCCGGCGGCCACGGCGAGGGCGGCGAGAATACGCTGAGACTTGGTCATAGCCAGACCAACGCCTCACTTCCCCATCAGTCACGCCCCGTACCGCCGGGAGCCCGGCGTTCCCCGGTGGGTGCGCCCTCCGGCGCCCTGAACAGGGCGGTCCAGAGGAAGGCCTCGCCGAACAGGGCCGACTCCGGTGGCTCGTCACGCATCCGGCGCAGTTCCACTTCCGTCAGGTCCGAGAAGATGTGGCGCAGCGCCTCGGGCGTGTAGGCCAGGCCGCCGTGGAGGGCCGACTGTGTGTAGAAGGCGGCGTCCGGCTCCTCCGACCCCATCGCGCCGGAGGCGAAGCAGGTGAGGGCGAAGTGGCCGCCGGGGGCCAGGGCCCGGTCGAGGAGCGCAAGGTAGCTGACGCGCCGGTGGGGCGGCAGGTGGTGGAAGCAGCCCGAGTCGTAGACGAGGTCGTAGGTGCCGGTGAGCTCGGTGCCCACGAGGGCGAAGGCGTCCCCGCGGTGGAACCGTACGCCGGCGCCCGCTGCCCGGGTGCGCTCCTCGGCCCATTCGATCGCCACCGGGGACAGGTCCACGGCGTCCACCTCGAACCCCAGCGAGGACAGGTGGAGGGCGTTGCGGCCCGGACCGCAGCCGAGGTCGAGGGCCCGGCCGGGGGTGAGCAGGCCCCGCTCCAGGTAGGCGACCAGGTTCTCGTCGGGTTTGTCGGCGAAGAACGGGACCGGCTTGGTCCGGTCGGTGTAGAAGCCGTCCCACCAGGCGGCGCCGTCGGCGGTCCAGCGGTCGGCCTCCCGTGCGAACAGCCCGTCCAGCAGCCCCAGCACGTCGTCGACGGTTCGTATCGTGCGGTCCATCCGCGTCCCCTCTCTCGCTCCCCGCACGGTAGGGCGCGGCGGGGCGGAAGCCCAGCTCGGCGGAGGTGCGCCGACGCCGCGCACGGCTCCGGGAGCCCCCGGCGCGGCACGGCCGGGGCCGCGGCCCCGGCGGGCGGCGGCACGTTGTTGCGCGCCCGCCCCGAAGGGCGTACGGGGCCCTTTCCGGGCGGCGCCGGGAGGGGTTTTCCGGCGGGTCGGTGGCGGGCCGGTCGGAGAGACGGCGGGCGCGGAGGCGGGCCGGTCGGGGAGGCGGGTGGGCGCGGGGGCGGGTGGGGCGCGGACGCCGGTCACTCGCGGACGCGGGCGACCAGGAGGGCGACGTCGTCCTGGTTGCCGCCGCGGAGCAGCTCGCGGAGGAGGCGGTCGCAGGTGGCCTCCAGGGTGGGGTCGGGCGTGCGGAGCAGGTCGAGCAGCCGGTCCAGGCGGGTGTCGATGTCCTGGCCGCGGGTTTCGACCAGGCCGTCGGTGTAGAGCACCAGGCGGTCGCCCGGGGCGAGTTCGGCCGTGACGTCGTGGAAGGGGACGCCGCCGACGCCCAGGGGCGCGCCGGTGGGGAGGTCGAGCAGCCGGGGGCCGCCGTCGGCGCGGACCAGGACGGGCGGGGGGTGGCCGGCGGTGCACACGCGGCACTGGGACCGGTGGGGGTCGTAGACGGCGTACACGCACGTGGCGAGGGAGGGTTGCAGGCCGGCGGTGATCTCGTCGAGGTGCCGGAGGACCTCGGCGGGTCCGAGGGCGAGGCGGGACAGGGTCTGGGTGGCGGTGCGCAAACGGCCCATGGTGGTGGCGGCGTTGATGCCGCTTCCCATGACGTCGCCCACCACGAGGGCGGTCCGCTCCCCGTCCATCGGGATGATGTCGAACCAGTCGCCGCCGACCTCGCTGCCCGCGCCGGCCGGCTGGTAGCGGGAGGCCACCTCCAGTCCGACGAGGTGGCGCGGCGGTGTCGGCAGCAGGCTGCGCTGGAGGGTCAGCGCGGTCTCCCGCTGGCGGCGGAAGAGGCGGGCGTTGTCGATGCACACCGCCGCCCGGGCGGCCAGCTCGCTCGCGAGGAGGGCGTCGTCCTCGGTGAACGGGAGCGGGTTGCGGGCGCGTTTGAGGTCGAGTGCGCCCAGCACCTCGCCGCGGGCGATCAGCGGCACGGCCAGGTAGGAATGGACGCCCGCGCGGGACAGGAGGTCCGCCGCCTGGTGGTCCCGGGCGATGCAGGACAGGTCGTCGGCGTGGACCTCGGACACCATGACCGGCCGGGCGGTGCGTACGCAGCGGGTGACGAGCCGGTCGGCGCCGTAGTGGGCCGGTTCGCCCGGGCGGTCGGCGGCCTCGACGGCGACGGTGGGGTAGGCGGCGGCGACGGCCAGGGCGCGGATGACGGCCGGCCCGTCGTCGGCGATGCGGGCGGGGCGCCCTTCCAGCACGGTGTCCAGGAGGTCGACGGCGGCGACGTCCGCGAGTTCGGGGACGGCGATGGCGGCCAGCTCGCGGGCGGTCTGTTCGAGGTCGAGCGTGGTGCCGACGCGTACCGAGGCGTCGGCGACCATGGCCAGGCGGTGGCGTGCCCGCTCGGCCTCCGTGGCCGCCCGGTACCGGTCGGTCACGTCGATCACCGAGATGGCCAGGCCCAGGACCCGGCCCGCCACGTCGTCCAGCCGGTACAGCGAGACCGACCAGGCGCGGTCGGTGTCCGGGTCCGCCGGGGTGCGGCCCACCATCTGACGGTCGAGCAGCGGCTGCCCGCTCGCCAGTACGGTCCGCATCGCCTCCTCGACCGCGGCGGCGTCGACGAACGGGAGCACCTCGGCGACCCGGCGCCCGATGTGGCTGCCGGCGCTCAGGCCGTCGATCCGCTCCAGGGCGGCGTTGACGCCCACGTAGCGCAGGTCGGTGCCGACGACGGCCAGGCCGATGGGCGACTGGTCCACCAGCCGCACCGACAGCGCCAGGTCGCGCTCCACCTTCCGCAGCACGGCCCGGTCGGTGGCCAGGCCCAGGGCGTAGTAGTCGCCCCGGTCGTCCAGGAGCCGCATGTTGCGGAATTCCAGCACCCGGGTGGTCCCGTCCTTGCACCGGACGATGAAGTCCCCCGACCAGGTGTCCCCGCTGCTCATCACCCGTTCGAAGAGGTGGAGGACCCGGTCGAAGTGCTCCTGCGGCACCAGGAGCTGCGCGGCGTACCGGCCCAGGGCCTCCTCGGCCGAGTACCCGAGCAGCGACTCGGCCTGCGGGCTCCACAGCACGATGCGCCCCTCCGCGTCGAGCACCACGGCCGCCACTCCCAGGACGTCGAGCAGCCCCTCCGCCGACGACGGCTGCGCCGCCCCGGGTCCCGCCCCGGGTCCGCCCGCCGTGCCACGGCCGGCCGGGGACCCCTCTGCGCCGCCCATGACCGCTCCTCTCCGTCCTGCCACCGTGCCTCCATACCGGCGCGCACGCACGCCGGTGGGCGGAACGGCTGCTACGCGGGTACCACCGGCTCCCGCGCTCGAACGCCGCCGGAGTGCGGACGGGTGCGGAGGGGACCACCATGGGACGTGGGGAGCCCGGACGGGTGGGCCAGGTCCGGCTCCCGCCGCGGCCGCGAGCCTTCTCCACCGCCCGGGGGGCATCGGAGCACCACATGACCATGCACAGACTCGGTCGCGACATCACCGTCCTCGCGGACTCGCTGGAGGTGCCGGGCATCGGCTTCCTCCCCATCAACGCCTTCGTGCTGCACGCCGCCGAGCCGGTGGTCGTGGACACCGGCGTCAGCCTTCCGGACCGGAACTTCCTGGAGACGCTCGGCTCGGCGGTCGACCCCGCCGACGTGCGGTGGATATGGCTCACGCATCCCGACCGGGACCACACGGGCGGACTGTTTTCGCTGCTGGAGGAGGCGCCGCGGGCGCGGGTGATCACCACCTTCCTCGGGGCGGGGATCATGTCCACCGAGCGGCCGCTGCCCCTGGACCGGGTGTTCCTGCTGAACCCGGGGCAGTCCCTGGACGTGGGCGACCGGACGCTGACGGCGTTCCGGCCGCCGCTCTTCGACAATCCGGCGACGGTGGGCTTCTACGACGACCGGGCCGGTGCCTGCTTCAGCTCGGACTGCTTCGGGGCGCCCATGCCGAGCGCGGACCTGGCCGAGTGCGACGACGCGGGCGCGCTGGTGCCGGAGCAGTTGCGGGCGGCGCAACTGCTGTGGGCGACCGTCGACAGCCCGTGGGTGCACACGGTGGACGCCGACAAGTTCCTCGCCACGGTACGGCCGCTGCGGGAGATGGACCCGGAGACCGTCCTGTGCACCCATCTGCCGCCGGCGTCCGGCCTCACGCCCCGGATGGTCGACTCGATCAGCTCCGCGCCGGGGTCCGACCCGTTCGTCGGCCCGGACCAGCAGCAACTGGAACGCATGCTGGCGGGGTTCGAGCCGGGCGGTCCGGAGCCCGGGCCGGTGCGGGTGCCCGAGGACATGCCCGCTGAGACGCCCGCCCCTGGCGTGCCCACCTGAGCGGCGGGCGCCGTCGACCCGTCGAGTTCACGAGAGGCACACCCCGCGTAGGGGAGCCGGTCACCGATCCCCTCCATGATCGGCACCGGTTTGCCATGCTCCCGACAGCAAGGGGTTCCCTCTCGTGTTCAGGCACCGTCCCGTCCGGTCGGCCGCTCTCGTCCTGGGTACGGCCCTGGCGGCGCTCGCCGCCTCCGGCCCCGCCGGCGCGCAGCCGGCCCGGTCCGCCCCGGCCCTGCCCGGCGTCGCGCCCCGCACGGAAACCGCCACGCTGTACGACGACGAGGCGGGCGGCAACGCCAACGCCGACGACCCGGCGATCTGGCGCAACGCCGCCAGTCCGGACCGGAGCCTGGTGATCGCCACCGCCAAGGAGGGCGGGCTGCGCGTCTACGACCTGGACGCCCGCCAGGTGCAGGCGGTCCCCGCTCCCCCGGCCGCCCGGCCCGGTGACGCCCCCGGCCGCTTCAACAACGTGGACCTGGTGCACGGCCTCCGCCTCTCCACCGGCCGGGCGGACGTCACCGTGACGACCGACCGCGGCCACGACCGCCTCCGCGTCCACCGCATCGCGCCCGGCCGCGCCGGCGGGCCGCTCGTCGACGTCACGGACCCGGCCGCGCCGCCGGTCTTCTCCGCCGGTCAGGACGAGGTCAACGACCAGCAGACCGCCTACGGGCTCGCCACCTGGACGGACCGCACGACCGGCCGCTCCTACGCCCTGGTCAGCCGGCGCAACCGCACCACGATCGCCCTGCTGGAGCTCACGCCCACCGCCACCGGCACGGTCACCTACCGGAAGGTCCGCAGTCTGGACCTGCCGTCGTCCTTCCGGCTGCCCGACGGCACGTCCTGGACGCCGTGCGGCGAGCCGGGCGAGCTGCCGCAGGTCGAGGGCATGGTCGTCGACCCGGCCGACGGGACGCTGTACGCGGGCCAGGAGGACGTCGGCATCTGGCGCGTGCGCGCGGATCTGACGGGCGCCGCCCCGAAGCTGGTCGACCGCGTCCGCGAGTACGGCGTGCCGGGCGTGTACGACGAGGAGACCGAGGAGTGCTCCGCCGGTGCCGACCCGGGCTTCGGCGGCACCCGTCTGGCGGCCGACGTGGAGGGCCTGGCACTGCTCACCGAGGCCGGCGGGGACGGCTACCTGCTGGCCTCCAGCCAGGGTGACGACACCTTCGCCCTGTACGACCGCGAGGTGGCGGACGCCAACGAGTACGAGGGCGGGTTCCGCGTCACCGCCACGGCCGACGGCTCCGTCGACGGGTCCGAGGAGTGCGACGGTGCCGCCGTCCTGAACGCCCCGCTCGGGGCGAAGTACCCGCACGGCCTGCTGGTCGTCCAGGACGGTCACGACACGCCGGTGGACGGCGACCGGGAGGCCACGAACTTCGCGTTCGTCGACCTCGGGGACGTTCTGGAGCGCGTCGACGACTGACGCGGCCGACTCCGTGCGGGTGGTGTGCCTGCACCGTACGGCGCAGGCCTCGGGGCGGAGCGGTTGGCCGCCCGCCCCGGGGTCTACAGCTCTGGGAAAGGCAACCGGCGCGAGGAGTTCGTTGTGCGACGCAGGAGAGCGGGATGGTCGGCGCCCCGTACGGCCGTGGCGGTCGCCGCCGCCACCGGGCTGGCGGCCCTGGCACAGGCCGTCCCGCACGCCGCCGCGGGGCCGGCACGGGCCGGCGCCCCGGCGTCCGGGGCGGTGGTCGCCGAGTGGATGGGCGCCGTCACCGGGACGGTCGATCCGGAGGGCGGGCTGACCACTCCGGAGGAGCTGGTGTGGCACGCGTTCACCGCCACGGCCATGTACAACGCGGTGGTCGGCATCGAGGGGCGGTACGAGCCCTACCGCTGGGCCGCGCGCGGACCCCGTACGGCGTCCTCGGAGGCGGCCGCCGCGGCGGCGGCCCACCGGCTGCTGCGGCTCTCGTTCCCGGCGGCCGCACCCCGGCTGGGCGCGCTCTACGCGGCGAGCCTGGCCCGTGTCCCGGACGGCCGGGCCGAGGACGAGGGCGTCGCGTTCGGCGAGCGGGCCGCCGACCACCTGCTGGCCCTGCGCGCCGGGGACGGCCGCGGGGCGGCCGTGCCGTTCCCCGCGCGCCCCGCGCCGGGTGTGTGGCGACCCACGCCCCCGGGCGGCCGGCCGTTCGACAGCGCCTGGCTGGCGCGGCTGCGCCCGATGCTGACCGGCTCCCCCGACCGGTTCCGTCCCGGCCCCCCGCCGCGGCTCGGCTCCGTCCGGTACGCCAGGGACCTGGCCGAGGTGCGGGCGTTCGGCGCCGGGAAGGGTTCGGTGCGCACCCCCCGGCAGACGGAGAACGCCCTGTTCTTCACCGACCTGGAGGTGCAGAAGGCGCTGGGCGACCACGCGGACCGGCACGGTTTCGACATCGTCGAGACGGCCCGTACGTACGCGGCCGCCAACACCGCCATGCTGGACGCGGTCGTCGCCGCCTGGGACGCCAAGCTGCACTACGGCACCTGGCGGCCCATCACCGCCGTCCGCGAGGCCGACCGGGACGGCAACCCGGCGACCCGGGCCGACCCGGACTGGGAGCCGCTGCTGACGACGCCCCCGCACCCCGACTACCTGAGCGGTCACGCCGCGTCCGGCGGCGCCCTGATGCGCACCCTGACCGGCCTGTTCGGCACCCCCGACGTCGACCTCCGGATCAGGTCGCGGGGCACCGGCACGACCCGGCACTACCGGCACGCCCGCGACTACGACCGGGATGTGGTCGACGCCCGCGTCTGGGCCGGTATCCACACCCGGACGGCCGACACCGCGGGCAACGCCGTCGGGCGGCGGCTGGCGGCCTGGGCTCTGGAGAGGTACTTCCGGCCGGTCCGCCGCTGACCCCGGCAAACGGGTGAATGCGGCATACGTCCGTCGGCGCGGGGCCGTTGTGCAGTCCGGGTTCCGGTCGCTCCGGCGACCGTTCGGACCGCATCCACGACCGCATCGACGAGAAGGAACGAACCCATGATCAAGAAGGTGCTGGCCACCGCCGGTGTCGCCGCAGCCGTCCTCGGCGCCTCCGCCACCGCGGCCGGTGCGGTCGGGGACCGCGAACTGCACACGCAGAACGGCAACTTCTCGACGCAGTCGTACGGCAACACCGGGGCCCCGGAGCCGCAGGGAGCCGGGCGCGCCCTGACCGACAGCGACCTCCGCCCCCTGGACGGCCTGCGGCGATAGCCGCCCGTTACGCTGAGGGCCGCGGCGGTGGCGCCCGCCGGCGGTCCCCGCCCGTGCTGGTGCGCGCCCGTCCGCCCGACGCTTGGACCGCGCCCTCGGCCCGCGGGTAGGAGAAGGACGTTCATGACAGCGTGGCGGGCACAGGCGCCGGTGGTGGCGGTCGTGTCGCTGGGCGGGGTGCTGGGCGCCTCGGCCCGCTACGGCGCGATGCTGTTGTGGCCGGTCCCGGTGGGCGGGTTCCCGTGGACGACCTTCGGTATCAACGTCGTCGGCTGCGCGCTGATCGGCGTGCTGATGGCCGTGGTCGGCGAGGCCCGGGCGGCGCACCGGCTGGTCCGGCCCTTCCTCGGCACGGGCGTGCTGGGCGGCTTCACCACGTTCTCGACGTACGCGGTGGACGTCCACGACCTGGTCGAAGGCGGCCGGGCGGGGGCCGGTCTCGTGTATCTGGGCCTGACGCCCGTGGTGGCCCTGGCGGCGGTGGCGACGACGGCGTGGCTGACGCGCCGCGCCCTGGTGAGGAGGCGGGCATGACCGGACCGGCGGGCGGCGCACCGGCGCTGCGGATGACGGTTCTCGTCGGGGAGAACGACGTCTGGCGCCACCGGCCCGTGTACAGCGAGATCGTGCACCGGGCCCATGACGCCGGGCTGGCCGGGGCCTCGGTGTTCCGGGGCGTGGAGGGTTTCGGCAGGTCGTCCCTGATCCACACGGCGCGGCTGCTCTCCCTGGGCGAGGACCTGCCGGTGGCGGTCGTGGTCGTGGACACCGAGGAGCGCGTACGGGCGTTCCTGCCGCGGCTGGACGGCCTGATCGGCGACGGGCTGGTGGTCCTCGACCCGTGCGAGGTTGTCCGGTACGCCGGCGGGGAGGCCGTGCGGTGAACTGGCTGCTGGTGGCCGCGGGCGCGGCGGTCGGGGCGCCGTTGCGGTACCTGACCGACCGGGCGGTGCAGGCGCGGCACGACTCGGTGTTCCCGTGGGGGACGTTCGCGGTCAACGTGGTGGGCTGCCTGGTCCTGGGCGTGGTGACCGGGGCGGTCACGGCCGGGGCAGCCGGGTCGTCGCTGCGGCTGCTGCTCGGCACGGGGCTGTGCGGCGCGCTCACCACCTACTCGACGTTCTCCTACGAGACGCTGCGGCTGGCGGAGGGCGGGGCGGTCCTCTACGCGGTCCTGAACGTGGCCCTGAGCACGGGCGTCGGCCTGGGGGCGGTCTTCGCGGGCGTGTCGGTGGCCGGGGCACTGTGGGCGTGAACGGCGAGGTGCGGTGCCGGGCGACGCGAGGCCGGCACGATCGGCGAGACGCTAGGTCGTACTCCCCCCGGCGGTGATCCTGGTGAGCAACTGTTTGTCCAGCAGGAGCAGCGCGGTGAGGGCGTGCCGGGAGGCGGCGGCCAGGAGACCGGAGTCGGGCGCGCGTCCGCCGTCCCGGTCGTGCTCGTGGTTCGGGGTGTCGCGCAGGGCCTCTTCCAGCGCGGTGAGCGGCCGGTCGAAGCCGCCGCACATCACGGCGGCCGTGCGGAGTGCCTCGACCAGGTCCGCGTCCAGGTCCTGGCTCTCGCTGGTCTCCAGCAGCGCGGGGATGAGGTGGCTGATGTGGAGCAGGCTGTGCAGCCGGCGCACGAGCTGCGGCCAGTGGTCGTCCGGGGATTCGGGTGCGCTCCAGGCGGCCCGTGCCGCCTGGATGTCCTGGTGCAGTTCCCGTGCGATGCGTATCTCGGCCGTGCGCGGTCGGGGTGCCCGCAGGACCCAGGAGATGCCGGCGTCGGCGGCCGCGTCGTAGGCGGCGAGCCGGAGTCGCACGAAGTGGTCGGGCGGCGTGCACGCGTCGATGCCCGAGGTCAACTCGCAGTCGTCCATGGGCGGACCGTATCGGCAGGGCCGGGGGCGGCGCACCGGTCCTGGCGAAACCCGTTACATACGGTGGCTGTTCACCGCCCCCTCCGTCGCTTTGGGTGTCCATCCGGGTACGGAACAGAACGTTTTGGCCCAGGGTCCGGCGGGTTTCGGTGAAACCCGCGCTCACGCCGTGTGCATGACGACCCGTCCCGGCGCCGTACCGCCGGAAGGGCGGGGCCGGGTTGGGCCATTCCGGGGGGAATGGGCGCCGCCCGCGGACCCGGCGCCGAAGGACGGGAAGGGCGCAGGGTGACACGGGCCCCGATCCGTGCGGAAGGACGTCGAGCGATACCCCTGAACCATGCGAGCCGGTCCCGGCACGGCGTGCGCCGCAGCCGCGACCTCCAGGTCAACCCGCTGTTCAGCCGGGAGCCCGTCACGGTTCCGCGCTACGCCCTGCCCGAGGGGCCGATGGACCCCGACACCGCGTACCAGCTCGTGCACGACGAGCTGATGCTGGACGGCAACGCCCGGCTGAACCTGGCGACGTTCGTCAGTACGTGGGCGGAGCCCCAGGCACAGCGCCTGATGGCCGAGTGCGCCGACAAGAACATGATCGACAAGGACGAGTACCCGCAGACCGCCGAGCTGGAGACGCGGTGCGTGCACATGCTGGCGGGCCTGTGGCACGCCGAGGACCCCCGGAAGGTGACCGGCTGCTCGACCACCGGTTCGAGCGAGGCGGCGATGCTGGCCGGGCTGGCCCTCAAGCGGCGGTGGCAGCACCGGCGCCGCGCGGCGGGCCGGCCGGCGGAACGGCCCAATCTGGTGATGGGCGTCAACGTGCAGATCTGCTGGGAGAAGTTCGCCGACTACTTCGAGGTCGAGCCGCGGTACGTGCCGATGGACGGCGACCGGTTCCATCTGACGCCCGAGACCGCCGTCGAGCTGTGCGACGAGAACACCATCGGTGTGGTGGCCGTCCTGGGGTCCACGTTCGACGGGAGTTACGAGCCCGTCGCCGCCATCGCGGCCGCGCTGGACGACCTGGAGGCCCGCACGGGGATCGACGTGCCGGTCCATGTGGACGGCGCGTCCGGTGCCATGATCGCGCCGTTCCTCGATCCCGGCCTGGAGTGGGACTTCCGGGTGCCGCGGGTGGCGTCCATCAACACCTCCGGGCACAAATACGGGCTCGTCATGCCCGGGGTCGGCTGGGCGCTGTGGCGGGACGCCGACGCCCTGCCCGACGACCTGGTCTTCCACGTCAACTACCTGGGCGGGGACATGCCGACGTTCGCGCTGAACTTCTCCCGGCCCGGGGCGCAGGTGGTCGCCCAGTACTACACCTTCCTGCGGCTGGGCTTCGACGGCTACCGCCGGGTGCAGCAGACCAGCCGGGACGTCGCGATGCGGCTGGCGGAGCAGATCGCCGGGCTGGGGCCGTTCGTCCTCGTCACCGACGGCGGCGAGACCCCCGTCTTCGCCTTCACCCTCCGGGAGGACGTCCACGCGTACACCGTCTACGACGTGTCGGCGGCGCTGCGGGAGCGTGGCTGGCTGGTGCCCGCGTACACCTTCCCGGCGAACCGCTCCGATCTCGCGGTGCTGCGCGTCGTCGTGCGCAACGGCTTCGGGCACGATCTCGCGGACCTGCTCGTCGAGGACCTTCGCCGGGTCCTGTCACGGCTGGAGCGCCAGCCGGCTCCGCAGCGCGGCGCCGACGACGCGGGTGGCTTCGCCCACGGCACCGAGACCAAGACCCTCCGGCGGCCCGTGACGCCCTAGGCACGCCCCCACGCCCGCGCCGGCCCCGGTCGGGCCCCGGCGGGGCCGTCCGTGGCGCGGGGCCGCGACCCGGGGCGGGCGGCGGCCGGCAGGGCGGGCGGTCCCGGCGCGGGGCGGTGGTTCAGGGGGTGGGGGATCCGCCGGGGCGGGGCTTGTCGTCGCGTACCGATTCCTGGCCGGTCTCGCTGGGCGTGAGGGAGTCCGCCGCCTCGCCGTCGTGCTCGTCCGGACCGCCGTCGTCGAGCCGCAGCTCCGCTTCCTCGAACTCGTCGAGGACCTCTTCAGCCGCGGTTTCGGGCTTGTGGTCGTGGTGCTTCATGTCTCTCCTTCACCCGGCTTCGCTCGTGACTCCCGACTTCCTCGCGTCCCGGGTCTTTACACCCCCCGGTACTCCGGGCGTCGACGAGCCGCTGTCCGCCCGGGGGCGGGATCCGGACACGGCCGGGCGCCGGGCGAACGGGCGTGATCGACGCATAAGGGAGTGACGGAGGCGCCGACGGGGTGCGCGCGCGGCGGTTCCGGTTCCGCCGGCGCGGCGGCGCCGCGTACCGTCGGGCCCCCGCGCTCCCGGCCACCCGCCGACCCTTCCGGTTGCGGGCGCCACTGCAACGGCGGCCCCCGGCCGGCCGGCGGTGGCGCCCACCGAAACGGACGCCACCGGTCCGCCTGCGGGCGCACCGCCACCCCCGTCCGTTGAACGCTGAACAGCACCGACGGGCCCCACGGCGGTCACGGGCGCCCGCCCCTTTTCCCGCCGGCCCCCCGGACGGCATCCGGCCCACCGGACGAGCTGATGGATGGTCAGCAAACGCTCACCGGCCTTTGCTCCATGCCCCTCCGCCCATGCGCGCCCATCGGCCCGGCGGCGAGCCACCCGCACCCGGCGGGCCCGTCCGGCCCGTCATACCGACGGACGCGCGTAGAGCGGCCAAAAGGCGATCTTGCCCGCACCCCCGGCCGGAGCCCAGGATTCCTATCGCGCCGCTTGACAGGCACATGACGGCAACCCTCCGTCGTGGCCCGGCACACCGGCGCCCTGTAGGGCCCGCCCACCCAGCGGGCCACGGATCCCCCACCGGAGGATGCAGTGAACCTCAAGCGCTTCACCCCCCTCGGCGGCATCGCGAGAGGCGCGCGGCTGACCGCCGTCGCGGCCGCGCTCCTGGCCGCCTCCGCGCTTGCCGCCCCCAGCGCGGGCGCCGCGCCGCTCGACGGCGCGCGGGCCACCGCCGCACAGCTCGCCCAGGCGAGCGACGCCGTACTGGGCGCCGACGTACCCGGGACCGCCTGGTACACGGACGCCAAGTCCGGCAAGCTCGTCGTCACGGCGGACTCCACCGTCTCGGCGGCCGAGCTGGCCCGCATCAAGGAAGCCGCCGGCAGCCGCGCGAACACCCTGGAGATCAAGCGCACCCCGGGTACCTTCAACAAGCTCATCGCGGGCGGCCAGGCGATCTACGCCGGCGGCGGCCGCTGCTCCCTCGGCTTCAACGTCCGCAGCGGAAGCACCTACTACGCGCTGACGGCCGGCCACTGCACCAACATCGGCAGCACCTGGTACACCAACTCGGGCAACACCACCCTGCTCGGCACCCGCACCGGGTCCAGCTTCCCCGGCAACGACTACGGCATCATCCGGCACTCCAACGCCTCGGCGGCGGACGGCCGCGTGTACCTCTACAACGGCAGCTACCGCGACATCACCGCGGCCGGCAACGCCTACGTGGGCCAGTCCGTCCAGCGCAGCGGCAGCACCACGGGGCTCCGGGGCGGCACGGTCACGGGCCTCAACGCGACCGTCAACTACGGCAACGGCGACGTCGTCTACGGCCTCATCCAGACCAACGTCTGCGCCGAGCCCGGCGACAGCGGCGGCGCGATGTTCTCGGGCGGCACCGCGCTCGGCCTGACCTCCGGCGGCAGCGGCAACTGCTCCAGCGGGGGCACCACGTTCTTCCAGCCCGTCACGGAGGCGCTCAGCGCGTACGGCGTGAGCGTCTTCTAGACCGCACGGCCCCGTCCGGGCCGCACCACCCGGTCCTGGACCGCACAGCCCCGTCCCACCCGGCGGCCCGCCCTCCCGGCGGGCCGCCGGCCGTCGCCCGGCCGCGGCACCACCGCACCCGGAGGATACGCCGCCCCGGAAATTTCGCATTTCGGGGCATCGCATCGGCCGCTGGGGTCAGACGTATACCTATGGCAGTGGATTCCGAACGTAACCAGGACGTGCTCATCGGCACCAAGGCACGTGCCGAGGTCGAGGCGGCCCGCCGGCGGCTGGAGCACAAGGCGGCGGCGCCCGGTCTGCGGACGCCCTTCTCGCTGGGCGCCCTGGCGGCCTGCGAGTGGGCGCTCGGGCGGGCCGACGCGGCTCCGGTGACCGGGGCGGCCGGTGCCGGCCGCACCCCGTCCAGCCACCTGCTCACGGCCGAGCTGGACGCGGCCGTGGTGCAGCTCGCGGACCCGACGGAGAGCGCCGAGCGCGCGGCCTACGTCCGCGGGGTGCACGACCTGCTGGCATGGGTCTGCGGGCTGGTCGACGAGCAGCCGTGAGCGGACCGCTCCCCGCCCCGGTCATAGGGATGCCGGCGGCGGGAAGCCCATGCCTGGATACCCCGATGAACGGCCCACGGCGCTGAAGTCCAGCGCCCGGGTGAGCTGCCGGATCGTGTCCTCTGCCACCCGGCGCACATCGGCGGGAACGTCGCCGCGCTCCTCTATGAGGCGGTCGTAGATCGGCGCGTCGCCTCGCACGGCGGAGTCCATGTCGAAATACCTTTCCGAAGAAGTCTGTTGATCCCTCACCGCCGCTGCGGGCAGCGGTGGACGAGTGTACGGGGCGCGAGGGGGCCCGGTGCGCGCAACCCGTCCCGTACACCCGCACGGGGCACGCCCGGCCCCTTAGCACGCCCGGGCGCACGGCGCAATCCCCCCGGCTCCGCGCGGAGGCGCCCCGAGTGTGGTGCGGCCTGCCATACCGGGCGGTATCCCCGGGTCCTACGGTGCGGGGACCCGCCCCGGCACGTCCCGAGGAGCCGCCATGCCCCCCTCGTCCTCCCGCCCCCTCCCACGCCCGCTTCCGCCCCCGCTCCCCCGCCGCGGGGCGGCCGGGCGTCCCGCTGCCCGGCTGCGGCGCCTGCTCGCCACGCTGACCGTCCTGGCCCTGGCGGCCATGGCGGTGCTCACCGGTCCCGTCCCCGGCGCCCGGGCGGCCGTGGGCCTGACCCGGGTCACCGCGTTCGGGAGCAATCCCGGGGCGCTCGGCATGTACGTCTACCGCCCCGCGTCCCTGCCCGCCGCCGCGCCGGTGGTGGTCGCCCTGCACGGGTGCACGCAGAACGCGCAGACCTACGCCGACGCCTCCGGGCTCGCGCAGTACGCCGACCGCCACGGCTTCCTGCTGGTCCTGGCCGAGCAGACGGCGGCGAACAACCCCAACAGGTGCTTCAACTGGTTCCAGCCCTCCGACAACCGCCGGGGGCAGGGCGAGGCCGCGTCGATCCGCCAGATGGTGGCGTACGCCCTGTCCGCCCACGGAGCGGACGCGCGGCGGGTGCACGTGACCGGCCTGTCCGCCGGGGGCGCCATGACGTCGGTGCTGCTGGCCGCGTATCCCGACGTCTTCGCCTCCGGCGCGGTCGTCGCGGGACTCCCCTACGGCTGCGCGCGCGACACCGCCTCCGCGTACTCCTGCATGAGCCCGGGCGTGGACCTGACGCCCGCCCAGTGGGCGCAGCGGGTGCGGGACGCCCACCCGTCCTGGACCGGACCCTGGCCGAGGGTGGCGATCTGGCACGGCGACCGGGACACCACCGTCGTTCCGCGCAACGCCGACGAACTGCGCGACCAGTGGACCGCGCTGCACGGCCTGTCGCCCACGCCCACCCGTACGGCCGCCATCGGCCCCAACTCCACCCGGCGGGAGCAGTACGCGGCCGCGGACGGGACGGTCGCCGTGGAGGTGGACCGGGTGCCGGGCATGGGCCACGGCACCCCGGTGGATCCGGGGACGGGCCCCGAGCAGTGCGGGGCCGCGGCCGCGTACTTCCTGGACACGATCTGTTCCAGCCACTGGATCACCGGGTTCTTCGGCCTCGACCGCGCCGGCGAACCGCCCGGCGGGCTGCCCGCGCCGGGTGGCCTGTCCGTCACCGGGGCCACGGAGAGCGCGGTCATCCTCGACTGGTCGCCGGTCGCCGGGGCCGCGGGCTACACGGTCCACCGGGACGGCACGCCGGTCGCGGAGCCCGCCGCACCGCCGTTCACCGACACGGGCCTGGCGGCCGGCTCCGCGCACACGTACGCGGTGGCCGCCCGGGACCGGGACGGCCGGGCGGGTGCCCTGTCCGCACCCGTCACCGCGCGGACCGAAGGCGGCGCCCCGGCCGGCTGCTGGACGTCAAGCAATTACGCGCACGTGGGGGCGGGGCGGGCGACGACCCGTGGCGGCCTCACCTACGCCAAGGGCTCGGACCAGGCCATGGGGCTGTACAACACGTTCGTCACCCACACGCTGAGGGAGTCCCCGGCGGGCCACTACACGCTCGCCGACGACGGCTGCTCCCCGACGGCGGCTGCCCGGACGGCAGCGGCGACCCGGACGGGAGCGCAGACTGGGACGGGAGTGGGGACCGGGACGCGGAGGGCCTCTTGTTCCGTCCCGCTCCGGGTGCCCGGGGCCGAGCACCAGCGGGTGGCCTGCCTGGGCGAGCTCACCACCGCGGGGACCGTGGCCTCCGGGCACACCGACCCGGCCGACTGGGCCGGGCTCACGCCCAAGGACCTGCCCACGCCCAGGGGTGTGCCCGGCCTCCAGATCGACGGGTACTTCCCCGACACCTCCACCACCAACACCAACCACGGCTGGAACCATGACGCCCAGTTCGTGATCCGGCTGCCCGACCGCTGGAACGGCGGACTCGTCGTCTCCGGCACCCCCGGCAACCGCGAGCAGTACGCCAACGACCGGGCCATCGGCGACTGGGTGCTCTCCCGGGGGTACGCGTTCGCCGCCACCGACAAGGGCAACACGGGCACGTCCTTCCAGCAGGACGGGCGCGTTCCGGGCGACGCCGTCGCCGAGTGGAACACCCGTCTGACCCAGCTCACGCGCGCGGCCCGGGCGGTCGTGGCACAGCGCTACCACCGGCCGCCGGCCCGCACCCTCGCGACCGGCATGTCCAACGGCGGTTACCTCGTGCGCTGGCAGCTGGAGAACCGACCGGAGCTGTACGACGGCGGGGTGGACTGGGAGGGCACCCTGTGGCGCGCCGACGGGCCGAACCTGTTCACGTTCCTGCCCCCCGCGCTGCGTCACTACCCGGTGTACGCGGCAGGCGGCCCGGACGCCGGGGCGGCGCGCGACGCGATGCACGCCGCCGGCTACCCGGCCGGGTCGGAGTTCCTGTGGCCCTACCACCACGCGTACTACTGGGGCCTGACCCAGCGCCTCTACCGCGAGGAGCTGGACCCGGCGTACGCCGGGGCGGACGCGGACTACGATTACGCCGCCCGGCCCGCCGGCGTGCGCGAGGCGGTCGGCCGCATCGCCCTGACGGGCCGTATCGGCAAGCCGCTGATCACCGTGCACGGCACGCTCGACGTGCTGCTGCCGATCGGTCAGGACTCGGACGTGTACGCCCGCATGGTGCGGGAAGCGGGGCGGGGCGGTCTGCACCGCTACTACCGGATCGAGGGCGGCACGCACACCGATTCCCTGGTCGACGCCTTCCCCGGCCGCCTGCGGCCGCTGGTGCCGTGCCACCGCTCGGCGTTCACCGCCCTGGAGGACTGGGTCGGCCGGGGCCACCGCCCGCCGCCCGGCCGGACGGTGCCTCTGCCGCCCGGCGCCGATCCGGCCGCCCTGCTGGCCGGTTGCCGGCTCTGACGGCTCTCACGGCTCTGCCGGCTCTGACGGCGGAGGGCGGACGCGCACGGGACCGGGGACGGCGCACGCGCACGGGGCCGGCGCACCGGCCCACGGCGTGCGGTGCCGGCACACGGCCCGCGCGCCGGGGCGTCAGAGGAGCCGGCGCATGCAGACCCGGGGCCAGCGGTCCAGACCGTGCGCCGCCTCGCGTCGCCGGACGCGGCGCAGACCGGGCCCGATCTCCCGGTCCGCCATGACGCGGAAGCCGCAGCGGGCGTAGTACGGGGCGTTCCACGGGACCTCGGCGAACGTGGTGAGCGTCAGGGCGGGGATCCCGTCGGCGACGGCCCGCTCCGCCAGGTGTTCCAGCAGCGCCCGCCCGATCCCGCGGCGGGCGCTGCCCGGGTCCACCGACACCTGCTCGACGTGCAGGTCGCCGTCCAGGGGCGCGGCCAGCAGGTAGGCGACCGGTGTCCGTCCCCCGTCCTGTGCGACCCAGGCCAGGCCGGCTTCCTGGTAGCGGGCGAGTTCGGCGTACGGCAGCGGCTCGTCGTCCGCGACGGCGGCCATGCCCACGTCACGGAAGCAGCGTCCCGCCGCCCGCTCGACGTCCCGGAGGACGGGAAGGTCCTCCGGGCGTGCCGCCCGGATGCGCATCCGGGCCGCCTCAGCGGTCGCCCGCGACGGGGAGCGTGACTTCCCAGGTGTCCACGGCGTAGTGCAGCCGCATGCCGTGGGCCTCGTAGAGCCGGAGGGCTCCGCTCTTGTTGAGGGTGTCGACGCCGAGCCCGAGGGTGTCACGGCCGAGTGCGGCGTAGACGCCGAACGCGTGGCGCAGCAGGTGGCCGCCGAGGCCGCGGCCGCGGGCGGCCTCGCGGACGCCGAGGTTGCGCACCCAGCCCATGCCGGCACGGTCGTTGCGGGACAGCAGCACGGCGGCGTCACCGAGGCCCTCGACGGCGGCGATCCAGACCAGGGACCAGTCCAGGTGCTCGGCGTCGATGTCGTCCAGCCACCGCTCGTAGGGGCGCGGCTGGTGGTCGAAGTGCTCGGCGAAGGTCTCCTCGACGAGGGCGTGGGCGCGCCGCCGGTCGGCCTCGTCGGTGCAGGGGCGCAGGGTGACCCCGGCCGGCGGCTCGGGCAGCGGGTCCTGGTGGGGGGTCAGGTCGCGGACCATCACCTGATAGCGCCGTACGGTGTGCCAGCCGCGCCGGGTGAGGATGCCGGTGTCGGTGGTGGGGCGCTGGTTGAGGTGGAGGTGGACCACCGCCCGCGCGGCGCCGTTGGCCCGTGCCTTGGCGCGGGCCCTCTCCTCGGCCGCCGCCAGCAGCGTCTCCCCGGCGGCCTGCTGGTCGGGGAGCACGTAATGGTCCATGTCGATGCGTTCGCCGCCCGAGTCGTCCCACGTCAGCGCGTACGCGAGGAGCCGCCCCGCGTCGTCGAGGGCGAGCCAGGAGTCGTGGGCGAGGTCCACTTCCGGGTGGGTGAGGTCGGCCTCGACCGTGTGCAGATCGGTCTCGGGGGCGCCGATCTCGATCGTGTCGATGGTGTTGAGCAGCTCGCATATCTGCGGCGCGTCCTCGGTCCGGGCGGCCCGGACGGTCAAGGTGGGTCCCGTCTGCATCGGGCCACTGTCGGCGCCCGGCGGACCCGGGGGCAAACGGATTTCCGGCCCGCCGTCGGGTTCGCCGCACGAAATCGCTACCGACCAGTAGAAGGAAGGCCTCATTCCGTCCATCATTGAGCGCGAGCATGCCAATGCCTTCACCCGCCCCTACCCCCACAGGAGTTGAAGCCCCATGCATGCAGCCCGATGGAGAACACGGGTGGCGCTCACCCTGGCCGCCTTCACCGTCACCACGGCCACCGCTACCGCCACCACGGCCACCGCCGCTCCGGCCGGCGCCGCCGCCACCGCCCCCTCGCCGGTCACCCGCGTCACCGCCACCACCACCGCGACCACCACCGCCACCGGCGCCCGGCTCGCCGGGGTCGACTACGCGACCTGGCAGCGCGATGTCTCCGCCGCCCTGGGCCAGGCCCACTCCTACATCGAGCAGCGCACCGCGCCCCCCTCCGACCGGCGGCTCGCCGTGGTCCTCGACATCGACAACACCTCGCTGGAGACGGACTTCCACTACTTCTGGGAGTATCCGACGCCCGCGGTGCGGCCCGTGCTGGACCTGGTCCGGTACGCGGATTCGCGGGGCGTGGACGTCTTCTTCGTCACCGCCCGGCCCGGCATCCTGCACGCCCCCACCGCCTGCAACCTCAGGGCGGTCGGCTACCCCGTCGACGGCCTGTACGTGCGCGACCTGCCCGACCTGTTCGAGGAGGTGAGCGCGTACAAGACGGCCAAGCGCGCCGAGATCGAGGCCAAGGGGTACACGATCATCGCCAACATCGGCAACCGGCCCACCGACCTGGCCGGCGGCCACGCCGAGCGCACCTTCAAGCTGCCGGACTACGACGGCAAGCTGTCCTAGGGATCGCGAGCCCGGCACGATCGGCGAGACACCCCCTAGCGCGCGTCCGCCGGTGCCGGGAGGGGCGGCGGAGGCGTCCATTCGGGGCCTCCCCCGTCCCCACCCGTACCCGCCGGGCCGCCACCGGGTATGCGAGGTGCATGTCCGAGAAGTCTCCCGAGGCCGGGGGCGGCGCCCACACCCGGTGGTTCGGGCGGCTGCACGACGCCTTCCACCGCTCGGCCGCCGGGCGTGGCTGGCGGACGGGTACCGACCTGGAGCTGATGCACCGCTCGATGGGCTTCGCCGCCCTCGGGCTGCTCACGCTCGTCCCGCTGCTGATCGTCGTGGCGGCCGCGGACCCGGCGGGCGGCACGGGATTCGCGCAGTGGCTCTCGGACGGCCTCGGGGTCGCCGTGGCCTCCACCGACGAGGTCGAGCGGCTGTTCGCGCCCCCGGGCGCCGCCCTGGAGTCGACCACCGGGTTCGGCATCGCGGCACTGGCCGTGTTCGGTCTGACGTTCGGCGGCGTGGTGCAGACCGGTTACGAGAAGGTGTGGGAGCTCAGCGCCGCCCGCTGGCACACCATGTGGCGGCACGCGGTCTGGCTGGCCGTGCTCATCGGCTACCTGCTGCTGTCGGCGGACGTGTCCTCCCGGCCGGCGTCCGGCGTGGACCTCGCCTGGCGCGTGGTGCTCGCCTTCGGCAGCGGGGTGCTGTTCTTCTGGTGGTCCCAGCGGTTCCTGCTGGGCGGCCGGCTGCCGTGGCGGGCCCTGCTGCCGGGGGCGGTGTGCACCGTGGTCGGCCTCGCCGGACTGCGGGTCTTCTCCCGGCTGGTCTTCTCCCCGCTGATCGCCTCCAACGCGGTGACCTACGGGCCGGTCGGCACCATGCTGGTCGTCCAGTCGTGGCTCGTCGGCGTGGGCTTCGTGGTCTTCGGCGGTGCCCTGGTCGGCCGGCTGCTCTACGAGGAGCGCTGGCACCTCGCCCGCGGCCTGGAACGCGGGCGCCGCCTGCTGCGCCGGCCGCGACGGCGCCGCTGAGGCCGGACGCACGGGGAAGGCCATCCCCCGCGAAGAGTGCAAGGATGGACACCGGCAGAGGCAGAAGAGGAAGCAGGGACACCTGCGGCACATCCGCACCACTGGTGACACCGGGACGGTCTGCACATGAACAGGAAGCCGACAGCCACCACGACGTCGGGGGTGACGTCCAGCAGCTCCGTGTTCGGTGCCCCGTGCTGGGTCAGTCTGATGACCCGCGATCTGCGTGCCGCGCAGGACTTCTACGGCGCGGTCATGGGGTGGGAATTCCGCCCGGCACGGCTCGGCGAGGAGTTCAGCGTCGCCCTGGAGGACGGGAAGCCGGTCGCCGGCATAGGAGCACTGGCCTCCGCCTTCCAGGTGGCCGTCGCCTGGACCCCGTACTTCGCCGTCCAGGACGCCGACCAGACGGCCGGCCGCATCCGCGAGCGCAGCGGCACGGTCGCCGTCGGGCCGGTCGGGTTCGTCGTCGGGCGGGGCGCCCTCGCCGCCGACCGGGACGGGGCGGTCTTCGGCATCTGGGAGGGCCAGCTCCTGTCCGGCTGGGAGACCTGGCGCGCCGCCGCGCCCGCCTGGCTGCGGCTGCGGACCCGGGACGCCTTCGAGGCCGCGATCTTCTACGGGGAGGTCTTCGACTGGGCGTGCGGCCGGCCGGGCTGCTGCGACGTGGAGTACGAGGCGGAAGAGGTCGTGCTGCGCAGCGCCGGCCACGTGGTGGCCCGGCTCAGCTCCGGCGCGCTGGAGGCCGCGCCCGACCCCGCGATCCGCCCCCGGTGGGAGGTGCACTTCCCGGTGCGCGACGTCGACGGCTGCGTGGCGTCCGCGCTGCGGCACGGCGGCACCATGCTCGACCACACGCCGGGCGTCCAGGCGACACTGCGGGACCCGGACGGGGGTTTGTTCACGGTCACCACGCGCACAACTGCTGAATGACCTTTTCCGATCTCGTGTACGCCGGTCTGGGCGTCGGCGCGCTGGCGGCGGCCGTCCTGCCCCGGGTGGCGTTCAGCCGCCCCTTCTCGATGCCGATGGTGTTCCTCGCGGTGGGCGCCGCCGTCCAGCTACTGCCCCTGCCCGTGCCCGTGGCCGACCCGGTGGGCAACCGGCTGTGGGTGGAGCACCTCACCGAGGTCTGCGTCATCGTGTCGCTGATGGGCGCCGGGCTGGCCATCAACCGGCCACCCGGCCTCCGCTCCTGGGCGGGGAGCTGGCGGCTGCTGGGCATCACCATGCCTCTGACGATCCTGGTGACCGCCGTGCTCGCGTGGGCGCTGCTGGACTGGCCGCCCGCCGTCGCCCTGCTGCTGGGCGCCGTGCTCGCGCCCACCGACCCGGTGCTGGCGGCGGAGGTACGGGTGGGGGAGCCGACCGACGCGGAGGAGGACGAGGACGAGGTCCGCTTCACGCTCACCGGGGAGGCCGGACTCAACGACGGGCTCGCCTTCCCCTTCGTGATGGCCGCCGTCGCGCTGGCCGCGTCGGCCGGGACCGGCTGGTCGGCCGACTGGGTCGGCGGCTGGGTGGGGACCGACGCGCTCGGCCGGGTCGCGATCGGGGTCCTCGCGGGGCTGGCGGTGGGCCGGCTGCTGGGGTGGATGTTCTTCCGCGCCAGGACGTCCGCGCTGCGGCTGTCGGAGCACATGGAGGGCTTCGTCGGCCTGGGCGCCACCTTCCTGTCGTACGGGGTCACGGAGCTGCTGCACGGCTACGGCTTCCTGGCGGTGTTCGTCGCCGCCTGCACCCTGCGCGCCGCCGAGCGCAGCCACGGCTACCACAAGGTGCTGCACGAGTTCACCGAGCAGACGGAGCGGCTGCTCACCGCGCTCCTGCTGTTCCTGCTCGGCGGCTTCGTCGCGGGCGGCGGCCTCGCGGCTCTGACCTGGCAGGCGGCGGCCGTCTCACTGCTCCTGGTGCTGGTCGTCCGGCCGGTCACCGGCTGGGTGGCGCAGCTGGGCTCGGCCGCCGGGCCGCGGGAGCGAATCGTCACGGCGGTGTTCGGGCTGCGGGGCATCGGGTCGCTGTACTACCTGGCGTACGCCCTCGGGGAGGACGATTTCGGCGGCCTGGACCGGCAGCTCTGGGCGGCCGTGGTCTTCACCGTCCTCGCCTCGGTGGTCCTGCACGGGGTGACGGCCGGCCCGGTGATCACCCGTCTCGACCGGATACGCGAGCGGGCCGCGCCGGGCGCTCCCCCGCCGTGACCCCGCGAGCGGGTGCCGGAGGACCCCGCCCGGCCGGACGCGGCCGGACGAACGTCGGCACCCGCGCCTAGGCCGGGAAGCGCTCCAGGAGGGCGCTCCGCTGGGCGTCCTCGCGCTCCAGGACCTCCGCCAGGACGTCGGTGTCCCGGTTGCCGCTGATCGCATCCCGTACCAGGGCGGCCAGGGCGTCGGGGGGCAGCGCCTCGGCCTGGGTGGTGGAGGTGCCGGGGAAGGAGCGCCGTTCGCTGGCCTTCACCGGTGCGGTGGGCAGGCGGAACTCGGCGATCTGGTGCTCGGTGACGGCCAGCCGGTCGAAGTGCATCCGCACGTCGGGGGCGTCCAGCGCGGCGAAGGCCGTGACGTCCTCGGCGAGCGCGGTGAACAGGTGCACCCCGTTGGGGTCCCAGTCCCCGACGACCATGATCCGTACCGCAGCGTGGCCGCCCAGGGCGGCCCGCCGGGCGGCGGCGCGCTTGCCGGAGAGCCCGGCGGCGGACGCGTACACGGGCACGCCCCACGGGTCGGTGACCGAGGCGAGCTGCGGCACCAGGCCGGCCGTGTCGCACCAGACCTCCAGCCGGGCCTCCTGGCCGGCCTGGCGGTCGAGCCGGAAGCCCCGGACCGCCTCCAGTTGCGCCCGGCGGAAGCCCTCCGGGCCGTCGTACGCGACGGGTTCCACCACCGCGTCGGTGCCGTCGCCGATGGCGAGCCAGGAGATGCGGCCGGAGCGGCGGGCCATGCCGAGGAGGTCGACGAGGCGCTTGTAGGTGCGTTCCTGGCGGACGAGGACGCCGTCGGACACGGCCGCGTACCAGATCTGGCGGATGGTCAGGGGTAACTGCGCGGCGTACCTTCCGAGGATGAGTTCGACGGCGGCCAGCAGTTCCTGGGTGGCGGGGCGGGGCTGCCAGTCGGGCTGGTAGCCCCGAGGACGCCTGTCGGGCACCGTTGCCCCCTTCCCCGGCCGGGTGCGTATGGCGGGCCGGGACGCCCGGGCGTCCCGTTCCCTGTTCTCGGTCTGCCCACTACGGGCGCCCGAGTCACCTCCGGGCGGGGGCGGGTGCGGGTCAGCTCGCCTTGCGTCCCGCGAGGGGGGCGGTGTCCATGCCCGCGCCGTTCCGCATGCCGTCCAGCATCTCCTCGACGGCCTCCAGGGCGGTACGCCGGGGCCGCCAGCCCAGTTCCTCGTGGGCGCGCGTGCAGTCCAGGAGCGGCACGCGCAGCACGGCGTCGAAGAGGTGCGGGGAGGCGGGGATCAGGCGCATGCTCCACCCGGCCGCCAACGCGGCCCGGATGGCAGGGCGGGGCAGGCGTACGACCCGGGCGTCGAGGAGGTCGGCCAGCCGGCGGGCGTCGAGGACCGGCTCGGCCGCCAGGTTGAAGGCGCCGCTCACCTCCTTGACGACGGCGAGCCGGTAGGCCTGGGCCGCGTCGTCGGTGTGCAGGGCCTGGAAGCGCAGGCCGGGGACGTCCGGCACGACCGGGATGGTCCGGGGCCCGGCGAGCGGTCCCGGCGCGAACCGGCCGGCGAAGATCCGCCGCTGTTCGCTCCCCGACTCCTCCTTGAACAGGAACGCCGGCCGCATCCGTACCACCCGGACTCCGGGGTTGCGGGCCTCGAAGGAGTCCAGGACACGTTCCAGGTAGGCCTTCTCCCGGGTGTAGGCGGCTCCGGGCCAGCCGTGCGTGGGCCAGGACTCGTCGACCGTCCGGTCCTTCGGTCCGGGCGAGTACGCGCCGACCGACGAGGCGTGGACGAGGACGGGCACACCCGCCGAGGAGACGTCCCGGAACACCTGGAGGCTGCCGAGGACGTTCGTGCGCCAGGTGGCCACCGGGTCGTGCGTGGGCTGGAACGCCCAGGCCAGGTGGATCACCGCGTCGGCGCCCTCGAAGTACCTGACCAGGTCGGTCTCCTCGCGGAGGTCCACGGCCGCCCAGTCGGTCCTGGGCGGTGACCAGCCGGGCAGCCGGCGGGCCAGGCCCAGTACGGACGAGATCCGGGGGTCCTCGGAGAGGGCCGCCACCACACTGGTACCGACGTTCCCCGTGGCTCCGGTGACGACGACCCGCTTACCGGCGTTCATGTTCACGGCTCCTGTCCTCCTACGGCGACGGCACTGCCCCGCCGGCGCCCCGGACGGGCGCGCGGGATCCTCCGGGTACCCCCTGTCCGGCACTCTCCACGTCATCCGGGGCGCGGGCGTGGCGGGCGACCGGCAGGGGAAGCCTGGGACGCGGGGGACGGCACACGAGAACGACATGACGAAGACGGCCCTCCTGGCGGTGGGCCGGGGTTTCGCCGAGGGGGCCGCCGGAACCGGCGTCACCGTCAACCCGATAATCGCGGGACCCACCCGAACGGGCGACGTGGAGGACGTCGGCTACGAGCCCGTCGACCGGGACCTGGCACGGAAGGACGCACAACGCGTGCTCATGCGTGAACACCGGCCCCCGTCCCTGCTCCAGCGGCTGATCGAGCCGGAGGAGATCGCCCACATGGTGGTATACCTGAGCTCCCCACAGGCTTCGGCGACGACGGGCGCGGCGGTGCGGGTCGACGGCGGTCACGTGGACTCGTTCCTGCCGCGACCGCGCCCGGCCCGGTTCCACCGGGCCGTTGGCATATGCCAGAAGCACCACCGTATCGAGTGTTGCCAAACCCCTTACAGGCCCTCTCCGCCTGTGCAACAGTCGTAACGGTCCTTCGTTTCAGAGACCCTGGCCGCCGCGCCCGTATCGGAGTACGACATGCCGTCCCATCTGTTCGCGGACCGTCCCGCCCCCCAGCCGCCCGAGCGCGGCACGCTGGACGCCCTGATCTCGCAGACCCGCAGGCTGCGCGGAGACGTCGATGCCGTGCGCCGGGACTCCGTGGCGGACGAGGACGACCCGCAGGGGCGCTGGCAGCGCGCGCTGTGCGACCTCGCCGTCCACCAGCTCGACGATCTGGGCGCCCAGTTGGGCCAGCTGAAGGAAGGGGTCCCGGACGGCCTCGCCGGCCCGGACGACCGGCCGGGGACCGAGGACACCGGCCCGGCGGACCCGGCGCCGTCCGACCCGCCGCCCACCGGCTCACTGCTCAGCCGGGTCGGCAGCGCGGAGTGGAACCTCCTCACCGACGAGGTGAGCTGGTCCGACGAGCTGTACGACATCTTCGGCCGCTCCCCCGAGGCCGGCCCCCTGACCCTGGACGAGCTGCCCTCCATGGTGTTCGCCGAGGACCAGGCGCTGCTGACCGCGATGGTGACGGGCTGTCTGATCGACGGCAAGCCCATCGACGGCGAGTTCCGGATCGTCCGCGCGGACGGCCGGGTGCGCACGCTTCACATGATGGGCGAGCCCGTCCTGGACGTCGACGGGTGCACCGCGTCGATGTGGGCGGTGTTACGGGACGTCAGCGAGCTGCGCCGGAGCGAGCGGGCCGTGCGCGAATCACGGGACTCGTTGCAGCGCCGCCAGCACATCGAGCAGACCGAGCACCGGATGGCCGTGGAATTGCAGGAGGCCGTCCTCCCGCCGTGGCGCGGCTCCGCCGGCTTCCCGCACGGCGGGCCGGCCGGGCTGGACCTGGCGGGGCAGTACCTGCCGTCCGGGACCAGCGCCACGATCGGCGGCGACTGGTACGACGCGCTCGAACTGCCGGACGGTGAAGCCCTGTTGACTGCGGGCGACCTGACCGGGCACGGCGTGTCCGCCACGTCCACCATGGCGATGCTGCTGGGCGCCCTGCGGGGCATGGCCGTCGCCGGCATCCGGCCCGGCCCGCTGATGGGCCACCTCAACCAGGTGCTGGACTCCTCGTCGCAGCCCGCCCTGGGCAGTGCCGTGTGCTGCCGCTACGAGCCGCGGACGCGGACGCTCACCTGGGCGCAGGCGGGCCACCCCGCCCCGCTGCTGTTCCGCGGCGGGACGGGGCGCGCGCTCACCCGCCCGGAGGGCGCCCTGCTCGGGGCGACCGCCGGGGCGACGTACGAGCAGGCCGAAGTCCGGCTGCTGCCCGGGGACCTGCTGGTGCTGCACACGGACGGGCTGACGCGCGGTCCGGGCAGGGACAGGCTGCTGGAGATGGCACCGCGGTTCGCCGTGGCGCGCGATGCGCAGGAGTGCGTGCGGTCGGTGGTGGAGGAGTTCGGCCGCTCACCGCGTGAGGGCGACGCCTGTGTGCTGATCGCCAGGGTCGGCGACCGGGCGTGAGTCCGGTCCGTGCGTCATCCGGCCCACGGACGTGGTGTTTCCGCGGTCGTGGGCCCTACGGTCGTGACGGTCGTGGCGCGCTGGCCGGGCAAGGGCAGTGGTGGGGGTCGTGTCGCGTGCGGGTTCGGGTCGTGGCCGGGAGTTCCGGCAGCGCTCACGCGCCGGGCGTGATGACGGCGCCTTCCCGTGCACACCGGCCGGGGCCGCGCGTCCCGTCGTGCGCCGTTCCGGTGGTGCCGCCGGCAGGCCCCTGTCAGGCCCGGTCCCGCCTCGGCCGCTTCACCGAACCCTTCGGCATGGCGAGCTGGATCTCCTCGCGGAGGTCCTCGATCTTCGAGTAGCCCGCGTACTGCCCGGTGAGCCGGTACATCTCCCGCAGCCGGTCCCAGGTCCGCTGGGACGAGGTCTCACCCATGGACATCAGCGCGAGCCGGGCGTACCGGTCGGCCTGCTCGGGGTCGTCCGCGATGAAGCACGCCGACGCCATGGACAGGTAGTCGAAGATCTTCGACCGCTGCCGGCCGTCGTTGCGCAGCGCCAGCGCCTTCTGCGCGAAGTACTGCGCCTGCTTGGCAGCGGCGGGCTCGTGCTCGGCCAGCGTCCGGTAGGCGAGGGCCTGCATCCCGTACAGGTCCTCGCTGCGGAAGGTCTGCATCCAGCTCGGCAGGGGCACGTCGGACTTGTCCGAGACGAACAGTTCCTCGGCCTCACCCAGGGTGCGGCGCATCGCCTGCCCCCGGCCCATCGACGCCTGCGCCCAGGCCTCGATGGTGTGCAGCATGGCCTGGGTACGGGGCAGGATCTCGTCGCCGGAGCCGGACCTGGCCAGCTTCATCAGGTCCAGGGCCTCGTCGGGACGGCCCAGGTGGACCATCTGGCGGGCGGCGCGGGACAGCGCCTCGCCGGCCCGGGGCCGGTCGCCGCCCTCGCGCGCCGCGTGGGCGGCGATGACGAAGTACTTCTGGGCGGTGGGTTCCAGGCCCACGTCGTGGGACATCCACCCGGCCAGCACCGCCAGGTTGGCGGCGACCCCCCAGAGGCGGCGCTGGAGGTGGTCGGGGTGGCGGTAGGCCAGCATGCCGCCGACCTCGTTCAACTGGCCGACGACGGCCTTGCGCTGGAGCCCGCCGCCGCGGGCGGCGTCCCAGGCGCGGAACACCTCGACCGAGCGCTCCAGCGCCTCGATCTCCTGCGACCCGATGGGAGCGGCCTCGTAGCGGTCGAACCCGGCGGGGTCGGCGTGCAGGGGATTGTCGAGCCGCGGGGCGTCGGCGGCGAGAGCGGGATCGGTGTGGAGCCAGTCGTGCATGGCGCTGGTGAGTGCGGAGCCTGCGGCGAGCGCGGCGCCCGCGCCCACCAAGCCGCGTCGGTTGAGCATGAGGTCCATTCCCGTGAATTCGGTGAGGACCGCAGCCGTACGTTCGGGCGCCCAGGGCAGCCCGTCAGGGTTGTCGGTGTTCCTGACGTCCCGCCGTTTCCCGGCGCGCCCGTGTCGTACGAACCCGAGGTCCTCGATGGTCACGACACGGCCGAGTCGCTCGGTGAACAGGGACGCCAGCACCCGGGGGACGGGATCGCGCGGGGTCTCCCCCATGTCGATCCAGCGCCGGACCCGCGAGGTGTCGGTCGCCAGCTGGGGGTGGCCCATGGCCGCCGCCTGCCGGTTCACGAGTCTCGCGAGTTCCCCTTTCGACCAGCCGGCCAGGCCGAACAGGTCTGCAAGGCGGGTGTTGGGTTCTCCGGTCACGTCAAGCCCCCAGGTTCTCGGCTGAGTTGACACTAACCCGCCGGCATAGGGGTGGCGATGATTCGCCAGGGTTCGCCAGGGTGCGCCAGATGGTGTGCCACCCGCGCCCGGGTGTCAGGTAGGAAAGCGCCACCCCGCTCCGGCAATCGGCCCTCATTCCCCAGGGTGTCGGCCGGTTGCCGGGACGGGGCAGCGTACGCACATCGTCGGCACACGAAGGGATCTGTCTCTCCCATGTACACAGCATCGTCCTCCGTGTCCGCCCCGCCCCGGCCGCAGCGCACCGTCCCGGCCGGCAGCGGCCCGTACCTGGATCCCACCCAGGCGGGCCGGACCCGGCGCTGGGCGGGGACGGTGGCCGGACCGCTCAGCGGGAGAATCGACTTGTCCGGCACCCAGGGCGCCCAGTTGCGGAAGGTGATCGCGTCGGTGCACCGGATCTGCCCGGAGTTCAACCCGGTGCAGGTGATGCGGCGCAGCGGCCGCTCGGTCCTGCTCGTCGGGACCACCGGACGCGCCACCGCGGTCGCCAAGTGTTTACTGGACCACTCCCCCGCGTGGGTCGAGCGGTTCCGCCACGAGATCGCCGCCTACCGGGCCTTCGTGCGCCACCGCCCCCCGGTGCGGGCGCCCCGGCTGATCGCCGCCGACCCCGACGACTGCACTCTGGTGATCGAACGCATGCCGGGACGGGCCGCGGCGCTGACGCGGCACCCGGTGGAGGCGCCGCCCCGGGCGGACCTGCGCGCCGCGCTCGGCGCGATCACCCGGCTCAACGCGTGGCGGCCGCCCGCGGGGACGTTCGACGCCCCGCTCGACTACGGTTCGCGGATCTCGCGCTATCACGAGCTGGGGCTGTTCACCGACCGGGACCGGGACGACCTCCAGAAGCTGCTGCACGGCCTGGCGCACGCGGGCGGACGCCAGGGCATGGGCCAGTTCTGCCACGGTGACGCGCTGCTCTCCAACATCCTGCTGTCGCCGGCCGGTCCCGTGCTGGTCGACTGGGAGCACGCCGGCTGGTACCTGCCGGGGTACGACCTGGCGACCCTGTGGGCGGTGGTGGGTGACGCGCCCGCCGCCCGCCGTCACATCAGCCAGCTCGCGCAGCGCGGGGGCCCGGCGGAACGGGACGCGTTCCTGGTGAACCTGATGCTGGTGCTGACGCGGGAGATCCGGACGTACGAGACGGCCGTGCAGCGCACGATACGCGAGGCGCCACCCGTCGGTTCGGTCCCGGCCGCGCCGGGCGCGGTGTCGACCGGCGAGGAACAGCGGCTGCTGCTGCGGCGGCTGCACGACGACTGCGCGCTGGCACGGCGGGCCGTGCGCGCCGCGGTCGGCACGCGCTGACCGGCGACGAGGGGGGAGCGCGCCGCGCGCCCGGTGCCGACACACCGGTCGCGCGGCGCGCTGTCGCGTGCCCGGGCGTACGCGAGGGCGCCCGCGACGGGGCGGGGTGGCGGATCGGCGGCGGCGGGCCGCACGCCACGTCGGGTCTTCGGTCCCCGTGTCAGGGCCGCGGGGGCCACCGGCGTTTATCGGCCTCAGGGGCGGCAACGCGGTGTTGTGTCCCGCCGCGTGGCGGGACGTGCGGAAAGCTACGGGAGGTCGAGAATGGGAATCATCGCGTGGATCCTCATCGGGCTGCTGGCCGGTGCGATCGCCAAGGCGCTGATGCCGGGTCGTGACCCGGGCGGCATTCTGGTGACCATGCTGATCGGCATCGTGGGCGGTCTGCTGGGTGGCTGGCTGGGCAAGGTCATCTTCGGTGTGGACTCGATCGACGGGTTCTTCGACCTGTCGACGTGGATAGCCGCGATCGTCGGCTCGGTGATCGTTCTGGCCCTCTACCGGCTCATCGCCGGCCGGGGCCACCGGGGTCACGGGGTGCACGCCTGACCCCGCGCGGATTACGAGGAGTACAAGAGGAAGGCCGCATCATGAACGCTCCCGGCAGAAGACCCGTGCCGCCCGTCGCACCGACCGTGGGCACGGCTGCCGGGAGCGTTGCCCCGGCCGGGGCGCCGGCGGCCTCATGATCCGGGGACACACCACCGACACGGCGTCGCTGAAGACCTACATCGAGCGGGAGATCACGACCCTGCGGTCGGAGGTCCGCCGCAAGGCGGAGACGGCCGGGGTCGCGGAGCCCACGGCCGGCCGGGCTCCCGGGCGGACCGCGGCCGCACCGGGCACCGCCGGTACCCGATCGGCCCAGTGCCCCTGCGGCCAGGGCCACGGCGCTCCGCACCTGTGCGTGGACGCGCACGAGGGGCACGACCCCCGCACTTGTCCGTGCGCCGCCCTCCCGGCGATCCCCGTGTCGGCCGCGCTGCTGGCCCCGGTGCGCGACGACTCCGGTGGGATCACGGACTTCGTGATCCGCGCCGGGAACCACATCCGCTCCGCCGAATGGCTGGTCTCGCCGGACCAGCAGGCGGGGCAGCTTTTTTTCTCCGAGGCCCGCCCGGGTGCCGCGGCCGGCGGGCTGCCGGCCGCCCTCAAGGACGTCGTGGCGACGGGCCACGCTCTGAACGGCCTGGTCGTGGACTACACCGAGGAGCGCTACGGCCGGCTCCGGCGCGTCCGGCTCGTGCATTACGCGTCGGCGTGCGGCGACCAGGTGCTGACGACCTGGCGACCGGTGCGCAGCCAGGCGGAGCTGCTCACCATCGACGCGCAGCACCTGGCGTCCATGGGGTGGGGCCGTTGGGACCTGCTGTCCGGATCGGTGACGTGGTCGGAGGGGTTGCAGCGGATCTTCCGCACGGACCCGGCGCTGCCCTGGTCGCTGCTGGAGCTGTGCGACGCGCTGGTACCGGCCGACGTGGGGCCGTTCGGGGAGTTCATCGCGTCCGTGCTGGCCGGCGAGGAGCCCGCCTGGACCCGTATCCGGTTCCTGGTGCTGGGCGAGGTCCGCACGGTCGACCTGCTGGGCCGCCCGGTGGCGGGCACGGACGGCAGGCCCTGGGCGCTCCAGATCGTGGCGCGGGACCTCACCCCGCAGATGCGCAGCCGCCGCAGGCTGGTGGAGAAGCAGGTCGAGACGGAGCAGCTCCGGCAACAGGCCGCGGCCGAGCGGCACGTGGCGTCGGCGCTGCGGGAGGCGCTGCTGCCGACGTACTCGGAGGGGCTGGCGGAGCTGGGGCTGTCGGTGGCGGCCGCCTACCTGCCGGCCGAGCCGGACGCCGCGGTGGGTGGCGACTGGTACAAGTGCCGGCCGCTGGCGGACGGCCGGGCGCTGATCGCCATCGGGGACGCCAGCGGGCACGGCCTGGAGGCGGTCGCCCGGATGGCGCAGCAGCGCCACGCGGTGGCGGGGCTCGCCCAGACGGGGGCGTGCGGCGGGGACATCACCACCTGGCTGAACGAGCTGGTGTGCAGCGATCCCTCGTCGGCCACGGCCACGATGGTGGTCGGGGACATCGGCCCGGGGCGGATGCTGCGGTGGACGTGCGCGGGGCATCCCGCCCCGCTGCTGCTGCGCGAGGGGCACGCCTACGCGCTGCCGACGCGGCACCGGGGGCCGCTGCTGGGCGTGCTGCCGGGCCACACGTACGAGACGGCGGACTTCCCGCTCCAGCAGGGCGACGTCCTGCTGCTGTACACGGACGGGGTCGTCGAGCGGCGCGGCCAGGACATCTCCGAGGGCATCAACGCGCTGACCGGGCTCCTCGCCGCGAGCGCCGGGCTGTCGCCCCGGCGGATCGTCGACCGGCTCACCGAGGAGTACGAGCGCGGCGTCCACGACGACGACGCCTGTCTGCTCGCCGTCCGCGTCGACTGAACCGGCCGGGGGCCGTTCCGCGGAACCGGGCGGGCGGGGCGGCGCCATTGGTGCAGTCCGGTGACGTCCCGCAGGCCGCCGCGGCGCCGGGCCGGAAGCCCCCCGGAACATCTCCCCACGCGTGAACAACCCTGTCGGCAGGCCCGATTGACGGGCGGTCCGGCAGCCGATACCCCTGTACGGGTTGGCCGCTCACCACCCGTCCCAGGAGGCCGCCTTGCCCGCTCCGGCTCGACGACACCCACGGCACGTACGGCACATGAGGACGGCGGGCGCGGCGGTGGCGTCCGTCGCGCTGCTGCTGCCCCTGGCCTCCGCCGCCCCGTCCGCGACGGCCGGGGCTCCGCCCGGCCCCGGATCGCTCCAGGGCGACTTCGCGGCGGCCGCCGCCGAGTACGGGGTGCCGCGCAGCGTGCTGCTGGCCGTCTCGTACCTCCAGTCCCGCTGGGACGGGCATGGCGGCGCGCCCAGCGTCACCGGCGGCTACGGGCCCATGCACCTCACCGACGCGCGCACCGCGCTCGCCTCGGCGCCGCACCACTCGCACGGCACGGAGGACGCGCGCGGCGACACCTCCCGCACCGCCAAGGACGTGGTGGAGGCGGCGGTGCCCGGTCCGGCCGCGCTGCCGCCCCGGCTGCGGACCCTGGAACGGGCCGCCGAGGCGTCCGGGATCGCCCCCGAGCGACTGCGCACCAGCCCGGCCGCGAACATCCGGGGCGGCGCGGCGCTCCTGGCGGCCGCCCAGCGGGAGCTGGGGCATCCGGCGAGCGCCGATCCCGGCGACTGGTACGGCGCGGTGGCGCGCTACTCGGGCGCCGACGACGCGGCGACCGCGAGAACGTACGCCGACGACGTGTACGACGTCATCCGTTCGGGTGAGCGGCGGACGACGGACAGCGGGCAGGAGGTGGCCCTGCCCGCCGACCCGGACGTCGCCCCGGAGACCTCTCAACTCGCGCGGCTGGGTCTGCGGGCCCCCCGGACGGACCGCACCGAGTGTCCGAGGACGGTGGCGTGCGAGTGGGTGCCGGCCCCGTACGAGGAGTTCGGTGCCGGCGACTACGGCAACCACGACAAGGCCCGGCGTCCGGTCTCCCAGTCGATCGACCACATCGTCGTGCACGACACCGAGGCGACCTGGGACGTGACGCTCAAGCTGGTGCAGGACCCGGCGTACGTGTCGTGGCAGTACTCGCTGCGCTCGTCGGACGGGCACGTCGCGCAGCACGTGCCGCTCCAGGACGTCGCCTGGCACGCGGGCAACTGGTACGTGAACGCCAAGTCGGTGGGCCTGGAGCACGAGGGCTTCCTGGTGGCGCCGGACGCCTGGTACACGGAGGCGATGTACCGCTCGTCCGCGCGGCTGGTGCGGTACCTGGCGAAGAGGTACGACATCCCGCTGGACCGGCAGCACATCCTGGGCCACGACAACGTGCCCGGCCCGACGACGGCGGCGGTGCGCGGCATGCACACGGACCCGGGCCCCTACTGGGACTGGGCGCACTACTTCGAGCTGCTGGGCCGGCCGTTCACCCCGACGGCGGGCCCGCACGCCGCGCTGGTGACGATCCGGCCCCGGTACGAGGCGCACCGGCCGCTCTACACGGACTGCGCCGGGCCCGGCGCGGCCTGCCCCCCGCACGGCAGCGGTGCGGTCCGGCTGCACACCGGACCCGCCGAGGACGCCCCGCTGGTCAGGGACGCCGGGCTGCGGCCGGGCGGCGAGGACTCGACCACGGGCGTCAACGACACCGGGGCGCGGGCCTCGACGGGCCAGCGGTACGCGGTGGCGGAGCGGCGCGGGGAGTGGACGGCGATCTGGTACCTGGGCCAGAAGGCCTGGTTCCACGACCCCCGGACCCGGCCGGCCTCGGTGGGCGCGCACGGCTGGGTGCTGACGCCCCGGGCCGGCCTGGCGGAGGTGCCCGTCTACGGGCGGGCCTACCCGGAGGCGTCCGCCTACCCGGCCGGGGTGCCGGTGCAGGCGGTCACGCCCCTGCCGTACACGCTCCCGGCGGGCCAGCGGTACGTGGTGGGCGACCGGGTGCCGGGCGAGTACTACTATGCGCCGGCCTTCGACACCTCGGGGCACCGGGTGGTGCGGGGCGCGGAGGAGTACTACCAGATCCAGTTCGGGCACCGGGTGGCCTTCGTGAAGGCGTCGGACGTGACCGTCTCGCGCGCCTGACGCGTGGGGCGGCGGGGGCGTACGGCGGGCGGCGGCGCGGGCGGGAAGGCGGTGGCGCGGGGGCGCGGGCGGGGGGACGCGGCGGGGGCGCGGTGTCGTCGGTACGACTAATCCGGCCCGCGGCGTGGGGCGGTGGCGCGAAGGGTAGGGGGTGGCGCGGTACGTCCACCCCCGAGGAAAGGCGCCGCGCGCATGGCTCAGCCCTTCGTCCTGCCGGATTTCTACCTGCCGTATCCGGCACGCCTCAATCCCCACGTGGAGGCGGCGCGTTCCCACACCAAGGAGTGGGCGCGCCGGATGGGGATGCTGGAGGGGTCGGGGATCTGGGACGAACGCGACCTGGACTCCCACGACTACGCGCTGCTGTGCGCCTACACCCACCCCGACTGTGACGCCGACGCCCTCTCCCTGGTGACCGACTGGTACGTCTGGGTGTTCTTCTTCGACGACCACTTCCTGGAGGTCTTCAAGCGCACCCAGGACCTCGTCGGTGGTACGGCGTACCTGGAGCGGATGCCCGCCTTCATGCCGAGCGACCTCTCGACGGGGATGCCCGAGCCCATGAACCAGGTGGAGGCGGGGCTGGCCGACCTGTGGACGCGGACCGTGCCGGGCATGTCGCCCGCGTGGCGGTCCCGGTTCGCCGAGGCGACCGAGCACCTGCTCAACGAGTCGCTGTGGGAGCTGGCGAACATCAACGAGGGGCGGATCGCCAACCCCGTCGAGTACATCGAGATGCGCCGCAAGGTGGGCGGCGCTCCGTGGTCGGCGGGACTGGTGGAGTTCGTGGCGGGGGCCGAGGTGCCGGAGTCGGTGGCCGGGTCCCGGCCGCTGCGGGTGCTGCGGGACGCGTTCTCCGACTCCGTGCACCTGCGCAACGACCTGTTCTCGTACCAGCGCGAGGTGGAGGACGAGGGCGAGAACAGCAACGGCGTCCTGGTGCTGGAGACCTTCCTGGAGTGCACCACCCAGGAGGCCGCCGAGACCGTCAACGACCTGCTGACCTCACGGCTCCAGCAGTTCGAGAACACCGCGCTGACCGAGGTCCCGCAGCTTTGCCTGGACGAGGGGCTGGGCCCCGAGGAGTGCGCCGCGATCGCCGCGTACACCAAGGGCCTCCAGGACTGGCAGGCAGGCGGCCACGAATGGCACATGCGCTCCGGCCGGTACATGAACGAAGGAGCCGGGAGCGGGTCGCCGTCCCTCTTCGACGGGATGCTGGGCACCTCGGCGCTGGACGTCACCACGCTGTTCGGCCGGCCCGCCGCCGCGCGGGCGCGGTCTCTCACCCATGTGCCGCACCAGCACACCGGGTCCTCGCTGCTGCCGGACTTCGACCTGCCGTATCCCCTGACGCTCAGCCCCCACCTGGACGACGCGCGCGCCAAGTCCCTGGAGTGGGCCGGCCGGATGGGTCTGCTCGACGACATCTGGGACGAGGAGCTGATGGCCGGGTTCGACCTGGCCCTGTGCTCGGCCGGGCTGGACCCGGACGCCACGGTGGAGGAGCTGGAGCTCAGCGCCGAGTGGCTCACCTGGGGCACGTACGGCGACGACTACTACCCGAGCGCCTTCGGGCGGCCGCGGGACCTCGCCGGGGCGAAGCTGTACAACGAGCGCCTGATGGCGTGCCTGACCGTCGACGCCCCCGAAGCGGGCACGGCGGGGGCGGTCAGCCCGATGGAGCGGGCGCTGGCCGATCTGTGGGGCCGGACCGCCGGGCCGATGGACCCCGGGGCGCGGGCGTCCTTGCGCGCGGCGGTGGGCGGCATGCTGGAGAGCTGGCTGTGGGAGCTGCACAACCAGGCCCAGCACCGGGTGCCCGACCCGGTGGACTACGTGGAGATGCGGCGGCTGACCTTCGGCTCGGACCTGACGATGAGCCTGGCGCGGCTGCGCCACGAGCACGACCTGCCGCGGGAGCTGTTGCGGAGCGGGACCGTGCGTGCCATGGAGAACGCCGTGGCGGACTACGCCGCCCTGCTCAACGACCTCTTCTCGTACCGGAAGGAGATCGAGGTCGAGGGCGAGGTGCACAACGGGGTGCTGGTGGTGCAGTCCTTCTTCGACTGCGACTACCCGGCGGGCGTACGGATCGTCGACGACCTGATGCGTGGCCGGCTGCGCCAGTTCGAGCACATCAAGTCGATCGAACTGCCGCTGCTGGGCGAGCGGTTGGGGCTGGACGGCACGGGGAGGGCGGCACTCGCCGCGTACGTGCGCGAGCTGGAGGACTGGCTTGCCGGGATCCTCCACTGGCACCGGAACGTGCGCCGGTACCGGGACGAGGACATCCGCTCCGGCGCCGGAACGCCCCTGCTGCGGAGGGGCCGGGACGGTGCGGCAACGCCGGCCGGCGGGTTCCCGGCGGGAGGGCCGCCCGTCGGGGGGCCGGCGGCCGGGGGGTTCCGCGCGGCGGGGCCGCGGGCCGGGGGCTTCCCGGCGGCGGGCTTCTCGGCAGCGGGCTTCCCCGGCGGGCCGACGGGGCTGGGGACCTCGGCGGCCCGGCCGGTGGGGCGGCCCTCCGCGTAGCCGCCGGGCGCGGGTCAGGACGGGCGGACGCCGCGGAGCTGGTCCAGTTCGCGGCGTTCCCGCTTGGTGGGGCGGCCGGCTCCCCGGTCCCGGACCCCCGCCAGGGCGACGTGCTCGCGGGGCGGCGGGGGCGGGCTGTTGTCCACGTACGCCTCCGCCGCCACGGGCGGGCCGACGCGCTTGGTGAGCACCTGCTTCACCTCGACGATCCGCTCGCGGCCGGCGTGGAACAGCCGTACCTCGTCGCCCGCCTTGACGGGCTGCGCCGGCTTGGCGCGCTCGCCGTTGACCCGTACGTGCCCGGCCCGGCAGGCGGTGGCGGCCTGCGAGCGGGTCTTCGTGAGCCGCACCGCCCAGATCCAGCTGTCGACGCGCGCGGTGGGGTTCCCTTCGTGTGCTGCCATGCACCCGACTGTAGTCCGCACCGGCGGGGGCCCGCCGGTGACCGGCCGGAGCCGGCGGGCGGGGCCGGGTTCAGCCCTGCTGGAAGAGCTCCGCGGGCAGCGGCTTGAGCAGCGCGTACAGGTCGTCGGTGATGGGGCGGTCCCAGCTGGCGATGGTGACGAGCACGTTGTCACTGCGGTCGAACTGCACGCAGGAGATGCGGCTCTCGGAGAGCTTGAGGCGGCGGACGATCAGCAGGTTGTCGCCCTGCATGACCGGCACGTCCTCGGTCTCGACGACCTCGACCGGCTCGTCGTTCTCCAGCGCCGCGAGGAGCTGCGCCACCTCGAAGGGGATCTGGCCCTCGGCGAGTTCCCGGGCCGGGGATCCCTCGGGGAGGTTGCCGATGATCATCGCGGGGCCGCGGCCGCCGAACAGGTCGTAACGGAGGAAGACGCCCTGGCAGGTGCCGTCGGGGGCGGGGAGGAGACCGGCGCCGAGATTGCCGGGCCAGTCCCCCGGGTCCATGGCCAGGACGTCGAAGTCCGGGCCCGCGGGTGTGGCGGCGCTGCGGCGGCGGAGGAAGGACATGCGGCCATGGTACGTGCCCGGGCTCCGCGACCGGCGCCCGGGCCCGCGCGCCCCGGGCCTCGGGACGGCCGTGTCGCGGGGGCGGGGAGACGTCCGGGATTCACCGGTTCGGGCGATGGGCGGGGCCTCGGCGGACGGGGCGCGCGGGGGCGGTCCGGGTGGGCTCCGGACGGACGGGCGGGGCGGCGGGCCGGTCAGGCGGACCGTTCCGCCAGACGGCGCAGCACGGTGAGGGCCTCGCCGGCCCGTGCGTGTTCGACGAACAGGTGGTCGTGGTGGAAACCGGCGATGACGTTGCAGCTCAGACCGGCGTCGGCGAGCTCCCGGGACACGGCGGCGGTCAGGCCGACGGCGTCGAGCGCGGAATGGACGCGGAGGGTGATCCAGCCGGCCACGTAGTGGTAGGGCAGCGAGGCGGCGTCGGCCTCGTCCTGGGACACGACGAGGGTGAGGCCCTCCGATTCGGTGACGGTGGCGACGGGGTGCAGTCCGGGCGGGACGGCGGGGCCGTCGACGGTCACGAAGACGAAGTGCCCGGGGTTGAGCTCGGGCCGCATGCCGGTGACCAGCCGGCCGAGGTCACGCTCTCCACTCATGCGTCCAGCGTAGGCCCGTGGCGGCCGGCCCCTCTCCCCCAACGCCGCGACGTGCCCCGGGACGTGCGCCGGCCATACGGCGGGCGGCGGGCGGCGGGCGGCGGGCGGCGGGCGGCGGGCGGCGGGCGGCGGGCGGCGGGCGGCGGAGCAGTGTCATGCGGGACATGACTCTTGCGTCGCATGACACCGCGCGACTATCATGTACCGCATGACAAAAGAGCTGCCGGCGACCGGTGACCAGCGGCGCAGTCAGCTCCTGCGGGGGGTGCTCGACCTCTGCCTGCTGTCATTGATCGCCGAACGGCCCCGCTATGGCTACGAGTTCGTGGAAGCACTCGAGGAGAGCGGGCTGGAGCTGGTGAGCGAGGGCAGCATCTATCCGCTGCTCGCGCGGATGGAGCGGGCGGAGCTGGTCGAGTCGTACCGCGCACCGTCGTCCAGCGGCGGGGCACCGCGTAAGTACTACCGGCTGACCGCGGCCGGCCGCGCCGAACTGACCCGCGGCCGGGCCGTCTGGCGGGACTTCACCGCCCAGGCCGGCCGGGTTCTCGACGAGCCGGAGAAGACCGGCAGGGACACGACGGGGGACACAGCACCATGACCAATGAGCGCGTACTGGCGGTGTGCCGCGCCAACTGGGAGTACCGCGGCATCGACGACACCACCGTGCGGGAGATGCTCGCCGAGCTCGCCGCACACCTGGAGGACGCCGCCGCGGCGGGGCGCGGGCCGGAGGACGTGGTCGGCGACGACGTCCGGGGGTTCGCCGCCACCTGGGCCCGGGCGCGGCAGCCACTGCACCGGAGGGCGGCGCGGCTCGCGGCCGTGGTGCCGTCCGCGGTGGGGATGCTGATGCTGTTCTCCCACGCGCTGTGGCGGACCACCACGCTGCCCGTCACCGCCGGCCGTCTCGCGCTGATCGCCGCCATCGCCGCGGTCACGGTGGCGGTGGAACTGCGCAAGGGGCGGCTGGGGCCGGCGAAGAGCTGGCTGGTGGGGGCCGTCGTCGGCCTGCCGGTCGCGTGGGTGGCCGACCGGCTGGCCGGCGACGGACCGCTGTTCTCCCTGCCCCTGTGGGTCACGCTCCTGCTCATCCTGCCGGGTGCGGTGTGCGCCGTCGCCGACGCCCGGTCCCGCAAGCGCGCGGAGCGGGGCCCCGCCGTCAGGTGAGGTCGAACTCCCCGTCCCTGGCGTTGAGCACGAAGGCGCGCCACTCGGCGGGGGTGAAGATCAGCGACGGGCTCTCCGGACGGCCGCCGTTGCGCATCGCGATGAATCCCTCGACGAAGGCGATCTGGACGTCGCCCGCTCCCTGACTTCCGGACCGCCAGTCCGCGTTGCTGAGGTCGAGGTCCGGCTTCTCCCAGCCCGCGCGCTGCTGCTGGGTGGTGATGGTCTCCGTCACGTGCCCGCTCCTCCCGGTTCGTCGTCCGCGCTCAGACTAGCCATCGGGGTCGGTCACGGACAGGGCGCGGCGCGCGGCCGGTCGCGTGGCGCCGGGCCCGGTCCGCGGCGCCGGGCCGCGGGCGGGCGCCGGTCCTCCCGAGGGTGCCGTTTCCCCGCGGGAGCAGGGAGGGGTAATACTCACAGCATGACTTCGCGTATGACAGGGACCGGCCGCGCCGCACGGGCGGGCGTCCGGCCGGTGCCGATCAGACGGGCGACGGCCCGGGACGCGAAGCGGCTGACCTCGCTGGTACGGAAGTCACGCGCCTACGAGGGTCCCTACGCGCCGATGGTGGCGGGCTACCGGGTGGGACCGGACTACATCGACGCCCACGAGGTCCACGTCGCCACCGGCCCGGACGACCGGGTGCTCGGTTTCTACGCCCTCGTGCTGTCCCCTCCGGAGCTGGATCTGCTGTTCGTCGCCGACTCCGCCCAGGGCCTCGGGATGGGCCGCGCGCTCGTCGCCCACATGACCGAGCGGGCCCGGGCGGCGGGGGCGACGGCGGTCCGGGTCGTGTCCCACCCGCCCGCCGAGGACTTCTACCTCGGCGTGGGCGCCCGGCGGGTCGGCACCGTGGCCGCCAACCCGCCCGCCGTGATGTGGGACCGCCCCGATCTGGTCATCCCGGTCGCTCCGTAGGTCCGTGGCCCGGTAGCCCCGGCTCCGCCGACGGAATCGGCGCCGGGCGCCGGGCGCCGGGAAAAAGTGCGGGTCCACCCCTTGCCTTCGGCGCGCGCGCTTGGATTACTGATCCCACCCGGTGGTCGACCGAATGGTCGGTCGACCACCGGACGGATGAGGACGGCCGGAGAACGGGAGTGCGGCGGATGACGGACTGGCTGGACGACGGGGAGCGACTGGGCCGCGCGGAACTCGAGACGCTCCAGTTGGAGCGGCTGCGGGCCACCCTGCGGCACGCGTACGAGAACGTGGACTTCTACCGGCAGTCCTTCGACAAGGCGGGGCTGCGCCCGGAGGACTGCCGTACGCTCGCCGACCTGGCCCGCTTCCCGTTCACCGTCAAGGCCGATCTGCGCGACCACTACCCCTTCGGGATGTTCGCGGTCGACCGGTCGCGGGTACGGCGGGTCCACGCCTCCAGCGGCACGACCGGCCGGCCCACCGTCGTCGGGTACACCGACCGCGACCTGGACACCTGGGCGGACGTGGTGGCGCGGTCGATCCGGGCCGCCGGGGGCCGGCCGGGCCACACGGTCCACGTGGCGTACGGGTACGGACTGTTCACCGGCGGGCTCGGGGCGCACTACGGCGCCGAACGGCTCGGCTGCACGGTGGTCCCGGCCTCCGGCGGGATGACGGCGCGCCAGGTGCGGCTCATCCAGGACTTCCGGCCCGAGATCATCATGGTGACCCCGTCGTACATGCTCACGCTGCTCGACGAGTTCGAACGGCAGGGCGTCGATCCGCGCGCCACGTCCCTCCGGGTGGGCATCTTCGGTGCCGAGCCGTGGACGGAGGAGATGCGGCGGGAGATCGAGGAGCGGTTCGCGATCGACGCCGTGGACATCTACGGCCTGTCGGAGGTGATCGGCCCGGGGGTGGCACAGGAGTGCGTGGAGACCAAGGACGGGCTGCACATCTGGGAGGACCACTTCTATCCCGAGGTCGTGGACCCCTTCACGGGTGAGGTGCTGCCGGACGGGGAACGGGGCGAGCTGGTGTTCACCTCGCTCACCAAGGAGGCCATGCCGGTCGTCCGCTACCGCACCCGCGACCTGACGCGGCTGCTGCCGGGCACGGCCCGGCCGGCGTTCCGGCGGATGGAGAAGGTCACCGGGCGCAGTGACGACATGGTGATCCTCCGGGGCGTGAACCTGTTCCCCACCCAGGTGGAGGAGATCGTGCTCCGTACGCCGGGACTCGCCCCGCACTTCCAGCTCCGGCTCACCCGGGAAGGGCGCCTGGACGCACTCACCGTACGGGTGGAGGCGCGGGCGGACGCCACCGGTGCGGTGCGCGACGAGGCGGGCCGCGCGCTGGTGGCGGCGGTGAAGGACGGCATCGGGGTGTCGGTCGGTGTGGAGGTGGTCGATCCGGGGACGCTGGAGCGGTCGGTGGGCAAGATCAAGCGGATCGTGGACCTGCGGACGGCGTGAGCGGCCGCCCCCGGTGCGGGGCTCGGCCGCCCGGCCGTGCGCGCCGGGGTGCTCAGCGCGCTTCCTGGAGCGGGACCTGGAGCCAGGGCGCCGGGCCGGTGCCGTCCGTCCAGGCGTCGAGCCCCTGCCGGTCCACGCAGAGGATGCCGCACTGGGCGGCGTACTCCGCGGCCGGCTCGGTGAACTCGCTGGTGGTGACGACGACGGCGACATGGGCGTCGTGGACGGCGAAGCAGGTTCCGCCGAACCGCTGGACGTCCTGGGAGCCGACCTTGTGGTCCGGTCCGTAGGCCTTGCACTGCACGACCACGCGGCGGCCGTCGGGCGCGGTGGCCACCACGTCCGCGCCCAGGTCGCCCGCCCCGCCGACGACCTCGACGTCCAGGCAGCCGTCCCGTACGCAGAGGTCGGCGACGGCCTGTTCGAAGGCGTCCGCGTCCAGGGCGGAGTAGTCCACGTACACGGCCGGCTCGACGGGGTCGTCGGGCTCCACGAGCGCGACGACCGGGGCACCGCGCCGGCGGGCGGCCCGCACCAGGGACCAGGCCACGGCGAACGTACCCACCACGGCCAGGGCGGCGGCGGGCACGTCGGCGGCGTCACCGACGGCCGCCCGCGCCATGGCCCCGCCGCCGAAGAGCAGGATGGCCACCAGCCCGAACCCGAGGACGGTGTCGCGCAGGCTGAAGCCCGGGCGGCGTACGCCCCGGCGGGTGGGGCGGGCCGTGCCTGGCCTGCGGACGGGTATCGCCATCTGCGGGCTCCCCTCGGGTGATCGGACGCGGACGATCTTGTGCTGCCCGTATGCCCCGTCGCCACGCTTTCGCACACCCGTCCGGTCCCCGGCGCGGCGGCGGGCCGGGGTGGCGGCGGGCGAGGCGTGCGGGACCGGATCGGGGGCAAGCGACCGACATTCCGCAAGAGAGGCAGGACGATGGTGCGCAGTGTGGGTGTCGAAGAGGAACTTCTCCTGGTGGACAGCCGGACGGGAGAACCGAGGGCCTTGTCGACGGCCGTACTGGCGGCCGCGGCGCGGGACCCCCGGAGCGACGAAGAGGTGTTCGAGAGCGAACTCCAGCGGCAGCAGCTCGAGTTCGCCACGAGCCCGCAGACGGTGATGGGCGAACTGGGGGACGAGATCCGGCGCTGCCGGGCGGAGGCGGCGCGGCTCGCCGAGGGGCTGGACGCCTCGGTCGCCGCGCTGGCGACCTCGCCGCTCCCGGTGAGCCCCACCATCGGGACGGGCGAGCGCCACCAGTGGCTGAAGGAGCACTTCGGCCTCACCGCCCAGGAGCAGCTCACGTCCGGCTGCCATGTGCACGTGTCGGTGGAGTCGGACGAGGAGGGCGTGGCCGTCCTGGACCGCATCCGGCCGTGGCTGCCGGTGCTGCTGGCGATGAGTACCAACTCGCCGTTCTGGCAGGGCGAGGAGAGCGGGTACGCCAGTTACCGCAACCGGGTGTGGGGGCGCTGGCCGTCGGCCGGCCCGGTGGAGATCTTCGGTTCCGCCGACCGGTACCACGAGCAGGTGGCCGACATGGTGGCGAGCGGGGTGCTGCGGGACGAGGGCATGGTCTACTTCGACGCCCGGCTGTCCCACTCCTACCCGACCGTGGAGATCCGGGTGGCGGACGTCTGCCTCGACGCGTCCACCACCGTCCTGGTGGCCACGCTGGTGCGCGGCCTGGTGGAGACGGCGGCGCGGCAGTGGCGGGACGGTGAGCCGCCGGCCCGGCAGGGCGTGGCGCTGCTGCGGCTGGCCGCCTGGCGGGCCGCCCGCTCGGGGCTGGAGGGCGAGCTGATCCACCCGGTGACGATGCGGCCCGCCCCCGCGGAGGCGGTGGTACGGGCGCTGTTCGACCACGTCCGGGACGCGCTGGAGGACAGCGGTGACCTGCTGCCCGCCCAGGACGCCCTGGCCGGTCTGCTGAAGACGGGCAACGGCGCCCGGATCCAGCGGGATCTGCTGCGGCGGACCGGGAGCCTGCGCGAGGTGGTCGCGGAGTGCGTGCGCCTCACCCGGGGCTGAGACCGCACGGCCGGGGCGGGCGCCGCGCGGGGGGTGCGGGGCGGGCGGCCGCCCCGTCCGGTCCGCGGCCGCGGGTCGTGCGCGTCAGGGACTGAACGACAGGAAGACGAAGGCGGCGAACAGCACCAGGTGCACGCCGCCCTGGAGCAGGGTGGCCCGCCCGGGCACCACGGTCAGGGCGCTCACCGCCGCGGTGAGCGCCAGGAGGGCCAGGTGGAGCGGCCCCAGTCCCAGGACCAGGGGCCCGGACAGCCAGACCGAGGCGAGCGCGATCGCCGGGATGGTGAGGCCGATGCTGGCGATGGCGGAGCCGTAGGCGAGGTTGAGGCTGGTCTGCACGCGGTCGCGGCGGGCGGCCCGGACGGCCGCCAGGGTTTCGGGCAGCAGCACCATCAGGGCGATGACGACACCGACGACCGCCTTGGGCAGACCCGCGGACGCGACGCCGTCCTCGATGGTCGGTGAGACGAGTTTGGCGTTCCCGACGACGGCGACGAGGGCGAGCAGCAGGAGTCCCAGGCTCCACCAGGTCTCCCGCGGGCCGGGCGGCGCGGCTTCCTGCCCGTCGCTCTCCCGGGCGACGGGCAGGAAGTACTCGCGGTGACGCACGGTCTGCACGGCCACGAAGATGCCGTACAGGCAGAGGGACGCCGTGGCGGCGAAGACCAGTTGGGCGCCGGTGAACTCGGGGCCGGGATGACTGGTGGTGAAGCTGGGCAGCACCAGCGTCATGGCGGCGAGCGTGATGACGGTGGCGAGCGCTCCGCCGGACCCCTCGGCGTTGAAGACCGCGACCCGCCTGCGGAGGGCGGCCACCAGGAGCGAGAGGCCGACGATGCCGTTGCAGGTGATCATGACGGCGGCGAAGACGGTGTCCCGGGCGTAGGTGGACGCGTTGTCGCCGCCGCCGGCCATCAGCATGACGATGAGCCCGACCTCGATGACCGTCACGGCGACGGCGAGGACCAGTGACCCGAACGGTTCGCCGACGCGATGGGCGACGACCTCGGCGTGGTGCACGGCGGACAGGACGGAACCGAGCAGGCAGAGCCCGGCCACGGCGACGACCGGCCCGGACAGGTCGCGCCCCCAGCCCAGGGCCAGGACGAGCACGCCGAGCACGGGCACCCACGTCGTCCACTGACGGGTGAGCCGCCCCCCGCCCTGCCGGCTGCTCCGGCCGCCCGTGCCGTCGTCGGTGTCGGTGCCCGCGCCCGTGCCGGTACTCATGCCGCCACGCTGCCAGAGCGGGCGCGCCCCCGCGCGGTGAGGGCGCCGGAACGAGGGAAGTGTTCACGCCGTCCGAGATGATCATGTCGATCATGCTGCCGGGGCTCCCCGCCGCCCGCTCCGGTGATGGCGGCCGCCACGGCGGGGAAGGGCGCGAAGCCGAAGACGACGTGCTCGACACCCGGTCTCCCGGCCGGTTCCGTCTCCATGGGCGGCATGGATGCCGCAGGGGGACGGGCGAGGGAAGCCGCTTCTGATTTATCGTCAGATTCTTTCTGTGCGGCCGGTTCTTGACGGGGCCGGGGCCCGGTAAGAAAGTTTCACGTGGTGCGGATGGTGACGAAGGATTCTTTCAGCGACCCGGCGATGACCACCCGCGCCCGGATGTCCGCGCGAGCCCGCGGCACACCGCCGAGCCCGGCGGACGCCCCCGGGCGCCGGGGCGGCGGCGGGGCGGCTCCGGAACGGTTCGACGACGGTTCCGGGTGGGAAGGGCGACGGGGAGGGGGAGGCGTGATGGGCACGACGGAGGGGATGAGCCGCCGCCGGTTCGGTGGCGGGATGCTGGCCCTGGGAGGTGGGCTGATGATCGGTTCGATTCCGGGGGCCGCGGCGGCGGACGCCGGTTCCGGTGCGGGCTCGGGCGGCGGCCGGGCGACCCTGCGGCTGGGCTCGGCCGAGCGGGCCGGGCTGCTGCCCGAGCACCTCGACCGGCTGGTCGCCGAGGCCGAGCGCTTCCTGGACCCCTCCCCCAAGCACCCGTGGTACGCGGGGGCGGTGCTCCTCGCGGGGCGCGGGGCGACGGTGGCGCTGCACAAGGCGATCGGGCACGCGGTGCGGTACGCGGCGTACGACGAGAAGACGGACACGGGCGTCGAGCTGCCTCCGGAGCGGCGGATCCCGATGGCCGACGACACGGTGTTCGATCTGGCGTCGGTCTCGAAGCTGTTCACCTCCGTCCTGGCCGTGCAGCAGATCGAGCGCGGGGCGCTGGAGCTGGAGGAGAGGGTCACGGCCTATCTGCCGGAGTTCGGCGGCGGCGGCAAGCAGGACGTCACGGTCCGTCAGCTACTCACGCACACCTCCGGCTTCCGGGCCTGGATCCCGCTCTACAAGGAGCCCACACGGGAGGGGAAGCTGCGACTGCTGTGGCAGGAGGTGCCGGCCTCGCCGCCCGGGACGCGCTACCTCTACTCCGACCTCAACCTGATCTCGCTCCAGCTCGTTCTGGAGGAGCTCACCGGCCACTCGCTGGACGCCCTGCTCCGCAACGAGATCACCGCTCCCCTGGGGATGCACCGCACCCGCTTCAACCCGCCCGCGTCCTGGAGACCGAAGATCGCCGCCACCGAGGACGCCCGCGCCCCCTGGTCGGGGCTCGACCGCGGCATGGTGTGGGGCGAGGTGCACGACGAGAACGCCTACGGCCTCGGGGGCGTCGCCGGCCACGCCGGGGTCTTCTCCTGCGCCTGGGATTTGGCGGTCCTCGCCCGGACGCTGCTGAACGGCGGCGCCTACGGGCACGCCCGGATCCTGGAGCCGAAGTCGGTGGAGCTGATGTTCACCGACTTCAACACCGCCTTCCCCGGGGACGAGCACGGTCTCGGCTTCGAGCTCTACCAGCACTGGTACATGGGCGCCATGGCCACCCCGCGCACCGCGGGCCACACCGGCTTCACCGGCACCAGCCTCGTCCTCGACCCCACCACCGACTCGTTCCTGGTGCTGCTCGGCAACTCGGTGCACCCGGTGCGCGGTTGGCGGTCGGGGTCCGCGCCCCGCGTGGCCACCGCGAACAGCATGGCGCGCGCCGTCCCCGTACGCCCGGCACGGGGCCGTACCGCCTGGTACTCCGGCATGGCCCCGGGCACCGCGGCCACCCTCACCCTGCCGGACCTGACGCCCGCCTCGCCGCGCCCCCGGCTGCGCTGCCGGGTCTGGTGGGACACCGAGCCGGGCACGGACGGCGCGTACCTGGAGGCGTCCGGCGACGCGGGCGCCACCTGGCGGCCGCTGCCCTTCGTGACGACCGCGGGCCACGGACAGGAGCCCCGGCCGCACCCGGCGGGGTCGCTCAGCGGCTGGTCCGGGCGGACCTGGCACCGGCTGGAGGCCGACCTGGCGGCCTGGCGGGGCACGCCCGTACGGCTGCGCTGGCGGTACACGACGGACCGGCTGTACGTGGGCCGCGGGGTGTACGTGGACGACATCAGGGTCCAGGACGGCGCCCGGACCCTGTTCGACGAGGCGCGGCCCACGGACGCGGCCCGGGTCGAGGCGCACGGCTGGTCGGCCTCGGCGGACTGATCCGGAGCCGGAGGGCGGGCCGGGGGCCGGCCCGGGAGGGCCGTGCGGGAAGCCCGTGCGGGCCCGCGTCCGGGGCCGGACGCGGGCCCGGATGCGGGTTTCGCACAGGCGGGCGAAACTGAGGGGCGGGGGGTCACTCGGCGAGGAGGATGACCCTATGTCCGTGATGGACAAGCTCAAGCAGATGCTCAAGGGGCACGAACAGCAGGCCGGCAGAGGCGTCGACAAGGGCGGTGACCACGTCGACAGGAAGACCCGGGGCAAGTACAGCGGCCAGGTCGACACCGCACAGGACCGGCTGAAGGACGAGTTCGGCCGCGACCCGAACCAGGACCCGCCGACCCGCACCTGACGCGTCACGAACCTTCCCGTCCCCGGTGGCCGCCGTCCCACGGCCACCGGGGACGCGGTGCTGCCGGGGCGTCCCGCGCCGGGCACCGCGGGGTCCGCCGGGGGCCGGCCCACCGGGGTGGGGTGACGGCGGGTCCACCACCCGCCCGCGCGACTCGGCGTGCGGTCCGGCGGCGGCTGGTGAACAGTCGTGTCGAGTCCCCCAACTCGAAGGAGAAACTCATGCTTCGGCGCATCTCGCTCGTTCTGGCCGGTCTGATGGCGATCGGCTTCCTGGCCGCGGCTCCCGCCGCCGCCCACGGCTCGGACGTGGAAGGCTGCTGGGGTTCGGGCGGTCACGTCAAGGCCGGCGACGTCAAGGTCAAGCACTTCGACGCCACCTGCTGGGACGTCGGCTGATCACGAGCGATACACGGATGGGCGCCCGTGGTGGCGCCCATCCGTGTGTCCGGGGGCGGGAACCGGCCGTCAGACGCCCAGCACCGCCATGGCCGCGTTGTGACCCGGGATGCCGCTGACGCCGCCGCCCCGCACGGCCCCCGCCCCGCAGAGCAGCACATTGGGGTGGGCGGTCGCCACGCCCCACCGGCCGGCGGCCCCGCCCGGGTCGGTGGCCGCGGTGGCGCCGGTGGCCCCGCCGGCGTACGGGAAGGCCAGGTCGCCGTGGAAGATGTGGCCGCCCGGCAGCAGCAGGTCCCGCTCCAGGTCGAGCGGCGTCTTCACCTCGATGCACGGGCGGCCCTCGGCGTCGGTGGCGAGGCAGTCGGCGAGCGGTTCGTCCAGGTGCGCGTCGAGTTCGGCGAGGGTGGCCTTGAGCAGGGCGGCGCGCGTGGCGTCGTGGCCGGCGGCGAACAGCCGCGCCGGGGCGTGCAGACCGAAGAGCGTCAGCGTCTGGTAGCCCCGGGCGGCGAGCTCGGGGCCGAGGATCGACGGGTCGCTCAGCGAGTGGCAGTAGATCTCCGAGGGCGGGGCGCCCGGCAGCCGGCCGGCCGCCGCCTCCCGGTACGCGGCCGCCAACTGCCCGTACCCCTCCGCGATGTGGAAGGTGCCGGCGAACGCCTCGCGCGGATCGACCGACCGGTCGCGCAGCCGGGGCAGCCTCTCCAGGAGCATGTTCACCTTGAGCTGGGCACCCTCGGCGGGCGGCGGGGGCTCCTCGCCCAGCAGCGCGGCCAGGACGTGCGGCGAGGCACCGACCAGGACGTGCCGGGCGGCGACCACGCCCTCGCCGTCCGGACCGCGGTGGACGACCTCGGCGTCGCGGCCGTCCGTGTGGATCCGGAGCACCTCGTGGCCCGTGCGGATCTCGGCCCCGGCCGCGCGCGCGGCGTCCGCGAGGGCGCCGGTGAGGGCGCCCATGCCGCCCACGGGCACGTTCCACTCCCCCGTCCCGCCGCCGATCACGTGGTACAGGAAGCACCGGTTCTGGATCAGGGACGGGTCGTGGGCGTCGGCGAACGTGCCGATCAGCGCATCGGTGAGGACCACCCCGCGCACCAGGTCGTCGGCGAAGTGCTCCTCGACGGCGACGCCGATCGGTTCCTCGAAGAGGGTCCGCCAGGCGGTGTCGTCCGCGACCCGGGCGCGCAGCTCCTCCCGGGCGGGCAGCGGCTCGGTGAGGGTGGGGAACACCCGCTCGGCGACCCGGCCCGTCATGGCGTAGAACCGCTGCCACGCCTCGTACTCGGCGTCCGACCCGGTGAGCGCGGCGAACGATTCGCGGGTGCGCTCCCCGCCCACCAGCAGCCCCGTGGGCCTCCCCCGGCGCTCGGCCGGGGTGTACGAGGAGATGGTGCGCCGGGCGACGGCGAACCGCAGGCCCAGGTCGCGCACGATCTTCGGCGGCAGCAGGGACACCAGGTAGGAGTAGCGCGACAGGCGGGCGTCCACCCCGGCGAAGGGACGGGTGGAGACGGCGGCCCCACCCGTGCCGGGCAGCCGCTCCAGGACGAGGACGGAACGTCCGGCGCGGGCGAGGTAGGCGGCGGCGACCAGTGCGTTGTGGCCGCCGCCGACGATGACGGCGTCGTACGAGCGCTGTACGGTCATGGCCCTTCGTAGCACGCGCCCGGGCCGGCGCTCCAGTGGGCGCCGCCCGCCCCGCGCAGCGCGGCGACCCGCCGGTACAGCTCCGCGGCCTCGGCCTCCCGGCCGAGCTGCCGGAGGCAGTACGCCTGGTCGTGGCGGCTGGTCAGGGCGTCCGGGTGGGCGGGGCCCAGCACCCGGTCGCGGGCCTCGGCGACCCGCGCGTACACGGCCAGCGCCTCCGCCCAGCGGCCCAGCCAGCCGAGTCCCACGGCGATCTCCCGGCCGCTGACCAGGGTGTCGGGGTGATCGGGCCCCAGCACCCGCTCACGGCCGGCGCACACCTCCCGCGCCTCGGCGAGCGCCTCCCGCCAGCGCCCGAGCCGGCCGAGGTTGACGCCCAGGGCGTGGCGGGCGCGCAGGGTCTCGGGATGTCCGGGGCCGTGCGCCCGGGCGCGGGCGCCGACGAGGTCGCGGTACAGCTCCAGCGCCTCGTGGCTGCGCCCGAGCCGGCCGAGGCTTATGCCCGCCTCGTAGCGGGCGGCGAGCGTGTCGGGGTGGTCGGGGCCGAGGACGTGGGCGCGGGCCGCCGCGACGTCCCGGTAGGTGCCCAGCGCCTCGGCCCAGCGGCCGAGCTGCCCCAGCGCGTACGCCACCTCGTACCGGGTGACCAGGGTGTCGGGGTGCTCGGGGCCCAGCAGGCGGGCGCGGGCGTCGGCGACCTCGCGGGCCGTCCGGTGCGCCTCCTCCAGCCGCCCGAGCCGGCCGAGGTTGGAGGCCAGGTTGTGGCGGCAGCGCAGGGTGTCGGGGTGGTCGGCGCCCATGGTGCGGGTGCGTGCGTCGAGCACGGAGGCGTACACCTGGTGGGCCTCGTCGTGGCGCCCCAGCCGGCCCAGGACGTACGCCATCTCCTGACGGGCCGTGAGGGTGTCGGGGTGGTCGGGGCCGAGCACCCGGGCCCGGGCCTCGGCGACGCGGCCGAACTCGCGCAGCGCCTCGGCGTCGCGGCCGGTCCTGGCGAGCGCGTACCCGGCCTCGTACCGGCTGGTGAGGGTGTCGGGGTGGTCCGGGCCCAGGACCCGCTCCCGCTCGGCGGCGACGGCCCGGTGCTCCTCGCCCGCCTCCTCCCAGCGGCCGAGCCGCCCCAGGCGGAGGCCCGCGCCGTGCCGGCCGGCCATCCGGGCGAGCACCCCGGGCGGCGGCGCTCCCGGCGCCCCGCCGTGCGGGTCCGTCACCGGCCGGGTGGGCGCGGTGGGCGCGGGCGGGACGGAGGGGGTCGGGTGCCGGGGGCGGTACGGCGGGGGCACGGGAACGGCGCGGGCGCCCGCGCCGGCGGGGGTGGTGGGGCCGGCGGGGGTGGTGGGGCCGACCGGGGTGGGGCCGGCGGGGGTGGTCCACGCGCCGGTGAGGCCGGCCGGCGGGTCGTGCGGTGCGATGGAGTGCGGCAGGGTGGCGCCGACCGCCTTGGGGCCGGTGGTCATGCCCCGGGTCCAGGACGGCGGGTGGTGCGGGGCGCGCGGCGGCGCCGGCGGGGGGCGGAGGGCCTGGTCGGGGAACGCGGGCGCGAGGCCCGCCGGGGCGGGACGGGCGGCCGCGATACGGCGGCGGAGGTCGGCCGCGTCGGGAGGACGTCCCTCCGGGGTCTTGGCGAGCAGGTCCAGGACGGCCCGCTCGAAGAGCTCGGGGAGCTCCGCCCGGAGGTTGCGGGGCGGCTCGGGCTGGGTGTCGCGGTGGCCCACGAGTACGGCCCAGGCGTCGTCCAGGTCGAAGGGCGGTACGCCGGTGGCGATCTCGTACAGGACGCAGCCCAGTGAGTACAGGTCGCTGCGGTGGTCCACCTGGCCGCCGCTGATCTGCTCGGGCGACATGTAGTGCGGGGTGCCCATGGCGATGCCGGTGCCGGTGAGCCGGGCGCTGAACCCGACGTCGGCGCCCGGGCGGGCGATGCCGAAGTCGCAGATCTTCACCGTGCCGTCGCCGAGCCGCATGATGTTGGCGGGCTTGAGGTCCCGGTGCACGATGCCCTGCCGGTGGGTGTAGGCGAGGGCGTCGGCGACCTGTTCGGCGATGTCGACGACGTCGCCGACGGGCAGCGGGTGCTGCTGGTTGTCCTCCAGGAGCTGGCTGAGGTTGCGCCCTTCCAGGAGTTCCATGACCAGGTAGAGCAGACCGTCGGACTCCCCGAAGTCATGGACGACGGTGACGCCGCGGTGCTGGAGCGCGGCCGCGACGCGCGCCTCGCGGCGGAAGCGCTCGCGGAGCACGGTGACGACGTTCCGGTCCTGCCCGGGTCCCAGCGGTTTGAGGCACTTGACCGCCACCCGGCGGCCGAGCGCCTCGTCGGTGGCGCGCCACACCTCGCCCATGCCGCCGCGCCCGATCATCTCCTCGAGCCGGTAGCGGCCCTGGAGCAGCCTGGTCTCCCCCATCGCGTGCCATCGCCCCCGTCGAGTCCCCGTACTGCCCGTCGATCCGCGTCGCTAGGCCCTCCCCGGCCCGTCCAGTATGGCGGCCCGTCCGCCGAGTTCGCACGGGGCCGGGCGGGTGTCGGGACCCAGTCCGGTCACGGCTTTCAGGATGTGCTGCGGCGGGAGTTGCCGGCGGATACGGGAGGGGACGCAGCGCAGCAGGTTGCCAGCTCGGGGTCGTCGGCGCCGAGGCAGCCGGTGGATCCGCCGGACGCGCACCGGCCGGCCGGGGCCCGGGGGGCGACGGGCCCGGGTGCCGACGGGCCCGGGTGGCGACGGGCCCGGGTGCCGACGGGCCCGGGTGCCGACGGGCCCAGGTGGCGACGGAACCGGGTGCCGACGGGCCCGGGTGGCGACGGAACCGCCCCGCACGCGGGCGCGCGGGGCGGGTGTCGGATACGGGTAGGGGCGCGGAGGTGGGGGCGGGCGCCGGCCGGCGGAGCGTGTCAGTCGCTGGAGAGCGCCTGGAGGAGGTCGCCGACCTGGGGGTCGGGGAGCCCCCGGGCGACATCGGCCTGGGCGATCATTCCCACCAGACGGTGGTCCTCGATCACCGGCAGCCGGCGCACCTTGTGCTCGGACATCTTCCGCAGCACCAGTTGCGCGTCGTCGTCCGCGTCCACGTACACCACGTCGCCCTGGGCGAGGTCGCCGGCGGTCGTGCGCGCCGGGTCCTTGCCCGCGCCCAGCGCCTTCACCACGATGTCGCGGTCGGTGAGCATGCCCTTGAGCCTGTCGTCGGCACCGCAGATCGGCATCGCGCCGACGCCGAGCTGCCTCATCATCTCGGCGGCCTGGAGGAGGGTGTCCCCCTCACCGACGCAGTCGACACCCCTGGTCATGAGCTGGCGTGCGGTGGCCATGCCGGACGCTCCTTCCTGCCGCTTCAGAGTGCGATCACCAGGGCCATGACGCCGAAGAGCGCCGCCACCAGGACGACGACGAGCAGGATCAGCACCATCGGTGCCTTCGCCCAGCCGGTCGTGGGGTTGTGCGTCTCCCTCGGCCCCGCCCCGGGCATGCTCGACTCCGCGGGCGGCGTCTCGCCGGGCGGGACGCCGCCACCGGCGTCGAGACCCGGGGTGCTGTCCGGATCGGGATCCGGGTTGGGGTTCGGGTTCGGGTTGGGGTGGGTCATGCGGTACGAGTGCGCAGGCCGGGGTCTTTCAATCCTCCCCGCGCGGCTCCGCCCGGGTCCGGCGCCGGTGGCTGGTGTCGCACCACGGGTAGCGGCGGCTGCGGCGGCAGGTGCAGACCGCGACCATGAAGCGGTCCGAGGCCGCCGTCGTCCCGTCCGGCAGCCGGATCTCCACGGGCCCCTCCATCAGGAGCGGCCCCTCCGGGTCGATCACCACCCGTTCGGCGGATCGTTCAGGTTCGTTGCGCACGGATCACCACCAGGTCCTCCTTGCGCTCCTCGGGCGCGATCAGCCCGCGCTCCTCCAGCCATCCGGCGTGCTCGGCCATGACCGGACCGAAGGGGATCGTGGTGCGCAGTTCGACACGTGCCTCCAGGCCCCCCGCCTGGAGCCGGTCCAGCGTCTCGTCGACGCCGGACAGCGCCGACTGCACCAGGAGCAGCACCCCTGTGTCCCGCAGCAGGCCCGGCGCCCGGGCGCAGAGCCGGTCGATGACCTGCCGCCCGTTCTCGCCCGCGTTCCAGGTGCGGTCCGACCCGCGCGAGGGGCGCGGGGACAGGACGTACGGCGGGTTCGACAGGATCAGGTCGAAACGCCGGCCCTCGACGGGTTCCGTCAGGTCGCCGCGGTGGACGTCGACCGGCAGGCCGAGGCGCCAGGCGTTGTAGCGCGCGACGAGCACGGCGCGCCAGGAGATGTCCACGGCGGTCACCCGGGCGCCCGGGCACTCGGCGGCCATCAGGGCCAGGGCACCGGTTCCGGTCCCCACGTCGAGCACCTCGACGCCCGGTTGCTCGCACAGCGCGCGCAGTTCGGCGCGCGCCGCCTGGGCGAGCAGTTCCGTGTCCTCCTGGGGCGCGTACACGCCGCGCGGTCTGAGTAGACGCATGCACAGCGGGTACCTCGGAGATCCCCGGCGAAACGCTGGTGAGCGGTGTGTGAGGAGTGAGCGATGAGCTTTGAGTCCGGTTCCGGTTCGGGGTCCCTGTGGATGGAGTACGCCCCCGGCCCCGCCCGTCCGGCCGTGGACGGCCCCGTCGAGACGGAGGTCGCCGTGGTGGGCGGCGGGATCGCCGGGCTCTGCACGGCCTGGGAACTCGCCCGGGCGGGGCATCCGGTGGTGCTGCTGGAGGCCGACCGCATCGCGTCCGGGGTGACCGGCCACACCACGGCGAAGCTGTCGGCCCTGCACGGCATGGTGTACGCCGACATCGCCAGGATCCACGGCGCCCGGGCGGCGCGGCTGTACGCCCATTCGCAGCAGATCGCCATCGAACGGGTGCGGGAGGTCAGCGAGGAGCTGGGCGTCGACTGCGACCTGGAGCGGCTGCCCGCCTACACCTATACCCAGGACCCGGCGCAGACGGACACGTTGCGCGCGGAGGCGGAGGCGGCCCGGGTGGCCGGGCTGCCCGCCACGTACGAGACGGACGTACCGCTGCCGTTCCCGGTGGCGGGCGCGGTCAAGGTCGAGGACCAGGCGCAGTTCCACCCCCGCAAGTACCTGCTGGCGCTCGCCGCCGACCTGGAGGTGCTGGGCGGGCGGATCTTCGAGCGGACGCGGGTCACGCGCCTCCAGGAGGGCTCGCCGTGCGAGCTCACCACGAGCACCGGGCACACCATCCGGGCGCGGGACGTCGTGATCGCCACGCACTACCCGGTGTTCGACCGGTCGCTGCTGTTCACGCGGCTGGAACCCAAGCGGGAGCTGGTGGTGGCGGGACCGCTCCCGGCCGCGGAGGACCCGGGCGGCATGTTCCTGACGTGGGAGGACAACACCCGGTCGGTGCGGACCGCCCCGATGGACGAGGACGGGCGGCGGATGCTGATCGTCACGGGCGAGAAGTTCCTGCCCGGCACGGTGGCCGAGGGCGAGGTCGGGGAACGGTTCGAGAAGCTCGCCGCATGGGCGCGGGAACGTTTCCCGGGGGTGCGGTTCACCCATCGCTGGGCCACCCAGGACAACGTCACGACGGACCGGGTGCCGTACGTCGGGCGGCTGCACGCCGGGGCGCGGCACGCCTACGTTGCCACCGGGTTCGCCGGCTGGGGCATGAGCAACGGGGTGATGGCGGGCGATCTGCTGGCGTCCCGCATCCGCGGCCGTGAGCCCGCCTGGACGAGCCTGTACGACCCGGTGCGGCTGCACCCGGTGAAGGAGGCGCCCGCGATGCTGCGGCTCCAGGCCCAGGTGGCGAAGCACTTCATCGGTGACCGGGTCCCGGGGGCGCACGCCGACTCGACGGCCGACATCCCCCGGGGCGGCGGAGCGGTCGTCCGGATCGGCGGACGGCGGATGGCGGTGCACCGGGACGCGGCCGGGACGCTGCACGCGCTGTCGGCGCGCTGCACCCACCTGGGGTGCGTCGTCCACTTCAACGACGAGGAGTGCGCGTGGGAGTGCCCGTGCCACGGCTCGCGGTTCGACGTGGACGGCAAGGTGGTGCAGGGGCCGGCGGTACAGCCGCTGGAGCAGATGGACGTCGAGGACACCGAGGAGGGCGCATGACGGAGCCCGGCGCTCCCCTGCCCGAGGAACGGGGCCCCCTGTCGGCGGCCGTGCTGCGCGTGCTGCGGGACGCGGACGCCGGCGGGGCGGCGCCGGAGGCGACCGTGGCCGGTGCCGACCCGCTCGGCGAGGACCTCCAGCTCGCGCTGTACCTGTCGTACGAGCCGCACTACCGGGCCCTGGAGGGCGTCGCGGACGACCGCGAGTGGGACCCGGCACTGCTGGCCCTGCGGCGGCCCATGGAGGAGGCGTTCCTCGGAGCCCTGCGCGAGGCGGTGCCCGGGGACGGCGACGTGACCGCGGCACTGGAGCCGCTGCTGGTGGAGCCGGTCGACGGGCACGGTGTCTCCCACCGGCTGATGGCGGACGGCACCTGGGAGCGGATGCGGGAGTACCTGGTGCACCGCTCGCTCTACCAGCTCAAGGAGTCCGATCCGCAGGCCTGGCTGATCCCGCGCCTGGAGGGACAGGCGAAGGCCTCCCTGGTGGCGGTGGCGTTCGACGAGTTCGGCGGGGGGCGCGGCGAGCGGGTGCACGCGCGGCTGTTCGCCGAGCTGATGGAGGGCGCCGGGCTGGACTCCTCGTACGGCCGCTATCTGGACCTCGCCCCGGCGACGACGCTGGCGACGGTGAACGTGATGTCGCTGTTCGGCCTGCGCCGCTCGCTGCGGGGCGCCGCGGCGGGCAACTTCGCGGTCCTGGAGATCACCTCGCCGCCGGGGGCCCGCCGGATGGCGAAGGCCCTGGAGCGGCTGGACGCCGAGGAGCGGTGCGTCCGGTTCTTCACCGAGCACATCGAGGCGGACGCGGTCCACGAGCAGGTCATGCGCCGTGACGTCCTGGGCGACCTGCTGGCACGCGAGCCGGGCCTCGCCGCCGACGTGGCGTTCGGCGTCCGGGCGACGGTCTGGCTGGACGAGCGCTGGGAGGAGCGGGTGCTCGCCGCCTGGGACCGGGGCCGGTCGTCCCTCCGGGGGCCGGTGGCGGCGTCACCGTCGGCACCGGGGACGGCGGCGGACCCGTCGGAGCCGGTACGAACGGCTTAGCGGGCGCGGGAGCGGCGGGAGCGCGAGGGCCCCGGGGCGCGCCGGAACGCACGGCGTGGACCCGGGGCCGACCGCCGCGGAGGGGCGGGCGGCGGGAACGGGCGGCCGGTGCGGCGGAGACGCCGGGCCGCCGGCGGCCGACGACCGAGGGGGCCGGAGGCCGAGGGGCGGCGGGGGGCGGGCAGGCCTTCGGGCCACGCGGCCGGGTGGTCGCGTGGCCCGGGGCCGTCCGGTCAGGGGAGGAGCTCGTCCAGGGCGGCCTTGCCCTTCTCGGCCAGCCTGCGCTCGGCCCAGGCCAGGTTCTTGGGATTGACGTCACGTCCTGACGCGAGGACCAGGTCTTCCGCGTTGAAATCGCCTTCGGCGCCGCTGTGCAGAAGCCTGTCGGGCGTGACGCCCTCTCGCCGGGAGGTCGAATCGGGCTCAGCGTTCATGCCGCCTCCTTGCTCGTCCTGAAGACATTGTCGTCGCCGGGTACCCCGATCGCATCCCCTGCACCAGGCGCGACCGCGAACGATCGGATGCCGCCGCCCGGCGCGTCACCGCGTGCCCCCTGGAGGTCACGTGCGGTGCCGGCGGCCGGCGCCGGCCGCCGTCAGCGGACCAGGGCGGCGGCCTCCCGCACCGTGAGCCCGCCGCCCTCCGCGTGTGCGCGGGCGTACGTGTCGCCGTCCAGGACGGCACGCAGCTCCCGTTCGGCGCGGAGCCGGATCTCCTGTGCCGCCTCGGCGGAGAACTGGCGGAAGCCCGTACCGCCGGGGCCGTCGGCGTGCCGGTCGTACGCGCCGAGGAGCCGGGCCCCGTCCCGGGGGTCGCCCTGCTCGGCGAAGGCCCAGGCGGCGGTGGGGAACTGGCCGATGATCAGACGTGGAGCCACCATGTACGCCAGCGTCTCCATCCGGCGCACGGCCGCGGCGAGGCGTTCCCGGGCGCCCGCGTGGTCGCCGTCGAGGCAGTCGAGCCAGCCCCGCAGCCCCAGCAGCATGCCGGTGAACAGGTCCGCCGTGCCGGCCGGCAACCCGGCCTCGATGACGTCCAGCTGCTGCCGGGCGAGGGCGACGCGACCGGTGCGGCCGTAGTGCTGGGCGAGCAGCAGCCGGGCGGTGCCGACCTGCTCGACGGCGGGTTCCGCCGGGTCCTCGGCCGCCTCCCGCAGCATCCGCTCGGCGGTCTCGCGCTGCTCCGGTCCGGCGTCGCCCTGGAGGCGGAGGTGCGCCAGCCGGGCCCGGAAGAGCGGTCCGAGGCCGCGCGCGCCGGAGCGCTCGGCCGCCTCGGCGGCCCGCTCGAAATCCCGGGCGGCCCCGGCGTGGTCGCCCTCCCGCTCGTGGTGCTCGCCCCGGGCGCTGTGGGCCTCGGCGATGCCCCACGGGTCACCGGCGGCCTCGAAGCGGGCCAGGGCCTCCTCCGCGTCGTCGCCGGCGCCGGGCATCACCTTGGCCCGCATCAGCAGGGCGAACCCGAGGTCCGTGTCGTCGCCGTACGCCCGGCAGCAGGCCACGAAGGCGTCCATCGTCCGGGCCAGGTCGGGGAACTCGCCCAGCAGCAGCCGGACGAAGAACCACATCGTGCCGGGCTGGCGGCTGTTCTGCGGCATTCCGGGCCGGTAGGCGTCGGCGACCGCCGTCAGGTGGGCCCGGTTGCCGGGCTTCTCCATCGTGGCGGCGCCCTCGCTGCCGTCCGAGGCCAGCGCCATCAGCCGTACCCCGCGCCGGGCCTCCCAGAGCTGTTCCTCCTGCCACGGCGGCGGCAGGTCGGTGCACGGCCGGGCCAGCGGCACGGCGCGGCGCACGCCGTGGTCCCCGTCCGGAAGGAACGGGTCGGGACCGAGGGCGGCCACCTCCGCCGACCAGGCGCGGACGTCGCCCAGGTGGCCGCGTAGCTGCCAGAACCAGCCCAGGGACAGGACCATGCACAGCCCCTCCTGCTCCTCGCGCAGATCGACGGCGGTCCGCAGGGCCGCGCGGACGTTGTCGTGCTCGGTGTCGAGCGTCTCCAGCCACGCGGTCTGCCGCGGGCCGTGGAGCTGCCGGCCGGCGGTACGGACGAACTCGCGCACCGCCGTGAGGTGCCGGCGGGCGGTGCTCTCCCGCTCCCCCGCCTCGGCGAGCCGTTCGGCGGCGTAGTCGGCGACGGTCTCCAGGAGCCGGTAGCGCATCCCGTCCCCGCCCGGCCGGGGCACGGCGACGACGAGGGACTTGTCGACCAGGGAGGTGAGGGCCTCCAGGGTGCCGGGTTCGGCGCAGACCTCCTCGGCCAGGGCGAGGGAGCAGCCGCCGGAGAAGACGGCCAGCCGCCGCAGGACGACCCGCTCGGTCGTGTCGAGCAGGTCCCAGGACCAGTCGACGACCGCGCGGAGGGTCTGCTGGCGCGGCAGGGCGGTGCGGCTCCCCCGGTCGAGGAGGCGGAAGCGGTCGTCGAGCCGGTCGGCGATCTGGCGCGGCGTCAGGGCGCGCAGCCGTGCCGCGGCCAGTTCGATGCCGAGCGGCAGCCCGTCGAGGCGGCGGCAGAGCTCGGCGCACGCCTCCGGGTCGTCGTCCGTGCGGAAGCCGGGGCGGGCGGAGGCACCGCGGTCGGCGAGCAGCCGGAGCGCCGCGTCCTGGCGCAGTGGTTCGACGGGGCGTACGGCTTCGCCCGGGACACCGAGCGGTTCGCGGCTGGTGGCGAGGACGGTGACGCCGGGGCAGCGGGTGAGGAGGGTGTCGGCGAGGGTGGCGGCCGCGTCGACGAGGTGCTCGCAGTTGTCGAGGACGATCAGGAGCCTGCGCCCGGCGCAGTGGTCCACGAGCTGGGCGAGCGGTTCGCGCGGGGGGCCGTCGGCGGCACCCCAGCGCGGGGGCTCGCGCACGCCGAGGGCGTGCAGCACGGCCTCCGGGACGTCGACCCCGTGGCGTACGGGGGCGAGTTCGGCGACGCAGGTGCCGTCGGGCCAGGCGTTCTCGGCCCGCGTGACGGCGTCGGCCGCCTCCAGGGCCAGCCGGGTCTTGCCGACCCCGCCGGGCCCGAGCAGGGTGACCAGCCGCCGGGCGCGCACCTCCTCGGTCAGGGCGGCCAGTTCGCCGGCCCGCCCGACGAAGGAGGTGAGCCGGGCGCGCGGGGCGCCGGGCGCGGGGGGTGCGGCAGGCGGGCGTCCGGTCCGCGCGTCGCCCGCCAGCAACTCGGCGTACAGCGAGGTGAGGTCGGGGCCGGGATCGGTGCCGAGCCGGTCGGCGAGCCGGGTGCGGACGTCCTCGTAGGCGGCCAGTGCTTCGGCGGGGCGGCCGGCGGAGCGCAGCGCCCGGATGTGCAGCGCGGCCAGGGGCTCGTCCAGGGGGTGCTCGGCGGTGAGCTCGGCGAGCCCCGCCAGGGCGGCCTCCGGGCGGCCGAGCGCGACCTCGGCGGCGAGCCGGTCACGGCGCGCCGCGGTGCGGCGGCGTGCGGCCCGTACGGCGAGGGGGTCGTCGTCCCGGTCGGGCAGGTCGGCCAGGGCGGGACCCTGCCAGAGGGCCAGTGCCCGGTCGAGCAGCCGGGCGGCGGCGGCCGGGTCGCCGGTGCCGAGCGCGGCGGTGCCGGCGACCGCGAGCCGCTCGAAGCGGAACAGGTCGACGTCGTCGGGGCGGGCGTCGAGCCGGTACCCGCCCGGGACGGACACGACGGCGTCCCGCCCCAGGGCCCGGCGCAGCCGCCCCACCAGCGCCTGTAGCGCGGCCGGTTCGTCCGCCGGAGGGGTACCGGTCCACACCTGGCCGGCCAGCCGGCCGACCGGGACGGCCCGCCCGCCGGCCGCCGCCAGCGCGGTGAGCAGCGCCCGCAGCCGCGCCCCGGCGACCGGCGCCTCCGTCCCGTCGGGGCGCACCGCGCGGGTGGCGCCGAGCACCCGGTAGCGGCACGGGCCGTCCCCTTCCCCGAGGGGGCGGCCGTCCGCCGCCGGGGCGTGCGCGGGCGGGCCGCCCGCGGGGCCGTGTGCCGAACCGTCTGCCGAGCCGTCTGCCGATGCCGAACCGTGTGTCACCGGCTCATTGTGACCCTGGCGGGCGCCCGCGTCGCCACGGATTTCCGGTACCTCGGCCGGTGCGCGTCCACGCCGCCGTACGGGGCGGAGGGGCGGCCGGTCGCCCGACCGGGGCGGCCCTCACGGCGGTCGGCGGGCCGGCGGCCGGGGCGCGGCGGGGTCACTTGGCGAAGTCGCCGCTCACGGTGGTCCGTTCGCCGTCCTGTCCGGTGGCGGTGATGGTGTAGCGGTCGCCGGTGGCGGCGCGGGTGCCCTCGGCGTGGTTGTACTGGGCCGCGAAGACGTGCCGGCCGGCCGGGGCGCCGCGGCCGGGCTTGAGCGTCCAGGTGTAGCGGAGGGCGCCGTCGCGGTCCTCGCGGACGGAGACGGTGAAGTCCTCCTCGGGCAGCGTGCGCCAGTGGCCGGTGCTGGCCACGCCGCCGGTCTGGGCGACCCGCAGCTCGACGGTGAGGGCGGTGAGCGGTCGGGGTGCGGTGAGGGTGATGTCGCTCTGTGCCCAGAAGCGGTTGCTGTGCGGGTCCACGACCCCCTCGGCGCGCAGGGGTGCGGCGGGCGCGGCGCTGGTGCCGCGGTCCGGCCGGTCGGTGTCGAGGACGCTGGTCGCGGTGTAGCCGCCCGCGACCAGCACCGCGGCGACGGCGGCGGTGGCGGCGGCGACCCGGGCCCAGGAGGTGCGCGACGGGGGGCGGTGGTGGCGCGCGGCGGCGGCCGGTGCCGCCATGCCGCGTTCGACCCGGGCGAGGATGCGGGCGCGGTCGGGCTCGTGGGCGCGGGCCGCTTCCCGCAGCCGCTGCTTCAGCTGGTCCATGTCTTCCCCACCAGGTGCGTCGCCGCCCGGTCGCCGAGCAGCCGTTGGAGCTGCGCCATCGCCTTGGACGTCTGGCTCTTCACCGTACCGACCGAGATTCCGAGGGCGAGGGCGGTGTCCCGTTCGGAGAGGTCGAAGGCGTGGCGCAGGACGACGCAGGCGCGTTTGCGGAACGGCAGGGTGCGCAGCGCGCCCTGGACGTCGACGACGGCCGGTACGTCGGGGCCGTCGGTGTACGGGGAGTGCTGGGACCAGAACAGGGCGATGCGGCGGCGCTCGCGCACGGCGCCGCGGATGCGGCTGCGGGCGAGGTTGGCGACGACGCCGCGGGCGTACGCGGCGGGGTGGTCGGCGGCGCGGACCCGGTCCCAGCGGTGCCAGAGCGCGAGCAGGGCGTCGGCGGCGATGTCGTCGGCCGCGTCCGGCTCGCCCGTCAGCAGGTGGGCGAGGCGGGCCAGTTCGGCGTAGTGGCGCTCGAAGAAGTCGTGGAACTCCGTGGCGGCGTCATCGGCCGGTGTCCCCACGGTGGCCCCTCCCCGCGCGTCGCGTCGCGCACTGCGTAACCCGGCCGTCGCCGGTGTGTGCTGATGTGTGCTCGCAGGGCCCCCTCCGCCACGATGCGAGGCCGTGATCCTAACAAGCGTTCGCCCAGGGTGTGTCAGCCGCCGAAGGGGACGCCCGGCAGGCCCTGTCCGGCGTCCGGGAGCACCAGCAGCGAGCCGTCCGGGTGGCGGGGGCGGGACAGGCCCGTGCGGGCGGTGGTGACGTAGAGGTCCCGCAGCCCGGGCCCGCCGAAGGCGCACGCGGTGGGCCGGTGCGCGGGCAGTGGGACGACCTTGTCGAGGGTGCCGCCGGGGGTGTAGCGGCGGATCGCGGCGCCGTCCCAGAGGGCCACCCAGACGCAGCCGTCGGCGTCGACGGTGAGGCCGTCGGGGAAGCCGGCGCCCGGTTCGATCGTCACCAGGGGGCGGCGGTCGGTGAGGCGGCGGCCGTCGTCGGAGAGCCGGCACACGTCCACGCGCCGGGTGGGGCTGTCGACGTAGTACACCAGCGTGCCGTCGGGGCTGAAGCCGGTGCCGTTGCTGACGGTGACGCGGGGCAGGAGGGCGGTGGCGGTCCCGTCGGCGGCGATCCGGGTGAGGGCACCGCCGCCGTCGGCCTCGTCGTACCGCATGGTGCCGGCCCACAGGGACCCGTCGGGTGCGACCACGGCGTCGTTGCCGCGCCGCCCGGGGACGGGGTCGTGCACCAGCCAGCGGAAGGGGGCACCGCCCTCGCCGTACAGCCCGATGCCGTCCCGCAGGCTGACGACCAGTCCGCCCGTCGAGCGGGGTTTGGCGGCGCCGACGTGCTGGCCGGTGGCCATGACCGTCCGGCGGCCGGTCGCCGGGTCGTACGTGTGGACGCGGGCGCCGAGGATGTCGACCCATATCAGCCGCCGCGCGGCGGGGTCCCAGGTGGGGCCCTCGCCCAGCTCGGCGTGCTCCCGGACGGCGACCCGCACGGCCGGGTGCGCCGTCACCGGGCGCCACCGCGGTGGCCGAGACGCAGGGAGAGGTCCTCGGCGCCCTTGGCGGCGAGGGCGGCGAGCTCCGCCTCGCGCTGCTCGGTCCACCGGATCACGGGCACCGAGATGGACAGGGCGGCGACGACCCGGCCGCTGCCGTCGCGGACCGGGGCGGCCACACAGCTCACGTCCGGGTTGGACTCGCGGTGCTCGGTGGCCATGCCGCGCTCGCGGACGGCGGCGAGTTCGGCGCGCAGGGCGTCGGGGTCGGTCACACTGGCGGGGGTCATCGCCACCAGGTCGCGCCCGTCGAGGCGGGCCTCCAGCTCGGCGTGCGGCAGGGAGGCGAGGAGCATCTTGCCGACGGAGGTGCAGTGCGCGGGGAGCCGGCGGCCGGTCGCGGAGACCATCCGCACCGCGTGCGTGGAGTCGACCTTGGCGATGTAGATGACGTCGGTGTCCTCCAGGATGGCGAGGTGGACGGTCTCGTCGCACGTCTCGGCCACCTCCTGGGCGACCTGCCGGCCTTCGGCGGCCAGGTCGAGCTGTTCGGCGTACCGGCTGCCGAGCTGGTAGGTGCGGACACCCAGGCGGTAGCGGCCGGGCTGCTCGGGGACGGGCACCAGGTAGGAGCGGGCGGCGAGCGTGGTGAGCAGCTCGTGGACGGTGGTGCGGGGCAGTCGGAGCCGGCGGGTGACCTCCGGCGCCGAGAGGGTCCCGTCGCCCTGGAGGAACAGCTCCAGGATGTCGAGCGCCCTGGTCACCGCGGGAACGAGACGCCCCATGCCGTCCACCCACCCCTTCGTTCGAAACTTCGACCTTTGATCGGTATGACGAACACAGGCTAACCACAGGCGACTTCACCGGGCAATGGCCGGGGACGGATCCCGTTCGGGCGGAGACGCGCGAACCATTGACACCTTCCGGACCGCTGATTACGGTCACGCCAAGATTTCGAACGAGTGACGAAATATCGAACAAGCACGAGAGGGCAACCGCCGTGCGCATCACGGGAATCAGCACTCATGTCGTCGGGACCCCCTGGCGCAATCTGACCTACGTACGCGTCCACACCGACGAAGGGCTCACCGGCGTCGGAGAGACCCGCATGCTGGGGCACACCGACGCCCTGGTCGGCTACCTCAAGGAGGCCGAGACCAACCACATCGCCGGCTCCGACCCGTTCGCGGTGGAGGACCTCGTGCGCCGGATGAAGTACGGCGACTACGGCCGGGCGGGCGAGATCGTCATGTCGGGCATCGCGGTCGTCGAGATGGCGTGCTGGGACATCAAGGGCAAGGCGCTGGGGGTGCCCGTCTGGCAGCTCCTCGGCGGCAAGGTGACCGACAGGGTCAAGGCGTACGCCAACGGCTGGTACACCACCGAGCGGACCCCCGAGGCCTACCACCGGGCGGCCAAGGGCGTCATGGCGCGCGGCTACCGGGCGCTGAAGATCGATCCGTTCGGCACCGGCCATTTCGAGCTGGACGCGGAGCGGACCCGGTACGCGGTGTCGCTGATCGAGGCGGTACGGGACGCGATCGGGCCGGACGCCGAGCTGATGCTGGAGATGCACGGGCGGTTCAGCCCCGCGACGGCGGTACGGCTGGCGAAGGAGATGGCGCCGTTCGCCCCGGCCTGGCTGGAGGAACCGGTGCCGCCGGAGAACCTCAAGGCACTGGCCAAGGTCGCCGGGAAGGTGGACATCCCGGTGGCCACCGGTGAGCGCATCCACGACCGGATCGAGTTCCGGGAGCTGTTCGAGTCCCAGGCGGCCGACATCATCCAGCCGGACCTGGGGCACATCGGCGGCATCCTGGAGACCCGAAAGCTGGCGGCGACCGCCGAGACGCACTACACGCTGGTCGCCCCGCACAACGTGGGCGGCTCGGTACTCACCGCGGCGTCCCTCCAACTGGCCGCGTGCACGCCCAACTTCAAGATCCTCGAACACTTCAACGACTTCGCGGACGCGGACATCAAGAAGGTCGTCAAGGGCGCTCCGCTGGTGGACCCGGCCACCGGCTGCTTCGAGGTGTCGCACGCGCCGGGTCTCGGCGTCGAACTCGACGTGGACGCGGCGGCGGAGTTCCCCCAGCAGCGGGCACGGTTCGACCTGTGGGCCGAGGGCTGGGAGATGAGGGCGCCGAAGTGAGCCGCCCCCCGAGCGGCGCGCCCGGGACCCGGCCCAGCCGCGCGCTGCTCGTCGAGCGCCCCGGCGCGCACCGGCTCGTCGAGCGGGACGTGCCCGCCCCCGGCCCCGGCGAGGTCCTGGTGCGGGTGGCCGCGGCCGGGATCTGCATGAGCGACCGCGAGGTGTACGACGGACACCGGGACCCTGGGTACGTCAGGTACCCGGTGGTCCCGGGCCACGAGTGGTCCGGGACGGTCGAGGCCGTGGGCGAGGGCGTCGACCCGGCGCTGGCCGGCCGGAAGACGGTCGCGGAGGGGTTCCGCGCGTGCGGGGCGTGCGAGCGCTGCCGGTGCGGCGAGACCAGCCTGTGCGCGGGCGGGTACGCGGAGACGGGGTTCACCGAGCCCGGTGCCTTCGCCGACCACGTCACCGTGCCGGCGCGGCTGCTGCACCTCCTGCGGGACGACGCCGACCTGCGGGCCGCGGCCCTGCTGGAGCCCGCCGCCGTGATCGCCGCGGCGGTACGGGCGGGGCGGCCGCGCCCCGGTGAGCGGGTCGCGGTGGTGGGCGCGGGGACCCTGGGACTGCTGGCCGTGCAGTTGCTGGGCGCCTCGTCCCCGGCCGAGCTTACGGTGATCGACCCGAGGACGGCGCGGGGCGACCAGGCACTGCGGTTCGGCGCGAGCGAGTCGCTCGACCCGGCCGAGGCGGTCCGGCTGGAGGGCCGGTTCGACCTGGTGGTCGAGACGGCGGGGGCACCGACCACGGCCGCGTCCTCGTGCCGGCTGGCGCGCCGGGGCGGCCGGGTGGTGCTGACCGGGATGTTCACGCCCGGCGCGGCCGGCATCGACCCCGTCCACCTGTCGCTGAGCCAGCTCGAGATCCGCAGCGTCTTCGGTGCCCCCTCGTCGGCCTGGTCGGACGCGGTACGGGCCTTCGGGCTCGGGCTGCTCGACCCGGCGCCGCTGATCACGCACGAGTTCCCGCTGGAGCGGTTCACGGACGCGGTCGCCCTGGTGGGCGGCGGCGACCCGAAGACCGGCAAGGTGCTGCTGCGGCCCTGAGGCCCGCCCGCCGCGCCTCCCCGAGCCGTACGGCGGTACGGGGCGCCCTGCTCGCCCCCGTACCGCCGTACGCCCAACAGCGCGAACGACGTCCGGAATACCGAACCGAACACCAAGGAGCCCTGTGACCGTCCCGTCCGCACCAGCACCGGCGCCTCGCCGTCCCGGCGCCGAGGCCCTGGCCGTCATCGGCCATCCGGCGCCCGTCGCCGACCCCGCCGACGCCTCACCGCACGCCTTCCCCGACGGCGGGACCTGGCGCACCGAGATCCCGTCCGTGGAGGGCCCGGAGGCGCTGGCCGTCGTCCTCGAGGAGAGCGCCCGGCTCGACGTACCGGTCCACCGGGTCAGCCAGGGCAGCGGCGTCTGGATGCTCACCGACGCCGAGATCACCGGGATGGTGAAGGCCTGCGCGGAACGCGACATCGAGCTCTGCCTGTTCACCGGCCCGCGCGGCACCTGGGACATCGGCGCGGGAACCCGCACCGACTCGGGCGGCGCGGGGCTGCGCGCCCGCGGCCACGACGCGCTGGCCGGCTGCGTGGAGGACGCCTGCCGCGCCGCGGCGCTCGGCGTGCGCTGCCTGCTCGTCGCCGACGAGGGCGTGCTGTGGACGCTGCACCGGCTGCGCGCGGCCGGCCACCTCCCCGCCGACACCACGTTCAAGCTGTCCGCGCTCACCGGCCCGGTCAACCCGGCCTCGTACGCGGTGTACGAGCGGCTCGGCGCCGACTCCGTCAACGTGCCCTCCGACCTGACACTGGACCACCTCACCGAGATCCGGCTGGCCGCCCGGGCACCGATGGACATGTACGTCGAGGCGCCCGACGACCTCGGCGGTTACGTCCGGATGTACGAGGTGGCCGAGCTGATCCGGCGCGGCGCCCCGCTGTACCTGAAGTTCGGCCTCAGCCGCGCGCCCGGCATCTACCCGTTCGGCGCGCATCTGCGCGACACCGCGCTCGCCACCGCCCGGGAGCGGGTCCGCCGGGGACGGCTCGTGCTGGACCTGCTGGCCCGGCACGGCGCGGACGGCGGGATGTCCCCGCTCGGCTCGCGACTGCCGGGCGAGCTCCCGCGCTTCCCCGTCCCGACAAACGTCCCGGCCAACGTCCCGACCAACGTCCCGGCAACCGTCCCGGAAGGCGACTGATCCATGCGCATCTCCCGCAGAACCGCGGTGGCGGCGTCGCTCGCCGCGCTGCTCACCGTCTCACTCACCGCCTGCGGCCAGGAGGCCAGGGGCGGCAGCCGCTACAAGCCCGCGGGCGGCAAGGGAGGCACCATCGGCCTCGCCATGCCGACCAAGGCCTCGGAGCGCTGGATAGCCGACGGCGAGAACATGGCGGAGCAGTTCCGGAAGGCGGGGTACGACACCGACCTCCAGTACGGCGACGACAAGGTCGAGAACCAGATCGCCCAGATCGAGAACATGATCACCAAGGGGCGCACGCTGCTGGTGGTCGCCGCGATCGACGGCTCCGCCCTCACCGAGGTGCTCCAGCGGGCGGAGGACGCGGGCATCCCGGTGATCTCCTACGACCGTCTCATCATGGGCACCGAACACGTCGACTACTACGCGTCGTTCGACAACGAACGGGTCGGCCGGCTCCAGGCGCAGTACATCGTCGACGCGCTGAGGCTGGGACCGGCGACCGCCCGGGGCGCGTCCTACAACATCGAGCTGTTCGCGGGCTCGCCCGACGACAACAACACGAAGTACTTCTGGAACGGCGCCCTGAAGGTCCTCCAGCCGTACCTCACGAGCGGCCGGCTCGTGGTGCGCAGCAAGCAGACGCGGATGAGCCAGGCGACCACACTGCGCTGGGACGGCGGCACCGCGCAGAAGCGGATGGACGACCTCCTCAGCAAGAACTACGGCGAGGAGCGCGTCGACGCGGTCCTCTCCCCCTACGACGGGATCTCCATCGGCATCATCTCCGCCCTGAAGAGCGCCGGTTACGGCACGAAGAGCCGGCCGCTGCCGGTGGTCACCGGGCAGGACGCCGAGCTGGCGTCGGTGAAGTCGATCATCCGTGGCGAGCAGACGCAGACCGTCTTCAAGGACACGCGCAAGCTGGCCGCGCGGGCGGTGGAGATGGGCGACGCCGTGCTCAACGGGAAGAAGCCCGAGGTCAACAACACGAAGGACTACCACAACGGCAAGAAGACCGTGCCGTCGTTCCTGCTGGACCCGGTCAGCATCGACAAGACCAACACCACGCTCCTCGTCGACGAGGGCTACTTCACCGCCGGGCAGCTCAAGTGACGCGGCCCGTGGCGGACAGGCCCGTACTGGAGATGCGCGGGATCACCAAGACGTTCCCCGGCGTCACGGCGCTCTCCGAGGTGAACCTCACGGTTCGGCCCGGGGAGGTCCACGCTGTCTGCGGCGAGAACGGCGCGGGCAAGTCGACCCTGGTGAAGGTGCTCAGCGGGGTCCACCCGCACGGCTCGTACGAGGGCGAGATCCGCTTCGAGGGCGAGCCGGTGGCCTTCAAGGACATCCGGGCCAGCGAGCGGCACGGCATCGTGATCATCCACCAGGAGCTGGCGCTCGTCCCGTACCTGTCGATCGCCGAGAACATCTTCCTGGGCAACGAGCGGGCGACGCGCGGGCTGATCGACTGGAACGAGACGCTCCGGCGGGCGGGCGCGCTGCTCAAGCGCGTGGGGCTGCGGGAGAAGCCGCAGACGCCGGTCGCCGACCTCGGCGTGGGCAAGCAGCAACTGGTGGAGATCGCCAAGGCGCTGGCCAAGGAGGTGAAGCTGCTCATCCTCGACGAGCCGACGGCCGCGCTCAACGACGAGGACAGCGCCAAGCTCCTCGACCTGATCCTAGGGCTGCGCGACCAGGGCATCGCCAGCATCATCATCTCGCACAAGCTGAACGAGATCCGGCGGATCACCGACTCCGTGACGATCCTCCGCGACGGGCGGACCATCGAGACCCTGACGGTCCGGGAGACCCCGGACGCCGAACCGCGACTGTCGGAGGACCGGATCATCCGGGGCATGGTCGGCCGCGACCTCGACCAGCGGTTCCCGGACCGCACGCCGTACGAGGGCGACGACGCCGGCCAGGTCGCGCTGGCCGTACGCGGCTGGACCGTCCGGCACCCGGTCGACCACCAGCGCACGGTCGTCGACGACGTGTCCCTGACCGTGCGGCGCGGCGAGATCGTCGGCATCGCGGGGCTCATGGGCGCGGGCCGTACCGAGCTGGCCATGTCCGTCTTCGGCCGCTCGTACGGCATCCACGCGGCCGGAACGGTCGAGGTGGGCGGGCGGGAGGTGGCGACGAGGACCGTGCCGGCGGCGATCGAGGCAGGCCTCGCGTACGTCACCGAGGACCGCAAGACGTACGGCCTGAACCTGATCGACGACATCAACCGCAACATCTCCCTGGCCTCGCTGCCGGGGATGCGGCGCCGGGGCTTCGTCGACGGGCACCACGAGCGCCGCGTCGCCGAGCGGTACCGCACCACGATGAACATCAAGGCGCCGACCGTCTTCGAGCAGGTGGGACGGTTGTCGGGCGGCAACCAGCAGAAGGTCGTCCTCAGCAAGTGGATCCACGCCGACCCCGAGGTGCTGATCCTCGACGAGCCGACGCGCGGGATCGACGTGGGCGCCAAGTACGAGATCTACACCGTCATCGACCGGCTCGCGGCGCAGGGCAAGGCCGTGCTGTTCATCTCCTCCGAACTGCCGGAGCTGCTCGGGATGTGCGACCGGATCTACACGATGGCCGAGGGCCGGCTGACCGGTGAGGTCGCCCGCGCCGACGCCACCCAGGAAGTCCTGATGCGCCGGATGACCACGAACAGAAGCTGAGGCCCCGCCATGACCACCACGACCACTCCCCCACGCCCCCGGCCGCAGGACGCCCCGCCGCGGCCGTCGGCGCTCGCGCTGCTGCTCGACGGCGTGCGCGGCAACATGCGCCAGTACGGCATGCTGATCGCGCTCGCGTTCATCGTCGTGCTGTTCCAGATCTGGACCGACGGCACGCTGCTCCTGCCGAACAACGTCTCCAACCTGATCCAGCAGAACGGCTACATCCTCATCCTGGCCATGGGCATGATGATCGTCATCATCGCCGGCCACATCGACCTGTCCGTCGGCTCGGTCGTCGCCTTCGTCGGGGCCATGTCGGCGGTGATGATGGTCAAGCACGACATGCCGTGGGTGCTCGCGCTGGTGCTGTCCCTGCTGATCGGCGCGGTCTCGGGCGCCTGGCAGGGCTTCTTCATCGCGTACGTGGGCATCCCGTCGTTCATCGTGACGCTGGCCGGCATGCTGCTCTTCCGCGGGCTCACGCAGATCGTGCTGGAGGGGCAGTCGATCGCCCCGTTCCCCGACGGCTTCCAGAACATCGCCAAGGGGTTCATCCCCGAGATGGGTCCCTACACGCAGTACCACAACCCCACCCTCCTGCTGGGGCTGGTCGCGGTGGTGTTCCTGCTGCTGCGCGAGTGGCGGGACCGGCGGCGGCAGCTCGCCCACGAGCTGGACGTGCCGCCGTTCGCCCTGTGGGCGCTGAAGTGCACCGCCGTCACGGCCGCCGTTGTCGCGTTCACACTGACGCTGGCCAGCTTCCACGGCGTGCCGGTGGTCATGCTCATCATGTGCGCGCTGCTGATCACTCTCGGCTACGTGATGCGCAACGCGGTGATCGGACGCCATGTGTACGCGCTGGGCGGCAACAAGGCGGCGGCGAAGCTGTCGGGCGTCAAGGACAAGCGGGTCACCTTCCTGGTCTTCGTCACCATGGGCGTGCTGGCGGCCCTGGCGGGCTGCGTGTACGCGGCCCGGCTCAACGCGGGCACCCCGCAGGCGGGCCTGAACTTCGAACTGGAGGCGATCGCCGCGTCGTTCATCGGCGGTGCCTCGATGAGCGGCGGCGTCGGCACGGTGATGGGCGCCGTGATCGGCGGCCTGGTGCTGGGCGTGCTGAACAACGGCATGTCGCTGGTCGGTGTCGGCACCGACTACCAGCAGGTCATCAAGGGGCTCGTGCTGCTCGCCGCGGTCGGGTTCGACGTCTGGAACAAGCGCAGGGCCGGCAAGTAGTCCACCCCTTCGAGAACTTCGGGAGTTCTGATGGAGACGAGCAGACGGACGGTGCTGGCGGCCGCGGCCGCCGCGGGACTCACGGCGGCGGCCCCGGCCACCGCGTACGCGTCGGGAGGCGGGAGACCGGTGAGGGAACTCTTCGGCAGGCTCGCCGACGGCACGAAGGTGCACCGCTGGACGCTGGAGAACGGCGGCACGCGGCTGAAGGTGCTGTCGTACGGCGGCATCGTGCAGTCCCTGGAGACACCGGACCGCCGCGGCCGGTACGCCAACGTGTCGCTGGGCTTCGACGACCTCGACGCGTACGTGTCGTCGTCGCCGTTCTTCGGGGCGCTGATCGGCCGGTACGGCAACCGGATCGGGGGCGGCCGCTTCACCCTGGACGGCACGGAGTACCGGCTGTCCGTCAACGACGGGCCGAACAGCCTGCACGGCGGCGCCCAGGGGTTCGACAAACGGGTGTGGGACGTGGAGCCGTTCTCCGACCGCACGGGCGTCGGCCTGGTGCTGCGGTACGTGAGCGCGGACGGCGAGATGGGCTACCCGGGCACGCTGAGGGTGACGGTGACGTACACCCTCACCCCGCGCGGGGACTGGCGCGTCGACTACGCGGCGACCACCGACCGGGCCACGGTGGTGAACCTGACGAACCACACTTACTACAACCTGGCGGGCGAGGGCAGCGGTGACGTCCTGGGCCACGAGCTGCGGCTGGCGGCCTCCCGCTACACCCCGACCGACGCGGCCCTCATCCCGACCGGCGAACTGGCGCCGGTGGCGGGCACACCGTTCGACTTCCGGCACGCGAAGACGATCGGCGAGGACATCCGCACGGCGCATCCGCAACTGGTCCTCGCCCAGGGGTACGACCACAACTGGGTGCTGGACAAAGGCGTCACGGCCCGCCCCCTGCCCTTCGCGACGCTGCGCGACCCCGGCTCGGGGCGCACGATGACGATCGCGACGACCGAGCCGGGCGTGCAGTTCTACTCGGGCAACTTCCTGGACGGCACGCTGGCCGGGCCGTCCGGGCGCACGTACCGGCAGGGCGACGGGCTGTGCCTGGAGACGCAGCACTTCCCCGACTCGCCGAACCGGCCGGCGTTCCCGTCGACGGTGCTGCGGCCGGGCCGGACGTACCGGTCGACCACGGTGCACGGCTTCTCGGCGCGCTGAGCCGGCGCCTCAGACGGGCGCGACCGTGCGGAGGAGGAGCAGGGCGATGTCGTCGTGGCGGGGAGCCGACTCACGGGCGTGGCCGATGAGCGCGTCGGCCAGGTCGTCCATGCTCTCGTCCCCGCTCCAGGCGAGCTGCCCGGCCAGCTCGGCGGTCGCGTCGTCGATGTCGACACCGGGTGACTCGACGAGGCCGTCGGTGAAGAAGGCCAGCACGGTGCCCAGGGGCAGGGCGAGCCCGGCCGTGGGGTAGTCGGCGGCCGGGTCGATGCCCAGGAGCAGGCCGGGCGGCATGTCGAGCGCCTCGGTGTGCCCGTCCGGGTGGCGCACCAGGGGCGGCGGGTGGCCCGCGGTGGCGAGCAGGGCCCGGTGGTGCTTCAGGTCGATGTGCGCGTACAGGCAGCTCGTGAACAGGCCCGGGTCGAGGTCGGTCAGCAGGCGGTTGGTACGGGCGAGGACCTCGCCGGGCGGCGCGCCGGCGCTCGCGTGGACGGCGGCCCTCACCTGCCCCATGAGGGCCGCGGCCTCGACGTTGTGGCCCTGGACGTCGCCGATGGTCGCGGCGGCGGTCGTGCCGCTGAGCCTGATCAGGTCGTAGAAGTCACCGCCGACGCCCGTGCCGTGGCCGGCGGGCAGGTAGCGGGCGGCGACCTCCAGTCCGGGGACGTGCGGAAGGGTGTGCGGCAGCAGGCCCGCCTGGAGGCGCCGGGCGAGTTCGTGCTTGCTGTCGTAGAGCCTCGCCCGGTCCAGGGCCTGGGCGAGGAGACCGGCCAGCGAGGTGAGGATGGCCCGCTCGCCCGGGTGGAAGTTCCGCGGCCGGTCGTAGCCGAGGACCAGCGAGCCGACCGGGCGGCCCGAGGCGATCAGCGGCAGGAAGGCCCAGGCGGCGCCGGCGCTGCCCAGGACGACCGCGTCGGGGAAGTCACGCTCCAGTTCCGCCCGGCTGCCGAAGAACAGCGGGGCCCGGGTGACCAGGACGCGGGCCGCCGGGGTGTCGGAGGCCAGCGGGGCGGAGTCGAACCGGGCCACGGCCTCGGCGTAACCGCGGTGGCCGACGACCCGCAGGCGGCCGTCCTCGGCGGTCAGCAGGGCGAGGGCGTGGACGCCGAGGGCAGGGGTGATCTGGTCGGCGGCCTGGTCGATCACCTCCTGCACCCCGGCGGCCTCGGTCAGCGTGGCGGCCAGGTGCATCAGGTGGTAGAGGCTGGTCGCCCGGCTCGGCAGGGCGGACTGCGGCGTGTGCTCCTCCTCTTCCTGGCGGGTGCTGCCCGTACCGGCGGCGCCTCCTTCCGGGTCGGCCGGGGTGATGCGGACGCTGATGCCGGTGGCGTCCGGGTGCAGCTCGAAGCGGAGCCAGTGGTCGGGTGGGCGCAGCGTGGTGAACGACGTGGTCCGGCGGCTGATGACCGCCGCGCGGTACCGGTCCTCGACCGCCGGGTTGTCCATCCAGGGGAGCACTTCCCACGGCAGGGCGCCGGTCAGTTCCTCGGCGGCGACCCCGAGGAGGTCGGCCGCCTCCTCGGTGAAGAAGGTGACACGGCCGTTCAGGTCCAGTGCGCAGCTCCCGCCGGGCAGGCGGTGGACGAACTCCACCGCCGCCGTGGCCTCGATGGGCCCGGGGGTGCGCCGGGTGGGACGGACGATCCGGGGGGTCCGCCCCGGGACCACGGGCCGGCCCTCGTCGTCCGCGCGGGCCAGGATCTGCGCCATGCGGTCGCAGCCGCTGTGGACGGCGTCCTCCTCCGGCGCGGCGAGCCGCGGTGCGTGCCCCCCGGGCCACAGCAGCACCAGGCCGCCCCCTGTGGTGCCCGCACCGGAGATCGGGGCGGCGGCCAGGGAGAACGCGTACGGCAGGACGAGCCCCGGCCGGGGGTAGCGGCGGGCCATCTCCTCCCGGTCCCCGATCCACACCAGCCGTCCTTCGGCCACGGCGTCCGCCAGGGGCACGGGGTCGCGCGGCATGACCCGCATCCACGGGGCGGCGAACTCCAGCGAGACGCCGCTCAGCACCGCCAGGCGGAGGGCGCTCTCCCCGGGCGGGCGCAGGTAGACCATGCCGATGGCCGCGCCCGTCCGCCGCATGGCGTCGGACAGGGCGGTGCCCAGCGACCGCAGGCCCGAGCCGGCCTCCTCGGGGTTCTTCACGCTTCAAGCGTGCCCCGGCGGACCGCCGGGCGCAGTTCGGCGATGGCGGGGAGCGGTTCGGCAGTGGCCGGGAGCGGTTCGGCGGTGGACGGGCCGGCCGGTTCGCCGGGTGCCCGGCGCACGGGGTCAGTGAGCGGCCGGTCCTTCCCGCAGCCAGGCCAGCCTCTCCTCGGCCGCCCGCAGCCGGGGGTGTCCGGGGCCGTGGATCCGCCGGTAGTCGCGTACGCAGCGGTCGAGCAGTTCGGCGGCCTCGGCGTGCCGGCCCACGTCGATCAGTACGTTGGCGAGGTTGTCCCGGACGGCGACGGTGGCGGGGTGGTCGTCGCCGTGCAGGGTCTCGCTGCTGTCGAGGATCGCGCGCAGGATGGGGACGGCGTCCTCGTAGCGTTCCATGCCGTGCAGGACGGCGGCGAGATTGTTGCGCGCCGACAGCGTGGACTCGTGGTGCGGGCCCAAGGTCGCGTCGGACACCTGCACGACGGTACGGAGGTGCTGTTCCGCCTCGGCGTAGCGGTCCAGCCGGCACAGGACGGCGCCCAGGTTGGTCCGGGCGGCGATCGTGCGCTCGTGCGCGCTCCCGTACCGGTCCTCCAGCCGGGGCACGAGGCCGCGCAGGGCGCGCTCGGCCTCCTCGTGGCGGCCGCACCTGATCAGCGCGGCGGCGTGGGTGTTCGCGGAGGTCAGGACGTCGGGGTGGTCGGGGCCGAGCAGCCGGACACGGCGTTCCAGGACGTCCCGCAGCAGCGGCTCGGCCTCAGGGGCGCGGTCCAGGTCCTGAAGGACCGCCGCGAGGCCGGTCGCGCAGGCCAGTGCGCCGGGGTGGTCACGGCCGAGCGTCTCGGCGCGGCGGCGGAAGGTGTCGCGCCACGCCTCCTCGGCGAGGCGCAGGTCACCGGTCTCGTGGAGGAGGCCGGCGAGTTCGGCGGAGGTGCGCAGGGTCTCCTCGTCGCGGTCGCCGAGGACGGTCCACTGGGTGCGTACGACGTGCTGGTAGAGCTCGACGGCCTCCCCGCCCCGCCCGGGAGCGGACGCGAGGACGCGGGCGAGGGCGCGCATGGCGGTGAGGGCTTCCGGGTGCTCGGGGCCCAGCCGGTCGATGGCGGACTGCGCCCGCATGGCGGCGGCCTGCTCGGGGGAGATGTCGATGCGGAAGACCTCCTGCTCCACCCCTCCCTCCATCACCTCTGAGAGGGTGATGTGTCCCCCGCCGGGACGCCTCGTGCCTCCGGACTCCGCCGTGGGCGGCTCGCCTGTTCCTGGTGGGTTCTCGTGCGTCCGGTGAGGCAGCGGCTGGGCGCCTGCCTCCCGGCCGTCCTCCGCGGCTCGCCGCCGCCACCATCGGCTCATCGTGACAGCCTCCTCGTCGCTCCGGGTGTCGTCAGGCGCCCGCGTGCACGTGTGCCGCCCACAGGCTGGGACTGGCCGCGAAGGCGGCGCGGCAGCGCAGGACCGCCTGGTGCAGGGCGGTGGCCGCCCTCGTGTCGTCGAGTTCCGGGCCGTCGCCTGCCGCGCCGGCACACAGGCCCTGGTAGAGGAGGCGCGTGACGCGGACGGCCACCACGTCGTGCACCGGCCAGAGCGTTCCGACGGCACTCGGGTATCCCGCGAGCTGGAACGCCGAGGTGATGTGGATCGCCTCGTCGGCCAGTTCGCCGCCGCCCCGCGCGGTCTCGCAGGCGGAGAGCACCGCGAGCCGCGCGGCGGGCAGGTCCAGCCGGGAGATCGCGCGGACGGTCAGCGGACGGGTCGGGTGGTCGTGCACCAGGAGCCGGCCGTTCGAGGGGTCGTCCGGTTCGCTGACCCCGTGGCAGGCGAAGTGCACGTAGGGGTGGTGGGGCAGGGCTTCCATCACCTGCTCGAAGGTGGCGTCCTGCCCGTGCAGTACGTCGGTGGGGACGAGGCCCCGCAGCACCTCCACCTCCCGCCGCGCGCCGCCGAGCGGCCGGGCGCCCGGGGTCTGCGGGAGGGCCACGGCGAGCAGCCGGCCGTGCGGTCGCGGCGCGGCGGCCCGGGCCCTGGCGTACCGGAGGGCTCCGACCGTCGGGGTGTACGAGGAGACCACCCGGTCCAGCACGGTCCGGGGCCCTGGCCCCGCCGGGTACGGCGCGGGGGCGGCTCCGTCGCCGGGCACCGTGCCGGGGCCCTCGCCGTGGTGACCGGCCGCGTGCAGCGGCAGGGAGGCGAGGGCGCCCCCCGGCGACCACCAGAGGCGCGGCCACTCGTGACCCGGCGGGGGCCCGTGCAGGCCGAGCCGGTCGAGCACGGGGCCGGTGACGTGGTCCCAGGTCCAGCGGAGCACCTCGTCGACCGCCTGCTGGGCCGCCCGGTCGCGGGCGGGATCGGCCGCGTCGGCGAGTGCGCGTGCGAGGCGGTCGGCCTGCTCGCCGACGGCCTCCGGGGTGGCGTCGGGCAGCGGCACGAGAACGACCTCGCCGTCCCGCAGCACCAGTGCGTCACTGCGGTACGCGCTGCAGTAGGCGAGCACCACCGGGCCCCGGTCGGCGCACGCCGCCAGGGCCCGGGGGGAGGGCGCGGCAAGGAAGTCGGAGAAGCCGGGCCGGGAGCGGATCTCGGCGACCAGGTTCTCCAGTTCGGCGGCGAGGGCGTGCCGCCGGTCGGTGGTGTCGGCCGGCGGCGGGCCCTGCGCGGTGTCCGCGACGCCGGCGGCCTCCAGGGCGTCGAGCCGTTCCCTCAGCCGTGCGAAGCGTTCGGCGAGTGCGGGGTGGGCGCCGCGCAGGCGTCCGAGCCCGTCGCGGGTGGCCATGGCCCGGCCCAGCAGGACACCCCGGCCCTGCTCCAGCAGGAGCACCGCCTGCTCCGGCCGGCCGGCGTTGACCGCGCACGCGGCGGCCTCGGCGGCCAGGCCCCGCACCCGGGACAGGCCGCGCTCCTGGTCACTGCGGACCAGCCGGCCGGACGCGGCGAACGGCAGCAGGTCCAGTGCCAGCCGGTAGCCCGGCAGGGCCTCGGCCCAGCGCTGGCCGTCGTCGGCGGCGGCGGCGCCCCACTCCCAGGCCGCGAGAACCCGCTCGTGGGCGGGCAGGGCGGTGGTTTCGGCGGCCTGCCGGTAGGCGTCCTCGGCGGCACGGAGCACTCCCCGGTCGCCGTCCCGCTCGTACAGGGCACGCAGCGCGTCCCCGTACGCCTTCAGATGGCCGCCGTGGGTCGAGGTGTGCTCGGTGACGGCCCATACGGCGCGGCCCAGTTCGCTGACGGCCTGCTCCAACTCGCCCGGCGCGCCGGTGACATGGTGCTTGGTGAGCCGGGCGGAGCCGAGGTTGGAGAGGACCATGGCGAGCGCCGGGTCGCCGTAGGGGGCCTGCCGGGCTGCTTCCTCCAGCAGTGCGACGGCTTCGTCGAGGTCCGCCACGTCGCCGGTGTCGTCGAACCGGGCCCGCAGCGCGTTGGCCAGGTGGTTCAGCCGGTCGGCGCGCGGTAATCCGGCCGCGGGTGCCAGGGCGAGCGCCCGACGGGCCGCGTCGATCGCCTCGCCGGCGGCCGCGGTGTCCCCGGTAGCTCCGTGCCAGCTCTGCAGCACCACCCCCAGGTTGCCGAGACGCACGACCTGGGCGGCGGGCGGTGCCTGGGACGCGTGGAGCGCTTCCCTGGCCAGTCGGGCGGCTTCCCACAGGGAGGTCAGGTCGTCGGTCTGGAGGGCGCGCTGCCGCAGGGTGACGGCGAGGTTGGCCAGGGTCCCGGCGTACTCCTCCGTGCCCGGTTCCTGCTCGGCGAGGGCGGCGCGCAAGGTGGCGACGGCCTCGTCGAGCAGCGCCGCGTCACCGGTCCGCTGCGCCAGCCTGTGCAAGGTGTTCCCGAGGCTTTTCAGCCTGTTGGCGTGCTCCGGGGTGCCGGGGCGGAACAGGGTCAGGGCCTCGCGCAGCAGGGCCGCCGACTCCTCCAGCAGGGCCGGCTCGTCGGTGGCCTCGGCGGCCAGGCGCAGCGCGATGCCGAGCCCGGCGAGCCGCTCGGCACGGGCCGGGGAACCGTGCGGGCACTCTGCCAGGGCCATGCGGTGGGTCCGCAGCATCTCCGGGAGGTGGGTGTCGTCGGAGGCGTGCTCGTGCCACTGGCGCAGGCCGTGCCCGAGGTTCCCGAGGACGAGCGGGCGGTCGGGGTCGCCGGGCGGGACGGCCTCCACGGCGGCGCGCCACAGGTCGAGGGCCTCACGCAGGGCATCGAGGTCCCCGTCGACGAGGTACGCGTCGTGGCGCAGCCCGGCGAGGTTGCTCAGGTGAACGCGCCGGGCGGGCGATCCGGCCGGCAACACCCGGAGCGCGCGCCGTCCGGCGTCCGTGGCGCGGAGGAGGTCCGCCGCGGGGTCCCGGGCGCCCGGCCGGCCGGGCGTCCGTGCGGCCAGCCCGTGCCGCAGACGGAGCACCTCGACGAGTCCGCCCAGGGACTGCGCCGCGGTCTCGGCCTCCTGGGGCAGGAGGGCCGCCCGCTCGAACGCCTCCGCCGCCCGGTCGAGGTCCTCGGGTCGCTCCCGGACGGCGAACCTCTGCTGGTGGGCGATGCCCAGGAGCCGTACGTCCTGGGGGTTCGCCGGCTCACGGGCCGCCTGCCGGCGCCCCAGCTCCACCAGGGCGTCCAGGTCGTCCGGGTGCCGCACCAACTGGTACCGGCTGTGGAGGGCGACCATGAGGTTGCCCGCCCGGGTGGCGGCGTGCGCGGCGTCCACCGCCGGGGACGCGAGGTACCGCCGGTAGAGGTCGATCGCCGTGTCGAGGGCCTGCCGGTCGCCCGTCCGGAGGTGGTGGGCCAGCAGCCGATCGGCCTCCCGTCCCGCGTCGGGGTCCTCCGCCGCTCGCGCTCGGTTCGTGCGGAACACGCCCACCCCCCGGTGTCACGCGGCCGTGACCGCGGCCCCTCGGTACCGTCGGCCCGTGCTCACGATAGCGAACGGACCGCCGGACCGCGGTCGTTCGGTGGACGTACAATCACGGCGACCGACATCCGGCGTCCGAGGGGGAACGGTGGAGATCGAGACCGGGGGGCGAAGGGGGCCGCGAGCCGGACACGCCAGGCTGGGAGAGCTGTGCCGGCGGCTGACGGACGACTCCGGACCGCTGGAGCTCGGTGAACGGGGCCTGGGGCTCGTCGAGTCCATCGTCTCCGGCCTGCGGGCCGGCCGGGCCCCCGAGGAACTGGAGGACGTCTTCGACGAGTTGGAGGAGGAGCTGCTCGTGGCCGGGCACAGTGCCGGCCTGGGCTCCTACCGCACGACTCCGCCGCCCCCGCCCGGTTACCAAAGTCTCCCCGTCGCGGGGCCGGGGCACCCGGCGTTGCACGTGCTGGCCTGCCCGCTCGGTCACTGCGGGCGGGTGGAGGCACCCGCCGAGGAGGCCCCGCACCCGGGCTGCCGGGTGTTCGACCGGCCGCTGCGCGCGGTGCCCCTGCGGTGACCAGTGCCTTCCTCAGCGCGCTGGGCGGCCGGATCGCCGAGCGGTGGCTGACGCTGCTGGCCCTGCCGGGGCTGCTCTTCCTCGCCACGCTGACCACGGCCATGGTGCTGGGGCACGAGCGATGGGCCGATGTCGGGCGGCTGCGGTCCTGGCTCGACGCCCTCGCCTCCTCCCCCGCCTCCGGGAGCACCGGAACGGTCGTCCTGGTGGCTCTGGGGGTGCTGGCCGGTGCCGCGGTGACGGGTGCGGCGGCCCAGAGCCTGGGCGCGGGGGTGGAGCTGCTGTGGTGCGCGGAGCCGCGCGGGCCGCTGCTGCGGCGGCTCGCCGACCGCCGGCTGCGCCGCTGGCGCGCCGCCGACGCGGCCTTCCGCACCGCGCTGGTCACGGCCGGCCGGGCACGCATCGAGGGGGCGCCGGAGGCCGACCGGCTCGCCGCCGTCGCGGAGCGCCGCTACGCCGACCGTGGCCGCATCGCCGCGGCGCCGCCCCGTCATCCCTTCGGGACGGGTGACCGGCTCGCCGCGCCGGGGCAGCGGCTCTGGCGCGCCCACCGGGTGGACCTGGCAGCCGCCTGGCCGCACCTGTGGCTCCTGGCCTCCGACGGCACACGGGCCGAACTGCACGCCGCCCGCGTGCGGCTGAGTGCGTCGGCACGGCTGTACGCCTGGGGCGCGGGGTACCTGGTGCTGGCGTTCTGGTGGTGGCCGGCGGGGCTGGCGGGTGGGGTCGCGGTCGTCGCGGGGGTACGGCGCGGGCGGGCCGCGGCGGAGGCGTTCGGCGAGCTCACCGAGGCGCTCGCCGACCTGCACCTGCGGGACGTGGCGGCGGCGCTGGGCGTCGAGTGCGACGGGAGCGTCGACCGGGTCGTCGGTGAGCGCCTCTCCCGGGCGCTGCGCAAGGAGCCGGAGCCCGGGCAGGGCGGCTGATCCCGGGTGCGCCCGGGCGAGCGCCGCACGGCCCGCCGGGTGCCGGGGCGCGGGGAGCGGTGCGGCCGGGAAGGGGGTCCTTCCCGGCCGGCTCGGCCGGGTGTCCGGCCGGGTGCCCGGGTCGGCCGGGGGCCCGGGGGCCCGGGTCGGCCGGGGGCCCGGGGGCCCGGGTCGGCCGGGGGCCCGGGGGGCGGGGTCGGCCGGGTGTCCGGCCGGGCCTTTCCGCGCTTCTATCCCGCCTTGATCCGCATGAAGGTGACGGAGTGGGCCGGGAAGGTGTACGTGAACTCCTCGCCGATCCCGCGCAGGGTGGACGTCCGGGGCCGGACCGGCCGGGCGTCGGCGGTGTTCACCGCGTCCGGTGCCCCGGTGAGGGTGATGAGCCGGGCCGTGGGGGCGACCTTCGCCGTACCGAGGTCGACGCGGGTGCGGGCGGGTGCGGCCCCGGCGTTGACGACCTTGACCACGAGGTCACCCTTGTCCCGGGTGACGACCTGCCGGAAGGGTTCGGCGGGCTTGTCGTCGGTGAAGCTCCCCCATTCCCGTCCGTCGAGGTAGAGGGTGACCTGGCGCCCGCGGACCTTGACGTGGATGTCGTAGGTGCGTCCGGTCTCGATGGTGGTGGCGTTCTCGGTCAGCGTCTCCTTGCCGCCGTCCACGGCCGCCTCGACGGCGGAGCGGGTGTTGTTCCAGCCGCCCAGGTTCCACCAGTAGTGGTTGCCGGTGTCCCGGACGCCGAAGGCGATCAGGAAGCCCTCCCTGCCGGACTTCTTGGTGGCCTTCAGCCGCAGGTCGTAGTCGTGCCAGCCCTTGTCGCCCGCCGTCACCAGGGTGTCCTCGGCGGTCGCGTCGGTCTGGAGGAACGCGCCGTCCCGGACCGTCCAGTCGCCCCGCCCGGTGCCCCGTGTCCAGCGGGTGTCGCCGGCCGAGAAGTCGTCCTCCAGGAGCGTGGTCCCGTCCGCGGCGATGACCTCCACGTCGTCGTACGCGGCGCTGGTGGCCCACGTGGACAGGCCGACGGCCCCGGTGATCGGGCCGGAGACGGCGGGGGTGGTGGTGGCCCGGCTGGGTACGACCCGGTCGCCGGTGTTGGTCATGAACAGCCTCTGCACCTCGTAGCTGGTCGAGCCCCAGGAGCGGTGGTTGTCGAACCAGATCATGTCGGGGCGCCACTGCGTGGTGTCCGTGTTGGCGAGCAGCGGGGCGTAGGAGGCGAGCCTGACGACGTCGGCGTTGCGCTCCAGGCCGGTCATGAAGGCGGCTTCCGCCAGCGCGTTGCGGAACCGGTCGTCGCGCGAGGCGTACTCGCCGAGGAAGACCTTGGGGCCCTTCCGGTCGTAGGCGTCGTAGCGGTCGTTGTGCCGCAGGAACCACTGCGGGCTGTTGTAGTAGTGCTCGTCGACCATGTCGACGCGGGCTTCCCGGTTGAGCTGCCAGGCGCGGTCGAAGACGCTCCCGGCGTCGTCGGGCCCGGAGTTGCTGATCACCGTGATGTCCGGGTACCTGGCCGCGATGGCCTCGCGGAACGCGGTGAAGCGGCTGAGGAACTGGTCGGGCAGGGTCTCCTCGTTGCCGACGGCGAGGTGGGTCAGGCCGAAGGGCTTCGGGTGGCCCATGGCGGCACGCTTGCGGCCCCATGCGGAGGTGGCGGGGCCGTTGGCGAACTCGATCAGGTCGAGCGTGTCCCGGATGTGCCGCTCCAGCAGCGCCGGGTCGTCGGTGGCCCGGTTCTCGCCGCAGCCGGTGACCAGGGCGGGCACCACGGGGAGCGGCATCGCGCCGATGTCCTCGGCGAACTGGAAGTACTCGTAGTAGCCGAGGCCGTAACTCTGGTGGTAACCCCAGAAGTTGGCGTTGACGGCCCGCTGCTCGACCGGGCCGATGGTGTCCTTCCACTGGTAGGAGCGGCGGCGTTCCCAGTCCGGCGCCTCGTACGCCCGGTGGCTGCCGGTGTTGACCAGGCAGCCGCCGGGGAAGCGGAGGAATCCGGGCTCCAGGGCGGCGATCTTCTCGGCGAGGTCCTTGCGGAGCCCGTTGGCCCGGCCCTTGTAGGTGTCGCGCGGGAAGAGCGAGACCATGTCGAGACGCAGGGTGCCGCCGCCCGCCGCGGTGACGGCGAGGCGCCCTCCGGTGGTCGTCACCTCGGGGGTGAGCGTGCCGGTGTACTTGGTCCAGCGGTCGCCGCGCACGGTGATGCCCAGCGGTGTGGACACGGGGGTGCCGTCGGCGGTGCGCAGCTCGGCGGTGAGGCGGGTGCCCGCGGCGCTGTCGGTGCGCGCCCAGACGGAGAAGTCGTGGCGGGCGCCTTCCCTGAGCGCCATGCCGGCCCCGTGGCCGCTGTTGACGATGCCGAAGCGGGCGCCCTCGCCGCCGGCGCCGGTGAGGGCGAGGCGGAGGTGGTGGCGGTTGCGCTCGTTCAGGCGCTCGGCGTCGTCGACGACCTGGAGGGTGCCGGTGGCGCCGCCGGTCGCGGTCTGCTGCCAGGCGGTGAGGGGGGTGAAGGACCGGTTGTCGGCGGGGCCGAACTCGAAGGAGCGGTTCCGGACGAGCTCGGCGTACAGGCCGCCGTCGGCGGCGTTGTTGATGTCCTCGAAGAAGACGCCGTACATGGTCGGACCGATCGCCGGGCCGGCCCGGTCGGGGGTGACCGTGATCGTGTGGTCGGCCGGGGGTGGGGCGTCGGCCCGGGTGGGGGCGGCCATGGCCGTGCCCACCATGAGGGCCGCCAGCGCGAGGACGAGCCTCGGCCGTATGGGTGCCATGTGTGTGCTCCTGGATGTCTTCAGTTGTTCGAAATACCGGACGTTGACCAGAACTTCGAACAGGAAGATAGGGAGGGGCAGTTGGGGCGTCAACCCTCCCGGCCGCCCGCTTCCGATTACCCAGCGGTAGGGCCGTCTCACCGAACGTCGACCGCCGCCGGTGCCCGTCCGGCCCGCCGGGCGGCGCCGATGCCTTGGCGTTCCCGCCCGACCGGCTCGACAATGAGGGGGATGACGGACAACCGGGCACACAGCGGCGAGATCGGGCCCACCGAGCGGCTCGCCATGAACCGTACGGGCAGCTTCGACTGGGACCTCGACGCGGGCACGATCGACATCGACGAGGCGGGGCTCCTCGTGTTCGGCCTGGCGCCCGGTACGTTCGACGCCCGGCCCGCCTCCCTGGTGCACCGGCTGGAGACCGAGGAGCGCGCCCGGCTGGACGCCGTGATCAGGGAGGCGCTGTCCAGCGGCCGGTCCTCGTACGCCGCGCGCTTCCAGATCCCCCTGGACGACGGTTCCGTGCAGTGGACGCACGTCCAGGCCCGCATCCTGCGCGACCGGGACGGCCGGGCCCACCGGATCGTCGGGATCGTCCGGGACGCCACCTCCGAGATCACCCACTCCGCCTTCGTGCTGGAGCTGGAGAAGCGCCGGAAACGGCAGACCAACATGGTGGAGCGCACCACCCAGGCGCTGTCGCGCGCGGTGACGGTGGACGACGTCACCGCCGCGCTCACCGGCCCCGGGGGCCTGGCCCGGCTGGGGGCCGACGGCTTCGCGCTGGGCCTGGTCGAGAACGGCTCGCTGAACATCATCGCCCTCAGCGGTGAGTCCCTGGACGTCCTGGAGCACTTGCGGATGCGGCGGCTGGAGCCCGGGATGCCGCTGGCGGAGACCGTGCTGAGCGGGCGCCCGCTGTTCAGCAGCTCGTTCCAGGAGCTGATCAAGGACTACCCGGTGCTGGCCCCCTTCGCCGGGAGGATGCGGTTCCGGGCGGCCGCCTACCTGCCGCTGGTCGCCCAGGCGCGCACGCTGGGCGGGATGGCGCTGTTCTACCGGGGGCGCACCGCCTTCAGCGCCGACGAGCGGAACCTCTCGCTGGGGCTGGCCGCCATCGTCGCCCAGTCGCTCCAGCGGGCGATCCTGTTCGACGAGGAGCGCGAACTCGCCACGGGCCTCCAGGCCACCATGCTCCCCCGCCGCATCCCGGCGGTCGAGGGCGGGGAGATCGCCGTGCGGTACCACTCGGCGTGGAGCGGCCGGCAGGTCGGCGGCGACTGGTACGACGTGGTCCCGCTGCCCCGGGGGCGGGTCGGCATCGTGGTCGGTGACGTCCAGGGTCACGACACGCACGCCGCCGCCATCATGGGCCAGCTCCGGATCGCGCTGCGGGCGTACGCGGGCGAGGGCCACGCCCCCTCCACGGTGCTCGCCCGGGCGTCCCGGTTCCTCGCGGAGCTGGACACGGAGCGGTTCGCCACATGTACGTACGCCCAGGTGGACCTGGATTCGGGCACGGTACGGGCGGTGCGGGCGGGCCACCTGGGGCCGCTGATCCGGCACACGGACGGGCGCGTCGGGCGGCCCAAGCTGCCGGGGGGCCTCCCACTGGGGGTGGCGTCGGTGTTCGGGGACGAGGAGTTCCCCGAGACGCGGCTGGACCTGGTGCCCGGCGAGACGCTGGTGATGTGCACCGACGGGCTGGTCGAACAGCCGGGGGCGGACATCGGGGAGGGCATGGACGCCCTGGAGGCGGCGGTGAGCAGCGGGCCGCCCGGCGCGGAGGCGCTGGCCGACCACCTGTCGCAGCGGTTCTGGGAGCGGTGGGGCGCCGGTGACGACGTGGCTCTGCTGGTGCTGCGGCGCAGCCCGGACCCGGGCACCCCGCGGGCGCCGCGCATCCACCAGTACATCCACCAGGCCGACCCGCAGGGGCTCTCGGAGGCGCGGGCGGTGGTCCGGCGGGCGCTGCGGGACTGGGACATGCGGGCGTTCGCGGACGACGCCGAGCTGGTGACCGGGGAACTGCTCGGGAACGTGCTGCTGCACACCGAGGGCGGCGCGGTGCTCACCCTGGAGGTGCTGCCGGAACCGGTGCGGCGGGTGCGGCTGACGGTGCAGGACCGTTCCAGCGCCTGGCCCCGGCGCCGTACACCGGGCGAGGCGGCCACCTCGGGGCGGGGACTGCTGCTGCTGGACGCGCTGGCCCTGCGGTGGGGCGTGGAACCGCGCGGCGAGGGCAAGGCGGTGTGGTGCGAGATCGGCCCGTCGTCACGGGGCGGACGAACGGGCGGACGACCGGAGGAGGCCTGAGGCCATGGACCCCGTCGAGGCACTGGACCGGATCGCCTATCTGCTGGAGCGGTCACTGGCGCCGACGTACCGGGTGCGGGCCTTCCGCACCGCGTCGGCGGCGCTCTCGGCGCTCGGCGAGGGCGAGGCGGCCGAGCGGGCGGCGGCCGGGACCCTGGAGCGGCTGAAGGGCATCGGCCCGAAGACCGCGCAGGTGGTGCGGGAGGCGCTGGCCGGGGAGGTGCCGGCGTACCTGCGGAAGCTGGAGGGCGAGGCGGAGGCCGCGCCGGGGCCGGGGGCGGAGCTGCGGGCGGCGCTGCGCGGCGACTGCCACCTGCACTCCGACTGGTCGGACGGCGGGAGCCCCATCGAGGCCATGGGTCGGGCCGCGGCGGCGCTCGGCCACGAGTGGGCGGTGCTCACCGACCACTCGCCCCGGCTGACGGTGGCCCGCGGCCTGACGGCGGACCGGCTGCGGGAGCAGCTCGACGTGGTGGCGGAACTGAACGAGGGCTGGGCGCCCTTCCGGCTGCTGACGGGCATCGAGTGCGACATCCTGCTGGACGGTTCTCTCGACCAGGAGGACGAACTCCTGGACCAACTGGACGTGGTGGTCGCCTCGGTCCACTCCAAGCTGCGGATGGACGCCGCGCCGATGACCCGGCGGATGGTGAGGGCCGTGAGCAACCCCCTGGTGGACGTCCTGGGCCACTGCACGGGCCGGCTGGTCGGCGGGAAGCGGCCGGAGTCGGAGTTCGACGCGGAGCGGGTGTTCGCGGCGTGCGCCGAGGCGGGCACCGCGGTGGAGATCAACAGCCGGCCGGAGCGCCTGGACCCGCCCCGGCGGCTGCTGCGGCAGGCCGTGGACGCCGGGGTGTTCTTCGCGGTGGACACCGACGCCCACGCCCCGGGGCAGCTCGACTGGCAGGTCCTCGGCTGCGCCCGCGCCGAGGAGTGCGGCGTCCCGGCCGACCGCGTCGTCAACACCTGGTCCGCCGAGGACCTGCTCACCTGGACCCGTACGCGCCGGGCCCCCGGGGCCGGTTGAGGCGAGGCGCCCGCCGGGGGGGCGGCCGAGGCGCGGGCCCATGGGGGCTGCGGAAGAATGCCGTCGCCCGCGTGCCCTTCGTACACTGGCGCGCATGGCATGCCGTATCAGTGAGCTGGTCGTCGACTGCGCCGATCCCGAGCGGCTCGCCGCGTTCTGGGCCGGGGTCCTCGGGTACGTCGAGCTGGAGCGGGAGGACGACGGGAGCATCGCGATCGGGCCGGCCGGCACCGGCTTCGGCGGGCCGCAGCCCGTCCTCGTGCTCAGCCCCAGCGACGATCCGCGGACCGGGAAGCTCCGGCTGCACATCGACGTCAGCGCCACCGACCGCGACCAGGACGCGGAGCTGGAGCGGCTGCTGGGGCTCGGCGCCCGGCGCGTCGACGTCGGCCAGACCGGCACGGAGGACTGGCACGTGCTGGCCGACCCGGAAGGCAACGAGTTCTGCCTCCTGCGCGGCCGGATCGAGCCCGTCTGACCACGGGCCGGGGTGGACTCGCGCCGCATGCGGGCGGGTCGGGGTCCGCCGCCTATCACGGGGGACGTACCGATGATTCGGTGTGGCGGCCCGTAAGGCCCTGGCTCGACCTTGCGGTATCCACGCGATGCCCGGCAGGGCACGCTGCCCGTGCCCTGCGTTGCCCGTTTCTGGCATGAGGCGCGGACAACGCCCCCCGTAATAGCGGTTTCGCGGACCGGCGGCGCCCGGTGGACGAGCCGATCAACCCGTCCAGGATGCAGCAATCCCCACGGGATTTCTTCTGATGCTTCTTCCGTGAAAAACCTTCGGCCAACGGACGGGCCCCGGAGGCCGGATCGTCACGCTCCGGGCCCCCCACCCCGCTGTTCCTCCGCTCCGGCCACCTCCTCCGCCATCCGCCGGCGCTCGGCGGACAGGGCCCAGCGGTAGGAGAGCGCCGCGAGGGTGGGGGCGCCCCAGCGGGCGCGCAGCACGCCGAGTTCCTTGGTCAGGGTGCGCAGCCCGATGCTCAGCCGCCGGGCGGTGATGCGCTGGTCGACGCCGGCCGCCGTGTCGATGAGGATCTCCCGCTGACGGTGGGTCAGTCCGCCGCCGTCGTCGGGGGCGGCCCGCCGGGGGTCGCCGTGCCAGATGTCGGCGCGCCGCCAGGCGTCCTCGAACCCCTCGGCGATGAACGCGACCAGCGCCCGGTCCATCACGTGCCAGGCGGCGTGCGTGGGCGTGGAGTTGACCACGTGGTCGGGGATGAAGGCCTGGCGCCGGTCGACGACGACACAGCTCTGGTACGGGGCGGCCAGCGTGCGGAACTGGGCGCCCCGCGCGGTGAGCCGGGTCACCCGGTCGCGGGTCGCCGCGTCGTCCCGCTCGCCGTCGCGGTACAGGGTGCGCATCCGCACCCCGCGGGCCAGGGCGCGGATGTCCCGGGCGAACGCGGCCTCCAGGGCGTCGGCGCCGGCGGGGCCGAGCGGCTGCGCGGTCAGCAGCTCGGTCTCGGCCTGGCCCACGGCCTCGCCGATCCGGGCGCCGACCTGCTCGGGCTCGGCGAGGAACTCGCTGCCCGCCCCGGAACGCCACTTGGCGCGCTCGAAGTGCAGGGCCAGTTCGTCGGCGACGGCGGGGACGGCCGCCATGCCGGCGGCCCGGGCGGCCAGCTCCCGCAGCCCCTCGTCGAGCCGCCGCCGGCCCGCCTCCTGGGGGTCCAGCGCGATCGGCGCCCCGGGCCGGTCGGGGTCGACGGTGACCAGGTGCCAGGCCAGCAGCTCCCGGAGCGCCGCGCCGTCCGCCGGGCCGGCGGGCTCGCCCCGGGTGATCGACGCGTACAGGGCCCTGGCGGCCGGGGACAGGGCGTCGGGGCCGCCGGCCGGCGCACCGGCCCGCTCCTCGGCCCACCCGGGCGCGGGCGCCCGTCCCCGGTCCCCTTCCCGGGCGTGGGCGGCGGAACCGCCGCGCACGGAACTGTCCTCTTCCATCGCTCTTGCCCCCGTTTACGCCTGCGTGTGTGCGCCGTGCGCATGTACGCACCACGCGAACGCTTGATCGCTGACGTGCGACGGGCCAGCGTACCCGTGTGGCCCTTCCGCGCTCTGTTCCCGCGAGGAGCCGCGGCACACCACGGCGGCCACGGCACCACCGGCGGCCGCCCCCTTGGGGAAGAAAGCGTCATGGACAAGCTTGCACTGCGTCTCCTGCTCAGCGAGCGCCGGGCGTCGATCACGCCGGAGAGCCAGGGACTGACACGCCCCACACGGCAGGGCAGGCGTGCGCGCGGGCTGTCCCAGGCGCAGATCGACCAGATCCTGCACCGCGCCCCGGACACCTACGGCCGTCTGGAGTCGGGCCGTTACCCCAATCCGCCGGTGGACCTCCTCCAGGACGTGGCGCGGCTGTTCCGCATGAACGAGCAGGAGTGGATCGCGCTGTGGCGGTACGCGCTGGGCCAGGACCCGCCCCGCCCGCTCGACTTCCGCTCCGGGGAGGAGCTCCCCGGCGTCTGGCAGGAGATCCTCCGCGGCGTCTCCCACCCCGCGTACATCAACGACCGCTCATGGAACGTCCTGGCGCACAACGCCCCCTTCGCGGCGCTGTTCCCGCACCGCCGGGTGCCCGCCAACGCCATGCGGTGGATGACCGTCGAACCGGGAGCCCGGGACGTCCTCGCGGACTGGGAGACCGCCTGGGCCCCGCTGGTCCTCCCCCAGCTTCGGGTGGCGCTGGCCGCCGACCCGTCCGACAAGACGCTGTGCGCGATCGAGCAGGACGTCCTGGCCGACCCGGTGGCGGCCCCGCTCTACGAGGAGGCGAGCTCCTACAGCCACCTCGACGGCGACCAGCGGCCGCTGTGCCACCCGGTCCTGGGGCGCGGCTGGGTGACCATGTGCGCGGCCCAGCCCATGGCGGCCCCGGGGTCACGGCTGATCGTCCTGGTCTTCCACCCCGGCCCGCGCCGCCTCCGCACCCCGTCGCTGCGCGCCCGGCCGGACGACCCGGTGGACCGGGCCGGGACGGGCGGGTGAGGCACCGCCCGGAAGGGGTACCCGGGGCGGACGTCCGTCACCGTCCACCGGGAAGGGCAGCATCGTGCGCGATTCCGCCGAGTTCACGCGGTCCGCGAGCCGTTTCACGGACCGGATCACCGCCGACGGCCGTGACGGCCGGCCGGTGGAGGCCGGGCGGTACCGGCTGGTCGTCAGCCGGGCCTGCCCCTGGGCGAGCCGCTCCCTGGTGGTGCGGCGGCTGCTGGGACTGGAGGAGGCCCTGTCCCTCGCCGTCGCCGACCCGGTGCAGGACGAGCGGAGCTGGCGCTTCACCCTCGACCCCGACGAACGGGACCCGGTCCTGGGCATCCGCTTCCTCGGCGAGGCGTACGAGGCCAGGGAGAAGGGGTACGACGGCCCGGTGAGCGTGCCGGCGCTCGTCGACGTGCCGAGCGGGCGACTGGTGTCCAACGACTACCAGCGGATCACCCTGGACCTGTCCACCGAGTGGCGGGCCCTGCACCGCGAGGGCGCGCCCGACCTCTACCCGGAGGCACTGCGCGACGAGATCGACGAGCGGATGGAAGGCATCTACCAGGACGTGAACAACGGCGTGTACCGCGCCGGGTTCGCCAAGGGCCAGGAGGCGTACGACGCGGCCTACGCGCGGCTGTTCGCCCGGCTGGACCAGTTGTCGGAGCACCTGGCCGGGCAGCGCTACCTGGTCGGGGACACGATCACCGAGGCGGATGTACGGCTGTTCACCACGCTGGTGCGGTTCGACGCCGTCTACCACGGCCACTTCAAGTGCAACCGCAACAAGCTCACCGAGGACCGGGTCCTGTGGGCGTACGCGCGGGACCTGTTCCAGACGCCCGGCTTCGGTGACACGGTGGACTTCGACCACATCAAGCGGCACTACTACGTGGTCCACGAGGACATCAACCCGACGCGGATCGTGCCGCGCGGCCCGGACCTGCGGGGCTGGCGGGCGCCGCACCACCGGGAGGAGCTGGGCGGGCGCCCGTTCGGCGACGGCACGCCGCCGCCCCCTCCCCCGCCCGGCGAGGTCGTCCCTCCGCTGTGACCCCTCCCCGTACTGCCCGGGCGCCCGGGAGCCCGGGGCAGTACGGGGAGTGCGGCTAGGACGCCTGCCAGACGGTGGTGGCGTTGCAGAACTCCTTGATGCCGTGCCCGGACAGTTCCCGCCCGTACCCCGACCGCTTGACGCCGCCGAACGGCAGCGCGGGGTGGGAGGCCGTCATGCCGTTGACGAACACTCCGCCCGCCTCCAGGTCCCGGACGAACCTCCGGACGTCCTCCTCGTCCCGCGTCCAGACGTTGGAGCTGAGGCCGAAGTACGTGTCGTTGGCGACCGCCACCGCCTCCTCGGCGTCCGCGACCCGGTAGAGCGTGGCGACCGGGCCGAAGGTCTCCTCCTGGTGGATCCGCATGGCGGGCGTGATGCCGGTCAGCACGGTCGGCTCGTAGAACCAGCCGCGTTCCAGGCCCTCCGGCAGGTGGCGCGGCCGGCCGCCGCCGCACAGGACCGTCGCACCCCGGCTGACCGCGTCCTCGACGAGCTCCTGGAGCCCGTCCCGGCCGGACTCGCTGGCCAGCGGCCCGACGTCGGTGGACTCGTCCATCGGGTCGCCGACGGTCAGCGCGGCCATGCCCGCCGTGAAGCGCTCGCGGAACGCCTCGAAGACGTCCGTGTGGACGATGAAGCGCTTGGCGGCGATGCAGGACTGGCCGTTGTTCTGGGCGCGGGCGGTGACGGCCACCCGGGCGGCCTCCTCGATGTCCGCCGAGGGCATCACCACGTACGGGTCGCTGCCGCCGAGTTCCAGGACGGTCTTCTTGATCTCGTCACCGGCGACGGCGGCCACGGAGCGGCCGGCGGGTTCGCTGCCGGTGAGGGTGGCGGCGGCCACCCGGTCGTCGCGCAGGATGCCCTCGACGGCACGTGAGCCGACCAGCAGCGTGCGGAAGCAGCCGTCGGGGTAGCCCGCCCGGCGGAAGAGGTCCTCCAGGTAGAGCGCGGTCTGCGGGACGTTGGAGGCGTGCTTGAGCAGCCCCACGTTGCCCGCCATGAGAGCGGGGGCGGCGAACCGCACCACCTGCCAGAGCGGGAAGTTCCACGGCATGACGGCCAGGACGGGGCCGAGCGGGCGGTAGTGCACGCGCGCGTGGACCGCGCCGGAGTCCCGGACGTCGGCCTCGGGCGGGTGCTCGTCGGCGAGGAGCCGCTCGGCGTTGGCCGCGTACCAGCGCATCGCCTTCACGCATTTGGCCGCCTCCGCCCGGGCGGCGCCGAGGGGCTTGCCCATCTCGGTGGTCATCGTGCGGGCGATGTCGTCCCGGTCGGCCTCCAGCAGGTCGGCGGCGCGTTCCAGCAGGCGGGCCCGCTCGGCGAACGTGGTCGTGCGGTACGCGCGGAAGGCCGCGTCGGCGGCGGCCAGGCACCGTTCGATCCCGTCGGGCGTGAGCTCGTCGAAGGTCTTGAGCGTCTCGCCGGTGGCGGGGTTCACGGTCGCGATGGGCATGGGCGGGTCCTCCTCGCAGTGGCTGCCTCGACCCTGCCGCCCAGGTCGCGGCGCCGCAACGCGAACGTCCGCGGCGCCCGGGCGGCGGGTTATGACGGGTCTCTCGGGTAACCCGTGGCGGTATGGCACACACAGGTGATGACAAGGAAAGAGGCGCCGGGGCGCCGGAGGAACCCACCGACCTGTCGGCCGGCTCCTGGCGGGCGGTCCTCAAGCGCACCGGCAAGGAGTTCATGGACGACGAGCTCCCCGACCGGGCCGCGGCCCTGACGTACTACAGCGTCCTGTCGATCTTCCCCGCCCTGCTGGTCCTGGTGTCGGTCCTGGGTGTGATCGGCGAATCGGCGACCCGCGCGGTGCTGGACAACCTCCAGAAGCTGGCGCCGGGGCCGGTGCGGGACATCCTCGGCGACGCCGTCAAACAGCTTCAGGACAGCCCGGGGGCCAGCGGCGTGGTGGCGGTCATCAGCCTGCTCGGTGCGATCTGGTCGGCCTCGGGGTACGTGGGCGGCTTCATCCGCACCGCCAACGCCGTGTACGACCTCCCGGAGGGCCGCCCGGTGTGGAAGCTGACCCCGCTGCGGGTCGGGCTGACGCTGGTGCTGATGGTGCTGCTCGCGGTGAGCGCGATGATCGTGGTGTTCACCGGCCCGCTGGCGGCCCGCGCGGGAGAGGCGATCGGGCTGGGCGACGAGGCGGTCACCGTGTGGAACATCGCCAAGTGGCCGGTGCTGATCGTCCTGGTGATCGTGATGATCGCGCTGCTGTTCTGGCGGGCGCCGAACGTGCACGGGCAGGGCTTCCGCTGGCTGAGCCCGGGCAGCGTCCTGGCGGTGCTGCTGTGGCTGATCGCCTCGGGCGGTTTCGCGCTGTACGTGGCGAACTTCGGCTCGTACAACAAGACCTACGGGACCTTGGCCGGTGTCATCACCTTCCTGATCTGGCTGTGGCTGTCGAACCTGTCCATCCTGCTGGGGCTGGAGCTGGACGCGGAGCTGGCCCGGCAGCGGGCGATCAGCAGCGGGATGCCGGAGTCGGAGGAGCCGTACGTGGAGCCGCGTGACACCCGCAAGTGGCCGGCGGAGCTCCGCGAGGAGACCGAGGGGACCGAGGGGACCGGCGGCGACTCCCGTCCCCACTGAGGGCGCCGGCCCGCTCCCCCGGGGGCGGGCGGGGGCGGTCCGGGCGCACGGAGCGTGCCCCCGGACCGCCCCGGGTGTTTCAGCGGGTGTTTCCGGCCGGGGCCATGGTGGCCCGGGCGTCGTCCAGGTCGTGCAGGAGCTGCTGGAGCTCCGCCACCAGACCGCCCACCGAGGTGGCGGTCTCGCCGTCCTGGTCGACCAGCCGCGCCTTCAGGCGCCGGTGGGCCTCCCAGGCCCGCCCCAGGGCCTCCTCGCGGCCGTCGCCGGCGTCTCCGGCGTCTCCGCACCGGCCGGGGGCGCCGTCCGGGCCGCGGACGCCTCCCGGTGCGCGGAGGGCGGCACTGTCGGCCTCGCACACGTCCGCGAGGGCGTACAGCAGCGGCGGGACCTCCGCCAGGACCGTGTCCGGCGGGGGCCGCAGCCGGGGGCTCTCGCCCGCCGCCTCCACGAGGGTCCGGGTGAGCGCGGTGAGATGGTCGGCGATCCGCTCCCAGGCGGCGTCCCACTGCGTGGACGGCAGTGCGGGTCCCGGACGGCGGATGCGCCCCGCCGGGTTGAGCCGGAGGCTCTCCCGGGTCCACATCCGCGCGTTGCGGAGGTCCGCGAGCCGCTGCGGCAGCGTCCGCGCCCGGTTGTGCCACTCCTGCGCCTGGTGGCGGGCGTGACCACGCTCCATCTCACCGGCCATCGTCCGCAGCAGTTCCGCGCCGTCGCGCGGCACCCGGCACAGGGACTCGTGGGCGTGCCGCAGGTGGACGGGTGGCAGGACGAGCGCGTTGACGGCGATGCCGATGACCGCGCCGAGGAGCGTCTCCAGCAGCCGGTGCAGGATGTCGAACCCGCTGTACGAGCCGTAGACCAGGACGAACAGCGCCGTGGTGGAGGCGTACACGCCCTGGTCCTCGAAGCGGGAGTAGTTGCCGAGCAGCGCGGTGACGGGCAGTACGAGGGCCATCGCCGCCATGGTGTCGCCGGTCAGTCCTGCGGCGGCCGCGGCGAGGACGGTGCCGGCGGCGATGAGCACGACCTGCTGGACGCCCGTCCGTACGGAGCGGTAGACGGTGCTCTGGACGAGGGCGACCGCCGTCCAGGGGGCCATCAGCGCCAGCGGGGCCTGCCACCACCAGCCGGCGACCGCCCAGGCGAGGATGGCGGCCCCGGCGGCCTTGACGGCCTGCACGGCCAGGTCCCGCTCCGGACCGGGGCCGGTGAGGGCCCGGCGGACGGACCGGCCGACCGCCGCGGCCTCCCAGCCGGCCCGGTACCACAGGTCACGCGCGCGTGCGGCCGGGCTCACGGGAGCGGGGTGCCGCCGGTGGCGTTGACGATCTCCCCGGTGATGTAACTCGCCCCGGACGAGGCGAGGAAGACGTACGCGGGTGCCATCTCGGCGGGCTGTGCGGGGCGCCCCAGCGGCGACTGCTTGCCGAACTCGGACGTGTCGGGCATGGTGGCCGGGATGAGCGGCGTCCACACCGGCCCGGGGGCGACCGCGTTCACCCGGATGCCGCGCGGGGCGAGCATCTGCGCCAGCCCCTGGGTGAAGGTGACGATGGCGCCCTTGGTCATGGCGTAGTCGAGCAGCGGCGGGCTGGGTTTGTACGCCTGCACGGAGGTCGTGTTGATGACCGAGCCGCCCTTGGGGATGTGCGGGAGCGCCGCCCGGGTGAGCCAGAACATGCCGTACAGGTTGGTCTTCATCACCCGGTCGAACTGCTCGGTCGTGATCGCCTCGATGCCGTCCGGCTGTGCCATCTGGTAAGCGGCGTTGTTCACCAGGACGTCGATCCGGCCGAACTCGTCGGCGACGCGCCGGACCAGGGCACCGCACTGTTCCTCGTCCCGGTTGTCGGCGGCCAGCGCGATGGCCTTGCGGCCGGCCTCCTCGACGAGCCGGGCCGTCTCCCGCGCCTCGTCCTCCTCCTCCGGGAGGTGGGTGAGGACGACGTCGGCGCCTTCGCGCGCGTACGCCAGGCTCACCGCGCGCCCGATGCCGGAGTCGCCGCCGGTGACGATCGCGACGCGGTCCCGCAGCAGGCCGGTGCCCCGGTAGGACTCCTCGCCGTGGTCCGGCGGCGGGTCCATCGGGGCGGTCAGTCCCGGGTGGGGCTGGTCCTGGTCCGGGAAGTCCGGCCGCGGGTGGCGCGTGACCGGGTCCTGGGGTTCGCGGGGGTCTGTCATGGTCCGCCTTTCTGGTCCTCTGTCAGGGGGGATGGACTACTCGCGTTCCCCAGACTCATGGACCGAACCATTCGCCGCGAATCAGGCGGCACCGGGCGTCAGGGCACGGCGATGCGCCGTTCGGCGGCGGTGATGGGCACGTCGTTGATGCTCGCCCAGCGCTCGCGCATCAGCCCGTGCTCGTCGAACTCCCAGTTCTCGTTGCCGTACGCGCGGAACCACTGCCCGGCGTCGTCGTGGTACTCGTACGCGAACCGCACGGCGATGCGATGGCCGGTGAAGGCCCACAGGTCCTTGCGGAGCCGGTAGCCGTGCTCGCGCCGCCACTTGGCGGTGAGGAAGGCGACGATCTCGTCCCGGCCGCGGAGGAACACGTCGCGATTGCGCCACTCGGAGTCCTCGGTGTAGGCGAGGGCGACCTTCTCCGGATCGCGGGTGTTCCACGCCTCCTCGGCCAGACGCACCTTCAGTCGGGCCGTCTCCTCGGTGAACGGGGGCAGGGGTGGACGCATGGCGCTCTCCTCTCGGACCGGGCGAGAACGATCGTTCTCACCCGGTCGTGTACGGTACGAGAACGACGGTTCTCACGCAAGGGGCGCAAGGGAGTGGCGACATGGGCACCGAGGAGGCCAGGGCCCGGGTCCTCGACGCGGCCGAGGAGCTGTTCTACGGGCGGGGCGTGCAGGCCGTCGGCATGGACGCCGTGCGCGCCGCATCCGGGGTCACTCTGCGGCGCCTGTACCAGCTCTACCCCTCCAAGGGCGCGCTGGTCGAGGCCTACCTGCTGCGGCGCGACGCCCGCTGGCGCGCCCGGCTGGCCGCCCACGTGGACGCCGTGGACGGCCCGCCGCGCGAACGGGTGCTGGCGGTCTTCGACTGGTTGCGCGACTGGTTCACCGAACCCGGCTTCCGCGGCTGCGCGTTCGTCAACTCCTTCGGGGAGCTGGGCGCCACGTCGCCGGAGGTGGCCGGGGCGGCGCGCCGGCACAAGGAGGAGTTCCGGCGGTACGTCACCGGCCTGGTGACCCGGGCGGGCTCCCCGGCCGCGACCGGCGCCCAGGTGACGCTGCTGGCGGAGGGCGCCATGACCGCCGCCGCCCTCGGCGGCACGTCCGCCCCCGCGGCCGAGGCCCGCGATGCGGCGGCCCTGCTGCTGGACGCGACGGCGGCCCGCGCCTGACGGGCCCCGACCGCCGGGCGGGCCCGCCCCCGCCCGGCGCGCCCCTCCCGCCCGCACCCGCCCGACCCGCACCGCCGAACCGGTGAATCGGCGTCACCCCACGCATGGGGCGCCGACCTTCTCGCAAGGAACCCCCTGGGGAATCCGATCTGCGAAAGGATGGAGATGCGCCTTGCCCCTTCCTCACTGGGTGCCGCCGCACTGGCCCTCGTGCTGAGCACGACCGGCTGCACACCCGCGCCGGAACGGTCGTCCGCGCTCTCCCTCCTGGCCGCCGCCGCCCCGGCGCACCCGCGCACAGAGGCGGGCGGCTGCCGTCCGGCCACGGAGAAGAAACGTCACTGCACGCGAGTGCCCCGCCCCCATCTCGGCCGGCGGGTCGTCACCATCGACATCCTGGCCGGGTTCACTCCCCGCGCGGCCGGCGAGGCGGGCGGGGAGCGAACCCTCCGGGCGAGGATCCGGCAGGCGGTCACCTCCACCTCCCAGGCGTTCGCCGCGAGCGCCGTCCACGCCCGCCTCCGGCTCACCGGCATCGTCCGCGCCCGGGTACCCGGCCGGCTGGACCGCTCCGGTGACGCCCTGTTGAAGGCCGTCGCCCGGCGTGGTGACGGGGTCGCCGACGACCTGCCCCGCCTCCGCGACCGGGTGGGGGCCGATCTGGTCACGGTGGTGACGGGCAGCGAGGGCGCCGCCGGGCTCGCCAACCGGCCGCGCCGGGTGACGTCCCGGACCAGCGCCCACGGGTACAGCCTCGTCGCCCAGCGGGCCCTCGCCCACCACTCGCTCGCCCACGAGATCGCCCACAACCTGGGCGCCATGCACGATTACGTGACCGCGCCCCGCGGGGCGAACAGCGCCCGCGGCTACTTCCCGCCCTCGGGCAGATGGTCGACGCTGGAGGCGTACGAGTCGAGTTGCCGCCGGGCGACGGGCGGCCCCTGCCGGCGCATCAACCGCTTCTCCAACCCCCGCCAGACCCACCGCGGCGAAGCGCTGGGCAGTCCGCTGGGCCGGCCACGGCCCGCCGACAGCGTCCGCGCCTTCAACGCTGTCGTCCGCATCGTGGCCGACTACCGCCGCCGCCCCGGCCGGTGACCGGGGCCCGCCCGTCACCACCGATGACGCGCCGGAGAGGGCTCCCCCGGGGCGTCCGGGGGGCCCTGGAAGTCCGTAATTCCGGACTCCCCAGGCACATATCGGCCCGGAAAGATAAAATTGCCCTATGGGAGAGCGGCCATATGTGCCCACAGCGCCCGAGCTGGTCCTCGACATCGACGGGGACTCCACCGTGATGAGTCCGAGCCGGGAGTACCGCATCGGGCGTGATCCGGCGAGCGACATCGTGCTCGCCGACGCCCGGATCTCCTGGCACCACGCGGTGTTGCGTCCCGAGGGGGGACGGTGGACCGTTCAGGACGAGGGCAGTACGAACGGAACCTTCGCCGAAGGCACGCGCGTCCAGGCCTGGACCATCGGGCCGGGGAGCGTCCTGCACTTCGGGCATCCCGCCGACGGGCCGTGCGCCCTGCTGTCGGCGCCCGAACCACCGGGGCCGCCCGAGCGGCCCGCCCCGGCACCGTCCTGGTCGCACGCACCGCCGGCGTCCCACGCCCCACCCGGGTCGCACGCACCGCCGGCGTCGCACGCACCATCCGGGTCGCACGTGCCACCCGCGGCCCACACGCCGCACGTGCCCCGGCCGTCCTCGGTGTCGCTGCCCGGCGCCACCGGGACGTTCCGGCAGCCGACCTCCGTACGGCCGCTGCCCACCCGGACCGTGCGCATCGGACGTGCCCCCGACAACGACCTGGTCGTCGACGACCTGACCGTCTCCCGGCGGCACGCCGAGCTGCTGGCCCAGCCGGACGGCACGTACTGGATCCAGGACCTGGACAGTCACAACGGCACGTTCCTCAACGGCCAGCCGGTCGGACGCGCCCGGGTGACGCCCGACGACATCGTGGGCATCGGACACTCGGCGTTCTGCCTCGTCGGCACCCAACTGGTGGAGTTCACCGACACCGGTGAGGTGTCGCTGGACGTCCAGGACCTGGCGGTCATGGTGGACAAGGGCCGCAAGACCCTCATCGACGACGTGTCCTTCCCGGTGGGCGAGAAGTGCCTGCTCGGCGTCGTCGGCCCCAGTGGTTCCGGCAAGTCGACCCTGCTCAACGCGCTGACCGGGCTGCGCCCCGCCGACCGGGGCACGGTGCTCTACGACGGCCGTGACCTCTACCGGGACTACGCGGAGCTGCGCCGCCGCATCGGCCTCGTACCGCAGGACGACATCCTGCACCTCCAGCTCACCGTGCGCCGCGCCCTGTCGTACGCGGCGGAGCTGCGCTTCCCCGAGGACACCGCCCGCTCCGAGCGGCAGGCCCGGGTGGACGAGGTGATCGAGGAGCTGGGCCTCCAGCAGCGCGTCGACCAGCCGATCCACAGTCTGTCCGGCGGGCAGCGCAAGCGGGTCAGCGTGGCCCTGGAGCTGCTCACGAAGCCGTCCCTGCTGTTCCTGGACGAGCCGACCTCCGGTCTCGACCCGGGCATGGACCGGTCGGTGATGAACATGCTGCGCGGGCTCGCCGACGACGGCCGTACGGTCATCGTGGTCACCCACAGCGTGCTCAGCCTGGACGTCTGCGACCGGCTGCTGGTCCTCGCACCGGGCGGACGGATCGCCTACTACGGGCCGCCCGAGGAGTCGCTGGGCTTCTTCGGCTTCACCGAGTGGCCCGAGGCGTTCGAGGCCTTCGAGAACGACCGGAGCCGTGACTGGGCGGGGGACTACCGCGCGTCCCGGCTGCACCACCAGTACATCGCGGGCGTCATGGAGCGGCCCGCGCCGCCCGACGGCGAGGTGGCCGCCCTGCCGCCCGTGCCACCGCCGAAGGCACAGAGCTGGGCCGCCCAGCTCCGGACGCTCGTGCGGCGGTACACGGCCGCGCTCAGCGCCGACCGCACCTTCATCGCCATCATGATCGCGCTGCCGTTCGTGATGGGCGCGATGGCCCGGGCCCTCTCGGAGGGCAAGTTCGGCCGTGAGTCGACGATGAACGTGCTGCTCATCCTGTGCGTCGGCGGAGTGCTGACCGGCGCCGCCAACGCGGTGCGGGAGCTGGTGAAGGAGCGGACCATCTACCGCCGGGAGAGAGCCGTCGGCCTGTCCAGATCGGCGTACCTGATGTCCAAGGTCGTGGTGCTCGGTGTGATCACGGTCGTGCAGGCCGTCGTCCTCACGCTGGTCGCGCTGGTCGGCGTCCCACTGAACGCGCCGGGTGGCAAGGGCGTGCTGATGCCGCCGCTGGTGGAGATCACCCTGGCCGTGGCGCTGCTGTCGTTCACGGCGATGATGCTCGGCCTGTTCGTGTCCGCCGTGGTGCGCAAGGAGGAGGTCACCATGCCGCTCCTGGTGCTCCTCGCGATCGTCCAGGTGGTGTTCTGCGGCGGCCTGCTGAAGATCCACGGGGCTCTGGTCCTGGAGCAGCTCGCGTGGCTCATCCCGTCCCGCTGGGCCTTCGGGGCCATGGGCGCCACGGTCGACATCCAGAGGCTGTCACCGACCGACAAGACCGCGGACCCGCTGTTCGACCACACGGCGGCGACATGGCTGCTCGACATGGGGATGCTGGTGGTGCTGTCCCTGCTGCTGGGGTTCCTGGTGGCGAGAATGCTGCGCCGGCACGAACCGGTGATCATGCGAAAGTAGGCAGCGGCTGATGGTCTTCCCCGGCTCCCCGGGAGCCTCCCGTTCCCCGGACGACGATTTCCGGCCGAGCCATGTCGTGCCCGCCGAGGGGCTGCCCGCCTGGGACGCGCCGGACCCGGGCCGCCCCACGGTACCGCTGGACCCGTTCCTGCCCGTGCAACTGCTGGAGCGGATCGGCGACTGGGGACGGGTGCTGTGTTCCAACGGGTGGTCGGCGTGGGTCGACGGACGGCTGCTCGTGTCCGTACCGCCGGAGCCCCCGGCCGCGGGGCAGCCGATGGGCCGGGCCGCCGATCCGCGGCCGCTGCTCGCCCGCGCCGAGGAGGCGGTGAGCCGCTACCGGCTGGCCGCCGAGGACCTGGCGGCGGGGCGCGTGGACGGCGAGGTGTTCCGGCGCAGGACCCAGGGGCTGCGGATCGGCCTGGTCGTGGACGGCGAGGCGCTGTGGATGTACGACGCGCGGCGGGAGCGGTGGCTGTACTGCGACGGGGCGCGGCTCGTCACGTACGCCGCCTCGTCGGGCCCGTCGACCGCGGGCACCGGTGCGGACGCCGGTGCGGAGCCGCCACCCCCGGCCGGCGCGGGGCCACCGCCCCCCGCCGGCGCGGGGCCCGCCGCCCCATCCGCCCCGCCGGCCGCCGAGACGGCCGTCCTGCCCGCCGCGGAGACGGCCGTCGTCCCGACCCCGCAACCGGCCCCCGCGACGGCCGGGGAGCCCCCCGGACCGCCGGGGTACGAGCCGACCCGGGTCGTCGAGCACCCGCCGCCGCCCGACACGGGCCCCGAACCCACCCGGGTGGCCGAGCACCCGCCGCCGCCCAACCCGGGCCCCGAACCCACCCGGGTGGTCGAGCACCCGCCGCCGCCCGACACGGGCCACGAGCCGACCCGGATGGTGGAGCACCCGCCGCCGCCCGACACGGGCGCCGAGCCGACCCGGGTGGTGGAGCACGCGCCGGTGCCCGACGCGGGTCACGAGCCGACCCGGCTGGTGGATCTCGGGGACGCGGGGGGCGAGGACGAGGACCCGGACGGTCCGCCGGACCGGACGGGTGACGGCTGATGGCGGACCGCGTCACCCGCGAGGACCTGCCCGGCGGCCGGCCGTCGGGGCTGGTCGGCAAGCAGATCGCGGACTATCGGGTGGAGGACGAGATCGGGCGCGGCGGGATGGCCGTGGTGTACCGGGCCCGGGACCTGCGGCTGGACCGCTCGGTGGCGCTGAAGCTCCTCGCCCCGGAGCTGGCCCGCAACGACACGTTCCGCAAGCGGTTCGCGCACGAGTCCCGGGTGGCCGCCGCAATCGACCACCCGCACATCGTGCCGGTGTTCGAGGCCGGGGAGGCCGAGGGCGTGCTCTACATCGCCATGCGGTACGTGGCGGGGCAGGACCTCCGGGCGCTGCTGGACCGGGAGGGACCGCTGCCGCCCGACAAGGCGGGCCGGATCGCCGCGCAGGTGGCGTCGGCGCTGGACGCGGCGCACGCGCACGACCTGGTGCACCGGGACGTCAAGCCCGGCAACATCCTGGTGGCGCCGGGCACCGACAGCGAGCACCCCGAGCACGCGTACCTCACGGACTTCGGTCTGACGAAGAAGTCCCTGTCCCTGACCGGGTTCACCAGCGTGGGTCAGTTCGTCGGCACCCTCGACTACGTGGCGCCCGAGCAGATCTCGGGGCGTCCGGTGGACGGCCGGTGCGATGTGTACAGCCTGGGCTGCGTGGTGTTCGAGACGCTGGCGGGGGTGCCGCCGTTCCGGCGCGACGACGACATGGCACTGCTCTGGGCCCACCAGTACGATCCCGCGCCGCCCCTGACCGGTGAGCGGCGGGGGCTGCCGGCCGCGGTGGACGCCGTGCTGGGGAAGGCGCTGGCCAAGACGCCGGACGAGCGGTACGAGACCTGTCTCCAGTTCGTGGCCGAGCTGCGGGCGGCGCTGGCGGGCGACGACGGCACCGTGCGGCCGCCGCCCGCCCTGCCCGCCTGGGCCCTGCCGGTGTTCCGCGAGCTGTGAGCGTGCGGGTCAGGCCGTCTCGCCCCGGCGGCGTACACGCGAGGCCAGCAGACCGCCGAGCAGTCCGGCGACCAGGCCCCACAGAAGGGCGAGGCCGGCGGCCAGCCACACGTGCGGGTGCAGCGCCACCCGGCCGCCCAGGTCGTCGACCTCCACGATGCCCAGCACCGACAGGCCCAGCCGGGCGACCACCCGGGTGAGCGGAGTGATCACGAGCATGGTCAACGCGAAGGCGATGCCCAGGTGGAGGGCGTGCTGCCACAGCCTGGTGCCGGCCGGTGAGCGCACCGCCGCCACGAAGGCGGCGGCCAGCAGCAGCACGGCGGCGAGCGGGATGAGCAGCCAGGCCCGTCCGTCGTGCTGGGCGAGGGCGGCGACGTTCAGGGTGGTGTCCTCGGAGCCGCGCAGCGCCTGGTCCAGGACGTGGGGCATGGGCAGCCCGAAGGGTCCCTCCACCCGGCCTTCCCAGGAGGCTCCGATGCCCAGCCCCAGGGCGAGCCAGACCACGTTGGGCAGGCCCAGCAGGATCACGGCGAACGTCTGGGCGGCGTGCCCCCGCGTGGCCGCCACGATCAGGCCGGTGACCAGGCCGATGACGACGTAGGCCAGCAGCAGGAGCAGCATGGCGGAGGCGGCCGGCCGTACTGGTGCCTGGTACCGCAGCAGCCGGGCGGGGAGCGGGGCCCGGCGGGAGACGAGCAGGGCGATCAGGAGGACGCCGAGCAACCAGACCAGGCCGAACAGGAGCGTCAGCCCCACATCGGCGCTGAAGCCGACGGTGGGCGTCGCGTCCAGCAGCCCGCCGATGACGTCGACGGGCGAGCCGGGCTGCGCGAGGGTGAAGGTGTGCCGGGCCAGTGCGGTCAGCGCGGCGAGTGCGGCCAGCCACAGGACGGCCGTCCGGGCGACCCGGGCGAGGAGCTCGCCGGTGCCGGTGACGGCGCGGTGCCGCAGCGGCCGCAGGAAGCAGTAGCCGGCCACCAGTGCTCCGGTGAGGGCGACGGACAGCGGCATGAGGGTGAGTTCGGCCTGGGTTCCGGCGAGCTCACCCGCCTGGCCGGAGACGCCCACGTCGCCGCCGGCGGCGATGAGGACGACGGCAGCGACGACGTGCGGGAAGGCGCCGCCCGGCAGGTCGGTGGCGCCCGCCGCCCACAGGCCCAGGGCGGCCACCACGGCCATGGCGACCAGCGCGGCGAGGACGGTGACCAGGGCGTCGCCCCAGGGACGCAAGGTGGGGTTCACGCTGCCACGGTAGGCGGGCAAGGGCGGGCGCGCCTGCGGACGGCGACCGTGTGCCACCGGGCGGACGCGGTCCGCTTGCGGTCGGCACCCCTGTCGGACTCACAATGGGCGCGGAACGGAAGAAAGGGAAAAACGTGACTTCCCAACCGCCCTCCGAGCGTCCGACCGGCCCTCCCCGGGGACCCGTCTCGGGACCCTCCTCGCATCCCCAGGGCCCGCCGCCCCCCTCCTCCCCCGGGGGCGGTGGCGGTGGTACCGGCGGCCCCGGGGGCAGCAGCTCCGCGGGCGCCCCGGGGGGCGGCGGTGACCGGCCGTGGTGGCGGTCGGCCCCCCGGATCGCGATCGCCACGGCCGCGATCGTCGCGGCCGTGGTGGTGGCCGTCGTCCTGACCCGCCCCGACGGCGGCGGTGACAAGAAGAAAGAGGGCGGGACGACCGCCGGCGGGGGCGGCACGATCTCCCTCCAGAACGCCGCGGCCAGCGGCCCGGACCCGTTCACCGACTCCACGGCCCGCGAGCCGGCCGATGCGGCCTCCCCCAGCGTCCAGGTGCCCACCACCGCGCCGCCGGCCGGCGACAACGCCGTCCGGCAGTACCAGGGTTCGCAGCGCGGGCTGTACGGCGGCACCAAGAACGTCGCGAGCTGCGACGTCGAGCGCCAGATCGAGTACCTGTCGAAGGAGCCGGCCAAGAACCGGGCCTTCGCCTCGGCGCTGCGCATCCAGCCCTCCACCGTGCCCGACTACCTGCGGTCGCTGACCCCGCTGCGGCTGCGCGCGGACACCTGGGTCACCAACCACGGCTACCGGGACGGGGCCGCGAGGGCGTACCAGGCCGTCCTGCAGGCGGGAACGGCCGTGATGGTGGACGACCACGGGGCGCCGCGCGTGCGGTGCGCGTGCGGCAACCCGCTCGGCGACCCGGTCGTCCCCCGGCAGGCCCCGCGCCCCGTCGGCACCCCCTGGCCGGGCTACAGCCTGTCGAACACGGTGGTCGTCAAGCCGGCCCCGCAGGTGATCAAGGTCTTCGTGATCGTCGACATCGACACCGGCGAGTACATCGCCCGGCGCGGGGGCGACTCCAACGCCGACCGCGACAAGGAGACCAAGGCGCCGACGGCCAGCCCCACCAGGACGGCGACCTCCCCGCCCCCGTCCTCGCCCAAGCCCGAGCCGCCCTCCTCCCCCGCGCCGCAGAGCCCCGAGTCGCCGGTGAGCCCCGTGACTCCGCCGCCGCCGCCGGACACCGGAACGACGACCGAGCCGCCCTCGGGCGAGACGACCGCCGAGCAGCAGTCGCCCGACTCCGGCTCGCCCCCGGTCTCCCCGGCGGGCTGACCCACCGCGCGCCCGGGCTCACTGCCCGGGCGCGTGGAAGCGCACCTCCGGGAAGCGCGCTGTCGGCCCGTCCAGGAGCGGCTGGTGCCGGTGACCGAGGTGGAGGTCGAAGAAGGCCCCCGTGTAGGCGCGCGTGATGTCGACGGCCCGTCCGGCGGGGATCGTCGGCCGCGTCCCCGGGTACGGCAGGTCGAGCTGGTCGAACACCACGGGCATGTCCGAGAAGGTGAAGTGGTGGGTGCCCGCCACCGCCAGCCAGCGCTTCCAGCCGTCCAGGTTGCGCCACGCGTCCCCCCAGGTGGCGTCCTCGCCGCCCGGCCGGTGCACCGCGTCGTCGGTGCCGAGCATCAGGAACGGCCGCTTCCCGAGTCCGGACGCGGGGACGGGGTCGCCGAACGCCCCGTCCATGTTGACGCCGGCGATCACGCGGTCGTCCCGCGCCATCACCGAGGCCGCCGCGGCACCGCCCAGCGAATGGCCGGCGGCACCGATCCGGTGCCGGTCGATCAGCGACGCGTACCGCCAGGCCGGGCGCGGCCCGGTCAGCCGGTCGAGAAGGAACGACAGGTCCTGGGCGCGGTTGACGGTGGCCTTCCGCATGTCCTCCGCCGTCTGCGCCTTCTCGCAGGCCACACACGTGAGGACCCGCCCGCCCGGGAACACCGTCCCCGACGACTCGTAGGCGTGGTCCACCAGGGCGACGACGTACCCCTTGCCGGCGAGGTCCTCGGCGAGGGTGGTCAGGGTGAAGCGCGGGGCGCCGAACCCGGGCGACAGCAGCACCAGCGGATGGCGGCCACGCCCGGGCCGGGCGCCCGCGACGGCATGGGTGCGGGTGGCGCCCAGCCGCGCCGCGGCGGTGCCGTCCTTCCCTCCCGCCGCCTCGACCAGCAGCCGGGCCTCACGCGGGTCGGCGTACGGGGCCGGGGCGCCGGCGCCGGTCCGCGCCGGGTAGAACAGGTCGGCCATGAGCTCGCGCGGCCGCTCGGGCATCCACAGGTCCTGCCGGGACGGGTCGACCAGGTGAAGCGCGGACCGGCCCACCGGCGCCGGTCCGCCCGGCGCCGGCAGCACGATGCCCGGCACCTCCTCCTGCACGGCGGCCGCGGTCCCGGTCCGTGCGTGTGCGGCGGGGGCGAGGAGAGCGACGGCGAGGGCGGCGAGTGCCGCGAGGCGCGGTATGCGTAACGTCTTCATGGACGGAACGCTATGGGGGCGGTGGTGCGGCCTACGTCCGCCCGGGGTCGCGACCGGGTACGACCTGAGAGGTACGGTCCCGCGCCCCACGATCCGCTCGGCGTACGACCTGGGCCGCCCCAGGCGCACCGCCCGGGGGGCACGGGAGAGGGCGCCGCCCCGGTTCCGTTGTGCCCACCCGTTCCGCCCCGGCGGAACGCATGCCCACAACGGGCGCACCGGGGCGACAAGGCGACGCCCGCCGGGGGGCGTCAGGCGTGGAGGCGGAAGTAGCAGCGGATGGTGGTCCCGCCGTCCGTCGTGTGGACGCGCACCAGGTCCGCGAGGTAGTTGACCAACAGCAGCCCCCGGCCGCCGATCTGACCCGGCGCGGCCGGGCGGCGGCCGGCGAGGGGGTCGGCGAGCGTGCCCCGGTCCTGGACCTCGAACACCACGTGGCCGCCCTCGGCCCACACCCGCAGCGTTCCGGTGCCGCCGCCGTGGATGACGCTGTTGGTGGTCAGCTCGGACACGGCCAGGGCCACGTCGTCGTGCCGGTCGCCGGGCAGGCCGAGCCGGTCCGCGCGGTCCAGGGCGAAGCCCCGCGCGTCGGGCAGCAGATCGGCGTCGTAGACCAGGTCGTCGACGCCGGCCGGCCGGGCCAGGGGCAGGTTGTAGCCGGCCACGACGCGGTCGGGCGCGTACGCGTCGCTGGCCCGCTCGATGCCGTCCTCGACCAGCACCGGGTGGGTGGCCCGGGCGTCGGCGAGGACCACCGGGTCGAGCGCGGAGGTGTCGTACGGGCACAGGATGGTGACCTCGCGCCCGGTGAAGGCGTGGTTGATCAGCGCCTCGTGCTGGGCGCAGGCCGGGTACTCGTCGGCGCTGCGGCCCCGCCAGATCGGTTCTCCGATGATGCGGGCGCGACGGCCGGGATGGGCGTCGGCGAATCCGCGCAGCACGCGCGGGATGATCCGCCCGGGGTTGCGTCCCGCCTGCTCCATGTCGAGCATGCGCACGCGGTCGGCGTCGCCGCCGAGCACCTTGCGCAGCAGGGCGAGGTTCTCACCGGGTACGGCCACCGCGACCGGGTCCCCGGCGGCGAGTCCCGCCAGGACGAACGGCACGGTGCCCGCCAGGTAGCCGGCCTCGTCCGCGTAGAACAGGGCCGGATGGGTGAACGGCTCGGCCGTCAGCGCCACGTCGTTCATTCCACCACCTCGATCGCCGGGTGTTCCGGCCAGAAAAGGTCCAGCACACGCCGCAGCGAGGCCGGCGGCTTGCGGACCACGATCCGCCGTCCCCCGGGCAGGCCCTGCGCGGCGCGTGCGAGCGATGTCGCACCCGCTACGTCGACGAACGTGAGACCCGACAGGTCCATGCGGATGTCACCCTCGCGCTGGAGCAGGCCGCCGAGGATCCGCTCCCAGTCCGTGAGCGTGTCGAGGAAGACCTGTCCGGACACGTGGACGCAGCCTCCCTGTCCGCACTCGTCCCACACCAGGGGGCGCCATGGGCGACCGGACGCGGAACCGTCCTCGGTGTGCAGCACCGCCATGGTCCCTCCGTGATCTCCGTCCGGCCCCCCGACCGTACCTCCGCCGCGGCCGTACGCGAAGCCGGTTCCGGGTGGAGCCCCTTGGACCCGAGCGCGTTCCCACGTTTCGTCCGTTATGTTCGCTCTAGCCTGACGCCATGTCCGATTCACATGATGCCAAGACGGCCGGGGGCCCTTCGCACGGGGTCCACGGCCGTCCCCCGACCCGGGCCGACACCTGGGCGGCGTTCAAGAGGTCGCCCTTCCTGCCGGCCTCCGTGCTGGTGCTGATCCTGGCCGCGGCGGCGGCGCTGTTCGCCGGCTCGTACACGTACACCATGGCGAACCCGACACCGCGTCACATCCCGACGGCGGTCGTCGGGGCCATGGGCACGGCGCAGGGGCAGCGCTTCGTCGACGGCATGGAGCGGGCGCTCGACGCGTCGCTGGAGCTGCGCCGGTACGCGGGCGAGGCGGAGGCGCGGCGCGCGGTCGACGAGCAGGAGGTCTTCGCCGTCCTCACCGTCCTCCCCGGCCGCTCCGGCGTCCGGCTGGACGTGGTGGGGGCATCGGGGGCGTCGGTGGCGCAGCTACTGGCGGAGGCGGGCGTGGCGGTGGGCAGGGCGACGGGCGTGCCGGTGGCCGTGCGGGACGTCAAGCCGCTCCAGAAGGGCGACCCGCGCGGGCTGGCGCTGTTCTACATCTCGCTCGCCGCGGTGATCATCGGCTTCGTGGGGGCGATCCAGCTCAGCGTGCACGCCCGGGCGCTCGACCCGGCCGAGCGGATCGCCTTCACGGTGGTGTACGCGCTGCTCGGCGGTTTCGCCATCGCCGCGACGGTCGACTGGCTGCTGGGCGCCCTCGACCTGCCGTTCGGGGAGTCGTGGCTGATCCTCGCTTTGACCATGTTCGCGTCCGGAATGGTGTTCACCATGTTCAACACCCTGATCGGGCGGTGGGCGATGCTGCCGACCTGGGGGCTCATGGTGCTGCTGGGCAACCCGTCGTCGGGCGGCGCCGTGTCGTGGCCGCTGCTGCCGTCCGTCCTCGGTCACATCGGGCGGTGGCTGCCGCCCGGGGCGTCCGTGAACGCCCAGCACACGGCCGTGTACTTCAGCGGCCACCAGCACCTGTTCCCGTTCGCGGTACTGGGTGCGTGGGCGCTGGTGTCCAGTGGCGTCTTCTGGTTCTGGCGGCACCGCCACCCGGGCGGCCGCGACCGGACCCCGGCGCACGCGGCCGCCTGAGCGGCGGCGCGGGCGCCGGGGCCGGTGCGCCGATCAGCCCCGGCCGCGCAGCCGATTCATCTCGGTGATCTCGGCGGACTGCGAGGCGATGATCTCGCCGGCCAGGGCCTTGGCGGGCGGGTGGGAGCCCTGGGCCCGCTCGGTCCGCGCCATCGCCACGGCGCCCCGGTGGTGCTCGACCATCAGTTCCAGGAAGGCGGTGTCGAAGGCCTTGCCGGAGGACCTGGCCAGCCGGTCCATCTGCTGCGGGGTCATCATCCCGGCCGCTCCGTCACCGTGACCGGAGTGGCCCGCGTGGCCGGAGGCGTCGGCGGCGGGCACCGGCTCGCCCCAGGAGGCGAGCCACCCGGACAGCGTCCGGATCTCGGGGTCCTGGGCCTTCCTGATCGCCGCCGCGAGGTCCCGTACCTCCTGGGCGGAGGCCCGGCTCGCGGCCATGCCGGCCATGTCGACGGCCTGCCGGTGGTGCGGGACCATGCCCCGCGCGAAGGCGACGTCCGCCGCGTTGTGACCGCCCCGCTCGGCGGAGGCGGAGGCCGAGGCCGAGGCGGCGGCGGGCCCGTCGCCGTGCCCGGTGTGGCCCGGGGAGGTTCCGGCGCCGGTGCCGCCGCAGCCGGCCAGCAGCAGGGCGCAGGCCGCGACGGCGGTGGTGGTGACGGCGGCGCCGCGCGCGCGCCGGGGGAAAGGGCCGGGGAAGAGACGTCGTGCGGTCTTTCGTGCGGTCATGGGTGGTGCCACTCCTCGTGTGCACAGGCATGCGCTCTGGTGGGACGTGTGCGCGGCACGGCGCCGGCCGCCCTCGGTGGGCGGGCGGTGCGCCGCGCGGGGCGTCCCTATATGCGGAGGAGTTGCAGCCGGGCCAGGTCCGGCGGAGCGCGGTCGGTCGCCGTCGCGGCACCGGGCCGGGCGCGGAGGCGGTCGTCGGCGTCCCGCTCGGCGCCGCCCGTGAGCAGGGGCGCCTGGCCGGGCGCGGTGGGGACACCACCGGCCGCGCACGTGGAGTCCGCGTGCGCGGCGTGTCCGGAGCCGCCGCCCTCGTCCAGGTGCGCGCAGGCGTCGCCCCTCACATGGGCGGCGCCGTGGGCATGGGCCTGGCCATGGGCGTGAGCCCGGGCATGGGCGGGGGCTGCGGTGCCGGGGGCCAGTCCGTGCATGGCGAGCACCCCGGCGAGCACCGCCAGGACCAGCAGCGCCGTGCGGTACGCCCGGGGGCGGGCCGGGACGCGCGGCTGACGGGAGCTCATGAGCCCCATCGTAGGGGGCGGACCGGATCCCGCCGTGACGGAGGAGCCACCGGTGGACGAGCCGCGAAGGCAAGCAGCGGGAAGACTCGACGGCGGAAAGGCGCCGGTGGACAAGCCGAGGCCCCCGGACGGTCACCCGTCCGGGGGCCTGGCCCAGCAACCCCTGTGGCGGAGCGCTTGGAGTTAACGGTGCCCACCCTGCCAGCGCGGTCCGGTCCGCCCGGGCGGACACGACCGGGACACGGTGCCGTGTCACCCGTCCGGCCCGGCGCCACGGGCGCGGGGGCGTCAGACCTGGCCCCGCCACCCACCGGTCTCCGCGCCGCGCGACTCGATGAAGGACTTGAACCGCTTGAGGTCTCCGGTGACCTGCCGCTTGACGAAGCCCAGCTTGTCGCCGACGGTCTCGGTGAAGCCGTCGGGCTCGAAGTCCATCTGGAGCATGACCTTCGTGGTGGTCTCGTCGATGCGGTGGAACGTCACCACACCGGCCTGCCGCGCCTCGCCGCCGACGGTGGTCCAGGCGACCCGCTCGTCCGGGATCTGCTCGGTGATGGTGGCGTCGAACTCGCGCGCGGCGCCGTTCACCTGGGTCACCCAGTGGGTGAGGGTGTCGGTGCGCTGCTCGATCCGCTCCACGCCCTCCATGAACTCCGGGAAGCTCTCGAACTGGGTCCACTGGTTGTAGGCGGTGCGCACCGGCACGCGGACCTCGATGGATTCCTCGACCTGCGACATGTGCTGTTGCGTCCTTCCCGGGACCCGACAGCCCCGGCCGTACGCCGGGTGTCGACCGCATCGGTTCCCTCGGGCCCTCGTGTGCCCCCTCCCTCCGCGATCATGACCCCGTTTTCGGCACAGGCGTGTCCGGGACCGGGCGGGGGCGCCACGGCGGGACCCGGCGGGCGGGGCCGGGCGGAGGCTCGGCGGGCGGTGCGGCGGGCGCGTCACATGGCCAGGTGGGCCGGTATGTGCGTCACCTCCTCGATCTCGCCCCCGGCCTTCTTCATCAGGTTCCGGGAGAGCTCGTTGAGGCAGCGGGCCGCGGCGATCTCCTCGCCGACGCGCTGCTGCTCGCTGTCGTCCGGGTGCCGCTTGGCATGGCCGTGAGCGCGCAGTTCGGTGCCGTCCGGGAGCCTGACCATGCAGGCCGCGCGGGTCCTGCCGGTGTCCTCGTCCTCGGTGAACTCGAGTTCCACGTGCCATCCGACGATCGTCTTCATCACTCACACCTCCAGGTCACTCCGTCACCCCTCCAGCGTGCACCCGTGGATGCCCGCTCGCCCGTTCGGCCCATGGGGCGGGGACCGGTCGGCGGCGGGTGCTGAACGGAACGCGGGGGTGGTCCGTACTGGTGCGGTGAAACGTCTCTGCGACAGACAGGAGCGGCGATGAGCGAGCGTGACGAGGCGACGATGCGAGGGCTTCCGGACGGCAGCGCGGAGGTGTCGGTGGTCCTGCGACTGCGGTGGGACGACATCGCGGCGCTCGGCCGGGAGGCCGGCCGGCTGGCCGAGCAGCGGGGCGCGCCGGTGAGCCTGGACGACGCGGTCAGCCACCGGCTGCGTACCTGGTCCTCGGTGGCACACGCGCCCGAGGAGCGCAGCAAGGCGGCCCCGGCCGCCGCTCCGGCCACGGCGGCGATATCCGGCACGCCGGCCGGCGGTGACCGGGGCCGGCACCAGGTGGGACACCTGAGCGAGACGGCCCCGGTGGCCTCCATCACGGCGCACCCGGCCCGCCCGGCATAGGAAAACCGATACCGCCGATAGGCTCACCCATTGGTTCGCTCCAGGTGCCCGGCCGTACGGTCGAGGACATCGACCGCACACCTGGGAGACACACCATGTCGAAGATCCTTTTCGTGATGACCGGCGCCGACCACTGGACGCTGGCGGACGGCACCAAGCACCCCAGCGGCTTCTGGGCCGAGGAGGTCGTGGCCCCGTACGAGGCGTTCACGGCGGTCGGCCACGAGGTCGTGGTCGCGACCCCGGGCGGCGTCGTGCCCACCGTCGACCGGGCGAGCCTGGCCGCCGAGGTCAACGGCGGCCAGGACGGCGCCGACCGGGTCGAGCGCACCCTCGCGTCCCTCACCGAACTGCACCGTCCGGTGGCCCTCGCGGACGTGGACCCCGCCGAGTACGCCGCGGTGTTCGTCCCGGGCGGGCACGGCCCCATGGAGGACCTGGCGGTGGACGCGGAGTCGGGCCGCCTGCTGACCGGCGTGCTGGAGTCGGGGACGCCGCTCGGCGTGGTCTGCCACGGCCCGGCCGCGCTGCTCGCCGCCCGCCGGGAGGACGGCTCCAACGCCTTCGCGGGCTACCGGCTGACCGGGTTCACCAACGCCGAGGAGACCCAGGCCGGTCTCGCGGCGAAGGCGCCGTGGCTGCTCCAGGACCGGCTGGAGGGCATCGGCGCCGACTTCCGGGAGGGTGAGCCGTGGGCGCCGCACGTGGTCGTCGACCGCAATCTGGTGACCGGCCAGAACCCGGCCTCCTCGGCCCCGCTCGCCGCCGAACTGCTCAAGAAGCTGGGCTGACCCGGCCCGATGGGCCCGCCCGCCGGCACGCCGTCGCGCGCCGTCACGCGTCGTCGGCCGCGTGGACGCGCTCGCCCTCCACGTAGGTGAGCGCGACCCGGGTCGCACCGATGGCCTCCGGCGGTCCGGCGTACGGGTCGCGGTCCAGGACGACCAGGTCGGCCAGGGCCCCGGTCCGTACGCTGCCGGTGTCGTCGAGGTGGTTCACGTACGCGGAGCCGGCGGTGTACGCCGTGAGCGCGGCGGTCAGGCCGATGCGCTGGCCGGGCAGGAAGACGGGCCCGCTCCCGCCGGGCAGGACGCGGTTGACGGCGACGTGCACCCCCTGAAGGGGGTCGGGGCTGCTGACCGGCCAGTCGCTGCCCGCGGCGAGGGTCGCGCCCGCGTGGAGCAGCGCGGCGAACGGGTACTGCCGGGCGGTCCGTTCGGGGCCGAGGAAGGGGATCGTCAGGTCGTCCATCTGCGGTTCGTGCGCGGCCCACAGGGGCTGGACGGTGGCGGTGGCGCCGAGCCGTGCGAAGCGCGGGACGTCGTCGGGGTGGACGACCTGGAGGTGCGCGAGGTGCGGGCGGGTGTCGCGGGGGCCGTTGGCCGCGCGGGCCGCCTCGACGGCGTCCAGGGCGTCGCGCACGGCGCGGTCGCCGAGGGCGTGGAAGTGCGTCTGGAACCCGAGGGCGTCCAGCGCGGTGACGTAGCCGGGGAGGCGGTCGCGGTCGATGAAGCTGGTGCCGCTGTTGGCGGTGGCGCAGCCGCAGCGGTCCAGGTAGGGGGCGAGCAGGGCGGCGGTGCCGTTCTCGGCGACGCCGTCCAGCATGATCTTGACGGTGCCGGCGCGGAACCGGCCGTGGCCGAGGGCGGCCCGCCGTGCGACCAGTTCGGGGATCTGTTCGGCGCCGCGTTCGCGGTCCCACCACAGGGCGCCCACGACGCGGGCGGTCAGCGTGCCGTCGCGGGCGGCGGTCTGATAGGCGTCCGACGGGTCGTCCATGCCGAGGAAGCCACCGAGGAGGGCGTCCTGCCAGGCGGTCACGCCCAGGGCGTGCAGGGTGCGCTGGGCGTGCAGCAGGGCGGCCAGCCGTTCGGCGGCGGTGGAGGGCGGGGTGAGCCGCCCCACGAGTTCCATGGCCCCTTCCTGGAGCATGCCGGTGGGTTCGCCGGCAGCGTCGCGCTCGATGCGTCCGTCGGACGGGTCGGGGGTGTCACGGGTGATGCCGGCGAGGGCCAGGGCGCGGCTGTTGACCCAGGCCCCGTGGTGGTCCCGGTTGGGCAGGTAGACCGGGCGGTCGGGGACCACCGGGTCGAGGAGGTCCTTGGTGGGCGTGCCGCCGTCGAACGCCTCCATGGCCCAGCCTCCGCCGGTGATCCACTCCCGGTCGGGATGGGCGGCCGCGTAGGCGCGTACGGCCGCGAGGGTGTCGGCGGCGGTGTCCGCCGCCGTCAGGTCGCACCGGGCGGACTCCAGCCCGGCGGGGACCGGGTGGACGTGCGCGTCCTGGAACCCGGGGAGCAGCAGCCGTCCCGCGAGGTCGACGACCTCCGTCCTGGGGCCGATCAGCTCATGCACGTGGTCCGGGTCGCCGACGGCGCTGATCCGGCCGCCGGTGACGGCGACCGCGGTCGCGGTCGCGAGTGCCCCGTCGGGGCCGGGCGCGTTGTCGGGGGTGAGGACGGGGCCACCGGTGAAGACGAGGTCGGCGTGGCGAGGGGTCTGCATGGGGGTATCGAAGCGGGGCGGCCGCCGGCGGGTCAATGGCGTTGGCACAAGGCGGGGCCGCCCCGTCCAGGGCGCCGCCGTTCCGGTGCCACCGGGCTTCCGGTGCCACCGGGCCGGCCGGACCGTGGCCACCAGGCCCCGTACGGCCGCCGGGCCGGGCACGGTGGATCGGCCTCGTGCGGCCGCCGGGCCGCGTACGGTGGGTCGGCCTCGTGCGGCCGCCGGGGCCGGCATGGCTGTCGGTGCGTCAGGCGGAGGGTGCCCGTCCGGACGGCGGGGCGGTCCGGGCGGGGCCGGTCGAGATGCGGTGCCGCAGCCGGTGCAGTCCCCGCCGGGTGTGGCTCTTGACGGTGCCGAGCGGGATGCCGGTGCGCTCGGCGATCTGGGTCTGGGTCAGGTCCTCGTAGAAGGCCAGGCACAGCACCTCACGCTGCTGCCGGGGAAGCCGCGCCAGTTCCTCGGTCAGGAGCACCCGGTCCAGCACCCGGTCGGCCGCCGGGGCGGCGGGGTGCGGTACGCCGGCGGCCTCCGCCGCGCGGACCGCCGCGTCGACGAGGGTGAGGCGGCGCGTCCGGGCGGCCAGCGCGTCCACGGTCTTGCGGCGGGCGATGCCGACGAGCCACGCGCCGAGCGGCCCGCGCTCGGGGTGGAAGCCGGCCCGTCCGCGCCAGGCCGCGAGGAAGACCTGCTGGGTGACGTCCTCGGCCTCCCGGGCGTCGCCGAGCGAGCGGGCGGCCATGGTGTGGACGAGGGGGCTCCACCGCCGGTAGATCGCGGCGAACGCGCTCTCGTCGGAGGCCAGCAAGCCCGTCTGGAGCGCCTGTTCGAACGCCGCGCCCGGGGCGGCGGGCCGGGAAGGCGCGCGGTGGGTGGTCGGGCTCATGGTTACGTCCTCCTGCCGGGCCTTCTGCCGGGGCCTGCCGCGCGGTGCGCCGATGGCGGGGAAGAGGCGGAAGGGGGGCGGAACCGTGGCGGTCCGGGCGCCTTCGGGCACCGTGTGGCTCCAGTCTTGGACGCACGAACGACGCAAGCAACATGCATCGTTTGTGCGTCGTAGGCTGGCCGGGTGGCTACTGACGGAGAGCGTTCCCCCGGCCGACTCCCCGACCACGGACGGCCCCCCGAGCCCGGCGCCCCGCCCGAGCACGGCGGGCTGACGACCGGTGAGGTCGCGAGGCGTCTGGGCGTCGCCGCGACGACCCTGCGTTCCTGGGACCGTCGCTACGGCATGGGGCCCGCCGCCCACTCGGGCGGCAAGCACCGGCGCTGGACCCCCGGGGACATCGCCCGGCTGGAGCGCATGTGCGCCCTGACGTCCACGGGAGTGCCGCCCGCCGAGGCGGCCCGCATGGTCCGCGACGGGGTCGCGGGGACGGGCGCCCCCGGGGCTGCGGGACCCGGCGGCCGCCCCGGCGGGACGCGGCCCGTCCCGCGCGGCAGCGTCCCCGGCCGGGCCCGCACCGGACTGCAACTCGGGGACGTACGCCAGGAGTGCAAGGGGCTCGCCCGGGCCGCGCTGCGCCTGGACGCCCCGGCCCTGGAGGGGCTGCTGTCGGAGGTGATCACCGCGTACGGGCCGGTCACGGCCTGGAACGAGGTGATCATGCCAACGCTCCAGGCCGTCGGCCGCAAGTGGGAGACGTCCGGCGAGCGGTACGTCGAGGTCGAGCACTTCCTGTCCTGGCACGTGTCCGGCGCCCTGCGGCGGGCCGCGCCCCCGGCTCCGGCCGGCCCGCGGGGCGCCACCGTGGTGCTGGCCTGCGTGCCCGGCGAGAACCACACGCTGGCGCTGGAGGCACTGACCACCGCCCTCGCCGAGCGGGGGTTCCTGGTGCGCATGTTCGGCGCGGCCCTGCCGGTGGAGGCGCTCGTCGAGGCGGTGCGCCGGACCGGACCGGCCGCGGTGGGCCTGTGGGCCCAGTCCCGGACGACCGCCAGCCGGCCGCTCGCGCAGCACGTGGCGGGCATGGAGTGGGGTGTCCGGGGCGCCCGCCGGCGGCCCGTCGTCCTGGCCCTGGGCCCGGGCTGGGCCGGGCGGACCGCGCCGGGGCTGCTCCGGCCGCCGGGGCTCGCCGAGGCGCTGGACACCCTGGAAGCGGCGCTGCGGCCCTGACCCGTACACCATCCCCGGCGGCCGGGGGCGCGCCGGCACTACGGCGATGGAGTGGACTTCTCCCCCGAAGGCGCCCCGGCGCATCCACCGGCGTGCCGTGACGGGAACAGACACCGGAGGCCCGAGCCCGTGCACCCCCCGGTGCACGCGGGGATCCGAGGGAAAGGCGTCCCATGAGCAAGGACAAGAAGCTGAGCAAGGGTGACGAGGTCACCTGGAGCAGCCACGGGAAGTCCGTCCGCGGCAAGGTGAAGAAGAAGATCACCAGCCGCACGGAGGCGGCCGGACGGACGGTCGCCGCGTCGAAGGACGAGCCGCAGTACGAGGTCGAGAGCGAGAAGTCCGGCGGTCGCGCGGTCCACAAGCCGGAGTCGCTGCGCAAGAAGGGCGAACGCTCGTGAGCGGCGGGACACAGGACCGGGAGGAGACCCTGCGGCGCTTCGACGAGGCGGTGAACATGACCGCGGGCGAGATGGAGAAGTGGCTGGAGACCGACGAGTCCCGGGCCGTCGGGCAGTCCGACGGCTCCGGGGAGAGCGTCGGCCACGCCTCGGGCCGGCGCATCGTGGACCTCCTGCGCACCAGGAAGGCGGATCTGACCGAGGACGACGTCGCGCACATGCGCAAGGTCGTGGGGTACGTGCACCGGCACGTGTCCCAGCGCCCCGACGGGGACGTCGCGGACACCCGGTGGCGGCACTCCTTGATGAACTGGGGTCATGATCCGACCAAGTGAGACCGGGGACGGGATGAACAGCGCGGACGGGGGTACTCCCCGTCCGTCACCACGACAAGGAGCGGACCATGAACGCTTTCCGTGACGCCAGTGACGCCGCCGCGTATCCCCGGACCCGCGTACAGCAGGCGGCCCTGCTGGTGGGCGCCGTGTTCCTGCTGGTGGGCGTCCTGGGCTTCATCCCCGGGATCACCACCGACTACGACACGCTCACCTTCGCCGGGCACGACTCGGAGGCCAAGCTGCTGGGCGTGTTCCAGGTGTCGATCCTGCACAACCTCGTCCACCTGCTCTTCGGCCTCGCCGGGCTCTCCATGTCGCGCGCGGCCTCGACCGCCCGGTCGTTCCTCGTCGGCGGTGGCGTGGTCTACCTGGCGCTGTGGCTGTACGGGCTCCTCATCGACCACGACAGCGGAGCCAACTTCGTCCCGGTCAACAGGGCCGACGACTGGCTGCACTTCGCGCTGGGCGTGGGCATGATCGCTCTGGGCGTCCTCCTGGGCCGCCGTCGCGTGGCCCGGTGATGACCCGCTGATCCCGCCGCCCCGGCGGCCGGTCCGGTGACCGGCCGCCGGGACCGGAGCGCGGTGCCCGCAGGGGCCGACGCGGCTGGTACGGCCGGATGCGGCCGTACGGTCAGACCCGGCCGTGGGCCTTCTGGGCCCGCCGCGACAGGGAGTCGATGACCACGGCCACCAGCAGCACCCCGCCCGTGATCATGAACTGGACGGCCGCCTGGATGCCCAGCAGGGCCACGCCCGAGGCGATCGACTGGATGACCAGCACGCCCAGCAGCGCCGACCAGACCCTGCCGCGCCCGCCGAAGAGGCTGGTGCCCCCGATGACGGCCGCGGCGATCACGTTCATCAGCAGGTTGCCGCCGCCCGAGGCCTGGCTGGCCGAGGTGACCCGGGAGGCCAGGAAGAGCCCGCCGACCGCGGCCATGGTGCCCGAGACGGCGAACACCGAGATCCGGACCCACACCACTCCGAGCCCGGCCCGCCGGGCGGCCTCCACGTTCCCGCCGATCGCGAAGACCATGCGCCCGTAGACGGTGCGGCGCAGGACGTGGTCCAGGCCGACGAGGACCACGAGGAAGACCAGCAGGGCCAGCGGCAGCCCCTGGAAGCGGTTGAGCACGAACGCGGCGGCGAAGGCGACCAGGGCCAGCGCCCCGGTGCGTACGGCGATGGCGGGCAGGGGCCGGGACGGCACCCCGGCGGCCACGCGGCGCCGTGCGTCCCGGAAGGAGACCAGGAAGTAGCCCGCCGTGCCGAGCGCCGCCACCCCGTACGCGACGGCCACGTCAGTGAAGTAGTGGCCGGTGAGCTGGGCGACCAGGCCCTCGTCGTCGAGGTTGACGGTGCCGCTCGACCCGAGGATGTAGAGCATCAGCCCGTTCCAGCCCAGCAGGCCGGCCAGGGTGACGACGAACGCGGGCACCCCGACCCGCGCGAAGAAGAACCCCTGCGCCGCCCCGATCGCCGCCCCGAGGACCACCGCGACCACGACGGCGGGCCCCTCCGCCATGCCGTGCTGCACGTTCAGCACGGCGAACACGGCCGCCGCGAGACCGCTCACGGAGGCGACGGACAGGTCGATCTCCCCCAGCAGCAGGACGAAGACGACACCCACGGCGATCATCCCGGTGCCCACGATGTCCACGCTCAGGTTGGACAGGTTGCGCGGCGAGAGGAACTTCTCGTCGAGGATCACGAAGATCAGCCAGATCGCCGCCAGGCTCAGCAGGACGGGGAGGGAGCCGAGTTCCCCGCTGCGGAGGCTCTGCCTGAGCCCGGCTACGGAGTACGCCGTCGGGGTGGCGCCCCCTGCCGCGCCACCGCCCGTACCGCCCGCGCCCCCGCCCGTACCGCTCACGCCACCCCCACCGCCCGTACCGCTCATCAGCCGGCCTCCCAGTCGCGCGACGCGCGGCGGGTGACGGCGTTGTCCGTGGCCCCGGTGATGGAGGAGATGATCTGTTCGTGGGAGGTCGTGGTCACGTCGAAGAAGCCGTTGTTCCGGCCGAGGCGGAGCACGGCGATCCAGTCCGCGACGGCCTTGACGTCCCCCATGTTGTGGCTGATGAGGAGGACACCGAGCCCCCGTTCGCGCAGCCGGTCCACGAGGTCGAGGACCCTGGCCGTCTGTTCGATGCCCAGCGCGGCGGTCGGCTCGTCCAGCAGCACGAGCCGGGGTTCGCCCAGCAGCGACCGGGAGATGGCGACGGTCTGCCGCTGGCCGCCGGACAGGGAGGCGACGGGGACCCGCACGCTCGGCATCCGGATGGCGAAGCTGTCGAGGAGACCGAGGGTGCGGCGCTCCATCTCCACCTCGTCCAGGACGCCCACCCGGTGGATCTCCCGGCCCAGGAACAGGTTGCCGACGACGTCGAGGTTGTCGCAGAGCGCCAGGTCCTGGTGCACGGTCGCGATGCCCAGCGCCTGCGCGTCGTGCGGCCGGGTGAGGTGGACCGGCCGGCCCTCCCATTCGATGGTCCCCCGGTCGGCTGCGTCCACCCCGGCGATGACCTTCACCAGCGTGGACTTGCCGGCCCCGTTGTCACCCACCAGGGCGACGACCTCGCCCGCGCGGATTTCCAGGTCGATGTCCGCGAGCGCCCGCACGGCGCCGAACCGTTTGGAGACGCCCTTCAGCGCCAGCAGGGGCGGTGCTGCCATCGGTGACCCACTTCCTCGCCGTGCGGCACCCCTCCCGGCGTCCTCCCGGGCCCCTACGGGGTCAGTCCGGCCCGCTCGCAGCCGGCCGCGTACTTCGGGGTGCAGATCTGGTCGACCGTGTACATGCCGTCCTTGATCACGGTCTCCCTGATGTTGTCGGCAGTCACGGAGACCGGCATGAGCAGAACGGACGGAATGCCGCGCGTGGTGGGGCTGTCGACCTTCCCGGTCGCCACACGGTCCGGCCGCTGCCCGCGGGCCAGTGCGACGGCCATGTCGGCGGCCGCGTACGCCTCCAGCCGGAAGGGCTTGTAGACGGTCATGAACTGCTCCCCCGCGACGATCCGCTGGATCGCGGCGAGCTCCGCGTCCTGCCCGGTCACCGGGGGCAGCGGCCGGATCTTGGCCGACTTGAGGGCGGAGATGATCCCGGAGGCGAGGCCGTCGTTGGCCGAGTACACGCCGTCGATGCGGTCGGCGCCCAGGGAGGCGATGGCCCCCGACATGTTGATGTGGGCGTACAGCGGCCGCCACTCGGTGGTGTCGTACGCCTTCCCGATCGTGACCTTCCCCTCCAGGGCCGCGAGCGCGCCCCTCTTGAACCAGGCCGAGTTGGGGTCGGTGGCGGCGCCGTTCATCATCACGATCTGGCCGCCGCGCGCGTCGTCCCCGAGGGCCCTCAGGAGCGCCTCGCCCTGGAGCCGCCCCACGCGTTCGCCGTCGAAGGAGACGTACGCGGAGACCGGGCCCTCCACCAGCCGGTCGTAGGCGACGACGTCGATGCCCGCCTCCCGCGCCCGCTCGACCGAGGAGCGGAGCGACTTGGAGTCGACGGCGTCGAGGACCAGCACCCGGACCCCCTTGGTGATCATCGCGTCGACCTGCTGCTGCTGGGTCGCCACGTCGGCCTGCGCGCTGGCGAACTCGACGTCGCACTCGGGGCACGTCCGGGCGATCCGCTCCATGATCAGGGGCCGGTCGAAGGCGTCGAAGCGGTTGGTGTTGTCGGGCAGCAGCAGCCCGATCGTGCGGCCGTCGCGGTCGACCCGCTCGCCCGGGTCGCGTACCTCGGCGGCCTTGCCGCAGGCCGTCAGGCCGGAGGTGAGGGCCAGCGCGGCGGCCAGCAGGGCCGCGGGCACCAGCCGGCGGCGGCGCGCCGTCCCCGGCTCGTGGGGCCCGTGCGTCCCGGCCGTCCCGTTCCCGCGCGTCCCGCGCGACCACCCGCTCATCCCGGTCACCTCCGCCGGTCCCCGTCGCCGGCGACCGGCTCGCGCGGGGACAGGGCGACCTCGCACCACACCTGCTTGCCGCCGCTCAGCGGCACCGAACCCCAGGAGGTGGACAGCGCTTCGACGAGCATGAGCCCCCGGCCGCCGGTGGCCTCCCAGTCCACGCTGGGGGACTTGACGGGGGTCCGGGGCGAGGCGTCGTTCACCGCGATGCGCAGCCGGTCCCCCGCCAGCGTCAGATCGAGCCGTACCTCCCCCTGGGTGTGCGCGATGGCGTTCGTCACCAGCTCGGACACCACCAGCAGGGCCATGTCGACCTCCTCGGCGACACCCCAGCCGCGCAGAGTGCGGGCCGCGAAACGGCGGGCGTGCATCACGGCGTCGGGCAGCCGCCACACCGCCCACCGGGCGCGGATGGGACGGACCCGCATACCGTCGTAGCGCAGCAGCAGGAGCGCCACGTCGTCGTCGCGCCGGCGGGTGCCTGCGACCAGTTCGTCGGCGACCCGCCCGGGGTCGGCCGGATCGGCGGTCCGCAGCGCCTCGCACACCGCGCGCAGTCCGTCCTCCAGGCGGAGGGTCGCCGACTCCACCAGGCCGTCGGTGAGCAGGGCGATCAGGGTGCCGGGCGCGAGGCCGACCTCGGTCAGCGGGAAGTCGGCCTCCACCATGACGCCCAGGGGTGGGCCGCCCTCGACCTCCAGCGCCTCGGAGGTGCCGTCGGGCAGGCGCAGCAGCGGCTGCAGGTGCCCGGCCCGGACGATCCAGGCGAGGCCCTCCTCCATGTCGAGGTCGACGTAGGCGCAGGTGGCGAACAGGTCGGTCTCCATGCCGACGAGGAGCCGGTTGGCGTGGGCCACCACCACGTCGGGCGGGTGTCCCTCCACCGCGTAGGCCCTGATCGCGGTCCGCATCTGCCCCATGATGGTGGCCGCGCCGGCGCTGTGGCCCTGTACGTCGCCGATGACCAGGGCCACGTGCCCGTCGGCGAGCGGGATGACGTCGTACCAGTCGCCGCCCACTTCGAGGCCGACCGTCGCGGGCAGGTACCGGGCGACGGCCTCCCCGCCCGGCAGGGCCGGGAGCTTGCGGGGCAGCAGGCTCCGCTGGAGCATCGTGGCGAGTTCGTGCCCGGCGTTGAGGGCGTGGGCCCGGGTGAGGGCCTGGCCGACCAGACCGGCCGTCGCCGTCAGCAGGGACCGTTCCTCCGGTCCGAAGCGGTGCTCGCCCTCCCACCCGACCAGGCACACCCCGACCATCCGGCCCTCGGCCGGCAGGGGCAGCACGGCGAGCCCGCCGGGACCGATGCCCGCGAGGCCCGGTTCCAGGGGGGCGCCCGGCGGCCACAGCGCCACATGGCCCTCCCGGAGGGCGCTCTCCAGGGTGGGCAGGGACTGGCAGGAGGCGTCCGGCCATTCCGAGCGCCACTCGGAGCGCCACACCTCCGGCCAGGCGTCGGGTTCCGGCGGGTGGAGCAGGGTGACCACCAGCCGGTCGCCCTCCAGCTCGCCGACGGCGACACGGTCGGCGGCCAGCGGGGTGCGCAGCGATTCGACGACCACGCGGCTGACGTCCCGGATGGTGGTGGCGCCGGCCAGGGCGGCGGACAGCCGCTGCACCAGGGACACCTCGTCGGGCGTGGGCCGCAGGTAGGAGGCGTCGCCGACGACGCCGAGGATGCGTTCGGGTCTGCCGTCCGGGGCGGTCAGGACGCGGCAGCGCAGCCCCAGCCAGCGCAGTTCCCCGCCGGGGCGGCGCACGCGGAACGCGAGCTGCTGGTGGGCGGCGGCCCCCCGGTCCGGTTCGACGATCGACATCAGGGCCGGGACGTCGTCGGGGACGGCGCACTCCAGCAGCGTGGACACGTGCCCGTCGTAGTCGGCCCGGGCCACGCCGAGCAGGCGCAGTACCTGGGCGTCCACGTCCATGCGGCCGGTCCGGAGGGACAGGACGAAGGTGCCGCCGCGCAGCGGCAGCAGCGCCGGGCCCGGGGGCTTGCCGGTCTCGACGGGCGGGACGACCCGGGCCGCGGCCGCCTCCAGCCCGGCCGCCGCCTGGTCGGCGTACAGCTCCAGGAAGGCGCGCTGGTCGGCGTCGAAGCCGCGCCCGTCCTTGCGGAGCACCAGCAGGCAGCCCAGGAGCCGGGGGTCCCCGCCCAGGGGCAGGGCGCCCAGCGACACCGGGCCGTCGGCGGGCGGCAGCCGCCCGTCCCGCGGCGGCACCGGCCCGTCGGCCGGCGGCCGGGTGCCGTCGGGCGGTGGTACGAGGCCGCCGGTGCCGCCGGCCGGGTCCGGGGCGCGGGACGTCAGCCACAGGGGCCGTCCGGCGCGGCAGGCGTCGGCCACCGCCGAGCGGCCGGACAGGGCGTACGAGGGCGGCATCTCGTACGGCCCGGCCGCGTCCCCGGCCACCTCGGCGAGACGCAGCTCGTCGATGTTCTCGGAGGGCACGTAGACAGCGGCCAGCTCCACCCCGCAGGTCGCAAAGATCTGCCCGCTCAACGCGTGCACCGCCTCCGTACCCGGGAAGCCGCCGGCGTGCGCCGCTGGCCGTCGCCTCCACCCCATGCTGCGCCCTTCCGGGCTCCGGCAGCCAGTCGGAACGGCGGTCGGGGGGGCCGTCCGCGTCGGGTCGGCCGTGGTCAGCCGGCCGCCGGGAACGCGTCGGCGCGGACGTGCGGCATGGGGCTGCCGACCACCCGGTAGGGGTCGTCCGGCGGCCGGGTGGCCGGGGTGATGCGTACGGTGAGGGGTCCGGCCCACTCGTAGCCGTGGCGCTCCCCGTGGCGGGCGAGGGCGTCCGTCAGCTCCTGGCCGACCTCGCCGCCGCCCCGGCGGAGCAGCTCCTGGTAGACCCGTGCGTCGAGTTCCACCTCGTACGCGTTGGGGACGACCACTCTGCTCTCGCTGCACACCACGGCGTGGGCGTCGCACTCACGGCGCAGCGCGTCGAGCAGTTCGACCGGATCGTGTCCGAGGGCCTTGGCGACCAGGGCGCTCTGCCAGCGCTCCAGCGCTCGTTCCCATCGCGTCAGTGTTCCCTTGGCCATGTGCCCGCTCGCCCTCCTCGGTACCGGTCACCGGCGGCCGCGCAGCCGGCCGAGCAGTTGGCGGGCCTGGGCGCGCTTGCGCGGGTCGGCGGCGGCGCGCCGGGCGGACGCGATCGCCCGCTGCCCCTGGGGACTGCGGGTGAACTGCTTGATACGGGTCATCAGTCCGGACATGGAACCTCCTCCAGTGGGTGTACGGCGCGTCTACCCGGTGCTCCGGCGAGGATGTGTGGCAGGGACCATCAGGTCGCGCGCGGCCTCGGCGGCCCGCACGGCGGCGTCGGCGCAGCAGTTGTTGAACAGCACGTGGACGTGGGCGGCCCGGTCGGCGAGGGCGCGGAGGCGGGGCAGCCACTCCGCCAGTTCGGCGTCCGTGTAGCGGTGCCGGAAGCGGTCCTCCTTGGTGCCGGTGCCCCAGGCGGCGCTGCGGCCGTGGAAGCGGACCACCGCGAGGTCGTCGGAGGTGACGGGGGCGAGCGGCGGCAGGGAGGTGGGCAGGCCCTGGGCCATGTCCACGGCCACGGCCGCGGTGTCCAGGTCCCGCAACAGGGCGGTGGTGTCCGCCCGTCGGTCCTCCCGCCACCAGCCGGGGTGCCGGAACTCGACGGCCACGGGCCAGCCGTCGGCGCGTGCGCGGGTGCGGCGGAGCACGGTCTCCGAGCGGGCCCCGGGGCCGAACCAGGGCGGGAACTGGAACAGGAGGGTGCCGAGGCGGTCCGCCTCCCGCAGCGGGCGCAGCGCTTCGCCGAAGCGGTGCCACACCTCGTCGAGGAGGCCGGGGTCGCCGGTGGGGTGGCCGCGCAGGTCGGCGGGGAGGGCGGCCTGCCGGGTGGGATGACCGGTCAGCAGGGAGAACGCCTTGACGTCGAACCGGAAGCCCTCGGGGGTGCGTTGGGCCCACAGCAGGCTGTTCCGGGCGCTGGGGAGCGCGTAGTAGGTGGCGTCGACCTCGACCACGGGGAAGTGTTCGGCGTAGTGCCGCAGCCGCCCCTCCGCGTCGCGCCGGCCCGGCGGGTACCACCCGCTCGCCACAAGTGCCTTGTCCGTCCAGGAACATGTACCGATGAGGATCTCGCCCATGCCCCCCGCCTACCCGCGGGGACGGGTGTGACGACGCACTGCGAGGAACCCGATGACCGACAGTCCCACCTCCTTCGAACTCCACCCGGGCGACCCGGATTCGCCCGTGATCCTGCACGTCCCCCACTCCGCCCGGGCGGTCCCCGCCGACGTCCGCGCCGGGATCGTCCTCGACGACGCGGCGCTGGAGGCGGAGTTGGACCACATCACGGACGCGTACACGGCGGAGATCGCCGCCGCCGCGGCCGGGGCCGCGGCCCTGACGCCCTGGCGGTTCGTCAACCGGCTGTCCCGGCTGGTCGTCGACCCGGAGCGGTTTCCCGACGAGCGCGAGGAGATGGCGGCGGTGGGCATGGGCGCGGTCTACACGCGCACCACGCACCGGGAGGAGCTGCGTCCCGAGGGCGCCGACCCCCGGCCGCTGGTCGAGCGCTATTTCCACCCGTACGCCGAGGCGATGACGGCGGCCGTGGCCGGGCGGCTGGCGGCGGCCGGACGTGCCGTGGTCCTGGACGTCCACTCGTACCCGGCCGAGGCGTTGCCGTACGAGCTCCACGGTGACGGGCCGCGTCCGCCGGTCTGCCTGGGCACCGATCCGTTCCACACGCCGGCGCCGCTGGTGGACGCGGCCCGGCGGGCGTTCGCGGGCCTCGGCGGCACGGCGCTGGACACCCCGTTCGCCGGGACGTACGTACCGCTGCGGTACTACGGGCGGGACGCCAGGGTGGGGGCGCTGATGGTGGAGATCCGGCGCGATCTGTACCTCGACGGGCGGGGGGCGCCCCGCGCCGAGGGCCTGGACGCGCTGGCGGGCGCCCTCGCCGCCCTCGTCGACGTCGCCTGACGGGGCCTACCGGGCCGGCGGGGCTGGGGGGTGTGGGGCCCGGGGCCGGTCGGGGCTGCCGGGGCCGAGGGGGGCGGATGCGGCCGATGGGGGCGAGGGGACGGATGCGGCCGATGGGGCGCGCGGTCCGGGGCCGGCCGGGCCACCCGCACGGGCGACCGGGGTCGCCGGGCGCGTCCGCCACCGTGACGCTGGAGGAGGGCCGGACGTCACGGCCCGACACGGGAAGGCACGACGGACGGCACGGGGAAGGCGGCCCATGACCACCGAGGTACCGAGCAGGGCGGCGGCCATGCTCTTCAAGGGCGGACCGAGCCTGATCGACCTGCTCGTCGACGACACGGACCTGCGGATCACGGTCACCGGGCCGGGGATGCTGTTCCAGCACCTGGACCTGCTCACCACGCTGTCCCCGTTCGACGGCTGCACCGTCCAGGGGCTCCGGGAGTTCGCCGGTCATCTGGAGGGGACCGTCCTCTGCGGCCTGGTCGGCACCGAGCGGGTGCCGGTCGAGGTCGTGACGGACCGCGCCGGGGGGACGCTCCGGATCGGTCTCGGGCCCGCGAACATGTACCAGAGCGAGCTGGTGCTGCGCACCACGACGGGCGAGACGCTCCGCGCGCTGGCCCGGCGGCTGCTCACCCGTGCTCCGGACCGCCCGTTCTTCGCCGGTCTGCACGCGGTGCCCGCGACCGGCCACATGGAGCACGGCCCGGCGTCCGGCGGCCACCCCCCGGACCACCCGCACGGCCCCGGTCACGGTCACGGCAACGACCACGGCCGGGGCGACGACCGCGACCCGGGCAGCCGCCAGGACCACGACCACCAGCACGACCACGGCCACGACCCGCACGCGGGCCGGCACGGCGGCCACCCGGGAGGCGGGAACCATGGACGTCCGTAAGAGCGCGGTCGACCTCACGACGCAGGAACGCGACCGGTTCCTGGAGGCGCTGGTCCGCCTCAAGCACCGGCCCGCCCCCGGCGCGCCCGCCGGAGCCGGCGTCTACGACCGGTTCGTGGCCCTGCACAAGGCCGTCATGGCCGTCGTCAGCCCCGGGCTGCCACCGGACACGACCGTCAACTTCGGCCACTGGAACATCGGCTTCTGCCCCTGGCACCGCAAGTACCTCAGGGAGTTCGAGAAGGCCCTCCAGGCGGAGGTGCCCGGTGTGACGATCCCCTACTGGGACTGGACCGACCACCCGGCCGCCCTCGCCCGCCTGTTCACCCCCGACTTCCTGGGCTCGCTGCACGACGGGGCACCCGTGCCGCTGGCCGACAGCGTGCTGCGCGACCCCGTCCCCCCGGCGGACCGCCCCGCCTGGTGGCCGCCCGGTGCCGGCGGCTTCCCGGTCCACCCGCTCCTGGAGGAGGGGTTCGGCACCGGCCTGGCGCGCGGCAGCACCGGGCTCGGCTGGCCGCCCACCCTGAGCGGCATCCAGAACCTCGTTCAGCTCGTGGTGGACGAACTGCCCGACGACCACCCCTTCTGGGCGTTCTGGCTCGTGCTGGAACAGGGTTCCCTCACCACCCCCACCCACAACGGCGGCCACAACTTCATCGGTGGTCACATGTCCCAGGCCTACTCCCCCAACGACCCCGTCTTCTGGCTCCACCACGCCAACGTCGACCGGCTGTGGGCCGACTGGCAACGGCGGCGGCTGGACGACGTCCCCGGGTCCAAGCCGGAGGACCACTACCCGCCGGCCGACGCCCTCTCCCCCTTCACCGGCGAGGAGATCCCCCCGGGTCACCGCCCGGACGACGTGATGTGGCCGTGGGTCGGGACCGCTCCCGGCTACGACGTGGTCATCGAGCCGGACATCAGGCCGCTGCTGCCGGACTTCACCGGCGCCCCGCCCACGACCGTCAAGGACGTGCTGGACACCACGACGCTCGACGCCACGGGATACCGCTACGCCGCAGCCGGAACACCCTGACCCGGCGGCGCCCTTGCCGGGAACGGGCCGGCCGGGCCGCCCGGTGAGCACCGCCGACGGGCGCGGACCAGGCCGAGTTGGGGAGCGCCGCCCCGGATCAATATGATCCGGCGATGATCACAAGAAGGCGACTGGCGGCCGGGGTGTGCGGCCTGCTGGTCACATGGACGGGCGCACTGTTCCCGGCGGCCGCCCACGCGGATACCGCGCCTGCCGGCGAGCAGGCACCCAAGGTCGAACTGGTGCTGGACGTCAGCGGCTCCATGCGGGCGACCGACATCGACGGCAAGTCCCGCATGGCGGCGGCGAAGCAGGCGTTCAACGAGGTGCTGGACGCCGTGCCGCCGGAGGTGCAGCTCGGCATCCGCACGCTCGGCGCCGACTACCCCGGCAAGGACCGCAAGACCGGCTGCAAGGACACCCGGCAGCTCTATCCGGTCGGCCCGCTGGACCGGACCGAGGCCAAGACGGCGGTGGCCACCCTGGCGCCGACCGGCTGGACCCCGATCGGACCGGCGCTCCTCGGTGCGGCCGACGACCTGGAGGGCGGTGACGCCACCCGGCGGATCGTCCTCATCACCGACGGCGAAGACACCTGTGCCCCGCTCGACCCGTGCGAGGTGGCACGCGAGATCGCGGCCAAGGGCATCCACCTCACCATCGACACGCTCGGCCTGGTGCCGGACGCCAGGACCCGCGCGCAGCTCGTCTGCATCGCGGAGGCCACCGGCGGGACGTACACGTCGGTCCGGCACACGGAGGAGTTGTCGGACCGGGTCAGCCAACTGGTGGACCGGGCGGCCGAACCCACGCTCACACCGGTCGCCGCCCGGGGCGCGGACGCGTGCGAGAAGGCGCCGGCGCTGAAGCCGGGGCTGTACACCGACCGGGAGGCGTTCGGTGAGCACCGCTGGTACCGCGTGGAGGTGCTGCCGGGCCAGGAGCTGCGCGCCTCGGTGAGCGTCGCCGCCGACCGGGCGGTCAACCGCGACTACGGCGTACTGCTGCGGGCGTCGACCCTGCGCGGCCGGGAGATCGTGCGCGGTGAGGCCGCCGGGGACGGCCGTACGGACGTGGTGTCGACCGGTCTGCGCTACCCCCGGCCGGAGAGCGACGCCGACGACGATGACGGCTCCGGCAAGCCGGCGGCCGAGACGGTGTGCCTGCGGGTCAGCAACTCCTTCTCCGCCGGCGCCGGGGTGAAGACCGAGCCCGGTCTTCCCGTGGAGCTGAGCGTCGCCCTCGTGGACGGCCCCGACGAGGGCACGGACGCCGCCTTCCTGGGCCTCGGTCACGGCTGGTGGCTGCTGGGCGTGCTGGTCCTCACCGGCTTCGTGGCCGGTGTGGTGTGGGGCTGGCTGTCACGCTGGCGCATCTCGGTGTGGAGGACCAACTGATGGGTACGGTACGGATCCTGACGGCGGCCGCGGTTCTGGCCGGTTCCGCGCTGCTGGGCCTGCCGGGCGCGGCGGCGGCGGCCCCGTCGCCGAGCCCGGCCGGTGAGGACGGCGGCGCCGCGGCTCCGACGGAGGCGGGCACGTCCTTCCGGACGGCCACCGCCGTGCGCCCCGGACAGCGCGCGACCGCCCCGGCGTCGACCGGTGACTACCTGTACTGGCAGTTCGCGGCCGACGCGGGCGCGCGGGCCACCGTCCGCGCCACCGTGAAGCTGTCGGAGAGCGCCGCGCTCCGGGCGGGATCGACCTGGCAGATCGACGTCTACGACGGCCTCCGGCGCCGCCAGGCCTGCCGCTTCGGCAGCCAGACGAAGGCCGTGGCGGCGGGCACGACGTCGGTCGAGCTCGCCTGCCACCTCCGCACGGTGCGCGCCTTCGCCGAACCGTGGGCGAACGACCCGCTGCCGGGCGCGTACTACGTGCGTCTGACGGCGGTGCGGCTGGCCGCCGGCGACATCGGTCAGCCCCTCGACGCGGCGCTGGACGTCACCCTCGACGACGCGGGCGGTGCGGCGGCCGTCGACGGCAGCCTGGCCGCCCCGCTGATGCAGGGCTCGTCCGCCACGGTGGAGCCGGAGGACGGCTGGTCGTCCGGCCTGTGGTCCACCCGCTGGCTGTGGACCGCCGGGGGCGCGGTGCTCGCGGCCATGGCCGGCATCGGGGGCTACCGCCTCACCCGCGGCGCCGGCCACCCGGCCGCCCGCGGCTGACGCCCCGGCCCCCCGCCCCGCCGCCCCGGCCCCGGCCCCGCAGCCGGCCCGGGCGCGCGGGGCGGGGGCCAGGGACCGGGCCGTCACCGGGCCGCGAGCGCCTCGCCCCATGGGATCCGGGGATCACTCCCCCGGGCGCGAAACGGCCCGGTTCGCCATGCGGCCGGCTGGAGCGGTCTGTTCCAGGCGGGCGCCCAGAGTGCCGGCGAAGTCCTCGGCGCGGGAGAGCTGAACGCGGAGCTTCTCGACCTGCTCGGCGGCGGCCTGCCGGTAGGTCCGCACGCGCTCCAGCAGCGCCTCGCGCTCGTCGGCGCCGAGATCCGCGCCGTCATCAAGGCGGTCGGTGGCGTCCAGGAGGTCGCGCATCTGGTCCAGGGTGAAGCCGAGCGGCTTCATGCGGCGGATGACCATGAGGCGGGCGACGTCGGCCTCGGTGTAGAGGCGGAAGCCGCCCTGGGAGCGGGCGGAGGGGATGACCAGGCCGGTCTCCTCGTAGTGCCGGATGGTGCGCAGGGACAGGTCCGTTCGCGCGGCGACCTCGCCGATCTGCATGTGCTTGCCGTCCACGCCCGTACCCCTGGCCTTCCCGTCGTGGTGGGCCGCGTCCCGTACGACACCACCAACCTTAACTCTAACGTTAGGGTAGAGTTGCTGGTGAGGGGTGGCTCGGCCGCCCCGCTGCTGCCGTTTCCGGGGCCGATGGCGCCCCCGGCGAAGATCCGATTCTTGCGGGAGAGAGCGTGCGCGAGCCCATGACGCCGATCGCCGCCGCCTGCCCGCCGTGACCCTTCGCCCTCCGACGTGAGCCGCGAGGCGCCCGCGCGCGCCGCCGTCTCGCGTCTGCCTTCCCGCACGTCCGGCCCCGTTCTGCGGGCTGTGCGCGGGGTGCCGTCCCGGTTCCCCGCGCGCCCTTCCCGCGCGCCCCGCCTGCCGTAGGGGTGTGCCCGAGCACGACAGGTACGCGTCTCCTTGTCTTCTGCCGCTGTGACTCCCGCCGCGTGGCTGCGCGGCCTCAAGCCCGACTGGCTGAACAGCCCGAAGGTCTGGCGCACCGAGGTCCTCGCGGGCCTGGTCGTCGCGCTGGCTCTGATCCCCGAGGCGATCTCGTTCTCGATCATCGCCGGTGTCGACCCCGCGGTCGGCCTGTTCACCTGCTTCACCATGGCCGTGGTCATCTCGGTCGTGGGCGGCCGGCGGGCGATGATCTCGGCCGCCACCGGCGCCGTCGCCCTCGTCACCGCACCCCTGAACCGCGAGCACGGCCTGGGCCACCTGATCGCCGCCGTCATCCTGGCCGGCGTCTTCCAGGTGATCCTGGGCGCGGTCGGCGTGGCGAGGTTGCTGCGGTTCGTCCCGCGCAGCGTGATGGTCGGCTTCGTCAACGCGCTCGCGATCCTCGTCTTCATGGCCCAGGTTCCCGAGATGCGCGATGTCCCGTGGGCCGTGTATCCGCTGATCATCGGCGGGCTGGCGCTGATGGTGTTCCTCCCGAAGATCACCACCATGATCCCCGCCCCGCTGGTGTCGATCGCCATCCTGACCGCCATCACCGTGGCGGCCGGGATCGCCGTGCCCACCGTGGGCGACAAGGGCGCGCTGCCGTCCTCCCTTCCGGTGCCGGGCCTGCCGGATGTGCCGTTCACCCTCGACACGCTGACGACGATCGCTCCGTACGCCTTCGCCATGGCGCTGGTCGGCCTGATGGAGTCGCTGATGACCGCCAAGCTGGTCGACGACATCACCGACACCCCCTCGAACAAGACCCGTGAGTCCATCGGCCAGGGCGTCGCCAACATCGTCACCGGGTTCTTCGGCGGCATGGGCGGCTGCGCCATGATCGGGCAGACGATGATCAACGTGAAGGTCTCCGGCGCCCGCACCCGCCTGTCCACCTTCCTCGCCGGCGCGTTCCTGATGGTGCTGTGCATCGCCTTCGGCCCGGTCGTCTCCGACATCCCCATGGCCGCCCTGGTCGCGGTGATGGTCATGGTGTCGTTCGCGACCTTCGACTGGCACTCCATCGCGCCCAGGACGCTCCAGCGGATGCCCGCGGGCGAGATCGGCGTCATGGTGATCACCGTCGCCGCGGTCGTCGCCACCCACAACCTCGCCATCGGCGTCGTCGTCGGCTCCGTCACCGCCATGGTCATCTTCGCCAAGCGCGTCGCCCACCTCGCGGAGGTCACCCGGCTCGTCGCCCCGAGCGGCACGAGCGTCCTGTACACGGTGACCGGCGAGCTGTTCTTCGCCTCCTCCAACGACCTCGTCGGCCGGTTCCACTACGCCGCCGACCCCGACAAGGTCATCGTCGACCTCTCCGCCGCCCACATCTGGGACGCCTCCTCCGTCGCCGCCCTGGACGCGATCGAGACCAAGTACGAGCAGCGCGGCAAGACCGTCGAGATCACCGGCCTCAACGACACCAGCGCCGGCCTTCACCGCAAGCTCTCCGGCGAACTCGCCGGCAGCCACTGACACAGTTCCGAACGGCGAGAGGACCCCGGCACCCGGCCGGGGTCCTCTCGCCGTTCGCACTGCATGCCCGTACGCCGTAGCTGCTCCCGGAACGAGCTGCGACGGTCATCTCGCGGCTCCAGGCCGCACGGCTGACCGGGCCGGTGCGAGACAAGCGAGAGGTGGCCGCCTCCAGGGGTGTCGGCCCCTGGTCAGGTCGATCGGGCCTGCTGAGCGGACCGCAGCACCGCGCCCAGGAAGCGACGCACCGTCTCCAGTTCGCCCGTGTCGAAGCCGTCCGCGACCGCCACCACCTCGGCGATCAGCGGCCCGAAGAACGACCATCCCAGTGCCGTGGCCTTCTCCTCCACCTCCAGCAGCACGCGTCGCCGATCGACGGTGTCCCTGGTGCGCCGGACCAGCTCCAGCCGCTCCAGCCGGTCGACCAGGGCGGTCGTACCGGCCGAGTTCAGACCCATCTGACGACCGAGCCATCCCGGCGTGGCGGGGGTGTCATCCCGCGCCGCGTCCAGCAGGTGGATCAACGCGCGTACATCGGTGGGGTGCAGCCCGTGACGTGCGGCGAACTCGGCGCCGAGCAGGTCGAACTCCACGGTCACCGCACGCAGCACGTGGACCAGCTTCATCACCGGGTTTTGGTCGTTCACCCACGCTCCCTGAACTCATGCCTAGTATCTCGCTCAACGAGATTATCGCTGAACGAGAGGAAAGCCCAGTGTCCCGGACCGCTTTCGACCTCGCCTACGACGAACTCCGCGCCCGCTGGCCGGACTCCACCGAGGAACGCGACATCGACACCCCCTACGGGCGCACCCGGGTCCATGTGTACGGCCCGGCCGACGGCACCCCGCTGGTACTGCTGCACGGCGGCTCCGCCACCGGTCTGGTCTGGTTCGCCAACGCACCGGCTCTGGGCCGGCGTCACCGGATCCATGCCGTGGACATCCTGGGAGATGCCGGCCGCACCGACCGAAGCGGCGGCACACCCCTGCAGACCGCCGACGATCTGACCACCTGGCTGGACGCCCTGCTGGAAGGGCTCGGCCTCACCCGTACACATCTGTGCGGCCACTCCTACGGCGCCTGGCTGGCCGTCAGATACGCACTCCACGCACCCCAGCGGGTCAACCGCGTCGCCCTCCTCGACCCCACCCAGGTCTTCGCCGGCTTCCGGCCCGGGTACCTGCTGCGCGCGCTACCCCTTCTCATCCGGCCCAGTCAGGCCCGCGCCGCCGCTTTCCTGGCATGGGAGACGGCGGGGACCCACCCGGACGACACCTGGCAGCGCCTGTACGCCCTGGCCGCCACCGTCCCCGGCCGCAAGCTGATCGCAGGGCCCCGCCCCCGGGTGGCCGACCTCCGTATGCCCGTCCTGGTCCTGCTCGCGGAACACAGCCGCGCCCACCACCCAGGGAAGGTCGCCGACCGAGCCTGCCGGAAGCTCCCGCAGGGCAAGGTGGTGGTACTGCCCGGAGCCACCCACCACTCGCTGCCTCTCACCGCGCCGCAGCGGCTGAACGACCACCTGACCGCCTTCCTCGGCTGATACCGCAGCCCCGGAACGGATTCGGGTCATCCATCGATGAGTCGTTGGATGACCTTGAGCGTCCGGCCTGCTCCGTCTTCGGTCACCAGATGATTCGCCGCTTCCGCGGCGGCTCGACCGTATGCCGGCTGCTTCACCGCCTGGTCGAGTGAGTCGGCAAGCCGTTCGACGGTGAGGAGCCGGAAGGGGATCGGGGCGGTGGCCGCGCCGAGGGCGGCGAGTCGCCCCGCCCAGAACGGCTGATCCGCGGTCACCGGCACAGTGACCGCGGGCACTCCGGCGCGCAACGCGGCGGCCGAGGTGCCGGCCCCTCCGTGGTGGACCACCGCGGCCACCCGTGGGAACAGCAGTGCATGCGGCACGTCCCCGACGGTGAGCACGTCGTCCCCGCCGGCGGCAAGCCCGGCGCTGCCGGCTTGGAGGATCCCTCGTAGCCCGGCACGGCGCAGGGCTCGCACAGCGATCTCGCTGAGCCGCTCCCCGTCGCCGGAGGCCATGCTCCCGAAGCCGATGAGAACGGGCCGGGGGCCGGCATCCAGGAAGTCCTCAAGCTCGGCAGGCAGCCGTTCGGCCGCGTCGTGATGGGGCCACCAGTTGCCTACGACCTCCAGCCCGGGGCGCCAGTCGGAGGGCCGGGGCACCAAGGCTGTGCTGAAGCCGTGCAGGACGGGCCAGTTCGCCCGTTCCTGTCGTCGTCGTATCGCGGAAGGGGAGGCTGGGGGGAGATCGAGGCGGCGGCGCAGCGGCGCGACCGCCTGTGCGTAGACGCGGTCGGCCATCCGCAGTGCCAAGCGCCCGGATGCCCGGTTGGCGAGACGCCCCAGTGAGCGGGAGCCTGTCACGACGGGCGGGAAGTCACCGGTCGGTGCGGTGGGCTGGAGGTACACGCCGAGGCTCGGTGTGCCCGTGGCCTCGGTGAGGTGCCAGCCGAGCGGGGCCGTGGTGGCCGACAGCAGCAGCAGATCCGTGCCGGCGTCCACCGCGCCGGCGAAGCCCTGCCCCAGTTCGGTGAGGAAACCAGCGGCGGTACGCATCAATTCACGGGTGCCCGTACCACCGCCACGCACCCGTGTGTCGGCGGGCAGGCAGCGGAATTCCAGCCCTGCGTCGCGTACGAGGGGAGCGAAGGCACCCGGGGCGGCAAGGGCGACGTCGTACCCGGCCCGGCGCAGTTCGGCGCCCAGGCCCGTGTAGGGCGCGATGTCACCGCGCGATCCGGCCGCGGCGATCAGGATCCGCATGGGTTCTCCTCAGGTTCGGTGCGACCGCCCGCGTGGCGGGCCGCGTTGGCGTGGACCGCCTTGCGCATGTAGGCGGGCAGGCCCGGGCGCTGCTGCGACGGCGGTACGACCAGGGCGAAGGCGCGCGGGTCGGCGACGAAGTCGTCCGCGATGCGCTGGTGCATGTCGAGCGGGCAGGAGGTGAACCAGCGTGCGATGTGCAGGCGGTGTTCCTCGGCGAGGTCCATGGCCCGTTCGCCGTCGCTCGGCTCGCCTTCGTCGAAGGCCGCGAGCAGTTCCGCGCGCCAGGAGGTGGCTTCGCCCATGAGCCGGCGCCAGTCCTCCTTGGTGTGGGCGGCAGCCCGTGCCATCGCCTCGCGCCGTCCCTCCGAGTGCGCCCACTTCACCTCCGCCTCGGTGGCGTAACTCAGGTCGAAGATGACCTCACCGAAGACTTCGAAGCGTTCCTGAGGAGTCAGGCGCACCCCGGTCCTCTGGACTTCTATCGCCCGTTCCGCCACCTCGACCAGCCGCTGCAGCCTGGTGATCTCCTCGCTCAGCCGCCGCTGTCGGGCTCGGAGCCGCTCCACCGGACTGGCCTGGGGGTCCTCAAGGATCGCGGCGATCTCGTCGAGCGGGAAGCCGAGCTCACGGTAGAAGAGGATCTGCTGGAGACGTACCAGGTCGGCCTCACAGTAGAGCCGGTATCCGGCATGGCTGCGGTCACTGGGCGCGAGCAGTCCCGCCTTGTCGTAGTGGTGCAGTGTCCGCACCGTCACCCCGGCGAAGGCCGCGACCTGACCCACGGAGTAGCTCATCCAACTGCCCTTTCGTCGACACAGAGCCTCGAGCCTGACGTAGGGGGAGGGTCAACTCGCGCTCGAAGGAGTACCTGGCGCGGGCCGCGTCAGCGGAGCTGAACGCCGGCGTGCACCCGGCCCGTACTCCCGAAGCGGCGGTGTACCCGCAGCAGGAGAGCGAGCGCCCGGACTCCCTCCGCCGACTCCGGAAGGGATCCTGAAGCGATCGATAAGCGTGAGTTATCGAATCCTGCTGATCTTCGATGTTGATGGGCACGGCCGGGAGCTGGAAGATCGAAAGCGCGCCGGGACCGCTGCTCGGTGACCCGTGAGCGGTGCGGTGCCCGTATCGCTGACAACGTTCCGCGTGGCGGGCCGCCTGCGGCCGCCGGAGCGTGCCGACGGCAGACAAGCCGTTCTCCCGGAGCGTCAGCACGCCCACACACCCACGAAGAAGACCGAGTCGACCGGCGGGCCCGGCATGCCCACGCAACCGTCCCCGGGCGCCTCGTTCTCGGACAGGAGTACCGCCCATGCACGTCTCAACCGACACCACGAGCCGCGTCTGGTTCATCACAGGCGCCAGCCGGGGCCTCGGCCGTGCCTTCACCGAAGCGGCACTGACGGCCGGCGACCGCGTCGCGGTCGCCGCGCGCACCATGGCCCCGCTGGAGGAGCTCGCGGCCGCCCATCCCGGGCGGGTGCTGCCCCTCGGGGTGGACGTGACCGACCGCGCCGCTGTGTTCGCGGCCGTCGCCGAGGCGGTCGGCCACTTCGGCCGGCTCGACATCGTCGTCAACAACGCCGGCATGCTGTCGATGGGCATGGTCGAGGAGTTCACCGAGGCCGAGGCCCGGGCCCAGATGGACATCAACTTCTTCGGCACGCTCTGGGTCAGCCAGGCCGTGATGCCCGCCCTGCGCAAGCAGGGCTCCGGGCACCTGGTGCAGGTCTCCAGCATCGCCGCCCTGGGCGGCTTTCCCAGCACCGGCCTCTACAGCGCCAGCAAGTTCGCCCTGGAAGGGCTCAGCGAAGCCCTCGCCGCGGAGGCAGCCGGCTTCGGGGTCAAGGTGAGCATCGTCCAGCCGGGCGGCTATTGGACGGACCTTTACACCGCCATGCGCAGCACGAGCCCCTTGGAGGCATACGCGGCGCTGCGGGAGGAGTTGGCCAAGCAGTTCGCCGAAGGCTCGGTCGACAGCGACCCGAAGCTCGCCGCAACCGCGCTGCTCAAGCTGGTCGACAGTGACGAGCCACCACTGCGTCTCCTCCTGGGGGGCATGATCTACGACCTCGCGTTCGACATCACCCGCACCCGCATGGACACCTGGGCGGCGTGGGAGCACGTCAGTCGCGCGGCGGAACACGCGATCCCCGCTCCCGCCACCGCGGTCGAGGAAGAGGGGACTGGCGCTCCACAGGAAACACGGTGACCCGACGGCCCTGAGGCCCCGGCCGGGCCAAGCCCAGCGGGCCACCGAGGGCGTCACTCGCCGGCCTGATCGCCGACGGCCGCGTGAGGCAAGCGAAAGCGCCGGCCCCGAAGGGCCCGCCATGATGCCGCCCCGACGCCTGGAGTGGCCGGAATTCACGGAAACACATCGACTTGAGGAGAGGGTATGAAGGCGAACGACCGCCGAGTGCCCGGCGAGCGGAACCTGATCGCCGGGATGCTGGTGGACGCGGTGGGTACCGGCATGTACGTGCCATTCAGCCTGGTGTTCTTCCAGCGCATCACCGGGCTGCCACTGCCGACGATCGGCACCGTCCTGACGGTAGCGGGGCTGCTGGCGATGGGCGCCATGCCGGTCGGCGGCTGGGCCGTCGACCGGTTCGGTGCCCGACGGGTGCGACTGGCTCTCTACCTGATCCGCGGCCTCGGCTTCCTGGCCTTCCCGCTCGGCACCACCCTGCCGGTCTTCGCCCTGGTCGCCACCCTCGCCGCGGCCGGCGCCCAAGCGTTCCCCGCGACCCAGCAGGCCCTGATCGGCGAGCTCGCCCAGGGGGAACACCGGGACCGGCTGATGGCGCTCGGACGGAGTGTGAACAACGCCGGCCTCGGCGCCGGCGGCCTGCTCGCCGCCGGACTGGTCCAACTGGGCGGTGACCGTGGCTTCCTGGCGGTCGCCTGGCTGAATGCGGCCACCTTCTTCGTCGCGGCACTGTTCGCGCTGTGGATCAGAACACCCCGACCGGTCCGCGCCGCGACCGGCCGGCAGCGGTCCGGCTACCGCGCAGTGCTGCGCGACCGCCCGTACGCCGGCCTCACCCTGGCCAACTTCCTCATCGCCTTGGGGTATTCGGCGCTCAGCGTGCTGCTGCCGGTGTACGCCGTGAGCCAGTTCGACCTGCCCGCCTCGGTGGCGGGACCGTTGTTCGCGGTGAACACCGCGCTCTGCGCCTTCGCCGGCGTGCCGGTCGGCACGCTCGGCCGGCGCTTCGCCCGACGCACCCGGGTGGCCGCGGTCGGCGCCCTGATCTTCGCCGCCGCGTTCCTCGGCTACGCCCTGCTGGTCGGCGCGCCCCGCCAGGGCGTGATGGCGGGCATGGTCGGGCTTCTGGTCCTGTACACGATCGGCGAACTGGTACACAGCCCGAGCGCGGGCGCACTCTCCGTGAGCGCCGCTCCCGCTGAGGCACGCGGCCGCTACCTGGCCACCTACCAACTGTCCTGGGCGTTGTCCCAGACCCTGGCGCCGTCACTGTTCACCGGGCTGCTGACGGTCGACGGCAGGCTGCCCTGGCTCGTGCTGGCGGCGAGTTCGACGGCGGGGGCCATCATGCTGATCGCCCTGGAGCGGCGTCTGCCGGCCGAGGCGGTGTACACCACGACGGTCGCAGCCCTGCCGCCCACGCGCGGTGAGGCCGCCGAGCCGGAGAGGCTCGGATCGAGAACTCGATGACCACGTCCTGCGCTCCGTGCGGGGTCCGGTAGCGCCCCCATCACTGCTCCTGTGCGCGGAAGTTCGGTGATCGTATACTTCTGCGGTTCGACGGCCTCGGGTTGTCGGCGAAGAAGGACACGGGGGCGTCATGGAGCTGCGGGACATCGAGATTTTCCTGGTGCTGGCCGAGGAGTTGCACTTCGGCCGGAGCGCCGAGCGGCTCCTGGTCTCCCAGGCACGGGTCAGCCAGGCCATCAGAAAACAGGAACGGCGCATCGGCGCCGCGCTGTTCGAGCGCACCAGCCGTACCGTGCGCCTGACCAGCGTCGGACGCCAACTGCGCGACGACCTGCAGCCGGTCTATGCGGGCCTGCACGAGTCCCTGGAACGCGCCCGGCTGGCGGCCCGCGGTGTCACCGGCCGGATCCGCGTCGGCATGCTGCCGTTCAACATCGTCGACATGCACCCCTACTGGAAGACCTTCCGCTCGCGGTATCCCCAATGGGAGCTGGAGATTCGCCAACTGCCGTACGTGGATCCGTTCGGCCGGCTCCGTGACGACGACATGGACGTCCTCGTCACCTGGCTGCCCGTGGAGGAGCCGGACCTCACCGTCGGACCGGTCCTGTGTGAGAACTCCCGGATCCTCGCCGTGGCCGCCGACCATGAGCTCGCACAGCGAACGTCGGTGCGGCTGGAGATGTTCGCCGACTTCCAGCACGCCGTCGCCCCCGTCATGCCGGACTACTGGGAGGACAGCTACCTGCCCTTCCACACGTTCCAGGGCCGGCCGATCGAGCGTGGGCGCCCGGTGACCAACGCGGAGGAGCTGATCAACCAGGTCGGCATGGGCGAGATCATCCACTGCTTTCCCAGTCATGTCACGCGGCACTGGGGCATGCCGAACGTCCGCTGGATACCCGTCACGGACCTGTCGGCCTTGTCCTACGCCCTGGTCTGGCGGACCGAGGCGGAGAACGAGCTGATCAGCGCTCTCGCCGACACGGTTCGCGAACTCGGCGCCGTGAAGTGCTGACGCGCCGCCCCGTCGCGGAGTCCACTGATCGCCGCATGCAGGGCGAAGCGGCCGCGGTACCGCGTCTCCGCCAGGACCGAGGACATCCGCCCGTCGCGTCGTGCCACGAGCGCTCCTCCAAGGCGATAACCGTCGAGTTATCGATCGGCCCACGAAACCTGCGTTGATCCGGACAGGGCTCTCACGGGAGGCTTGTGACATCCGGGCACGCGTCGAGGGCCCAGGTCCCCCGGCCATCGCTCGCAGAACCGCCCTTTCCCTGATGCCCCGCTCCGTCAGGCGTGGCTTTCGCTGCTTTGTTCCTGGAGGAACCAGTCATGGCACCACTGCCTGACACGGGCTCACCCGGCCACCGGTCCCAGGAGTCAGACAGACGTGCAAGACAGGTTCGACATGACCGTGACGTACGCGATGCACAACGCATTACGCAGGGAGTTGCACTGCCTTGCCCGAGCCACCATCCGCACCCGTCCCGATCCCCGGAACGTCCTGCTCACCACCGCGGGCTGGGAGCTGTTCCGGCGGGCATTGCATGCCCACCACGGCGCCGAGAACGACGCGCTGTGGCCCTCTCTGCGCCAGGCCCTGAACGGCCACCCCTTCTCCCTGGCGCGGCTGGAGGTCATCGAGGCCGAGCGCGCCGCGCTCGCTCTGCTGCTCGAGGCGATCGACCGGACGCTGGCCGGCCCCGATACGGGGCTCGGCCTCTTCCTCGACCTCACCGGCTCGCTGGTCACCGGTCTGCGCGGACACCTCCGCCACGAGGAGGAATCCATGCTCCCGCTGGTGCAGACCACCCTGAGCAGGGAGCAGTGGGAGCACTTCGGGCGCGTTCACGCCCAGCGGATCGGATCCGACGCGGCACGGCTCCTGCCATGGCTCCTGGACGGCGTCGCCGAGCGGACCGCGGCCGCCATCCTGATGCGGCTCCTGCCCGAGTCCGCGCACCACACGTACGCCCACCGGTGGCGGCCCGCCTACGCCGTGCTCGACCGGTGGGGTACCCGGGACGCTCTGCACATCACCCGGTCCTGAAGCCCGTACATCGTCAGCCGCGCTCACCTTGAGGGTGCGGCGCCTGAAAGAGAGGGAGAGTCACCGATGACCGACGCGGTCCTGGCAGGTGCCTCCGACCGGGGGCCCGTCGGTCTCAGCGGCCGGGACCACGAACGAGAAGTCCTCGACAGGCTCGTGACGGGAGCCCGGGAGAGCCGGGGCGGGGCCGTGGTGCTCCTCGGTGAGGCGGGGTCGGGCAAGACAGCGCTGCTCGACTGGTGTGCCTCGGCGGCGGCAGGGGGAGCCCGCCTGCTGCGGTGCACCGGTGTCCAGTCGGAGGCGGCGCTGCCGTACGCCGGTCTGCAGGTGCTCCTCCGGGGAGACCTGGACCGGGTCAGGAGCCTGCCGGAGCGTCAGTCGCGGGCGCTGCGCGGGGCGATCGCGCTGGACGACGCGCCCGCCGGGGACCGCTTCCTGATCGGAGCCGCGACGCTGGGCCTGCTCGACGAACTGGCCGAGGAACGGCCGATCGTGGTCCTGGTCGACGACGCGCATTGGCTGGACCTGGAGACCATGGACGCGCTGCTGTTCGCGGCCCGCCGGCTCGGCATGGGGCGGGTGGCCATGGTGTTCGCCGCGCGTGATGATTCGGCGGCCTTCGACGGTGCGCCGGGCTTGCCGATGCTGCACCTCGGGCCGCTGACCGACGAGGAGGGGTCGGCGCTGCTGGCCGGCCGGGCGCCCGATCTGCATGCTGCCGTGAGCAGCCGGATCCTCGGGCTCGGGCAGGGTAATCCGCTCGCCCTGGTCGAGCTCGTGGGGGCTCTGACGGCGGCCCAGCGGGACGGGAGCGAGCCGCTGGACGCGCGGGAAATCGCCGTGTTGCCCGTGTCGTGGCGAGTGCGGCGGATCTTCGACGAGCGGATCCGGGCGCTGCCCGAGCCGACCCGTCTGCTGCTGACGGTCGCCGCGGCGGACGACACCGGTGACGTGGCGTTGGTGGTGGCGGCGGGAGAACTGGTGGGCGTGACCGCCGGGGACCTCGGGCCGGCGGAGGCGGCGGACCTGGTGAGGGTGTCCGGGCGTCGGCTGGTGTTCCGGCATCCGCTGGTGCGGGCCGCCGCGTACCAGGGGACCGTGCTGGTCGAGCGGACGGCCGCGCACCGGGCGCTCGCCGAAGCGGCGCCGGCCGCCGGGGACGTGGGCCGCCGGGCCTGGCACCTGGCCGCGGCAACCGTCGGCTACGACGAGGTGGTCGCCGCCGAACTGGAGCGCAGCGCCGAGCTGTTCCGCTCGCGTGGTGGCCGGGCAGCGGTCGCCGCTGCCTATCGGCGCGCCGCTCGGTTGACCGAGGACAAGGAGTCCCGGTCGCTGCGGCTGGCCGCCGCGTCGGCCGCCGCTGCCGAGGCCGGACAGGTGGAGCTCGCCAGGGCGCTCGCCGACGAGGCGGAGCCGGTGAGCAGTCTGCCGGCGGTCGCCCGGCTGGCCAGTGTCCGGGCGGCGCTCGAACACGGGCAGGGCCGCGCGGAGTCGGCGCGGCTGCTGCTCGTCGAAGCGACGGCCGAGGTGACGGCGCACCATCCGGCGATGGGGGCGTGGCTGCTGTTCGAGTCGGCCGCGATGGCCTGGGACGCACCGGACCCGGTGGCGGCGGCCCGGGACACCCGGGCTCGGGTAGCCGGTCTGGACTTCGGCGAGCATCCCGTGCACCGGGGCGCGGCTGGGGTGCTCGACACGATGGCGGGTGATCCGGCGGGCGGAGCGGGGGCGATACGGGAGTTCGCCGCATACGTCACGCGGACCCGGCAGGAGCGCAGCCTGACCGACCAGGTGCGACTCCACGGCTGGGACATGCTCCTCGGCGACTACCCCAAGGTGCACGACGAGGCCGTGGCCCTGGAGTGGGAGTGCCGTGCGGAGGGTGCCGTCGGTGTGCTGGCGCGGGTGCTGCTGCGGCTGGCGCGGCTGCGGCTGTTCCTGGGCCGGCACCGGGACGCGTACGCGACGGCGGTCGAGGGCCTGGAGATCGCTTGCGACACCGGTCAGCGTCATCTCGCCACGATGCTCAGCGGCGTCCTGGCGGTGTTGGCCGCGCTCGACGGGGAGGAGCCGGGCGGCACGGAGGGAGCAGGAGGGACCGACGGTCCGGGCGGCGGGGACCGGCAGGGTTCCGCCCGGCGGGCGGGGCGTGACCTGTGCCCCGGGGTCGCGCCGATCCCGACCTGGCTGACCAGGGCGCAGGGCATGCTCGACCTCGGGCTCGGCCGCTACGACCGGGCGCTGCAACGCTTCGCCGCCCTGACCGTGGGCCCGCACCGGAACCTCATGGTCTCCGTGCACAGCCTGCCCGACCAGGTGGAGGCCGCCGTGCGGATCGAGCGGGCCGCCATCGCGGTGCCGGCCGCCGAGCGTTTCGCGCGCTGGGCCGGGGCCACCGGAACCGCGTGGGCGGGGGCGGTGGAGCTGCGCTGCCGTGCCCTGCTCACCGCCGACGACGCTGGGGCGGAGGAGTTCTACCAGCGGGCGCTCGCCGCCCACGAGGGGGACGGCCGCCCGTTCGAGGAGGCGCGCACTCGGCTGCTGTACGGGGAGTGGCTGCGCCGGGCGAAACGCCGGGCCGACGCCCGGGAGGCGCTCACCGTGGCGCTGGAGTCGTTCGAGCGGATGCCGGCGGGCGCGTGGGCGGAGCGGGCCCGCACGGAGCTGCGGGCCGCCGGTGCCGCTCCGGCCGCACCGGCGGCGGGCGCGGATGTCGTGGGCCGGCTGACCGAGCAGGAACTGCGGGTCGCCCGGCTCGCGGCGACGGGCCTGAGCAACCGGGACATCGGCGCCCGCCTGTTCCTCAGCCCCCGCACGGTCGGCTACCACCTGTCCAACGCCTACCCGAAGCTCGGTGTGACATCGCGGTCCGCCCTGGGAGCGCTCGACCTGGGCTGAGGTCCCGCAGCCCGCCGCCCCCGTCGACCCGGTCACCCCGTCCACCCGCACAAACGAACGCCGGTACGACACCCGGTCGTTCGACGGATCCGGGCGTCGGACGCGGTTCCTACGGTTCTCCTGTTCGAGAAACGTCCCCATGGGAGGGTTCATGAAGGTTCTGGTACTCGGTGCCACCGGTTACATCGGCTCCGCCGTGGTGTCGCGCCTGACACGGGAGGGCCACGACGTAGTGCCCCTGGTCAAGGACGCGGCCGCGCTGGAGCCGGACATGCCGGTGCGGGTCGGCGATCTGGCCGACCCGGCGTCGCTGCGCGCGGCTGTGACGGACGACCTGGACGCGGTGGTGAACCTGGCCACGCCGACCGGTGATGAGGCGGTGGACACCGCCGCCCTGGAGGCGCTGCTCGCGCCGCTGCGCGGCACGGGCCGGGCATTCGTCTACACCAGCGGCGTATGGGTGCTCGGCTCCACCGGGGACGCCCCGCTGACCGAGGACGCCGAAACCGACCCGATCGCGATCGTCGGCTACCGGCCGCGGATCGAGCAGCGGGTGCTGGCCGCCGCCGGGGACGACGTCCGGGCCCTGGTGATACGGCCGGGCATCGTGTACGGCAGGGACGGTGGCATCCCCGCCCTGATGACCGGCTGGGCCCGGGAGCACGGCACGGGTCGCTACGTGGGTCCGGTCGCGACCCGCTGGCCGATGGTGCACGTCGATGACCTCGCCGAGCTGTACGTCCTCGCACTGACCAAGGGCCAGTCGGGTGACCTCCTGCACGGCGTGGCGTGGGAGTCCGTCCCGGCGGCCGCGATCGCGGCGGCCGCCGACATCGCCGCGGGCGGCGCCGGCCGGGCCGAGTCGTGGCCGCTCGCGGAGGCCACCGAGACGCTCGGGGCGCCGTTCGCCGAGGCACTCGCGCTCGACCAGGTGGTGTCGGGACGGCGCGCCGTCGAGGAGCTGGGCTGGCGGCCGAGCCGCCCGTACGTCCTCACCGAGCTCGCCGGAGGCGGCCGTGGCTGACACCGCCATCCCGGCCCCTCCGATCTGCCGCACCTGCGGCACCCAGTACGCCGCCCCGCGCCCGGACTGCCCGGTCTGCCTGGACGAGCGGCAGTACGTGAACACGGCCGGCCAACGGTGGACGACCCTGGCCGAGTTGCGCGAAGAGGGCCACACCGGCCTCTTCGAGGAGCAGGGCCCCGGCGTGCTGGGCGTCGGCGTCACCCCCCAGTTCGCCATCGGCCAGCGAGCACTGCTCCTTCGCACCGCCGCCGGCAACGTCCTCTGGGACTGCACTCCCTACCTCGACGACACCATGGTCCGGGCCGTCGAGGAACTCGGCGGCATCGACCACATCGCCATCAGCCACCCCCATTTCTACTCCTCGATGGTGGAGTGGGCCCACGCCTTCGACGCCCCGGTCCACCTCCACGAAGCCGACCGCCAGTGGGTAGGCCGCCCGGACCCGGCGGTGCGCTTCTGGAAGGGCCGCACACTCCAACTCACCGACGAGCTCACTCTGATCAACCCGGGCGTGCACTTCCCCGGCAGCGCGGTCCTGCACTGGAGCGCGGGCGACGGGGCCCTGTTCACCGGCGACGTGGTCAACGTCTGTCCGGACAACCGCTGGGTCACCCTCATGTACAGCTACGCCAACCACATTCCGGAGCGCCCCCACGCGGTCCGCGCTGCCGCGGACCTGCTCGCCGGCTACCGCTTCGAGCGCATCTACGGCGCCTGGTGGCACCGGGTCGTCACCTCTCACGGCAACGAGGTGCTGGCCCGATCCGTCGAACGCTACCTCCGCTTCGAACAGGGCACGGCCCTGGGCGGCTGACACGGGTGCCGGCCCACGGCGCGGCGTAGGTGGCACTGACCGCCGCTACCTCCGCTTCGAACAGGGCACGGCCCTGGGCGGCTGACACGGGTGCCGGCCCACGGCGCGGCGTAGGTGGCACTGACCGCCGGCCGCCGGGTCCGGACGGGTGCGGAGGGCCGGGCGCCCGGCTCGGCAGCCGGGGCCGGACGGGTGCGGGGTGCCGGGGGCCGGGTCAGCGCCGGGGCCGGGGCCGGGCGGGTGCGGGCGCCGGGGCGGACGGGTGCGGGTGCCGGGTCAACGCCGGGGCCGGGGCCGGGCGGGTAGGGGCGCCGGGGCGGACGGGGCCACGGGGTGGTCCGGAGGGGGCGTGGATCGGTCACGAATCGAGAAGCGCGGGCCGCCGGGTCGTGCCTAGCATGATCGTCATGAACATCACCATCCACACCAGCGTCCTCCCGCACGACGACCCGGACGCCTCCCTCGCCTTCTACCGCGACACCCTCGGTTTCGAGGTCCGCAGCGACGTCGGGCAGGGCACGATGCGCTGGATCACCGTCGGCCCCGTCGGCCAGCCCGGCACGTCCATCCTGCTGGCGCCGCCGGCCGCGGACCCGGGGATCACCGAGGACGAGCGGCGCACCATCACCGAGATGATGGCCAAGGGCACCTACGGCTGGATCCTGCTGGCCACCCCGGACCTCGACGGCACCTTCGAGAAGCTCCAGGCGGGCGACGCCGAGGTGGTCCAGGAGCCGACCGACCAGCCGTACGGCGTCCGCGACTGCGCCTTCCGCGATCCCGCGGGCAACCTGGTCCGCATCCAGGAGGTCCGCTGAGCCATCCGGTCACCCGCCTCCGGGCGGGCCACCGGATGCTCGCGGACACCGACGGAAGGGAGTCCTCCATGTGTCACCCCTCGTGGGGCCCCGCCCTCACGGCGGCACGGCGCCGCAGCGACCTCGCCCGGCTGCGCCGTGTGCGGGACCGGATCGACCGGGAGTACGCGCGGCCGCTGGATCTGTTGGCGCTCGCCCGTGGTGAGAACCTGCCGGCCGGGCTGTTGAGCCGTCAGTTCCGGCTGGCCTACGGGATGTCGCCGTACGCGTACCTGACGGCCCGTCGTATGGACCGGGCGGCGGCGCTGCCGCGGCGTGGCGGCCTCACGGTCGCCGAGGTCCGGCCGGCGGTCGGCTGCGCGTCCCCAGGCACGTTCGGCGCCCGTTTCACCGAGCGGGTCGGCGTGCCGCCCGGTGCCTGCCTCCGCGCCACGGCCACCGCCACGGTGTAGCCAGGGCAAAAAAAATGGGCCCCACCTCCGGCCACTCTCAACTTATAGCGCACCGGGGGGCTTGCGGCAAGGCCCCCGTCGTACCGCAGAATCGCCCGCCGAGGCCAGAAACTGCGGAAACGGGAGATCCACGACGTGCGTGCGCTGTTGGTTGTTCATGAGTGGTGCGATGAGGTCGATCCGGTGGGACCCGGTCGAGCCGCGGATCGGGGCTGAGGACATGAACCCCGTGACCACCCGTGCGTTCGGCCTTCCCGACCGCCTGGCCGCCAAGGCCGATCCGGCGCTGATCGCCGGTGACGAGCGGCACTTCGCGGCGATCGCGGAGAGCCTGGAGCAGGCGATCGCCGAGCTCTCCGACCGCCTCGCCGCCGCGCGGCGGGCGCCGGGGGGCGTCGGCCGTGAGGCCATGGAGCGGGACCTGGAGGTGCACCGGCTCACCGCTCGGCTGCGTACTCTGCGGCGCTACGGCCTGGACCTGTGCCTCGGCCGCATGGCCGGCGCGGACGACCCGGAACCCGTGTACGTCGGGCGGCTCGGCCTCACCGACGGGGACGGGCGCCGGCTGCTGGTCGACTGGCGCTCCCCCGCCGCCGAGCCGTTCTTCGGGGCGACCCACGCCAACCCGATGGGTCTGGCCGGCCGCCGCCGCTACCGCTGGACCGACGGGCGGATCAGTGACTACTGGGACGAGGTGTTCACCGCCGACGGGCTGGAGGGGCACGCCGCGCTCGACGACCAGTCCGCCTTCATCGCCGGCCTGGCCGGCCACCGTTCGCCCCGGATGCGGGACGTCCTCGCCACCATCCAGGCCGACCAGGACGCCGTCATCCGGGCGGGGTCGCGCGGCGCCCTCGTCGTCGACGGCGGTCCGGGTACGGGCAAGACCGTGGTCGCCCTGCACCGCTCCGCCTACCTGCTGTACGCGGACCCGCGCCTCGGCCACCGGCGCGGCGGCGTGCTGTTCGTCGGCCCGCACCGCCCGTACCTGGCCTACGTCTCGGACGTCCTGCCGAGTCTGGGCGAGGAGGGCGTCCGGACCTGCACGTTGCGGGACCTGGTCGCCGAGGGGGCGGCCGCGGTGCCCGAGACCGACCCGGAGGTGGCCCGGCTGAAGTCGTCCGCGGACATGGTGCGGGCGATCGAGAAGGCCGTCCGGTTCTACGAGGCGCCGCCCACCGAGTCGATGACCGTGACCACGCCCTGGTCCGAGGTCCGGCTGACCGCCGACGACTGGGCCGAGGCGTTCGCCGCGCCGGCACCCGGCACCCCGCACAACGAGGCGCGCGACCAGATCCGGGACGAGCTGGTGACGATCCTGCTGGACAAGCACGACGCCGACGTGCCGCACGACCTGTTCCGGAGGGCGCTGCTGAACGACGGGGAGCTGGTCGGGACGCTCAACCGTGCCTGGCCGCTGATCGAGGCGGCCGACCTCGTCGGGGACCTGTGGTCGGTACCCGCCTATCTGCGGATGTGCGCTCCCTGGCTCACGCCCGACGAGGTGCGCGCGTTGCGGCGGGCGGACCCCCAGGCCTGGACGGTGTCCGACCTGCCGCTGCTGGACGCGGCCCGGCAGCGGCTCGGCGACCCGGAGGCGTCCGTGCGCAAGCGCCGGCACGAGGCCTCCGTCGCCGCGGAGCGGGAGCGGATGGCCGGCGTCATCGACAACGTGCTGGCGGCCGACGACGACGGCGAGGGCGCGGTGACGATGCTGCGCGGCCAGGACCTGCGGGACACCCTGGTCGACGGGAGCGCGCCGCCCGCCGGGGATCAGGATCCGTACGCGGGACCCTTCGCGCACGTCGTGGTGGACGAGGCGCAGGAGCTGACCGACGCGGAGTGGCAGATGCTGCTGCTGCGGTGCCCGTCCCGGAGCTTCACCGTCGTCGGGGACCGGGCGCAGGCCCGGCACGGTTTCACCGAGTCGTGGGAGGAGCGGCTGGAGCGGGTCGGGCTCGACCGGATCACCGTGGCCTCGCTGGGCGTGAACTACCGGACGCCGGAGGAGGTCATGACGGAGGCGGAGCCGGTCATCCGGTCGGTGCTGCCCGACGCCAACGTGCCCGTCTCGGTCCGCAGCAGTGGCGTCCCCGTGGTCCACGGGTCCGTGGAGGAGCGGGACGCGGTCCTCGACGGCTGGCTCGCCGCGCACCCCGACGGGATCGCCTGCGTGATCGGCGACCCCACCTTCCGGGACACGCCGCGGGTCCGGTCGCTGACCCCCGAGCTGTCCAAGGGCCTGGAGTTCGATCTGGTCGTTCTCGTCGACCCGGAGGCGTTCGGCACGGGCGTGGAGGGGGCGGTCGACCGCTACGTCGCGATGACCCGGGCCACCCAGCGGCTCGTCGTCCTCACCGGCTCCTGACATCCTCACCGATGCCCGGCACCGGCCCGGTGCCGGGCACCGGGCCGGCCGGGGACGGACCGGGCCGGTGCCGGGGCCGCTCGGATCCGGCCACCGCCGGGTGCCGTACCCGCGCGTCCGGCCCCGAGGTCACCGACAATGGAGCAGTGCGGGCTTCTGCCCGTGGCTCCGGCCCGCGGGCTTGTCTCCTCCGGCGCGGAAAGAGATGTGGACTTTGGCCAGAAAGGGCGGCGGGCGTTCCCGCTCGGACCGGTGGTCGCCGGACCGCGACGACCGGCGCCGGTCCGGCGGCGGGCGCCCGGGACCGGGTGCGCGGGGGCGCTCCCTGCCGGTGCCGCGCACCGCCGCCGGCCAGGTGTTCCTCTTGCAGGTCGTGATCGTGCTGCTGCTGGTCGCGGCGGCGATGACGGCCGTGGTCGTCCAGGCGAACCGGGCGGGCGAGCGGGAGGCCGAGCGGCTGTCGGTGACGGCGGCGCAGACGTTCGCGAACGCCCCCGGCACGGCCGCCGCGCTGGTCTCGCGGAACCCGACGCTCCTGCTCCAGCCGCGGGCCGAGGCGGCCCGCGTGGCGGCGGGCGTGGACTTCATCGTCGTCCTGAACACCGCCGGCACCCGCCTCACGTACCCGGACCCGAACCAGATCGGCAAGAAGTTCGTCGGCACGATCCAGCCGGCCCTGGAGGGCCGCACCGTCGTCGAGCAGGCCGGCGGGCCGCCGCTGCCCAGCGGGACGGGAACGGCGGTGCAGGCCGTGGTGCCGGTGTTCGGCCCGGGCGGCGCGGTCGTCGGGCTGGTCTCCGCCGGGATCACCGTGGAGAACGTCGGCGATCCGGTGCAGCGGCAGCTCCCGCTCATCCTCGGTGCCGGTGCGGCGGCGCTCGCCCTGTCCATCGTCGGGGCGGCGCTGGTGTCCCGGCGGCTGCGGCGGCAGACGCACGGCATGGGCCCGGCGGAGATGACCCGGATGTACGAGCACCACGACGCCGTCCTGCACGCGGTGCGGGAAGGCGTGCTGATCGTCGGGGCGGACGGCACGGTGCTGCTGGCCAACGACGAGGCGCGGCGGCTGCTGGACCTGCCGGCGGACGCCGAGCGGCGCCGGGTGGCGGACCTGGGGCTGGACGGGGAGGCGGCGCGGCTGCTGGGGTCCGCCGAGCCGGTCACGGACGCGGTGTGCCTGGCCGGCGACCGGTTGCTGGCGGTGAACAAGCGGCCCACCGCTCCGTACGGGGGCCAGGCGGGCTCCGTGGTGACCCTGCGGGACACCACGGAGCTGGCGACGGTCACCGGACGGGCGGAGGTCGCCCGGGAGCGGCTGCGGCTGCTGTACGACGCCGGTGCCCGGACGGGCACCACGCTGGACGTGACCCGCACCGCCGAGGAGCTCGCGGAGGTGTCCGTGCCCCGGTTCGCGGACGCCGTGACCGTGGAGCTGCTGGACCCGGTCCTCCGGGGCGAGGAGCCGCCGCCCGGGCGGGACACCGAGCTGCGCCGGGCCGCCGCGTGCGGCCGGGCGGACGGTCTCGCCCTCCTCCCCGTCGGCGCGCCGGTGCGTCCCGAGCCCGACGAGCCGGTCGCCCGCGCGGTGGCGACCGGGCGCGCGGTGCTGGCGGCCGGTCCGGCCCCCGCCGGGGACGTCGCCGCGGGACCGGACCCGGAGCGGGAGCCGGACCCGGGCCCGGAGCGGGAGCGGGACGGCTCCGAACCGGGCGGCTCCGAACCGGCGGACGGTGCGGACACGGGCGCCGGGCCGGATGGCGCGGGCGCGGGTCCGCGGTCCCTGATCGCGGTGCCGATCCGGGCGCGGGGGGTGCTCCTGGGAGTGGCGAACTTCTGGCGGGCGGGCACCTCCGCGCCCTTCGACGAGGACGACACGTCCTTCGCCGAGGAACTGGCCGCCCGGGCGGCGGTCGCGATCGACAACGCCCGCCGCTACACGCGCGAGCACGCCATGGCCGTGGCCCTCCAGCGCAGCCTCCTGCCCCGCGGCACGCCCGACCAGGACGCCCTGGAGGCGGCCTACCGCTACCTGCCCGCCCGGGCCGGTGTCGGGGGCGACTGGTTCGACGTGATCCCGCTGTCCGGCGCCCGGGTGGCGCTGGTGGTCGGCGACGTCGTCGGCCACGGCCTGCACGCCGCCGCCACCATGGGCCGGCTGCGTACCGCCGTGCACAACTTCTCCACCCTCGACCAGCCGCCCGACGAACTGCTGGGGCACCTGGACGAGCTGGTCACCCACATCGACGCGAACGAGGCCGTCGAGGAGGAGCGGGACGGCCAGGGCATCACCGGCGCCACCTGCCTGTACGCGATCTACGACCCGGTGTCCGGGCGGGTCACCGCCGCCACGGCCGGCCATCCGCTGCCCGCGGTGGTCCTGCCGGACGGGAACGTGTCCTTCCTGCCCGTCCCGGTCTCACCGCCGCTGGGCCTGGGTGCCGGACTGCCGTTCGAGACCGCCGAGGCGTCCCTCCCCGAGGGGTCGACGCTGGTGCTCTACACCGACGGGCTGATCGAGGAGCGGGGCCGCGACCTGGACGCCGGTCTGGAGGCGCTGCGCGGCGCGCTGGCGGCGACCGGCCGTACCCCGGAGGACACCTGCGCCGCGGTCGTGGAGGCCATGCTGCCCGCCCAGCCCGGCGACGACATCGCGCTGCTGGTGGCCCGTACCCACCGCCTCGACCCGTCGGACTTCGCCCGGTGGGACGTCCCCCGGGACCCGGCCGCGGTGGCACCGGTGCGCGCCGCGTGCGCCCGCCGCCTGGCGGACTGGGGCCTGGGCGACATCAGCTTCAACACCGAACTGATCCTCAGCGAGCTGATCACCAATGCCATCCGCTACGGCGGCGACCCGATCAGCGTGCGGCTGCTCCGCGGCCGCAGCCTGATCTGCGAGGTCTTCGACGGCAGCAGCACCTCGCCCCACCTGCGCCGTGCGAAGACCACCGACGAGGGCGGCCGCGGCCTGTTCCTGGTCGCCCGGTACGCCGAGCGCTGGGGTACCCGGTACACCCCGGAGGGCAAGGTCATCTGGACGGAGCAGTCCCTCCAGGCGACGGCCGCGGACCCGGCGGCGACCGGCGACGAGCTGCTCGACCAGTGGAGCGACGACACATGGTGAAAGGCGGTGCGCACGATGAACGGCGCGGGTGTGCTGGTGGACGGATTCGGGCGGGTGCGGGAGGCCGTGCACGACGCGGTCGGGGGGCTCTCGCCGGAGCTGCTGCACGCGCGGCTGGACCCGGGGGCCAACACCATCGCCTGGCTCGTCTGGCACCTCACCCGCATCCAGGACGATCACGTGGCCGGCGTCGCCGGCGAGGAGCAGCTCTGGCTGTCGGAGGGATGGGCGGACCGGTTCGGCCTGCCGTTCCCGGCGACGGCGACGGGCTACGGGCACACCGCCGAGGAGGTCGGGTCGGTACGGGTGCGGACGCCGGCGCTCCTGCCGGATTACTACGACGCCGTCCACGAACGGACCGTCGGATTCGTCCGGACCCTCCGTGACGCCGACCTGGACCGCGTCGTGGACACCTCCTGGTCGCCCCCGGTCACCCTGGGCGTGCGCCTGGTCAGTGTCGTGGCGGAGGACCTCCAGCACGCGGGACAGGCCGCGTTCCTCCGGGGCTGCCTGGAGCGCCGTTGACGCCGCGCGCACGCTCCGGCGCCGGAGCGACGCCTACGGGGACGCGTCGGGGGCCGTGCCCGGGGACGCGTCGGGGCCGTGCCCGGGGACGCGGCGGGGACGCCTCGGGGGCCGTGTCCGGCGCGATCCGGTCCGATGCGCCCCGCCGTGCCGTCACCGCCCCGATACTGGGCCGGACGGCCCGTCACCGGGGTGCCGGGAGGGCGGCCGGCAGCCAGGACCACCTGCTCGCACCAAGCTGGGAGGCACCATTGAGAATGCTGATCAACGTACCCGAGACCGTGGTCGCCGACGCGTTGCGCGGGATCGCGGCCGCACATCCGGAGCTCACCGTGGACGTGGAGCACCGGGTCGTCGTCCGGCGGGACGCGCCGGTCGCCGGGCAGGTGGCGCTGGTGTCCGGGGGCGGGTCCGGTCACGAGCCGCTGCACGCCGGGTTCGTGGGGCCGGGGATGCTGTCGGCCGCCTGCCCCGGTGAGGTGTTCACCAGCCCCGTGCCGGACCAGGTGGTACGGGCGGCGGCGGCCGTGGACAGTGGGCGCGGGGTGCTCTTCGTCGTCAAGAACTACACCGGTGACGTGCTGAACTTCGAGATGGCCGCCGAGCTCGCCGAGGACGAGGGCGTCCAGGTGGCGAAGGTCGTCGTGGACGACGACGTGGCCGTCGCCGACAGCACGTTCACCGCCGGACGGCGCGGGACGGGGGCCACGCTGTTCGTGGAGAAGATCGCCGGCGCGGCGGCCGAGGAGGGTGCGCCGCTGGAGCGGGTGGAGGCGATCGCCCGCCGGGTGAACGCGAGCGCGCGCAGTTTCGGGGTGGCGCTCAGCGCCTGCACCACCCCCGCGAAGGGCAGCCCCACGTTCGACCTGCCGCCGGGCGAACTGGAGCTGGGCATCGGCATCCACGGCGAGCCGGGCCGGGAGCGGCGGCCCATGATGACCTCCCGCGAGATCGCCGACTTCGCGGTCGACGCCGTCCTGGAGGACCTGCGGCCCGGCGGTCCGGTGCTGGTGCTGGTCAACGGCATGGGGGCGACACCGCTGCTGGAGCTGTACGGGTTCAACGCCGAGGTCCAGCGCGTGCTGGGCGAGCGGGGCGTTCCCGTGGCCCGTACGCTCGTCGGCAACTACGTGACCTCGCTCGACATGGCCGGGTGCTCCGTGACCCTGTGCCGGGCCGACGAGGAACTGCTGCGACTGTGGGACGCGCCGGTGCGGACCGCCGCGCTCCGCTGGGGACGGTGAGGGGCGTGCTCGACGCGGACTTCTTCCGGCGCTGGCTGACCGGGGCGGCGGCCGCCGTGGACCGGGAGGCCGGCCGGCTCACCGAGCTGGACGCGGCGATCGGCGACGCCGACCACGGCGCCAATCTGCGACGCGGTTTCGCCGCGGTGGTCACGGCCCTGGAGGACGAGCGGCCCGGGACACCGGGGGCCGTGCTCACCCTCGCCGGGCGGCAGCTCATCTCCACGGTCGGCGGCGCGTCGGGGCCGTTGTACGGGACGCTGCTGCGGCGCACGGGCAAGGCTCTGGGCGACGCCGCCGAGGTGGCGCCGGTGCAACTGGCCGAGGCGCTGCGGGTGGGCGTGGCGGCGGTGGCGCAGCTCGGCGGGGCGAAGGCCGGGGACAAGACGATGCTGGACGCGCTGGAGCCGGCCGTCGAGGCACTGGCCGAGTCGCTCGGCGAGTCGCTCCCGGCGGCGGCGGAGGCGGCGGACCGGGGCGCCCTGGGGACCGTGCCGATGCGGGCCCGCAAGGGCAGGGCCAGTTACCTGGGTGAGCGCAGCGAGGGGCACCAGGACCCGGGGGCGACGTCCTCCGCCCTGCTGTTCGCGGCGCTCGCCGAGGCGGGGGCGGAGCGGGGCGGCCGGTGAGCGGGCAGGTGGGTGTGGTCCTGGTCTCGCACAGCGCGGCGGTGGCGTCCTCCGTGGCCGAGCTGGCGCGGGGCCTGGCCGGCGGCGGCACCGCGCCGGTGGCGGCCGCGGGCGGCACCCCGGACGGGGGGCTCGGCACCAGCGCGGAGCTGATCACGCGGGCGGCGACGGCGGTCGACGGCGGTGCGGGGGTGGCCGTCCTGGTGGACCTGGGAAGCGCCGTCCTGACGGTGAAGGCCCTGCTCGCGGAGGGGGACGAGCTGCCCGAGGGCACCCGGCTGGTGGACGCGCCGTTCGTGGAGGGGGCCGTGGCGGCGGTGGTCACCGCGTCGGCGGGCGGTGACCTGGACGCGGTGGTGGCGGCGGCGTCCGAGGCGTACGGCTACCGCAAGGAATGAGGTGTGCCCCGCGGGTGGAGCCGGGCCGTGCGCCGACGCGCGGCTTGTGATGTACCTGGTCAACGCACTACTGTCGCAGGGCCTTGGTGTACGGGAAACCGGTGCGGTACCGGTGCGGCCCTCGCCACTGTGATCGGGAAGTCCGGCTCCACTCCCGGGGGACCACCTCGGGAAGCCACTGGAACGTCGCGGGGAACCGCGTCGTCCGGGAAGGCGGAGCCGCGGCGGCATGACCCGTCAGCCAGGAGACCGGCCAGGGCGCGTTGTCCATCCACGAGGTGCTGGAGAGGGTCTCCTTCCATATGCATATCGCCGAGGGCTATCTGCCCCCCGTGCACGCGGCCGCCTGGAGCGTCGCGGCCGCCCCCTTCGTCGTCCACGGGGTCAGGGCCCTGACCCGTGAGGTCAAGGCCAATCCGGAATCGACCCTTCTGCTCGGTGCGTCCGGCGCCTTCACGTTTGTGCTGTCCGCCCTGAAACTGCCCTCCGTGACGGGCAGTTGCTCCCACCCGACCGGCACGGGGCTGGGCGCGATCCTGTTCCGGCCGCCGATCATGGCGGTGCTGGGCACCATCACGCTGCTGTTCCAGGCGCTGTTGCTGGCCCACGGCGGCCTGACGACCCTGGGCGCCAACGCGTTCTCCATGGCGATCGTCGGTCCGTGGGCCGGCTACGGGACGTACCGGCTGCTGCGCCGTTTCGAGGTGCCGCTGATGGTGAGCGTGTTCTTCGGGGCCTTCGTCGCCGACCTGTCCACGTACTGCGTCACCAGCGTGCAGCTCGCGCTGGCGTTCCCGGACCCCAGCAGCGGGGTGGCCGGCGCGCTGGCCAAGTTCGGCGGCATCTTCGCGATCACTCAGGTTCCGCTGGCGGTCAGCGAGGGGCTGCTCACCGTGCTGGTGATGCGGCTGCTGATGCAGTCCAGCAAGGGTGATCTGGCACGGCTCGGCGTCGTGTCCGCGAACAAGGAGGCCGTGGCCCGATGAGCCGTAACGCCAGGATCAACTCGCTGCTGCTGCTCGTCGTGGTCGCGCTGGCCGTCCTGCCGCTGGCCCTGGGCATGGGCGACCACAAGGAGGAGCCGTTCACGGGCGCCGACGGGCAGGCGGAGACGGCGATCACCGAGTCCCACCCGGACTACGAGCCGTGGTTCACCCCGCTGTACGAGCCGCCGTCCGGCGAGATCGAGTCGGCGCTGTTCTCGCTCCAGGCCGCCCTGGGCGCCGGTGTACTGGCCTACTACTTCGGTCTGCGGCGCGGCCGCCGGCAGGGCGAGGCCCGGGCACGGGCGGGGTCCCCCGGCGGGGACGCCCCGGCGGCGGACACCCCGGGTACCCCGGACACCCCGGGCACTCCCGGCACCCCGGACGCGGCACCGGCCGACGCGGTCGGCGCGGGTGGCTCCGGGGCCGACGCGCCGCGGACGCCGGCGTAACCGCCGGTGCTGCCGATCGACGCGGCGGCGCACAGCAGTCGCTGGCGCCGCCGCCATCCGTGCGAGAAGGCCGCGCTGGGCTTCGGCCTGACGCTGCTGGCCGTGTGCCTGCCGCCGTGGCCGGGGGCCGCGCTGGTCGCCTCCGCGACCCTCGTGGTGCTGCTCGGCCCGGCCGGGGTCCCGCCGCGCCGGCTGTGGCGGGCGTGGCGCGTCCCGCTCGGCTTCTGTGTGACGGGCGCGCTGCCCCTGCTGTTCCAGGTCGGCGGGGCGGAGGGGTTCGTCACGCTCGCGCCCGACGGGCCGGCGCACGCCGGGCGCCTGCTGCTGCGCACGTCGGCGGCCTCGATGGGCGTGCTGCTGTTCGCGTTCACCACCCCGGTGTCCGACGTGCTGCCCCGGCTGGTCCGGGCGGGCGTCCCGGCGCCGGTCGTCGACGTGGCGCTGGTGATGTACCGGATCAGCTTCCTGCTGCTGGACGCGGTCCGGCGGATCCGGGAGGCGCAGGCGGCGCGGCTCGGGCTGACGAGCCGGGCGGCCACCTGGCGCTCCCTGGCGGGCCTGGGCGCGACCGCGTTCGTGCGCGCCTTCGACCGGGCGGCGCGGCTCCAGACGGGGCTGGCCGGGCGGGGCTACGACGGCACGCTGCGGGTGCTGGTGCCGCCCACGGCGGTGTCCGGGCGCTTCCTCGCCGCGACGGGCGTGCTGCTCGCCGGGCTCGTCGTCGCCACCTTCGTACTCGAGAGGTTCCTGCCATGAATGCTCCCGCCGTCGTGGAACTCGTCGGTGCGGGATACGCCTACGAGGACGGTCCCGCCGTGCTCGAGGGCGTCGACTTCGCCGTGCCGGAAAAGCGCTCCATCGCGTTGCTGGGCCGCAACGGGGGCGGCAAGACGACGATGCTGCGGCTGCTGAGCGGTGGCCTGCGGTGCGCGAGCGGCCGGTTGCGCCTGGAGGGGCGCGACGTGTCGTACGACAGGGCGGGGCTGACCCGGCTGCGGACGACGGTGCAGCTCGTGGTGCAGGACCCGGACGACCAGTTGTTCGCGGCGTCCGTGGGCCAGGACGTGTCGTTCGGGCCGCTGAACCTGGGCGTGCCGGAGGCGGAGGTGCGCGAGCGGGTGCGGGAGGCGCTGGAGGCGCTGGACATCGCGGCGCTGGAGGACCGGCCGACGCACCTGCTGTCGTACGGGCAGCGCAAGCGGGCCGCGATCGCGGGCGCGGTGGCCATGCGGCCCCGGGTGCTGGTCCTCGACGAGCCGACGGCCGGCCTGGACCCGCACGGCCAGGAGCGGCTGCTGGCCGTCCTGGACCGGTTGCGCGCCTCCGGGACCACGGTCGTGATGGCGACGCACGACGTGGACCTGGCGCTGCGCTGGGCCGACGACGCGGCGGTCCTCACCCCGGACGGGCTGCGCACCGGTCCGGCGGCGGAGCTGCTGGCCGACCAGGCCCTGCTGGACGCGGCCCGGCTGCGCCGCCCGTGGGGGATGGCGGTGGCGCGGGTGCTGCGGGAGCGGGGCCTGCTGGGGGCACAGGAGCCGGGCCCGCGCACCCCGGAGGAGCTGGAGGACTGGGCGGCGGCCGCGGTCCCGGGCGGCGCGTAGGCGGCGGGGGCCGGCGGCGCGGGCGGCGCGTAGGCGGCGGTACGTAGCGGAGGTCACGCCCCGATCCTTATGCAACTTGTTGCACAAGGCCCCCGGGGTCGTCTACAACTGGGGCGACGACATCGCGCGAGGAGGCGCCCCCATGACTGCGACCCCGGCCCCGGCCCCGTACCCGCACCTGCTCAGCCCCCTGGACCTGGGGTTCACCACCCTGCCCAACCGGGTGCTCATGGGGTCCATGCACGTCGGGCTGGAGGAGGCGGAGAACGGCTTCGCCCGCATGGCCGCCTTCTACGCCGAGCGCGCCCGCGGCGGCGTCGGGCTGATCGTCACCGGTGGCATCGCGCCCAACGACGCGGGCCGGCCGTACGAGGGCGGGGCCAGGCTCACCACCGAGGAGGAGGCCGCGCAGCACCGGGTCGTGACGGACGCGGTGCACGCGGCCGGCGGGCGGATCGCGATGCAGATCCTGCACTTCGGGCGGTACGCCTACCACCGCGACCTGGTCGCGCCGAGCGCCCTCCAGGCGCCGATCAGCCCCTTCGTGCCGAACGAGCTCACCGACGCCGAGGTCGAGCGGACGATCGAGGACTACGTACGGGCCGCGGAGCTCGCCAGGTCGGCCGGGTACGACGGCGTCGAGATCATGGGCTCCGAGGGCTACCTGATCAACGAGTTCATCGCCGCCGCGACGAACCGGCGCGAGGACCGCTGGGGCGGGTCGTACGAGAACCGCGTCCGCTTCCCGCTGGAGATCGTCCGCCGCACGCGTGAGCGCCTCGGCGAGGACTTCATCCTGATCTACCGGCTCTCCATGCTGGACCTGGTGCCGGGCGGCTCGACCCTGGAGGAGGTCGTCGCGCTCGCCCGGGAGATCGAGGCCGCCGGTGCGACGATGATCAACACGGGCATCGGCTGGCACGAGGCCCGGATCCCCACCATCGCGACCTCGGTGCCGCGCGGCGCGTACACCTGGGTCACCAAGAAGCTGATGGGCTCGGTGTCCATCCCGCTGATCACCAGCAACCGCGTCAACACCCCGGAGGTCGCCGAGAGGATCCTGGCGGAGAGGCGCGCGGACATGGTCTCCATGGCCCGGCCCTTCCTCGCCGACCCGGAGTTCGTGGCCAAGGCCGCGGACGGGCGGCCGGAGACCATCAACACCTGCATCGGCTGCAACCAGGCCTGCCTGGACCACACCTTCAGCGGGAAGATCACCTCCTGCCTGGTCAACCCGCGCGCCTGCCACGAGACCGAGCTGGTCCTCTCCCCCACCCGGCTGCGCAAGCGGATCGCCGTCGTCGGCGCCGGGCCGGCCGGGCTCGCCTGCTCGGTGGCGGCCGCCGAACGCGGCCACGAGGTGACGCTGTTCGACGCCGCGGACGAGGTCGGCGGACAGCTCAACATCGCCAAGCGGGTGCCGGGCAAGGAGGAGTTCGACGAGACGCTGCGCTACTTCCGCACGCAGCTCGAACTGCGCGGCGTGGACGTGAAGCTGGGCACGTACGCCACCGCCGAACTGCTCGCCGGGTACGACGAGGTGGTCGTCGCGACCGGCGTCACCCCGCGCACGCCCGCCATCGAGGGCGTGGACCACCCGAGCGTGGTCAGCTACCTGGACGTCCTGCGGGACGGGGCGCCGGTCGGCGAGCACGTGGCGATCATCGGGGCGGGCGGCATCGGTTTCGACGTGGCCGAGTTCCTCACGGACGGCGGCGAGGGCGCGAGCCAGGACGCCGAGACCTACTTCCGCCAGTGGGGCGTCGACACCGCGTACGCGGGGCGCGGCGGGCTGCGCGCGCCGGAGCGGCCGAAGCCGCCGCGCACGGTGCACCTGCTCCAGCGCAAGACGTCCAAGGTCGGCGCGGGGCTGGGCAAGACGACCGGGTGGATCCACCGCACCGAGCTCAAGCACCGGGGCGTGACCATGGTCGCGGGCGCGTCGTACGACCGGATCGACGACGAGGGCCTGCACATCACCGTGGACGGTGAGTCCCGTACCGTGCCGGTCGACACGGTGGTGCTCTGCACGGGGCAGGAGCCGAGGCGCGAGCTGTTCGACGAACTGGCGGCGGCCGGGGTGCCGGTGCACCTGATCGGCGGCGCGGACGTGGCGGCGGAGCTCGACGCCAAGCGCGCCATCGACCAGGGGACGCGGCTGGCGGCGACCCTGTGACGGTGCCGCGTCCTTAGGATGCGGTCATGTCACTGCCGCACGCGATCCTCACCGCCCTGCTCGAGAAGCCGTCCTCGGGTCTGGAACTGACCCGCCGCTTCGACCGGTCGATCGGCTACTTCTGGTCGGCCACGCACCAGCAGATCTACCGCGAGCTGGGGAAGCTGGAGCAGGCGGGGCACATCCGGGCCCTGCCCGCCCCGGTGGTGTCCCGGGGGCAGAAGAAGGAGTACGAGGTGCTGCCCGCGGGCCGGGCGGAGTTGACGGACTGGGTACGGCGCACCGAGGACCCCAAGCCGATCCGGGACGCCCTGCTGCTGCGGCTGCGGGCCGCGGCGGTGGTGGGGACGGAGGGCCTCGCGGACGAGCTGCGCCGCCACCTGGCCCTGCACCGGGCCCAGTTGGAGGACTACCTGGGCATGGAGGAGCGGCAGTTCCCGCCGGAGCGCGACTCCGAGGCGGACCGGCTGCGGCACCTGGTGCTGCGCGGCGGGATCGAGCTGGAGCGGTTCTGGACGGCGTGGCTGACGGAGGCGCTGGCGGAGTTCGACCGCGACCGCTGACGGCCCCGGCCCGGGCCCGCCGCACACCCGTCCCCCGCCGCCACGCCCCGGCCGGGCGTCCGGGGCCGCGCGACCACCCGCTGCCCGATCGGCTTCGACCGCCGGCCCCTGCGCCAGGCGCTACGACAGGGCCTTCCGCCAGGCGGCTTCGCGCAGCAGGCGCAGGCCGTTGAGGCCGACCAGGACCGTGGAGCCCTCGTGGCCGGCCACGCCCAGCGGCAGCGGCAGGTGCCCGGCCAGGTCCCACACCACCAGGGCGCCGATGCACACCCCGGCGATCACCAGGTTCTGCACGACCAGTCCCCGGGCGCGCCGGGAGAGGGCCACCACGGCCGGGACGGTGGCCAGTTCGTCGCGGACGACGACGGCGTCGGCGGTCTCCAGGGCCAGGTCGGAACCGGCCCGGCCCATCGCGATGCCGCTGTGGGCGGCGGCGAGGGCGGGCGCGTCGTTGACGCCGTCGCCGACGACGAGGGTGCGCAGGCCGGCGTCCTCCCACTCCCGTACCGCCGCGACCTTGTCCTCGGGCAGCAGTCCGGCGCGGACATCCGTGATCCCGGTGTCGGCGGCGACCCGGCGCGCCGCCGGTTCGTTGTCGCCGGTCAGCAGGACCGGGGTGGTGCCGCTGAGGCGGGCGAGGGCGGCGACGGCGGCCGGGGCGCCCTCGCGCAGCCGGTCGGCGACCCCGAGCACGGCGACGGGCGAGCCGTCGACGGTCACCTCGACGGCGGTCCGGCCCGCGGCCTCCAGTTCCCGGGCGGCGGGCGACGGGCCGGCCGGGCGCCCCACGGTGACCTCCCGGCCGTCGACCAGGGCCCGTACGCCCCGGCCGGGGGCGGACGAGAACTCCGTGGCGCGGGGCACCGTGAGACCGCGCTCCCGGGCGGCGGCCACCACCGCCCGGGCCAGGGGGTGTTCGCTCGGCAGCTCGGCACCGGCGGCCAGGGCGAGGACCTCCTCCTCGGTGAAGGCCGCGGACCCCGTGGACCCCGTGGACGCCGTGGCGGTTGTGGCGGTTGTGGAGGCCGCGGAGGTCGTGGACTCCGCAGACGCCGTGGCGGTCAGCCGTACCTCGGCGATCCTCGGCGCGCCCTCGGTGAGGGTGCCCGTCTTGTCGAGCGCGACCCGGTCCACCCGGCCCAGCCGCTCCATCACCACGGCCGACTTGACGAGCACGCCGTGCCGGCCGGCGTTGGCGATCGCGGACAGCAGCGGCGGCATGGTCGCGAGCACCACCGCGCACGGCGACGCCACGATCATGAAGGTCATGGCCCGCAGCAGCGTCGCGGTGAGGTCCGCGCCGAGGGCGAGGGGCACGGCGAACAGCGCCAGGGTCGCGACGACGACGCCCACCGAGTAGCGCTGCTCGACCTTCTCGATGAAGAGCTGCGTGGGCGCCTTGGTGGCGCTGGCCTCCTCCACCATGGCCACGATCCGGGCGATGACGGACTCGGAGGCGTCCTTGCCGACCCGTACGCGCAGCGCTCCGGTGCCGTTGAGGGTGCCCGCGAAGACGTCGTCGCCGGGCCGCTTGGGCACGGGCAGCGGCTCGCCGGTGATGGTGGCCTGGTCGACGTCGCTCGCGCCGTCGAGCACCGTGCCGTCCGCCGGCAGCCGCTCCCCCGGGCGTACGAGGACGGTGTCGCCCACCCGGAGGTCCGCCACCTCCACCGGCTCCTCGCCCCCGTTCTTCAGCCGCACCGCCCGGGCGGGCGCCAGGTCCAGCAGGCCGCGCACCGAATCGGCGGTGCGCCGGGTGGCGACGGCCTCCAGGGCCCCCGAGACGGCGAAGATGACGATGAGCAGCCCGCCGTCCAGGTACTGCCCGATCGCGGCGGCGCCGAGGGCGGCGACCACCATCAGCAGGTCGACGTCGAGGGACCGGTCGCGCAGGGCCCGGAGACCGGCCCAGCCCGGCTCCCAGCCGCCGGCCGCGTAGCACACGGCGTACAGCGGGCCCCACAGCCACGCCGGAGCCCCCGCGAGATCGAGCGGGAACGCGGCCAGGAACGCGACGGCCGACAGCGCGGCCCAGCGGACCTCGGGCAGCGCGGACAGCCTGGTCCGGCGGGACGGGGGGACGGCACGGACGGACGGGGCCGCGGGCCTGGCGTCGAGCACCGGGGAAGCCATGGGCGTGCACCTCTTCACGGGGGCGGCGGGAACGGCACCACCATAGCGGAATACATGAAGACCTCTTCATCCATACGTGGGACACGCGGCTACGATGATCCCCATGGGACACGGAGTGAACGGCGAGACGACCCCGGCGGCACGCCTGGACGCGGAGTCCGCGGCCACCATCGCCGCCACGCTCCAGGCCCTCGCCACGCCCTCCCGGCTGATGATCCTCACCCGCCTGCGCCAGGGGCCGTGCGGGGTGACGGAGCTGGCCGAGTCGGTCGCCATGGAGCAGTCCGCGGTCTCCCACCAACTGCGGCTGCTGCGCGCCCTGAGCCTGGTCACCGGGGTGCGACAGGGCCGCCGCATCGAGTACAGCCTGTACGACAACCACGTGGCCCAGCTCCTCGACGAAGCCGTCTACCACATCGAGCATCTCCGGCTCGGCGCACGGGACCTGCCCCAACCCCCCGTGGATACTGGTCAGTCGTAGACCGACGACGCGAAGGGGCGCGCATGGGCGACCGGTTGGGCACCAAGGACGCGACACGGCACGCGGTGGTCATCGGCGGGAGCATCGCGGGACTGCTCGCCGCCCGGGTGCTCGCCGAGCACGCGGAGCGGGTCACGATCGTCGAGCGCGACCACTTCCCCGATGAACCGGAACCGCGGGCCGGCGTACCGCAGGGACACCATCTGCACGTGCTCCTGGAAGGCGGCCAACTGGCCCTGGAGCGGCTGCTGCCGGGCGTGGTGGACGAGCTGCGGGAGCAGGGCTCGCCCCGGGTGGGCCTGCCGGAGGACATCGTCTCCTGGCAGGCGGGCCGGTGGTTCCGGCGTACCGCCACCACGGCGTCCCTGCTCACCGGGGCCCGGCCGCGCCTGGAGCACCTCGTCCGGCGCCGGGTGCTGGCCGATCCGCGCATCGGCGTGGCGCAGGGCGCCGAGGTGGTGGGCCTGCTCGGGGACGCCACCCGCGTCCGCGGGGTGCGCCTCCGCGAGCGGGACGCCGGGCAGGAGACCCGCGAGGTCGGTGCCGACCTGGTGGTGGACGCGTCGGGGCGCGGCACCCAGGCGCCGCGCTGGCTCTCCGCGATCGGCGCCGAGCCGCCGCACGAGGAGACCATCGACACCGGGCTCGCCTACGCGACGCGGCTGTACCGGGACGGGTCCGGGGGCGCGGTGGCGGACTGCCTCGGCTACTTCGTCGTGCCCAGCCCCGGACAGACCCGGGGCGGTGTGGTGATGCCCGTGGAGGACGGCTGCCACCTCGTCACCCTGTCGGGGCTACGCGGGGACGAATCGCCCACGGACCCCGAGGCGTTCGAGGACTTCGCCAAGCGGCTCCCCCACCCGATCGTGCACGAGTGGATGACGCGGGCGCGTGGCGAGTCCGCCGTGCGCGCCTTCCGCCGGACGGCCAACGTACGGCGCCGGTACGACCGTCCGGGCCGCCGCCCGGCCGGGTTCCTGGCGACCGGCGACGCGCTGTGCACGTTCAACCCGGTGTACGGCCAGGGGATGGCGGTGGCGGCGATCGGCGCGGTGGCGCTGCGCGACGCGCTGGCGGACCCCCGCCGGACGCCCACGACACGGCGGGTGCAGCGCGCCCTGTTCGAGGCCTCCCGGCAGGCGTGGGACATCTCCGCCGGGGCGGACAAGGGCATGCCCGGTGCGGTGGGCAGCGCGGTGGCGTCACGTGCCGTGGACCGGCCGGTCACCTGGTACCTGGACCGCGTCCAGGCCCGGTACACCGGCAACCCGGTGGTGGGGCGGACCTTCCGCTCCGTGCTGTCCCTGGTGGACCCGGTCACGGCGCTGTTCGCGCCGCGGGTGGCCCGCGAGGTGCTCTTCCGGCCGGTGCCGCCGACGCCGGCGGAACCGCCCCGGTCACCCGAGGGCGCGGACGGTTCCGCCGGCTGACCGCCGACCGGGTGCCCCTGCCCCGGGAACCTAAGGGTGCATGACGACCTTGACGGCCCCGTCCTGCTTCTGCTGGAACATCTTGTACGCGTGCGGGGCGTCGGCGAGCGGGAGGTGGTGGGTGGCGAACCCGTCCACGCCCAGCGGGTCGGCGTCCGTCAGCAGCGGCAGGATGTCGTCGACCCAGCGGCGGACGTTGGCCTGGCCCATGCGCAGCTGGACCTGCTTGTCGAACAGCGTCAGCATCGGCAGCGGGTCCGCCGCGCCGCCGTAGACGCCGCTCAGCGAGATGGTCCCGCCGCGGCGCACCAGGGCGATCGCCAGGTACAGGGCGGCCAGCCGGTCGGCGCCCATCTTCTGGTGGAGGCGGGCCGCCCACGCCTTGGGCAGCAGCCCGGCCGCGTTCTGCTGGGTGCGGGCGACCGGGCTGCCGTGGGCCTCGGTGCCGACGGCGTCGATGACGGCGTCGGGGCCCCGGCCGGCCGTGCGGTCCTTGATGGCCTCGACGAGTTCGTCCTGGTCGTCGAACCCGCTCAGGTCGTACACCTCGACGCCCTGCTCCCGGGCGCGCTGGAGCCGTTCGGGCACCAGGTCCACGCCGATGACCTGGGCGGCGCCCTGGTGCAGGGCGATGCGGCAGCACATGTCGCCGATCGGGCCGAGTCCGAGGACCGCGACCGAGCCGCCGGGCGGGACGTCGGCGTACCGGACGGCCTGCCAGGCGGTCGGCAGGACGTCGGAGAGGTACAGGAAGCGGTCGTCCGCCGGGCCCTCGGGGACCTTGATGGGTCCGTAGTGGGCCTGCGGGACGCGGAGGTACTCGGCCTGGCCGCCGGGGACCGCGCCGTAGAGCTTGGTGTAGCCGAAGAGGGCGGCGCCCATGCCCTCCTCGGTGACCTGGGTGGTCTCGCACTGGGTGGGCAGGCCCGAGGTGCACATCCAGCAGCGCCCGCAGGCTATCTGGAAGGGCACGACCACGCGGTCCCCCGGCTTGAGGTCCGGGACGCCGGGGCCGACCTCCTCGACGATGCCCATGGGCTCGTGGCCCAGGATGTCGCCCGGAGTCATGAACGGCGTGAGGACCTCGTAGAGGTGCAGGTCCGAGCCGCACAGGCCGGTGGAGGTGACCTTGATGACCGCGTCGGTCGGCTCCTCGATCTTCGGGTCCGGCACCGTCTCGACCCGGACGTCGCGCTTTCCCTGCCATGTGACGGCCCTCATCGTCGCTTCCCTTCACCGGATTCTCCTGCGGGGGCGCGGGCCGGGTACCCGGGGGCCGCGCCGGTGAATCCGATCCGGCCAGAGTGCGGACGAATGCGGGCGACCCCCTTCCCTAGAGGTTTAGACCAATGATAGTGATTGATCACCCATACGGCACGCTCGACTACTGTGAGCGAAGGAAATTGAGGGTTGAACATGGCTGAGCCCCAGACCCCCGCGGGACTCCGGACCCCCGCGGGACTTCCGCTCTACCTCCGGGTCGCCGCCGCGCTGCGCGACGACCTCACCCAGCGGCGCATCGCCCCCGGCGCCCGGCTGCCGTCCGAGCGCTCACTGGTCCATCGTTTCCGGGTCAACCGGCACACCGTGCGCAACGCGCTCCAACTGCTGCGCGAGGAGCGGCTGGTGGTGACCGAGCGGCGCGGTACGTTCGCCGCGAGCGTGGCCCCCGAGGAGGCGGGCCCGGTGCTCGCGCCCGGGCTGCTGCGGTTCCCGTGCGGCAGCGGGACGCCGGACGCGTCCGCGGTGACCCGGCTCGCCTGGGAGCCCGCCCCGACGGTGCTCGCCGGGCAACTGGGCCTGCCGCCCGGCGAACCGTCGCTGGTGCACCGCCACCAGGTGCCCGGCACCGGCGAGGCGCCCGTGCAGGAGGCGCTGTCCCGGTTCTCCCGGCACGCGCTCGACGAGGTGCCCGAACTCGCCCGCTACCGGCGGCCCGAGGACTGGCCGGTGCGGCCCGACCTGCGCCTGCTGTACCACTGGATGCACCGCGCGGGGCTGCGGCTGACGCGCCGGGAGTCGATCGGCGTGGGGCACGGCCCGGTCGCCACGACGTGCCTGACCGTGCACCGCGTGGTGAGCGACCAGCACGGCCACGTGCTGGAGGTCACCGACATCCGGTTCGCGCCGGAAGCGGCCTCCTGGACGTACGAGTTCACCGGCTGAGCGGGCACCCGTCAGACGATGCCCTCGGCGATCTCCGCCTGTTCCTTGGCGTTGCCGTACGCCGCCGGGGTGCCGTACGAGCGGCGTGCCACGTACCACCAGGCGGTGGCCAGCACGAGCACCACCACGAGCGCGATCACGGCGTAGTTCATCGAGTCGACGGTGACCGGTGACTTCTGCGGCAGGCAGAACAGGACCGTCACCAGCCCCACCCAGACGACGGCCGTCCAGCCGATCGGCTTGCTCCAGCGGCCCAGCGACCACGGGCCGGGCCGGAACCGGTTGCCGGCGCGCAGCCGCAGCAGGACGGGGATCGCGTACGCGGGCGTGATGCCGATGACGTTAATGGCGGTGACCGCCCCGTAGGCGGTGGCCGAGTACAGCGAGGGCAGGGCGAGCGCGGCCGCCACGCCGACCGACAGCCACACGGCGGGGACGGGCGTCTGGGTGCGGGCGCTGACCTTGCGCCAGAGCGCCGAGCCGGGCAGCGCGTTGTCGCGGCTGAACGCGAACACCATGCGGCTCGCGGCGGCCACCTCGGCGTTGCCGCAGAAGAGCTGCGCCACGATCACCACCAGGAGCAGGGCGGAGGCGCCGCCGGAGCCCAGCGCGTCGAGGAAGATCTGCGCGGGCGGCACGCCGGTGGCGCTGTTCTGCGTGGCGGCGTAGTCCTGGATGGCGAAGGTCAGCCCGGCGAGCAGCGCGAAGCCGGCGAGCCAGGAGACCCAGATGGCGCGGACGATGCCCTTGGCCGCCGAGACGGACGCGTTGGCCGTCTCCTCGGAGAGGTGGGCGGAGGCGTCGTACCCGGAGAAGGTGTACTGGGCGAGCAGCAGGCCGACGGCCGCCACGTAGAAGGGGTTGGCCCAGCCGGTGTCGTTGACGAACTCGATGAAGACGAACCCGGCGGAGCGGTGCTGGTCGGGGACGATGGCGAGCGCTCCGACGATGACCGCCACGCCGGCCAGGTGCCACCAGACGCTGACGGAGTTGAGGAGGCTGACGAGGCGGACGCCGAAGAGGTTCAGCACGGCGTGCAGCAGCAGGATGCACAGGAAGATCACGAAGGTGGAGCCGGGGGTGGGCTCGAAGCCCCACTGGAGGTTGAGGAAGGCGCCGGTGAACAGCGCGGCGCCGTAGTCGATCCCGGCGATGGCCCCGAGCAGACCGAGCAGGTTCAGCCAGCCCGTGTACCAGCCCCAGCGGCGCCCGCCGAGCCGGTCGGCCATGTAGTAGAGGGCCCCGGAGGTCGGGTACGCGCTGGTCACCTCGGCCAGCGCCAGGCCGACGCACAGCACGAACAGGCCGACGCCGACCCAGCCCCACATCATCACGGCCGGGCCGCCGGTGCCGAGGCCGAAGCCGTAGAGGGTCATGCAGCCGGACAGCACGGAGATGACGGAGAAGCTGATGGCGAAGTTGCCGAAGCCTCCCATCCGGCGGGCCAGGACCGGCTGGTAACCGAGTTCCCTCAGCCGCTGCTCCTCGTCCGTGGCGTCCGTGGCGGGGGCCGGCCGCTCCTGGCCGGCCCACAGGGTGCGGGACATGGCACTACCTCCGGGTGGTGGGGTGGGGTGGGGTGGGTTCAGCGGGGGGCGTGCAGGCAGCGGGAGCGGGCGCGGGTGAACAGCTCCTCGGCCAGGGCCCGGTCCGCCGGGTCGCGGGTGCGGTACGCCCAGGGCTGGGGCGTCCAGTACGGGCCGAGCGCGGTGAAGACCCGGGCGGCGGCGTCGAACCGGAGGGCCCCCCACAGGGCGTGCGCCAGGTGGCAGAGGTCGAGGAGCGACTCGTGCGCGGGGTCGGTGCGGTCGAACCAGGCGTCCAGGGCCCGGTCGGCGTCGCGGATCGCGTCCTCGGCGACCCAGTGCAGGTCCAGGGCCCGCTCCTGGCCCCGGTCGCGGCGGTAGCGCTCGACCCTGGCGTACAGGGGCAGGGCGTGCAGCGGGGAGCCGGGGGGCGCCGAGGCCGCCGCCCACTGCACGAAGTTGACGGCTTCCGACAGGGACGCGCTGCCCGGCTGTCGGGCGTACAGGAACTGGAGCATCCGGTGGTACGCCTCGCGGTTGTGCGGGTCGCGCTTGTCGGCCTCCGCGAGCAGGCCCCAGGGCCCGGGCGGGAGCATCGGCCCGGGCGGCCCCACCCGGTGCTCCCGCATGCGCTGTTCGTCGTCCACTACGGCGAGGGCCAGCAGGCACACCCAGGGCACCGGGTCGGCGGGGGCCACCCGGGCGGCGTCCCCGCACGCCTCGCGCGCCAGCCGCCACAGTTCGGCGGTGCGGGCGTGTCCGTCGCGGTGGGCGCGCAGGGCGCGCTCCACGGCGACCCTGGCGCGCATGACGGCCGCCGCGATGCTGTGCGGCTGCTCGGTGAGCCAGGCCTGGACGACGTCGGAGCCGGCGGCGACGGTGGCCAGCACCTGGGTACGCCGGGTCCACAGGGACCGGTCGGCGCTCCTGGCGGTGTCCGCCAGGAGCTCGGCCATCGACAGCCAGCGCCCGGTGCGCAGGTCCTGGAGCACCCCGCGCAGGGCGTTGTCGTGGCCCGCCGGGTGGTACACCGGCCGGAAGTCCTGGCCGGGCATCACCCCGTCCCCGTCGGTGGGCAGGCCGGTATCGGTGTGACGGTCATGGGTCCTCTGGGCGCGGTGGGGGGTCGGGCGGGCACGCCGAGGAGAGCGGTCGGACTGCTCCTCGACTACCGGCCGTTGATCGGCGATCACTATAGGCCTCGATGGACGATCCTGGTCCACTTTTGCGCAGTCGGCGCAACATCCCGCTCATCAAAGGACATTGATGATCCATCAGTACCATCCATACTCCCGGTCGATGCCACCTCGTGTCCGCGTGATCACGGACAGGTCTTGACGCCGGAGCCCGGCTGGACCACGCTTCGAGCGACGATCTTCAACGGTCCGCCACCGGTCTTCCACGATCCTCCGCGATCACGCTCCGACGATCACGGAACGACCCGCGCGGGCACGAGAGCGGAAACGGGAGGGGCGATGACGGGCCCCGTACTGGCCGTCGACCAGGGCACGTCGGGCACCAAGGCCCTGGTGCTCTGCCCCGACCGGGGCGTGATCGGCTCCGGCACCGCGCCGGTGCGCCCCCGCCACCTGCCGGGTGGCCGGGCGGAGACCGACCCGCACGAACTGCTCGCCTCGGTCGTCGACGCCGGGCGCCGGGCCCTGGCCGACGCCGGGGAACCGGTCGCCGCCGTGGGCCTGGCCAACCAGGGCGAGACGGTCCTCGCCTGGGACCCCGCCACCGGCACGCCCCTGACGGACGCGATCGTCTGGCACGACAAGCGCGCCGAGGACATCTGCGCCGAACTCGCCCCGCACGCCGACCGGTTGCGCGAGACGACCGGTCTCCCCCTCGACCCGTACTTCGCCGCCCCCAAGATGGCCTGGATACGCCGCCACCTGACCCGCGAGGGTGTGGTGACCACCAGCGACGCCTGGCTGGTGCGGCGGCTGACCGGCGCGTTCGTCACCGACGCGGCGACCGCCGGGCGCACCCAGCTCCTCGACCTGGACGAGGTCGCCTGGTCACCGGAGGCGCTGGACGTCTTCGGACTGGCCGGCGAGCGGCTGCCGCGCGTCGTGGACGCCGCGGGGCCGGTGGGCGACACGGACGCGTTCGGTCCCCGGCTGCCGCTGACCGGGCTCCTCGTCGACCAGCAGGCCGCGCTGCTGGCGCAGGGCGCCACCGGGCCCGGCGACGCCAAGTGCACCTACGGGACGGGCGCGTTCCTGCTCGCGCAGACCGGCGACCGGCCCCGGCGCGGCGGCTCGGGGCTGGTGAGCTGCGTGGCGTGGCGGCTCGCCGGACGGACCGCCTACTGCCTGGACGGCCAGGTCTACACCGCCGCCTCCGCCGTGCGCTGGCTCACCGGCCTCGGGGTGATCGGCGGCGCCGCCGACCTCGACCGGGTGGGGGCCTCGGAGCCGGACGCGGGCGGCGTCACCTTCGTGCCCGCACTGGCCGGGCTCGCCGCCCCCTGGTGGCGCGGGGACGTCCGCGGATCGCTCACCGGACTGGGGCTGGACACCACCGCCGGCCACCTGGTGCGGGCGCTGTGCGAGGGCATCGCCGCCCAGGTGGTGGAGCTGGCCCGGGCGGCCGGGGACGACCTGGGAGCACCGCTCGGCCCGCTGCGCGTCGACGGCGGCCTGACCCGCTCGGCACTGCTCATGCAGACCCAGGCCGACCTGCTCCAGGCCCCCGTGGAGGTGTCGGCGCTGCCGGACGCCACCGCGCTGGGCGCCGGCGCCCTCGCCCGCCTCGGGCTCGACCCGCGCCTGTCCCTCGCGGAGGCGGTCCCCCGGTGGCGGCCCTCGGCCGTGTACGAACCACGGATCGGCGCCGGCGAGGCCGCCGAGCGGATGGAGGCCTTCCGGGGGGCCGTGGCCGCGCTGACGGCCCGCGCGCGATGACCGCCGCCGGTGAGGAGCCGTACGACGTCGTCGTGGTGGGCGCGGGGGTGGTCGGCTCGGCCGTCGCCCGCGAGCTGGCCCGCTTCCCGCTGCGCACGGCCCTGGTGGACGCGGCCGGCGACGTCGGTGAGGGCACGTCGAAGGCCAACACCGCGATCCTGCACACCGGTTTCGACGCCGTGCCCGGGACCCTGGAGGCCCGGCTCGTGCGGGAGGGGCACCGGCGGCTGACCGCCTACGCCGGTGAGGTGGGCATCCCGCTGGAGCGGACCGGCGCCCTGCTGGTCGCCTGGGACGAGGACCAGCTCGCCGCGCTCCCGCACCTGGCGCGCAAGGCGGAGCGCAACGGCTACCGGGAGGCGCGCCCCCTCGGCCCCGGCGAGCTGCGCGCCCGCGAACCGCACCTCGGCCCGGGCGCGCTCGGGGCCCTGCACGTACCGGGCGAGAGCGTCGTCTGCCCCTGGACGACCACCCTGGCCTACGCCACCCAGGCCGTGCTCGCCGGGGTGGACCTGCTGCTGGAGTGCCGGGTCGAGGAGGTCACCGAGCGGGACGGGGCGCACGAGCTGCTGACCGGCCGGGGCGTCCTGCGCACCCGGTACCTGGTCAACGCGGCCGGGCTGCACGCCGACGCCTTCGACCGGCGGCTGGGTGTCCGGGACTTCACGGTGACGCCCCGGCGCGGCCAGCTCTTGGTGTTCGACTCCTTCGCCCGGCGGCTGGTCCGGCACGTGCTGCTGCCGGTGCCGACCGCGCTCGGCAAGGGCGTCCTGGTCTCCCCCACGGTGCACGGCAAGGTGCTGCTGGGCCCGACCGCCGAGGACCTCGACGACAAGACGGCCACCGGGTCCACCGCCGAGGGGCTGGCGTACCTGCGGGAGCAGGGCCGGCGGATCCTGCCCGCCCTGCTGGACGAGGAGGTCACCGCCGTGTACGCGGGGCTGCGGGCGGCGACCGGGGAGGTCGACTACCGGATCGCCTGCCACCCCGAGCGGCGGTACGTCACGGTCGGCGGCATCCGCTCCACGGGGCTGACGGCGTCGATGGCGATCGCCGCGCACGTGGTCGGGCTGCTCGCGGACGCCGGGCTGGAGCCGGGCACCGCACGGGAGCTGCCGGCCGTGCGGATGCCGAACCTGGGCGAGGCCTTCCCCCGGCCGTACGCGGACGCCCGGCGCATCGCCGCCGACCCCGCGTACGGCGACATCGTCTGCGCCTGCGAGCGGGTGACGCGCGGGGAGATCCGCGACGCGCTCGCCTCGGTGGTGCCGCCCGCCTCGACGGCCGGGCTGCGGCGCCGGACACGGGCGGGCGCCGGGCGCTGCCAGGGCTCGTACTGCGGGGCGGCGGTACGGGCCCTGTTCGAGGAGGCACGGTGACGCTTCCGGTGACGGTGGCGATGCCGGTGACGCGCACGGTCGACGTGCTGGTCGTCGGGGCCGGCCCGGCCGGGCTCGCCGCCGCGACCCGGCTGGCCGCCACCGGCGCGGGCACGGTCGAGGTGCTGGAGCGGGAGCCGGGCGCCGGTCCCGGCCGGGCCCGGGGCACGGCGGCCCAGGAGGCGGTGCGGGCCGGGGCGGTCCGGGTGGCGGTACGGGCCGGGGCGGCGCTCCGCACGGGTGTCATGGTCACCGGCTGGTCCGGCCCCCTGGTGCTCGACGCGACGGGCCCGGCCGGCCGCGAGCGGATCGCCGCCCGGGCGGTCGTGCTGGCCACCGGCGCCCGGGAACGCTCCCGCGCCGCCCGGCTGGTGCCGGGGACCCGGCCCGCCGGGGTGCTGACGTCGGCCGGGCTGCGGCGGTCCGTCGCCGCCGGGCTGGACATCGGCACCCGGGCGGTGGTCGTCGGGGACGGGCCGGACGCCGCCGGCGCGGTCCGGGCGCTGCGCGGTGCGGGCGTGGCGGTGGCCGCGGTCGTCACGGAGCGGCGGTGGCACCGGCCGGGGGCCGTGCCCGGGCGGACCGCGCGACCGGCCGGGACGGAGGTCGCCGGGCTCCTGGGCCGGGGGCGGCTGTCGGGCGTGCGGGTGCGGTACCGGGACGGGCGGGAGGCGACCGTGGCGTGCGACACGGTGGTCTTCGCCGGCGACTGGGTGCCGGAGCACGAGCTCGCGCGGGCGGGTGGCGCGGCCCTGGACCCGGCGACGCGCGGGCCGGCGGTGGACGGGGCGTTCCGTACGTCGATGGCGGGCGTGTTCGCGGTGGGCGGGCTGCTCCATGGGGGCGAGCCGGCCGGTACGGCGGCCGTGGAGGGGCGGGCGGTGGCGGAGCCGGTACGGGAGTTCCTGGCGGGTGCGGCGCCGTGGCCGGGGCGGGGCGTCGCGGTGGTGGCGGAGGCGCCGCTGCGGTGGGTGACGCCGAACCGGCTGGGGGCGGCCGGTGACCGCTTCCTGGTGCGTGCGGAGCGGCCGCTGGCGCGGCCGGTGCTGGAGGTGGGCCAGGACGGCGTCACGCTGCACCGGCAGCGGGTGCGCGGCACGCTCGTGCCCCACCGGTCGGCACCCCTGCCGGCGGCCTGGGCGGCACGGGTCGATCCGGCCGGCGGGCCGGTCCGGATCAGGGTGGTGTGAGTCCGGCCGCGTCCGCCGCGCGGCCGAGCACGTCGATGAGCATGGCCGGGGTGAGGCGGCCGGTGAAGGTGTTGCGCTGGCTGACGTGGTAGCAGCCGAAGAGTTCCAGATCCGGGCCGCCGTCGGTGGCGGCCAGGGTGACCCGCGTACCGTGCGCGAAGGCGGGCCGGGGCCGGGGCACCGACCAGCCGCCCGCGGCGAGGGCGGGCAGCGCGGCCCGCCAGCCGAAAGCGCCGAGGACGACGACGGCCCGCACGGTGGGGCGCAGCAGCCGCAGTTCACCGGCCAGCCAGGGACGGCAGGTGTCGCGCTCCAGCGGTGTGGGCTTGTTGGCGGGCGGGGCGCAGTGGACGGGGGCGGTGACCCGTACCCCGTACAGGCGCAGCCCGTCGCCGGCGTGAGTGGCGTCCGGCCGGTTGGTGAGCCCGATCTCGTGCAGGGCGGCGTAGAGGACGTCGCCGGAGCGGTCGCCGGTGAACATGCGCCCGGTGCGGTTGCCGCCGTGGGCGGCCGGGGCGAGGCCGATGACCAGGAGCCTCGCGTCGTCGGGGCCGAAGCCGGGTACGGGCCTGGCCCAGTAGTCCCAGCCCGCGTAGGCGCGGCGGCCCTCGCGGCCGACCCGTTCCCGCCAGGCGACCAGGCGCGGGCAGGCCCGGCAGTGGGTGACGCGCTCGTCGAGCGCGGGGACGGAGGGGGCGCCGGCGGCCTGGCGTTCGGGGAAGTCCGGCTCTTCGGCGTGGCCGCCGAACCCTTCGGAGACGGACATGTGCGCTCTCGCTCCCTCGCTCGGGGTGATCGTTCCGACTGCCGACGCTAACCCGGCGGGTGGCGGGCAGACTTTCCGGCATGACGGTGAAGCGAAGCGCGGGCCTGCTGCTGTTCCGTACCTCGGGCGGTGTCCTGGAGGTGCTCATCGCCCATATGGGCGGTCCCCTGTGGGCGTCGCGGCACACCGGCGCGTGGTCGCTGCCCAAGGGCGAGTACACGGCGGACGAGACGCCCGAGGCGGCCGCGCGGCGCGAGTTCGTGGAGGAACTGGGTCTCCCGGTGCCGGACGGGGAGCCGGTGCCGCTCGGCGAGACGCGGCAGGCGAGCGGAAAGGTCGTCACCGCCTGGGCGCTGGAGGCCGATCTGGACCCGGCCGCGGTGGTGCCGGGCACGTTCACCATGGAGTGGCCGCGCGGCTCGGGGCGGACGCGGGAGTTCCCGGAGGTCGACCGGGTGGCGTGGATGACCCCGGAGGAGGCGGCGCCGCTGCTCGTGTCGGGGCAGCAGGTGTTCCTGGAGCGGCTGGCGGCGTACGTGCGCGAGCGGGACGGAAGCTGATTGTCAGTGCCGTACGACAGAGTGGACGGTATGGACGGCACCAACCGGTCGACGGGGAGCGAGAGATGACCACCACCCTGACCCTGCGCGAGCGCGCCGCGGCCCAGGCGTACCTGCGGCTGATGGAGACGGCGCGGGCCGTGCTCGGGGACCCCGAGCTGGCTCCGATGGCCGGGGTGTACCTGTCGTCGCCGATGGCGGAGGCGGACGAGGCGCTGCGGCGCGCCGGCCTGACGGGCAACGAGGCGCGGCTGCTGCGGCTGGTGTCCGCGCTCCGGTCAGCGGGTGACGGCGCCGCCCCGTAGGCGTACGGGCAGGGTCCGCACGCTGTTGCCGACGAAGCTGGGGACGCGGGGCAGCCGGGACTCGGGGACGGCGAGGTCCAGTCCGGGGAATCGGGTGAAGAGCCGTTCCAGGGCGACGGTGGCCTCCAGCCGGGCGAGGGGGGCGCCCAGGCAGTAGTGCGGGCCATGGCCGAGGGACAGGTGGCGGCTCGCGGTGCCGCGTGCGGCGCGGGTGATGTCGAACCGGCCCGCGTCGGGGCCATGGGCGGCGGTGTCCCGGCCGGCGGCCGAGTAGCCGGCCAGGACCGGGGTGCCCCGGGGGATGGGGGTGCCGCCGAGGGTGAGGTCGCGGACGGGGTAGCGGAAGGGGAACTGGCTGACGGGGCTGTCCCAGCGCAGGGTCTCCTCGACGACGTCGGCCCAGGCGGCCCGGCCGTCGAGGACCAGGCGCAGTTGGTCGCGGTGGGCGCACAGGGCGCGGACGGCGTTGGTGATGAGGTTCAGCGTGGTCTCGTGCCCGGCGACGACCATCAGGAGCAGGGTGCCGATCAGTTCCGGTTCGGTGAGCCGGTCGCCGTCCTCGTCGCGGGCGGCGATCAGGGCGCTGGTGAGGTCGTGGCCGGGTGCGGCGCGGCGGGCGGCCACGACGGCCTGGAGGGTCCGGAGCATCTCCCGGTTGGCGGCCACCGCGCGCTCGGGCCCGATGTCGGTGGAGACCACCTGGCTGGAGAGGTGGTGGAGCCGGTCATGGTGTTCGGCGTCCACGCCGAGCAGTTCGCAGATGACGCCCATGGGCAGGGGCAGCGCGAAGTGGCGGCGCAGGTCGGCGACACCGCCCCCGGAGGCGGCCGCCTCCTCGGTCGCGTCGAGGAGGCGGGCGGTGAGGGCGTCGACGCGGGGCCGGAGCGCCTCCACCCGCCGGGCGGTGAACGCCTGGCCGGCGAGCGCGCGCAGCCGCCGGTGGTCGGCGCCGTCGGCGGTGGTCATGCCGGGGACGGTGGTGAAGGTGCGCAACGGCCAGCCGGCGGGTACCCGCCCGTCCCGGAGGGCCGGGAAGTGCTGGGGGCCCTTGGCGACGTCGGGATGGGTGAGGAACTCCCTGAGCGCCTCGTGGCTGAGGACGGCCATTCCCGGTACGCCGTCGGGGAGGACGACGGGCGTGACGGCGCCCCGGGCGAGGAGACGTGCGTTGTCCGCGTGCGGACAGCCACCCGCGGGGTCCATGCGGTGCGGTTCGCCGGCCGTCATGATCGGGCTCCTCCCGGTCGCGCCGTCGTCTGCCGTGTGCCGTGTGCCGGTGCCGGTGCCGTACGGATGTGTGCCGGCGCCGCGCGCCGGCGCCCCGTCCGGTGCGCGGGCGGGGCGTCAGCCTTCCACCCAGCCGTGCGAGCGTGCCAGTTCGACCACCCGGGTGCGAACCCGCTTGAGCTGGGCGGTGGTCAGGGTGCCGTCCGCCTCGACGAGGAGTTCGGTCAGCTCGGCCTGGAACTCGGCCGCGGACAGCACGTCGAGGGTGTCGTCGTCCGGGTCGTCCCTCGGCACCGGTACGGGCTCGGGCACCGTGCGGCGGGCGGGCTGGTGGACCAGCCGGATCTCCGACGCCTTGGGGCCCTTGTCGCCCATCTCCAGGTAGAACTCGACCTCGCGGCCCGCCTGGTACAGGTATTTGTCGTCGACGAGGTCGTTCGCGTGCATGAAGACGTCCTCGCCCCCTTCCCTGGGGACGATGAAGCCGTACCCCCGGACCTCGTCGAACCGAAGGATCTTGCCCACCATCAGCACAGCCGTACCTCCACGCCCACACCACTGCTGTTCCGCCCGGGCCCGCCGCCCTGGGCCGCCCGGCCCGGCGGTGAATCTACAGGCGTTCGCCCGCGCCCCGCAGCGGACCGGCGGGGACCGCCGGGTGCGTCCGGGTGTACCAGAGGAGCATCAGGGGCGGCAGCAGGAGCTCGACGCCGATGAACGCGGCGTGCACCGGGTGCGGCGCGCCCGCGTCGAGGTACGAGACGCCCCGCGCCAGGCCGCCGAGGAACACCGCGCCGAAGACGGCCCGCAGCGTGGCGGCGTGGTCCCCGGGGCGCAGGGCGGTGCGCAGCATGACGATCCCGAGGGCGCACCAGACCCCGGCGAAGAAGCGGTAGTTGCTGTCGACCGTGGGCGGCACCTCGGGGCTGCCCGGCAGCAGCGCGGGCCCGACGGCGATCTCCAGCAGGCCGGTGGCCGTCACGAAGGACGCGAGCAGGACGAGCACCCACCGGAAACCCTGATGTGCCGACATGAACCGTTCCCCGCTTCCCGACGTGGCCGGCGCCACTGACCGCTCCGGCCGTTCCGTTGCCGCCCGGGGACGCCCCGGGTGGCCCGTCCTCATCCTCGGCCCGGGCCGCGGCCGGCGGGAAGCGTCCGGTGATGCGTCCCGGACCCGGATTGATACCGTCCAGGGTATGGATGGTGGGGCGGGCGGAACCGATCCGAGCGTGCGTCAGTCGCGGTGCCTGCTGGTCCTCGCCGAGGAGCTGCACTTCGGCCGGGCGGCCGCGCGGCTCCACATCAGCCAGCCGGCGCTGAGCCGCGCGATCCGCCGGCTGGAGGACGACCTGGGCGTGGTGCTGCTGGAGCGCTCCACCCGGCGCGTGCGGCTGACCGGGGCCGGGGAGGCGCTGCTCCCCCGGGTCCGGTCCCTGGTGACGGCCGCCGACGAACTGCGCGCGGAGGCACGGGTGCGGGCGCGGACGCTCGGGGGCCGGGTGGTCCTCGGGTGCTACGTCACCGCCCTGCCCGTGGTCACCGCCCTGGCGGAACGGGTGCGGGCGGCGCGCCCCGGCCTGGAGGTCGTGCTGCGGGAGGTCGACCTGGTGGAGCAGACCGCCGCCCTGCTGGACGGCCGGGTGGACGCCGTCCTGGCGTACGCCCCGGTGCCGGCCGGCGTCCAGGCGCTCACCCTGGCGACGGAGCGGCAGGTGGTGTGCCTGTGGGAGGGACATCCGCTGGCGGGGCGGCCGTCCGTGTCGCTGGCGGAGCTGGCGGGCCTGCCCGTCGTCGGTTCGTCGCCCCTGGTGGCGCCGGTGTGGCGGGACTTCTGGGCGGCCGATCCCCGCCCGGACGGCACGCCGGTCACGTACACCGGGCACGGGACGAGGACGTTCGAGGCGGGGATCTCGGCGGTCGCCCAGCGGTGCGGCATCCGTTTCGTGTCGGCCGCCTGCCGTGAGCTGTTCCCCCGTCCGGGCGTCCGGTACGTCGACGTCGCGGACGCGCCCCTGTGCACGGCGGTGCTCGCCTGGTCCTCCGCACGCCGCGACACACCGGAGGTCGCCGCGCTGCGCCGCGCGGCGGGCGGCATGGTGGGGAGGGGAGGGACCGACCCGAACCCTCGCTGGTGGCAGACCGGGCACACCGAGTCCGAAGGGGTATGACATGCCGATGATGCGCCGGGCGCGCCTGTCCGACCACCGCACGCTGGTGGAGTGCGTGCACCGGTGGTGCGGCGGGCCGGACGCGCCCGCCGGAGGCCGGGAGCCGTCGCTGCTGCTGCCGAGGCTGTTCCTCCAGCACTTCGCGGGGACGAGCCTGGTCGCCGAGGACAGTACGGGGGTGAAGGCGTTCCTGATCGGCTTCCATTCCGCCGACGACGAGGAGGGCGCCTACGTCCACTTCGTGGGCGTGGAACCCGCGCTGCGGGGGCGGGGGCTGGCCCGGGGCCTGTACACGGCTTTCTTCGAGCGTGCCGCCGAGGCGGGGCGGCGGGAGGTGCGGGCGGTGACGGCCCCGGCGGAGGCGGGGGCGATCGCGTTCCACCGGGCCCTGGGATTCGCGGTGGTACCGGGGGACCACGAGGTGGCGGGGGTGGCGGTGCACCGCGACCACGACGGGCCGGGCCAGGACCGGGTGTGCCTCCGCCGGAGGATCGGTCCGGGCCGGGAGTGAGGCGGGGCGGCGTCCCACGGACCGCCGGGCCCGCGCGCCTGGGCACGCGGGCCGGGGCACGCGGGCGTCCCGGGGTCCGGCCGACCCCCGGACGGCCGGGGGGCGCGTGTGCGACGGTCCGCTCCGGCGCGCGGGGAGCGGGTGCCCCGCGTCCGCATGGCGGATCTCCGCGACGGCGCGCCCCTGGTGTCATACGATCACGCCCGGCGGCTGCGTCACCCGGCGTCACCCCCGGCGCCGTCCGAGGCCGCCCACGCGCCCATGGAGGTCAACCGTGACGAGGACTGCCGGCGGCAAGCGACGCGCCCACCGCACCCGTACCGTCTTCACCGCCGGCGCCTCGGCGGCCGTGCTGCTGTTCGCCGCCGCCGGATGCGGGAACGGCGACGAGGGGCCCGGTGAGGCGGCGGGCGGGGTGCCCGTGGTCGAGAAGGGCAAGCTGACGACCTGCACCCATCTGCCGTACCCGCCCTTCCAGTTCGAGCAGGACGGCGAGATCGTCGGCTTCGACGTGGCGCTGGTCGACCTGGTGGCCGAGGACCTGAAGGTCGAACAGAAGATCCTCGACACGCCGTTCGAGAACTTCAAGACCGGCGCGTTCCTCAACTCCGGGGAATGCGACCTGGCCGCCGCCGGCATGACCATCACCCCCGACCGCAAGAAGAACGTCGACTTCTCCGTCCCCTACTTCGACGCCACCCAGGCGCTGCTGGCGAGCAAGAAGAGCGGCGTCACCACCCTCGCCGAGGTCAAGGAGAAGAAGCTGAAGCTCGGCGCCCAGGCCGAGACCACCGGCGAGAGCTACGCCAAGAGCCAGGGCTTCGACCCGGTGGCCTTCGAGAGCTCCGACGCGGTGCTGAACGGCCTGCGCACCGGGCAGGTCGACGCCGTGGTCATCGACTACCCGGTGGTGCAGGGCTGGCTCAAGGACAAGGCGAACGCCGACGCCTTCGCCCTGGGACAGAACATCGAGACCGGTGAGCAGTACGGGTTCTCGGTGAAGAAGGGCAACGACAAGCTGCGCGCCGCGGTCGACAAGGCGATCAAGGACGCCAGGGCGGACGGCACGTACGACAAGCTCTACCAGCAGTGGATCGGCCCGCTGCCCAAGGGCCAGTCGTGACCTCTCGGCTGACGCGGCGCCAGCGGCGGCGGATCTCGCAGGGCATCCAGTACGCGGTCTTCGTCGCCGTCGTCGTCCTGATCGCCGTCCTGGCCGACTGGGACCGGCTCCAGAACCAGTTCGCGCAGGCGGACCTGGCGGAGCGGCTCTTTCCCGACATCATCACCACCGCGCTGCGCAACACGGTGGTCTACACCGTGTCCGGGTTCGTGTTCGGGCTCGTCCTGGGCCTGGTCATCGCCCTGATGCGGCTGTCGTCGGTGGCGCCCTACCGGTGGGCGGCGAGCGTCTACATCGAGATCTTCCGGGGCCTGCCCGCCCTGCTGATCTTCATCTTCGTCGGGGTGGCCGTGCCCCTGGCCTTCCCCGGTACGGAGATCCCCGGCGGTACGTACGGCAAGGTCGCCCTGGGCCTGGGGCTGGTGGCCGCGGCGTACATGGCGGAGACGATCCGCGCGGGCATCCAGGCCGTGCCCAAGGGGCAGATGGAGGCGGCACGCTCGCTGGGCTTCTCGCACGCGCGGGCCATGGTGTCGGTGATCCTCCCCCAGGCCTACCGGATCATCATCCCGCCGCTCACCAACGAACTGGTGCTGCTGTTCAAGGACTCCTCGCTGGTGCTGTTCCTCGGCGTGACGCTGGAGGAACGGGAACTCACCAAGTTCGGCCGGGACCTCGCCAGCCAGACCGCCAACTCCACGCCCATCCTCGTCGCCGGCCTGTGCTACCTGCTGGTGACGATTCCGCTGAGCTTCGTGGTGCGCCGCCTGGAGGCCCGTGCCGCCAGGGCCAGGTGAGGAAGCCGATGTCACGCGACGAGATCGAGATCCGCGGCCTGTACAAGTCGTTCGGCGACAACGAGGTGCTGCGCGGCATCGACCTGGACGTCGCCGCCGGGGAGGTGGTGTGCGTCATCGGGCCGTCCGGCTCCGGCAAGTCGACGCTGCTGCGCTGCGTCAACCTGCTGGAGGAGCCGACCAAAGGCCAGGTGTTCGTGGGCGGTACGGAGGTGACGGACCCGGACGTCGACATCGACGCCGTACGCCGCCGGATCGGCATGGTGTTCCAGCAGTTCAACCTCTTCCCGCACGTCACGGTCACGGAGAATCTCACCCTGCCGCAGCGGCGGGTGCTGGGCCGGGGCAAGGAGCACGCGGCGGAGGTCGCCCGGCAGAACCTGGACCGGGTCGGGCTGGCCGACAAGGCGGACGCCTATCCGGCGCAGTTGTCGGGCGGGCAGCAGCAGCGGGTGGCCATCGCGCGGGCCCTGGCGATGGGCCCGGAGGTGATGCTGTTCGACGAGCCGACGTCGGCGCTCGACCCGGAGCTGGTGGGCGACGTGCTGGCCGTGATGCGGATGCTGGCGGCCGAGGGCATGACCATGATGGTCGTGACGCACGAGATGAGCTTCGCCCGGGAGGTCGCCGACCGGGTGGTGTTCATGGACGACGGCCGGATCGTCGAGCAGGGTCCGGCCGCCCGGGTGGTGGGCGATCCGCAGCACGAGCGCACCCGTCACTTCCTGACCCGCATCCTCGACCCGGCCGCCGCCGAACAGCCCGGCCCGGAGGACACGCGTTAGGTCGTGTCCGGCCGGCGGGTCCGGGCGAGGAGGACGAGCGAGCCGACGGCGGCGAAGGCGCACCAGGTGGAGAGGAACTCGGTGCGCCACAGCACCACGCAGAGCGCCGCCCCGGCGGCGACCACGGCGCCGAGCAGCCTCAGCAGCGGGTCGGCCGCCAGGAGCAGGGCCCCGACGGTGGCCAGGAGGTAGCCGGCCAGCAGGGGCGGGGCGTACGGCAGGTCGAGCACGTAGCCGATGGTGCGGCCCCGGACGTGTGCCGTGACGGGCCGGGTCGCCAGGGCGTGGGCGAGCGCGGCGGCCGTGACGAGCCCGGCGGCGGCCGGTACGGCGAGCCGGGCCCGGGCCGGGGCGGGGGTGACGAGCAGGACGCCGAGCGGCACCCAGAGCGGCAGCAGCGGCAGTGCGATGACGGCCCAGGCCAGGGTCGCGGGGCCGCTGCCGCCGCCGGTGTCCCAGACGGCCGACTCCACGATCTGGTGCGCCCCGAGCAGCAACGGCAGTGCGGCGAGCGGCAGTTCCCGGACGTCGCGGGTGCGGGCCACGCAGACGGCGCCGACGGCGGCGATGACGGTGCCGGCCGCGAGATCGGCCGTCGCGTTCCAGCACATGGTGGGTAGCGTACGGGGGCAACCGCAGGACGGCCGGGAGGAGATCCCTTGTCAGCGCTTCAGGTGTCGCGGGCGACGCTTCAGGACTGGTCCCTGGTACGGGAGTGGGCCGTGGCGGAGGGCTGGAACCCCGGCCTCGGGGACGCGGCGAGCTTCTTCGCGCAGGATCCGGACGGGTTCTTCCTGGGCCGGCTCGACGGCGAGCGGGAGCCGGTGTCGGCCGTCTCCGTGGTGAGGTACGACGACACGTACGCCTTCCTGGGCTTCTATCTGGTGCGCCCCAACCGGCGCGGCCTCGGGTACGGCCTGGCCACCTGGCGGGCGGCGCTGGAGCACGCGGGCGACCGCACGGTGGGCCTGGACGGGGTGCCCGCCCAGCAGGACAACTACCGCAGGTCGGGCTTCGTCCTGGAGCACCGCTCGGCGCGCTACGCGGGGCCGGTGACGGGGGGCGCTCCGGGGCCGGGGCGGGACGTGGTACCGGCCGCCGAGGTGGGGGCGGCCGCGATCGCCGCGTACGACGGCGGCTGCCACCCGGCGGCGCGGCCCAGGTTCCTGGAGCGGTGGCTCGACGCGCCCGGGCACCGTGCGCTGGCGCGGGTCGTGGACGGCCGGGTGACGGGGTACGGGGTGATCCGCCCGGCGCACGCGGAGGCCAGGGTGGGGCCGCTGTTCGCGGACTCGGCGCAGGACGCCGAGGTGCTGCTGGACGCGCTCGTGGCGGCCTCCGGGGCGGACCGGATCGCCGTCGACGTACCGGAGTCGAACGCGGCCGCGGTGCGGCTGGCCCAGGCGCGGGGCCTGGTGCCGACGTTCGCGACGGCGCGCATGTACACCGGGCCGGTGCGCCCGTTCGCCCGGGAGCGGGTGTTCGGCATCACCACCCTGGAACTGGGGTGACTCAGGCGCCCGGGCCGTACTGGTCGGCCTGGAGCAGGTACATGCGGCGGTAGCGGGAACCGGGCCGGTCCATCAGTTCCCGGTGGGAGCCCGACTCCACCAGCCTGCCCTCGTGCAGGACGTGGATGACGTCGGCGGACTGGATGCCGGCCATGCGATGGCTGACCAGGACGACGGTCCTGCCCTCGTCGGTGAGGGCACGGATGCGGCGGAAGGACTCGATCTCCGCCTCCGGGTCCAGGGCGGAGGTCGGCTCGTCGGCGATGACCAGGTTCGCCTCGCGGTAGCGGAAGCGGGCCTGGCCCACCGTCTGCCACTGGCCGCCCGAGAGCTCGGATCCGTGCCGGAACTGGCGGGCGAGGAGGGTGTCGTAGCCGCGCGGCAGGCCGGCGGCGAGCTTGTCGGCGCCGGAGTGGGCGGCGGCGCTCTCGACGAGGCCGTCGTGGGGCGCCCGGTCGGGCTGGCCGATGCGGATGTTGGTGCCCAGCGTGAAGGGCCAGCGCTGGAAGTCCTGGTCGAGTACGGCGACATGGCCGAAGACATCGAGCCGGTCGGCGTCGGCGAGGTCGGTGTCGCCCCACAGCACCCGGCCGTCGGCGGGCTGGTAGAGGCCGGAGAGGAGCTTGACGAGGGTGGACTTGCCGGACCCGTTGGCGCCGACGAGGGCGACGACCGATCCGGCGGCGATGGTCAGCGACACCCCGCGCAGGGCGGGTTCGTCCCGGTCGGGGTAGCGGAAGCCGACGTTCTCGAAGGTGATCTTCTCGGGGAAGTCGGGGACGGGCGTGCCGCCGGCGGGGATGGCCCGGGCCTCCGCCGCGGCCGTGAAGCGGTCCAGGTCCCGTACGTACAGGGACTCCTCGTGCAGCCCGTTGATGTGGGTGACCAGGGCGCCGAGGCTGGCGGAGCCGGTGCGGACGGCGAGGGCGGCGGTGCCCGCCATGGCGATGTCCATGCGGCCGGTGAGCAGCAGGACGCCGAGGGCGGCGTACGTGAGGAGGGCGGCGGCGCCGGAGAACGCGGCGGCGAGCAGCTCGGTGGCAGCGCGCCCGTCGGCCAGCCGGGTCTGTTCGGCCTCGGACGTCTCGGCCATGTCGTGGAACTTGTCCAGGAGGTAGCGGCCCACCTGGTGGACCCGGACCTCCTGGGCCGACTCCCGGCTGGTGATGAGGTTGTTGACCAGACGGGCGGCGCGTTCATGCTCGATCCAGTTCATACGGGATGCGTAGCGGCGCTGCGCCACGTGCATGGCCCCCCAGCCGCGCGGCACGGTGATGAGCACCAGCAGGGGCAGGAGCGCGGGGTGCAGCACGGTGAGGACGCCGGCGGCGGCGACGATGGTGAAGACGCCGTTGAGGGCGCCGACGCAGGCGCCGATCATGTTCCGCGCGGCCAGGGCGCCGAACTGGGCGGAGTCCAGCAGTTTGCGGAAGGCCCCGTCCTCGATGGCCTCCAGCTCCACGGCCGCCGCGCGGTGCAGGTACTTCTCGGTGGCGAGCCGTTCGACCTTGGGTTCCAGCCGGCCGGTGGCGGCGGTGGACAGGCTGGCGAACACCGCGTTCAGGACGGCGAGGACGGCGGCGGCGATCAGTGCGGGCAGGGCGGCCCGGAGGCGCTCGGGGGTGGTGCCGGTGGCGAACAGGGCGTGGAGCACCTGGTTGGTCAGGAGCAGGCCCCCCGCCTGGGCGAGGCCCTGGCCGGTCTCGGTGAGGCCGACGGTGAGCAGGGCACGGCGGTCGGACTCCCGGGCGAGGCGCAGGGTGCCGCCGATGAGACGGGGCAGGGCGCGGACGGCGGCGAGGGCCTTGAGGTCGAGCAGGGCGTACTCGTGGGTCACCCAGCCGAAGTCGTAGCGCAGGGCGCCGCCGAAGAGTTCGCGCTCGCTGCGGGACACCCGGGGCTCGGCCTCACCGGTTCGTCGGAACAGCTTCTTCGGACGCACGATCCCCACCCCCGGCCGCCGCGGCGCCATTGCCGTCGCTGCAACCGCTCCCCCACCGCCGACCGGGTGAAACGTCGCCGTGAGGGGTGGGCGCGTCGCGACCGGCGGGGATCGGATGATCCTATTTTCGACCTTATGCGAATGACTGGACTGGCCGTGATCCCGGCGGTGGTGTGCGGGCTCTGCGCGATGGCCCCGCCCGCCGCCGTGCCGACGGCGCGTGCCGGAGCGACGGCCGCCCTGGAGGCCCGGGGCGCCCGGCACGCCCCGGACGCCCGGCAGGTCCCACCACCGGCCGCCGAACCCCCGGCCCGGACCGGTGGTCCGTCCGCCGGGGCCGGTGGTTCGGGCGCCCCGGCCGGGAGTCCCCCGGCAGGGGCCGGCAGCCCCGCAGCGTCGGCCGGCGGTTCGCCGGACGGGGCCGGGGGTTCTGCCGCGCTCGCCGGGAGCCCGTCGGGCGGGGCCGGTGGGCGTGCGGCCGACGGGGTGGGCAACCCCATGGCCGGGAACCTCGGGTTCGGGGTGGTGACGCGGCGCGACGCGCTGCTGGCCGGCACCAAGGCCGAGACCGCCGTCGCGGTGGGCGGCGACCTGGCGTTCGGGTCGCGGTACTCCATCGTCCCCGGCCGCGCGGGCGGCTTCACCGCACCCGGCGACGCCCGGCCCACCGCGCTCCTGGTCGGCGCTGCCGTCGACTTCGCCGACAGCGCGGCGGACGGGGTCCTGCGGGTCACGGGCGACGCCTTTGTCAAGATCGGCGACCTGTCCGGCAGCGCCACCCGGGCCACCGGCATGGACGGCGCGCCGGTCAAGACCCGGCTGGTCGGGTCCGGCGCGGGGTACGGCACGACCCCGCGCGTGGAGCTGACCACCGCCCAGCCCGAGGCGTCGGTGGGGCCCGCGCGGGGCCTGGTCGACTTCGACGCGCTCTTCGCGGACCACCGGCGGCGCGCCGACGGCCTGGCCCGCTGCCCGGGCACGGTGGCGCTCCCCGCCCGGCTCACCCCCGGCGCCACGGTGCGGGTCCGGCTCGCCGCCGACCGCACGAACGTGCTCCGGCTGACCGGCGCGCAGCTCACCGCCGTACGGACCCTCGCGTTCGAGAACCGCCCCACGGCGGCGGCGCCACTGGTGATCGCCGTCGACACGACGGCCGACGGCGGCGAGCTGTCCTGGCGTACGCCACGGATGACCGGTGTCGGCACCGGGGACTCCCCGTACATCATGTGGGCCTTCGCCGACACGGCGGAACTGGCCCTTACGGCGGGCGACACCTTGCGGGGGTCGGTCTTCGCGCCCCGCGCGAAGCTGACGGACCGGAGCGCGGCCGACATCGAGGGCGACGTCGTCGTCCGGTCCCTGGAGGCCGGCCCCCGCGCGGGCGCGATCCGCGGTGCCCCGTTCGCGGCGGCTCCGTCGTGCGCCCACGCCCCGGCGGCTCCCGCCCGTGCTTCGTCCCTGCCGTCCACGTCGTCCCCGCCGTCCCCGGCCGCCGGTGCCGGGGGCGAGGCCGCGGTGACGGCCGCGGTCGACGCGCCCGAGGGCAGGGCCGCCACCGCGGCCGAAGAGGAAGCCGTCTCCGACGCGGAGCCGGGACCGGCCCCGGGGCGCGAGCCCGACCCCTCGCCCGGGACCGGGCCCGCGCCCGAGCCGGAGGCCCACCCGGAGACGGAAGCCGGACCGGAGACGGAAGCCGGACCGGAGACGGAAGCCGGACCGGAGGACGCGGAGGAACCCGTCGTGGAGGACGGCGAGTCGGCCGCCGGCATGGCCGAGACCGGCGCCGGACCGCGGCTGTGGCCGCTCGGTACCTGCGCCGCCCTGCTCGTCGTGGTCGGCACCGCCCTGACCAGGGCGTCCCGCCGCGGCCGCCGGGACGCCGGGGAGTGAACGCGCCCGGCGGACCCAGCCATAAAGGGAACGGCCCCGGGTACCCGAACCGCCTCCCGCAGGCCGACGAGGAGGGCTGAGCACCCGTGAGGAACCACTCGCAAGACGCCACCCAGCCCGGCGGGCCGCTTGGCCCCGCCGAACCGACCGAGCCGACGCCGACCGTGCCGGCCGGCTTGCGGCTGGCCGGGGGCAGAGCCGTGGAGGGCGACCCGAAGGGACCGCTCCCCGGCGCGCCCACCGACGGCGGGGCGCCGGCCGGTGCTCACGGCGGCCACGACGACTCCGGTACGCCCGGCGCCCCCGGCCCGCACGGCGGCACCGCGGGCGGCCCGGGCGGCACCGGCGGCCCGGCGGGTCACCCCGAGGGACGCGGCCCGGCGGGTCACCCCGAGGGACCCGGGGGGCCCGGCGGGCCCGGCGGGCCCGGCGGCACGCATCCCCCGGACCGTACGCAGGCCATCCTGGAGGCGACCAAGCAGGTGGCCGCGCTGCTGAAGGGCGCCGGGCACCCGTTCGCGCTGGCCGGGAGCGTGGCGGCGTACGCGCACGGGGTGCCGCAGAGCCTCCAGCACGACACGGACTTCGCCATCCTCCGCGAGGACGCCGAGGCGATCACCCGGGACCTGGAGGCCGCCGGCATCCCGGTGCGGGTGCCGCCGGAGGACTGGCTGATCAAGGCGCGGAGCCATGGCGAGGAGATCGACCTGATCTTCGAGCTGGCCCGGCACCCGGTGACCCATGACCTGCTGGACCGGGCCCACATCCTGCCGGTGGACTCGGTGCGGATGCCGGTGCTGGCGCCGACCGATCTGGTGGGCAGCCTGCTGGCGGCCTTCTCGGAGCACCACTGCGACTTCGGCGCGGTCCTGCCGATCGCCCGCACCCTGCGGGAGAAGATCGACTGGGACCTGCTGCGCCGGGAGAACGAAGGCTCACCGATGCCCGAGGCGTTCCTGTACCTGCTGGAGCGCCTGAACGTGATCGAACCACGGGAGGCAACGCCATGAGCGCCGCCGACACCGCCGAGTACCGCATCGCCCACCTGCGCGACCGGCTGGCGAGCGAGGACATCGCCGAACTGGGCATCCGGATCGAGCAGCGCGGGACCGGCGTGATGCTGTACGGCACCGTCGCCAGCGCCGACTGCCGGGCCGAGATCCTGCGCATCGCCCAGGAGGAACTGGCGGGGCTCCCGCTGCGCGAGGACCTGGTCGTCGTCTGCGCGGACGCCCCCGACCACCCCGAGGAGCTGACGTGATCCGAGTAGCAGCGGTCGGTGACATCCATCTGGGCCCGGGCAGCGCGGGCACCTTGCGGCCCGCCTTCGAGACCCTCCACGAGCAGGCGGACCTGCTGCTGCTCGCCGGTGACCTGACCCGGCACGGCACGGCCGAGGAGGGCGAGATCGTGGCCGGTGAGGTGGCCGGCCTCGGCGTGCCCGTGGTGGCCGTCCTGGGCAACCACGACTACCAGAGCGACCAGGAGGCCGAGGTGTCGGCCGCGCTCGACCGGGCCGGAGTGACCGTGCTGGAGGGCGAGGGCACGGTGCTGAACATCGGCGGCGTCCGGGTGGGCGTCGCCGGCACGAAGGGGTTCGGCGGCGGTTTCGCGGGGCGCAGCGGGGGTGAGTTCGGCGAGCCGGAGATGAAGGACTTCATCCGCTACACCCGCCGCTGCGCGGAGGGGCTGCGCGGGTCGCTGTCCATGCTGGGCGACGCGGACTGCGCCGTACGGATCGCGCTGACGCACTACGCGCCCGTGCCGGACACGCTGGCGGGCGAGCCCCTGGAGATCTATCCGTTCCTGGGCAGCTACCTGCTGGCGGAGGCGGTCGACGAGGGCGGCGCCGATCTCGCGGTGCACGGCCACGCGCACATGGGCACCGAGCACGGGATGACCAGCGGGGGCGTACGGGTGCGCAATGTCGCCCAGCCGGTGATCGGCCGGGCCTTCGCCGTCTACCACCTGGCCGTGCACGCCGGCGGCGCGGCGGTGGGCGACGGCGGGGTGGCCGCCGGGGCCGGCAGGGTGGCGGCCCACTAGGGAGTGTCCGGACAGTCACGCCCCGGCGGTCCGGTGGACGGCCGGGGCGCTTGGGCATCCCCGCGAGGCGCGTAACGGGGCATACTGCGACACATAGGGACGAAGTAGGACATACACCAGCAAGACACAGCAGAGGAGTCGAGGATCGTGACGGACGTTTCGAGCCAGGGTCCCGCACCCGGCGACGACCGGAAGGTACTCACCAACCGGCAGGGCCACCCTGTCTACGACAACCAGAACCAGCGCACGGTCGGGGCCCGGGGCCCGGCGACGCTGGAGAACTACCAGTTCCTGGAGAAGATCAGCCACTTCGACCGGGAGCGCATCCCCGAGCGGGTCGTCCACGCCCGCGGGGTGACGGCCTACGGCTACTTCGAGGCGTACGGGGCGTGGGGCGACGAACCGATCAGCCGCTACACCCGTGCCAAGCTCTTCCAGAAGCGCGGCAAGCGCACCGACCTGGCCGTGCGGTTCTCCACGGTGATCGGCGGGCGTGACTCCTCCGAGGCGGCGCGCGACCCGCGCGGGTTCGCGGTGAAGTTCTACACCGAGGACGGCAACTGGGACCTCGTCGGGAACAACCTGGGCGTGTTCTTCATCCGGGACGCGATCAAGTTCCCCGACGTGATCCACGCGCTCAAGCCGAACCCGGTCACCTTCGAGCAGCAGCCGCGCCGGATCTTCGACTTCATGTCGCAGACCCCCGAGGCGATGCACATGCTGGTCAACCTGTTCAGCCCGCGCGGCATCCCGGCCGACTACCGCCACATGCAGGGCTTCGGCGTCAACACGTACAAGTGGGTGAACGCCCAGGGCGAGACCAAGCTGGTCAAGTACCACTGGATGCCCAAGCAGGGCGTGCGGAGCATGACCGAGGAGGACGCGGCGAACGTGCAGGCCCAGGGTCTGGGCCACGCCACCAAGGATCTGTACGAGGCGGTCGCGCGCGGCGACCACCCCGAGTGGGAACTGCTGGTCCAGATGATGGACGACCACGACCACCCGGAGCTGGACTTCGATCCGCTGGACGACACCAAGACCTGGCCGGAGCAGGACTTCCCGCCCAAGCCGGTCGGCAGGATGGTGCTCGACCGGATGCCGGAGAACTTCTTCGCCGAGAACGAGCAGATCTCCTTCGGCACCGGCGTGCTGGTGGACGGCCTGGACTTCTCGGACGACAAGATGCTGGTGGGCCGGACCTTCTCGTACAGCGACACCCAGCGCTACCGGGTCGGGCCGAACTACCTCCAGCTCCCGGTCAACCAGGCGAAGAACGCGGACGTGCGGACCAACCAGCGCGACGGGTTCATGACGTACCACCAGGACGGCCACGGCGAGAACCCGGACGTCAACTACGAGCCGTCGATCCGGGGCGGGCTGCGCGAGGGCGAGTACCCCACGCACGACGAGCAGGGCCCGGAGATCCGGGGCAGGCTCACCCGCAAGCGGATCCCCCGCACCAACGACTACCTCCAGGCCGGCCAGCGCTACCTCCTGATGGAGCAGTGGGAGCGGGACGACCTGGTGCACAACTTCGTCCACCTGCTCGGGCAGTGCGACCGGCCGGTGCAGGAGCGCATGGTCTGGCACTTCCTGCTGGTCGAGAACGACCTGGGCCTGCGCGTCGGCGAGGGTCTGGGCATCAGCCCGCGGGACGTGGCCCACCTCGAACCCCTGGCGAGCCAGGACCTCACCGAGGAGGACCGCAAGCGGCTGGCCAACCTCGGGGAGAACCCGCCCCGGGACGTCGAGGGGCTGACGATGACGCACTGCGTGCCCGACGAGCGGCACGTCGTGACGCGCTGAGGCCGTCGCGCGAGGACGCACGCGGGAAGGCCCCCGCCCGGCCGGGCGGGGGCCTTCCCGCGTCTCTTCTTGGGGCTCGGTTCGCCTCCGGGGCGCTTCAGCCAGTGTCGACGGTCGATCGTGCTCGACCGCTTTTCCGGGGCTCGGTTCGCCTCCGGGGCGCTTCAGCCAGTGTCGACGGTCGATCGTGCTCGACCGCTTTTCCGGGGCTCGGTTCGCCTCCGGGGCGCCTCAGCCGGTGTCGACGGTCGATCGTGCTCGACCCCTCGTTCCTCGGGGCCTCCGCGCGTTCTCCCTTTCGACACCGTCGCGCCCCTTCGGCTCACTCGCGCGCCCGTTCAGGGGCGGCGCCAGGCGTCGCTCTCCAGGTGGGAGCCGGCCTGCGGACCCATGCGGAGCATGCCGCCGTCCACCACCCACGAGGCGCCCGTGACGTACGAGGCCTCCTCCCCCGCCAGGAACGCGATGACGGACGCGACCTCACGGGCGTCGCCCGGCCGTCCCAGCGGCACGCCCGGCCGGGACTGCTTGCGCACGTCCTCGTCTTCCTGGCCGGTCATCGGGGTGGCGATCTCACCGGGTGCGACGGCGTTCACGGTGATGCCGTACTCGGCCAGCTCCAGCGCCATGACCTGGGTGAGCAGCCCGAGCCCGCCCTTGGCCGCGCAGTAGGGCGCCGCCCCGACGCGGGGCTGGTGCTCGTGCACGGACGTCACGTTGACGATCCGCCCGCCGTCGCCCTGCTCGATCATGCGGCGGGCGGCGATCTGGGAGCAGAGGAACGGCCCGACGAGGTCGACGTCCAGCACGTCCCGGACGGTGTCGTACGACAGGTCCAGGAAGGGCGTGGCGGTGCCGGTGCCGGCGTTGTTCACCAGGACGTCGATGCGGCCCAGTTCGCCGGCAAGGTCGTCGACGACGCCCGCGGCGTCCGGCAGCCGGGTCAGATCGAGGTGGGCGACGGCCGCGCGGCGGCCGTGGCCGCGGACCTCCTCGGCGGTGCGCCGGGCGCCCTCCTCGTCGGTGTGCCACGTGATGCCGACGTCCATGCCCCGTTCGGCGAGCCGGACCGCGGTGGCGCGGCCGATGCCGGAGTCGGAGCCGGTGACGACGGCGACGGGGGTACCCCGGTCCACGGGCGGGTTCATCGTGCCTCCTCGGCGGACGGATCGGCCGTCCGGTCGGAACGTCATCGGGGACTTTGGCGGTACCACGTGACGGGTGAGGCAAAACGGCGTACGAGGGGTTCCTGGGACTGAAGTGTGCTGAGTGGCTCATGATCGGGCACGTGAAGGGGATGCCCGACGTATCAGCACCCGTGATCAAACTGGTGCGGCGGACCACCGAACCCGTCGCGGCGCAGACGCTGCGCTCCACGGCCGCCGCCGTCATCTCCTTCGTCGTCGCCCTGATGGTCCTGCCCGCACAACCCGCCCCGCTGACCGCCCCCCTGACCGCCCTGCTGGTGGTGCAGGTGACGCTGTACGCGACGCTCACCACCGGGATCCGGCGTGTCAACTCGGTGGTGGTCGGCGTCCTCATCGCCATCGGCTTCACCGCCCTGGTGGGGCTGACGTGGTGGAGTCTCGGTCTGACGATCTTCACCTCGCTGATCATCGGCCGCTACGTACGGGTGGACGAGTTCGTCCCCGAGGTGGCGATCAGCGCCATGCTGGTCCTGGGCGTCTCGCAGGCGGCGTCGGCCGCGTGGCACCGGGTGCTGGAGACACTGATCGGTGCCGGAGTGGGGCTGCTGTTCAACCTGCTGTTCGCTCCGCCGGTGTGGACCCAGTCGGCGGGGGCGTCGATCGACGGGCTGGCGCGCGGGATGGGCCGGATGTTCCGCAGCATGGGCGCCGAGATCGCCGAGGGCCACATCCCGTTCCCGCACGCGGCCGCCCGGCTGCACGAGGCGCGGCGGCTGGACCATGACATCGTCGAGGTCGACGCCTCGCTGCGGCAGGCCGAGGAGAGCCTCCGGATGAACCCGCGCGTGCGGGAGGGCCTGCTGTCCCGCGTGGTGCTGCGGACGGGGCTGGACACCCTGGAGATCTGCGCGGTGGTGCTCCGGGTGCTGACCCGGAGCATGACCGATCTGGCCAAGTTCCGTACGGAGGAGTCGCTGTTCCCCGACGACGTCTCGGCCGGGCTCAAGGAGCTCTTCGACCAGATGGCCGACGCCATCGAGAGCTTCGCGCTGCTGATCACCACCCAGGTGGCCGCCAACGCGGAGGAGGCGGAGGAGCGGCTGACCGCCGCGCTGGCCGCGAGCCGCGCCACCCGCGACCGGGTGGCCGACATGCTGCTGGAGGACGTGCAGGAGCACCCCCGGCAGTGGCAGCTCCACGGCGCGCTGCTCGCCGAGATCGACCGGATCCTCGACGAGCTGGACCTCGACAAGCGCAGCGAACGCCTGATGCAGGAGCTGGACCGCCGCTCGGCGGAGCTCAGCGAGCGCCACCCCCGGCTGGCGGAGCTGCGCCGCCGGCTGCGCGGCGAGGGCGGTACCGAGCGGCGGCCGGGCGTGGAGGCCTGAGCCCCGGTACCCGGTACCGCCTGCAACCGGACGCCTTCACCCGGTACGTCTTCCGTACGCATCGGCTGTCGGGGGCGTGGAACACGTGCCAGTGTCCCGTCCACCGACGAAGGAGGCCCACGTTGTCGGAGAGCCCGGAGCCCGTGTACGACCGGATCAGGGAGGAGGTCGCCGCGCGGGCGGAGCGGCTGTGGGAGGTGAGCCTCGCGCTGCACCGCGCGCCGGAGACGGCGTTCGAGGAGCGGGAGGCGGCGCGGCTGCTGAGCGGCGAGCTGGAGCGGGAGGGATTCGCGGTGGAGCGGGGTGTGGCGGGCCTGCCGACCGCGTTCACCGGCCGGACCGGCAGCGGCGACGGGTCGTGCGTGGCGCTGCTGATGGAGTACGACGCGCTGCCGCTGATCGGGCACGCGTGCGGGCACAACCTGATCGCGGCGGCCGGTCTCGGCGCGGCGCTCGCGGTGCGGGGGGCGCTCGGCGAGGTGCCGGGCTCCCTGCTGGCGGTCGGCACCCCCGCGGAGGAGCGCGGCGGCGGCAAGGTCGTGGAGGTGGAGGCGGGGCTGTTCGACGGGGTCGACGCGGCGCTGATGTTCCACCCGGGCGTCTACGGCTGGGCGCGGGCCCCGCTGACGGCCAGCGCGCAGATCCGGGTGGCGTTCCACGGGCGGGCCGCGCACCCGACGGGCAACCCGACGGAGGGCGTCGACGCGCTCGGCGCGCTGATCCAGCTCTTCAACACCTTGGGCGTCCTGGACCGGCGGCTGCCGGCCGGGTCGCACGTGCAGGGCATCATCACGGAGGGCGGACGGGCCACCAATATCGTCCCGGACTACGCGGAGGGCCTGTTCGGGCTGCGCGGGGGCACCACGGCCGCGCTGGAGGACCTGGTGGAGGAGCTGCGCTCGTGCGCCCAGGGGGTGGCGCTCGCCACGCGCACCCGCGTGGAGGTGACGGGCGTGGGCGGGCGGTACGAGCACTTCCGCGACAACGACGTGCTGTCCGGGCTGTTCGCCCACCATCTCGACCGGGCGGGGATCACCCTGTCGGAGCCGCTCCCGGGGGTGTACCTGGGGTCGTCCGACATCGGCAACGTGAGCACCAGGGTGCCGGCGATCCACCCGTTCGTCGCGATCATGGGCCCGGAGGCGTCCGACCACACCCCCGAGTTCGCCGAGGCCGCGGCGGGCCCGCGCGGACGGCAGGTGATGCTGGCCGCGGCGGAGGCCCTGGCCTGCACGGCGGCCGACGTCCTGCTGCGCACCGATGTCCCCGAACGCGCCTGGACCTCCCACCGGGAGAAGGCCGCGGCCGGCCTCTGACCCCGATGCGTCCCCCGAGCCGGGGCCGTACCGCCGGTACGGCCCCGGTCGCGTGCCCGGGGGCAGCGGGGCAGCGGGGCCCTGGTGCGCGCCGGGGAAGGGGGCGGGGGCAGCGGGGGCGGGGCGCGCCGGGGCCGGTCAGTCCTCGGTGCTGACCCGTACCGTCTTGACCTCCGTGTCGGCGGCGTCCGGGACGACCATGCCGGCCTCCACGCCGCTGCGGAGGTAGTGCAGGACCTCGGAGGTGAGCTTCTCGCCGGGGAGCGCGGCGGGGATGCCGGGCGGGTAGGGCGTGAGCATCTCGGCGCTGACGCGGCCGGCCGCCTTGTCCCACGGCACCTGCTCGACCCGGCCGAAGAACGCGTCGCGCGGCAGCATGACCTGCTCCAGCCGCAGGGCGGCGGGGTCGGGGACCTCCACCCGGCGGGCCGGGCGCAGCTCGTCCGCGTGGGCGGCGACGTCGCGGAAGGCGGTCAGCAGGGCGTGGGCGCTGCGTTCGTCGTCGGCGTGGGTGAGCTGGGCGCTGGTGCGGCGGTGGTCGGACAGGTGCAGGTTGATGTGGTGGTGCTCGCGGATCCAGTCGGCGATGCGGTACCCGGTGGTGCCGAGTCCGGTGATGTCCACGATGACCTGGAGCGGGTCCAGGTCGGCGGCGCGGCCGGGCCCGCAGAAGTCGTCGCGTCCGTGCACCCGCATGCCGTCGATCTCGGCGATCCGCGCCCGTACCGTCTTGGCCAGGGCGAGCGCGTCGTCGTAGAGGGCGTGGCCGTGCTGGACCATCTGGCGGCGCCAGCCGTCGAGGGCGGCGTACACGAGGACGGAGGGGCTGGTGGTGCCGAGGAGGTCCTCGCGGTTCTTGAGGACCTCCGGTTCGATCAGGTCGCCCTGGAGGTGGAAGACCGAGCTCTGCTCCAGGCCGGAGCCCATCTTGTGCACCGAGGTCACGCAGACGTCGGCCCCCGCGTCCATGGCCCAGGTGGGCAGGTCGGGGTGGAACGGCAGGTGCGCGCCCCACGCCTCGTCGACGATGAGCGGTACGCCGTGCTCGTGGCACGCCTCGGCGATGGCGGGCAGGTCGGAGCAGGTGCCGTACGGGGTCGGGGTCGTCACCAGGGCGCCCCGGGCGTCGGGGTGTTCGGCGAGGGCGGCGCGGAAGGCGTCGGCCGACGGGGGGTGGGCCAGGTGGCGTTCGGCGTCCCACTGGGGGTCCACCCAGATCGGCACGATCCCGGCCAGCACGAGCCCGGACACGACCGCCTTGTGCGCGTCCCGCCCGACCAGCAGCTTCTCGTGCGGCCCGGCGACGGACAGCATGGCCGCCTTGATCGACAGGGAGCTGCCGCAGGTGGAGAAGAAGGTGTGCTCGGCCCCGACCGCGTCGGCCATCAGCTCCTGGGCCCTGGCGATGACGCCGTGGGAGGAGGTCCGGTCGTCCAGCCCGCTGGTGGCCAGCACGTCCGACCGGAAGACGGCGTCACCGAGGACGGCCCGTACACGGGGGTCGGCGCCGCGGCCCTGCTTGTGGCCGGGCGGGGTGAAGGGCGTCTGGTTCTCGGAGTGGTACGCGGCGAGCGCGTCGAGCACGGGTGCCTGTGAGTGGTCCATGGCACCCCAGTGCCCCGCGAAACGGGACAAAAACGAGCCCGGCCCCGGGGTGGCTGGGCGGCCCCGGGGTGGCTGGGCGGCCCCGGCCGTGTCCGGGATCACGGCCGGGGGTCGACGCGCTGCCAGCGGGGCCGGGCGTCGGCGCCCCGGCGGCCGGCGACGGAGGCGCAGCGCGGGCAGACGCGCCGGACGCGGTCGGCGGCACCGCCGGACTCGGGCAGCGCGTCCTGCCACGGGACGTGCGGGAAGCGGCCGAGCCGGGATCTGCTGAGGGAGAGTCCGCAGACGGTCTGGTTCATGCCGGGTCGCCAGGCGTGGACCTCCCCGGCCGGGAGCCGCCGGCGGCCCTCGTCCTCGTCTGTCCACTGCCCGGAGGCGGCGACCGCGTACCGCTGCGCCGAGGCCATGGGCCGGTCAGCCCGCGGCGTTGTCGACGCGCAGACGGACCTGGTCCTCCAGGCGCTGGAGGCTGTGGTCGAGGGCGTCGTGCACGGGGGCCTCACCGGGGTCGTGGCTCTCGTCGAAGAACGACAGGTGCACCGTGACCTCGCTGGCCCCGCTGCCGATGCCGGCGACCTGGAGCCATCCCGCGTAGGACCCCTGTTCCCTGGTGCCCCATTCGAGGCGCATCTGGTCCTTCTCGGCGCGCAGCAGCGCCGAGGTGTCCTCGTCGGTGCGGTCCTCGTGCACGGTGACGGCGGGCAGCCCTTCCGGGCGCACGTGCAGGGCCTCCGGCAGCCAGTTGTCGAGCTGGTCGATGTTCGCGGCCTGGTCGAAGACGTGTTCGGGCAGCGCCGGCATGGTACGGGAACGCTCGTACTCGGTCATCGCTCTACCGTTCCTTGTCCGTCGGGGTCCGTCGGGTCCGTCAGGTCCTTCGGGGCCGTCAGGTCCTTCGGGGCCGTCCGCTCCGGTCCACCGGGAGGACGAGTGCCCGGGCCGGCGGATTCGAAGCCGGGCGGGAACGGGAAAGCCCCGGCTGGACGGGGGAACCAGCCGGGGCAGTGTGTGGGGGTCGTGAAGGCGTCTTCACAACCCGACTGAATGAACGATAAACCATTGAGCGGCGTTCGATCCAATCGGCCGCCGTGCGATGCGACGCGAGGCGACCGGCGCCCCGCGGCGGCCGGACCGGAGGCCCGGAGACCGGCTGCCGCGGCTCAGGTCGCCGTGGAAGCGGTCGCCGCTTCGCCCGGCCCGACCGGAGTGCCGGACGCGGCGGCCGCCTCCGCGGACAGCGGGGTCGCGATGTCCTCCAGCGACTTCTGCTCGGCCGCCACCGCGAAGAACAGCGCCACCAGTCCGCCCAGCACCATCAGCGTGGCGCCGATGCAGAACGCGAGCACCGTGTCGGCCACCACACCGCTCTCCGTGAGCTTGGCGAAGATAAGCGGCCCGGAGATGCCACCGGCGGCCGTGCCCACGGCATAGAAGAACGCGATGGCCATGGCGCGGGTCTCCATCGGGAAGATCTCGCTCACCGTCAGGTAGGCGGAACTCGCCCCGGCGGAGGCGAAGAACAGGACCACGCACCAACTGAGGGTCATGGTCAGGGCCGTCAGCCAGCCGTGGGAGAACATCCAGGCCGTGACGAACAGCAGCGCCCCGGACAGCAGGTACGTGCCGGCGATCATCGGACGCCGGCCCCAGGTGTCGAACAGGTGGCCGAGCAGCAGCGGGCCGAGGAAGTTGCCGAAGGCGATGACCGCGAAGAAGTAGCCGGTCGAGCCGGTACCGACGTCGAAGAACGTCACCAGGATCGATCCGAACCCGAAGGTGATGGCGTTGTAGAGGAAGGCCTGGCCGATGAACAGGGCCAGGCCCAGCACCGCCCGCCGGGGATAGGCGCGGCAGAGCGTACGGGCGATCTCGACGAAGCCGACGCTGTGCCGCTGCTTGATGGTGATCGCCCCGGCCGGCTCGGGCAGCGGCCGGCCCGTCTCCGCCTCCACCTCGCGCTCGATGTCCGCCACCAGGCGCTCGGCCCCCTCCTCACGGCCGTGGATGAACATCCAGCGGGGGCTCTCGGGCACATGACGGCGGACGAGCAGGATGACCAGGCCCAGGACGACGCCCAGACCGAAGGAGATCCGCCAGCCCAGGTCCTTGGGGAGGATGTCGGTGTCGAGGGCGACGACCGACAGCAGGGCGCCACCCATGGCCCCGAGCCAGAAGCTGCCGTTGATGATCAGGTCCACCCGGCCGCGGTACTTGCTCGGGATCAGCTCGTCGATGGCGGAGTTGATGGCGGCGTATTCGCCGCCGATGCCGAAGCCGGTCAGGAAGCGGAAGACGAAGAACCACCACGAGGAGAAGGACAGCGCCGTCAGCGCGGTCGCCGCGAGGTAGACCGCCAGGGTGATGAGGAACAGCTTCTTGCGGCCGAAGCGGTCCGTGAGCCAGCCGAAGAACAACGCTCCCGCGCACGCCCCGGCGACATACAACGCGGCGGCGATGCCGGTGACCTGGGCGCTGCTGATGGCGAGTCCGCTGCCCTCCTCGGAGAGCCGGCCGGCCATGCTGCCGACGATGGTGACCTCGAGACCGTCGAGGATCCAGACGGTGCCGAGCCCGATGACGACCATCCAGTGCCAGCGCGACCACGGCAATCTGTCCAGTCGCGCCGGCACCTGGGTCGTCACGGTTCCGGTCCCGGTTCGGGTCCCGGTCCCGGACCCGGTGGACGCTTTCCCGAGCTCCGGCTCAGTCATGGATCACCTCCGAGGCGTGAACAGGGCGGGCGGGTACCCCACGCTCGATCCGGTGAAACGGGGCCGGTCCGTGGTACCCGCCGGGCCATGGGAAACGGAAAGCGCCTCGCCGTCGTCACCGGCGCCTCCCGCGGCATCGGGCTGGCGCTGGCCCGGGAGTTCGCCGGCCACGGGTTCGACCTGGTGGTCTGCGCCGAGGACGCCGCGGTGACCACCGCCGCGGAGGAGCTGCGCGGCCGGGGCGCCGACGTCGTGGCCGTCCGGGCCGACCTGGCCATGTACGACGGGGTCGAGCGGCTGTACGCCGAGGTGCTCGCCACCGGTCGCCCGGTCGCGGCCGCCGCGCTGAACGCCGGGGTGGGCGCGGGCGGGGCGTTCACCGAGGTCGCTCTCGCGGACCACGCCCGGGTCATCGACCTCAACGTCAGCTCGACGGTCCACCTCGCGCACCGGCTGCTGCCGGCCATGGTCGCGGCCGGTGAGGGGCGGCTCCTGGTCACCTCCTCGGTGGCGTCGACGGCACCGGGCTCCTTCCAGTCCGTGTACAACGCCTCCAAGTCGTTCCTCCAGTCCTTCGCCCAGGCGCTGCGGGAGGAGCTGCGGGGCACCGGGGTGACGGTGACGGCGCTGATGCCGGGCGCCACGGAGACGGACTTCTTCCGCCGCGCCGGCATGGGCGACACCCGTCTGGGCCGGATGCGGAAGGACGACCCCGCGAAGGTGGCCCGGGACGCGTTCGACGCCCTCATGCGCGGCCGGGGCCGGGTGGCCGCCGGTTCGGTGCCCAGCAAGGCCCTGGGCGCGGCCACCATGCTGCTGCCCGACCGCCTGAAGGCCCTCGGGCAGCGCTTCCTGTCGGAGCCGCGCCCCGGCGGCTAGGACGGTGCCCCAGGACTCGCCTCAGCGCCCCAGGACTTGCCTCAGCGCCCCAGGACTTCCGGGTTGGCGCAGTGGGCGAGGGGTTCGCCGCGCAGGAAGCGGGCCGCCTCGGCCGCCACGATGCGGGCCGCCTTGTGGGCCACTTCCCGGCTGGCGCCCGCGATGTGCGGGGTGAGGACGACACCGGGCGTGGACAGCAGCCTCGCCCCGGCGGGGACCGGTTCGGCCGGGAACACGTCGAAGGCGGCGCCCGCGAGGTGCCCGGAGTCCAGGGCGTCGCACACGGCGTCGTAGTCGACGAGGGCGCCGCGCGCGCAATTGACGAGCACCGAGCCGGGGGGCATCGCCGCGATCCGGTCGGCGCCGATCATGCCGGTGGTCTCCTCGGTCACGCGCGCGTGCAGCGACACGATCCGGGACCGGCCCAGCAGCACCTCCAGCGGGACCAGTTCGGCGACGCCCTCCACCGCCTCGGGCTTCACGTACGGGTCGTGCACCAGCACCTCGGCGCCCATGGCGGCCAGCACCCGCGCCACGCGGGAGCCGATCGCGCCGAAGCCGACCAGGCCGACGACCGAACCCTCGATCTCGAAGCCGCAGTTGTCGTAGTCGTAGTAGTCGCCGCGCCAGACGGCGTGCCGGAGGTCGTAGTGCACGTCGCCGATCCGGCGGGCGGCGGCGAGGATCATCGCCAGGGTGTGCTCGGCGGTGGCCACCGCGTTGCGGCCGGGGGCGTAGGCGACGGCGACGCCGTGCCGGGTCGCGGCCGCCAGGTTGGCGTTGACCGGTCCGCCCCGGCTGACGCAGAACAGCTCCAGGTCGGGACAGGCCTTGAGGACCCGTTCGGTGAGCGGGGCGAGCTGGGTGAGGCAGACGCGTGCGCCGCGCAGTGCCTCGATCAGCTCGTCCTCGGTGCCGGAGGCCTCGTCGACCTCGGCGACCGGGCCGAAGGGGGTGTGCGGCCAGGGCAGCCGGATCTCCCGTACGTCCAGCGCGGCCCCGTCGGGTGCGGCGGCGCGCAGCTCCTCGTGGAGGAGCCGGGGCAGGACGAAGTGGTCGCCGGCGGCGAGGACGGTGAGGGTCACGGGGGTGCTCCCGGGGGTCAGTGGGTGGTGGGGACGGTGGGGGCGTTCAGCCGCAGCAGGGAGGCCTGCCCGCCGGGCAGGAGCCGTAGTTCGGTCAGGGCGCCGTTCTCCAGCGCGGGGAAGACCCGGCGGTAGCGGGCGAGCGGGATGCCGAGGAGCTCGCACAGCACCAGGCGTACGAGGGTGGAGTGGGCGACCACCAGGACGCGGCCGTCGGGGAGTTCCCGGGCGGCCTCCTCCAGACAGGCCACCCCCCGGCCGGCCGCCTTCACCGGGTCCTCGCCGCCGGGCAGGTGATGGGCCACCGGGTCGTCGAGGAAGGCGGCCAGCTCCTCGGGGAACCGTTCGGCCATCTCGGCGCGCGTCAGGCCGTCGCCGCGCCCGAAGTCCACCTCGTACAGCCGCTCGTCGACGCGCGGGGTGAGGCCGAGCGCGGCCGCGGCGGGCGCGGCGGTGAGGCGGGCGCGGGACAGCGGCGAGCACAGGACGGCGTCGAGGCGCTGCTTCGCGGCCCACGCGCCGAGCGCGGCGGCCTGCTCGTGGCCGAGCGCGGTGAGCGGCACGTCGCTGCGGCCGGCGTAGCGGTTGTCCGCGTGCCAGGCGGTCTCGCCGTGGCGGACGAGGATGAAGTCGGTCACTGCTCGGCCTTCCCGCGGGCGTGCGTCGCCACGGCGGGCTCCAGCCAGCCGCGCCGGGTCAGTTCGTCGACGAAGTCGAGGTACACGGGCGTCAGCCGGGCCGTGCGGGACGGGTCGGGGTCCAGGCGTTCACCGGTCCGCACCATGGCCGCGGCCGCCTCCTCCAGCGTGACGCCGGACGCGGTCGCGGCGAGGACCGCCATGCCGGTGGCGCTCTCGGCGTGCTCGGGCAGGGTCACCGGACGGCCCAGGACGTCGGCGCGCAGCCGGGACCAGTAGCGGTTGCGGGCGCCGCCGCCGGTGAGGGTGAGCGGGCCGTCGACGGGGGCGCCGAGGTGGTCGAGGTAGTCGAAGCAGAGCCGCTCGACGCAGGCGGTGCCGAGCAGCAGGGCGTGGAACTCCTCGGCGTCGCCGCGTGGGTCGCCGAGGACGAAGGGGGTGGCGTCGGGGGCCCGGAAGGGGAAGCGTTCGCCGCCCCCGCCGGTGAGGGGGTAGGCGACGGCGGTGGAGCCGGTGGCCTGGGCCCGGGCGGTGAGGGCGTCCAGGTCGGCGCCGGGGAAGCGCCGGGCGACGGCACCGGCGCCGCTGCTGGACGCACCGCCGGGCAGCCAGGTGCCGCCGGGGCCGCGGTGGCAGTAGACCACTCCCCCGGGGTCGCGTACGAGGTGGGGGCTGGCGCCCTTGAGGACGAGGGTGGTGCCGAGGACGGAGTTCCAGGCGCCGGGTGTCAGGGCCCCGGCGCCGATCTGCGCGGCGCAGCCGTCGGTCATGCCCGCGACGATCGGGGTGCCGGCGGGGACGGACGTGGCGTCGGCGGCGTCGGCGCACACCGTGCCGAGGACGGTGCCGGGCCGGACGACGTCGGGCAGCAGTCCGGCCGGGACGCCCATCCTGGCGAGTTCGGCGTCCGGCCAGCGCTCGTGGACCAGGTCGTAGCCGGTCTTGAGAGCGTGTCCGGTGTCGGCGGCGACCTGGTGGCCGGCCAGTCGCCAGGTGATCAGGTCGGCCTGGTGCAGCAGCCGGGCGTCGGGGAAGTCGGTGTTGTCCAGCAGCCACAGGAGCTTGGGCAGGGCCCAGGTGGGCTGCATCGCGCGGTAGCCGAGCTCCCGCCACACCTCGCCGCCCGCCCGGTTGGCGCGGGCGGTGTAGGCGCGTGCGCGCCCGTCGTCGTACATGAGGCCGGGTGTCAGGGGGTGGCCCTGCGGGTCGGCCAGCAGGACGGTGCCGGAGGTGGCGTCGACGGCCAGCCCTCTGATCCGCTCGGGCGCGATCCCGGTGAGCGCTTCGCGGCAGGCCGCGGCGAGGGCGGACCACCACTGCGCGGGGTCCTGTTCGTGGCGTACGCCGTCGCGCCGGCCGGTGAGCGGGCGGGACGCGGCGGCGAGCAGTCGGCCGGTGCCGTCGACGGCGACGGCCCGGGCGCTCTGGGTGCCGAGGTCGAGGCCGAGGTGGACGGCGTCGGTGGTCAGGGCGTCAGACATGGGGTGCTTCCCGTACGTCGGTGGCGGCGGGCGACCAGCCCAGGGAGCGGGCGGCGGCGCGCCAGGTCAGGAACGACTCGTGGAGCCCGTCGTAGAACGCGCCGCGTCCGGGGTCGGGCTCCCAGCGGGTGCGCATGCGGACGTACTTCGCGGCGGCGTCGCGCATGCTCTTCTCGGCGCCGCTGAGGACGAGTCCGGTGAGGAAGGCGCCCTTGGCGCCGAGTTCGGTGTCGGCGCTGCGGGCGGTGGGGACGCCGGTGACGTCGGCGATGAGCCGGCACCAGGCGTCGCTGGCGGAGCCGCCGCCGCACAGGCGCAGTTCGTGGACGTCGGTGCCGGACGCCCGGAGGCAGTCGCGGAAGACGAGGGACAGCCCCTCGAAGACGGCGCGCGCCACCTGGGCGGGGGTGTGGTCGAGGGACAGGCCCCAGAAGGCGCCGCGGGCGCGCGGGTCGAGGAAGGGCGCGCGTTCCCCGGCGGGCGAGAGGTACGGGAGGAACGCCGGTCCGCCCGGTTCGGGTGCGGTGGAGAACGCCAGATCGCCGAGGGCGGCGGGCCCGTCGACGGCGAGGAGGCGGGCGGCCCAGTCGAGGACCTCGGTGCCGGACAGGGTGGGGAAGGCGCGCAGCACGCGGTCCCGGGCGCCGTAGGCGATGCTGATGCCGCACGGTTCGCCCGAGGCGTCCACCCGGCGGGTGACGATCTCGGTGCACAGGGTCGTCCCGAGGATGGCGCACGCCTGGCCGGGCTCGACGACGCCGGCGCCGCGGGCGGTGGCCGCGATGTCGTAGGGGGCCATGACGACGGGGAGCCCGGCAGGCAGGCCCAGTTCGCCGGCGGTGCGGTGGGTGATCCCGGCGATGCGCTCGTCCTCGCCGAGCACCCTCGGCAGGAGCCGGGCGTGCGGGCCGAAGCCGAACAGGTCGATGATGCCGGGGTCGTAGTCACCGGTGGTGTGGTCGAGGAACGGGGCGGAGGCGTCGGACTCGTCGATGGCCGTCACACCGGTGAACTTGAGGAACAGCCAGCCGGCCGCCGTCAGCGCGGTACGGGAGCGCGCCAGGCGCCCGGGGTCGTGGGCGGCGAGCCAGCCGATCACCGCGTTGGGCATCCCGCTGCACGTGAGGGAGCCGTTGCGGCGGTAGGCCTCCTCCAGGACGCCGTCGGCCGCCCACCGGGTGAGCAGGTCACCGGCGCGGCCGTCGGACCAGAGGACGGCGGGCCCGGTGGGGCGGCCCTCGGCGTCGACGAGCCAGCAGCCGTCGCCCTGGGCGGTGAAGCTCACCAGCCGGACGGGCTCGTGGCCGGGGCCGAGCTGGGACAGCGCGCTGCGGACGGTGCGGACAACCCCGTTCCACACGGCGTCCATGTCCTGTTCGGCCCAGCCGTGACGGGGCCGGAGCACTTCGGTGCCGATGCGGGAAAGCGCTGTTTCCTGCCCCTCGTCGTCGAAGACGACGGATTTGATGACGGACGTGCCGACGTCGATGGTGAGAACCGCCATGACTGGAATACCTGCCCCTTCACTCGCGGTCGCCAGGTAAACGTGCGGCCGGACCGGGCGTCAATCGGCCCCGGGATTATCCCGCGGCGGGCGGCGGGCGCCGTGTGAGGACACGGCGCTGCGCCGCTCCGCCGGGCGGCGGCGGGCCACGGTCGTGTTAAGTTCGCGTGAGGTTCGCACACGGTTGCGGCACACCGCTGGAGACGTTCCCACCCGCGGACGGGGCGAACCGGGAAGGAGCCGGACGCCGTGACCCGTGTGGACGCCCAGGAGGAGCGGCGGCGCAGGCTGCGCGATCTGGTGACGGCGGCGGGGTTCGTACGGACCAACGACCTGGCCGACGAGTTCGGCGTGAGTGTGATGACCGTCCACCGCGACCTGGACGCGTTGCAGGCGCAGGGCTGGCTGCGGAAGGTCCGGGGCGGGGCGAGCTGTCTGCCGTCGACGCAGTTCCACGGCAGCGTCAGTGAGCGGATGACCACGATGGCGCAGGCCAAGAACCGGCTGGCGCGGGCGGCCGCGGAGCTGCTGGCGCCCGGGCAGATCGTGATGCTGGACGACTCGACCACCTGTCTGAGTCTGGCCCGGCAGATGGCCGACCACACCCCGCTGACGGTGATCACCAATTCGCTGCCGGCGGTCACGGCGCTGTCCAGGGAGGCCGGCGTCTCGCTGATCGCGCTCGGGGGCACGTACTTCCCGGCGTACGACGCCTTCATGGGACTGCACACGGCGCAGAGCGTGGAGTCCTTCCGGGCGGATGTGCTGTTCATGTCGACGACGGCGGTGACCGGGGACCGCTGCTACCACATGTCGCCGGAGACGGTGCAGGTCAAGCGGGCGATGATGGCGTCCGCCGCGCGCCGGGTGCTGCTGATCGACCACACCAAGTTCGCCAACCAGGGGCTGTACGCGCTGGCGCCGCTGACCGACTTCGACCTGGTGCTGGTCGACGACGCGGCACCGGCCGCCCAGGTGCGGCGGCTGCGGGACATAGGCGTGGACGTCCGGACGGTCCCCACCGGACGCTGACCGGCCCCGCCCCGCCGGTGATCTCACGCCGGTGATCTCACGCCGGTGGTCACACACCGGTGGTCACACACCGGTGTGAAACTCACACCGACTTCACCCGGGTGCCGGCCCGGGCCTCTCCCGGCATCCGGCGGCGGCGGGCCGGTGAGCTGCGGCGATGCCTCTCCCCCTCTTCCCATGGGCGGTCCTTCGGCCGACGATTTCACGCCACACGCCGGGGCGGCGGCGGGGTTTTCCTCCCACTCATTGACGCCGTTTCTCACACGGCCGTTTCATCGTGACGCCTCGGCGCGGCGCACATTCCGGCTCCGCGTGGCCTTCCACGGCGGCGACCGGACGCTTCCGCGCACCGCTCCCGCGCTTTCCCGACCCTTTCGACAAAGGTGGTTCTCGTGGCCGTCGTTCTTGACCCGTCGTCTTCCGCCGAAAACGCACCCGCGAGGAATTGGCTGGACCGGATCGGTATTCCCCGGTCACTCGCCTGGGGATTCCTCGGCGTGCTCGTCTTCATGATCGGTGACGGGGTCGAATCCGGTTATCTGTCGCCCTTCCTCCTGGACCAGGGCATGTCCAGGGAGCGCGTGGCGCTGCTGTTCACCGTCTACGGCGTCACCGCGAGCGTCGCCGCCTGGTTCTCCGGCGCGCTGTCGGACCTGTGGGGCCCGCGCAAGGTGATGATGCTCGGACTCGCCGTCTGGGGCGCGTTCCAGGTGGTCTTCCTGGTGTTCGCCCTGCCGTCGGTGGACTTCGCGCTTCTGCTGCTCAGCTACGGGCTGCGCGGCTTCGGCTACCCGCTCTTCGCGTACGGCTTCCTCGTCTGGGTCACGGCGGTGACACCGGCACGGCGGCTGGGTTCCGCGGTCGGCTGGTTCTGGTTCGCCTTCACCGGCGGGCTGCCGACGCTCGGTTCGCTCGTCGCGAGCGTCGCGGTGCCCGGGATCGGCGCGTACGGCACGCTGTGGCTGGCGCTCGGGCTGGTGGTGGCGGGCGGCCTGATCGCGCTGCTGCTGGTGCGCGAACCCACCGGCAGAGGCCGGCTCGCCCCCGCCGGGGAGCGCCCGGTCGCCACCCTGATCGGCTCGCTCGCGATCGTCTGGCGCAATCCGAGGATCGGCATGGGCGCGGTCGTCCGGGCCATCAACACCGCGCCGCAGTTCGGGTTCCTGGTGTTCCTGCCGGTCTTCTTCACCGACACCCTCGGCTTCACGCTCCGCGAGTGGCTGCACCTGCTCTCCGCGATGTTCGCCACGAACATCGTCTTCAATCTGGTCTTCGGCCTCGTCGGCGACCGCATCGGCTGGCGGCGCACCGTCACCTGGTTCGGTGGCGTCGGCTGCGCGGTGACCACCCTGCTGCTGTACTACGGCACGGTGTCGGCCGGTCACGACTACGCCCTGGCGATGGTCCTGGTGAGCCTGTTCGGCGCGACGCTCGCCGGGTACGTGCCGCTGTCGGCGCTCATGCCGTCGCTGGACCCGGCGCACAAGGGCCAGGCGATGTCGGCCCTGAACCTGGGCGCCGGAGCGAGTACCTTCCTCGGCCCGGCCCTGGTGGGCGCCTTCCTGGGGCCGCTGGGCGTCCAGGGCGTGATGTGGATCTTCGCCGCGCTGTACCTGGCCAGCGCCGTGATGGCCCTGTTCCTGCGGCTGCCGGAGCCGGTAGCGGCCCCGGCGCCGGGGTACTCGTCCGGCCCCGGCCCGGTATCGCGGGCGGGGAACGAGTCGCCGGAGGCGTAGCCATGAGTGATGCGTGGGACTACCCGACCCCCTCCCAGGCCGAGGGGGAGCGGGAGCCGGGTGTCGACGAACACCCCGAACACCCCGACGTGGCCCGTTCGACCCCCTCCCAGGCGGAGGGCGAGCGCCTCGCCACCGAGGAGGAACGGGCCGAGCCGGGCGCCCGGGAGAAGGACCGCGGCTGAGGCGGTGGGGTGAGGGGCGGAGGCCGCGGCGTCCGCCCCTCACCGCTGCGCGATCGCGGTGCGGTGCGCGGTGCGGTACGTGCGGTGCGCGTCGGCGCCGTGCGGTGCGGTACGTGCGGTGCGCTGAGCGCTGCGCTACGCCCGTGCGGTGCGGTGTGCGGTGCGCTGCCGGGGCCGGTGTGGGGTGCCGTGGCGGTGCTGCTGGTGGGGGCGTCACTGCTGGTGTGGGGTGAGATGCGGCAGTCGGCGGGTGCCTGGCAGATCTCGTTCGGTACTGGCCCTGCCGGCCGGCCGGCAGGGCCAGTACCAGGGGTTCTTCGGAGCCGGGGGTCCCGGTGGCGCGGATGCTCGGGCCGGTGCTGCTGACCGCGCTGGTGCTGGGCGGCGGTGCGACGGGCCGGCTGGTGCTGGGAGCGCTGTTCGCGGTGGCGGGGGCGGCGATGGAGCCGGCCGTCCGGTGGGCCGGGGGGCGCGGCGCCGGGGCCGGTGACGATCCGGCGCAGGAATGCTTCCGCGATCACCGGGAACCCGGCGGAACGGAGCGGGCTGCCGTGCATAGCTGAACACCAGCCGCAGGTAGGGGCCCGCTCCCCGTCTTCAAGGAGTTGTGGTGATTGATTCACATGGGGTTGAGGAGGACGCTGAGGTCCCGGCTGTGCTGGGGGCACCTGCGGCACCGCTGACGGGTGCCCCGGGGGCCGCACGGCAGAGGGGGACCATATGTGCGGCCTGAGCGGGGAGATCCGCTTCGACGACCGGCGGCCCGACGTGGCCGCCGTGGAACGGATGACGGACCGGCTGGCGGCCCGGGGGCCGGACGGCCGGGGCATCTGGTCCCAGGGGCCGGTGGCACTGGGTCACCGCCGTCTGAAGATCATCGACCTGTCGGAACGCGGCGCGCAGCCGATGACGGACACCGACGCGCGGCTCACCGGGGTGTTCAACGGGTGCGTGTACAACTACCAGGAGCTGCGCGACGAGCTGCGTGCCCTGGGCCACCGGTTCTTCTCCACCTCGGACACCGAGGTGATCCTGAAGGCCTACAGACAGTGGGGCACGGACTGTGTCGACCACTTCATCGGCATGTTCGTGTTCGTCATCGTCGAGAACGACACCGGCCGGGTGGTGCTGGGCAGGGACCGACTGGGCATCAAGCCCCTCTACCTGGCCGAGGCACCCGGCCGGCTGCGGTTCGCCTCCACCCTGCCCGCGCTGCTCGCGGGCGGCGGTGTCGACACGTCGATCGACCCGGTCGCGCTGCACCAGTACCTGAGCTGGCACGCCACCGTGGCGGCGCCGCGCACGGTGCTCGCCGGGGTGCGCAAGCTGCCGCCCGCCACGGTGCGCGTCATCGAGCCGGACGGCTCGTACCGGGACCGGTGCTACTGGCAGCCGTCGTACACGCGCCGGGCCGAGTTCGCCGGCATGGACGCCGGGGACTGGCGGGACGCGGTGCTGGACTCGCTGCGGACCGCGGTGCGCCGGCGGATGGTCGCCGACGTTCCGGTCGGCGTCCTGCTGTCGGGCGGCCTGGACTCGTCCCTGATCGTGGCGCTGCTGGCCGACGAGGGCCAGAAGGACCTGGCGACCTTCAGCGTCGGGTTCGAGGCGGAGGGCGGCGAGGAGGGTGACGAGTTCACCTACTCGGACCTGATCGCGCGCCGGTACGAGACGGAGCACCACCAGCTCATGGTGCCCTCCGACCGGGTGTCGACCGCGCTGGACAGCGCCGTCGCGGCCATGAGCGAGCCCATGATCAGCCATGACGTGGTCGCCTTCCACCTGCTGTCGGAGCTGGTGTCCAAGGAGGTCAGCGTCGTCCAGTCCGGCCAGGGCGCCGACGAGGTGTTCGCCGGCTATCGCTGGTACCCGGAGATGGCCGCCGTCGAGCGGGAACGGGAGCCGGAGCGGTACGCCGACGTCTACTTCGACCGGCCGCACTCCGATTTCGCCAGGATCCTCCAGCCGCACATGCTCACCGACCACGACGTCTCCGGGCGGTTCGTGCGCGACCACATGGCCGTGCCGGGCGCCGAGACCGCGCTGGACGCGGCGCTGCGCCTGGACACCCACGTGATGCTGGTCGACGACCCGGTCAAGCGGGTCGACAACATGACCATGGACTGGGGCCTGGAGGCACGGGTGCCGTTCCTCGACCACGAGCTGGTGGAACTGGCCGCCGCCTGCCCGCCCGAGCTGAAGCTGGCGCAGGGCGGCAAGGGCGTGCTCAAGGACGCCGGGCGCAAGATGCTGCCCCGGGAGGTCGTCGACCGGCCCAAGGGCTACTTCCCGGTGCCGGCGATCCGCCACATGGCGGGCCCCGTCCTCGAACGGGTCCGCCAGGCGCTGTCCGCACCCGAGGCGCGGGGGCGCGGGATCTTCCGGGACGAGTACGTCGCCGAACTCCTCGCCGCCCCCGACGAACACCGCACGAGGCGCGGGGCGAACGCCCTGTGGCACGTAGCGTTGCTGGAGATATGGCTGCAGACGCACAGGATCAGCTGACCGGGGCCTCGTCGGCGGCACCCTTCGTGGTGCCGCTCGCCGACGTGGCCGGCCCGCGCGACACCCGCCAGCCGCTCGTCTCGCACGGCTGCTGGTACCCGTCGGCGGACCCGACGGGTGAACACGTGGCGTTCATCTGCGACCGCACCGGTGTGCCCCAGTTGTGGACCGGTCCGGTCGCCGGCGGACCCGACGGGGAGGGCATCCACCTGCTCGACTCCGACCCCGACCCGGTGACGGAGGTGGCCTGGTCGCCCGACGGGCGCTGGATCGCCTACACCGTCGCCCCCGGCGGCGGCGAGCACACCCGGGTGCTGTGCGTACGCCCGGACGGCACCGGGCGGCGGATCGTGGCCGGTGCCGACTCCGGCAGCTCGGCCTACCTGGGCTGCTGGGCGCGGGACGGCTCGGCGGTCGCGGTGACGGTCGCGGAACCGCCGCCGTCGCCGGGCGCGCCCGCCCGGGAGGACGCCACGGCGGAGGACCGGGGCGAGGCCTTCGTTGAGCTGCCCGCCGACTGGGCGGACCGCGACGGCCGCGCCACCCTGCTGGGCGGCGCCCGCCGGGGCGACGTGGGACCGGCGCCCGACGGGGCCGTGCCGGCCGGGCCGCTCCTCGACGGTGCGCTCCTATACGGGACGGCACGGGACCGGGCGGTAGGAGACCGGGGCGCCGCCGCCGGATCCCGGGCGGGCGGGCCCGCGACGGGCCGGGCCGCGCTGGACGCGACGGCACTGGACGGTGCGGCACTGGACAGGACGGCGCTGGACGGGACGCCGCTGGACGGTGCGGCACTGGACGGGGCCGGGCGTGACCGGCTCAGCGCCTACCTGGTGGACCCGGACGGCATCGCCTCGCCCGTGCTGGTGGCCGCCGAGAGCGGCGCGGCCACCCTCCGGGTGTGCGACATCAGCCAGGACGGCCGGCTGGCACTGGTGCGCCGGGGGCCGCGCGGGCGGCGGGAGGCCGTCGTCCTGCGCACCGCCGACCTCGGCACCGGCTCGGTGCTGCGGGTGGCCGACGGCGACCCCTGGATCGGCCGGTTCTCCCCCGACGGACGCACGGTGTGGCTGCGCAGCGACCACGAGCGCGAGTTCGCGGCGCTGCTGGCCGCCGGACTGGACGACGAGGGGCGGCGGACCGGGCTGTCGGTGGTGGCCGAACGCGACGGCTGCGACCTCGAACTGCTCGCGTTCGCCGAGGACGGCCGTACCGCCGCCCTCTCCTGGAACGTCCTGGGCGCCAGCGAGTTGCGCGCCCTCGGCCTTCCCGCGGCCGAAACCGCCGCGACCGCCGGCACCGCGCCCTGGGCCGGTGCCGGGGCCCCGCCCTGGGGCGGCGCCACCGGAACCGCCCCGCCCCGTGACGTCCCCCTGCCGCACGAGGTGGTCACCCGCGTCAGCCGCGCCGGACCGGGCGGGCTGGTCCTGGCCCTCTCGGGCTCCCAGCGCCGTCCCGGCGTGTGGTGGCTGCCCCGGGCCTCGTCCCCCGTGCGCACGCCCTGGTCGTCCCGGGACGAGGACGCCGTACCGCCCGGCCGGCCGCCGGTGCGCCCCGCGCCGCTGCGGCCCACGGCCCGCGACGGGCTGGTGCTGGGCGGCTGGTACTACCGGGCGCCGGGCCGGGCCGAGGGCCGCCCCGCGCCGTGCGTGATCCACCTGCACGGCGGCCCGGAGGAGCAGGAACGGCCGGTGTTCGAGCCGCTGTACCACGAGCTGACCGGGCGCGGGCTGGACGTCTTCGCCCCGGACGTGCGCGGCTCCTCCGGCTACGGGCGGTCCTTCGTGGACGCCGACCTGGGCACCGGCCGGTTCGCGGCGATCGAGGACGTCGCCGACTGCGCGGCGCACGTGGTCCTGACCGGGCGGGCCGATCCGACCCGGCTGGCGGTGATGGGCCGCTCGTACGGCGGGTACCTCACCCTCGCGTCGCTGGTCTGGCACCCCGATCTGTTCCGCACGGGCGTCGCCGTGTGCGGGATGTCGGACTTCGCCACGTTCTTCGCCGGGACCGAGCCGTGGATCGCGGAGTCGGCGGCCCACAAGTACGGCCACCCGGTGCGCGACCGCGAGCTGCTGCGCTCCCTCTCCCCCATGAGCCGGATCGACGAGCTGCGCGTACCGCTGCTGGCCGTGCACGGCGAGCACGACACGAACGTCCCGCCGGGAGAGTCCGAGCAGGTCGTCCGGGCGGCCCGGGAGAGGGGGCACGCGGCGGAACTGCTGGTGCTCCGCGAGGAGGGCCACGAGTTCCGGCGGGCCGACAACCGGCGGCTGTTCCGCCGGACGGCGGCCGACTGGATGGAGCGCCACCTGACGGGCTGAGGGGCGGCGCCGGGTCGCCCTCGCGGCCGGCCGGCCGGAGCGCCGTCCGGCGGGCGAAGGCCGTGCGGGGTCCGGCGCCTGCGCATACAGTGACCGGACGTGGGCATTCCGTACATTTCCCCGGAGCCCGTCCCCGACTGTGGAGGCGTGGACGCATGATCCCCTCGCTCGCCTCGTACGCCGTGGTCGTCCCCACCGTCGGACGGCCCTGCCTCGCCGACTGCCTCACCGCGCTCGCCTCCGCCGAGGGCCCCGAGCCGAGCCGCGTCGTCCTGGTCGACGACCGGCCGGGGCCGCCCGGCGCACCGCTGCCCGTGGCGGCGCTCGGCGCGCTCGCCGACCGGGCCACCGTGCTGCGGACCGGCGGGCTGGGACCGGCGGCCGCCCGCAATGCGGGCGTACGGCTGGTGGACGAACCGTGGACCGTCCTCCTCGACGACGACGTTCGCGTCAGCGTGTACTGGCGCGAGCAGCTCGCCCGCGACCTGGCCGAGGCCTCCCCCGACACCGGCGGCGTCCAGGGCGTGGTCCAGGTGCCGCTGCCCGCCGACCGCCGCCCCACCGACTGGGAACGCAACACGGCGGGACTCCAGGGCGCCCTGTGGGTGACCGCCGACATGGCGTACCGCACCGAGGTGCTCAAGACCGTCGGCGGCTTCGACGAGCGGTTCCCGCGCGCGTTCCGCGAGGACGCCGACCTGGCGCTGCGGGTCATCGACGCGGGCTGGCGGATCGTCCGCGGCGAACGCCGCACCGAGCACCCGGTGCGGCCCGCCGACCGCTGGGTGTCGGTACGGCTCCAGAAGGGCAACGCCGACGACGCCCTGATGAGGCGTCTGCACGGCGGCGACTGGTGGGAGCGGGCGGCCGCGCCCCGCGGACGCATCGGGCGGCACGCCGCGGTCACCGCGGCGGGCCTCGGCGCACTGCTCCTCGCGGCCACCGGCCGGCGGCGGGCGGCGCTGCTCGCCGCCGGCGGCTGGGCGCTCGGCACGGCGGAGTTCGCCCGCGCCCGTATCGCCCCGGGGCCCCGGACGGCCGACGAGATCGTGACGATGGCCGCGACGAGCGCGCTCATCCCCGCCGTCGCCACCTGGTACCGGATCGCCGGCGAGGTGCGCCACCGGTCGGCGGAGAGCTGGGACGGGGTCCTGTGACGCGCCCGGCGGCGGTGCTGTTCGACCGGGACGACACCCTGGTGCGGGACGTCCCCTACAACGGCGACCCGGACCGGGTCCGTCCCATGCCCGGCGCCGTGGAGGCGCTGCGCCTGCTGCGGCAGGACGGGATCCGGACCGCGGTCGTGTCCAACCAGTCGGGCATCGGGCGCGGTCTGCTCACCGAGGCCCAGGTGCGGGCGGTCAACGCCCGGGTGGACGCGCTGCTCGGCCCGTTCGACGCCTGGGCGTACTGCCCGCACGTGCCGGAGGACCGCTGCGGCTGCCGCAAGCCCGCGCCGGGCCTGGTGACGGAGGTGGCCCGGCTGCTGGGGGTGCGCCCCGAGGAGTGCGTCCTGATCGGCGACATCGGATCCGACATGGGCGCGGCCCGGGCGGCGGGGGCACGGGGCGTGCTCGTCCCCACGGCACGCACCCTGCCCGGCGAGGTCGCCGCCGCGCCGCACGTGTGCGCCGACCTGCTGGACGCCGCGCGGCACGTGCTCGCGGACGGGCGGCCGGCGGCCGGCAGTGGGGCCGGGCGCGGGAGGCGGGCGTGAGGGCCCTGGTGGTGCGGCTGGACAGCTTCGGGGACGTCCTGCTGGCCGGTCCCGCCGTGCGGGCCGTCGCCGCGAAGGCGGACCGGGTGACGCTGCTGTGCGGGCCCCGTGGGGCGCCGGCGGCGCGGCTGCTGCCCGGCCTCGACGAGGTGATGGTCTGGGAGGCGCCCTGGGTGGGGTTCTCCCCGCCGCCGGTGGAGCGCGCCGGCATCGACCGGGCGGTGACCCGGATCGCCGCCGTGCGGGCGGACGCCGCGCTGGTGCTCACCTCGTTCCACCAGAGCCCGCTGCCCACCGCGCTGCTGCTGCGGCTGGCGGGCGTCGGGCACATCGCCGCCGACAGCGAGGACGCCCCCGGGTCGCTGCTGGACGTACGCCACCGGCGGGCGCCGCACGCGCACGAGGCGGAGGCCGCGCTGGACCTCGCCGTGGCGGCGGGTTTCCCCCGGCCGCCGGGCGACGACGGGCGGCTGCGGGTGCGGCACGAGCCCGGCGCGCCCGGGCTGACCGGGCCGGGGCCCTACGTGGTGGTCCACCCGGGGGCGAGCGTCGGGGCGCGGCGGTGGAGCCCGGAGCGGTGCGCGCACGCGGTGCGGCTGCTGGCCGGCGCGGGACACCGGGTCGTCGTCACCGGCGGCCCGGACGAACGGGAGCTGACGGCACTGGTCGCCGGGCGCGACGGGCTGGACCTCGGCGGCCGGACCGAGCCGCCGGAGCTGGCGGCGGTGCTGGCGGCGGCGGGCGCGGTGGTGACCGGCAACACCGGTCCGGCGCACCTGGCGGCGGCCGTCGGCACCCCGGTGGTCTCACTGTTCTCGCCGGTCGTGCCCGCCGAGCGCTGGGGACCGTACGGCGTTGCGCACGTCCTGCTCGGTGACCAGCTCGCGCCCTGCGCGGGCACCCGGGCCCGGGAGTGCCCGGTGCCCGGCCACCCCTGCCTGGACGGGGTGACGGCCGAGGACGTGCTGGCCGCCGTGGAGAAGCTGCTGGAGGACGGCGGATGATCCGGGCCGCCGGGGCGCCGGGTGGCGATCGCCGCACGGCCCCGCCGCGGATCGTCGTCCGCCCGCGGGCCGGTCTCCGCGGGGCGGGGGGCCGGGGCATGTACGCCGTCTCCGCGCCGGATGCCGGCGGCCCGGGCGCTCCGGCGCGTACGGCGTCCACGTCCACGCCCGCGTCCATGCCCGCGTCCGCTTCCCCGTACGGCGAGGAGGGGCCTGGCCCGGAGGGGCCGCGACCGGGCCCACGGGCCGCGACGGGCCCTCGGGCACGGGGGGCCGGCCGCGACGGAGCGCCGCGCCTGCTGGTGCTCAGGGCGCTCGGGCTGGGCGACCTGCTGGCCGGGGTGCCGGCGCTGCGGGCGCTGCGGCGGGCGTTCCCGGCGTACGAGATCGTCCTCGCCGCGCCGGAGCCGCTGGCGGCGCCCGCCGCCGCCTCCGGGGCGGTGGACCGGCTGCTGCCGGCGTCGGCGCCCGGCCGGGCCGTACCGGAGCGGCTCGACTGGGAGGGACCTCCGCCGGACGTGGCCGTGGACCTGCACGGCAACGGGCCGCCCAGTCACCGGCTGCTGCAAAGGCTGCGGCCGGGGCGGCTGTTCGCCTTCGCGCACGCGCGGACGCCGGAGATCGCGGGGCCGGAGTGGACGGCCGACGAGCACGAGCGCGCACGCTGGTGCCGGCTGCTGGAGTGGTACGGCGTCCCCGCGGACCCCACCGACCTGCGGCTGCCGGACCCCGGCACGGCCTCCCCCGCGCCCGGCGCGGTCATCGTGCACCCGGGCGCCGACTCCGGGTCGCGGCGGTGGCCGGCGGAGCGGTACGCGGTGGTGGTGCGGGAGCTGCGGCGGCGCGGGCACCGGGTGGCGCTGACCGGCGGGCCGGGTGAGGACGGGCTGCTGGAGCGGGTCGTCGCCGGGGCGGGCGGCGGGGCGCCGGACGGGGGCCTGGACGTCTTCCGGGGCGGGCTGCCGTTCGACCGGCTCGGCGCGCTGTTCGCGGGCGCGGCCGCCGTGGTGAGCGGCGACACCGGGATCGCGCATCTGGCCGTGGCGTACGGCACCCCGTCGGTCACCCTTTTCGGACCGGTTCCTCCCCGATTGTGGGGGCCGCCGCCGGGTACGCGGCACGTGGCGCTGTGGCACCCGGGGCCTCCCGGTGATCCGCACGGGCAGGACCCGGACCCCCAGTTGCTGCGCATCGGGCCCGAGGACGTCCTGAAGGCCCTGTTCGACCACCCGGAGGTGCCAGCCCCGTGACCGCCGACAGCCGCACCACCGTCGTGGTGATCACCCACAACCGTCGTGAGCTGCTGCTGGGAACGCTGGACCGCCTGGCCGCACTGCCCGAGCGGCCACCGGTGGTCGTCGTGGACAACGCCTCCACCGACGGCACGCCGCGGGCCGTGGCGGAGCGCCACCCGGGGGTGACGGTGCTGCGCCAGGGCCGCAACCTCGGGGCACAGGGCCGCAACGCCGGGGTCCGGCGGGCCCGTACCCCGTACGTGGCGTTCAGCGACGACGACTCGTGGTGGGAACCGGGGGCGCTGGCCCGCGCCGCCGACCTGCTGGACCAGCACCCCCGGCTGGGTCTGGTCGCCGCCCGGGTCCGCGTGGGCCCGGACGGCGCGCCCGACCCGCTGAACGCCCTGCTGGCCGCCTCGCCCCTCGACGGTGCCGCCGACCTGCCCGGCCGACCGGTGCTGGGTTTCCTCGCCTGCGCGGCCGTGGCCCGGCGGGAGGCGTACCTGGAGGCGGGCGGCTACCACCCGATCTTCTTCGTGGGCGGCGAGGAGACGCTGCTGGCGTACGACCTGGCGGCGCGCGGCTGGGGGGTGTGCCACGCCCCCGAGGTGGTGGCCGTCCACAGCCCGGCCGGCGGGGCGCGGCCCGGCAGGGCCGCCGTACAGCTCCGCAACGCGGCGCTCACCGCGTGGCTGCGCCGCCCGCTGGCCGTGGCGCTGCGGCGGACGCGCTCGATCGCCGTGCGGGCCCGGCGGGACCCGGAGGCGCGGGCGGCGCTGCGCGACCTGCTGGGGCGCCTCCCGGTGGCGCTGCGGGACCGCCGGCCGCTGCCGGCGCGGGTGGAGGAGGCGGCGCGCCGGCTGGACCTCCAGGAACCGGCCGCGCGAGCGGGACGGGCGAGGCACCGGGCGGGCCGGCCATGACCGATTCAGCCGATCGTTCGGAGGGTACCCGGGGCGACATGATCACCATTGGGGTCGAGGAAGAGTACCTGCTGCTCGATCCGGACACCTGCCTGCCCGTCCCGCTCGCGGACCGGGTCCGTGCGGCGGCCGGGCTCGAGCCGATCGTGGAGGACGCGGAGGTCCAGTCCGAGCTGCTCCAGGCGCAGGTGGAGGTGGCCACGCCCGTCTGCACGGACCTGGAGGAGGTCGGCGGTCACCTGCTGCGGCTGCGCCACGCGCTCGGTACGGCGGCGGAGAAGAACGGCTGCCGGATCGGCGCCTGCGCGACCGCTCCGTACCGCGAGGTGGCGCCGGTGCCGGTCACCCAGAAGGCCCGGTATCTCGCGATGCGCTCCCAGGCCCCGCAGCTCGTGGCCGAGCAGCTCGTCAACGGGATGCACGTGCACGCGGCGGTGCCGGACCGCGAGATGGGCGTCGCCGTGCTGAGCCGGATCCGGGTGTGGCTGCCGATCCTGGTGGCCATGTCGGCGAACTCCCCGCTGTGGGACGGCAAGGACACCGGTTTCGCAAGCTGGCGCACGGTGATCTTCGGGCGGTGGCCGGTGAGCGGGCCGCCGCCGTGCTTCACGTCGCTCGACGACCACGAGCGGCGCGTCCGGACGCTGCTGGACACCGGGATCATCACCGACACCGGTCAGCTCTACTGGCAGGCCCGGCTGTCCGACAAGTACCCGACCGTCGAGGTGCGCTGCGCGGACGTGCAGCTACGGGCCGACGCGGCGGTCATGTTCGCCGGGCTCGTCCGCGGCCTGGTCGCCACGGCCATCCGGGACGAGAAGGCGGGCCTGCCGCTGCCGGAGTGCCCGCCGGAGCTGCTCCAGGCGTCGAACTGGCACGCCGCCCGGCACGGCCTCAGCGGACTGCTGGTCGACCCCGAGGGCAGGGCGCGCCGGGCCGGTGACGTGCTGGTCATGCTGCTCGACCATGTCACGCCCGCAATCGACGAGGCCGGGGACACCCGGGAGGTCACCTCCCTGGTCCACCGGCTCCTCCAGCACGGCACCCCGGCCGACCAGCAGCGCCGCGCCCTGGAGGAGGGCGGGCTGCCGGCCCTCGCCGAACTGATCACCACGGAGACCGTCGCCCCCTGACGGGCCGCGGCCGCACCGGCGACGGACCTTCACCCGGTCGGCCGCCGGCGCGGCGCCGTCCGCGCGCGGGGCGGCGGCACGGGGGGGGGCGGGGGGCCGGCGGGGTCACCGCGGGTGACCACTCGAACGGCTCCCACCACCGCGCCCCCCGCCCTCGTTCGGCCCAGCCTGGTCGCAGGTGCACAGGGCACTCGCCCGCCGTTCGCGGTTCGCACCCGTCCGGAGGAGACCGAATGAACACCGCTTTCTCGCGCAGTTGGGAGCATGCCGTCGTCACCGGTGGCGCCGGCTTCGTCGGTTCGCACCTGTGCCACGCCCTGCTGGACTCGGGCACCGCCGTCACGTGCGTCGACGACTTCAGCACCGGCCGGCCGGAGAACATATCCGGCCTGCTGGACCGTCCCGACTTCACGCTCGTCGAGGCGAACGTCTCCGAGCCGTTCTCCGTGGAGCGCCCGCCGGACCTGGTGCTGCACTTCGCGTCGCCCGCGTCGCCCGCCGACTACCTCCGTCTCCCGCTGCACACGCTGGACGCCGGGAGCCTCGGCACCCGCCACGCCCTGGAACTCGCCCACCGCTCCGAGGCCCGGTTCCTGCTCGCCTCCACCTCCGAGGTGTACGGCGACCCGCAGCAGCACCCGCAGAACGAGCGGTACTGGGGCAACGTCAACCCGGTCGGCCCGCGCAGCGTCTACGACGAGGCCAAGCGGTTCGGCGAGGCGCTCACCACGGCGGAGGCCGAGGTGCACGGCACGGACGCCGGCATCGTCCGGCTGTTCAACACCTACGGTCCGCGGATGCGCGGCCACGACGGGCGGGCCGTCCCCACCTTCGTACGCCAGGCGCTGGCCGGCGAGCCCCTCACGGTCACCGGCGACGGGCTCCAGACCCGGTCGCTGTGCTACATCGACGACACCGTACGCGGCATCCTCGCCGCGGCGGCCCACGGGCTGCGCGGCCCGGTGAACATCGGCAACCCGACCGAGATCACCATGCTGGAACTGGCCCGGCTCGTCATCCGGCTCACCGGCTCCGACTCGGAGATCCGCTTCATCGAGCGGCCGACGGACGACCCGGCCGTGCGCTGCCCGGACATCACCCTGGCCCGCGACAAGCTCGGCTGGGAGCCGCGCGTCGACGCCGAAGAGGGCCTGCGGCGCACCATCGCCTGGTTCCGCGACCGCGCGGACGCCCGTTCCTGACGACGCCCCGCCCCCGACTCGCCGAAAGGCCTGGCTCCCCATGCGCATCCTCGGAATCAACGCCCTCTTCCACGACCCCGCCGCCGCGCTGGTCATCGACGGCCGGACCGTCGCCGCCGCGGAGGAGGAGCGGTTCTCCCGCCGCAAGCACGGCAAGCGGCCGGTGCCGTTCTCCGCCTGGGAACTGCCCGAACAGGCCGCCGCCTGGTGCCTGAAGCGGGCGGGACTGCGCCCCCAGGACCTGGACGCGGTGGCGTACTCCTTCGACCCGGCGCTCGCCCGGCCCGCCGCCGAGATGGGCCTGGACGACCCGTGGGACCACCTGCGGCTGACCTACGCACGGGAGGCGCCCGGCTTCCTCAGAGCCGCGCTCCCGGGGCTGGACCCGGAGATCGTCCGCTTCGTACCGCACCACATGGCGCACGCCGCGTCCGGCGCGTTCGCCGCCGAGGATGCCGGCACCTCCTCGGTGCTGGTGCTCGACGGGCGGGGCGAGCGCGCCTCCCACCTCGCGGCACGCCGGGTCCACGACCGGCTGGAGGCGCTGTACGCACAGGACCTGCCGCACTCGCTGGGCCTGGTCTACGAGGAGCTGACCGACCACCTGGGGTTCCTGCGCTCCTCCGACGAGTTCAAGGTGATGGCCCTCGCCTCGCACGGCCGGCCCCGGATGCTGCCGGAGCTGCGGCGGTACGTGTACCCCACCGGCGACGGCGGGTTCCACGCGGCGGGGGTGCCGTGGGCGGAGCTGTGCCCGCGCCGCCGCCCGGACGAGGCGTGGACCCAGGACCACGCCGACATCGCCGCCGGCGCGCAGGCCGTACTGGAGGAGACGCTGCTGGACCTGGTGCGCTGGCTGCACGGCCAGACCCACGACCGTCTGCTGACCCTCGCCGGGGGCGTGGCCCTCAACTGCGTGGCCAACGCGCGGATCGCGCGGGAGGGGCCGTTCGACCGGGTGTGGGTACAGCCCGCCGCCGGTGACGCCGGTACGGCACTGGGCGGGGCGTTGCTGCTCGCCGCGGGCGGCGGGGACGACCCGGACCCGATGCGGGGCGCCGACCTGGGGCAGGACTGGTCGGACGCCGAGCTGGGCGCCTGGCTGAAGACGGCGGCGGTGCCGTTCGACCGGCCGGCCGACATCGCGGAGACGGTGGCCGAGGCCCTGGCGGACAACGCGATCGTGGCCTGGTTCCAGGGACGTTCGGAGTTCGGGCCGAGGGCGCTGGGGCACCGCTCGCTGCTGGCGCACCCGGGGCACGCGGGCAACCTGGAGCGGCTCAACGACGTCAAGGGACGGGAGCAGTTCCGGCCGGTGGCGCCGATGGTGCTCGCGGACCGGGCGGCGGAGATCTTCGACGGGGTGGTGCCGAGCCCGTACATGCTGTTCGTGCACGACGTGGCGCCCGAGTGGCGGGAGCGCATCCCGGCCGTGGTGCACGTCGACGGGACGGCCCGCATCCAGACGGTGGACCGGCAGGCGGAGCCGCTGGTGGCGCGGATGCTGACGGAGTTCGAGCGGCGTACCGGACTGCCGGTGGTGGTCAACACCAGCCTCAACACGGCCGGCCGCCCCATGGTGGACGACCCGCAGGACGCCCTGGAGTGCTTCGGCTCGTCGCCCGTCGATCTGCTGGCCATCGGCCCGTACGCGGTGCGGCGCGGGGACTTCTTCCGCTCCGACGACACCGACGACGCGTCCCGGTGACGGGGACGGGAGGAGACGGGTCATGAACATCCTGCTGTGGCACGTGCACGGGTCCTGGACGACGGCGTTCGTCCAGGGGCCCCACACCTACCTGGTGCCGGTCACCCCCGACCGCTGCCCCGACGGGCTGGGCCGGGCGCGCACCTTCACCTGGCCGGACTCGGTCCGGGAGGTCACCCCGGAGGGGCTCCGGGACGCCCCGGTGGACCTGGTGGTCCTCCAGCGCCCGCACGAGCTCGACCTGGCCGAGCGCTGGCTGGGCGGCCGCCGGCCGGGCCGGGACGTGCCGGCCGTGTACCTGGAGCACAACGCTCCCGACGGGGACGTGCCCGGCACCCGGCACCCGTGTGCCGACCGTGACGACCTGACGCTGGTCCACGTCACCCACTTCAACCGGCTGTTCTGGGACAACGGGTCGACGCGCACCGAGGTCGTCGAGCACGGCATCGTCGACCCGGGCCACCTGTACACCGGCCGCCTCGCCCGGGCCGCCGTGGTGGTCAACGAACCGGTGCGGCGCGGCCGTCACACCGGTACGGACCTGCTGCCCGCGCTGTCCGAGGCGGCGCCGCTGGACGTGTTCGGCATGCGTACGGAAGGCCTCGCCGAGCACCTGGGGCTCCCCGAGGAGCGGTGCCGCACCGCCGACCTCCCGCAGTCCGCACTGCACGCGGCGATGGCGGAGCGGCGGCTGTACCTGCACCCCGTCCGCTGGACGTCGCTGGGCCTGTCGCTGCTGGAGGCCATGCACCTGGGCATGCCGGTGGTGGCGCTGGCCACCACCGAGGCGATCGAGGCCGTCCCCGCGGGCGCCGGAACGCTGTCGACCCGGCCCGAGGTGCTCGCCCGGGCCGCCCGCCACTACCTCGGCGAGCCGGAGGCGGCCGCCGAGGACGGGGCGCGGGCCCGGCAGGCGGCGCTCGAACGGTACGGGCTCAAACGCTTCCTGGACGACTGGGAGCGCGTGATGACGGAGGTGCGCTCATGACATCCCTGGACCCCCTGGACACCGGCCCCGACCGGCCGGACCACCGTCGCGCGGACGGTGTCGACGACGTGGACGCCGAGGCCGAGGCGCTGGAGGCGGAGGCGCTGGAGGCCGAGGCGGAGGCCCTGGAGGCCGACGCCCTGGAGACGGGGGCGGAGGCTCTGGAGGCCGGGGCGGGGGGCGGGGACCTGGCCGTGGGTGCCGGGGTCGTGGTACGGGCCGGGGCCTTGGGTGCCGGCAGGTTCGCCGGTGGTGGCGGCTCCGGGCTGTCGATCGCGCTGGTCTCCGAGCACGCCAGCCCGCTCGCCGTCCTGGGCGGCGTCGACGCGGGGGGCCAGAACGTGCATGTCGCCCGCCTCGCCGGGGCCCTGGCCGACCGCGGCCACCGGGTCACCGTGTACACCCGCCGTGACGCCCCGGACCTCCCCGAACGGGTGATGCTGCGCCCCGGCGTGGAGGTGCTGCATGTGCCCGCCGGGCCGCCGGAGCCCCTGCCCAAGGACGAACTCCTGCCGTACATGGCGGAGTTCGGCCGGTGGATGGCGACGGAGTGGCGGTCCGGTCCGCCCGACCTGGTGCACTCCCACTTCTGGATGTCCGGCGTGGCCTCGCTGCGGGCCACCCGGGAGGCGCGGCTGCCGTTCCTGCACACGTACCACGCACTGGGAACGGTCAAGCGGCGCCACCAGAAGCACGCCGACACCAGCCCGCCGGAGCGCATCGCCCACGAGCGGGAGGTGGGACTGGGCTGCGACCGGGTCATCGCCACCTGCCACGACGAGGTGTTCGAGCTGAGCCGCATGCGCGTCCCCGCCGGGAAGGTGGGCGTGGTGCCGTGCGGCGTGGACCCCGAGGAGTTCCGCCCGGACGGCCCGGCCGCCGACCGGGCCGGCGGCCGGCGGTACCGGCTGCTCCAGCTCGGCCGGCTGGTCCCCCGCAAGGGCGCCGCCGTGTCCATCACGGCCCTTACCCGGCTGCCCGACACCGAACTGCTCGTCGTCGGAGGCCCTCCCGCCGCCCGGCTCGACGACGACCCGGAGGTGCGCCGGCTGCGGGAGGTCGCCCGGCTGGCCGGGGTCGCCGGCCGGGTCCGCTTCACCGGCGGCGTACCGCCCGAGGACGTGGCGCCGCTGCTGCGCAGCGCGGACGTGGTGCTGTGCCCCGGGGACTACGAGCCGTTCGGCATCGTGCCGCTGGAGGCCATGGCCTGCGGACGGCCCGTCGTGGCCAGCGCGGTGGGCGGGCAGCTCGACACCGTGGACGATCCGGCCACCGGGCGGCTCGTGCCGCCCCGGGACCCCGACGCGCTGGCCCGCGCGGTGGGGGAACTGCTCGCCGACCCCGCGCTGCGGGCGGCGTGCGGGGCGGCCGGCCGCCGCAGGGTGCTGAGCCGGTACGGCTGGGCGCGGGTCGCCGCCGCCACCGAGAAGGAGTACGCCGCGGTGCTCGCCGCCCGGCCCGCCGTCACGGGCGTGGCCTGACCCGGTCCACCGGAACGACGAAGTCCGAAGGAGGTGCGGGCCCCGTCGCCGTCCCCCGGGACGCGGCAGCCCGAACGCCATGACCGATCCCCTCGCTCCCCCCACCCTCGAAGCGGCGCACGCACACTGCCGGGCGCTCCAGGACGCCCTCGGCACCTTCCGGCGACGGAACATGGACCGGATCGCCGAGTGGGGCGGTCACCTCGCGGCCGTCCTGCCGGTGGGCGGTCGCCTGCTGGCCGCCGGGAACGGCGGCAGCGCCGCCCAGGCCCAGCACCTGACCGCCGAACTGGTCGGCCGCTACCAGCGGGAACGCCCCGCCTTCTCGGCCATCTCCCTGCACGCCGAGACGTCCAGCGTGACGGCCATCGGCAACGACTACGGGTTCGACCAGGTGTACGCGCGGCAGGTCGCCGCGCACGGCCGGCCCGGTGACGTGCTGGTGCTGCTGTCCACCTCGGGGCACAGCGCCAACCTGATCGCGGCGGCCGTCACCGCGCGGCAGGCGGGGCTGCTGGTCTGGGCGCTGACCGGCCCGCGCCCCAACCCGCTGGCGGAGGCCGCCGACGAGGCGTGCTGCGTCGACGCCGACTCGACCGCGACGGTCCAGGAGACCCATCTCGTCGCCGTGCACCTGGTGTGCGAGTTCTTCGACGCCGCGCTCGCCGCGGCGGCGGTACGGCCCACTCGTGCGGCGGGCGCGGCGGCGCCCCTCGCGGCCCGGCGGAGGATGTCATGAGCGCGTACAAGCCCCTGGTCGTGGTGGGCGACGTCCTGCTGGACGAGGACATCGAAGGCGTGTCCACCCGGCTCGCCCCGGACGCCCCGGCGCCGGTCGTCGACGTCACCGGCGACCAGCGGCGCCCCGGCGGCGCCGGACTCGCGGCCGCCCTCGCCACGCGCGGCGGGCGGGACGTGGTCCTGGTGACCGCGCTCGGCGACGACCCCGCCAGCGACGCCGTGCGGCGCGGGCTGCGCGGCCGCGTGCGGCTGGTGGAACTGCCGCTGAACGGCACCCTGCCGGTGAAGACGCGGGTCCTCGCCGGCGGCCGCCCCCTGGTGCGGATCGACCGCGGCGGCGGTGACCCCGGCGAGCCGGACGCCGCCGTGCGGGACACCCTCGCGCAGGCCCACGCCGTACTCGTCGCCGATTACGGGCGGCACACCGCCAGCGCGGTACGGGAGCACCTGGCGGCCGTCGCGCCCAAGGTCCCCGTCGTGTGGGACCCGCACCTCAAGGGCGACGTGCCCGTACCGGGCGCGCGGATCGTCACCCCGAACGCCGCCGAGACCATGGCGCTGTGCCGCGGTGACGGCGACTCGCTGCGCGCCTTCGCGGAACGGGGCGCCGAGCTGGCCGAACGCTGGAAGGTCGCCACCGTGGCCGTCACCCTCGGCGAGCGCGGGGTGCTGCTCACCAAGCCGGGCGCCGCGACCCCCATGCTGGTGCCGGCGCCGTACCGCGCGCACGGCGACGCGTGCGGTGCCGGTGACTGCTTCGCCGCCGCGGCGGCCGCCGCGCTCGCGGACGGCGCCCTGCCGGAGGAGGCCGTGCAGCGGGCCGTGGCCGAGGCGGCCGCGTTCGTCGCGGCGGGCGGCGCGGGCAACCGGTCGCTGTGGAGCGCGCCGCCCCCGTCCGCGCCCCGGGAAGTGCCGGAGACCGATCCGTTCGTGCTCGCCGAGCAGGTGCGGGCCCGGGGCGGCACGGTGGTGGCGACCGGTGGCTGCTTCGACCTGCTGCACGCCGGGCACGTGGGCCTGATGGAGAGCGCGCGCCGGATCGGCGACTGCCTCATCGTGTGCGTCAACTCCGACGAGTCCGTGGAACGGCTGAAGGGGCCCGGCCGGCCCCTGAACCCGCTGGCCGACCGGGTGCGGGTGCTGGCGGGCCTGGGCAGCGTGGACGCGGTGGCCGTCTTCGACGGGGACACTCCGTCGGAGCTGCTGACCCGGCTGCGGCCGGACGTGTGGGTCAAGGGCGGCGACTACTCGGCGGAGGACCTGCCGGAAGCGGAGGTGCTGCGCGGGTGGGGCGGCCAGGCGGTGGTCCTGCCGTACCTGGACGGCCGCTCGACGACGCTCCTGGCGCGCCGCGCCGCCCAGGCCGCCGCCCCGATCCGCCCCCCGGGCCGTTGACCCCCGTTGTGGGCATGCGTTCCGCGGGGGCATTGCCCACCCCCGCTCCCGCGGCGCCCCCGTTGTGGGCATGCGTTCCGCAGGGCGGAACGGGTGGGCACAACGGAACCCGGGGCGGCGCCCCCTCCCCGTTCCCCCCGGGGCGGTGCGCCTCCCGGTGCGCCCGGGCGCGGGTGGGGCGGCGCGGGCCGGGCGGGCTCAGGCCGCGGTGGAGAGCGCCGGCAGCCCCGCCGGCTCCGGCCGCAGCAGCACCGGCTCCGACACCCCGCGCCGCCGCAGCAGATGCCCCGCCCCGATCGCGCCCGCGATGAGCAGGCCGCCCGTCACCAGCGCGCCCCGCGCTCCCGCGAGCTCCATCATCAGGCCCAGCGCCGGCGGGCCCGCGAGGCCCCAGACGGTCTTGATGCTGCCCCACACACCGAGCACCCGGCCGCGCATCTCGGCCGGCGGGTCGGTCTGGAGGACGGTTGTCCCGGCGGTGTCGGAGACGGACTCGGCGACGGCCATCGGCAGCACCAGCACCAGGAGCACGGCCAGCGAGGGCGCGAGCCCGGCGACGGCCTGGAGCAGGGCGCCCGCGGCCGCCAGGGTGCCGACCAGGCGCACGGAGGGCTTGCGCAGCCGCGCGCCGAGGACCGCGCCGACGATGCCGCCGACGGCGAGGACGGTGGAGACCGTGCCGAAGGCGCCGGCGCCGCCGGCGAGCGGGCCGGTGACCAGGACGGCGAGGGTGAGCCCGTAGTTCCGGCCGAAGATCGCGCTGATGCCGGTGATGCCGGCCAGGGCGACCAGGCGGGGGCGGCGGGCGAAGAAGCGCAGGCCTTCGCGGACGGTCATGTCGGGGTCGTCGCGCTTCGCGGTGGGCGCCGCGGTGGTGACGGCTCCGGCGACGGGGCGCAGGAAGGGGATGACGGCGGCGACGAACAGGAAGGACAGTCCGTTCGCCGCGTACGCGGCCGCCGTGCCGAAGACGCCGACGGCGAGGCCCGCCAGTCCGGTGCCGGCGAGGCGTCCCGCGTTGCTGACGAGGGAGCCGACGCCGATGGCGGACGGCACGTCCTCGGCGCGGACCAGGTCGTTGCCCAGCAGGGCGCAGGCGGGTCCGTCGATGGTGGCGATGAGGCCGGTGACGGCGGCGAGCGCCAGGAGGACGCCCAGGCCGAGCTGGTCGAAGGCGACGAGCAGGGCGGTGGTGAAGGCGACCGCGCCGAGCAGCGCCTGGCTGACGGCAGCGGTGAGCTTGCGGGGCCAGCGGTCGACGGCGGCGCCGCCGGCGACGCCCATCAGCAGTCCGGGCGCGGCCTGGACGGACAGCGACAGGCCGGTGGCGGCGGCGGATCCGGTGATCTGGAGGACCAGCAGGTTCTGCACGGTGAGCTGCATCCACGTACCGGCGTTGGACACCAGGTTCGCGACGGACCACCAGCGCATGCTGCGGTACTTCAGGGAGCGCCACGGCGAGCGGTCGGCACGGGCGGAGGGCATGGAGGAAGGAGGCACGGTGAGTTACGGGGGTGACGAGCCGGTGGACTCGGATGGCGGAATCAGGCGGAAGGGAGGCCACGTGCTGCTCCGCACGGCCGGTCCACCGGATCTGTCTGCTGCCGCGCGCCTCGTCAGAGGCGGTCCCGCAGCGTCGCCCATGGTGGCAGAAGGGCCGGTGCGGGGGTGGTGGAGGGCGGCGCGGGCACGGGGTGGCGGGGGCCTGCTGCGGGGGCTGAGCTGGGCTTTCGACACTTCTGGTGTGCTTGCTCACAGTGACCGTCCGGCATGCCGAGCGTAGTGGCGCAGGCCACAGTGGTGGTCAGGTACGACGAGGCGGAGGTGCGAAGAGCATGGATCTTTCGGGCAGGCAGGCGCTGGTGACCGGTGGGGCGCGCGGACTGGGCGCCTCGATCACCCGGAGGCTGGCCGGCGCGGGGGCGTCGGTGCTGGTCGCGGACGTGCGCAAGGAGCAGGCGCGGGAGCTGTGCGACGAGCTGGCCCAGGAGGGGCGGGACGCGCGGTTCGTGGAGCTGGACGTGACGGACGCGCGGGCGGTCGCGGAGGTCTACCGGGAGCTGGAGCGGGACGGCCAGGCGGTGGACGTGCTGGTGAACAACGCGGCCGTGGACGTGTCCAAGCCGATCGAGCATCTGACGGCGGAGGAGGTGACCCGGGTGGTCACCACCAACCTGCTGGGCCCGGTGTACCTGTGTCTGGAGACGTACCGGCGGATGATCGCCCGGGGTGGCGGCCACATCGTGAACATCCTGTCGACCGCGTCGAACCGCACCTGGACCGAGGCGGGTCCCTATTCGGCGGCCAAGTCGGGGCTGCGGGCGTTCACGCACACGTTGTTCAAGGAGGCGCAGCGGGACTGCCCGGGGATCGGGGTGACGGGGATCATCGCGGGCGGCATGGAGACACCGTTCATCCTGGAGCGGTTCCCGGACGCTGACGTGTCGATGCTCCAGAGCCCGGACGTCGTCGCGGACACGGTGCTGTACGCGCTGTCGGTGCCGGTGGGCAGCGCGGTGTCGGAGCTGGTGGTGGTGCCGCGCAAGGAGCCGTCCTGGCCGTGATCAGACGACGTCGGGTTCGCGGCCGGTCCTGAGCATGCGCAGGACGGCCCGTTCGGCGGGGCCCTGGGTGGCGGGGACGCCGTACGGGCCCTCGTCGCCGAGGTGCGGCAGGGCGCGGGCGACGGTGACGCCCTCCTCGTACAGCTCGATCACGCGCGGGTTGATGTAGGACGCGCGGCAGACGGCGGGGGTGTTGCCGAGGTAGCCGGAGACCTCCCGGCAGGCGCGGGCGATGGCGCGCTTGCGGGCGCTCTCGCTGCGGGCGACGGACTGGGAGACGGCGAGGGCGACGGAGGCCATGACGGTGGCGTGCCAGGTGCGGAAGTCCTTGGCGGTGATCTCCAGGCCGGCGATTTCCTTGAGGTAGGCGTTGACGTCCTCGCCGGTCACGTCCCGCCGCGCGGGCCGCTCCCAGTAGGCGAGGAGCCGGTTGCCGCCGCCGCGGCGGCGCAGCAGGGCGGTGAGGGTGCGGCAGGAGGCGGGGTCGGCGACGGTCTGGACGATCTCCCGGCCGTGTTTGCCGGTGTAGGTGAACAGGACGGCGCCGCCCTGGCAGCAGGAGTGGTCGCGCAGCAGGGTGGTGAGGCCGTAGCTGTTGTTGAGTTCGGCGTAACGGTCGCTGCCGATGCGGAAGAAGCCGAGGTCGAGCAGGCGTACGGCGGTGGCGAGGACGCGCCTCCGGGTCAGTCCGCGGTCGCCGAGGTGCGCCTCGACGGACTCCCGCAGGGCGGGGAGCCGTTCGGCGACGTCGAGGACGTGCTCGTGCTTGGCCTGTTCCTGTTCGGCGCGGAACCGCGGGTGGTAGAGGTACTGGCGGCGGCCGGCGGTGTCGGTGCCGACGGCCTGGAGGTGGCCGTTGGCGCGGGCGCAGATCCAGACGTCCCGCCAGGCGGGCGGGATGACCAGGCCTTTGATCCGGGCGAGTTCGGCCGGGTCACGGAGGGGCTGTCCGGCGGGGTCGAGGTAGCGGAACCCGCGTCCGTGGCGGACGCGGGTGTGGCCCGGGTCGGTCGGGCGGCTGTGGGACAGGCGCAACGGGTCCTCCTCGTCACGACGCCGGGGCCGTTGCGGGTATCCGGCCGGACCCGGTGGCAAACCGAGGAGGCGATGGGTCAGGGCGGGATCGGCTGTTCGGCCCAGATGGTCTTGCCGGTGGGGGTGTAGCGGGTGCCCCACTGCTGGGTCATCTGGGCGACGAGGAACAGTCCCCGGCCGCCCTCGTCGTCGCTGCCGGCGCGGCGCAGGTGGGGTGAGGTGTGACCGGTGTCGGAGACCTCGCAGATGAGGGTGCGGTCGCGGATGAGCCGGAGCTGGACGGGTCCGGAGGCGTAGCGGATGGCGTTGGTGACGAGTTCGCTGACCACGAGCTCGGTGGTGAAGGACAGTTCGCCGTCCAGTCCCCAGGCGTCGACCTGTCCGGTGGCCAGCGAGCGGGCCCGGCCGACCGCTTCGGGTTCGCCAGCCAGGTCCCAGGCGGCCACTTCGTGGCTGTCGAGGGTGCGGGTGCGGACGAGGAGGAGGGCGGCATCGTCGCCGACGGGGCCGGGCAGCAGGGTGCCGACGATCCGGTCGCACAGGTCGTCGAGGGGGCGGCGGTGGTCGGCGAGCACGGTGTGCAGGGCGTCGAGTTCGGCGTCGCGGTCCCGGCCCCGGCCCTGGACGAGCCCGTCGGTGAACAGGGCCATGAGGCTGCCCTCGGGGAGGTCGAACTCGATGCTCTCGAACGGCAGTCCGCCGAGGCCGAGGGGCGGGCCGGCCGGGACGTCCGGGTGGCTGGTCCGTCCGGTGAGGGGGTCGACGACGGACGGCGGGGGGCTGCCGGCGCTGGCCATGTTGCACCGTCCGGTGACGGGGTCGTACACGGCGTACAGGCAGGTCACGCCGAGGGCGGCGTCGTCGCCGCCGGTCCGGACGGCGGCTTGTTCGTGGGCGTCCTGGGTGATGAGTTCGTCCAGGCGGGTGAGGAGTTCGTCGGGCGGGAGGTCCAGCCGGGCGAGGGCGCGGACGCTGGTGCGCAGCCGGCCCATGGTGGCGGCGGCGGGCACGCCGTGACCGACGACGTCGCCGACGACGAGGCCGACGCGGGTGCCGGACAGGGCGATGACGTCGTACCAGTCGCCGCCGACGCCGGCCCGGCTGTCGGCCGGCAGGTACCGGTGGGCGACGTCGACGCCGGTCAGGCGGGGCAGGTGACGGGGCAGCAGGCTGCGCTGGAGGGTGAGTGCGGCGGCGTGCTCGCGGGTGTAGCGGCGGGCGTTGTCGATGCAGACGGCCGCGCGGGCGACGAGTTCGTCGGCGAGGGGGAGGTCGCCGGAGGCGAACGGGTCGGGGTGCCGGTCGCGGCAGAAGGTGACCACGCCCAGGGGCGCGCCCTCGGTGCGCAGCGGGACGGCGAGGAGGGAGCGCGCCCCGTCCTCGCGCGGGTCCGGCGTGTCGATCACGGGGTGCCCGGCGGCCAGGCAGCGGGCCTGGACGGAGTGCGGCGGGTGGTCGACCGGCCGGGGCGTACCGGCGGGGCGGGCGGTGGCGCCGGGGCTTCCCCTGGTCCCTTCCCAGACGCGGACGACCCGCCCGGCGGTGGTTCCGGGGGGCGGCTGGTCGCCTTGCAGGACGACGTCGACGAGGTCGACCGTGATGCCGTCGGCGAACTGCGGTACGGCGACGGCCGAGAGCTCCTGTGCGGTGCGGGTCATGTCCAGGGACGTGCCGACGCGGCCGCCGGCCCGGACGAGGAGGTCCAGGCGCTGCTGGGCGAGGTAGCGGTCGGTGATGTCGACCGTCTCCTCGCAGACGCCCAGGGACCGGCCGTCCGCGTCCTGGAGCCGGTAGTAGGAGCAGGACCAGACGTGGTCGTGCTCGGGGTCGGCGGGTGGCCGTCCGCTGTAGTGGAGTTCGATGACGGGTTCGCCGGTGGCGAGGACCCGGCGCATGGTCTCTTCCAGGGTGCCGGGGTAGCCGTCGGAGAGGATCTCGCCCTGGGCGACCATGTCGTCGGGGCCGAGCCCCGCGTACTGGGAGGTGCCCATCTCGCGGTAGAGGGCGTGGTTGGTCCACACGACCCGGAGGTCGGTGTCGTAGATGGCGAGGCCGACGGGTGACTGGGTGGCCAGGCCGCGGAGCATGGACTGGAGGGCTTCCCAGCGTTCGGTCTCGTCGGCGTCGGCCACCGCGAGCAGCCGGGCGGGTCCGGGGCCTTCGTGGGACAGCGGGAGGGTGGCGGTGGCCACCCGGATGATGTGGCCGTCCCGGCGGCGCATGTGGAGGATCTGGTACCGGGCCCGGGCCGCGCCGGGGAGCGGGGTGGCGAGGTGGTACCCGCCCGGGCGGTCCACGATGAGGGAGCCGATGGGGCGGCCCACCGCTTCCTGCGGCGGGTAGCCCAGCAGGGCGTGGGCCGCCGGTCCCCAGCCGATGACCGTTCCGTCGGCGTCGAGGACGGCCGTGGCCGCCTTCGTGACGTCGAGGGGGCCGCGGAAGTCGGCACCCTCGGCCGCGTACACCGCGCTCATGGCACCTGCCTCCTCACGTCTCCTCATGGTCGGTCGGCGCTCCGTCCGGCACAACCGCGATCATTCCGTGGGGTGCGGCCGGGGGCGGCCGCCGGCCGTGCGGGCGGCGAGGAGCAGGGCGATGTCGTCGGACCGGTCGGCCTCGGGCATGGCCTCGTGGATGAGCCGCTCGGCGGTCTCGGCGAGTGTGCGGGCGCCGACGCGGGAGAGGGCGCTGCGCAGCCGCTCGATGCCCTCGTCGATGTCGGTGCCGGGCTGTTCGACGAGCCCGTCGGTGAACAGCGCGAGGAGGTCTCCGGGCGCGAGCCGCAGCTCGGTGACCGGGTAGCCGGCCCGGGGGTCGATGCCGAGGACCACGCCGCCGGCCAGGTCGAGGACCTCCGTTGTGCCGTCCGGGTGACGCAGCAGCGGCTGGAGGTGCCCGGCACGGACGGCGCGGGTGCGCCCGGTCGCGGGGTCCAGGACGACGTAGCAGCAGGTGGCGAACTGTCCCGGGTCGAGGTCGATGAGCAGCCGGTTGGTGCCGCTCATCACCTCCTCCGGATCGTGTCCGGCGAGGGCGAAGGCCCGTACGGCGCTGCGCAACTGGCCCATGGTGGCGGCGGCGGCGACGCCGTGCCCCTGGACGTCACCGATGATCAGGGCGACGCCCGCGCCGGTGTCGATGACGTCGTACCAGTCGCCGCCGACCTCCATGTCCCGGGTGCCGGGGAGGTAGCGGCCGGCGGTCTCGACGTCCTGGAGTTCGGGCAGGCTGTGCGGCAGCAGGGCGTCCTGGAGGCCGCGGGCCAGGGCGGCTTCGGAGTCGTAGCGACGGGCGCGTTCGAGGGCCTGGGCGATCAGTCCGGCGAGGGCGGTGAGGACGGTGCGTTCCTCGGGGCTGAAGCCGCGGGGCCGGTCGAAGCCGAGGATGCAGGAGCCGACCGGGCGGCCGGAGGCGATCAGGGGCAGGAACGCCCGGGCGCCGACGTGCGCGTCCAGGGGGATGCCGGGGTACGCGGCCGCCAGCCGCTCCATGGACTCGAAGAAGATGGGCCGGCCGGTGGTGAGGGTCTCCACGCCGGGGAGCCGGGCGTCGAGCCCGACGCCGTCGAAGCGGTCGAGGAAGCCCTGCGGGAAGCCGGTCTCCCAGGCGAGGCGGAGCTGGCGCTCGCCGAGGAGGTAGATGGCGAGCTGGCGGCCGCCGAACGCGGGCAGCAGTTCGTCCGTGACGACGGCGGACACCTGCCGGGCGGTGACGGCCTCGGTGAGGGCGATGGCGAGGGCGACGGGGCGGTAGAGCATGGACGCCCGGTCGGCCGGGGAGCCGAGTCCGGCACCCGGCGAGACGACGGAGCCGGGGGCGTAGGCCGGGCGGTCGGCGGTGGCGAAGGTGACGGTGAGGCCTTCGTGGCCGGGGTAGAGGGAGACGGTGAGCCAGCCGTCGGGGTCGCGGCGGGCCAGGAAGTGGACGGGTTCGTCGGACAGCAGGGCGGCCCGGAAGTGGTCCTCGTAGGAGGGCTTGCCGAACCAGGGCAGGGCTTCCCACAGGGGGCGGCCGACGAGCTCGGGTCCCGGCCGGCCGAGGAGGGTCTCCCCGCTGCGGCTGACGAACACGATCCGCCCGAGCCGGTCCAGGGAGACCACTCCCCTGGGCAGCCGGTCGGTCGCGGCGGCGACGACCGGCCCGGCCCCGGGGTCGACCAGCGCCCCGTGCAGGTGCCCCGCCCCGCCGGTCAGCTCCAGGAGGCAGGGGCGGCCGTCGCCGGCCCGCAGCCAGATGCGCCGGCTCACCGGCCCGTCCGCCCCGGCGACCTGCCGGGCGAGGGCCCACACCCCGTACCTGTCCTCGGGCGCCAGCATTCCGGCGAACCCGTCGAGCCGGGCGGGGCCGGCGGGGCCGGCGTGGGGGCCGCCCGCGGGGGCCGTGGGGGTGGTGGGGGTGGCGGCGAGGATCGTGGTGAGCGTGTCGTCCGGGGTGAGCGCGCCGGTGGCGGGGTCCCCGTCGAGGTGGGCGGTCCGCACGGGCGGGGTGGTCCGGGCGGGGAGCTGGACGCTGACGGGCGGGTCGTCCCAGACCACGGGGGTGCCCCGGTCCGCGAGGTGGGCCAGCCGGGTGCCGAGGCGGTGCGCGGCGTCACGCATGCGGCGCCGGTCGCCGGGGTCGACGGGGCGGCCGGGGGTGGCCGCGCGGAGCACGACGAGGACGCCGAACCGCTCCCGGCCGTCCCCGACGGGCTCGTACAGCGATCCGAACGGGTACGGGAGCCCCGCCATGAGCTGGGGGAAGCGGCGCATGGCCTCCTCCGCGTCGGCGAGGTGGACGCCCTGGCCGGAGCGGTAGGACTCGGCCACCGGGAAGGGGCGGTTGATGTGCATGCGCCACCAGGGGTGGAACAGCAGGGCGGGCAGCCCGGCCATGGCGGCCAGGCGCAGGAGTCCCGGCGTGCCGGGCCGCAGGTAGACGCCGCCCGCGAAGGCGCCGGTGGACTCGACGGCGTCCACCGTGGCGCAGGCGAGTTCCCGGACCAGCGCGTCCGGCGGCCCCTCGGCTTTCGCGGTGCCGTTGTCGTGCGCGGTGCCGTTGTCGTGCGGTGTCCCTGGCATGTCCCGGCCTCACTCAGCGGGGGGTGCCCGGCGGCCCGTGCCCGTCGCGGGCGGTGCCGGGGCACACAGCCAGCATGCTCCCGAGCGGCCGCGTCGCGCACATCGGTGGCCGGGGAGCGGTGGGGCGCGTTGAGCTATGTTGAGCGCAATCGGGACAAGAAGGAGGCACACCGGTGCCATCAGGGCAGCAGGCTCGCGCGCAGGCGGCCGCGATCACGCCGGGCAAGCCGGGCTCCACGGAGGAGTCGGCCCCCTCGGTTCCCCTGGACCGGGTCATGGCGCTGTTCGGCGGCCACCGGCTGTCCCCCGCCCAGCGCCGGATCGCCCAGTACATGATCGACCACCTCACCGAGGCGGCGTTCCTGTCGATCACGGACCTCGCCGAGCGGGTGGGGGTCAGCCAGCCGTCGGTGACGCGGTTCGCGACGTCGCTGGGGTACAGCGGGTTCCCGGCGCTGCGGGAGGCGTTGCAGCCCATCGCGCTCAGCGCGGTGGCGGGTACGCCGGACACGCGGGAGGAGATCCGCCGCAACGAGTTGCAGGCCGCGATCGACGCGGAGATCGAGAACCTGGAGCACCTGCGCCGCCTGGTGGCCGATCCCGGGCAGATCCTCGACGTGGGCCGGGAGTTGGCGACTTCCGTGCCCTTGACGGTGCTCGGTCTGCGCATCTCGGTGTCGCTGGCGGAGTACTTCGCGTACGCGGCGCGCCGGATCCATCCGGACGTGCGGCTGGTGACCCGGGGCGGGAGCGTCGCGTACGACGCGCTGTTGCAGTCCCGGGAGGCGGGCGGGACATGGGTGCTGGCGTTCGCGATGCCGAGGCACGCCCACGAGACGCTGTCGGCGATGCGGGCGGCGCGCCGTACGGGGCTGCGCATCGCTCTGATCACGGATCTGACGCTGGGGCCGCTGGTGGAGGAGGCCGATGTGACGCTGACGGCCGGGACGGGCTCACGGCTGGTCTTCGACTCGTACGCGGCGCCGGGCGTGCTGTCGGCCGCGGTGCTCCAGGCGATGGCGGACGCCAACCCGGAGCGGACCCAGTTGCGGCTGGAGGGGTACGAGCAGGCCGCGGAGCAGCACAACTTCTTCCTCGACGACTGACGTCTTCCGGTCGCGCGAGACGCTTCTCACAGCTCCCACCAGGGCGTTTTCAGACGTTTTCATACGTCGGCAGCGCATGAAATTTTTCATGCACTTGCTTACTCGACGGTAAATATATTTACTGCTCGGACACCCCGGTGCAACGACCCGGGGAACGGGACAGAACACCGGCGTGACGACGCTCCCTCCTCGCGTCGCCCCCTGGTGTTTTGACCGGGCGCTCCGCACTCCCCGCGGACACCCGTGGCGGCCCCGGTCAACCCCTGGGCCGGGGCCGCCGAAAGTCTTCCCGTCAGGTGGCGGTGACCGCGGCGGCGGCGACCGCGGTCGCCGGGACCGCCGTGACCGCGGAGGCGACCGACGCGGTGGTGACGCCGGCGGTGGCGGCCGACGCCGTGGTCGTGGCGGCCAGCCTGGCGCGTGCCGCCGCCAGCGCTTGGTCCAGGTGCCGCGTCCCGGTGGTCACGCAGAGCGTGTACGTGACATCGTCGAGCCGTCGTTTCAGGTCGGGCGCGAGGGCCATCTCCTGGGAGGCGGTGCACAGGGATTCGTAACGGGCTACGAGCTCACGAAGCACTGCGGGATGCGCCAACAGCATGAACGTACCTGCCTTTCCCACGCCACGAAGCAAGGAGAGAGGGGACGCCGATGCCTTCTCCGGGCCGGCCTCCCCGGGACCGGGCGATGCGCCGGTCCCCGGACCGGGTCGCCCTCCCGCACATGGATGTGCCCGCGCTCTCCGGTCCTCACACGACATTGTGATGCAACCGTGACGGATCCGCGCTGCGTGGGGAGAAAGGGGAGGAAAAGCGCTTCTGCTCCATTGTCGTGACATGGACTTCGGCCCCGGTACCGGCCGATCGGCCGGGGTACCCCTCGACCATGGCTGTGAACCCCATCGAAATGCAGAAGGCCCTCGGCGGCGTCAACTACCCGGCGTCGAAGGAGGAGATCGTCGACCAGGCGTCGAAGCACAAGGCGGGCCAAGAGGTCATGAAGGCCCTGGACTCCCTTCCCGACAAGCAGTACGAATCGCCCGCCGCCGTCAACAAGGAGGTCGGCAAGGGCTGACCCCACGGGCTCCGCGTCCCGCCGAGTCCCGTCCGCCCCGTCCCCCGATTCCGGGTGGCGGGGCGGACGCACGCCCTCACCCGAGTGGACCGCGTGGGGCTGTGGCCCGGCCGTCACCGCGCTCCACTGGCTGGACACGGCGAAGTCCGCCGCCCGGCCGAGGCAACCCCGGCGGTCCCCCGGCCATCCTCCTTGGACGGCGGCCCGAACTCCCGGACGCCGCCCGCACACCAGTGCATGGAGTGAGCAGCCCATGGTCCACATGTCGGTCGTCGTCCCGTGCTTCGACGAGAGCGAGGTGATCGACGCCTTCCACACCGCCCTGACGGCCGCCCTGGAGCCGACCGGCGTGACCTACGAGGTCTGTTACGTCGACGACGGCAGCGGCGACGGGACCGTGGAGCGGCTGCGGGTCCTCGCGGCGGCCGACCGGCGGGTGCGCTACACGTCCTTCAGCCGGAACTTCGGCAAGGAGTCCGCGCTGCTCGCCGGTATGCGCATGTCCCGGGGCGAGGTGGTGGTCCTCATGGACGCCGACCTCCAGCACCCGCCCGAGCTCCTCCCCCGCATGCTGGAGCTGCACCGGCACGGCTACGACCAGGTGATCGCCCAGCGCGACCGCACGGGCGAGGGCGCCGTGCGGACCGCGCTCAGCCACGCCTACTACCGCCTGGTGCGCCGCTTCATGGACGTCGAGATCGCCGACGGGGCGGGCGACTTCCGGCTGCTGTCGCGCCGCGCGGTGGACTCGCTCCTGTCGCTCCCCGAGAGCAATCGTTTCTCCAAGGGACTGTTCTCCTGGATCGGGTTCGACACGGTCAGCTTCCGCTACGAGAACGTCGAACGGGCCGCCGGCCGCTCCAAGTGGGGCGGCAGACGGCTGCTGGACTACGGCATCGACGGGCTGCTGTCGTTCAACACCCGGCCACTGCGCCTGGCCATCCACACCGGTCTGTGGCTGTTCCTGTCCGCCCTGGTCTACGCCCTGTGGATCATCGCCAACGTGCTCCTCGACGGTGTGGAGACGCCCGGCTACGCCACCCTCATCACCGCCGTCGTGGCACTCAGCGGCATCCAGCTCGCCACGCTCGGGGTCATCGGGGAGTACGTGGGCCGGATCTACCACGAGGCCAAGCGCCGCCCGCACTACGTGGTGCGGGAGACCGAGCGCTCGGCGACCCTCGGCCGCGGCACGGACGCCACGCTGGAGCCGGCGGGACGGGCCCGGCCCAGGCCGTGAGGACCGCTCCATGAGATCCGTCGCCGCCGCCCTGCGCGCCCCCGCCGTCCGCCAGTTCGCCACCTTCGCCGTGATCGGCCTCGCCAACACGGCCGTCTACTACGGGGTGTACGCCACCCTCAACGTCTGGCTGCCCTACCTGACCGCGCACGTCATCGGGTACGCGGTGAGCGTCGTCGGCTCCTTCCTGCTCAACTCGTACGTCACCGTCCGCACCCGGCCGACCTGGCGGGCGTTCGCCCGCTACCCCCTGTCGGGCGCGGCCAACGTCGTGGGCAGCGGGATCCTGCTGCACCTCGCGGTGAGCCGGCTCGGGATGGACGAGAACCTCGCCGCCGTGGCCGCCGGGCTCCTCGTCACCCCGCTGTCCTTCGTCCTCGCCCGCTGGGCCATCACCTCCGGGGCGGCCGCCACCCGCCGGTCCGGGTCGCGGCGGCCGCCCGCGGAGCCGGTCAGGGAAGGCGCGTCCCGCGAGTGACCTTGTCCAGGTGGTAGTAGTCGGCCACGCACCGCGCGGGCCACGCCCGGGTGCCGTTGGCACTGAACGGCTCCAGCATCCCGCTCACGGAGACCGGCTTGTACGGCAGCACCCGGGCGCCCGCGGCCGCCCGCTCCCGCAGCCACCGGTCCTGGCGGTCCCACTTCTGCGCCCGTACGCGCATGTCCCCGCCGAGCTCGTACAGCGGCACGGCCAGGCCGAGTACCGTCACCGCGCACACGGCGGCGGCCAGCCCGGCGACCGCGCCGGTGCGCACCCCGCGCAGCCGCAGCGCCCGTCCCAGCAGGGCGCCCGCGCCGGTCAGCAGCAGCACGAACAGCAGCAGGTAGTCGTTCCAGGTGCGCTCCGAGGTCACCACCCTGGCCCCGAAGACCGGGTAGGTGATGACGGTGCACAGGTAGCCGGAGATCAGGAACGCCGCCGTGCCGAGGCCCGTCAGCAGCAGCGGCCGGCACGGCAGCAGCACCCGCCGCCCGCCGGGCACGGGGCCCCGGGACGCCAGCAGGCCCAGCAGGACCCCGGCGGCGACGGCGCCCGTGTACTGCCAGGTCGTCAGGACGGTCTCCAGGATGCGGACGAAGGCCCGCAGCGAGGCGGCCAGCGATTCGGGGGCGAGCATGGAGGTGGTCTCCGCGCCGAACCGCTCGCGCCGGTTGCGCGACCCGGGGGACGTCACCAGGACCACGGTGCCGACGGCGACGCCGGCCATCCCGGTCAGGGACCAGGCGCGGACGTACGGCACGAACCGCGCGGTGAAGAGCCGGCCGGCGAACAGGACGGCGCCCGACAGCACCACCAGGGCCACCACGGACGCCTCTTCGGACAGGGTCCCCATGAAGACGCCCGCCAGGAGGACCACCCCGAGCGCGGCGGCCCGCCCGCGCCGGCCGCGGGCGCGCAGCAGTGGGAGCACGGCCGCGCAGGCGAGCACCGGGGCGAGGGTGTGCGAGACGGACGCGGCGGGCCAGTAGAAGGTCTTGTACGTGTTGGGCGTGGCGAACAGGAACACCGCCGTGATCATGGCGGCGACGAGCAGCGGCACCCCGCGCGGGAGGCGCAGGCCGGCCCGGCGCGGCAGGAGCACGGTCAGCCCCCACAGCAGCCCCAGCACGAGCACGCCGCTGACGAGGCCGTACCACTGGTGCCCGGCGACGGGGAATTTCGCGTACAGCCCGACGAGCAGTCCGTTGCCGATCCGCCCGTTGTCGGTGAAGTAGAACTTCCCGATCAGGCCGGAGATGCCGTCGTCGCGCACGGCGGGCAGGAAGCACCACTCGTCGGCGCTGGGCCGGACGTACCGGCCGAGCCAGGCGGCCGCGGCCAGCAGGCCCAGGGGCAGCAGGGCGAGGGCCGCCGGCCACCCGGAGGTGCGCGACCCGCGCGGGTCGCCGTCACCCCCGGCGGGCCCGGACCCGGGGTCGTCGCCCGGGTCCGGGGGGACGGTGACACTCGATGCGCCGACGGCCATGTCTTCTTCACTGCCTCTCGGGGAAACCACTGGTACGACACCGAAGAGGTGATTCGGGCCGGTGCCGTTGTCCGCGTGCCGTGCCGGATCCGGCGGATCGCGGGCGGGTCTCCCACTCGACCGGCTGTCGCGGGCGGCCGCAACCGGGCGGCACCCGGGCGGCTCACGCCCGCAGCGCGGTCACCAGCCGGCAGGAGGGCGCCCCGTCGGACCTGCGGCCGAACTCCTCCAGCGGGGCCAGTTCCACCGTGAAGCCGGTGCGGGTGAGCTGCTCCACGACGTCGGTGAGCCGGAAGGTGCGGTAGTACATGACGAAACGGGGCCGCCACAGCAGGTTGCGCAGCCGCATGGCCGCGTCGAACGCCCACAGTTCCCAGTAGGGGCGGGAGCCGACCTCGGGCGGGGCCGGGAGCGGGAACACGAACCGGCCGCCGGGGCGCAGCGCCCGGTGCACCCCGGCGAAGAGCCCGGGCCGCTCGGCGGGCAGGAAGTGCCCGAAGGCGCCGAAGCTCACGGCGAGGTCGAAGGAGGCGCGGAAGGGCAGGGCGCGGGCGTCGGCGCGTACCCACTGGGGTGCGGGCCCGCCGGGTGCCGCCGCGTGGGTGGCGCGGGCGTGGGCCAGCATGCCGGCGCTGAAGTCGACCCCGGTGACGCGTTCGTCGCACAGTTCGCGCAGGACGCCCACCCCGGCGCCGGTGCCGCAGCACACGTCGAGGCCGGCGCGGAAGGGCCCGTGGGGCCGTACCGCGTCGGCGACGGCGCGCAGCACGCGGTCGGCGGTGCGGTACGGGGTGTGGTCGAACTTCGGCGCCAGGAGGTCGTAGCCGGTCCGGGTGGAGGAGAGGGCCTGGGTGGCGAGTTCGCGGAGCGTCGGGCCGTGCGGGGTGGACATGCGCACTCCTTGCGGGCGGACCGGTCAGATGACGCCGGCGTTGAAGATGTCGAACGGCAGGGTCCCAGTGCCGTCGCCCGCCGGTCCGCCGGTGCCGGGAAGCGGGAGTTCGGCCCAGATGACCTTGCCGTGGGCGGTGTACCGGGTGCCCCAGCGTTCGGCGAGCTGGGCGACGAGGAAGAGCCCGCGGCCGCCCTCGTCGGTGGTGGCGGCGTACCGGAGGTGGGGTGAGGTGCTGTTGTGGTCGGCGACCTCGCAGGTCAGGCCCCGGTCGTACAGCAGGCGGACCCGGACGGGGGCGGCGCCGTAGCGGATGGCGTTGGTGATGAGCTCGCTGAGGATGAGCTCGGCGGCGAACGACAGGTCGTCCAGCCCCCACTCGGTGAGCCGGCGGACGGCGGCGGAGCGGATCCCTCCGACGGCGCCGGGGTGGAAGGGCACGTCCCAGTCGGCCACGCGGTCGCAGCCGAGGGCGCGGGTGCGGGCGACGAGCAGGGCCACGTCGTCCTTGGGGTGGGCGGGCAGCAGGTCGTCGAGCACGAGCCGGCAGAGTTCCTCGGGTCCGGAGGCGGGCCGGCCCAGTGCCTCGCGGAGCAGTTCGATGCCGACGTCGATGTCGCGGGTGCGGTCCTCGATGAGCCCGTCGGTGTAGAAGACGATCTGGCTGCCCTCGGCCAGTTCGAGTTCGCGGGTCTCGAAGGGTATGCCGCCCAGGCCGAGCGGCGGCCCGGCCGGGAGGTCGGGGAACTCGACCTGGCCGCCGGGGTGGACCAGGGCGGGCAGCGGGTGGCCGGCGCGGGCCATGGAGCAGCGCCGGGAGACCGGGTCGTACACCGCGTAGAGGCAGGTCGCGCCGGTCATTCCGGCGCCCGAGCCCATGGCGTCCTCGTCCTGGTCGATGCGGCCGACGAGGTCGTCGAGGCGGCCGAGGAGTTCGTCGGGGGGCAGGTCGAGGGTGGAGAAGTTGTGCACGGCGGTACGGAGCCGGCCCATGGTGGCGGCGGCGTGCAGGCCGTGTCCGACGACGTCGCCGACGACGAGGGCGACGCGGCTGCCGGGGAGGGGGATGACGTCGAACCAGTCGCCGCCGACGCCCGACTGGGCGGGCAGGTAGCGGTGGGCCACCTCCAGGGCGCTCTGTTCGGGCAGGGCGCGGGGCAGCAGGCTGCGCTGGAGGGTGACGGCCATGGCGTGCTCGCGGGTGTAGCGGCGGGCGTTGTCGATGCTCACGGCGGCGCGGGCGACGAGTTCCTCGGCGAGCTCCAGGTCCTCCTCCTCGAAGGGGTCGGGCTTCTCGGAGCGCCAGAAGTTGGCGACGCCGAGGACGACGCCCCGGGCCTTGAGGGGGACGGCGATGAGCGAGTGGATGCCGTAGTCGACGATGCGGGCGGCCCGCTCGGGGTCCTGGGCCTGCCAGCCGGGGGCGCGGGACAGGTCGGGGACGAGCTCGGCCCGGCCGGTGCCGAAGCCGCGCGCCTGGGGGGTGGACGGCACGAAGCCGATCATCTTGCCGCGCGGGTAGAGGGGGTGGTCGTCGCGGATGCCGGAGACGGCGGTGCGGCGCATGTCGGCGGCCGTGCCGCTGGGCTCCTCGCCACGCAGGACGGGGTCGGCGAGGTCGACGGTGACGAAGTCGGCGAAGCGCTGGACGGTGACCTCGGCGAGTTCCTCGGCGGTGCGGACGACGTCGAGGGTGGTGCCGATGCCGACACCGGCGTCGTACAGCAGGTTGAGCCGCCGGCGGGCGCCTTCGGCTCGGCCGGTGAGGGAGCGCAGCTCGGTGGTGTCGCGGATGGTGGCGACGGTGCCGGCGGGGCCGCCGTGGCGGTCGGTGTGGCGCTGGTTGACGGCGAGCAGCCGGTCGGCGGCGGGGACGACCTCGTCGGTGGCGACGCGCCCGGAGCAGAGCAGTTCGGCCATGCCGGGGTCGAGGCCGGGCAGGTCCCGGACGCTGCGGCCCTCGGCGTCCGGGGGCAGCCGGAGCAGGCGTTCCGCCTCGTCGTTGGCGAGGAGCAGCCGGCCGTCGCCGCCGACGATGACGACGCCCTCGCGTACGGAGTGCAGGACGGCATCGTGGTGTTCGTACACCCGGGTCATCTCGGTGGGGCCGAGGCCGTGCGTCTGGCGCCGCAGCCGGCGTGCCACGAGGGCGGTGCCGGCGGTGGTGACGGCCAGGCCGGCGGCGGCGATGCCGAGGATGACGGGGAGCTGGCGGTTGACGACGCCGGTCACGTTCCGGACCTCCAGGCCGGCGGAGACCAGCCCGATGACCTGCCCCTTCGAGCCCCGGACGGGGACGATGGCCTGGACCTCCTCGCCGAGGGGTCCGTCGACGCTCTCGGTGAGGACCTTGCCGCCCAGGGACGGCGCGATGGTGCCGACGAACCGTCCGCCGATCCGTTCCGGCTGGGGGTGGGTGTAGCGGATGCCGCGGGTGTCCATCACGACGATGAAGTCGACCCCGGCGCGCTTGCGGGCGCTTTCGGTGAGCGGCTGGAGGACGCCGGACGGATCGGGGTCGTTCTTCAGGACGTCCTCGAGGCCCGGGGAGTGCGCGAAGGACTCGGCCACGGCGATGGAGCGGTTGCGGGCTTCCCGGTCGCTGTCGCTGCGCGATTGGAGGAGGAGTGCCAGGACCGCGCCGAGCACCAGCAGCACGACGAGCGCCACCTGCAGGACGAAGACCTGTCCCGCGACGCTCCGTGGGAGCCTCTCGGCCAGTGACCGAACCGAGGCACCACGGAATCGGTCGAAGAAGTGGACCACGCTCCCCTTTCTAACACCGCATGCCCCATGACGACCATGAGTGACCGCCGGTCGCCGGCCGAACACGGGGCGCACCCGGCTCGCCGGGGCGTTCGCGGGGCGGTGGAACGGCCACTGCGGCGTGCGTGCAAAGCCGATCCATGGGTGGGCCATAGGGGGACCATGAACGCACCAACAGAGATCAAACCCGATCAGGTGCGGAAGCGGCCAGGCGTACGGTGCGCGGCGTGACGACTCGTTCCGGCGCCGGTCCGGCAGCCCCCTCGGTCCCGCTCTCCCTCCCCTCCCCGCGCGGCCGGCGGGCCCTGCTGCGGGCGGCGCTCGGCGGTACCGCCGTCCTGGGCGCCGGGCTCGTCCCGGCCCCGGCGGCGGCCGCGGCAGCACCGGCACCCCCGGCACCCGGGCCGGCGGTCATGACGGCCCGCGGCGGCCCGCGCCCCACGACCCCGGCGGAGGCGCTGCGCGAGCTGGCCCGCGGCAACCGGCGCTGGCGGTCGCGGCACCAGACCCACCCGGACGAGAGCGCGGCGGCCCGGGTGGCGGCCGTCTCCGGCCAGCACCCGTTCGCGCTGGTCCTGGGCTGCATCGACTCCCGGGTGCCGCCGGAGCTGGTGTTCGACCAGGGCCTGGGGGACCTGATGACGGTCCGCTCGGCGGGCGAGGTGCTGGACGAGGCGGTGCTGGGGAGCATCGCGTACGGCGTCCTGGAGCTGGCGATACCGCTGGTCGTGGTGCTGGGCCACCAGTCGTGCGGGGCCGTGGCCGCCGCGGTGCGCGCGGAGGAGACCGGCGAGCGGCCGCCCGCCCACATCGACTACATCGCCGAGCGGATACGGCCCGCGATCGACCACACGCACACGGGCGCGGCCCGGATCGACGCGACGATCACGGCGAACGTCCGCCGTGTGCGCGGTCTGCTGGCCGCCGAACCGGACCTCGCCGGCCGGGTGGCGACGGGCCGGCTCGCGATCGTCGGCGCCCGGTACGAGCTGAGCAGCCAGCGGGTGCACCGGCTCTAGGGGGTGTCCGCAAAGTCTCGCCTGGCCCGCGGTGTCTCGCCCGGGCCCCACCGGGCCCGGGCGGCCCGTCAGCGGACGCCCCGGGGCCGGAACTGGACGCTGATCCGGGGTCCGACGCCCTTGGCCGTCTTGGGGATCGCGTGCTCCCAGGTGCGCTGGCACGATCCGCCCATCACGATCAGGTCGCCGTGCCCGAGCGGCACCCGCCTGGACGGGCCGCCGCGCACGGGCCGCAGGGCCAGGTCCCGGGGCTCGCCGACCGACAGGATGGCGACCATGGTGTCCTGCCGTCCGCCGCGCCCGATCCGGTCGCCGTGCCAGGCGACGCTGTCCCGGCCGTCGCGGTAGTAGCAGAGGCCCGCCGTGGTGAACGGCTCCCCCAGCTCGGCGCCGTAATGGGCGGACAGCGCGGCGCGGGCCTCGTCGAGCACGGGGTGCGGCAGGGCGTCCCGCTCGCCGTAGAAGGCCAGCAGGCGCGGTACGGCGACCTCGTGGTCGTACATCGTGCGGCGCTCGGCCCGCCACGGAACGCCCTCGGCGAGCTCCTCGAAGAGGGCGTCCGCCCCGTGCAGCCACGCGGGCAGCAGGTCGATCCAGGCCCCGTCGCCGAGCACGGTGCGCCGGACCGGGTCCAGCGGCCCGAGGCGGATCTCGTCGGTCTGGTCGAAGAGCGATCCCTGGAGGTGTGCTGCCATGACCCCAGCGTACGAGTAAATCGAATGTATGAGCTATTCGATCAGCCCGTGGTCGTCGAGCCGTCCCACCCGGAGGCCCCGCCCCCGGCACTCGGCCACCAGCCCGGGCAGCGCGCCCAGCGCCGCCCGCCACGCCCCCGGCGCGCTCACCATGTCCGAGTCGTGCAGCAGCACCGTCCCGCCGCCGCGCAGCGTCCTGGTGACCTCGGCGTGCACGCTGTACGCCGTCGCCGAAGCGGTCCAGTCCCGCCCCCACGCCGACCAGAGCACCGTGCGCAACCCGGCCGACCGGGCGGCGGCCCACCGGCCGCCGGTGAGGATGCCGTAGGGAGGCCGGTACCACAGCGGCCACCGCCCGGCGGCGCCGGCGACCAGCTCCGCCGCCCGCGCCACCTCACGGGCGTCGAGCCGGGGGCGGGGGCGCCAGGGCCGGTCGTGCCGCCAGCCGTGCACGGCCAGCTCGTGTCCCTCCGCCGCGATCAGCCGCCCGAGTCCGGGGTGGTCGGCGAGCCGGCTCCCGAGCACGAAGAAGGTGGCCCGCACGTCCAGGTCGTCCAGGGCGCGGAGGAACCGGGGGGTGGTGTCGGGGTCCGGGCCGTCGTCGAACGTCAGCGCCACGTGGGAGGGGTCCCCGCGCCCGTCCAGGCCCGGCCACAGCACGGCGCGGGCGCCGGGCAGCCAGGTCGCGGCGGGCCCGACGTGCCAGGCGGCCACCGCGCCCGCCGCCACCGCGCCCACCGCGCCCGCCGCTCCCGCCGCTCCCGCGAGGGCCGCCACCGGCCGGGCGCTCACCACCGCTCCCCCGGGTGCTCCGGGTCGTCCGTCACGAGCGGGGACCGGGCGAGCTGGACGCAGCCGGCCACCAGGACCACCAGCGCCAGCACCTCGAACACCACCCGCCAGCCCAGGTGCACCCGCTCCGCGAACAGCGTCACGCCGAGCACCACGCTCAGCAGGGCGTCCCCCAGCGTCAGCGCGGGCTGCGACGCCACCAGGCTGCCCGCCCGAAGGGTCACCTGGAGCAGCAGGAAGCTCGCCAGCCCCACGCCTCCCGCGGCGTACGGCTGCCAGGTGGTCAACACCGCGTCGATCCCGTCCGGCAGCCGCCCCAGCGCGTCCTTGAGCAGCGCGGCCGTGCACGCGAAGCCGGTGGCCGTCGCCGTGCCCAGCACCGCCGCGCGCGGCGCCGGTGACAGCCGGAACGCCACCACGGCCAGGACGGCCACGAACAGCCCCGCGCCCAGAACCGTCCAGGCCCAGTCGGACAGGGGCACCGTGGACCGGCCGCCGGTCGGGTCGGCCATCGCCAGGAACACCGCGAGGCCCAGCGCCATGGCGCCGAACGCCCACCGCGTCCGGGTGTCCGGGCGGCGCCGGAACACCACCCCGCCCACCACCAGCGTGAACATCAGCTCGGTGCTCATCACCGGCTGCACCACCGACAGCGGCCCGGTGGCCAGCGCCAGCGCCTGGAGGATGCCGGACACGGCCAGCAGGGCCGCGCCCCACACCCACACCCGCCGGTGCACCAGCCCGGCCATCCACGAGCCCCGGCGCCCCGACTCCGGCTCCGGCCCGGTGGCGGCCGCGCCCTGCCGCTGGAGCACGGACGCACCCGCGTTGCCGAGGGCGGCCAGCAGCGCCAGGCAGATCGACAGGGCCAGCACCGTACTCAGCCGAACCGCTTGGCCATGGCGCGGAAGAAGCCGGGCACGGCCCCGTGCAGACGGGCGGGCACGGCCAGCCAGCCGGGCACGAACACGTCCTCCCGGCCCCGTACGACCGCCCGCCACACCACCTCGGCCACCCGCTCCGGTGGCACCGGGCGCGGGTGCTCACGGTGGTACGGAACGCCCCGGCGGCTGAAGAACGGGGTGTCCACCGCCCCCGGCAGGACGACCGTCACGCCCACCCGGGTGCCGGCCAGCTCGTAGCGCAGGCTGTCGGCGAAGGCCAGCAGTCCGCCCTTGGTCGCGGCGTACACCGCCTCGTTGCCCACCCCGACCCGGCCCGCCATCGAACCGATCAGGACCACCCGGCCCACCCCCCGCTCCGCCATCCCGGGCAGCACCTGGCGCACCAGGTGCACGACGGAGGTGAGGTTGAGCGCGATCAGCCGGTCGACGGCCTCGGCGGGCATCCGGGTGAACGGCCCCGCCCAGCCGATGCCGGCGGCCGCCACCAGCGCGTCGACGCGGCCCTCCCGCTCCAGCGCCTCGGCGGCCAGCCGCTCCACCCCCGCCCGCTCCGCCAGGTCCGCCGCCAGCGCCCCGCCGCCGGTCCGCCGTGCCACCGCGGCCAGCCGTTCCTCGTCCCGCCCGGCGAGGAGCAGCCGACAGCGGCCGTCGGCGGCGAACCGGTCGGCGACCGCCTCGCCGATGCCGGAGGACGCGCCCGTGACGAGCACGACCGGGCGAGCGGCCGGGCGGGTGCCGTGCCGTGCCCTTCCCGGTCCGGCCGCGTGACGGGGCGGGGCCTCGTGACGGGGCGTAAGGGGCATGGCGGATCCTCCGGACTGTCGTCGACCGTGCCCCTCCAGCCTCCCGCTTACGCGCCGGTTCACCTCCCCGCACCCGCCCGGTGCGCCCGCTGATCCACCCGAACAGTCCGATTCACCCGCTCCGGGCCCTTCCGTGGGGCGGGGACGGAGCAGGATGGGAGCACCGAACGGAGGGCGTCACATGGAGCGGCGATGCCTGGTCCTGAGCGCGAGCATGGGCGCGGGCCACGACGCGGTGGCCGGCGAGCTGGCCCGCAGGCTGCGCGCGGACGGCCACGAGGTCCTCGTGAGGGACGTGCTGACGCTGCTGCCGCCCGGCACGGGGGCGGCGATGCGCGGCTTCTACCGGTTCGTGGTGCGGCGGGTCCCCCCGGTGTACGCGGCGATCCACGCGCTGTTCCTGGCACCCCGGCCGCGTTCCGGACCGGGGCCCGCCCGCCGGGGGCTGGACGTGGCCCCCTTGGCGGCGCTCGCGGAACGGCGGCTGGGCGCGCTCGTGGAGCGGTGGCGGCCCGACGTGATCGTCTCCACCTTCCACCTCGCGGGCCGGATCACCGGGCGGATGCGCGGCCGGGGTGCGCTGCGGGTGCCGTGCGCGGTGTTCGTCACCGACTTCGCGGTGCACCGTGCCTGGCTGGACCCGGGGAACGACCTGTACCTGTGCGTGACCGGGTCCGCGGCGCGGGCGGCCCGGGACGGCACGGGCCGGACCGCGGTCGCCACCGGGCCGGTCGTGCCGCCGGAGTTCCCCGCGGCCGCCGCGGACGGGGCGGACACGGACGGCGCGGAGGGCCGGGAGGGCGGGGAGGGCCGGCCCGTGGTGCTGCTCTCGGGCGGGGCATGGGGCGTGGGTCCGGGGCTGCTGGGGACGGCGAGGGCGCTCGCCCGGAACGGTTTCCGGCCGGTGCTGCTCTGCGGCCGGGACGGCCGGCTGCGGCGGCGGGCCGCGCGGCTGCCCGGCGTGCGGGCGCTGGGCTGGACGGACGACATGCCGGGGCTGATGGCGTCGGCGAGGGTCCTGGTGGACAACGCGGCGGGCCAGACCGCGGTGCAGGCGCTCGCCGCCGGGGTCCCGGTGATCGGCTACCGGCCCATCGCGGGGCACGGGGCGGCGGGGGTCCGGGAGATGGCGGCCGAGGGCCTGACCACGTACGCCCGGGGTCTTCCCGAACTGCTGGCGGCGGCCGGTGCGCTGGCCCGGCCGGGTAACGCGCGGGACCGGCGGACGGCGGCCGCCTCGGCGGTGTTCCGGGCGGACGCCGCCCGCCTGGTCGCGGGCCTGACGGATCCGGCGGACCCGGCGGACCTCATGGACCTGACGGGTCCGGCGGACGTCATGGACCCGCCGGACCCGGCGGACGTCATGGGCCCGGCGGACCCCCCGGACCGCGCCGGTCCCGTGGCATGAGTGCGGTTACGCCGCGGGCGTCGCCCGTGCGGCCAGCCACTCCTCGTGGGCGCGCGTCACCCGCTCCCACAGCGCGGTGCGGTCGTCGGCGTCGAGACCGCTCAGGTCGCGCCCGAAGACGTCGGTGAGGGCCGCGAACCAGTCCCCCGCCGTGTCCAGCGTGCGCTCGGCTCGGCCGACCGCGTCGATGCGGGTCAGGACCCGCCCGCGCAGCAGGTCCACGCCGTGGGCGTCACGGCGCAGGGCGGCGAAGGTGGCCTGGAACGGCGAGTCCGGCGCGGTGGACAGCCGCACGTGCTCGTCGGCGAAGTCCGCCATGGTGGCGGGCCGGGCGGCGAACTCCATCACGGGGAAGGAGCTGCGCGGGTCGTGGTGGAACGTCCAGCCGCCCGGCTCGGTGACCGACGGCTCCAGCCGGTAGGTGAACGGCCCCTGCCGGTACGTGCCGGGGCGCAGCGGCAGCGGTTCGTGCGGGCCGTCGCCGAGCCCGGCGTCGACGAACCAGTCCTCGCCGCCGGCCCGGACCGTCAGCGCCAGGTGGTTGCCGTTCGCGCCGCGCCCGTCGGGCCGCTCGTGCACGCCGCCGACATGGCGGGTGACGTCGTACCCGAGGGCCTCCAGCAGCGCGGCGAAGCCGCCGTTCAGATGGAAGCAGTAACCGCCCTGCCCGGCGGCGAACCGCCGTACGGACAGTTCCGGTTCGATGCCGGGCGGCCGTCCGAGCTGGATGCCGACGTTCTCGTACGGGACGCGCTCCAGGTGCGCCCGCTGCAAGGCCTTCAGGCCCTCGGCGGACGGCGCGCCCGGATCGTCGATGCCCAGCCGGGCCAGGTAACCCTCAAAACCCTTCACGCTCATGACCGTTCACCCTAACGAGCGGGCTCCTCGTGTCCGTTCCGGGGGGTGCGGGCGTCGCTCCCGGTACCCGGGAGGGGGGTGAAGGTGAGGGGCTCGCCCCAGGGCGTTCGCCGCTCCGGAGAGTGAACGACCCCACACGTGAGGGGGGTTGCGGCGTCGGGTGCGCGCGGTCACGTACGCGCGGTCACGTACGCCGTGTCGGGTGCGCCGTGCCGGGAGCGCCGTGCCGGGTGCGCCGTGCCGGGTTGCGCGCGGTCAGGTCGTCGCCGGATCGCCCTTGATGAGGGCGAAGGGCGCGCCGCCCGGGTCCCTGACCATGGCGAGGCGTCCCACCCCGGGGACGTCCACCGGCGGGACCAGGACCGTGGCGCCGTTCCCGGTGGCGGTGGCGACGGTGGCGTCGCAGTCGGTCACCCCGAAGTAGGGGTGCCATGCCGAGCCGGAGCCGGCGGCCGGGTCCTCGTCGGCGAGCGGCATGATGCCGCCCTGGCCCGGGTGGTCGCCCCCGCCTCCGCCGGGTGCGGAGACGACGGAGTAGACGAGCCCGCCGCCCATGTCCCGGTCCTCGTACTCCCAGGAGAACACCGCGCGGTAGAAGTCCTTGGCGGCGGCCGCGTCCGTGGTGTGGAGCTCCGTCCAGCAGAGGGTGGCGGGCTCCATGACCGTGTCCAGGCCCTTGGTGTCGCCCGGCTGCCAGACGGCGAAGCCGGCGCCCGTGGGGTCGGTGAAGGCGGCCATCCGCCCGGCGGTGAAGACGTCCATGGGCGGGACGCGGACCGAACCGCCCGCCCGGCGGACGGCATCGGTGGTGGCGTCGGCGTCACGGGTGTGGAAGTAGGGCGTCCACGCGGGGCTCGCGCCCTCCTCGGTCAGCGGGCCGAGGGCGGCGACGGTGCCGCCGTCGCGCTGGAAGAACCCGTACCCGCCGGCGTCCGGGCCGGCCGACTGGAACGTCCAGCCGAAGACGGCCGCGTAGAACGCCGCGGCGGCGTCCGTGTCCCGGGTGCCGAGGTCGATCCAGTTGGGCGTGCCGGGGACGAAGTCGGTCGTCAGCATGGGGAGTCCTCCGTGGAGCCGAGCAGCGTGTAGGCGGTGGGGACGAGGGTGTCCCGGGCGCGGAACCGGCGGGTGGAGAGGGCGACCAGCGCCGTGTCGCGGTCGGGGCGGAAGCCGAGGAACGCCGTCTGGCCGCTGGTGGCCCCGATGTGGAAGTACATGGTGCCGTCGTCGGCGGGGTGGTGGAACCAGGCGAGCGTGTGGGTGTGCGCGTGGCCCCGGCCGCGGCGCAGCAGCGGGCGCCGCACCTCCCGCAGCGCGGCGGCCGCGGGGGAGCCGCCGGGGTGGAGGTGTGCCTCCAGGAAGGTGAGCAGGTCGTCCGGGGTGGCGCGGACGGCGCCCGCCGCCTGGAAGCCGCCGATGAGCAGGGGCGGTACGGGGGTGGTGCCGTCCGCCCGGTGGCCGGTGGCGTCGGTGCCGGGGCCGGTGGGGCGCAGGGCGGTGTCGTGCAGTCCGAGGGGGCGCAGCACGCGGTCGGTGAGGAGCTGTTCCCAGGGGGTGCCGGTGGCCGCCACGAGGGTCTGGCCGAGGACGGCGACCCCGAAGTTGGAGTAGCGCCAGCGGGTGCCCGGCCGGTGGCGGGGGCGGGCGCGGAGGAAGGCGCGGACGACCCGTTCGGGCGGGTAGTGGGCGTAGGGGTTGGTGGCCCAGCGGGGCAGCGCCTGGGGGTAGAAGTCGGCGGGGAGCGGGGGCAGTCCGGAGGTGTGGGTGATCAGGTGCAGGAGGGTGGCGGGGCGCCGGCCGGGTGGCCGGGCCGGGTCCAGGAGGGCGGCCGCCGGGTCGTTGCCGGACAGGGCGCCCGCGTGGACGAGGTCGGCCAGCAGCAGGCCGGTGAAGGTCTTGGTCGCCGATCCGATCTCGTACCGGAGGTGTTCGCGCGATACGGGCGGCGGTGGCGCGGTGCCGCCGCTGCGGACGGTGCGGTGGCCGTGCCGGGAGAGCGCGAAGACGACGTCGGGGGCGTCGACGGCCCGTACGGCCTCGTCGAGCCGTTCCGCGTCGGTCGTCGGCGTGCCGGTCACGCCGGGGCCTCGGCGGTCAGCCGCTCCAGGGCGCGTGAGGTGGCCAGTACGGACGCGAAGGCGGCGACCAGCGTGGAGTGGTACACGAGGTCGAAGACGTCCTGGGGGTCGCCGGCCGGCATCCCGCCCAGCGGGGGTACGGCCCCGTCGGGCTGCTGGGCGGCGGCGAAGCCCTCCCAGGCGGACGCGTCGAGGGTGGGGCGGGGCAGGCAGGCGTCGACGACGAGCAGTTCGCCGAGCAGGTCCCAGCGTTCGAGGTCGAGCCAGTCGTCCAGCCAGACCGGCAGCCACTGCTGGAGGTGGCCGGCGGTCTCGGGGGGCAGGCGGTCCGGGTCCTCGCCCCAGTCGGTGAGGTGGAAGACGGTGTGGGTGATGTCGTATCCGATGCGGGTGTCGACGGTCCACGGTTCGGGGCGGCGGGCCAGCCATGTGCGGCCGAACGCCTCGTCCTCGGGGAGGCTCGGGGTGAGCCCGAAGCGGCGTTCGAAGGCGCTGAGGCCGAGTCTGCGGACGGGCAGCACCTCCAGCCGCGCCCAGCTTCCGAGCCGGTGGTTGAGCCGGATCGCCCGCTCCAGCTCCGGCTGGCTGTGGCCGAGTTCACGGAAGGGCACGTACGTCTCGAAGGGGATCGGCGAGATCGGTTCGGTGCGCTGGCCGCGCACCAGTGCCTGTCCGCCGTCCAGGACCTCGCGCCAGGCGTGGTCGAGCAGCCGGCGGGCCAGGTCGGCCTGGCGGGAGCCGGCCACTCCTTCGCGGAAGAGAACCTTGCAGATGACGGCGAGTTCGCCGACGGGTTTGAAGCGTTCGAGGTACCCGGTCTCCGGGTCGGCGTCCGGTTCCAGCCGGAATCCGTCGCGGTGGGCGTGGAGCCATTCGAGGGCGCCCACGCCGACCGTGTGGACGAGGCGGGTGCTGGCGGCGGTCATCCCTGCGCTCCTCGGTGGGTCGCTCCGGCGGCCCGGCCGCCGTCGGGGCGGCGGGCGGCGGTGAGGGTCGCGGCGAACGCCGCGACCAGCGTGGAGTGGTAGCAGTTGACGAAGACCGCCGGCACCTCCTCGCCGTGCGGTCCGCGGCCCACCTCGGTGATCTCCCCCGTGGGCCGCTGGGCGCGGGCGAGGGCCCGCCAGGCGTCCTCGGTCGACTCCGGTGCCGGTGGTCCGGGCAGGCTGGCGGCGACGGCGAGCAACTCGCCGCACAGGTCCCAGTGCTGGGTCTCCACGCAGCTGTCGAGCCAGGCGGGGAGCCAGGTGTCCAGGTAGGCGGCGACGTCGGCCGGTACGCCGCGCACGTCGTGGCCCCAGTCGGTGAGGTGGTACACGACGTGGGTGAGGGTGTACCCGGCGGTGCGCTCGAAGGCCCAGGGCTCGGGCAGCGCGCCCAGCCAGGTGCGGCGGAGGGCGGTGCCGGCGGCCTCGTGGGGGGTGATGCCCGTGCGGCGCTCGGAGTTGAGGATGCTCAGGCGGCGGTTGGGCAGCAGTTCCGTCGTCCGCCAGCTACGGGTGCGGACGATGCCGGTCAGGAACTCCTCGTACGCGGGGTGGCGCAGGCCGCCGGAGGTGAACGCGGCGTACACCTCCAGGGGGTAGGTGGCCCACGGTTCGAGCCGTTGCACGTCGAGGAAGAGGGCGCCGTCGCGGGTCTCGCGCCAGGCGTGGCGGAGGAGGTCGGAGGCGGTCTCGTGCAGGACGGTGCCGGGGCGGGTGTGGCGGCGGACGCAGGCGCACATCTGGGCCAGCTCGCCCAGGGGTTTCCAGGAGCCGTTGACGTCGGCGTCCGGCTCCAGGGCGTCGTCCCCCAGCCGAAAACCGGCGCGGTTGTCGGACAGCCAGCCGAGGGCGGCCTCGGCCAGCCGCCGTACGTCGGTGGTCGCCGCCGGTGCCGTCATGGCGCCGCCCGCCCGTCGGCCGGGCGCAGCAGCCGCGCCGCGTGCAGGTGCAGGGCCACGCGCGGGTCGTCGCCGCCCATGAGGCCGACGAACTCCAGCCCGGCGTCCAGGCCGAGGCTCGGGGGGACGTCGTCGAGGACGGACAGCCAGCGGCCGGTGCCGGCGGCCTGGAGCCAGCCGCGGCGCCGGACGGCCCGTACGAAGCCGCGCGCGACGTCGACGGTGCGGCGCCGGGCGACCCGGGCGACGGCGCTGTCGGCGGCCGGGACGGCGAGCGGTGCGAGCAGGGCGAGCTGGTGGCCGAGTGCCTGCCAGGGGAGGTCCTCCAGCCAGGCGGCGCCGGGTTCGGTGCCGTCGGCGTCGGGGGCGCCGCCGGAGGCCAGGGCGGCCGGGGCGCCCAGGTCGCGGAGGGTGCGGGTCATCGCCCAGTGGCTCCAGAGCGACGTCGGTGAGGCGTCGGCGCCGGGAGGGTAGGCGAGCACCGCCTTCTCGCACACCGCCAGGTCGACGGGGGCGGGGGCGGTGCGGTGCAGGACGCTCGGCAGCAGGACGTCCGCCCCGACGACGCGTACGGCCGCGAGGCCGAGGTCGTCGTCCCCGAGCGTGACCGCCGTGGCGGCCGACACCGGGGCGTGGCCCCCGCTCGTGAGAGCGGAGACCACGTGGTGGGCGAGTTCCCGCACCGTGCCCGTCAGGGGGTTGGGGGTGCCGGACTCATCCATTCAGTCGTACCTTCACCCCTTCTTCGGGCGCGGTGCCGGCGGCGCCAACAGCACCTGTCCGGCGCCGGCTTGCAGGGCGAGCGCGGCACATTCGCGAGTGTCGCGGTAGAAGCCCTGGACTTCACCCGGGTTGAGGGCCGCTTCGATGTCGGTGTCCGCAACCTTGGTCCGGTCCTGGAGTTCGTACTCGGTCGACGTCATGCCACCATCCCTTCATGCGGAAAGGAATCTTTGCTTCCACTTCCAGTGGACCCCAGCCGCACGGAGGACGCAAACGGCGAAAGCGCCCTGTTTCGTAGAAGATTCAAAAGCGCCGGGGGGACGGCGTACCCGTACGGGTACGACCCCCGCCCTGGTGGGGACGGGGGTCGTGGCCGGTTGTCGGTCAGCCCTTCTTCGGCCGCGGCGTCGGTGGCGCCAGCAGCACCTGTCCCGCCCCGGCCTGAAGGGCGAGGATCCCGCATTCACGGGTGTCCCGGTAGAAGCCTTCGGCCTCACCCGGGTTGAGGGCCTTCTCGATATCGCTGTCCAGGACCTTGGTACGGCCCTGGAGCTCGCGCTCGGTCGACGACATGTCGCCATCCCTTCATGCGGAAAGGAATGTTTGCTTCCACTTCTAGTGGACCGCAGTTGGGCAAGCGGCGCAAATGGCAAAAATTCAACTTTGAGGTATAGGGCGCGCGTCGGGAACGGAGCGGCGGTCCGGACGCACGGCGGGGCGCCCGGCGTACCCCGTCTGCGCTTCCCGGATGGCGCAATTCGCTGGATTGCCCATTAGATGGTGCAAACCGCGCGCCCCAGTCGGCGCACGACGACCGACACGGTGTGTGCCTCACCGGAGTCCGGCGAACGGAGCCACGCCATGACCACCGACGACCCCACAACTCGCCCCACCGGGGCGGCCCCTGACAGGGCGGGGCCGCCCCACCCGCCCGACCCGCCCGACCGGCCCGACCCGGCCGGCGTGCCCGTCGACGCGACGCACACCGAGGCGCCGCCGTTCGGCACCGTGCACGTCGACGCCGCGCACGCCGAGGCCCTGCGCCTGGCCGCCGCCGCGCCGCCCCCGGCCCCGGCCGCGCCCCCGGCGGCGACGACGTACGCCAACGGCACGTACACCAACGGCGCGTACGCGAACGGCACGTACTCGCGCGCGACGCCCGAGGCCACCCCCGCGTACGGCGTGCCGGCCACGGCGGACCGGGCCCCCGACGACCACGAGGCCACCGGCATCACGCCGGGCGCGGCCGTCCACCGGGAGCCCCCCTACCGCGAGGCGCCCGACCGGCGCCCGCACGCCGAGACGGCCGGGGACGCCGCCGCCACCGGCACCGCGCCCGCCGGCGGGACGCCCGCACCGGCCGTCGCGGCCGTACCGACGCTGGACGGAGCACCGGCCGACGCGGCGCGCCCGGACGCGGCGGCCGGCGACGTGACGGCGTCCCCGGAGGGCCCGTCCACCGACCCGGTGACCGGGGACGCGGTGGACGCCGCCCCCGACGTCCCGCGCGCCGACGCGGACCCCTCGGCGGTCGACACCGCTCTCGTCGACGCCGTCCTCGGCGAGACGTCGGGGGCGGGGACGGACGACGAGGACGGCGACGAGCGCATACGGACTCTCATCTGGACGGCGGCCACCTACCGCCCGCTGGAGGAGGTCGCCGCGCTGGTGACCCAGCTCAAGAACACCAAGGCCGTCGACAGCCCGGCGGACGAGGCGCTGCGCGCGGCCGCGGTGGCCCGCCCGCTGGAAGAGGTCCGGCAGTTGGTCGCGATGCTCAACGAGGCCGGCCACACGCTCGACGACAACGACACGACGTTGCGTGCGGCGGCGGTCGGCAGGCCCATCGAGGACGTCGTCCAGCTCGTGAGCATCCTCGGCACCGGTGACGGCCAGGACCCGCCGGTGATCACGGGAACAGCACCGGCCGTCTCCGGCCCGGTGGTGCCCGAGAACCCCCATGTGCGGCCACCCCGGTCCGTCACGGGCGCGCCGGCGGCGGCGCAGGAGACGAAGGTCCTCGTGCCCGAACCGGCCGGCGGTCCGGCCGAGCCCTCGCCCCGGTCGGGGCTGCGCTGGCCGGCGGCCGCGGCCCTGTTCGCCTGCGGGGTGATCCACCTGCCCACGGACTTCGGCGGGCTGCGGTCCGGCGGGTACGCCGACGCCCTGGCGCTCGTCGTCACCGTGGTCTGCCTGGTGCTCGGCGAGTGGCTGATCGTGCGGGACTCCCCGCGGGTGTGGGGCTTCGCCGCCGCGACGTCCGTCGGTGTGGTGGCCCTGCACGGGATCGCGGGAAGCAGCGGGTTCGCCCTGCTGGAGAGCAGTCTGGGACGCACATGGGCCTTGTCGGGCGCCGCCGCGGTGACGTGCGCGATGCTCACCGCCCTCCTGGCCGGTTCGGCGCTGCTGCGCCGGCAGAGACAGCCCGACGCGGCCGACGGCGTATGACGGGCGATGCCCTCAGCGGGCCGCCCGCACACGGGAGCCGCTCTCCACGCGGCTCCCGTCGCCGTGCCGGCCCGCGAGGTCGCCGTCGGGCCGCCCGCCGTGGTGGCCGTGCCGGCCGTTGCCGTCGCGGCTCCCCGCGCGCGTGCCGTGCAGGGCGAACGCCGTGTTGACCAGGGCCACGTGGCTGAACGCCTGGGGCAGGTTGCCCAGTTGGCGGCCGGTCACGGGATCCCACTCCTCGGAGAGCAGACCGACGTCGTTGCGTACGTCCAGCACGCGCTCGAACACCTCCCGGCCCTCGTCCCGCCGCCCGGTCAGGGCGAGCGAGTCGGCGAACCACAGCGAGCAGGCCAGGAACGTGCCCTCGCTGCCGTACAGTCCGTCGACCTCGTGCACCCGGTCGCCCCCCGCGTCGGCGTACCGGCGCAGGAAGCCGTGGTGGTCGAGCCGCCGGGCCGCGTCCAGCGTGCCGCGCAGCCGCCGGTCGCCCGGGGGCAGGAAGCCCAGCCGGGGCATCAGCAGGGCGGCGGCGTCGATCCGCCGGGAGCCGTAGTACTGCACGAAGCAGCCGAGTTCGTCGTCCCAGCCGTGCTGGAGGACGTCCTTGCGGATCTCCTGCCGCATCGCGCGCCAGCGTTCCGCCGAGCCGCGCAGACCCGCGACCCTGGCCATGCGCAGGGCACGGTCGGCGGCGACCCACGACATGACCTTGGAGTGGACGAAGTGCCGCCGGGGACCGCGCACTTCCCACAGTCCGGCGTCCGGCTCCCGCCAGTGCTCCTCGAGGTACTCCATGAACGAGGCGATCAGGCGCCACACCTGGACGTCGATCGTGACACCGGCCCGCAGCGCCGAGTAGACGGTGTTGAGGACCTCGCCGTACACGTCGAGCTGGAGCTGCCCGACCGCGGCGTTGCCGAACCGCACGGGCTGGGATCCCTCGTACCCGGGCAGCCAGGGGGCGACGGTCTCGACGAGCCGGCGCTGTCCCCCCACCCCGTAGAGGGGCTGGAGGTCGGACGGCTCGCCGGCCACGGCCCGCACCAGCCAGTCCTTCCAGGCGACGGCCTCCTCGCGGTACCCGGAGCGCAGCAGGCACGACAGCGTGAAGGTGGAATCCCGGAGCCAGCAGAACCGGTAGTCCCAATTGCGCTCCCCTCCCAGGCATTCCGGCAGGGAGGAGGTGACGGCCGCGACGATCCCGCCGGTGGGTGCGTAGGTGAGCGCTTTGAGGGTGACCAGGGAACGGACGACGACATCGCGGTACGGTCCCTGGTACAAGCATTTCGACGCCCAATTGCGCCAGAATTCCAGGGTGTCGGCGAGTGCCGGGACCGCGGCCACTCCGAGGGCCGGGGGAATATGCGAGGGGCTCCAGCGGAGTACGAAGGCGATCCGCTCCCCCGCCGATACGGAGAACGCGCACGACGTACCGGACTTGGCGACCTCCATGTGGACGTCGGCATCGGCCTGGAGGAGCGTGGAGTCCGGTCCGGCGACCGCGGCGACCGTCCGTCCGTCGACCGTCCGGGTCCAGGGCACGATCCGCCCGTTGTCGAAGCGGAGCCGTACGTCCGACGTCATGTCGACCCGCCCCGACACCCCCTCGACCAGCCGCACGACCTGGGGAAGCCCGCTCCGGGGCGGCATGAAGTCGGTGACCCGCACGGTTCCGCCGACGGTCTCCCAGACCGATTCGAGCACCAGCGTGTCGGCCACGTAGGAACGCCGGGCGCAGGTGTCCGCGCCGGCGGGCGCGATGCGCCAGCGGCCGTGGTCCTCACCGCCGAGGAGTGCGGCGAAACAGGCGGGTGAATCGAAACGGGGCACGCACAGCCAGTCGATCGCCCCATCCTTCCCGACGAGGGCCGCTGTTTCCAGGTCTCCGATGAGAGCGTAGTCCTCTATTCGCCCGACCATGACTCAAATTCTAGTCCCGCCGCCCGAGGTGAAGCATTCGGCGCCGTTTCCGCCGTCGCCCGGGCGGAATGCCTTTCCGGAGCCTTCCATAATCGTGCACGTCCCATTGACCGCCCCTGGGGCATGTGCTACGGATAGAGAACAAGCATGCCCGTTCCAGGGCATGCGGTCGCAGGAAGAGGTCCCCCGTGTCCTCGATCCAGGCAAGCCGTGCTCCGGCGCTCTCGGCCCCGCATCCGCTGCGGCGGGTGACGGACTGGCCCGCCGCCGGACCGGCCTCCGGCGCCCGGCCCCGCCCTCACCCGGCACGCCGGACCTCCGACCGCCTGGCCCTCGCCGCGACCGCGCGGCACGTGCGGGTACGCCGGCCCTGTTCCGCCCCGCGCCGCCGTCGTGGCCGTGCCGTCGCCTCGCGGACGACGGCATGCCGACGTCACGACGATTCCGAGGGCGATCCAGCCCCGGCGGATCCCCCGCACCCGGTCCCCGGGACGCACCGGGCGGTTGCCCTCCCCGCCGCACGGTCCCACTTCCCGCCCCGTGACGGCGCGTTCGTCACGGGGGCGCTGCGCACCGTCGGGTGCGTCATCGGCGCGTACGCCCCGGGCGTGCGCGCCCTCCTTCGCGTGTGCGTGGTCCCGCTCGCCCTCGGCGCGGCACAGGACCACGTGACCACGATCCATGTCGGGTGGTCGCGGGACAGCGGGCGTATGCGGACGCCCCGCCCCGTGGCCACCACTCCCGGGGAAGCGATGCCGGAGGCCACCGGGCCGCCGTCCGGGTGCGCGCCGGTGCCGCGCGACGCCCGCGCGGCGGTGGTCCCCGGCATCGCGCCGCGGTCGTTCCCGGGCCGGTGCTCGCCCCGCCGGCCCGGGAACGCCGTCGCGTACGCCCCGGTATATGCCGTTCACGCCGTTCCCCGCTCGCGGGCGGGCCGTTCGAGTGCGCGCCGGCCATGACGCCCGGAGCGCGCCGCCCGCGCGTCCTGCTGCTCGCCCGCGGGCCCCTCGAGGGCGGCGAGGGGCCGGACATCCAGCTCGCGGCGGCCGTCGCCCACGCCGTGACGGACGTGGACTTCACCTGGTTCACCCGGTGGCCGCACCGGGGCGGCCCGCGGGCCGTCGACCGCGGCCGGGCGGTGCCGTTCCCGGCGCTGGACGGCCTCCAACAGCCCCTGACGATCGCCGCCGGAGCCGTACTGGCCCGCCGTGCCGACCTCGTCCACGCGGTGCTGGCGGTCGACGACGGCTTTCCGCTGCTCTCCCGGCTGTGGCCGCCGCTGCTGCGGGGCAGGCCGGTGCTGCACACCGTTCCGGGCGTCCAGGACGCGCGGCTGCTGCGCCGGTCGCGTCCGATCGGCCGCACGGTGGCGCTGTCCGCGGCGACCGCGAGGGAGCTCGGCGCCGCCGGGTTCGGCCCCGTGCGGGTCGTTCCGCCGGCGATACGGCTGGACCGCTGGCCGTTCACGCCCCGCCCGTCCGGGCCCACCCCCCGGGTGCTGGTCGTCGGCTGCCACCCGCACGGCGGGGCCGAGGAGGCCGTCATGGCGGCCGGGGTGGCCGCCCGGGCCGGGTCGCGGTTCCGCCTGACGCTCGCGCTGCGCCCCCGCCCCGGTCACCGTGCCCGGTCGGCGGAGCCGTCCCTGTCGGCCCTGGCCGAGCGGGAGGGGCTGCGGGAGATCGAGGTGCTCGGACAGGTCCCCGACATGCCCGGACTGATGGCGTCGGCCGACGTGTTGCTGTTCGTCCCGCGGGTGCTGGGCGCCCGGTCGGAGCTGCCGCTGACGGTCCTGGAGGCGCTGAGCACCGGCCGTCCGGTGATCCTCGCCGACCATCCGCAGTTCGCGGTGCTCGGTGACACGGTGCTGCGGGCGCCGGCCGGCGACGCCCGCCGCACCGGCCATCTGCTGCGCCAGTTGCTGGACCGGCCGCACTGGTGGCAGGTGCTCTCCGAGCAGGGGCGGACGACGGTGGAGGAACGCTTCGGGCCGGAGCGCTGTGCCGCGCAGTACACGCTGCTGTACCGGGAGTTGCTGGGCCGGTGGCCGGCCGGCTGAGGGTCCCCGGGCCGAGGCTCCCAAGTCCGGACCGGGAGTCGCCGGCCGGGGTCACCCGTCCACCGGGGTGCGGACCGCCCGGAGCAGCACCATTCCGGTGTCCCCGTAGTCCGGCAGGGTGGGGTCCTTCTCCACGCGGGTGATCCGGAGCCGTTCGGTGTACGGGGCGAAGACGTGCCGTACCGCCGTCGTGTCGACGGGGAAGGCGGGCCAGCTCAGGCCGGCGCCGATGTGGTAGCTGGGCATGTTCTCCATGAAGGCCGCGACGAGGTGGCCCCCGGGCCGTACCGCGTGGATGAACGTGCCGCACAGGGCGGCGAACTCGTCGGCGTCCTCGGTGACGCTCTCGGCGACGAAGTTCATCGAGGCCAGGTCGTAGGCGCCCGGTGGGACGGCGGTGGCGTCGGCGTGCAGGACGCCGACCCGGGACAGTGCGTCGGGGAGGCTCGCGGGCAGCCGGGGGTCCAGGGTGCGGCACAGGGCGTAGAAGGCGTCCCAGTTCTCGTCGGGGTGGGCGAGCTGTCCGGTGAGGTAGGCGACGTTGGCGGCGCTGGGTTCGAGGGCGTCGATCCGGCGGGCGACCGCCGCGCCGACCATCAGCGGGTACAGGTTGGGACCTGCGCCGAACTCCAGCGACCGGCCGATGCCGTCGGCGGGGAACTGCCGGTAGAAGCCGGCGTGGTGGCGGATGACGGTGGCGTCGGAGGCGTGCATCCGGCGGTAGTTCTCGGCCAGGTAGGCGGCGACGGGCCACTGGTCCCAGTCCGCGTCGGCGTTGTGCCGGTGGTCGCGGCCGGGGGGCGGTGGGCCGCCGTCGCGGCGGCCGGCGTCGTCGCGGTCGTCGTCGCGGCCGGCGTACCGGCCCGGGCGGCTCATGGCGCCCAACCGTCGGGCCCGGGCAGGGGTCCGGGCTCGGCGTCCGCCTCCGGCAGTCTCTGCTGGAGCGGGAAGCGGTCGGCCAGCCCGGTGAGCGCGTCGTTGAGCTGCTCGATCTCCTCGTCGGTGTTGAGGGCGGTGACCTGGACCCGGAAGCCGACCTGTTTGCGCGGCACCAGCGGGTAGCCGGCGAGGGTGACGTAGATGCCGTGTTCCCACAGGTAGTCGCCCACGGCGTCCAGGTCCCAGCTGTCGGCGAGGGGGATCTCGATGATGGGCAGGTCGTCGGTGTTGGGGGTGGCGATGCCGAGGCCGCGCACGTGGTCCAGCACGCGCCGCGTCTTGCGGTGGAGGCCGGCGCGGATGGCGTCGCCGCGGCGCTCGTTGACGTCGAGTCCGGCGAGGACGGTCGCGAGCGACGCCGTCGGAGAGGGCCCGGAGTACAGGTAGGGCCCGGCGGCGATCTTCAGGTGGGCCTTGAGGTCGGGGGGCGCGGTCAGGAAGGCGAGGAGGGAGGAGTACGCCTTGGAGAAGCCGGCGACCAGGATGATGCCGTCGTACGACTCGGCCAGGTGGCGGACGATGCTGTTGCCCTTCGCTCCGTACGGCGAGGTCTCGCCGGGGCCGCGTTCGCCGATGACGCCGAAGCCGTGGGCGTCGTCGATGTACAGCAGGGCGTCGTGGGCGCGGCACATGCGCGCCAGCAGTTCCAGGTCGGGGAGGTTGCCGGTCATGCTGTTGACGCCGTCGATGCAGACCAGCCGGGTGGCGCCGGGCGGGGCGGAGGCGAGCAGTTGCTCCAGCTCGTCGGGGCGGTCGCCGTGGAAGCGCCGTACCGAGGCACCCTGTCCGCGGGCGACGAGGCAGCCGTCGTACACGGTGCGGTGGGCGCGGGCCTCCACGCACACCTGCCCGCCTCCCGCGAGGACGGGGATGACGGAGGAGTGGATGAGGGTGATGGTCGGCAGCAGCAGGGTGTCCGGCGCGCCGAGCAGGCCGGCGAGCCGTTCCTCGATCTCGGTGTAGAGGCGGGGGTTGCCGATGAGCCGGGACCAGCTCGGATGGGTGCCCCAGCGGCGTACGTGGGGGGCGATGGCGTCCATGATCTCGGGGTCGAAGTCGAACCCGAGGTAGTTGCAGGAGGCGAAGTCGGCCAGCCAGCGGTCGCCGATGCGGATGCGGCGGCCGTGGACCTCGTCGATGACGGCGTCGCACATGCGACTGGTCTTCTGGAGGCGGGCCAGGTCGCCGACGCTCGGTTCGCCGCGGGCGGCCGGGTGGGCGATGGTCCGGATTTCGGGGCGGCGGCCGACGAGGGAGGCCGGCCGGTGGCCGCCCGACGCGTCCAGCAGACGTTCGGCCTCGCCGGCGGTCACCGGGTGGGCGAAGAGGTAGCCCTGGCCGAAGCGGCAGCCCATGGCGCTGAGCAGGTCGCGCTGGCCGGCGTTCTCGATGCCCTCCGCGATGACCTGGAGGCCGAGGACGTCGGCGATGCGGACGATGCCCTCGACGAGGGCGACCTGCTGGCCGTCGGTGACGATGTCGTCGATGAACGACTTGTCGACCTTGAGCATGTCGATGGGGAACTCCCGCAGGTAGCTGAGGGAGGAGAACCCGGTGCCGAAGTCGTCGATGGCGATGGAGACGCCCAGCCGCTTGAGGGTCCGCATGGCGGTGCGGATCTGCTCGTCACGCCGCATCAGGACGGTCTCGGTGATCTCCAGGACGAGGGAGCCGCGCGCCAGCCCGGAGGTGTCGAGGACGCGCCGTACGTCCTCGACGAACCCGGGGTCGATGAACTGCCGGGCGGAGACGTTGACGTTGAGGCAGAGGGGCGGGGTGCGGGGGTGGGCCTTCTGCCAGCGGGCGACGTCGCGGGCGGCGCGTTCGAGCACCCAGGCGCCGAGGGGCATGATGTGCCCGGTCTCCTCGGCGAGCGTGATGAACTGGTCCGGCGGCACCAGACCCCGTGAGCGCGGCCAGCGGATCAGTGCCTCGAGGCCCGCGACGGCGCCGCCGTCGATCTCGACGATCGGCTGGTAGTGCACGGTGAACGCCTCTCGGCTGATGGCGCTGTCCAGGCCGGCCTGGAGTTCGTGCCGCTCGACCATGCCGGAGTGCAGGTCGGGCCGGTAGCGCTGCCACTGGCCCTTGCCGGCGGTCTTCGCGGCGTACAGGGCGAGGTCGGCGTGGCCGAGGAGTTCCTCCGCCTCGCCGCTGTCCCGGGCCGTGGCGACGCCGATGCACGCCGAGACGCTGGTCGAGCCGGTGGTGAGCCGGAACGGCGCGTCGAGGGCCTCGACGATCTGCGCGGCGAGCCGTTCGGCGTCCTGGGGTTCCCTGACGCCCTCCATGAGGACGGCGAACTCGTCGCCGCCGAGCCGGGCGGCGGTGTCGGTGCGCCGCAGTGCGGCGGTCAGCCGCCGGGCGACGGCGACGAGGAGTTCGTCGCCGACCGAGTGGCCCATCATGTCGTTGACGATCTTGAAGTCGTCGAGGTCGATGAAGAGCACGCAGGTGAGGGTGGCGACCCGGCGGCCGCGCAGCAGGGCCCGTTCGAGGCGTTCCAGCAGCAGGACCCGGTTGGGCAGGCCGGTCAGCGCGTCGTGGAAGGCGCGGTGGGTGAGCTCGCGCTCCAGCTCCCGCTGTTCGGTGACGTCGCGGAGGGTGAGCACGATGCCGTGGACGGTCTGCTCGTGGCGCAGGTTGCTGCACCGGACCTCCACGTCCAGCCGCTGGTCGTCGGAGCGCAGCACGCGCCAGTCGTCGTGGACGTCCCGGGCGTCCCCGGAGCGGACCCGGCCGAGCGTGCGGGCGGCCCGGGCGCGGTCCTGTGCGTCGACGAGCCGGGCGAGGGGGGTGCCGCTGAGGAGGGCGCCGCCGAACATGCCCTGGGCGGAGGGGCTGGCGTAGCGGACGGTGTCGTCGTCGTCGACGATCAGGATCACGTCGGAGGCGTTGTGCACGAGGGTGCGGAAGTAGGCCTCGCTGCGGCGCCGGTTGATCTCCTCGCTCAGGCCGACGCGTTCGAGCGCCAGGGCGGCCTGTGAGGCCAGGGACTGCACGGAGGTGCCGATCTGCTCCAGCCGGCGGCGCGGCCCGGCGACCAGGAGTGCGCCGATCAGTGGGGTGACCGTCTGGGGCGTGTCGAGCGTCAGGGGGCTGAGGACGACGTGGGTCGACGGCGCCAGGGCGGCGGCCGCCTCGGGCCCCAGGGCGGCGACGTCCACCAGCCGCGTCCCCTCGGCGCGGCGGCCGGCCGTCGCGGGGGCGGGCGCGGCGGGAGCGGGCGCCGGACCGCCGGTGCCGGCGGGCGGCGGGGGCGTGGCGGCCGGGCCGGCGGGCGGCGCGGGCGTGGTGCCCGGCGGGGTGCCGCTCGGGGCCGTACCGGCGGACGTGCCGGGGGCCGGCGGGGCGGGGACGCCGACCCTGCCGAGGGCGTCGGCCGGGATGTCTATGTTCCGGGTCCAGGGCCCGCCCGCCGTGGTGACGGGCCGCAGCCGCCGCCGGGCGTCCACGGCGAGCAGCACGGCCTCGCGCGGGTCCCCCGCGCCGAACAGCGTGGTGGCGGCCGCCTCGACGCAGCGGGCGACGTCCCGGGGGGTCACCGCGCCGACCAGTGACGCGGCGGCCACGCGGAGGCTGCGCTCGCGCGTGACCGCCCTGCGGTGCTCCGAGACGAGCTCCCACAACCGGGCCATGACCAGCAGGAACATCAGGGCGGAGAACACGGCGATGACGGCGGCGTCCCGCACGTGGCCCAGCAGCGCCTCGACCAGCAGCATGACGGGGGCGATGAGCGAGGCGACGGCGAGGACGGCGAGGCGGCGCTTGGCGAGGCCCGGGCCGGGCTGGGGGACGTGCTCGGTGAGCCGCACCATGGACGGGTGCAGGGCGGCCAGCCCCCAGGCGGTGAAGAACACCACCCAGCCCAAATCCATGTAGGTGCCGACCCGCCAGGTCCCCTGGAGTTGCATCAGCCCGTACAGGACGTCCGAGGTGAGGATGCCGCACGTGCCGAGGGCGAGGAGCTGGACGGACCGCTCGCGGGTGCCGCCGAGGGTGAGCAGCCGGACCAGCATGGCCAGGATCAGCACGTCACCGAGCGGGTAGGCGATGGCGACCGTCTGGTGCACCCAGGTCTCGCCGCCGGCCATGGTGAGCGGGTTGATGAGGTGCACCCAGGAGAGCAGGGCGAGTCCCGAGGTGAGGATGAGCGCGTCCAGCAGGCTGGCGATGTCCCGGGACGCGGTGCGGTAGCGGATGAAGCCGAAGAACCCGGCGGCGAACAGCGGGTAGGCCAGCAGATAGAAGACGTCCGCGAGGGACGGGAACGGGTTGGTCTGGCCGAAGGCCGATTCGAGGATGTTGTACGTGGTGTCCCCGGCCGTGAAGGTCAGGTTGGCGGCGGCGAGCATCAGCCAGGGCCAGCGTCGCGCCGGGCGGTGGAGGCGGACGCCGATGAGGATCGCGACGACCCCCGCCGTCCCGATCACGGCCCACATGCTGGTGTGCCGGTCGGGGACCGTCAGGTAGACGACGGTGAAGGGGATCACGAAGAGGACGTACAGCGCCATGACGCGATGGGCGGAGACGGGCGGCCTGCCGCTGACCGGTCCGGGCCCGTTGTGCGGCCCCCCTCCGGTGTTCGGCCGAAGCCAGTTCCCGAGACGTGTGATCGGCTCCACGGTGACCTGCCGGGGGATATCGATGACGCCCGAAAAGATATATATTTACAGCGTATATGTACACCTTCCTCCGATTTATGAAGAGGGTCAAGGGATGCCCACAGAGGCAGGCTCCGGAAGGACGGGACGCCGGCGCGGCCGGCTGACCCGGGACCTGGTGCTGGCCACGGCGCTCCGGCTGGTCGACCGGGAGGGCCTGTCGAGCCTGAGCATGCGGCGGCTCGCGGCGGAGCTGGGGGTGGAGGCGATGGCCCTCTACCGGTACGCGCCGGGCAAGGACGCGCTGCTGGACGGGCTCGTGGAAGCGGTCTTCCGGGAGCTCATGGACGCCCTGGGGGTTCCCGCGGCCGGCGAGCGGACCGGTATGAACGGCGGGGAGTGGCGCGAGGAGCTGCACCGCACGGTGCGGGAGGTCCACCGGTTGTCGCTGCGCCACCCGCACGTGGTTCCGCTGTTCGCCACCCGGATGCTCGCCGTGCCGCTGGCCCGCCGGCCGCGGGCGGTGCTGCGGGTGCAGGAGCACGTCCTGGGCCTGCTGGTCCGGGCGGGGGCCGACGACCACCGCACGGAGCTGGCCTACCGGGCGGTGACGGCGTGGGCCTTCGGGTTCGTGCTGGTGGAGCTGACCGCCGTGGTGGACGACCCCGACGAGCCGGAACCGGCCATCCGGATGGGCCTGCACCTCATGCCCGTACGGGAACTTCCCCATCTGCGCGCCACCGCGCCCGCGCTGGCCGAACGGGCGGGCGAGGAGGTGCTCGCCGCCGGCCTCGACGCCCTGCTGGACCGTTTCCTCGACGCCCCCGGGAGGGAACCGATGACGTGAGTCGACGCCTCCGGAAGGGCACCGCATGACGACCTCCGTGCACGGCCCCGCGGAGGAGGCCGAGGGCCCCGCCGGGAGCACCGGACGCCCCGGGCCGCCGCGCTCCCGCAGGGCGCTGGTGGCGGGCTCGGTGGGCAACTTCATCGAGTGGTACGAGTTCGGCGTCTACGGCTGGTTCGCCACCCTCGTCGCCGCCACGTTCTTCACCCCCGAGGGCGGGAGCGCGGCGGAGGCGCTGGTGCGGACGTACGCGTCGTTCGCGCTGGCCTTCTTCTTCCGGCCGCTGGGCGCCGCCCTGTTCGGCCGCCTGGGTGACCGCGTGGGCCGGCGCCCCACGCTGATCCTGGCGGTGCTGCTGATGACGGCCGCGACCACCCTGATCGGCGTGCTGCCCTCGTACGCCACGATCGGCGCGGCGGCGCCGTGGCTGCTGACGCTGCTGCGGGTCGTCCAGGGCCTGTCGGCGGGCGGCGAGTTCGGGGGCGCCGTGGCACTGATGACGGAGTTCGCCCCGCCGGGCCGGCGCGGTCTGTACGGGGCCTGGCAGTCGTTCACGGTGGCGCTCGGCCTGCTCGGCGGCGCCGGGGTGGCGGCCCTGCTGGGCACGGTGCTCACCGGGGCGCAGCTCGCCGCGTGGGGCTGGCGCGTGCCGTTCCTGCTGACGCTGCCGATGGGGCTGGCCGCCCTGTGGCTGCGGCTGCGGCTGGAGGAGACGCCGCCGTTCCGGCACCGGCACGACGCCCCGGCCGCCGCCGCGCCCGCGCCCCGGGCGTCCGCGGGGGAGGCGGTGCGGGCCGTCGCGCTGGGCGCCGGGCGACTGATGGGCTGGTCGGCGGCCGGCTACACCTTCCTCGTCGTCATGCCGTCGTACCTCCAGAACGTGCTGGACGCCTCGTTCCGGCAGGCGCTGACCGCCGCGGTCCTGGCCAACGCGGGCTTCGCCGCCGTGATCCTCCCGGCGGGCGCGCTGAGCGACCGGGTGGGGCGGCGCCCGGTGATGGTGTCGGGCGCGGTGGTGGCCGCCGTGGCGGCGTTCCCGCTGCTGGACCTGTTGCAGGACCCGGGCGTGCCGCCGGCCGTCAAGGGCCTCGCCGTGTGCGGGGCCGGGATGGTGGTCGGTCTGATGGCGGGGCCCGGGCCGGCGATGCTGGCGGAGATGTTCCCCACCCGCGTCCGGTACACCGGGCTGGGGCTGGCGTACGCCCTGTCCAACGCGGTGTTCTCCGGCTGCGCGGGCCTGATCGTGACCGAGGCGGTCAGGAGGACCGGCGATGCCGACGTGCCCGCGTACTACGTGGCCGCCTCGTGCGCCGTCAGCGCCCTCGCCCTGGCCACGCTGCGGGGCGACGACCACCGCCGCGCGCTGCGCGGCTGACCGGGGACGGAGCGGGATGCGGGTCATCGGGATGATGTCGGGCACGTCGTACGACGCCGTCGACGCGGCCGCCGCCGACCTGTCGCTGGAGGACGACACCCTGCTGCTGACGCCGCTGGGCATGGTGAGCGCCCCGTACCCCGCCGGGGTGCGGGACGCGCTGGCCGCGGCGCTGCCCCCGGCCGCCACCACCATGGAGGACGTGTGCCGGCTCGACACCCTGATCGGGCGGGCCTTCGCGACGCTCGCCGTACGGGCCGACGAGGAGCTGTGCGACGGGCGCGCCGACCTCGTCGTCTCCCACGGACAGACCGTGTACCACTGGGTGGCGGACGGGACGGTGCACGGCACCCTCCAGCTCGGCCGGCCGGCCTGGATCGCGGAGGCGACGGGCCGTCCCGTCGTGTCGGACCTCCGGGCCCGTGACGTCGCCGCCGGCGGGCAGGGCGCGCCGCTGGTGAGCGTCGTGGACGTGCTGTGGCTGCGCGACCGGCCCGGCGTGCCGGTGGCCCTCAACCTGGGCGGCATCGCCAACATCACGGTGGCCGCCGGGGCCGGGTCCCCGGTCGCGTTCGACACCGGGCCCGCCAACGCCCTGGTCGACGCGGCCGTGCGCCACTTCACCGGCGGTGCGCTCGGGTACGACGAGGACGGCGCCCTCGCCGCCCGCGGCCGGGTCGACCGGGCGCTGCTGCGGCGGCTGCTGGAGGACCCGTACTACGCGCAGCCGCCGCCCCGGACGACCGGCAAGGAACGGTTCCACCTGCCGTACCTGCGGGCGGCCCTGGCGGGGTTCGAGCGGCTGCCCGCCGAGGACGTGGTCGCGACGCTCACCCGGCTCACCGCCCGGACGGTGGCGGACGCGGTGCGCTCGGTGGGGGCGACGGAGGTCGTCGCGTCCGGCGGCGGCACCCGCAACCCGGTGCTGATGGGCATGCTGGGCGGGGAACTCGGCGGCGTGCCGCTGCGCGGGTCGGACGAGCTGGGGCTGCCGTCGGCCGCCAAGGAGGCGTACGCCTTCGCGGTCCTGGGGTTCCTGACGGTCCGTGGGCTGCCGGGGACGGTGCCCTCGTGCACCGGCGCCCGGCACGCGAGCCTCCTCGGTTCACTGACGCCGGGGAGGGACGGGCTGCGCCTGCCGGAGCCGGCCGCCACCACGCCCAAGAGGCTGCGACTGTGCGGCGAATGAGTCCGTTCTGTGATGATCTGTTTCGACTCCCCTCCTCGCGGCGACCCGCATGGGACGAACCGTTCGACGGATTGGGAGAGTTTCATGAGTGACTGGCGCCAGCAGGCGGTGTGCCGCGACGAGGACCCCGACCTCTTCTTCCCGATCGGGAACACCGGTCCGGCGGTCCTCCAGGCGGAGGACGCCAAGACGGTGTGCCGCCGCTGCCCGGTGCGGGAACCGTGCCTGGAGTGGGCGCTGGAGTCCGGGCAGGAGGCGGGCGTCTGGGGCGCCACGACCGAGGACGAGCGGCGGGCGATCAAGCGCCGCCGGGCCGCCCGCCGCACCCCGCGCGGCACGGGCTGAGCCCGGACCGCCCGTGCTGGGCCGGTGGCACGGAGTGAGGGCGGGGTCACGGCGTGCCCACGATTCGCCGACGGGGCTGTTCAGGGAACACGTGTCCGGTTTACGTTGGTGTGGCCCGCCCTGTCCCGGCTATCGATCCGGAGCCCCATGCACAGCGCCCGTACCGCTTCCGCCGCGCTCACCGGCGCCCTCGTCGTCGCGCTCGTCGGCTGTGCCGCCACGGGCAGCGGAGCGGCCGAGCGGCCGGCCGGCCCGGCCCCCGGCTCCGCCTCGGCGACGGCTCCGGTGACGGCGGCGGCGACGGCGACGGCGGCCTCGACCCCGGTGGCGCCCGTCGGCGGGCCGGCGCCCGGGACGCCCCGGGCGGCACCGCCCGTCGCGCCCTCCCCCGAGCCGTCCCCCGACGACCCGGCCCGCTCCGAGGCCGCCGTGCTGGCCGTTCCGGCGATCGGCGTCGAGAACCTGCGGGTCGTGCCGTACGAGGGGACGACCGACGACTGGCCCGGGACCCGGATCCAGAACCGGGGCGTGGCCGCCGGCCCGTACGGCCCGCACGGCGGCGTGGGGCCCGGCGAGGTCGGGAACTACCTGGTCACCGCGCACCGGCTGTCCGCCGGTGGTCCGCTGCGGGACCTGCCGGAGCTCCGGGTGGGCGCGTCGGTGTTCGTCACCTCGGGCGGCACCGTGTACGAGTACCGGATCACCGGGACCCGGAAGACGTCGTTCCGCTCGGAGCGCTCCCTCGCCGAGCAGCGCGCCGCCGTGCCCGGCCGGCCCGGCGAGCGGCCGGTCAAGGCGATGATCACCCTCTCCACCTGCGCGACGCCCGAGGACAACGCCGACGGGAACTTCTGGCGGGACGCCAAGGGCAACCCGGAGCACCGCATCGACAAGGTGGGCGTGCTGGTGTCAGCCGAGAAGGCGAAGGGGCAGTGACTTCAGGCCGTTGATGAAGTGGGAGACCAGCCGCCGCGGCGGCGGGCCCGGTTCGTACGGCGGCAGGACCCGCAGCACCTCCTCGTGGAACACCCGTAGCTGGAGCCGGGCGAAGTGGGCGCCCAGGCACACATGCGGCCCGTCGCCGAACGACACGTGCGGGTTCGGCGAACGGGCCAGGTCCAGCCGGTGCGGCTGCGGGAAGACCCGCTCGTCGTGGTTGGCGGAGGCGTGGAAGACCACGACCTTGTCCCCCCGGCGCACCCGTCGGCCGCGCAGGACGTGGTCCTCGGCCGCCGTGCGGCGGATGTGCAGGACGGGCGGGTGGACCCGCAGCAGTTCCTCGACGGCGGTGCCGATGGAGAACTCCCCCGCGCGCAGCCCGTGCTGGGCGTCCGGGTGGGCGGCGAGCGTGAGCAGCCCGCCGGGGGCGGCGCTGCGGACCGTGTCGTTCCCGGCGACGGTGAGCAGGAAGAAGGACATCTCCAGTTCGCCGTCGGACAGGTCGGCGTGGGCGAGCGAGGTGAGGACGTCGTCCCCGGGACGGGCGCGCTTGTGGGCCGCGAGGTCCCGGGCGTAGCCGAACATCTCCTCCAGCATGGCGGGTGAGCGCGGGTTGACGGGTGTGCCGTCGGGGCCGAGCACCGGTGGCTCGTCGGGGTCCTGGTAGGCGATCACGCGCTCGGTCCAGCCGAGCAGCAGGCCCCGGTCGCCGCGCGGCACGCCGAGCAGGTCGGTGAGGTTGAGCAGGGCGTACTCGTCGGTGACGGCGCGCACGGCGTCGACGGTGCCGTCGCCGTCCCGCGCGGTGGTGTGCGCGGCGGTGAGCAGCGCGCGGGCCCGGCGGCGGACGTCGGCCTCGAAGCGGGCGACCCGCCCGGGGGTGAAGGCGCGGCTCACCGGACGGCGCAGCCTGCCGTGGCCGGGCGGGTCCTGGTTGAGCATCATGCGCCGGATGAAGGGCAGGTCGGCCGGGTCGGGGTCGCGGATCTGCGTGGCGCCCAGCCAGGAGGAGTAGCGGCGGGTGTCCTTGAGGATGTGTACGACGTCGCGGTGCCGGGTCACCGCCCAGAAGCCGGGCCCGGCGGGCCAGCCGAGCACCTCGTACTCGTCCTGCCGGGCCACCGGATGGTGGTCGCGCAGCTCCCGGTAGGCGTCGTGCGGGATGCCGCGCGCGTACAGCCGGGGGTCGAACACGTCGGGCACCGCCCGGGGCGGGACGGTCACGCGGGGCCGTCCGCGCGGAGGAAGTCCTCGACGACCCGGACGAGTTCGAGGGGCGTCTCGTCCATGGCGTAGTGGCCGGCGCGGGGCAGCTCGGTGACCCGGCCCTTGGGGTAACAGCGCAGCCAGGTGCGGCGCATCAGCTCGGCGCCGAGCGCCGGGTCGAGCGAGCCGACGACGGCGAGGGCGGGGACGTCGTTCCCGGCCACCTCGGTGTGGAAGTCCTCGCGGGCCCAGGAGTCGAGCCAGGCCCGGAACGCCTTGGCGTCGCTGCGGTCCAGGGAGCGGGCCACCATCCGGTCGAGCCAGGCGTCGGGGCGGTTGCCGCCGGTGGTGGCGTCGATGATGGCGCGGCGGTTGGCGGGGGCGTCGGCGGCGCCGGCGAACAGGTCCCACTGCTCGGGCGGCATCAGCAGTCCCCCGGCGGGGACCGGGGAGATACCGACCAGCCGGCGGACGCGGCCGGGCGCGGCGGCCAGGACGCGCTGGGCGACACTGCCGCCCATGGAGTGGCCGACGACCGAGAACCGGTCCCAGCCGAGCCGGTCCGCGAGGGCCAGCAGGTCCTCGGCCGCCTCCCGGGTGGTGTACGCGCCGGGGGCGTCCTTGGCCTCCCCGTAGCCGCGCAGGTCGACCAGCGCGTAGGTGAAGGCCGTCCGGTCGAGGTCGGGCAGGACGGGGGCGTAGGCGGTGCGGTCGGCGAGCCAGCCGTGGACGGCGAGGACGCGATGGGGTCCGTCACCGGTCAGGTGGTGGGGCAGCGGGAAGGGGGCCACGGTCGCTCCGATCGGGAGGGGACGACGGGACGGGTTCACCTTGTCCCGGTCCGGGCCGCCCCACAAGACCGCGAAAGGGTTACCCGGTCGCCGGGGCGGGCGGTGGAGGGCGGTCCCGTCCGGTCTCCGGGCCGGGCGGTGGAGGGCGGTCCCCTCCGGTCTCCGGGCCGGGCGGTGGCGGGAGGTCCCCTCCGGTCGCCGGGCCGGGCGGTAGAGGGCGCACCGACCTCTGAGGGCCGGTGGGGCAACGGCGGGTGCGGGCCCGGCGGGCGCTTCCGCCGTCCGAGTACACCCCCCGGGTCGCGGCGGCCGCGCCGGAGACCGGTGTGGGAGGTTGGGGAGTCCGAGTCCGGCCGGGGTGACGGCTCCGGGGCGAAGGCGTCAGGAGAACATGTGCGGTCCGGGATCGTGAAACGGAACCTCAGGCTCCTGCCCGCCGACCCGCTGGGCGCCCTCGCCGGTCTGGTCCTGCGCTTCCCCGTCCGCACCCTGGTGCTGACCGGCTGCGCGCTGCTGGTCGCGGCGGTCACCGCCGTGGGGGTGAACGAGAACCTCTACCACGGCGGTACGACGGCACCGGGCGCCGAGTGGGCGCGGGCGGAGCACACGCTCTCCACCGCGTTCCGCAGCGGCAGCCCCACGGTCACCCTGGTGGCGACGGCCGGCCCCGGCGGTTCGGTGGACGACCCGGCGTCGGTGGCCGCGGGGACGCGGCTGGCCGAGCGGGCGCGCCGGCTGCCGAAGGTGGTGGAGGTCCGCTCGTACTGGCCGGGCCGTCCCGCCGCGCTGCGCGGCCGTGACGGGCGCTCGGCCCTGGTGCTGCTGCGGGTGGCGAGCGGTGAGGCGACGGCGCACAGGGACGTGGAGCCGCTGCTGCGCGAGCTGACGGGCCGCCACGGGCCGCTGGCGGTGGGCGCGACGGGGGCCACGCCGGTGGGGCTGGCGATCGAGCGGCAGAGCCGGCTGGACCTCCGGCGCACCGAGCTGCTCGCCGCGCCGCTGACCGCCGCCGTGCTCGTGGGCGTCTTCGGAGGTGTGGTCGCGGCCGGCCTGGCGCTGCTGGTGGGCCTGTGCGCGGTGGTGGGGGCGGTCGCGTTCCTGACCGGACTGTCCCAGCTCACGACGGTGTCGGTGATCGCGCTGAACCTGACCACGGCGCTGGGGTTCGCGCTGGCGGTGGACTTCAGCCTGTTCATGATGGCCCGGTACCGCGAGGAGCGGGCGCGGTACCGCGACGAGCCCGATCCGGGCGAGGCCGCGCACCAGGCGCTGGTGGCCACGGTGTGCAGCACGGGCCGCACGGTGGTGTGCTCCGCGCTGACGGTGATCGGGAGCCTGGCGGCGCTGCTGGTGTTCCCGCTCGACATGCTGCGGTCGGTGGCGTACGGCGGCATCACGGTGGTGGCGCTGAGCGCGCTGCTCGCCGTCACCGCGCTGCCGGCGGCGCTCGTCCTGCTCGGTCCCCGTGTCGACGCGCTGTCGGTGCGCCGCCGCCGGCCGTGGACGACCCCGGACGGCGGCCGCTGGTACCGCCTCGCCCACGCGGTGATGCGCCGCCCGGTGCCGGTGGTGCTGGTGCTGGGCGCGCTGCTGACGGCCCTGGTGCTGCCGTTCACGGACGCCCGGTTCGGCACGTTCGACGACCGGGCGCTGCCCGCCGGTTCGGCGACGCGCCGGGCCACGGACACCGTGCGCCGCGACTTCGACCACCACGCCCTGAACCCCGTGCAGGTGGCGCTGCCCGGGCTGGACGCCCGCGCCGGGGCGGCCGCGCTGGACGGCTACGCCCGGCGGCTGGCCCGGCTGGAGCACGTGGCCCGGGTGGAGACGGCCACCGGGACGTACCGGGAGGGCCGGCGGGTGGCGCCCCCGGTGCCCGGGCACGGTTACGCCTCGGGGGCCGGTGCGTGGGCGGCGGTCGTCACCGACGTCGGTCCCGAGACGGCGGAGGGCGTGTCGGTGGTACGGGCGGTACGGGCGGTCTCGTCGCCGGTGCCGGCGCTGGTGGGCGGCACGCAGGCGTGGCTCGCCGACCTCGCGGACGCCATCCGGGCACGGCTGGTGCCGGCGCTGTCGCTGATCGCGGTGGTGACGCTGCTGTTGCTGGGGTGGTGCACGCGCAGTGTGGTGCTCCCGCTGAAGGCGCTCGTCCTGAACGTGCTGAGCCTGAGCGCCACTTTCGGGGTCATGGTGCTGGTGTTCCAGGAGGGGCACTTGAGTGGGTGGCTCGGCGGGTTCACGGTGACGGGGGTGACCGACACCGTGGTGCCGGTGCTGGTGCTGTGCGTGGCCTTCGGGCTGTCGATGGACTACGAGGTGCTGCTGCTGTCGCGGACCGTGGAGGAGCACGGGGCGGGGGCGCCGACACGGCGGGCCGTGGCGCGTGCCGTGCAGCACACGGCCGGGCTGTTCACGGCGTCCGCGCTGGTCGTGGTCGTGGTGATGGCGGCGCTCGCGGCGTCCGGCCTGCTGCTGCTGAAGGTGGTGGGGGTGGGCCTGGCGGTGGCGGTGTTCGTGGACGCCACGGTGATCCGGCTGCTGCTGGCCCCCGCACTGATGGCGCTGCTGGGCCGGGCCAACTGGTGGGTCCCGGCCCTGCGTCCCGCGCCTCAGTCCCTGGTGCCGGTGAAGAGGTAGGTGGGCACCCGGGCCGGCAGGTACGGGACCGGGGAGAGGCGTTCGCGCACGTGCACGGGGGTGAACCGGGCACACAGGTAGGGCAGATGGTCGGGCGACAGGAAGACGTTGTTGTGGCTGAACCAGGCGGGCCACAGGTGCCGCCGCCACGCGGCGTGGCGGACGCCGCCGGAGGGCTGCTTGCGCGAGACGTAGAAGTCGCAGACGGCGAGGGTCCCGCCGGGCCGGAGGATGGCCCGGGCGTGGTCCACGGCCGTGAACCAGTCGGGCATCATCGTCAGCGCGTAGGAAAACACCACGACGTCGGCCCGCCCCTCCGGGGGCCGGTAGTCGGTGGCGCTCGCGAGGACGGTCTCCACGTTGTCCCAGCCGGACCGTTCGACGCGGTCGCGTGCCACGGCCAGCATCGAGGCGGAGACGTCGACGAGCGTGATGCGCCCGTACTCCTTGCGGCGCCGCTCGTCGAGGTGGGCGATGTTGCTGCCGGTGCCGGCGCCCATGTCGACCAGGTGGCCGCCAGGCGCGGCGGGAAGCAGGCCGACCAGTTCACGGCGGCCGTGCAGGAGCCGTTCGCGAAAGGCGTCGTAGTCGGCGGCCGTGGAACGGTAGTAGGACTCCATGCGCTCGGCCGGTGTGGTGCCGGCGACGCGCGGGAAAGCCATGTGGCGGATGGTGCGCAGGTCGGACCGGATTCCCATGGATGCTCCTCGCTCAGGGCAGGTCGGCGATGTGGAAGCTGCCGTAGGTGTGCACCCTGTCCCGCTCGTGCAGCCGGGCGGCGAGTTCCGGGTAACGCCGGAGCAGGTCCGTCAGCCGCCGGGTGCGTCCGTCGTGGCGGACGCGTACGGGGTCGAGGTAGCGGGTGGTCAGTCCGGCGCTGCGATAGATCACACGGGCGCCCGGGCGGGCGGCGTCCACGATGGCCTGCCACTCCTCGGCCAGCCCGGGCTGGTCGCGCCAGCCCATCCAGTCCATGTGGTCCAGCAGGACGAACTTCGAGACGTCCGGCCGGGGCGCGGTCCGGGAGAGGAACCCGGTGACGGTCGCGGTGCGCACGTCCAGGCGCGGCAGGGCGTCCCGGAGACGAACGAAGTTGCCGGCCTTCAGATACTCGGGACAGCAGGTCTCCGTGTACGAACCGGTGATGTAGGCGCGCCAGAAGTAGTTGTCGGCCAGGGGCAGCCGGCCGAAGATGGCGTCCAGTCCGTCGTGCACGAGCTGGGCGGTGCCGCCCGCGTACTCGTCGGCGATCTCCCGGCGCTGCTCCGGCGGGACGCCCGCCAGGTTCAGGGCGACCGGCTGTGCGGCGAGCCGCGCCGCCGACCAGAGCCGGTCGCGCAGCCGGGACTCGTAGATGTGCCGCTGCCGTTCCAGGGTGGGCGCGGCCAGCAGCTCGTCCAGGTCCGGGCCGAGGCCCTGGAAGCGGCGCAGGAAGAGCATCAGGCCCTTGGCGAGGAAGCCGGACGTGCCCCGGTAGTAGAAGGAGTTGCGCCAGCCTCGGCCCGCGAAGGCCTCGATGTACCCGTCCCAGAACCGCTGTGCGAAGGGGGACAGGTCCGGTCGCAGCGCGTCCCGGTAGAGCCGGTGGGCGTGTACCGATCGCCCGGTGCCGAACAGTTCGAAGAACGCGTCGTGCGACAGGCGCCGGACGCCGGCGGCCTTCAGTTCCAGCAGGGCGTTCTGGCGCGGGTTGACATCGACGGCGGTGACCCTGCCGGCTCCGGCGAGCAGGTAGTCCAGGGCGTTGCAGCCGCCGCTGGTGATGACCAGGACATGGTCGTCGGGTCCGATGCCGAGGGCGGCGCGGTCGAGCGCCGGGTCCTCCCAGCACGCGTTGTAGACCAGTTTCCGGTCGTGGAGGGCGCTGAACACCCGCCCTGCCAGCGGGGTGCCCGCGCGGGGCCCCGGCAGCGCCGGGGGGTGGTCGGCGACCGGCGTCACATCGGCGGTGGGGTACGAGGACATGCCTCTCACCTTGCTGGATGGGGCGCCCCGGCCGGTGCGGGGACACCCGGATTCGCCCGGGCGGCGGAACGCCGGGCGGTGACGCGCTGGGCCGGGCGGGCGGTTTCCGGCGCCGTCCGGCCCGGCGCGGACGCCTCGCGGGACCCGCCGGGTGGACGCTGTCCGGTGGACCGAGCGAGGGAGGAACGGGGATGGGACGGCGACCACGACGGGCGGTGACGCCCGTGGGCCTGGCCGGAACGGCCCTCGCCCTGGCCGCGCTCGCCCTGGTGGCACGCGGCGCCCCCCGGCGCCCGTCACCACCCCGCCGCGAGGCCCCCACCAGGATCCGGACCCCCCTGCTGCTCATTCCCGGGGCCTGACCCCGGGCGGGCGGGGCGCGGCTCGCCCCGGGCCGGAAGGGACGGCCCCACCGCCCGGGTACGCACCCGCCCCTCCCCCGGCCGCCCGGCCCATGGGCCCGCACCGGCGTCCGGGGGAGGCCCCGGGGCGGTACCCATAGGCCCCCGGACGCCCGGCAAGGGCTCCGGGAGGCGGTTCGGACCGGGAGGGACCGGGCGCGGCGCCCGGGCGACCGGTGCGGCGGTCAGCCGTTGCCGATGCGGGCGCCGACCGCGGCGAGGGCGGTCGTCACGGGCTGGAAGAACGTCTCACCGCCCACGTCGCAGTTGCCGCTGCCGCCCGAGGTGAGGCCGATGGCGTCGCCCTCCCGGGTGAAGAGGGAGCCGCCGCTGTCGCCGGGCTCGGCGCACACGTTGGTCTGGATGAGCCCGGTGACGGTGCCCTCGGGGTAGTTCACGGTGGCGTTCAGGCCCGTGACCTGCCCGTCCCGCAGCCCCGTGGTGCTGCCCATCCGGAAGACCTGCTGCCCGACCGCCGCCTCGGCCGCCTGCCGGATCTCCAGCTTCCGGCCGCCGCCCACGTCGACGGCGCTCGGCGCCTCCGCGTTGGGGTCGTCGTACGTGACCAGGCCGAAGTCGCCCTGGCCGGGGAAGACGCTCTCCTGCACCGAGCCGAGCGGCGTGCCGTTCTGGTCGGCCCACTGCTGGGAGGCGGCGGTGCAGTGACCGGCGGTGAGGAAGGCGTTGGCGCCGTCCTGGGTGGTCACGTTGAACCCCAGCGAGCAGCGCGAGCCGCCGCCGAAGATGGCGTCACCGCCGTCGACGAACGGCTTGAACTCCCCCTTGGACTTCTGGATGCGGGCCATGCCCTCGCCCAGTGAGGCGACCGTGGACTCCAGCTTGTCCCAGCGTTCACCGGTGACCGTGCGGTCGGCGGTGACGAGGACCTGGTTCGTCCGGGGGTCGAGGGCCCAGGCCGTCCCGGGGATGCCGGCCTTCCGGGACAGCGTCCGGGTCGCCGCCGTCAGCTCGCCGGTGCTGTGCTCCACGTCCCGGGCGACCGCGCCCGCCCGCTCGACCGCGGCCTTGTCGGTGCCGTCGCCGTCCGCCACGTTGACGACGAGCCGGCGCGCGGCCTTGTCGTAGTAGGCCCCGGCGTACGAGTCGCCGAGGGACTGGCCCAGTTGCCTGGCCACCTGTGCGGCGGACGCGGCGCTCATGGTCGTGGCGGTCGCCGTCCCCGGTGCGGGGCCGGACTGTGAGGCGTTGGCGTTGGGCAGCAGGATCGCCGCCGCGACAATGCCGACCGCCCCGGCTCCCGCCAGGACGGCTTTTCGCTTGGGTATGCGCCTGTGACTCAACTCCGCTGCTCCTGCTGGTGGTTCGGACTCCGGTCGCCGACGGCGGCCGGGGGACGCGTCCGCCCCTAGGTACGGGCGGCGCGGCGGATGTGTTCACCCCGGCTCCGCTTTCCCGGTACGGCGACGGGGGCCGGGCGTGCGCCCGTGGGTCGCTGCGCATGAGGGAGCGGTGTTAGAAATGGTTCATGAGCGGACGTCTCGGACGGACCAGGCGGGCGTCGGGCCGCCCGGTCCCGGGACGCGCGCCGGACGCTCCGGACGCTCCGGACCGGCCCCGGGGCAGGGCCCGTCCCGGCGCGGCCGGACGGCCGCCCGGTGAGGGGATGCGGTCCCTGCTGGGCGTGCGCAGCGTCGCCGGTCAGGTGCTGCTGCTCCAGGTGCTGGTGGCGGTGCTGCTGATCACGGCCGCGGTGGTGGGACTGGCGTTCCAGGCGCGCTACGACGGGGAGCAGGACGCCCAGAACCGTTCGCTCGCCACCGCCGAGTCCTTCGCCGACGCGCCGGGCACGATCGATGCGCTGAGGTCCGCCGATCCGACCGCCGCGCTCCAGGCCGCGGTGGTGCGGGCACGCAACGGCTCCGGCGTGGACTTCATCTCCGTGATGCGGCCCGACGGGACGCGCGTCGCCGACAACGAACGCTCGCTGATCGGTGTCCGTGCCGAGGGCGTCGAGCGCGCCACGGCGGGGACCGCGTTCACCGAGATCTTCGAAGGTGCCCCGAACGACGCGGCCCGGGCGGTCGTGCCCGTCACCGCCCCCGACGGGTCGGTGGCCGGCCTGGTGAGCGCGGGGGTCTCCATCGAGAACGTCGGGGACTCCGTCAACCGGCACCTCCCGGTGCTCTTCGCCTCCGCCGGTGCCGCGCTGGTGCTGGCGGTCGGCAGCTCGGCGCTGGTCAGCAGGCGGCTGCGGCGCCAGACGCACGGGCTCGGGCCGACCGAGATGACCCGGATGTACGAACACCACGACGCCGTTCTGCACGCGGCGCGCGAAGGGGTGCTCATCATCGGGGACGACGGCCGGCTGACCCTGGCCAACGACGAGGCGCGCCGGCTCCTGGAGCTGCCGCCGGACGCGGAGGGGCGCCCCGTCACGGCGCTCGGGCTGGACGAGAGCACCGCCGGGCTGCTGGCCTCGGGCCGTGCCGTGACCGACGAGGTGCACCTGGCCGGGGACCGGCTGCTGGCGGTCAACACCCGGCCGACCGCCCCGTACGGCGGGGCGGTCGGCACGGTCGCGACGCTGCGCGACACCACCGAGCTGCGCGCGGTGTCGGGGATGGCCGAGGTCGCGCGGGAGCGGCTGAGGCTGCTGTACGAGGCGGGCGTGCGGATCGGGACGACGCTGGATGTGGTACGCACCGCCGAGGAGCTGTCGGAGGTGACGGTCCCGGGGTTCGCGGACTTCGTGACGGTGGAGCTGCTGGATCCGGTGCTGCGGGGCGAGGAGCCGTCGGGCGGGCACACCGAGATGCGGCGCACCGCGGTGTGCGGGATCCGGGAGGACCACCCGCTCCAGCCGGTGGGCGACCTCGTCCGGTTCGCGGTGCCGACCACGCCGATGGCGGCGGCGCTGGCGGCCGGGCACGCGGTGCTGGAGGCCGACCTGAGCGTGGCGCACGGCTGGCGGGCGCAGGACCCGTCCGGGGCCGACGAGGCCCTCGCGTACGGCATCCACTCGCTGGTCACGGTGCCGTTGCAGGCACGCGGGGTGGTGCTGGGGATGGCCAACTTCTGGCGCTCGGAGCGTGCCGAGCCGTTCGAGGAGGAGGACCTCGCCTTCGCGGAGGAGGTGGCCGCCCGGGCCGCCGTGGCCGTCGACAACGCGCGGCGCTTCACCCGCGAGCACACCATGGCGGTCACCCTCCAGCGGAGCCTGCTGCCGCGGGTGCTGCCCGAGCAGAGCGCGCTGGACATCGCGTACCGCTACCTGCCCGCGCAGGCGGGGGTGGGCGGCGACTGGTTCGACGTCATCCCGCTCCCGGGGGCCCGGGTGGCCCTGGTGGTCGGCGACGTGGTGGGCCACGGTCTGCACGCCGCCGCCACGATGGGCCGGCTGCGGACCGCCGTGCACAACTTCTCCGCGCTGGACCTGCCGCCCGACGAACTGCTGGGCCATCTGGACGAGCTGGTCACCCGCATCGACCAGGAGGAGGGCGGGGACGGCAACGGGGAGGGCATCACGGGTGCCACCTGCCTGTACGCGATCTACGACCCGGCGACCGGCGGGTGCAGCGTGGCCACCGCCGGGCACTTCGTCCCGGCGCTGATCCGCCCGGACGGCACCGTGGACTGCCCCGAGGTGCCCGTCTTCCCGCCCCTGGGGCTGGGCGGGCTGCCGTTCGAGACGGCCGAGCTCCGGCTCGCCGAGGGCACCCAGCTCGTCCTGTACACCGACGGCCTGATCGAGCACCGGCGGCGGGACGTCGACATCGGTCTGCGGGAGCTGCACGAGACGCTGTCCGGTCACCCCGGCCGGCCGCCCGAGGAGACCTGCGAGGCCGTGTTCCGGGCCATGCTGCCGCCGCACCGCCGCGACGACATCGCCCTGCTGGTGGCCCGCACCACGCTGCTCGACCCGTCCAGGGTCGCCGACTGGGACGTGCCGGCCGACCCGGCGGCCGTCGCCGGCGTCCGGGCCGCGTGCGGCCGGAAGCTGGAGCAGTGGGGACTGGAGGACATCGGGTTCACCACCGAGCTGATGCTCAGTGAGCTGATCACCAACGCCATCCGGTACGGCTCGGAGCCCATCCGCGTGCGGATGCTGTACGAGCGCCGGCTGGTCTGCGAGGTGTCGGACGGCAGCAGCACCTCCCCCCACCTGCGGCGCGCGGCCACCACCGACGAAGGTGGGCGGGGACTGTTCCTGGTCTCCCAGTTCGCCGAACGGTGGGGCACCCGGTACACCCCGACCGGGAAGGTCATGTGGACCGAGCAGTCCCCGTCCGCGGGGCCCCGGCAGCCGGTGGAGCTGATGCTGGACGACATCTCCTGGTGAAGTGATCCATTCCCGCCGAATGGACGAGGGCCGTTTTGCTCCTTTCCCGCCGGCGCCGAATTCCTGAATGATCGCGGCGTTACCACGGGCCGGCCGGTACGCGTGGATCAATGGACGACCGGACCGCCGCAGGAAAGAAGCCGCGTCCGCTCCGGACGCCGTCGACAGGACTCGGCCCGTCTCCGCCTTGCTTTCGCGAGGCGTGAATGTGGGAAGGGGGCCGATGCCGCTCGTTCCCGGGGATCCACGGGAGTGTCGATCGGGGCGGCCATCCGTGGTTCGCGCCCGGCGCTCCTCGCGAGTGACCGGCGATCACCCGCCCAGTCGGCAGCCTTACGCCCCATTTACCCCGCGATGGGCTCTAAGCCGGTAACGCGGCATGTGCCCATGTCCAGCCATACATAGGCGACTTGTCGCCCTTCCGAGGTCCGCGTGATAAGCATCACCGCGCCCTGCCTCCACGAGCCCTCGCACATGCCCGTATTTCCGTATGGGAACTGCGAAGTTGACGGTCCACCACTTCACGGCGGTAACCGCGCGTGTGGAATTCCAGCCTTGTTCCGTGCGGCCTCTCTCGCTTACGGTCCCCTCAATCCGGATGGACCGCCGAATCCTGCCGCCGTCCGGTAACCCCACCCACTCACGGACCAACGGCAGGAGCGGGGGACCCAGGTAAGCCGCCGGCCCGGATCACACCGGAACGGCTCGGGGTGAAGTCGTGGTGAATACCACGGCCGGACATCTCCCGTCCGAACCCGACAGCTCACCTCGCAGGCGACGGAGAGGAATTTCGCCATGCCCGCAAAGGGTAAGCACCGTCGTGCCAAGAACAGCCCGCTCGCACGCCGCCTCCTGGCCGCGGGCACGGGTGGCGCGGCGCTCGCGCTGCCGATGATCGGTGCCACGGCCGCCGAGGCGGCACCGAGCGCGGCGCCCAGCGCCGTGCACGCGGTCACCACCGCCGTGTCCGCCGCGCCGGCCGCCACGACCGCCGCCAAGAAGGCCGGCACCGTCACGTACGCCGTCGTCGCGGGCGACTCCCTGTCCAAGATCGCGCGGGAGCAGGGGGTGAGCGGCGGCTGGAAGAAGCTCTACGACGACAACCGCAAGGCCATCGGTGCCGACCCGTCCCTGATCCGCCCCGGCCTGAAGCTGACCATCGCCGGCAAGGCCGCGGCCGCGCGCCCCTCCGCCGCCCCCGAGCGCGCCGACCGGTCCGCCGTACGCCAGGCCGCCCCGGCCGCCGCCAAGGCCGTGTCCTACCCGGACAACCTGGACGGCTGGATCCGCGAGGCGCTGGACATCATGGCCCAGCACGGCATCCCCGGCACGTACGAGGGCATCCACCGCAACATCATGCGCGAGTCCTCGGGCAACCCGCTCGCGATCAACAACTGGGACTCCAACGCCCTGGCCGGAACGCCCTCCAAGGGCCTCCTCCAGGTGATCGCCCCGACCTTCGAGGCCTACCACGTGCCGGGCACCTCGACCGACCTCTACGACCCGGTCGCCAACATCACCGCCGCCTGCAACTACGCGGCCGACCGGTACGGCTCGATCGACAACGTCAACGGCCCGTACTGATCCTCCCGCTCCCGCACCGGGGCCGGCCGCACCCTCGCGGCCGGCCCCGCCGGCGTTTCCGCCCGGGAACCACCGCACCACCGCACCGGCATTGCATAACCATGCCAAATCGTGCAAACTTACGCATACCGCGTTGTACGAGGAGTTTTCCCGCATGGCCCACGAAGCCGACCCGACCGCTCCCGCCCCCGCCCCCGCCCTCCGCATCGACATCACCCTGGCCCGGAACTGCCACGACTGCGGCGAATGGGGCACCGTGATCGACGCCCAGGGCCACGACCGGCCCTGCCCGGCCTGCCAGCGCCCCCGCCGCGGCTGACCCCTGCCGCCCTCACGGGCGGGCACGCTCAGTAGTTCTGCCACTCGTGGCGGGTGTACTCCAGCACCGCCGGGTCCATCAGAGTGCTGGCGCGGACGTCCTGGGGGCGCCGGTCGACGGGGAAGACGGTGGCGGCCGCGAGGACGTCGTCGTCGAGGAAGCGCAGCGGCGGGGCGTCGGCCGCGAGGCGCAGCTTCGGGGGCGGGCCGTCGGCGCCGGGGGTGGCGAGGACGAAGCCCCAGTTGCCGAAGCTGGGGACGTCGACCTGGTAGGGGGTGGTCGCGTAGCCGGCCTTCCCGATGGTGGCGGCGATGGACCAGTACGACTTGGGCGCGAAGAACGGCGACCCGCCCTGGACCATGACGCGGCTGTCGGGGGTCAGGACGCGGCCCAGCAGGTGGTAGAACTCGACGCTGTACAGCTTGGCGAGGGCGGCGGTGTCCGGGTCCGGGAAGTCGATGAGGACGGCGTCGTAGCGCCGGGTGGCGTCCCGCAGCCAGTTGAAGGCGTCGGCGTTGACGACGGTGACGCGCGGGTCGGACAGCGCGTGCCGGTTGAGGTCGAGCAGCGGGGCGAAGGTGCGGGCCAGCCGTGTCATGGCCGGGTCGAGGTCGACGAGGGTGACGGTGTCCACGTCGTCGTAGCGCAAAACCTCCCGGAGGGCCAGCGCGTCTCCGCCGCCCAGGATCAGCACGGAGGAGCGCTTCCCGGCGAGCGCGGGGTGGACCAGCGCCTCGTGGTAGCGGTACTCGTCCACGGACGAGAACTGGAGGTCGCCGTTGAGGAACAGCCGTGTGTCGGGCTGCCCGGTGAAGGCGGTGGAGCGGGTGACCACGATGTCCTGGTACGGCGTGGTCTCGGCGTGCACGATGGGGTCGCGGTAGAGCTGCTGGCGTGCCGTGACCTCGATGTCGTCGGCCAGGACGTACACCGTGGCGAGGACGGCGAGGACGCCGCCCGCGCCGGCCAGCAGCCCGTTGCGCACCATCGGGCGGGTTTCGCGGCGGAAGATCCACAGCACCACGACGACACCGGCGACGGCGTTGACGCCGCCCACCACCAGCGCGCCCTTGAGCTGGCCGAAGGCCGGCAGGAGCAGCAGGGGGAAGCACAGGCCGCCGGCCAGCGCGCCGACGTAGTCGGCGGCGAACATGTCGGCGACGGCGCTGCCGGCCTCCTGGCGCCTGATCCGCTGGAGGAGGGTCATCAGCAGCGGGATCTCGGCGCCGACCAGGAGCCCGACGACGAAGGAGACGACCACCATGGCGGGCATGTAGAGGCGCAGCCAGGCGAAGGCCATGTACAGGATGAGCACCGACAGGCCGCCGACCAGCGCGAGGAGGATCTCGACGAGGGCGAAGGCGCCGACCGCGCGCCCTTGCAGCGGCTTGGCCGCGAGGGACCCGATGCCCATGGCGAAGACCATGACGGAGATGACCACGGAGGTCTGCATCACGGAGTTGCCGATGAGGTAGCTGCCGAGGGCCGTCAGCGCCAGTTCGTAGACCAGGCCGCAGGCCGCGCAGACGAACACCGCGAGCAGCAGCAGGAAGCGCGTTCCCCGTGCGCGGGGCCCCGGCGGCCGGGGTCCGGCGGCCGGGGCGGTGCGGTCCAGGACGGTGGTGCCCATGCCGGGTTCAGGAAACGGCGGCGCCGACCATGAAGGCCGTGCCGAGGTACATGGCGGCCTGGACCCAGGCGGCGGGGTGGGGGCTCGTCCCGTTGTCGTCGAGCACGGCGTGGCCCAGGCGCCCAGGGGTGAGCAGCCCGACGATGACCGAGATCAGCGTCATCACGACGACACCGGCGAGGCCGTACAGCAGGGTGCTGACCAGGCCCTCGGCGAGGCCCAGCTCGGATTCGCTGGCCCGGATGGACTGCTCGATGACGAGGCCGATGGCGAGCGTCTGGCCGGCGAGGAGGACGGCGGCGCCCCGGTTGCGCTCGGTCCACACCACGTGGAGGAGCTTGCCGGGGGTGACGAGGTCGAGCGCGATGAAGCCGACCGCCATCACGACGAAGCCGACCAGGCCGTAGAGCAGGGCGGTGCCTGCCGACTCGAAGATCTCTGCCACGGTGTGCCTTTCGGGGACGTCGTCGAGGGATGCGGAGGGAAGGGGGGTGCGGAGGGGCGGACGCGTCGCGTCACTTGCCGGAGCCGGGGCCCCCGCCGCGGAACGCGGCGCTGTCGGGGTCCGGCCAGACCGACCCGACGTGGGTGCGCCAACGGCTGTAACCCGTGCGGTAGTCGGCGATCTCGATCAGGCTGCCGGTGCCGCTGGTGTGCGGGCTTATGGCGACGATGTCGTTGCGGTAGCGGAGGAACTCCTTGCCGCCGTCGCTGACGCGGTCGACGGCGGAGGTGTTGCCGTTGATCTCCCCCGCGACCTTGGGCACCGGGTCGGTGCGGTCGACGTAGTCGGCGCCGCTGGAGGAGTACTGGCCGCGGATCCAGCCGGACGGGACGTCGTTGCCGTCGTCGTCGTCCGGGTCGCTGGAACAGGCGGCGAGGGCGAGGGTGGCGAGGAGCATCACGCTGATGCGTCGGGCGGTCTTCATCGGGCCTCCAGCCGGGTGTGCGTCGCCACGATCCGGCGGCTCTGCGGGTAGGTGTGCCAGGTGCGCCAGCTCAGCCCGGTGTCCTCCGGCTCCACGGTGAGGGCGGTGACGGCTTCCGGTGAGCCGGGGAAGACCCCGTACAGGGACCGGGGGTGGTCCTCCGAGCGGTCGCGGATCCGGGCCACCCGGGTGCTGAACTCCCGTGGGCCGTACTGGCGTACGCGCGCGCCGAAGCCGTAGTGCCAGCCGTCGAAGTCCCGGGCCGCGGTGTCGGGCAGACCGCCCGCGACGCCGGGCAGGCAGGCGACGGTCTCCCCGACCGGCCCGGCGAACACCTGGTGGGAGGCGCCCAGCAGTCTCAGTTGTACGTCGAGTCCGCCGACGGTCAGGTCGCGCACGGCGAGCGCCTCGCGCGGCGGACGTCCGAGCACGAACGACAACTGGTCGGCGTCGGTGTCCAGGTACGGGGTCGTCAGCGCTATACCGCTCATCCGACGCCGCCCGGGCACCCGACCAGTACCGTGCCGAGGACGGCGGGCTCGAATCTCAACGGTGGTTCCCCCGACTGCGAAAGTGCTTGGAGCGCGGCCGAGTATGGCACAGGCGCCCCACGCGCCTCATCCGGGGCTGGGCGGGGCCCTCAGCCCCCGTCGCCGGCCGGACGGGCCGCCGCTTCCCGGTCGGAGCCGGGCCACACGTAGGGCAGGTCGTCCGGGACGCCGGTGAAGCGCGCCGCGTAGAAGTCCGGGTCCTTGCGCAGCAGGGCCGACTGGTGGCTGCGGTGGAAGGCGGGGTCGCCCAGCCAGAACGGCACCTCACCGGCCCCGGCGAGCTCGTCCTGCGGACGGACGGGCGCGCCGGAGCGGAAGGCGTGGAAGTCCGCGAGCAGGGAGGCGGCGCAGGTGTCGCGGTGCCCCCGCTCGGTCCAGGCCGCGCACACGTCCAGGCCGTAGCGGACCAGGGCCTCCTCGTAGCCGATCCACATCCGTACCGCGGGGTGGTGCCGCCAGCCGTAGCCGGGCACGGTCAGCCCGCGCAGCACCTGGAGAGCCTCGACCCGCTGCTTGCCCAGACGGCGCGGGTCCAGCACCTCGGCGCACGCCGAGAACGCCGGGTACGGCAGGAAGGTCTGCACATCCACGTGTCTACCGCCCCTGGGCCGTCTCCGCACGCCGGGGTACGGAGCCGCGCGCCGGCCCGTACGGGGGCGGGACCGGGACCGGACGGCGGACGAGCGGCCGGCCGTTCACCCACCCACGGGATGGGGACATCCGTTCGGGGTGGTGGACGTCGTGACGCCGGGCGGGGCCGGCAGTTGAACAGGGCATGAAGAAGCGCAGCATGCTCGCCGTCGCCTCCCTCGTCGCCGGAGCGGCGATCGCCGCCCTCAGCCCGGCGCCGCCCGCCGCCCAGGCGGTCACCTCCGACGGGCCGTCCGGCGCGGACGTCGTCGGCTCGGTGGAGGACTTGGACGGCACGGACGACACGGACGACACGGACGACGAGTCCGCCCCGCGCGCGTAGCCGCGTACGGGCACGGCGCCGCCGCACGGGGCACGGCGCCGAGGGCAACGGCACGTGCGGGATAATGCCGCCATGCGGATTTCAGCCAGGGCGGACTACGCGGTGCGCGCCGCACTGCTCCTCGCCGTCGGCGAACGGAGCGACCCCCTGAAGGCGGAGGCCATGGCCGAGGCGCAGGAGATCCCGCACAAGTTCCTCGAAGGCATCCTGAACGACATGCGGCGCGGTGGCCTGGTCACCAGCCAGCGCGGGGTGAACGGCGGCTACCGGCTGGCCCGGCCCGCCGGAGAGATCAGCGTCGCCGACGTCGTCCGGGCGGTGGACGGCCCGTTGGTGTCGGTACGGGGCGTCAGGCCGCCGGAACTGTCGTACAGCGGCCCGGCGGAGTCGCTGCTGCCGCTGTGGATCGCGTTGCGCGCGAACGTCCGGAGCATCCTGGAGGGCGTCTCGCTGGCGGACGTGGCGTCGGGCCGCCTGCCTGAGGGCGTGCACGCGCTGGCGGAGGACCCCGCCGCCTGGTCCAACCCCTGAGACAGCGTCATAGCCGCCTGACGTGCGGCGTCTCGGCACGCGAGACGTGGCCGACCACCATGTGAGCCGCCCCTTGTTCCGGTGTCCCCTGCCGAGCAATATCCCTACCAACCCGATAGGGAAACTAGGGATTGGGGGGTGCGACGCATGGACCCGTACGCCGTGTGCGCCGCCGGGCCACACCGGCCGTGGTCCGGCGGGCGCCCGGCGCTCCCCTGTCTTCGGGCCTGTCATGCCCCTGCCTCACGGTCGGCCCCCTCGCCCCGACGACCACCCGCGGCACCGGTGCCCCGGCCCGTCTCCGGCGCGCCCTCCCGCCCCGTACGCCCCGCACGCCCCGTACGCCCACGACACCAGGAGTACCGCCCATGACCACCGCCCCCGCCCCCCACGGCGCCGAGGCCGCCCCGGCCGCCGGGCACCGCCCCACGACCCCGGCCCGCCGGTGACCTCCGCCACCGCCAAGACGGTGACCGCGCCCGCCCCGGTGACCGACGCCGGACCGGAACCCGGAGCCGGGTCCGGGTTCGGGCCCGGCCCCGGAGCCGGACCCGCCGGCCGTACCGATGTCCTCCGCGTCGCGCGGGACGTCGCGGACGACCTCGCCGCCGACGCCGTCCCCCGGGACCGGGCCGGCCGGCAGCCGGCCGACGAGGCCGCCCGGCTGCGGGAGGCCGGACTGCCCGGCCTCCTTGTCCCGCCGGGCCCGGGGCGCGGGGTCGACTGGCGCACCGGCTGCGCCGTCATCCAGGAGGTCGCCACCGCGGACAGCTCCGTCGGCGCGTTACTGGCCCGCCATTACGTGCACACCTGGAGCGGCCGCTTCTACGGCGCCGCGCACCGCGCGTCCGCACTCGAGGGGGACACCGCCCGCGAACAGTGGCTCTGGTCCGGTGACGTGCACACCACACCCCCCGACGGCGCCGCCCCGGAGCTGACCCTGACCCCGCTCGGCTCCGGCCACCTGCTCCACGGGAGGGTGGCGGTCGACACGGCCGTGACCGTCGCCGACCAGTTCGTCGTGGACGCCTTCTGCGCCGTGACGGGCGACGTCCTGGTCGTCCGCGTGCCGTCGGGCCGGCCGGGGGTGTCCGTCGAGCCCGCGGGGGACCGGCTCGGACAGCGGGTCGCGGGTGCGGGCAGCGTCACCTTCGACCGGGTGACCGTCGCCCCGGCCCAGGTGCTCGGCCCGCGTCCGCACGACGCGGAATCGACGGCGCCGTTCACCGCGCTGGCCGACCCCGCGCTCCGGCTCGCCCTGTGCCACGTGGGCCTGGGCATCGCCGAAGGGGCCCTCGCCGAGGCCCGCGACACCAGCAGGAACGCGCTGCCCGCCAAGGACCCGGACCTCCTCCTCGCGTACGGCGAGCTGGCCTCCGCGGCCCACACCGCCGCCGTGGTCGTCGAGCGGGCGACGGAGACGATGGCCGGGGCCCTGGAGGCGGGGCCGCACCTCGGTGTGGAGGAGCCCGCGGACGTCGCCGCCCTGGTGGCCACGGCCGAGACCGTCACGGCCCGGGCTGCCCTGCACATCACCACCCGGGTGCTGGAGCTGGCCGACACCCCCGGCCTGGACCGGTTCTGGCGCAACGCCCGGGTGCTGACGGCCCACCGCTCCACGGCCCACCGGCTCCGTGACATCGGCGAGCACTACCTCAACGGGACGCACCGCCTCGCGGCGGTGGGCCGCTGAGCTCCCGGGCCCGGCCGCGGCCGCGGGCCCCCCGCCCCGGCCGTCCCGGGCCGGCCGGGGCCTCAGCCCGCCGCGCCCCCGGGGGTCGCGGTCGCGCAGTCGGGGTGGCCCCAGCGGGTCCCGAGCTTGGCGATCCGCTCCCCGGCCGCGTACGACCGGCCGCAGGGGCAGGTGCCGCGGAACTTCGCCTTGATGGTGCCGGAGGTGGTGCGGCCCGGGCGCTTCCCGGCGCCCCCGGCCTTCGCACGGGCCGGGGCGGTGCGGGCCGGCGCGGGCACCGGAACCTCCACGGCACCGAGCGCGGTACCGGCGGCCTCCTGGGTGAGCGCCGCGTCGCTCGCGGCCTGGTCGGCGATCGCGTTCAGCGGGTCGCCGCCCACCTGGTGGGCCGGCACGTAACGGAACTCGACCTCCCGTTCCGCCAGAAGCGCGTCGATGCCCTCGACGAGCTCCTGGTTGGCGACGGGCTTGCCGGCCGCCGTCCGCCAGCCGTTCCGCTTCCAGTTGGGCAGCCACTGCGTGACGGCCTTCATGGCGTACTGGGAGTCCATCCGCACCTCCAGGGAGGTCCCGGGGTCGACGGCCTCCAGCAGCCGCAGCAGAGCGGTGAGTTCCCCCACGTTGTTGGTGGCCCGGCCCAGCGGCCCGGCCTCCCAGCGCTCGGGGCGGCCCTCCGCGTCGGCGATGACCCACGCCCAGCCGGCCGGGCCGGGGTTTCCCTTGGCCGCCCCGTCACAGGCGGCGATGATGCGATCGGACATCCTCCGATCATGCCCTACGGCGGGACCCGGCCGGCCCACGGGCCCGGGCGGGCGGTCCGGACCCGCGTGCGCCCGGGCCGGGGCACACCGGGCACGCCGTGGCCTGGTTCGGACAACACCGGCTCGTGTCGCGGTGTCCGCGCCTCCGCAGGACCCCGGGTGCGGCACCATGTGCTCCATGTCGGCTTCCGCACTCCGGACGGTCACGGCCGGGAGGCCAACTTCTCTGGCTGGGAGGCCAGTTGAACGCCGACGGGACGGGTACGGAAGTGACCGGCGCGACGCACGGTGCGGGCGGGCGTCGGCGGGGGGACGGGGGCGGGGGCCGGCGGGAGGGGGACGGCCCGCGGCCGGGGGTGCGGGACTGGCTGGACGTCGGCCGCGCGATGCGGCGGGACGGCTGCTGCTCGCCGGAGCCCGGCCGCGGGTGAGGCTCAGGCCTCGGCGTCCTCCGGGTACCAGCGCAGCTCGACGGTGTTGCCGTCCGGGTCCCGCACGTACACCGACTGCGCGCTGCCCCGGGCGCCGAACCGGCTGACCGGCCCCTCCAGCACGTCGAACGTGCCCGAGTCGATGACCTCCTGCCAGTCCAGGGGCTCCACGACCAGGCAGATGTGGTCCACGTTGGACTCGCCGCGCGGACGGCCGAACAGGTCGATGATCATCGTCGGGCTGACCCGGACGGACGGGAACGGCACCGTGCCGGCCCGCCATTCCTCGACCCGGACCGGTTCCAGGCCGAGCGGCCCGCAGTAGAACTCCAGCGACCGCTCCACGTCCGCCACGTTCAGCACCACGTGGTCGAAGTCCTTGACCCGCACGGGCCACCCCCTTCACCGGCGGCCCGCGCACGGGCCGGCCGCATCGTCCGACACCGGAAATACGAGGTCACCGTACCCGGCCCGGATCCCTCACCCGCCGGCCAGCTCCCACAGGGTCTCCGGCGCGCAGGTGTGGGCGTAGTCGGGCGGCAGGTGCCGGGCGTGGCGTTCCTGGGCCAGCACGATCTGACGGACCATCCCCCGGCAGAGCTCCAGGTTCTCGGCGTCGCCGCGGCCGGGCGCGTACCCGGCGACGAAGGCGTCGAAGGGGACGCCCTCGCGGTGGCGGGCCAGGGCCGTCCCCAGGGCGCGCAGCGGACCGGTCATGTGGCGGCGGGCCGCGCTGTGGAACCGGCCCCCCTGCCGGTAGGACCGGTCCAGCAGCATGCAGACCGCCCAGTAGTGCAGGTTCGACAGGTGGCGCAGCACCGGGACGGTCTCGTCCGGCACCGGTTCGCCGGACGGCGGGAGACCGGTGGCGAGGCGCAGCGGGACGACCGGGTGGTCGGGGCTCGCGGGGTTCCAGACGTCCTGGCCGCCGAGGAGGGCGGGGTGGGTGCCCTCGAACAGGGCGCGGAAGAGCGCGAAGTGCTCGCTCTCGCCCTCTTCGCGGAGCAGGTCGAGCCGGGCGGACCAGGCAGGGTAGTCGAGCCGGTCCGGTTCCCGGGCCCGGAGCAGCTCCAGGACCCGGGCGACCTTGCGGTAGAGGCTGCCGACCTGGTTGGGGCGGGGCGCGGGGGCGGGGCCGGAGCCGAGCACCTCGTACAGGCGGGCGACGAAGGCGCGGTCCTCGGGGGTCTGCTGCTGGTCGGGGTCGACCGCCCGGGGCGAGGCCTCGACGTAGACGTACTTGGCCAGGCTGTACGGGCTCAGCGGCTCCAGGGTGAAGTCGAAGGGGTAGATGTCCTGTTCGTACGGGAACTGCTGGCGTCCCAGGTGGGGGGCGGCACCCAGGGCGACCAGGAGCGAGTTGACGATGTCGAGGTGGGTCATCTCCTCGATGGCCACGCCCATCAGGTGCAGGGGGCGGCCTCCGTAGCGGTGGCTGGGCCAGCCGGCGAGGGAGGTGAAGCGGGGCACCTTCACGGAGAACGCCGCGTACAGGTACTGGACCAGCAGCGAGTGCTCGATCTCGGCGCCGTCGCGCAGCAGCCGGATCAGTTCGAGGGTGGGATCGTCGAACAGGGGCGTGTAACCGAGTTGTTCGGCCTCGGCGGTGGTGAGCGGGCGGGCGGCCGCCGGGCTTCGGGCGCCGCTGCGGACCGCCCCGGACCGGGTGGTGGCGTCCGGGGCGGGGGCGCCGGCCGGGGTGGCGGGGAGGGTCGCCGTACGGTGCACCGTGCGGTGCCCGTCGGCGGCGGACCGCACCGCCTCCCCGTACCGGTCGTACCCGGTGCAACGGCAGACGTGCGGGCCGAGGACCGTGGCGACCAGCTCGTCCAGGACGTCCTGGTCGTCCTGGACGTCCGGACCGTCCCCGTCCCCGGTGCCGGCCGCCTCGCGGGCGAGCCGCGCGTGTTCGGCGACCACGCTGCCGGCGACGGCGAACCCGGCCGCGCAGTAGCCGCACTGGAAGGCGTCCCGGTCGAGGAACGCCTGCTGGACCGGGTGCAGCGCGCCGTCCTCGGCGAGCCCCTCGACGGTCGTCACCTCCCAGCCGCGCACGTGCCGCATGCTCGTCATGCAGGCCTGGCGCGTCACGGGCGGCAGCCCCGGAGCCGTCCGGACGGCGACGGTGCAGGCGCGGCACTCGCCGATCGAGCAGCCGATCCTGGTGCCGGTCAGCCCCAGCTCCTCGTGCAGGAAGTGCACGAGCGACAGGTCTCCCGGCACCCGCCGTCCGTTGTGCCGTACGCCGTTGACGGTGACGTCCAGCTCGGTCTGCGGTTCCTGCATCACGGCCGTCCATCGGTGGGGAGGGGCAGATCCGCGAGGCGGATCGGGGTACGGGTGGGCCAGCAGCGGTCGTCGGTGTGGCCGAGGGCGTGGGCGACGGCGTTGGCGATCGCGGGACCGACGCCCGTCATGGTGGCCTCGCCGACGCCCTTGTGGCGCATGGCCGGCTGTCCGGGGCCGAGGACGCCGCCGTCGGGGAGCGGGACGAGCACCGTCTCGCGGCGGATGCCGGTGATGTCGGCGTACCGGGCCAGCCGGTAGCGGTCCAGGTTGACGAACGGCCCGGCGCCGGTCTCCTCGGGCAGTTCCTCGTGCAGCGCGTGGGAGATGCCCATCGCCAGTCCTCCCTCGACCTGGCCTTCGAGCGCCGAGGGCAGCAGGGCGTCCCCGGCGTCGAGGAAGGTGACCGCGTCCGTCACCCGCAGGGTGCCCCGGCGCGGGGACAGTTCCACGCCGATCAGGTGTCCGGCGGCGGCGTACAGGGAGCGGGGGACGACCAGGCCGCCGGGGCCTCGCGCGGGCGGTGCCCGCAGCGGGCCGTGGGGTTCCAGCGGGAGCGGGTCGTCCGTGGGGCCCTGCCCCAGGGCCAGGGCGTCGACGGCCGCCCGGTGCTCGACGCCGTCGACCCGGAAGGTCGCCCCGGACCAGCCGTTGCAGAAGTAGCCGTGGGCCAGGGCGTAGGTCTCGCCTCCGGTGCGGCGCAGTTCGCCGGCGAGCGCGGCCAGCGGGACGGGGTCGCGGCCGGGTAGCCGTACGGCACCGTCGCGCCAGGCGGCCAGCAACTGCGCGTCGGTGAGGCCAGGGTCGCCCAGCAGGGTCCGGGCGGCGGGCAGGATGCGCAGGCGCAGCAGGGCGAGGCACACCTCGCGCAGGACGTGGACGTGGAAGAACGCCGTCTTGGAGGCGCTGCTGGCGCCGTGCGACAGGGAGATCTTGACCGTGGAGTGCAGGTTGCGGTCCCGCAGCCGCCGGGCGAACCGCTCGAAGGGCCCCACCACGCCGAGGCGGGCGACGGCCGGTACCCCCAGCACGCCGTGGGCGGCGTGCTCCAGGGCGAGCCGTGCGGACTGCCCCATGTCGATGGTCTGTCCCCAGACCTCGGCGCGACCGTCCTCGGTGAGGCGGACGGCGCTGTACACGCTGTCCTGGCTCGTTCCGTACGCCTCCATGCAGCAGGCGAAGCCGACGCCGCGGAGGGTGCCGTCGCCCCGGTCGGCGGCGCGGGCGCGCGCCGCGTCGCGCTCCCGCCACAGGGGGTGTTCCAGCGCCGCGGCGCAGACCTCGGCGTTCCCGACGTGGAAGCGCAGCGGGGTGCCGGCGAGGTCGACGTCACCGTCGCCGGGCGTTCCGTCGCCGGGCGTGCCGTCGTCCGGCGTTCCGTCGCCGGGCGTTCCGTCGTCCGGCATTCCGTCGCCGTGCGGGCGCAGCACGTTGGCGAGGCGGAACCGGATGGGGTCGGTGCGCAGACGGCGTACGGCGAGCCGGTCGAGGGCCGTCTCCAGGTTGAACGCGACCTGGGGGATGCCGAAGCCCCGCATCGATCCCACCGGCGGGATGGCCCGCTCCAGCACGATCGCGTGCACGGAGGCGCGGGGCACACGGTAGGGGCCGGTGGCGTGCAGCGCGGCGAGCCCGAGGACGGCTCCGTTGAGGTTGGCCTCGACCCCGCCGCGCAGCACGACGAAGGAGCGGACGGCGTGGAGGCGCCCGTCGGGGGTGGCGCGGATCCAGCTTCGCATCGCGGACTCGTGGCGCTTGAGCCCGCCCTGGAACTGCTCCCGCCGGTCGTAGGCGAGGCGGACCGGTACGGGGGAGAAGACCGCGGCGAGCGCGAGGTAGAAGGGGAACGGCGACTTGTCCCGGCCGCCGAAGCCGCCGCCGCACTCGGTCGCGGTCAGCCGCACGCCGCGCACGGTGGGGTGGCCGTCGCCCAGCAGGTCGAGGATGTCGGGGACGTCGCTGTGCGGGGACTGGGTGCCCAGCAGCATGTGCAGCAGGCCGGTGGCACGGTCGAGCCAGGCCAGTCCGGCCTCGGGTTCGAGGAAGGCCGGGTCGGTCTGCTGGGTGAAGGTGGTGGTCTCGACGACGTGTTCGGCCCCGTCCGCCATGTCGGCCTCGACGGCCCGGTACAGGTCCTCGGCCTCGGTGTCGGGCATGTCGTTCCGGACGAACGAGGTCCCGTCGAAGGTGGTGCGCCCCCGCTGCCAGAACGAGTAGCCGTCGGGCCTGGTGCGGTCCAGCAGGTAGTGACTCTGGCGCTGGGTGCCGGTGAACCGGCGGCGGGTCCAGTCCCGCAGCTCGTCCTCGATGGTCCGGCCGTCGTCCTGGCCGGCCCGCGGCCCGTACAGCACGGGGCCGGGGTCCTCGCGGAGTTCCTGGGCGGCCCGGCGGAACCGCACGAAGTCGCCGTACAGCGCGATGGCGACGGGCTGGCCGAGGTAGTCGGCGCGCTCGCCCACCGGCAGGAGGGCCTGGACCCGGTCGGTGGAGACCCTGTTGCGGTACGGCGGCTCGGGCAGGTCCGCCGCGGTCACCACGGTGTCGGGCCGGAGGCCGGGCGGCAGCAGGCCGAGGTCCAGGCCGGTGAAGGGCCGGTCCACGCAGCGGCTGCGGAGCAGCAGGGCGTGGGCGCACTCGGCGGGCCAGCCCTCGGCGGCGAGGTCCCGGGGCCGGAAGTCGCTCGCGTAGACCTTGCCGCCGGTCACCTTCAGCCGCCGTACCGCCTCGGCGCCGTCGGTGGCGTCCGTTCTCCGGACGCCCTCGGCCTCACCGCCCATGATCCCGTCCTCGTCCCATGCCCTGGCGGCGCTCCTCGCGTCCGCGGCCGTGGGCCCAGCTCAGCAGCGGTGCGCGGCCCCGGCAACGCGGCCGTGTCCGAACGGGTGCCGCCACGGGGAGCCCGGTCCTGGACCGGCCGGGGGCACCACCAGTAGGCGGGGTACCTCGGGGCCCGGGGGCGGATCCGGGAGGCGGCGTACTCGGCCAGGATCATCAGCGTCGCGGCGCCGAGCAGCAGCGGGACGAACCGGCCGGCCGCGGGGGTCTGGAGGACGATGACGACGGTCGTGGCGCAGGCCGGGGAATGGGGGGCGCGGGCGACCATGAGGAGGGCGAGGGTGATGCCGGCCGCCACGGCCGCCGCCCAGGGGCTGCTGCCGGCGGTGGCGAGCGCGGTGTAACCCACGGCGGCGCCGATGAGGTGGCCGGCGAGGACGGAGCGGGGCTGGGCGGGGGGCAGAGTGGGCGCGCTGTGGACGAGGGCGGCGCTGGCGGCCAGCGGGGGTATCAGCACCGGCTCGTGGATCACCGCGCCGATCGCGGCGAGGACCAGGAGGCCCGTGGTGGCCGCGGTGAAGCTGTAGAACGCCCCGGTGAGGGCGGGCCGGTCGGGGGCACGGCCGGTGGCGGTGCGGCGCCGCTGGGGCGGGCGGCCGCGGGCGGGGCCGGCGGAGTCGCCGGGCGGGGCGGTACGGGCGGCCGGGGCGGGGTCGGCGGGCAGCGTGGATTCGGCACTCAGCACGGAGGTCTCCGGGGCGGGGCGGGCGGCACACGGCCGGTCGGGGGCGGGGCTGGAGCGGTCGGTGCTGTGCGGAGCATGCCCTGTGGTCGACAGAGGCGCTGACCTTGCGCCGGTCCCGGTCGGTCGGGCGCAGTCCGCCGGTCATGTTACCGAGGCGCCGGGTGGCCCACGGTGGGGGCACCGGGAGCGGGCGGGCCGCCGGGCGGGGTGCCGCGCCGGTCAGCAGGTCCCGCAGGCCGGCGAACCGGTAGCCGCGGGACCGGTAGGCGTCGATGACACGGGGCAGCGCCTCGGCGTCGAGCACGGTGGTCCGGCCGGCCGGGTCCCCGATGTGCATCTGGAGGATCGCGCCGGGCCGCAGGGCGTCCACGGCCCGGCGTACCGCCCGGTCCGCGGTCATCCCGCCGGCGGTGCCGAGGTAGCCCTTGGTGTCGGCGGTGAACTCGATGTCGGCGAAGCCCAGCGCGTTCACCTCGGCGATGTGCCGGGGCGTGGTGGCGCCGTACGGGAAGCGGAAGAACGGCAGCGGTCGGGTGCCGGACGCCGCGCGGACGGCCCGGTCCGCGAGCAGCACCTCCCTCGCCCGCCCGGAGGGGGTCAGTCGGGCGAAGCGCGGGTGCGTGTGGGAGTGGTTGCCGAGGCCGTGTCCGGCCGCCGCGATCCGGCGGACCGCGTCGGGGTGGCGGAGGGCGAAGTCGCCCGTCGGGAAGAAGGTGGCGGGCACCCCGTGGTGGGCGAGGACGGCCAGCACGGTGTCCAGGCCCCGGTCGTCCCAGGCCGCGTTGAACGTGAGCGCGGCCACCCGGCGGTCCGTCCGGATCGTCCGGTTCTCCGACCCGTACAGCGCCCGCAGGCGCCCCTCGTCCCACCCCGCCGTGGCCCCCACCGTCCGCCGCGCCGCGGCGTCGTGCGGGGGCGCGGCGCCCGTGAGCGGCGCGGTGACGAGGACCACGGCCGCCGCCGTGGCCGGCACCGCCCAGGCAGCCCGTACCCGTCCGGACCCGTGTCGTCCCGTTCTGGAGTGCACCGTCACACCTCCCCCATCGGCGCGGGCCCGCTGCCTCTTGAGCCCCGGAGCGCCCGCACGGCGGCCGGTGGCCGTGCGGGCGCGGGTGGTCGGGCGGGCGTGCGGGCGGGCGGGGGGCTGTCAGCCGCCGACGTGGATGCCGGGGCGCCGGTCGGGGTCGGGCTCGTGGCTCCGGATGATCTCGCGGGTGACGGGTGCGGTGTCGCCGCGGCCGAGCAGGAAGTACCGGAACATGTGCATCAGCGGGCTGCCCTCCGCCCAGGCGAAGTAGCAGTGCGGGCGTACGCCGGTGGCGTCGCGCAGCGCGAGCAGGATCGCGGCGATGGCGTTGGGGGCGGCCGGGGCGTGGGCGCGCAGCACCCGGTGGCCGTCGACCTCGACGCCGTGGACGGTGAGGGTGTCGCTGAAGTCCGACGGGTCGACCACGTCGATCTCCAGGAAGAGGATGTCGGCTGGGCCGGGGACGGGGTTGGTGCCGCGCTGTTCCCGCTCCTTTCCGCGGTACTCGGCGTCGTCGCCCGCCTGGCGCCGGTTGGCGATGATGTTGATGGCGCCGTCGTGGGCGAGGGTGTCGGTCAGGAAGCGCCGGGCGGTCTCGTCGAAGACGATGCGGTCGGCGCGCAGTTCGGTGGTGCGGGAGACGCGGGAGACCAGGGACACGACGACGATGCCCGCGATGAACAGGCCGGAGATGGCGATGCCGCCGGGCTTGTCGACGATGTTGGCGATCAGCGCGTAGAGGAGCACGGCGGTGAGCACACCGAAGCCCGCGGCACCCGCCCGCCGGCCGTGGCGGGCCGTGGACACGGTCACCGCGAAGGCGCCGGAGACCATCATGGCCAGGATGCCGGTGGCGTACGCGCCGGCCTGGGCGTCGACGTCGGCGCCGAAGGCGAGGGTGATGAGGACGCACAGCGCGGTGTAGACCAGCACGACGGGCCGTACGGCGCGCCCCCATTCGGGGGCCATGCCGTAGTCGGGCAGGTAGCGGGGCACGATGTTGACCAGTCCCGCCATGGCGGACGCGCCGGCGAACCAGAGGATGAGGATGGTGCTGATGTCGTAGACGGTGCCGAAGCCCTCGCCGAGGTGTTCGTGGGCCAGCCAGGCCAGGGCGCGTCCGTTCGCCGCGCCCCCGGGTGCGAACTCGCGGGCGGGGATGAGGACGGCGGTGACGAAGCTCGCGGACAGCAGGTAGACGCTCATCACCAGCGCGGCGGTGGTGAGGAGCGCGCGGGTGTTGCGGATACGCGCCCGCAGGCGCCGTTCGTCGTCGGCGCCGTCGGCCGCCACCAGCGGCATCATGCTGACGCCGGTCTCGAAGCCGGACAGGCCCAGCACCAGCAGCGGGAACGCCATCAGCGCGGGCCCCAGCAGGTCGCCGGGGCCGGCGCCGCCGCCGGTCAGCGCGTCGGTCCAGGCCGCCAGGGCGCCGGGGGTGGTGAACACCTGGGCGGCCCCGACGGCGATGACGATCGCGTTGAGCGCCAGGAAGACGGCGACCAGCGGGATGGCGACGTTGACCGCCTCGCTGAACCCGAGCAGGAACACCCCGCCGAGCAGCAGCAACAGGACGACCGTGAGCGCGACTTCGTGCCCGTGCAGGGCGGCCGGGAAGAAGGGGTTCTCCACCACGTGCACCGAGGCGTCGGCGGTGGACAGGGTGATGGTGATGATCCAGGACGTGGCCACGAACCCGAGCAGGACGAGCACGAACAACTTGCCCCACCAGAACGGCAGCAGGTCCTCCAGCATCGCCACCGACCCCGCCCCGTGGGGGCTCTCCCGCGCGACCCGCCGGTACATCGGCAGCATCCCGAGCAGGGTCAGCGCCACGATCAGGAGCGTGGCCAGGGGGGAGACCGCCCCGGCCGCGAGCGCGGCGATGGCCGGCACGTACGCCAGGCTGGAGAAGTAGTCGACGCCGGTCAGGCACATCACCTTCCACCAGGGGTGCTCTTCGGTGTTCCCCTCCCCCGCCGCCCGGCCCACCGGCTGCACACGGTGGCGCAGGAGCCAGCGGGCGACCGCCCCGGTGGGCTGCGTCCGCGCCGCGGGACTCGCCACCGATTCGGGTACGACCGTGTTACCGATGTCCGTCATCGTCTCTGTGACCCCTTCTGTCCGGTCGAGGCGTCGGCCTCCACACCCACCCGCTTGCCCCGGACCGGGGACGTCACCGACCATGAGGCCTGCTCGTCGCGCCGGACGGGCCCGACGCCGCCGGACACTGGCACCCGGCCCGCCGGTTGTTCGAAGGAGCCCGCAGTTGCCCGTGATACGCAGCCTGCGCCGAGTGGTGCGCCGCGCCTACCGCAGGACCGTGGACCTGAGCCACCCGGCCCGTTCACCGCTGGGCACCTCGGTGATGAACTGCGTGGTCTACGAGGACGGCGTCCGGCTCTCCGGGTTCCACCGTGCGGACGAGGCCGTACGGTACGTGCGGAAGGCCGGCCGAGGGTTCGTCTGGCTGGGCCTGCACGAACCGTCCGAGGAGGAGTTCGCCGGGTTCGCCGACGTGTTCGAGCTGCCTCCCGCCGTCGTGAAGGACGCGGTGCGTCCCCACCGGCGGCCCAGGGTGGAGGCGCACGACGGCACGCTGCTGGCGGTCTTCAAGACGTGCCGGTACGTCGAGCACACCGAACTCACCGCCACCAGCGAGGTGGTGGACACCGGCGAGATCACGGTCTTCACCGGGCCGGACTTCGTCATCACCGTCCGGCACGGCCCGCACGGTTCGCTGGGCCCGCTCCGGGAAGCGCTGGAGGAGTGTCCCGAACAGCTCGCCAAGGGGCCGTCCGCGGTGCTGCACGCGGTCGCCGACCGGCTGATGGACGACTTCCTCGCCGTCGCCGACGCGCTCCAGGACGACCTCGACCACGTGGAGACGGTCGTCTTCAGCGAGCAGGCGGCGCGCGGGGACGCCGGCCGGATCTACCAGCTCAAGCGGGAACTGCTGGAGCTGCGGCGGGCCGTGACCCCGCTCGACCGGCCCCTGCACGCCCTCGCCACCGCGCCGCTCGCACCCGTCGCCCCGGACGTCCGGCCGTACTTCCGCGACGTGGCCGACCACCACCTGCGCGTCACCGAGCAGATCACCGCCTACGACGCGCTGCTCGACTCGATCCTCCAGGCCCATCTGGCGCAGGTGACGGTCGCTCAGAACGAGGACATGCGCAAGATCACCGCCTGGGCTGCGATCGTCGCCGTGCCCACCATGGTGTGCGGGGTGTACGGCATGAATTTCGACCACATGCCCGAGCTGCGCTGGAGGTACGGCTATCCGCTGGCCCTCGGGGTCATCGCCCTCGCCTGTTTCCTGATCCACCGGGGCTTCCGCCGCAACGGCTGGCTCTGAGCGGGGGCCCCGCCGGCACCGCGGCGGGGCGCGGGGCGGACGAGCGCGGTGGACGGGCGTGGCGCGGGGCGGACGGACGGGGCGACGGGGCGGACGGACGGAGCGCCGGGGCCGGTCCGCGACACGCGCGGACGGGCCTGGGCGCGCGGGCCGCGCGGGTGTTACTACAGGGCCATGGAGAAGGGCCAGGGGCGCGCCGCCGCCCGGACCGGCGGGCCGCGACTGCCCTCGCACCGGATGTTCGCCCTCACCGACGGCGTCATGGCCATCGCCATGACCCTGCTGGTGCTGGACATCGAGCTGCCGGAGGGGCTGAGCGGCCGGGCGCTGCACGACGCGCTCGACGACGTGGCGTCGCAGGTGGCGACCTTCCTGCTGAGCGCCGTGGTGATCGCGCTGTTCTGGCAGGCCCACCACACGGCGCTGCGGGGCGCGGAGTGGCTCGACGCCCGCCTGTTCTGGCTGAACGTGGCCTTCCTCGTCCTGGTCTCCCTGATCCCGTTCCCGACGCGGGTGCTGGAGGCCTACGCCCATCTGCCCCTCGGCCCGGGCCTGTACGGGGCCGTCATCGGCACGGCGGCGCTGGTGCTGTACGCGATGCAGCGGCACATCGCGCGGTCCCCGGCGTACGGGCGCGGCGGCCGTACGCCCTTCCCGGCGCAGGCCTTCGTGTTCCTGCTCTCGGTCGGCATCGCCCCGTTCTCGCCGCAGGCGGCCCTCTACAGCTGGATCGCCTCGGTGCCCCTGTCGCTGCTGGTCGACCGGCGCGCGGCCGGGTAGCCCTGCCCGGGCCGGTCAGTCGTGCGGGACGACGGCGACGGGGGCCTGGGAGTGGTGGAGGACGGCGTGGGTGACCGGCCCGATGTGGGAACCGGTCCGCGCCCGCCGGTTGCGGCGACCGACCACGAGGAGCAGGGCGTCGCGCGACGCCTCCACCAGGTCCTGCGCCGGGCGGGCCTGGTGGCACTCGCGCACGACGGGCACGCCCGGGTACTTGTCCGTCCACGGCAGCAGCGCCTCGTCGAGCGCCCGGCGTGCGGCCCGGGCCGCGTCGGCCAGGGTCACGGCCAGGGCGCCGCCCAGGTCGGGCCCGTGAACCGCCGGGACCGCCCAGGCGGCCAGCACCCGCAGCCCGCAGCCGTACCGGTCGGCCGCGGCGAAGCCGAAGGCGAGCACCTCGTCCGCGGAGCCCCGTACGTCCAGGCCCAGGACCACCTCGCCGGCCGTGCGGGCCTCCCCGGGCACGGGACGGTTGTGCGGGCGTACGAGGACCACCGGGTGCCGGGTGCGGGCGAGGACGGCCAGGGAGACCGAGCCGGCCAGGAATCCGGCGAGGGCGCCCAGGCCCCGGGAGCCGAGCACCAGCACCTCCGCCTCGTCGGCGGCGGCGCACAGTGCCTCGACCGGGTCGCCGGAGCCCCACTCCGTCTCGACGTCGAGGCCCGGGTGGCGGGTGCGCAGCCGCCGCTGCGCGGACCCCAGCGTCCGCTCCCCCCAGCCGAGGGCCGTCAACGGGTCGACGAGGCGGGTGCGCGGGTCGTCGTCACCGGCCCAGACCTGGAGGAGGCGCAGGGGCACGCCCCGGCGCAGCGCCTCCTCGGCCGCCCAGTCCGTCGCGGCGAGGCTTTCCCGGGACCCGTCGAGGCCGACGGTGACGGTGCGGGACATGAGGGGCTCCTTCGGTGCCGGGGGTGGGCCTGCGCTCCCCACCATGGTCGCTCCGCCCGGGTCCGCACAGGGGACGGAGGTCCCGGGGCGCGGGGGCCGGTGGGCCCGCCGGTGGCGGGTGTCCGGCCGTGGGCGCCGTTTCTTGGCCCGGCCGGCCCCCGGCGCGGGGCCGACCGGCCCTGCGCGACCACGTGCCGCCCCGCTCATGCTGGGTGCGGAGGGGTGGCCGTGGCGGCCGCCCCCGAACCGTGTGGAGGCACCCATGACCCGCGCCATCGCCGTAGGAGTGGACGGATCCGCGGAGGGCCTGGCGGCGGCCGACTGGGCGGCGCGTGAGGCCGCGCTGCGCGGGGTGCCGCTGCGGATCGTGCACGCCTGGCTCTGGCAGCCGCTGGACGTGCCCGTGGCGCAGGACCGGGAGACGACGGCCCGGGCCGCCGAGGCGCTGGTGCGGGAGGCCGGGACGCGTGTCGGGGAGCGGTGGCCGGAGCTCGCCGTCTCGGCCGAGGTGGTGCAGGACACCGCGGTCGCCACCCTGCTGGGGGAGGCGGCCGCGGCACGGATGCTGGTACTGGGCTCCCGCGGGCACGGAGCGCTGGCCGGCCGGCTCCTCGGTTCGTACGGGCAGCAGGTGATCGCCGCCGCGGCCGGGCCCGTGGTGTCCGTACGCGCTTCCGAGGGGCCGGTGCGCCCGGCGGAGGGCGGTGAGGTCGTGGTGGGGCAGCAGGGCACGCCCGAGGACAGCGGCGCGGTGCTCCGCTTCGCGTTCGAGGCGGCCGCGGCCCGGGGTGCGGCCGTGCGCGCGGTACGGGCGTGGAGCCTGCCGCCGGTGTACGCCTACAGCCCCGGTTCGCTGCGCCTCGCGGACGAGGCGGGAGGGCTGGAGCCGTTCGAGCGGAAGGCCCTGGCGGAGGCGCTCGCGCCCTGGCGGAAGCGGTTCCCTCAGGTGCCGGTGACCGAGCACGTCGAGATCGGCAGCGCGGGACAGGTGCTGCTGTCGGCCGTGGCGGAGGCGCGGTTGCTGGTGGTGGGGCGCCGGACGCGACGGGGCCCGGTGGGCGCCCGCATCGGCTCGGTCGCCCACGCCGCGCTGCATCACGCCCCCTGCCCGGTGGCGGTCGTTCCGCACGACTGACGGCCCGTCGCGGGCGCGGGACGCCCCAAGTCCGGGGGCGGGGTCCTCCGGCCACGGCGGGACGGTCGAGCGGGCGCCGGGAAGAGGGACCTTCGGCCCTGTGGCGGGGACTCGCGGGGCCTGCCGGCGCCCGGCGCTCCCTGATGGACTGCGTGCTCCGGGGCGATCAGGGTCCCCGGGCAGGGCCCGCGCGAGGAAAGGCTGCCGCATGACGACGACCGGGATCAGCCTGACGAGGATGCCCCTGGACGGGAGCACGGTGGGCGTCGCGCTGGCGGGGGAGCTCGACCTGTACACCGTGGAGTGCGTCGAGCCGACGCTGGCCCTTCTGACGCGCGACGCGCACCGGGAAGTGCTGCTGGACCTGGCGGACGTCACCTTCTGCGACAGCTCCGGCGCCGCGCTCCTGATCCGGGTGCACCGGCGCTGCGCGGCGGCGGGCGTCCGGCTGCGTCTGTGCCACATCCAGCGGCTCCCGGCCCGTGTCATCCGCACCCTGGGCGTGGACCGTGACGTGCCGTGCACCTTCGTCTGAGCCGTCCACCGGGCCGGGTACGCGCCGCGGACCGGCGGCGGGCACGAGGAGTCCGGGTGGCGTGCCGGCACGGTGAGTTCCTCCTCGGTCAGCGGTACGCCGCGCCGCGCATTGTCCGGAGGGCGTCCGCCGGACGGCGCTGAGCTGCGGTGGAGCGGTCCGATTGTCCATGGACGTCCCGGGACGCCGGATCCCTGCCCCTGGCGGCGACTTTGCCGCTACTCATAGAGGCAGCAAGTCCGCGCCGCCGCTGCCCGGCCGGCGCGGTGGCGACGACCGCGGCACGGCCAGGTCCGTGCGCGGAGCCAGGGGAGGCAGTGATGGTGGGGCGTCGGGAACGACCGTTGGATCCGGGTGGGGGGCCTGTCGTCGAGTTCGCGGCGGAGCTGCGGCGGTTACGGCAGGAGGCGGGGAACCCCTCGTACGAGGCGATGGCGAGGCGGGCCACGTACGGCAGGGCGACCCTGCACGCGGCGGCCCGCGGCCACAACCTCCCGTCGAGGGACGTGGCGCTGGCCTTCGTACGGGCCTGCGGTGGCGATGAGCGGGCCGTGCGGGAGTGGGCGCGGCGCTGGGAGAGCACCAAGGCCCTGCTCGAGCGGGACCTGGACCACCAGGACGCCCGGGACGCGGCCGCGGCCGGCGCCGAGGAGCCCCTCGCGGCCGGCGCCGAGGAGCCCCTCGCGGCCGGCGCCGAGGAGCCCCTCGCGGCCGGCGGCGACACCGGACCCGGCAGCCAGCCCCGTACCGGCGGGGCGGGGACGTGGCGGGAGGCGCTGTGGCCGCTGGCACCGAACGACCCGCGCGTGATCGGCGGGTTCAGGCTGCTGCGGTTCCTCGGGGCCGGCGCGATGGGGCGCGTCTACCTGGGGGAAAGTCTCGGGGGGCGCAAGGTCGCCATCAAGGTGATCGACGGTGCGCGGTCCGGGAACACCGAGTTCCGGGCCCGGTTCCGGCAGGAGATCGCGGCGGCCCGCCGGGTGCACGGGATGTTCACCGCGGCGGTGGTGGCGTCCGATCCGGACGCCGACGACCCGTGGCTGGCCACCGAGTACGTGGCCGGGCCCTCGGTGCAGGAACTGGTCGGCGAGCAGGGCCCGATGCCGGTGGACACGGTGATCCGGCTCGCCGCCGGTATCGCCGAGGCGCTGGCGGCCATCCACGGCGCCGACGTGGTGCACCGGGACCTGAAGCCGGGCAACGTGCTGGTGGCCGGGGACGGACCGAAGGTCATCGACTTCGGGATCGCCCGCACCCGGGACGCCACCACACTGACCCGGACACAGATGCTGGTGGGCACGCCCGGCTATGTGGCGCCCGAGCGGCTGACGAGGGGCACGGTGGGGCCGGAGTGCGACGTCTTCTCCCTGGGGGCGCTGCTGGCCTTCGCCTCGACGGGCCGACTGCCGTTCGGCAGCGAGCCGTCGGAGATGGGCTTCCGGATCGTGCACGGCGAGCCCGACCTAGAGCCGGTGCCCGAGGAGTTGCGGGAGCTGGTGGCGTGGTGTCTGGCCAAGGACCCGAATGACCGGCCGAGTCCCGGCCAGGTGCTCGACTGGTGCTGCGAACGCGCCGGACAGCCGGGCCCGGGCTGGCTGCCCGCCCCCCTGACCGGGATGATCCGCCGGCGGGCCCGGGAGGCCGCCGAGGTCCGGGCGCCCGATCCGGACACGCGTGCGGGCGGGTCCCGTTCGCGGACCGCCCGGGTGGCGCTCGCGACGGCCGCGGTGACCGCGGTGATCGCCCTCGCGGGGGCGCTGATGAACCTCCACCCGCCGTCGTGGCGTGACGGGGCCGACCCGCCCGTCGGCGGTTCCCCGACCGGGTCCCCGACCGGTGGTGCGACCGCCGGTGCGACGCCCGGCCCGACCGGTGGTGCGACCGCGGGTGCGACGCCCGGCCCGACCTGGGGGCCCACCGACGGTGCGACGCGCGGTCCGACCTGGGGGCCCACCACCGGTCCGACCGGGGGATCCACGACCGGTCCGACGGGCGGGGTCACCGTCACCGTCACCGGCGGGCCCGGGGGCAGTGCCCCGGGCGGCACCGGCCAGGGACCGACCGGCGGCACGGTCACCGGCGGGCCGACCGGCGGCACGGCGAGCGGGTCCGTGCAAGGCGCGTCCGCCGGGACGGTCGCCGGCGGGACCGCCGGGACCAGCCGGGGGCCCGGCGGCGGGACGTCGACCGGTACCTCGGAGGGCACGTCGGCGGGCGGTTCGGAAGGGACCTCCACGGGCGCCTCGGAGGGTACGGGGAACATCAAGAACCCGCCGGAGCCGATCCTGATGGGCACCTCCGTCCACGTCCAGCCCCGATCCGACACCGTGGACTGCACCCGGCCGATCACGTTCACCTTCTCCGCGACCGCCCGGCGCACCGGGAGCATCCACTACACCTGGTACCCCGACGAGCGCCTGACCGGCCGGGGCTACCAGCCCCGTACGGGCAGCATGACCTTCACCACCCCCAACACCCAGTACGAGACCTTCGAGGTCCGGCTGCTCAACACCCAGTCCGGCCAAGTGGTGCAGGGCGAGATGGCCGTGCAGGTCGGCTCCCCCGAGGTCGACCGGCAGAAGGTCGCCGACCAGTTCTACCTGACCTGCTCCTGACGCCCCGTCGAGGGCAGGCCCGCGCGCGGAGCGTCCCCGGGCCTGCCCCCTGACAGCCGTCCCACGCCACCTCCGGTACGCGGCGCGCCTTGCCGCCCCGCGGCCCCGCCGTGCCCGCATCCGGCCCACCGGCCTCGCCGTTCGTCCGCGAGCGCCGCGGCCGAGCGCCGTCCGTGCCTGGCCGGCCCGCACGTCCTTCCGCCGCTTCCGCGACCTTCCGCCACCCGGAGCGATCGTCCGGGCGCCTGCCCGCCGGACCGCTCCGACCTGCCCGCCGGACAACCGGACACCCATCCCGCCCCGACACCTGTACGAGGAGAACCGCATGAACAAGCTCCGGCAGCGCTGCCGCGCCGCCTTCCGTCCCGCTCCCGCCGCGTCAGGCCGGCCCGAAACCCCCGCCGTCCCCCGTCCGGGCCCCGGCAGCCACCCCGGTGGCAGGGTCCGCCGCCACCTGGCCGTGACTCTGCTGCTGGCCGTCCTGGCCGGCCTCCCGCACGGCGCGCCGGCCCACGCCGAGCCCAGCCCGGTCCCCACCACCGCGAAGACCCGCTGCGCCCACGGGTTCGACCCGGACGAGTCCGCCGCCCTGCACCTGTCCGGTGGCCGGGGCACCACCTTCCCCTCGGATGCCCGGGGCCTGCGTCCCGGCGACGTCGTCCGCGTCGTCCCGCACATGAACGACGAGGTCTCCACCAGCGGCTTCTGGTGGCAGCCAGCCGACGGCTCCCAGTGGGTCACCCCGGCCGGCGCCGACCCCCGGCGGCCCGCCCCCGCGGGCTATCCCGCGCCCGGCCTCAACGCGTACAGCCTCATCGGCCGCCTCACCGGCGCGCAGCCCTTCGAGGTGCTCAACCGTCTCGGCTGCCGCCAGATCGGAACCTCCGGGAAGCTCGACCTGCGGATCAACGACCCCCAGGACTGGGACAACTTCGGCGCCTGGAACGTCGACATCCAGCTCTACCGCAACCCCCTCCAGGACGGCGGATTCGAGGAGCAGCGCACCTCCGCCGTCTCCGCGCCCTGGACCGTGGAGGGCCCCGACCCGAAAGCCGTCTCCACCTCCCCCACCGGTGCCAACACCGGCAGCAGGTCCGCCGTCCTGAGCTCGCCCGGAACCCGCGTGTGGAACGCCCTGTCCCAGCCGATCCCGGTGCGCCCGCACACCAACTACGTGATCACGGGGTTCTTCCGCACTTCGAGCAACGTCGACACGGCCTTCTTCGGAGTCCGCCTCCCCGGGGCGTGGCCGCCCGTCGAACGCCACTTCGGCCCGGCGCCCGGCTGGTGCCCGCCCACCACACCCGCCTGCTTCGGGCAGATCAGCGTGCCCTTCAACTCCGGCGACCACACGACCGTCACCGCCTTCGCCGGCTTCTGGGGTGTCGGTGCGCCCGCACACCTGACCGTCGACGACATCAAGGTCCTCTCCGGCTGACACCGAGGGGCGCCCGGGTCACAACCGTGATCCGGGCGCCCCCTCGGGCCGGGCCGTCCGTATCCGGGCGCCCCCTCGGGCCGGTCCGTCCGTCGGACATTGACAGGCCCCTGTCGACATGTTGCTATGAGGCGCTGCTCAGCCGGCCCCGCGTCATCGCCCGCCGCCCGGGCACCGGATTGACGGCCACCCGACCGGGGCGGCGCCCCCGACACCAGAGCGAGGACCCATGCCGCAGCGCGCCGCGACCATCGTCGGCGGCGGGATCGGCGGGCTCGCGGCGGCCATCGCCCTGCATCGCCGGGGCTGGCGCGTCGAGGTGCTGGAACGGGCCCCGGAGTTCACCGAGATCGGCGCCGGCATCTCCCTGTGGCCGAACGCGCTCCACGCGCTGGAGGCGCTCGGTCTGGCCGGCACCGTCCGGGCGCTCGGCGCGGTCGAGGCCACCGGCGGCGTACGCGACCGCCGGGGCCGCTGGCTGTCCCGCACCGACAACGCGGAGCTGGCGCGCCGCTTCGGCAGTCCCCTGGTGGTCCTGCACCGCGCGGACCTGCTGCGGGCGCTCACCGAGGCGCTCCCCGGCGACTGCCTGCGGCCGGACAGTGAGGTGTCCGTGGTCCGCGACGAGGGCGGCCGCCCGGTCGTCGAACACCGTGGGGGCGTGTCCCGTCCCGATCTCGTGGTCGGCGCCGACGGGTTGCGCAGTGCGGTCCGCCGCGCGCTGTGGCCCGACGCGGCCGGCCCCCGGTACGTCGGCTACACCGCCTGGCGCATGGTCACCGGGCCGCTCGCCGGGCCGCCCGCCGAGGGTGCGGCGATCTGGGGCCGCGGAGCGCGGTTCGGCTACACGGCGCTCCCGGGCGGGCGGATGTACTGCTTCGCGACCGCGTCGCTGCCGCCGGGGGCGGCCTCCGGCCCGTCCGAGCACGCCGAGCTGCTGCGCCGGTTCGGGTCCTGGCCGGATCCCGTCCCCGCCCTGCTGGCGGCGGTCGCTCCGGACACGGTGCTCCGGCACGACCTGTACGACCTGCCACCGCTGCCCTCCTTCGTCCGCGGCCGGGTCGCGCTGCTGGGCGACGCGGCGCATGCCATGACCCCCAACCTGGGCCAGGGCGCGTGCCAGGCGCTGGAGGACGCGGTCACCCTCGCCCACCGCCTCGACGGCACCGGGGACGTGGCCGCCGCGCTGCGCTCGTACGACCTGCTGCGCCGCCCGCGGGCCCAGGCCGTCGCGCGCCGCTCCGCCCGGCTGGGGGCGGTGGGCCAGTTGTCGTGGCCGCCCGCGGTGCTGCTGCGCGACACGGCCGCCCGGCTGACGCCGATGCGGGCGACGCTGCGTTCCATGACGCCGGTGCTGGGCTGGACCGCGCCCGGGCCCGGTGAACCCCTGGAGGCGACGGAGGGCGAGAGCGACTGATGCCGGACTGGACGTACCACCCCTTGCGCGGCCTGGCCGCCGCCGTGCTCGGTCGGCGCCGTTCGCAGCGCGCCGCACTGCGGCTGCTGGCCTCGGTCGGCTCCCGTCCCGCCGGCGCGCGGCTGATCGCCCGGGGGTTCGGCCATCGCCATCCGCCCGAGCGGCTCGCCGGCGAGATCGCCGGGGTGCCCTTGGCCGCCCGGCTCGGGATATCCGTCCCGCCCGCGCTGGCCCGCGAGGCGGTACGCGCCATGCCCCCGCTCGGGGCCGGTGTCGTCGAGGTGGCGCCCGTCGCGGCGGCCGACGCGCGGACCGTGCGGGAGGCCGCCGCCGGCCGCTCGATCCCACTGGTGGTCCGCGCCCGCGACCCGGAGACCGAGGCCGCCCTCGCGCCGTTCGTCGACGGGTTCACCAGCGGCGACGACCCGCACGTGGTCCGTACGTCCGACGCGTCGGTCACCGCCGCCGCCACCGCGCTCGAAGAGCCGGATGCCGTCGTTCTCGCCCGGCCGGGGGTGCTGGTCGCGGCCGGACCCGGATGGTTCCAGCGCGTCACCGAAGCGGCCACGCCCACCGCGCCCGCTCCGGCGCTGCGTGACGTCGGGCGCGATCCCCGCCGCTGGCCCGCCTGGTGGTGGGCGCTTTTGGTCGGGCTCGGGATGACGGGAGCCGGGCTGGGCGCCGCGGCGATCACCCTCGGACCGGTGCTGCTCTGGTACGACCGCGACTACCTCGGCATGACGCTGCGCGAGCTGCACGCCGCCAACCACCACCTCGTGCACTTCCTCCAGCACGACCGGATCACCATGGCCGGCACGATGGTGGCGATCGGCGCCCTCTACTCCGGCCTCGCCCTGGGCGGGATCAGACGCGGCTGGCCCTGGGCCCGCGAGGTGTACCTGCTCTCGGGGGCGATCGGCTTCCCCACCTTGTTCTACTTCCTGGCCACCGGCTTCGTGGAACCGCTGCACACGGCCACCACCCTCGTGCTGTTCCCGATGTTCGTGCTCGCGGTCCGCCGGGCTCCGCACGCACCCCGGTGGCGTCCGGCCCGCGAGGGGCCGGAACGGGAGCGCCGTCGGGCGCTGGTCGGCCAGTTGCTGCTGATCGTCACGGGAGCGGGGCTGTTCGCCGGCGGAGCGGTGATCTCGGTGGTCGGTCTGACCGGCGTGTTCGTACCGACCGACCTGACCTTCCTGGGCGCCGGCCCGCAGACGCTGGAAGCCGTGAACCCCCGGCTCGTACCGTTCATCGCCCACGACCGGGCGGGCTTCGGCGGCGCCCTGATGGCCGCCGCGGTGGCCATCACCCTGCTCAGCGCGTGGGGCTGGCGGCGGGGTGAGGCCTGGGTGTTCTGGACCCTGGCCGCGGCGGCGGCCGCCGGCTTCCTGCCGGCCGTCGTGGTGCACGGCGTGATCCGCTACACCGACCTCGTCCACCTCGCGCCGGTGTACGTCGGCATCGTCATGACCGCCACCGGCCTGCTCCTCGCCCGTCCCTATCTGTGCGCCGGGGCGTCGGCGGCGCCGGGGGACTGACGGGCCGCCCCGGAGGCGGGACGTTCGGCCCCGACGGGAGCCGTTCGGCCCATGGCCGCCGGGGGCGGCGGGGGCGACGCTGGGGGTGTGAAGCCGCCCTGGCCTTTCCTGTCGGGGCCGGCGGGTCCGCCGGCCCCGCTTCCCGGAAGGTGACCGCCATGCCCGTTCGCACACCGGACACGGACTCCGTGACGTCCTGGGTGGCCGCCGCCACCACCGCCCCGTCGATGCACAACGCCCAGCCCTGGCGGTTCCGTCATGTGCGCGGCAGTGGCGAGCTGCTGGTGATGTCGGACCCGCGGCGGACGATGCCGCGCACCGACCCCTCCGCCCGGGGACTGCACGTCGGCTGCGGTGCCGCGCTGTTCAACCTGCGTGTGGCCGCGGCGGCGGCCGGCTGGGAGGCACGGGTGCGGCTGCTGCCCGACCCGGCCGACCCCGAACGGCTGGCCATCGTCGGGTTCGCGTCCGCCGACCGGGAGGACGAGATCGCCGGCCTGTACCCGGCGGTGCGCCGGCGCCGCACCAGCAGGGAGCCGTTCTCGGACGAGCCGGTCCCCCGGGAGCTCCTCGACGGGCTGGCCGGGGCCGCGCTCGCCGAAGGGGCACGCCTCGCCTTCCCGGACGCCTGGCAGGTCCAGGCGATGCTCGACCTGGTGTGGGACGCCGAGCAGGAGGAGCGGTTGTCGCCCGAGGTGCGGGAGGAGATCGCCCGCTGGACCGGTACGGGCAGGGAGGCGGCTGCGCTGGAGGGGGTGCCGACCTGGGCGTTCGGTCCGCGCCGGCACGGCGGCCGGGCCCCGGTGCGGGACTTCGCCGGTGACCGCCCGGTCGAGGGGCGGCGCACCGCGGTCTTCGAGCAGTGGCCGTGCCTGGCCGTCCTCGGGACCCGGGACGACGGCCCGGAGGACTGGCTGCGGGCCGGTCAGGCGATGGAGCGCGTCCTGCTCCTGGCGACCTCGGACGGGCTGTCCACGTCCCTCAACTCGCAGGTGCTGGAGTGGCCGGAGCTGCGCTGGGTGGTGCGCGACCCGCTGTCGCCGACGGGCCACCCCCAGATGCTGATCCGGCTGGGGTACGGCCCGGACGTGCCCGCCACCCCGCGCCGGCCGGTGTCCGACGTCCTCGACGTCGTGTGACCCGGCGGCCCCCCTGCCCCGGCCCGGTCGTGGCGACGGACCGGGGCGGAACGGCTGGGCGGGCCGGGGCGGCTGGACGGGGCACGGGTCCCGGCCCCGGAACGGTCAGCCGAACTGGCCGGGCGTGTAGTCGCCGGCGGGCTGCCGGACGATCACGTTGACGCGGTTGTAGGCGTTGATGAGGGCGATGAGGGACACCAGGGCGGCGAGCTGGTCCTCGTCGTAGTGCTTGGCGGCGTTCGCCCACGCCTCGTCCGTGACACCGCCGGACGCGTCGGCGATGCGGGTGCCCTGCTCGGTCAGTTCCAGGGCGGCGCGCTCGGCGTCGGTGAACACGGTGGCCTCGCGCCAGGAGGCGACCAGGTGGAGGCGCGTCGCGGTCTCCCCGGCGTGCGCGGCCTCCTTGGTGTGCATGTCCGTGCAGAATCCGCAGCCGTTGATCTGGCTGGCGCGTATCTTCACCAGTTCCTGCGTCGCGGCCGGCAGTGCCGAGTCGGTGACGACCTTTCCGGCGGCGTTGACGTGGCGCAGGATGCGGCCCGCGACCGGGTTGCCGAAGAGGTTGAGACGAGCGTCCATGGTGCACTCCTGGTGTGCCGTTGTGGTGCGTTGACACCTCCTTGACGGACGGGCCGGGCGGGATGTGACAGGGGCGGGGTGTGACGTACGTCTCCCCCGCCGCGCGGTGCCGTCGCCGCCGCCGCACCGCGTCGGCTCCCCGCCGCACCGCGCCGTTCCGGGTGGCGTACGCCCCGGACTCAGCCGTCGCGGGAACGGCGGTGGGCCCGGATGATCTCCGCGTACCGGTGGCCGCTCACAGCGGAGCGTCCGGCCTGCCGGTGGGCGGGCCGGGCGCTCCGCGGCGCGGGCGGGACGGTGTCAGCGGGTGTCGGCGCCCGCCCCCGCGGGCGCGCCCGCCAGGATCAGCGGCTCGACCTCGTCGTAGCGCCGGACGCGTTCGGCCGCGTCTCCGCCGCCGGCGACCGTCGCGAGCCAGCCCGCGAGGAAGCCGAGCGGGATGGAGAGGATGCCGCTCGTGGTGAAGGGGAACCAGTTGACGTCCACGTCGGGGAACATGGACCGCGGCGACCCCGACACCAGGGTGCTGCCGGCCGTCAGGACGAGGGTGGCGACGGTGCCCACGACCAGGGTGGCGAGCAGCCCCGCGCGACTGTAGCGGCGCCAGAAGAGGCTGTACACGAGCGCCGGGGCGATCGCGGAGGCGCCGACGCAGAAGGACAGGGTCAGCAGCGCCTGGAGGTTCAGGTGCCTGGCGCCCGCCGCGATCGCGATGGCGACGACCCCGACGCCCACCGCGGCGGTCCGGGCGACGGCCGTCTCGGTGGACGCCTTCAGCTCGGAGGTGCGCAGGCCGTGGGCGACCAGGTCGTGCGCCAGCGTGTTGGCACAGGCGAGGGTGATTCCGGCGACCGAGGCCAGCAGTGTCAGGAAGACCGCGGTGGCCACCGCGGTGAACAGCAGCGTCTCCGCCACGGTCGGGTCCGCGCCCAGCACGGCCTGGCTGACCATCAGGAACGCCGTCTGCCCCTGGGGGTCGCCCGCCACGAGGTCCTTGTGCCCGACGATCGCGGCCGCGCCGAACCCGATCACCGTGAGCAGCAGGCAGGTGACGACCACGGTGGAGACGGCCCAGGACAGCGAGCGCCGGACGGCCGCCGTGCCGCGCGAGCCGAACATGCGCATGGTGATGTGCGGGAGCACCGCAGCGCCCAGCACGACGGTGAGCTGGGTACCGATCATGTCCAGGCCGTCGCCCGCGAACTGGAGCCCCGGCGCGAGGTACGCGTCCCCCGCGCCGCTCCCGTTCCGGGCGGCCACCAGCAGCGCCGACGGACTGAAGTCGAACCGCGCGAGGATCAGTACCGCGATGGCGGTGGCCGCGCCGAGGAGGACCACGGTCTTGACGATCTGGATGAACGCGGTGCCCTTCATCCCGCCGAGCGCGGCGTACACGATCATCAGCAGGCCGAGGCACACGATCGACCCGGTCTTGAAGCCGCCGGAGTGGAAGCCGAGGACGACGGCGAGCAGATCGCCCGCGCCGGCCAGCTGGAAGACCACCAGGGGCAGCAGCGCGGCCAGGGTGACCAGGGCGGAGGTGATCCGTACGGCAGGCCCGGGCGCCCGGCGGGTCAGGACGTCGCCCGTGGTGAACCGGCCGGTGTTGCGGAGGGGTTCGGCGAGCAGGAACATCATCAGGACCAGCGAGAGCACGGTGCTCAGGGTGAGGGTGACCCCGTCGAAGCCCAGCAGCGCGATGATGCCGATGGTGCCGAGCACGGTGCCGGCCGAGATGTAGTCGCCGGCGATCGCGAGACCGCTCCGCACCGGGGACAGCGAGCGGTAGCCGGTGTAGAACTCGGCCAGGTCGTTGTCGTCGGGCCCGGTCATCACGCAGACCAGCAGGGTGACCGTGATGACCGCGATGAAGGCGACGAGGGACATGGTCTGGGCGTCGGCGCCGAACTCGGTCATGACCGGTCACCCCCGGCCTGGCGGCCGGACCATCGTCGGTCCCCCCGCGGGGTGCGCTCACGGACGGCCGCCGCGAGCGGGTCGACCCGGTGGCGGGCGGTGCGCTCGTACACGGCGATGGCGGCGAGGGCCACCGGAAGCTGGCAGAGGCCGAGCACCAGGCCGGTGGTGAGCCCGCCGGTGATCTCGCCGGTCATGAGCCCGGGCGCGAAGGCCGCCAGGAGCAGGAAGACCAGGAAGTACCCGAGCGCCGTGAGCGTGGCCACCCGGCGGAGCCCCTGGTAGCCGGAGCGGAGGGCGCCGAGGTCGTCCCGCGGCGGGTGGGGCTCGTGAGGGCCCCGCGACCAGTGCGCGGCGGGCGCCTGCCGGAACGGGGCGTCCGGGAACGGGGCATCCGGGAACGGAGGGTTCGGGAACGGGGGGTTCGACGACGCGGGGTTCGGGAACGGGGCCTCCGCGCCTCGGGGAGGGTGCGAGGGAGGTGGGTCGGGGAAGGCTCGGTGGAACGACATCGACGTGCTCCTAGCCGCCGGTGGGGCAGGCGGGCGGGTGGGGTGCCGGGTGGTCCGCGCATGTTACTCACCGGTAGAGAGCTGCCGTAAGGGCCGTTCCAGCAACTGGACGGCCAGGTTCCGTGAAGGTTTCGGTCAGTCCGTGGGACCGTCCTCGCCGAGCAGCCGCCACGCGGTGAGGGCGAGCCTGGCCCGTACGAGTCCGGCGGGCCCGGTCAGGTCGACGCCCAGGAGCCCGCCCAGGTGGTCCAGCCGGCGGCCGACGCTGCTGTGGTGCAGGTGGAGGCGGTCGGCCGCCCGGCGCAGGGACCCGGTGGCGCAGTACGCCTCCAGCGTTCCCAGGTCGTCGGGGTCGCCCGCGACCCGGGCGATGGCGGCCACGTCGGGGTTGGCGCGGAGGGCGTCCGGCGGGAGCTCGGCCAGGAGCGCCAGCGCGCCCAGACCGGCGTGGTGGACGACGGGCTCACCGGCGGTGGTGAAGCGGAGGGCGGCCCGGGCCTCCCGCCAGGACCGGTCGGGACCGCCCGGGGAACCGACCCCGGCGCGTACCCCCGCGGGCAGCGCGGACACGTCCACGGTGGTGGCCAGGACGACACCGACCCCGGCGAGCGGCGCTGCCTTCACCGGGCGGGCCGGGCACACCAGGCTCCCGATCCGGTCGAGCGGGAGCCGGGAGCGTACGGCGACGACGTGGACCGGCCGGTCGGCGGCGAAGCCCAGGAGCCGTAACGCCCGCGCCCTGGCGGCCTCGTCGCTGTCGGCGCCGATGGCCAGTTCGACGAGCGCGGGATCGGCCATGGTCGTGCGGGCCGGGCCGTATCGTTCGGCGAAGGCCGCGGCGGCGATGGCGAACCGGTCCAGCAGCACCTCGTCCAGCGGATCCGGCGGGCCGGGGCGTTCCAGCCACACGGTGCCGATCTCCTCCTCGTCCAGGGTGATCGGCCCGCTGCTGGACGGGGGCGCCGGCGGGACCGGGGCCCGCCCGCCGTCGGGCGTCATGCGGATCACCTGCCCGGTGCCGTGCAGCCGCAGCCCGGCCACGCACTCGGCCAGGCCCGCCGAGGCCCGGGTGAGGGCGGACAGTTCGACCCGCCGGCGCATCAGCGTGTCGTAGAACGTGACGACGCGGAACGCGCCCTCGACGTGCGGGTCCAGTCCGGACAGCCGTACGGCCAGTGCCTCCATGCCAGGAGGATAGGCCGCCGTACCGGTGCGGCGGTGCGCCGTTCGGCGCGCGACGCGAGCGGTCCGCGCGACGAATGGCGCACACGCGCCGCCGCCGACCCCCAACCCGAGCCCGACCCGGGCCCGCCCCGGGCCGCCGTCACGGCGAAGGCCCGGGGCGGGCGGGGGCGGGGGTACGTGCGGTGCTACGCCCGCGGTGGGTGCGGGGCGGTCAGCGGGTCACCGTCCACTTCTGGTTGGCGGCACCGGTGCAGGTCCAGATCTGCAAGCGGGTGCCGTTGGCCGAGCTGCCGCCGGCGGCGTCGAGGCACTTGTTCGCCTGCGGATTGACGATGTCCCGGGCCGCCGGAACGGCCCACTGCTGCGCGGCCGTGCCGTTGCAGTCCCACAACCGCACCTGTGTGCCGTCGGCCGTACCGCCCGAGGCGAGGTCCAGGCACTTGCCCAGCGCCCGGAGCGTACCGTCACCGCCCACCGTCCACGCCTGGGCGGCGGTGCCGTTGCAGTCGTAGAGCTGCACGGGCGTGCCGTTGGCGGTGTTGCCGCCGGCCACGTCGACGCACTTGCCGCCGATGCCCGTGATGGGCCCGCCGCCGGGCCGGCCGCCGCCGGTGGTGACCCGGACGTGGTCGACCAGGAGCTGCTGGGGGAAGACGGTGCCGGCGTCGGGGTCCCCGGGCCAGTAGCCGCCCACCGCGAGATTGAGGATGAGGAAGAAGGGCTTGTCGAAGACCCACCGCCGTCCGCCGAGATCGGCCGGCGTGCGGCGCTGGTAGACGGCGCCGTCGACGGACCAGGTGATCGCCTCGGGGCTCCAGTCGACGGCGAAGGTGTGGAAGGCGTCGGCGAAGGCCTGGCCGCCGGGGAGGGTGTGGGCGGCCCCGATGCCGCCCGAACCGGAGTATCCCGGTCCGTGAAGCGTGCCGTGGACCGTGGACGGCTCGAAGCCCACGTTCTCCATGACGTCGATCTCACCGGAGTCGGGCCAGCCCACTTGCCCGATGTCGTTGCCGAGCATCCAGAAGGCCGGCCACATGCCCTGTCCGCGCGGGATCTTCATCCGGGCCTCGACGTGGCCGTAGGTGGTGGTGAACCGGCCGGCCGTGTTGAGCCGGGCGGAGGTGTACTCGCACCGCCCGTACCAGCAGGTGTAGTTGCCCGGGTTCTCCCGGCGGGCGGTGATGACCAGGTGACCCTGGCCGTCCAGGGCGGCGTTGCGGTTGCCGGCGGTGTAGTACTGGCGCTCGTGGTTGGCAACGTTGTCGCCGGTCTCGATCTGCCATTTCGCGCCGTCGACGGCGGAGCCCGCGGGGCCGTCGAAGTCGTCGGAGAAGGTGACCGCCGCGGGCGCTGCGGGGGCGGCGGGGGCGGTCACCGCCGCCGCGCCGGGTGCGGGACCCGCCACGGGCGGGGAGGCGCCCTGGGCGGGGCCGGTGACGAGCGACCCGAGGGCGAGCGCCGGAACGAGCGCCGCGAGGAGGCGCCGGGGAGAGCGCGGGAGAGGCATGACCATCCCTCCATGGGGACGTGCCGGGGGAAGGGGCCGCGCACATCGAACGACACACGCATGACGGGCGTACGCGTGCGGGCGTGCGGCTGCCGGGGCCTGTGGGGAACGGGGCACCCGGCGGGTATCCCGCCGACGGGGGTGGGGGGGAACGCACCTGGGGAGGCGCTTAGTTCATCACGTGATTGAAGAAGTGAGTGACGGGCGTGTCAAGCGTTTGGTCTGGACCGGGTCGGCGCAGTTGCCACGGATGCGGGGTGAAGCCATGTATCGAGGCGTGAGTGAACTCCCGTTGCGCAGCGGCGTCAAGAGCCTGCGCATTCACTTTCTGAACGAACAACTCCCTTACTGGGCCGCCAGTTGAGAACCCTTCCGGTTTCGGCGTGAAGTCTTGACGGCGGGTCCACTCGGCTGTTGACTCGCCGCACCCACCGGTACCGGTTCCGGAACCGCTTCCGGCGGCCGTACCGGATCTCGACGCGGAGGCGCCCGCATGCCCGTGACCATCGCCGATGTCGCACGTGAGGCGGGAGTCAGCAGGACGACGGTCTCCCGGGTGCTCAACGCCAGGGCGGAGGTGGATCCCGGCACCGCCGCCCGGGTTCGCGAAGTGATCGCCGCACTCGGCTACGTCCCCAGCTCGGGTGCCGTCGGCCTGGCCCGCGGCACCAGCCGCACCATCGCCGTACTGACGCCGTCCCTGACCTGGCCGTGGATGGGCGAGGTGCTCCAGGGCGTCGCCGACACCGTCGAGGCGGCCGGGTACGGGCTGCTGCTGTTCAGCAGCAACCGGGGCGCGGAGTCGGTCCGGCACTTCACCGCACAGGTCTCCGCCCGGGCCTTCGACGGTCTGCTGGTGGTCGAACCGGAGAGCACCCTCGGCGCCCTCACGGAGATGTACCGCCGGGGGCTGCCCGTCGTCCTGATCGACGACCGCGGCCACCACCCCGCGTTCCCGTCGGTGGCGACCACCAACCGCGAGGGGGGCGCGTCCGCCGCCCGTCATCTGGTGGGCTCCGGCCGCACCCGGCCCCTCGTGCTGGCCGGCCGGCGGGATTTCGGCTGCGTACGCGAACGGCTCGACGGGTTCCGGGAGGTGGCGCCCGACGCGTACGTCATCGACGGGGAGTTCACCGAGGAGTCCGGGCGGCGCGGTGTCGAGCGGGCCCTGGCCGAGGGGTGGGACGGCGACGGCGTCTTCGCGCACAACGACCTGATCGCGGGGGGCGCGTTGCGCGCCCTCCGGGAGGCGGGGCGGGACGTCCCGGGCGACGTCGCCGTCGTCGGGTTCGACGACATCCCGCTCGCCCGTCACACCGAGCCGCCCCTGACCACCGTCCGCCAGCCCATGCGGCGGATGGGCGAGACGGCGGCCCGGCTCCTCCTCGCCGGCCTCGGGGGGACGGCGCTGCCCGCCGAACCGGTGGTGCTGCCCACCGACCTGGTCGTCCGGGGTTCCGCGCCCCACCGGTGAGGCACCTGCCGCCCCGCCGGCCGCGGCGCGGCCGGCCCGCCGCTCCCCCGTGCCGGGATCCCCCCCCCGGCCGTTCCCCGCCGGTACGCACCCGCGCCGGCCCCGGCCGGGCGCCCGCCCCGCCGGTTCTCCCCGCTTCTCCCACCGACCAGGAGCTGTCATGTCACGATCAAGAGTGTGCCGATCACGCACGCCACGCTCACGACCTCCGCTCGGAGCCGGTACGGCGGTACTGGCCGCGGCCGCCGTACTCGCCGGCCTGCTGACCGGCCAGGCGCCGGCGTCCGCCGCGGACGATCCGGCACCCCGGGCCGTCGACCGCTTCGAGGGCGAGGTGCCTTTCGCCGACCCGCCCGCCGAGGGCATCTTCACCTGGGGCAGCGACGCCGACGACCGGCCGGAGCTGGAGCTCCGCGCGCGGGCCGACGCACCCGAGGGCGGCAAGGTCCTCGAAGGCCGGTACGACATCAGCGGCTGGGGCGGGTTCAGCCACGACTTCGCCTTCGACGCCCCGGCACAGGACTGGACGGCCCACAAGGGCATCCGCTTCTGGTGGTACGGACAGAACACCGCTCCCCTGCCGCCCGGTTCGGGCAAGCGCGTCAGCTTCGAGATCAAGGACGGCGGCGCCAACGGCGAGGCGTCCGAGCTGTGGACCACCTCGTTCACCGACGACTGGGAGGGCTGGCACCTCGTCGAGATACCGTTCGCCGACTTCCGGTACCGGTCCGACTACCAGCCCGTCGGCGGCATCGACCAGGTCCTCGGCCTGAAGGAGATGTGGGGGTACGCCCTCACCCTGCCGCCCGGCGCGCCGGGTTCCTTCGCCGTCGACGGCGTCGAGCTGTACGGGAAGGCCGACCCCGCCCTCACCGCCCGGGTGGTCACCGACGCCGCCGTGTACCCGGTGGCCGAGGGCGGGACCGCCCGGGTGAAGGTCTCCGTCGCCACCACGGGTTCCGGCCCGCTCGACGCACCCGTCACCGTCGACTACACCACCCGGGACGGCAGCGCGACGCCCGGCGACGACTACCGGCCGGTCAGCGGCAGCGTCACCTTCCCGGCCGGCACCGCCTCCGGCGAGACCCGCACCATCGCCGTCACCACCCGCAAGGACCGCTCCGCCGAGAGCGCGGAGACCGTCCCGCTGGAACTGACCGTCCGCGGCGCCAAGGCCCCCGCCGAGACCCCGCACGTCGTCGTCGACGCCCATGGGCTGCCGTACCTCGACAAGAGGCTCCCGGTGAAGAAGCGCGTCGCGGACCTGCTCTCGAGGATGTCCCTCGCGGAGAAGGCCGGCCAGATGACCCAGGCGGAACGCAACGCCCTCACGGCGCAGGGCGACATCGCCGCGTACGGCCTGGGGTCGCTGCTCTCCGGCGGCGGCTCGGTGCCGACGCCCAACACGCCCGAGGCATGGGCGCGGATGGTCGACTCCTACCAACTGCGCACCCGCGCCACCCGGTTCCAGATCCCGCTCCTGTACGGCGTCGACGCCGTGCACGGTCACAACAACGTCATCGGCGCGACGATCATGCCGCACAACATCGGCATCGGCGCCGGACGCGACCCCGGCATCGCGGCGAGGACCGGCGCGGTGACGGCCCGGGAGGTGCGCGCGACCGGAATCCCCTGGGACTTCGCGCCCTGTCTGTGCGTCACCCGGGACGAACGGTGGGGCCGCTCCTACGAGGCGTTCGGCGAGGACCCCGCCCTGGTCACCGCGATGGAGACCGTGATCAACGGGATGCAGGGCGCCCGTGACGGCAGGGACCTGGACCGCAACGACAAGGTGCTCACCAGCGCCAAGCACTTCGTCGGCGACGGCGGCACCGGTTTCGGCACCTCCACCACCGGGTCGTACACCATCGACCAGGGCGTCACCAAGGTCACCCGCCAGGAGCTGGAGGCGGTGCACCTCGCCCCGTTCGCCGAGGCCGTCGAGCGCGGCACCGGCACGGTCATGCCCTCGTACTCCTCGCTGGACGTCCTGGGCGACGACCGGGGGCCTGTGAAGATGCACGCCAACGCCGAGATGATCAATGGGGTGCTCAAGGGCCGGATGGGCTTCGACGGGTTCGTGATCAGTGACTGGCAGGCCATCGACCAGATCCCGGGCGACTACCCCAGCGACGTCCGCACGTCCGTCAACGCCGGCCTCGACATGATCATGGTGCCGACCGACTACCGGGGCTTCACCCGCACGCTCCAGGACGAGGTCACGGCGGGTCGCGTCGGCGAGGCCCGGATCGACGACGCGGTGTCCCGGATCCTCACCCAGAAGTTCACCCTGGGCCTCTTCGAGCGGCCGTACGCGGACACCACCCACCTCGGCCGGATCGGCTCGGCCGAGCACCGCGCCGTGGCCCGCGAGGCCGCCGCCACGTCCCAGGTCCTGCTGAAGAACGACGGCGCGGTACTCCCGCTGAAGGCCTCGCAGAAGGTGTACGTCGCCGGGTCCAACGCCGATGACATCGGCAACCAGGCCGGCGGCTGGACCATCAGCTGGCAGGGCTCCCCGGGCCGGACCACCCCGGGCACCACGATCCTGGAGGGCATGCGCAAGGCAGCCCCGGACGCCACGATCACCTACTCCAAGGACGCCTCCGCCGCCACCGCGGGCCACGACGTCGGCGTCGTGGTCGTGGGCGAGACCCCGTACGCCGAAGGATTCGGCGACGTCGGCAACGGCCACGACCTGGAGCTCACCGACGCCGACCGGGCGGCGGTCGACACGGTGTGCGCGGCCATGCCGTGCGCCGTCCTGGTCGTGTCCGGCCGGCCGCAGCTCATCGGCGACCGGCTGGACCGCATCGACGCGCTGGTCGCCTCCTGGCTGCCCGGCACCGAGGGCGACGGCGTCGCCGACGTCCTGTACGGCAAGCGCCGGTTCACCGGCCGGCTCCCCGTCACCTGGCCCAAGTCGCAGGAGCAGCTCCCGATCAACGTGGGGGACGCCGCCTACGACCCGCAGTTCCCCTACGGCTGGGGCCTGACCACCCGCACCGGGCCTCCGGCCGGCGACGGCGAGGCCGCCCTGAAGGCCATCGCCGTCGCGGCCAGGGCGCTCCAGGCGGCCGGCCTCGGCCGCTCCGAGCAGGGCGCCGAACTGGTCGGCCGGGCCCGGCACATCGTCCAGGCCAGGATGGCGGGACACATCACCGAGGCCTCCGCGAAGCCGTTCGCCGACGCCGACCACCTGCTGCTGACGGGCGACCTCCCCGGCGCGGTCGCCAAGCTGACCGCGGCCTACCGGGCCGTCTGAGCACCGCCGGCACGGCACGACCCGGACGTACACGACGGGGCGCGGGCACACTGCCCGCGCCCCGTCATGCGTCCCGGCCCGGACGGGCCCGGTCCTGTCCCGTCCGGACGGGCCCGGTCCGGTCCGGTCCGCCGGGCGCACAGGACAGGAGCATGTGCGGTAACGGAATGTCGCGATTCGGTAACACCGTGGAAGGACCGGGAGAGTAGGCAATACCGTCTGTTGCTGCGTCAGATTCCCGCTATTCGCCAGAGTGTGGCCACCACGTGTCTTTTCACGAACGGAAGTTCATATGCCCCGTGCCTTTCTGCCTCCGGCGACGCCCGGTCCGTCCGGGGCGAGCGCGTCAGGAGCCTGACGGCTGAGGGGTTCCCCGCCGCACCGGTCGTGACCGAGGACCGACCACGCACCACGCACCACGTATGCACGGATCGACGCATCACGCACGACACATCACGCACGACGCACCAACGGGCAGGCGGGCGCGCGGACGCGCCGCTGCCGGCCGCAAGAGTGAACGGGGCCCCTCGCCATGCTTCTGGACAACCTGTCGAAACGAGCCCTGGCCGCCTTCTCGGCTCGTACAGTGGGGGACGACGGACGATTGGGCGGGGGCCTGATGGATCCACTTGTTCTGGCTGCGACGTCGGCGTCGATCGTGGGGGCCCTCGCCACCGACGCCTGGCAGCCCGTCCGGGACCGGATGGTGGACCTGGTCCGTCACGCCCAGCCCGACGAGGCCGACAACGTCTCACTGGAGCTGGAGGAGGCGCGCGAACTCATCCTGGCCGCCCGGGACGACGACGACGCCCGGGTGGAACACGAACTGACGGTCACACTCCAGCGCCGGTTGCAGGACCTGGTGGGCGACGACCCCGCGGTCGACCCCAATGTGCTGCGGCTGCTCGGCCAGCTCCTGGTGTCGTCCCGCAACACCCTCCTGTCCCAGCCGGCCTCCCTGTCGCAGCCGGCACCGCTGTCGGTGCTCACCGCCTGGGCGACACAAGGGACCGGCGTCCCCGTCCTGCCCCTGCCGGGTCTGCTGGGACCCGCCGCTCCCCTGACCCTGCCCGAGGGCGATCCCTCGGCCGTCGCCGCGGCGTGCCTGCCCGTCCCCACGGTGTTCGACCGGCTGGGCCCCGCGCGCATGCTGCCGCGCGACGTGTCGGCGTTCACCGGCCGTGAACCGGAGATGGAGCAGTTGCTGGAGGCGGCGGACGCGACCGACGAACCGTCCGTCTGCCTGGTGCACGGCATGCCCGGGGTCGGGAAGACCGCGCTGGCCGTGCACACCGCCCACCGGGTGACCGACCGCTTCCCCGACGGCCAGCTCTTCATCAACCTCCGGGGCCACGATCCCGGAGACACCCCCGCCTCGCCGTTCCAGCTCCTCGGCACCCTGCTGACGGCGGCCGGTTTCCCCGCCGGGGTGCAGCCGGCCAGCGTCCACGGTCGGGCCGGCATGTGGCGCAGCTACCTGTCCTCGAAGCGCATGATGATCATCCTGGACGACGCGGCCGACTTCTCCCAGGTGGAACCACTGCTGCCGGGCTATCCCGGGTGCCTCACCCTGGTGACGAGCAGACTCCGGCTGGAGGCCGCCGAGGTCACCAGATCCGTCCCGGTGGACGAGCTGGCCCCCGACGCGTCGGCCCGGCTCTTCGACCGTCTGCTGCGGCACCGCGGTTACGAGGGCGAGGCGGGCAACGCCCACGAGGTGGCCCGGCTGTGCGGCAACCTGCCGCTGGCCCTGGTGTTCGCCGCCAGCGTCCTGCTCGCCCACCCCACATGGCGCGTCCCGCACCTGGTCGACGACCTGTCCCGTTCCCAGCGGCGGCTCACCCGCCCGGCCGGCGGCCGGGCGCCGGTGTCCGAAGCCCTCGACACCTCGGTCCGCACCCTCGACGACACGGAGCGGCACTTCTTACGGCGGCTGGGCATGCACCCGGGCCCCGAACTGGAGAAGCGCGCGGCCGCCGTGCTGGCCGGCACCTCGGTCGAGGACGCCGACCAGTTCCTGGACTCGCTGTACCGGCACAGCCTCCTGACGGAGGTCTCCCCCGGCCGCTTCCGGATGCACGTGCTGGTCTCGTCGTACCTCCGGGCCGCGCCCGCCGAGCAGTTCGCCCGCGCCGGCGCGCCGGACGACACCGTGGACGAGGAGGAGGTGCGGAGGCGCCTCGTCGACTACTACCGCCGTACGGCGACGGCCGCCTACCTGGTGGAGACCCGGCAGGAGACGCCCGACGCCGTGCGCGGCTCGCTCCCGGAGCGCGCGCCGTCCCTCAGCGGCCCGTCCCAGGCGGCGGCCTGGCTCGCCGCCGAGCTGGACAACCTCTCCGCCTGTACGCAGTACACCGCGGACCACCCGGAGGTGGTCGCCGACCTCGCCACGGTGGTGACGGCCTACCTCCTGCGCCGGGGGGACACGGGCGTCCGGACCGCGCGGGAGCTCGTCGAGGCCGGTCACCGGAGGGTGACCAGCCGCGGTGACGTCCGCGCACAGGCGCTGTTCACGCATCTGTCCGGCCTGCTGGCCCTCGCCGAGAACGACATCGCCGCCTCGGTGGCCGACCTGGAACGGGCGGTGCGGACCAGTCTCGCCGACGGCTGGACGCTGGGCGCGGCCCGGGCGCTGTACGGCCTGTACCTGGCCCAGCGGCTGAGCGGCCGGTACGACCGCGCCCTCTCCGCCCTGGACGAGGCGGCGGAGCTGTTCACGGAGGCCGGCGACCGGTACGGGCAGCGGAAGACGTACGAGCAGGGTGCCCGGCCGGCCGACGCGCTCCCGGCCACCGGCGCCGACCGCACCGTACCCCCGCCGATGACGGTGGACTCCGTCTCCCGTCCGGCACCCGACGACTTCCTCACGCAACTGGAGAACCTGGCCCTGGGGTTGCGGGCGCGCCACGTACCCGACGAGGCACCCCCGGGGGCGGCGTCGCGGGGGGACGTACCACGTGACACCGGCCCGGAGGAGGCCGGTCCGCACCATGCGGCCGGTTCACGGGGCGGCGGGGACGACGAGCCGCCCAGCACCCCGACGGGCCCACCGGGGCCCGCCGACGATGAGGGAGACCACGGCGGCGGCGACGGGGACGACAGGGACGACGCGGACCTCACCGACACCGCAGCGGAGGCCGAGGCGGACCGCACCGACGACGGCGACACCGAGGACCCCGAGGACCCCGAGGACATCGACGACCGTACGGGGGACACCGGAGCCGACCTCGTGGCGCGGCGGCGCGAGACGGCCGAGCGGCACGTCCCGTCCAGCGAGGAGACGGCCGAGCGGCACGTCCTGCCCAGCGAGGAGCTGGACGCGGTGGACGCCCAGCTCGTCAACTTCTGGTTCACGGACGACGGCGCCGCCGGCGATCCGCCCCTGCGGGTCGCGGAGAGACGTACCGGATGTTTCCAGGTCGGTCCCGACCACCCGGACAACCTGGCGGCCGGCGACCGGGTCGTCCCGCCCCACGACATCCCCGCCGCCGGACTGCTCACGCACTGGGTCGTCTGGTCCTCTACATGCGAACTGGCCCTCCCCGACGACGCGGACCCCTCCTTCGGTTCGGGCATCAGCGTCAGCGGCGACGCACAGCAGTGGAACGTCGACTTCACCCTGCTGATCCCGCCGCACGGCCCGTCCGAGGAACGCCCCGTCATCGTCACCCCCCGGCAGGCCGGCACCGCCCGCATCGACGCGCTGGTGCTGGTGGACGGCGACCCCTACCGCGAGCTGACCATCGAGTTCCCGGTGGACGAGGCGGACCCGGGCGAGCCGCGCAACGGGCTGCGCGCCGGCTCCCCGAACCAGCCGTCCGGCGACCCGCCCCCGGACCCGGAACCGGCCGGCCTCCCGCACCAGCGCCCGCCCGCCGCGGCGCCCCCCGCCGACGAACCGAAACCCGCGGCGGCCCAGGTCGCCCGCGCGTTATGCCCGCCGAGGAGCCCCCGCCGCCGGCACGGCTCCGTCCAGGTCCGGGCACGGCAGCACGTACCGGCCCGGGAGACCGCCCCGCACCCCGCGCAGGGCTGGCAGCGGGAGGCCCGCCGTCTGTCCCTGTACGTGAACCCGCCGGGCGTCTGGTGGTGCAGGCAGGTCACCGGCACACCCGGTGAGCAGACCGCCTCCGCCGCCTGGAAGCCCCAGGCGGCGGCCCACCAGTACATCCGTGACGCCCAACTGGCCCTGGACGCCTACTGGCAGAGCCGGGCGCAGCGGTACAACGACATCACCGCGTCCGACGTCGCCAAGCGCCTCGAGGCGTTCCGCCCCAGCACGGACTGGTCGGCGCCGGGCGTGCCGTCCCTCCGGGACGAGGACGAGGAGGCGTGGCACGCGGACGCGCTCAGCCAGGAGGTCCGCGACCTGGCCCTCGCCGGACACCACCTGTTCCAGGCGATGTTCCCGGACGCCCAGCTCAGCAGGATGGTCAGGGAACTGGAGCCCGGCGACCGGCTGACCATCCACTGGGAGAACTGCGACCCCCAGCACGTGCCCTGGCCCCTGATGTATCGCGGTACGCTGCCCCGCCCCGGGCAGCCGGTGCAGGCGCACGACTTCCTCGGTCTCCGGCTGCGGATCTCCCACGTCTCGCACCCGTCGTTCGACACCACCCGGGCGCTCGACGACGACGCCGTGCGGGCGCACCTGATGTACTGGGGCGGCAAGCCGAACGACGAGACGCTGCTCGCGGCCGAGGAGCACGCGCGGGAACTGTCCGGGTGGCGCCCCAAGGTGCTGCCCGCGACGAGCGAGGGCCGCAAGGCCCAGCTCGCGGAGTTCCTGTGGGACCCCTCGCCCGTCTCCCTCATCTACGTGTTCTGCCAGGCGTCCACCGGGGCCGGCAACAAGCCCAGTCTGCGGTTCGGCAGCACCAGCGACGCCTGTGACGTCCTCCAGCTCACCGACATGGGCATCGCTCCCATGACGGACCGGCCGCTGGTCTTCATCAACGCCTGCGAGACGTCGGCCGCCGAGCACACCTACAGCAACGAGTTGCAGAACACCTTCCTCAAGCGCGGCAGCCGCGCCTACATCGGCAGCGAGTGCAAGGTGCCCACCAACTTCGCCGCCCGCTTCGCCAGTGTCTTCTTCCACTTCCTCTACACGCGCGAGCACGAGGGCTCGCCCACCTCCGCGGGCGAGGCCCTGGCCCAGACGCGCAAGTTCTTCTGGGACGAGTACCGGAGCATCGGCGGACTGTTCTACAGCTACGTCAACGACTACCACGTCCGCATCGCCAAGCCCCACGAAGTGGCCGCCCTGCACCGGCCCGATCCCCGCACACCGCAACCGCAACCACATCCGCAACCGCAGACCCGAGCGAGGCAGGCGTGACGACACCGCACCACCCGGACGGCGTGAGCGAGCGCTTCCTCACCGCGGACACCCGCACCCGGATGGCCCTCGTCCGGGACCCGGACAGCGCACCGGCCCTGCGTGATCTCCTCGGCGACGCCGTCCACGACGAACTCGTCCGGCTGGCCGGCCCCGCCCCGGCGCACCACCTCGGCGACGGCCCCGTCAACCTGGTCTTCGTCCCGGGCGTCATGGGCAGCGTGCTCGCCAGCACCGGGCTGGGCGGCATCTGGTGGCTGGACATCAGGTCCCGGCGGCGCATCGACAGCCTCGCCCTGGCCGCCGACGGCCGGAGCGACGCCCACCCGTCCTTCAAGATCCAGCCGGTCGCCGTCGACGCCTCCTACGAAGGGTTCCTGTTCGCCGCCGAGCGGAAGGACGGCATCCAGCACCTCACCTTCCCGTACGACTGGCGCAAGCCGCTCCACACCAGCGCCGACCGCCTGTACGACACGGTGGTGGCGGCTCACTCCGGCGACGGGCCCCGGGAGCCCGTCCACCTCGTCGCCCACAGCATGGGCGGCCTCGTCGTGCGCACCGCGCTGATGCGCCACCCCGATCTGTGGGACCGCGTGGGGAAGGTGGTGTTCCTGGGCACTCCGCACTACGGCTCACCGGCCATCGGCGGGTACCTCAAGAACCACCTGTGGGGGCACGAGTTCCTCACGCTGCTGCGCTCGTACCTGTCCCGTGAGACGTTCCGCTCGCTGTCCGGTGTCCTGAGCCTGCTCCCCGCCCCGGCGGGTGTGTATCCCGGCACCGGGGTCAAGGACGGACCCGAGTACGACCACCCGTGCGCCAACTTCGACCTCTACGACGCCGCCGCCTGGCGCCTCGGGCTCGGGCCCGCCCAGCAACTGGCCCTCCAATCGCTGCTGGACGCCACCGCCCGGCACCACCACGACCTGCACGTGTGGCACCACTCCCTCGACCAGCGGCAGCGCGACCGGATGGCGGTCATCGCCGGCACCGGCTTCAACACGCTGTTCCGCCTGGCGTACAACAAGCGTCTGGGCTTCCTCTGGCAGCACATGGACCGCATCACCAGCCGTGTCCCCGACCACCCCGACCGGGACGGCGACGGGCGGGTCCCGCTCACGTCGGCGAAGCTGCCCTGGGTCGGCGAGACCCGTTACGTCAACGGCGAGCACGGCAGCCTGCCCAGCCTTCCGGACGTGCAGGAGGACGTCTGGCGTTTCCTGGCGGACCGGCCCATGCGCCTGGGCACCAGCCCGGCGGCGGCGATGGGGCGCCACCTCGCCGGGGCGTCCCCGGCGACCTCCCCCCTGGCGCTCCCCGACCCCGCCGCTCCGCGGTCCCCGGAGGACCCCGGCTACCTCGACATGACGGCTCCCACGGCGGCCGAACTCGCCGAGCTGGAAAGGCGGCTTGACGCGGGACTCCTGCCCGGCTTCATCCGGACGCGCCTGCTGTAGCCGGGTCCCCGGCCGTGGCGGGTGACGGTGGTACGGGCGGCAGGCGGTCGAGGACGATCCCGAAGTGGTCCCGGTAGGCGGCCAGGGTCTCGGCGTCGCCCTCCAGCACCCGTTCCGTGCGGCGCCCGTCGACGGTGGTGATCAGCTTGCGGCCGCTCAGCGTGGTCCGCCCGGTCCCGGTGAGGAGGGAGCAGATCAGGGACCGGGTGAAGTGCGAGGCCGGGGAGGTGCGGTGGTACCAGGCTCCGGCCGCGAAGTCGGACAGCTCGCGCGGCCGCCGCTCCAGGCGGTACTGCGGCCGCCCGTCGCGCAGGACGTCCAGGTCGCCGTCGGGGGTCTCCCGGAGGTGGAACGAGCCGCCCGGGTCCTCCTGCTCGCCCCGCTCGTCCAGGGCCAGCGGGTGGTGGCTGTGGTCGCCGAACCCGACGTCCGCCAGCCACGGTCCGGTGCCGTCGTCCGTCTCGACGGCCAGCGCGAGGTGGTCGTAGGGGATGCCGGGGCGGCCCTCCTCGCCGAAGGTGCGCGCCTGGAGGAAGGCCACGCGGAAGCCCAGGGCGCGCAGCAGGGCGGCGAAGGCCCCGCCCAGCTCGTAGCAGAAACCGCCGCGCCGGGCGTGGACGACCTTGTCGAGGAGCGCCTTCTCCTCCAGCACGATCTCCTCGCCCAGATGGATGGAGAGGTTCTCGAACGGCACGGTGCGGAGGTGGCGCAGATGCAGCTCGCGCAGGGCGTCGGCGTCGGGACGTGCGGGGCGCGTGGCGCCGATGCGGTGCAGGTAGGCGTCGGTGACCGGCTCGGTGATCATGGCGACAGTCTCGCCGCCGGCGCGGCTGCTGTCATGGGGCCGGAGGCCTAGGCCCTCCGGCCGGTCCGGTGGCCCGGACCGGCGCGCGCGCCCGGTCAGGGCGTGCCGCAGCCGTCGTCCTCGTCGTCCGCCCGGCCGGACGGGGGCAGCGGGATGCGGGTCTGGCCGTCGATCGGTGGCGGGGTCCGCTCGCCCAGCCGGTCCTCGAGCTCTTGCAGCCTGGTGCGCGCTTCCGGAGTCGTCATGCTTCCCTCATCACCACTTCGGCGGCCGGGAATCGTCCCGGTGGTGCCGGCCGCCCCGGTCCGGCGTCGGCCGGGCCCTTGGGTCACGGGCCCGGCCTGCCGTCATGGTGCTTTCCGGCGGCCCGTCAGACGCGGTCGGCGGCGATCAGGACGTACTGGAACGAGCCGTCCTTGTAGGAGTTGATGAACGCCTCCTCGATCCCGGTGACGAGGGACGAGGTGGCCCGCAGCTCCCAGTAGGGCAGGGTCGCGGCGGTGAGGTCGACCACGGCCTGCGGGACGAGACGGTTGTCGGCCATGGCACGCAGGTACTCCCGGCGGGAGTGGATGTTGCACTCGAAGTGGGCGTTGATCTGGGAGACCCACTTGGAGGGCTGGCCGTAACGCGGGTTCCAGCAGCCGGTGATGGTGACGTAGCGGCCGCCGACCCGGAGGATGCGGGAGTGCTCGGCGAAGAGGTCGTGCAGGTCGACGTACATGCTCGACTCGTTGTTCCACGAGGCGGCGGCCTGCCCGGTCGCGAAGGGCATGTCCAGCATGTTGCACACGCGGGCGCCGACGTGGTCCTCGATGCCGAGTTCACGGGCGCGGCGGTTGGCGAACTCGGCCTGCTTGGCGGACAGGGTCACGCCTTCGACCGTGCACCCGAAGCGCTGGTGGGCCATGACCATGGAGCCGCCCCGGCCGCAGCCGGCGTCGACGAGGGTGTCGTCACGGCCGATGGAACCGAGGTTGTCCAGCAGGACGTCGGTCTGTGCCGACTCCAGGCGGTGCAGCTCGGCGATCAGCTTCTTGTCGTACTCGCTGTCGGCGCTGTCGCCGAGGGCGGCGTGGTCGACCTCGCCGATGCCGTAGTGGTGGTGGTAGAGCCCGTCGACGTCGCCGAGGCGCAGGTTGACGGGCCTGGCCTCCTGGTCCCAGTAGCGGGCGATGTCACCCTGGTAGGGCGACGCCGGGCCGGGGACGAACGCGGAGGTGCCGTTGGCGTTGGTGAGCTCGGTGCTGGTCACAGATGAATCCTTCTTACCAGAAATCGGGCAGGCTGTAGCGGTACGTGTTGGTCATGTGCCAGTAGTGGTTGCCGTCGACCCAGGCGGCCACGCCCCGCAGGAAGCGCAGCACGTTCGGCACGGGGCAGGCGGCGGCCAGCGCGGCGGCTTCCGCCTCGAAGGCGTGCATCAGGTCGTTGTGGACCTCGACCGCCTTGAGGTAGGCGTCCCGTTCCGAGGCGTCCTCGCGGTCGGCGATCACCACGGGCAGGTTGAGGTGCCGGCCCGGGCTGGCGAGTTCCTTGGTGTACGAGTAGAGGTCGTTGACGATGGTGGTGGCGTTGCCGGCGAGCGCGATGACCCGTTGCATGGCGGGCCGGGCGTGCAGGTCCGCCGGCAGCTCGTACCCTCCGACGGTGTCGGTGATGGTGGGGCAGGGGCGGAAGTTGTTGAACTGGCGCATGGCCAGGTACTCCCAGACCTCCGGGACATGGTCCGTCTCGGCCCATGCCGCCTCGGCGAGGTAGCCCATGTGCAGGCGGGCCATGTCGTGCCGGTACCGGTCGGCCTGGGAGGGGGTGGCCTGCTGGACGAAGTACTCCATCGCGGAGCGGTAGGCGCGCCGGGGGGCGTCCGCGTGGAGGGACTCCGCCCAGTCCGGCTCGTATTCCTTCGTGGTGTGCAGCGGGTCGAGGGCCGTGTGGGCCAGCAGCAGGCGGCTGCCGAGGCCGACGGGTGAGCCGCCGTGGTCCTCGCAGTAGCAGTCGTCGACGGCGTTCTCGGCGACCATGAGCCGGGTGGCGAGCATCAGGTGGTCGACGGTGGGGGCGTCCGGGTGGCAGGCGACCATGTAGCGGCCGACGGAGAAGCCGTCGAACTGGTCCTCCCACTCGGGCGGGAACGCCTGGACCTCGTCCACCGCCCAGGACTTGATCCTGCGGCTGACCTCCGCGACCCGGACCGGGTCGGGTTCCGGCACCGGGTGGTGGTAGAGGCCCGGGATGGGACGGCCCTCCGCGGGGGCCCCGGGCGACGCTGCCGGCGGAACCCCGGGCCGCTCGTCGTGCCGGAAGAAGCGCAGGCCGGCGGTGCCGAGGCCGCTGGGACCGCGCATGATCCGTTCCAGCGCGGGGTTCGCCCCCCGGACCGCTCCGGCACTCTCCCGCCCGTCCGGGACGACCGGCTCGCCGCCCGGGCCGCCGTGCGGCACGGACCCGGCGGTGGGCAGGGTGGTGGACACGGACCCGGCGGTGGGGGGCGCGTCCCCCTTGGCGGGCAGGGACACGGGCGGGGAAGGCGGGCCGGGCAGCACGGTCCGCGCGGGGGCGGCCTCGGCGGCGGCGTCGGCAGCGGCCTCGGCGCCGGTGGTGCGGGCCTGGCCGAGGACGTGCTCTCCGAAGCGGGCGGCAGCGGCGGGCAGGCTCGACTGCGCGGGAGAGAGCCCAGGTTCGGGCATCCGAAACTCCTTGCTGGGGGGTGGGGTGGGCCGCCCCCGGATCCCGGGCGTGCTCGCCCTCCCCGGGGGTGTCCGGGCCGTTGCGGGTGCGTCGTCGGTTCCGCTAGGGCGTGTTTCGAAAGTGGCGTCGTCCGCCCGGAGGGCGGGGCCGGGGGCGCCCGGTGCGTGCGATCGCAAGGCGGAGGGTGGGGGCACCTCCCGCGCCGCCAGGCGCGGGGGGAGAGAGCGCAGCGGGCTGCGCCGACGACCGACAACGCGGCGAGCGGGCGTGCCGGACGCCCCCGGCCAGACGGGACTTTCGACACACGCCCTAGTCGCGCCTGCGGGCGATCTGCACGTTCTCCAGCACACCGAGCGCGTCGGGCACCAGGATCGCGGCGGAGTAGTAGGTGGTGACCAGGTACGAGACGATCGCCTGCTCGCTGATGCCCATGAAGCGCACCGACAGGCCCGGTTCGTACTCCTCCGGCAGGCCGGTCTGGCGCAGGCCGATCACGCCCTGGTTGTCCTCGCCCGTACGCATGGCGAGGATGGAGCTGGTGTTCTCCTTGCTGATGGGGATCTTGTTGCAGGGCAGGATCGGGACCCCGCGCCAGGCCGGCACGTGCTGCCCGCCGACGTCGACGTGGTCGGGGTAGATCCCGCGCGCGTTCCACTCCCGGCCGATGGCCGCGATCGTCCGGGGGTGTGCGAGGAACAGCCGGGTGCCGCGGCGGCGGCAGAGCAGCTCGTCGAGGTCGTCCGGGGTGGGCGGGCCGGAGTGGGGCTGGATCCGCTGCTTGAAGGCGGCGTTGTGGAGCAGCCCGAACTCCCGGTTGTTGATCAGCTCGTGCTCCTGGCGCTCGCGCAGCGCCTCGATGGTGAGCCTGAGCTGCTCCTCGGTCTGGTTCATCGGCCCGTTGTAGAGGTCGGAGACCCGGGTGTGGACGCGCAGCACGGTCTGGGCGACGGAGAGTTCGTACTCGCGCGGGTTGAGTTCGTAGTCGACGAAGGCCCCCGGCAGCTCGGCCTCGCCGACGTGGCCGGCGGACATCGCGATCTCGGCCTCGCCGTGGCGGTTCTGCCGTTGCCGGGGCAGCGAGCTGAAGCGCCGGATGTGGTCCTGGAGGGCGGGCGCCCCGGCCATCACGGCGGCGAAGTCGGCGCGGGAGAGGGTGAGGAGCGTGCCGGAGGTCTCGGCGGTCGCCGTGCTGTCCCAGGTGGCGTCGGCGTCCAGCAGGGCGTTCTCGCCGAACCGGTCGCCGTCGCCGAGCACCGCGACGGTGACCTCGTCGCCGTACTTGCCGACGGACGTCCGGTTGACCCTGCCGTGGGCGATCAGGTGGATCCGGTCGGCGGGGGCGTCCCGCTCGACCAGGACCTCACCGGCCCGGAAGTCGCGCTGGACGCACCGGCCGGCGATCGCGGTCAGCACCTCCACGTCGTCGAAGCCGCGCAGCAGGGCCAGTTCGCCCAGCTCCCGGGGGATCACCCGGACGTCCGCACCGTCCTGGACGAACTCGATGCACCCGTCGCCGACGGTGTACGTCAGTCGGCGGTTGACCCGGTAGACGCCGCCCTTCGTCTCCACCCACGGCAGCATCCGCAGCAGCCAGCGGGAGGTGATCTCCTGCATCTGCGGGGCGGACTTGGTCGTGGTGGCGAGGTTGCGGGCGGCCGCGGTGCTCAGGCTGGACTGCCGGGGCGGCTCCGCTTGCGCTTCCGGGCGGGTCTCCACGGTCATCGGGTGGGTTCTCCTTCGCGATGGTGGTGATCGGCGGACGGGCACGCCACACACTCCCGAGGAGGAGATACGGGAGGAAAGAGGAGCAATCTCGGGGAATCCGTCCAGATCCTCGGGAACACTAACGGCCCGTGAGCTCCGCTCGCTCCCCGCGACCACGCGCATTACCTCGATGCAGTGATCTTGGTTCGCAGGGGTTTAACGGGGTCACCGGCGACATTCGGACGATCCGGCCGAGGGCATGGCGACGGGACCCGTGGCGGGTGCACCCGCACGCGGGAAGGAGGTGTACGCCAGGGGCCCGAGGGGACGGCGGCCTCGGGTGCGCCCGGCCGGGCCGTGGTGGCGGTGGGTGGCGGGCGGGAGCGGTCAGACGTCCTGGACGCGCCGGAAGGGGCGGTCCGCCTCCAGCGCGAACGCCACCTCCAAGAGCGTCCGTTCGGCGCCGGGGCGGCCGGAGAACATGACGCCGACGGGCAGCCCGTCCGCCGTCACGACCGGGGCGGGGACGGAGATCGACGGTGTGCCGACGACATTGTCGAGCGGCGTGAAAGCGACGTACGCGAGGATCCGCTCGATCAGCGTGCGGTAGGGAACGACCGGGCTCAGGTGGCCGATCGGCGGGGTGGTGTGCGCGAGCACGGGGGACAGCACCAGGTCCAGTCCGCGGAACGCCGCCGCGTGCGTGCGCCCGGCGCCCTTCAGCCGCCGGAGCACGCCGGGGGTGCGCCGCCAGTTGCGCAGGTACTCCTCGCGCAGCCCCCGGCTGAGGCCGTCCATGCGGCGGCGGTCGAAGTCCGCGCCCAGGGTCCGGCCCGTGACGCCCAGGAGGAAGGACAGCATCCCCCAGTAGGTGAGGAAGTCCCCGGTGAAGCGGGGGTCCACCGGCAGTTCCACCGGTTCCACGGTGTGGCCGTGGCGTTCGAGAACGGCCACCGTCTCCGTGACGGCCGCGCGGGTCGTGGCGTCGGAGGGGACGCCGCTCGGCGAGTCCAGCAGGAACCCGATGCGCAGCCGCCGCTCCGAGGGGCCTTCGACCAGGCCCAGGGGCGGCAGCTTCGGGTTGCGCCAGTACGTCTCGGCCGCGGCGAGGAAGGCGGCGGTGTCCCGGACGGAGCGGCTGAGGATGCCGTCGGAGACGATGTCGAGGGGCAGTTGGCGGCTCTGGGCGTTGGCCAGGACCCGGCCGCGGGTCGGCTTGAGCCCCACGAGGCCGCAGCAGGCGGCGGGGATGCGGATCGATCCGCCGCCGTCGTTGGCGTGGGCGATCGGCACCGCCCCGGCGGCGACGAGCGCCGCGCTGCCGCCCGACGAACCACCCGCCGAGAAGCCCGTGTTCCAGGGGTTGCGGACGGGCTCGGCGCCCTCGTACTCCGTGGTCGGGCTGAACCCGAACTCCGGCAGCCGGGTCTTGCCCAGCACGGTGACGCCGCTGCTGAGGAACTGCCGGGCGAACGGCGCGTGCCGGCGCGCGGCGCGCGGGGAGAAGGCCGCGCTGCCGTGGCCGGTGGGCAGCCCCAGGTAGTCGGTGTTGTCCTTGACGAAGGTGGGGACGCCGGCGAGGGCTCCGCCGGCCGGCGCCGTGCGGGCCGGGGGTTCGGTGTGCACCTGGACCGCGCGGAGCCGTTCCTCGACCGCCCGTACCCGGTCGGCGGCGGCCCGGGCCGCCTCGGCCGCGCCGACCTCACCGCGCCGGATGGCCTCGGCGAGGCCGACGGCGTCATGCTCCCCGAGGGCGTCGTCCCGGAAGGCGTGCACCGTGGTCCGTTCGTCGAAAGTCGTCACCGCTACCTCAGCCCCGGCCGTGTGGATGGTTGCCCGCCATCATTCCCTACCAGCAAGTAACGGGCGAGGGTCCCGCGCCCGTTCGTCCGGCGGCCGCCGCGTGCCGGGTGACACAGGCCACACGACGACCGGGATCCATTAAATAGGAATATCCCATGCACATTTGCTAGCGTCCGGACCGTGAGGCTGACGAAGTTCACCGACCTGGCGCTGCGCTCGCTCATGCGCCTGGCGGTCTCGAAGGACGGCGAGGCCCTGACCACGCGGGAGGTGGCGGAGGTCATGGACGTGCCGTACACCCATGTGGCGAAGGCGATCTCGCGCCTCCAGCACCTGGGAGTGGTGGAAGCCCGGCGCGGCCGCGGCGGCGGACTGTCGCTGACCGGCGCCGGCCGGCAGGCCTCGGTCGGGCGGCTGGTCCGGGAGCTGGAGGGCGACGGCGAAGTGGTCGCCTGCGAGGGCGACACGCCCTGCCCGCTGCGCGGGGCGTGCCGCCTGCGGCGGGCGCTGCGCGACGCCCAGGAGGCGTTCTACGCCACGCTCGACCCCCTCACGGTGACGGACCTGGTGGCCTCGCCCACCGGGCCGGTACTGATCGGACTGGTCGGCCGCCCCGTGGAACGGCCCGCACCGGAATAGCCCCCGCCGGGGCGGGCCGCACGCGGACGCACGTCCGCGGCGAACCGTTCCCCTTAAATACGAAGATCAACCAATTAAGGAGTCGCTGTGCTCTCCGAGCAGTCCACCCCTGTCGTCCGGGCCACCCTGCCGGTGGTCGGCGCCGCCATCGGGGACATCACGGCCCTGTTCTACCGCAAGCTGTTCGAGGCCCACCCGGAGCTGCTGAAGGACCTGTTCAACCGGGGCAACCAGGCCAACGGCGAGCAGCAGCGGGCGCTGGCGGGCTCAATCGCGGCGTTCGCGGGCATGCTGCTGGACGGACCGGACGACCGTCCGGACGCGATGCTCGCCCGGATCGCGCACAAGCACGCCTCGCTGGGCATCACCTCCGACCAGTACAAGACCGTCCACCACCACCTCTTCGCCGCGATCGCCGAGGTGCTCGGTGACGCCGTCACGCCCGAGGTCGCCGCCGCGTGGGACGAGGTCTACTGGCTGATGGCCAACGCCCTGATCGCCATCGAGGCCCGCCTCTACCAGGAGGCCGGTGCCGCCGAGGGCGGCGTCCGGCACCGCATGGAGGTGGTCGAGCGGCGCGAGGAGACGCCCGACGCCGCCTCCTTCGTCCTGCGCCGCGCCGACGGCCGCCCCGCCGGTCCCTTCCGGCCCGGCCAGTACGTCGGCGTCCAGGTCGAGTTGCCCGACGGGGCACGGCAGATCCGCCAGTACAGCCTCTCCGCCGCTCCCGGCCGGCCCGACTGGCGCATCACGGTCAAGCGCGTGGCCGGCGGCCCGGCCCACCCGGACGGCGAGGTGTCGACCTGGCTGCACGAGCACGCACGGCCGGGCGACGTGCTCACCGTCTCCGCCCCCTTCGGCGACCTGGTCCTGCCGGAGGGGGACGGACCGCTGCTGCTGGCGTCCGCCGGCATCGGCGTCACCCCGCTGCTGTCCGTGCTCGGCCACCTCGCCTCCACCGGCTCACCCCGTCCGGTGACCGTGGTCCACGCCGACCGCTCCCCCGCCGACCACGCCCACCGGGACGAGCAGGCCGCGCTGGTCCGGGCGCTCCCGGACGCCCGGCTCCACCTCTGGTACGAGCGGCCCGGCGACGGGGCCCCGCACGCGGCGGCCGGCCGGGCCGACGTCTCGGGCCTGGACCTCCCCGGCGACGTGACCGCCTACCTGTGCGGCCCGCTCCCCTTCATGCGGGCCGTGCGCGGCGACCTGCTGCGGCGCGGCGTGCCCGCCGAGAGGATCCACTACGAGGTCTTCGGCCCGGACCTCTGGCTCGCCCGGTGACGGGGACCGGACGGCGGTGGCCGGGTCACCCGGCCGGTCCACCGCCGCCGGTCCCGCCCGGGTGGGGGGCCTCGGCGCGGGCGGCGGCGCGGCGGGCGTAGGCACGGGCGATCGGTTCGGCGCTCAGCCCGTGCAGCAGGATGCTCACCATGACCGTGATCACCATGACGCGGGTGATGAACGCACCGCTCTCGTCGGGCAGTTCGACGGCCGCCAGGAGCCCGAAGACGATGGACGTCGCCCCTCGCGGCCCCATCCACCCCAGGAACGCCTTGTCACGCGACCGCATCCCCGTTCCGTGGAGCACCAGCACGACCGGGACCATCCGGACCAGGGTGACGGCGACGACGGCGTACAGCACCACCGTCAGGTGGAAGCCGTCCCAGAACTCGTCGTTCACCATCTGGCCGAAGAGGAACCACAGCGCCAGGGCCAGCAGGGCGGTCAGGTCGTCGGTCGTCTCCACCGCGTCCTCGGGCAGGTGCCGCATCGCGGGTGCCAGGCAGACACCGGCGACGAAGGAGGCGACGAATCCGTTGCCGCCCAGCGCCACGGAGAGGCTGTAGGCGGCCACCGGAACGGTCAGCACGCCCAGTCTCGCCGCCGCGGGCTGCGTCCAGCCGTGCGCCCAGGAGCGGCGCAGCAGCCACCCGGCCGCCCAGCCGACGGCCGAACCGGCGGCCACGGCCCAGCCCGCCGCGACGACCGCCTCCAGCAGCGCGTCCGTGTAGTCGGCGCTCTTGGTGTGCGAGGCGCCGGCGGCGGCCACGCACAGCAGGAAGACCGGCGAGATGATGCCGTCGTTGATGCCCCCCTCGACGTTGAGCACCTCACGCAGCCGCGCCGGGATCCGCCGGTCCCGGACGACGGCCGAGGTCGGGGCGAGATCCAGGGGGACGACGACCGTCGCCAGCACCGCCAGCACCCAGCCGGGCCGGTCGGGGAAGAACGCGAGGGCGGCCAGGAACGCGGCGCCCAGGGTGAGCGGCAGCGCGCCCCCGAGCAGACGTGTGACGGTGCCCTTCTCCCGGCCGATGGCGCCGCGGGGGACCTCGGTCGCGTCGACGAAGAGGATCAGCGCCAGGACCACTTCGACGGCGTGCTCCACGGCGGCGGTGTCATAGTCGAAGTACATCGGGGGGTCGTCCCCGCGGGTGAGCAGGATGCCGGCCACCATCATCGCGATGGGCGCCGAGATGCTCCAGCGGGCCATCCGGTGCGACAGGACGGCCCACGTGAACAGAATGCCCGCGATGACGGTGACGGCAAGCATGACGTCCTGCGCTTTCCCGCCGGGTCCCTCCCGGCCTGCGCAGCTTAGGGCCGGACCGCCGCCCGTCCGCGCCCGCGCGCCGGGGGACGGCATGTCGCTCACTCCACCAGGACCTGTTCCGGCGGTGGCGTCGTCCGCCCCAAGGGCGGCGGGGCCGGGAGCGCCCGGCGGGCGCGGCCCGCGGTTCGGCGCGCGGCGGTTCCGTGACGGAACGACGCCGGCTCAGCGCACGGTGATCTCGTAACGGAAGAACGCCGGCTCACCGCCCGGCGTCTGCGCCGCGCCGGCCGTCGGGACGGGTACGGCGCTGGCCCTGGCCGCGGCGACGCTGCCGCAGCGGGCCAGCGGGCAGTGCAGCAGGGTCACCGTCGTCGTGCCCTCGGCGCGGGCTGTGAAGTCGAAGTACGCCGTGCCGTCGCCGCCGCCCGCGACGTCCTCGTCGGTGCCTTCGATGTCCTCGTGGGTGCCCCCGTAGGCGAGGACATCGGCGTCCGGCGCCGGGTCGGCCAGGTACCAGTGCTCGCCCATGTAGGGGCGGGCGGGGACCTCGAGGGTGAAGTCGTCGCCGGCCGCGACGGTGATGCGGCGTTCGGCGGGTCCGTACGCGGTCGGGCCGACCACGTGGGTGACCGTGTGGCCGGCGCGGTGGGATCCGCCGGCGGCGAGGACGAGGAGGGTGGCGACGACGGCCACGGCGGCGACGAGCAGGCAGCGGGCCGTCAACGAGGCCGGTATCAGACGCTTGATCATGTCGGCCGGGAATCTAGCACGGTGGCCGGAGGTGGCGGTCCTCGGCGCGGGTGCTCAGTACGGGGCCTCCGTACGGGTCCTCACTGGAGGTCTCAGTGGAGGTCCTCCGTCTTACGGCCGCTCACCACCAGGTCGCCGTCCGGGGTGCGCCGGGCGAGCATGCCGGTGCGGAGGTAGCCGTCGGGCGTGAAGGAACGGGCGTCGTGGCCGGGCGCCCGGTAGTAACCGCGCGGAACGGACGGCCCGCGGGCGAGGAGTTCACCGGTCCGCCCGTCGGGCACGTCCTCGCCGTCGGGGCCGGCGACCCGGAGCTCGTCGTCCGGCGACAGCGGCCGCCCCTGGGTGTGCGGCACCGTCCCCTCCGGACCGGCGGGCCGGGTGAGCGTCACCACCCCCTCGGGCAGGGCGAACACCCGTTGGAGACGGCCGCCCCACGCACGGGCCGTCCGTTCCGCGAGCGCCCGGTCCAGGGGTGCGCCGCTGACCGGCCGGCGGCGCGCTGTGACCCGGGGAGCACCCCACCGCCGTTCCTGACCCCGGCAGTTCAGTCCGCCCGCCCCCGCGTACGCAATGCGCTGTCCCGACCAAGGACGCCGCAGCCGCTCGGCGGAAGGACCAAGGGACGCCGCCGACCAGCGGCGACGGCCGGCAGCGGGCGGGCGGTCCGTGCCCATCTCCCGTTGTGCGGCGGGGCGTTCGGGGGGACGATGACTGCTGTCATGGAACGACCGAGTGAGATCATCGACCGCGGGGACGTGACGCTCCGGCGCTGGCGCGGGGAGCACGACGTCGCCGCGGCGTTCCTGCTGATCGAGGAGTCCCTGGAGCATCTGCGCCCGTGGATGTCGTGGGTGGCCGGCCACAGCGAGGCCGGCACCCGGGCGCTCCTGGCGACGTGGGAGTCGCGGTGGGCGAGCGGCGACGCGTACAACTACGCCGTCGTCGTGGACGGGACCCCCGTCGGGATGTGCCAGGCCCACCGTCTGCCCGGCACCGGGGGGTGGCGGGCCGGGTACTGGCTGCATCCCGCCGCCACCGGGCGGGGGATCGCCACCCGTGCGACGGCGGCCGTGGTGACCGAGATGTTCGCCCTGCCGGACGTCGAGTACGTCGAGGTGGCGCACGACCTGGCCAACACCCCCAGCGCCGCCGTTCCGCGCCGCCTGGGTTTCACCGAGGTGCGGCGTGAGCGGCCGGCCCGGCCGGAGGCCCCCGCGTGCAGCGGCGTCGAGGTGGTGTGGCGGCTGGACCGCCCGGCGCCGTCCCCCGGTACGACCGGCGAGACACCCTCTGACTAAGCGGCCTTCTTCCAGATGTTCATGCCCAGTTGCAGGAAGGCGGCATCTCGCAGGGCCGTCTGCTTGACCTGGATGGTGAGCACCGCGATGTCGCCGGAGGCGTTCTTGACGCAGAGCTGGGTGCCGTCGTCCGCCGCCGCGAGCGACCAGGTGCGGTACTCGGAGCCGGTGGCGCCGCCGAGGAGGTGGCGGCAGGCCGCCAGGGACCCGGCCTTCCCGTTGAAGAGCTGCACGAACACGCTGGTGTCGCTCCGCAGCGCGCAGTCGGCGTCGTCCTCGCAGTCGAGACGGATGTCGCCCGCGCGGTCAGCGCGCAGCATCGGCTTGCGGAGGCTCAGGGAGTTCTTCTCGTCCAGCCACACGGGGGACAGTACGTGGGCTCCCGGCGCCGGGGAGGCGTTCGGGGCGGGTCCCGACGCCCGGAGGGCGCCGCCGGGGGTGGGCGGGGTGGGCGACGGAGGCGCCGTGGAGCGGGCGGACCTCGTCGGGCCGGGTCGCGGGACGGGCGCGTCCGCGGCCCGCTCGCCGAGGCCGAGGCCGAACCGGTCCCCGGCGAGCCAGGTCAGGCCCGTGAGGACGAGAGCGCCCGCCGTCACGGCGGCGGCCGTGACCATCGCGGTACGCCGTCGGCCCGCCCGGCGCCGGGCGGGTGCCAGCAACCGGGTCGCGGCCTCGGTGGACGGGGCCACCGGGGTGCGTACCGGATCCGGGACGGTCGCCTCGGGTCCGGTGACCTCGCGCCAGACGGCCGGCCCGGTGCCCGCGTCGGCGTCCGTGTCCAGTCGCCGTCGGCACCACTCGACGACCTCCGCCGGAGTGGGCCGCTCCCCCGGGTCGGGGGCCAGGCACCGGGCGAACAGCGGGCGCAGCGGCTCGGGCAGCCGGGACAGGTCGGGTTCCTCGTGCACGATCCGGTAGAGCACGACGGGTGCGATGCCGTCCCCGTACAGCGGTTCGCCCAGCGCCGCGAAGGCTGCCGTCTGGGCCAGCGCGAAGACGTCGGTCGCCGGGGTGACCTCACCGGCGGTCGCCTGCTCGGGGGCCATGAAGTGGGGTGTGCCGACGGTGGAGCCGGTGGCCGTGTACGAGGAGAGGTCGGCGCCGATCGAGATGCCGAAGTCGATCACGCGCGGACCGTCGGCGGCCAGCAGCACGTTGGACGGCTTGAGGTCCCGGTGCACGATCCCCGCCGCGTGGATCGCCTGGAGCGCCTCGGCCACGCCGGCCATCAGCCACAGCACGGCGGCCACCGGCAGCGGGCCCCGCCGTGCGACGGCCCCGGTGAGGGACGGCCCGGGCACGTACAGAGTGGCGAGCCAGGGGGGCGCGCCGTCGGTGTCGGCGTCGACGAGTTCCGCGGTGTAGGCGCCCCTGACCCGGCGGGCGGCCTCCACCTCGCGGCGGAACCGCCGCCGGAAGGCGGGGTCGTCGGCCAGTTCCGGCCGCACCACCTTGATCGCCACCGGGCGGCCGCCCCGGGTGTGCGACAGGTACACCCGGCCCATGCCGCCCGCGCCGAGCCTGGCCGCGAGGCGGTAACCGGCCACGACGGGAGGGTCGTCCGCCTGGAGCGGCGGGAACACCCCGGTGGTGCTGCTCATCGGCCTGTCGTCCCCCTGATCCCCGACCGGCCGGCGGGCCGGCCCGGGACAGAAGCCTAGACGGCCCCGTGCACCCCGCTGACCTGGGACGGGCGGAGGACGTCCAGGCCGGCGAGTTCGTCCTCGGACAGGAGCGGGTAGCCGCCGGCCGTCCTCGGCACTGTCCTGGCCCGTCGGCGTGGGCGGTGGTCAGTCGACGGAGACCATGAAGTCCAGCATCCTGCGGTTCATCTCCTCCGCGTGATCGATCTGCGGCCCGTGGCCCGTGCTGGAGATGATCTCGGCTCGGGCACCGGGGATCAGCCGCGGCACACGCTCCGCCTGCCGCTGCGGGTGCACGAGGAGGCTTCGCTTGCCGAGCACCAGATAGAGCGGAGTCCGGATGGTGGACAACTCCTCCTCGGACAGGGGAAGCGGCGCCGGACGGCGTATGCGGTAGGCGCGAACCGCCGCTCGGATCATCGCGCGTAGTTCCGGCACGACGAGGACCGGCTGTTCGAGCCAGGCCGCCAGTCGCGGGCGGAACGCCTTGGGCGCGAAGGTCGCGAAGAGGCTGGCGAAGATCCAGACGAAGAAGCGCAACCCCACCTTCTCCAGGCCGCCGGGGTCGAGCAGGGTGACCGAGGCGAGGCGACCGGGCCTGCGGTGCGCCTGGTTCAGGGCAAGCCAGCCACCGTAGGAGGAGCCGACGAGGTGGACGCGGTCGAGTCCGAGCCCGGCGAGCGTCTCATCCAGCCACTGCGCCGCATGTTCGGGCTGGTGGATGGGTTCGCGCTGCACGCTGCGACCGGGATCGCCCAGGGTATCGATCGCGTAGACCGGGCGGTCCGCGCCGAGAGCGGGGGTGTTCGGGTACCACATGGCGGAGCAGGAGCCCGCCCCGTGCACCAGGACGACGGGGGTGCGGTCCCGGACAGCCTCGTCGGCGGAGCCGTAGCGGTAGACGTGCGTCGTACCGAAGGAGGTCTCCACGTCCTCTTCCGCGAGCGCGGGCGCCCCCAGTGCGTAGACCGCGTCGCAGGCCGTGAAGTAGCGATCCCGCCAGGCATCGCTCACATAACGGCCGACATCGGCCTGGGGTCGGGCAGCGGTCTCGGGCATGGCCACCTCCAGCGCTCCGGTTTTGTGATACGAACGTACCACGGAGTTGGTACAGATGTACCATCAAGGGGTTCATGGGAGCCGCAGTGGGAACGACGAGCGGAGAACCGGCCGATGCCCAAGCGCGTGGACCACGCAGAACGGCGCACCGAGATCGCCGAGGCCCTGATCCGGGTCGCCGGCCGACGCGGGCTGCATGCCGTCGGCATGCGCGATGTGGCAGCGGAGGCGGGCGTATCGCTGCGGCTGGTGCAGTACTACTTCCAGACCAAGGAGAAGTTGCTGCTTTTCGGGCTCGAGCTTCTGGCCGAGAGATTCGGGGAACGGGTCTCCGCCCGGGTACGGGCCGCCGGGAACAGCCCGGGTCCGCGCGCGATCGTCGAGGCGCTGCTGATGGCGGCGCTGCCGACGGACGACGAGAGCCGCACCTTCCACCACCTCTACACCTCATACGCGGTCCTGGCCGTGAACGACCCGGCGCTCGCGGCCCAGCCCTTCATCAAGAACCCTGATGCCGCCGAAGACGCCCTGACCGAACTCCTCCGGCAGGCCCAGGAAGCGGCACTGCTCGAGCCCGGGGTGGACCCGCGGTTGGAGGCAGCCGGCCTGCTTGCCATGTCTGCGGGACTCGGCACGAGCATCCTCGTCGGCCAGCGCAGCACGGAGTCCGCGAACACGGTCCTGGACCACCACCTGAGCCGAATCTTCCGCACCGGTAAGGCGGTCGCGACATGAGTGACCCGAGCCCAGCAGCCGTCGAGCTGCGGACCGCCCGGCTGTTGCTGAGGCGTCCAACCGCAGCCGATGTCGACGCGATCTTCGCCGTCCACCACGATCCCGGGACGTGTACCCACAACCCGTCCGACGCGCTCGCCCGGTTCGAGGAAGCAGAGGCGCTTTATCAGCGTTGGGACAACCAGTGGCAGCAGTACGGTTATGGGTACTGGGTCGTCCGGCACCACGGCTCCGCCCAGCAGCTCGGATTCTGCGGAATCAAGCCCATGGAACTGCACGGGGCCCCGGTCCTGAATCTTTTCTACCGCTTCGCCACCTCAGCCTGGGGCCAAGGCTTCGCCGGTGAAGCCGCAGCCGCGGTTGCCACCTGGGCATCCCATCACCTGCCCGACCTCCCGCTGATCGCCCGCGTCCGACCGGCCAACGTCGCTTCTCAGCGCGTGGCGATACGCGCGGGGCTCAGCCGAGCACAGCATCTCGACACCGAGGGATACGACGGATTCGACTGGATCTACATGGCCCAGGACGCGAACAGGGCCACAGACGGGTGCGGTCACCCACCAGGACTCCGAGAGCCGAACGAAGCTCCCGGATCGATGGCGGCCACAGACCCCTGGCGAATCGATCCCACTGCCACGGCGTAGCCATCGCGGAAGCGCGCTCGCACCCCACAGGAGTCGGCGACGGCCCTGCCTTCCGGGCCCCTCCTCGCGCGGGCCGGTGCGGGTGGAGGTGGCCTGCGGGGCACAGGACCGCCCCGTAGGGTGGCCCGTGGGGCGGCGAAGATCGACGCGGGTGGGAAAGCACCCTGGGGGGACGGGAACGTGGCGGGACTGGTGGGCAGATCGGCGGAACTCGAACGGCTGGACGCCGTGCTCGCCGGCCTGGGCCGTTCCGGGCCGGCGCAGGTCGTCGACGTCGTCGGTGAACCCGGCATCGGCAAGAGCAGGTTGCTCGACGAGGTGTGCGCGCGGGCCCGCCGGGCCGGGGTCACCGTCCTGCGCGGACGGGCCACCCAGTACGAACAGCATGTTCCCTTCCAGCTCTTCACGGACGCGTTCGCCGATGCCGACCCCGGCGCACGGGCCGCCTTCGCCGACCCCGCCTTCGCCGAGGCGCACGCGGTGCTGCACGGCGTCCGGCCGGCCCCGGGCGACGGTTCCACCGAGAGCGCCGCCGCCCGCTTCGGGCTGCATCGTGCGATCGCCGCCTTCCTGGCGCGGCTGGGCGAGCGCGGTCTGGTGCTGGCCCTGGACGACGTGCACTGGGCCGGTCCCGCGTCGCGCGAGCTGGTGGACCATCTGATCCGGCACCCCGCGCACGGAGGCGTCCTGCTGGTGGTGGCCCGGCGGACCCGGCAGACGCCGACCTCCCTGACCGCGGCGCTGACGCGCGGCGCGGACAGCGGGACCGTGCTCCACCTCCCGCTGGAGCCGCTCTCCGAGCGGGAGTCCCTCCTGGCACTCGCGCCCGACATCGCCGAGGACCAGGCCAGGCGGCTGCACGCCGCCAGCGAGGGCAACCCCTTGTACCTGCTGGCGCTGGGGCACGCCCACCGCACCGGGGCGTCCCTGCCGGGCCTCACCCCGGGCACCGCACACGACGGCGCCACGGACGCGGGGTACGCCGGGTCCGCCGCCGACGTGCCCGGTGGGCTCGCCGCGCTGCTGCTCGACGAGTTGGGCACGCTCACCGGGTCGCAGCGCCGGCTGGTCGAGGCGGTGGCGGCGCTCGGCGACCACGCCTCGTCCGCCCTGCTGGCCGTGGTGAGCGAACGGTCCGTGCGGGACGTGGAGCGGGAGACCGGGGCCCTGGTGGCGCGTGACGTGCTGCGGGCCGGGCCGGGCGGCCGGTGGACGTTGCGCCATCCGCTGGTCCGGGCCCTGGTCTACGAGAGGACCGCGCCGGGGCCGCGAGCCGCGTTCCACCGCCGCGCGGCGCGGGAACTGGCCCGCGGCGGCGCTCCCGCCACCGAGCGGGCCGGCCACGTCGCCCGCTCGATGACCGGCTGGGACGCCGAGGCGGCGGAGGTGCTCGTCGAGGCGGCCGCACGGTTCGCGTCGACGGCGCCGGCCACCGCCGCCCATCTGCTGGACGTCGTCCTGACCCATATGCCGGACACCCCCGACCGCTCCGCGCGGCGCGGCGAACTGGTGCTGGCGCGCGCACGCGCGCTCGGCGTCAGCGGGCACCTCCGGGAGAGCCGGGACCTGCTGCACACCCTGATCGAGACCGCCGGCGAGGACCATCCGGAACTGCGGACGCGGGCCGTCGCCCAGTGCGCCGTGATGGAACGGCACCTCGGCCACTCCCCCGAGGCCACCGCCCTGCTGCGCCGGGAGCTGTCCCGCGACCCCGGCCCGGCCCCCGCCCAGGCGGTCTCCCTGCGCCTGGCCCTCGGCATGTCCGCCCTGCTGACCGCGTCCTATCCACAGGCACGCGCGGACGTCGCGCAGGCCGTCGCCGTCGCCCGCGCCGACGGTGATCCCGCCGGCGAGGCGGCGGCGCTCGCGCTCGCGGCCCTGGGCGAGGCGTACGAGGGGGAGACGGAGGCGGCGGCCCGGTTCGCCGACTCCGCCGCGTCCCTCGCGGACGCGCTGACCGATCCCGGCCTCGCCGGTCCGTGCGAGGCCCTGGTCTGGCTGGCCTGGGCGGAAACCCTGCTGGAACGGTACGGCGACGCCGAGCGGCACATCACCCGGGGGCTGGGCATCGCCCGTCGCACCGGACAGCTCCACCTCCTGCCCCACCTGTTGGTGAGCCGCGCCTTCGTCCACCTCACCACGTGCCGTCTGCCGTCCGCGCTGGAGGCCGCCGAGGAGGCGGAGTCCATCGCCCGGGCGGCGGGCAGCGACGACCTGCTGGGCTTCGCCCTGGCCATCAAGACGCTGGTGCTGTTGCTGGCCCGGCCGCTGGGCGACGGAAGCGCCCTGGCCACCGGTGAGGAGGCCACCGCCGCGGCCGGCCGCGGCAGGGGCTGGTGGTCGTCGCTGGCCTGGTGCATGCTCGGGCACGCGGCCTTCGTCGGCGGCGACCCCCATCGCGCCCAGGAGGCCATCACGACGGCCGGCGGCGGCCCCGGACTGCCCCTGCTCCAGCCGTCGATCCGTCCCGGCCAGCTCGACACCCTCGCCGCGGCGGCCCTGACCGCCGGGGACGTCGAGGCGGCCGGCCGCTGGGTCGCCCAGGCCACCCGCGAGGCCGACCGGCTCGGCCTCGACGGTCAGCGGGCGGCCGCCCTGCGCGCCCAGGCCGCACTGGCCGAGCACCACGGCGGGACGAGCAGGGCCGTACGGCTCCTCGACGCGGCGACGGAGGAATACGTCCGCTGCGGACAGACCCTGTGGGAGGCGTACTCCTTGCTCCGGGCGGCGCCCCTGGTGCGGCGCACCGGGCAGGGAGCCCGGGCCGCCGCGATGTGGCACCGGGCCCACCGCATCGTGACCGGCGGCGGCGCACGCCTGCTGGTGGACCTCGCCGAACTGATCCGCCCGCAGGTGATGGCGGAGACACCCGCGCTCCCGGCGCAGCTCGCGGAACTGACCGCTCGTGAGCGGGAGGTGGCCGAGCTGGTGGCCCAGGGGCTGAGCAACCAGGAGGTCGCCGACCGGCTCCACCTCAGCCGGCGCACCGTCGAGACCCACCTGTCCTCGATCTACCGCAAGGCGTCGGTGCCGTCCCGGGCGGCCCTGGCCGGACTCATGACCCGCGTCGGCCTGGGAACGGGGTCGTGAGCTCCCCGTACAGCGCCGCCGCCACGCACACGGGACGCATCTGACCCGGCCCGGCACCCAGGGCCCGGCACCCAGAGCCCAGGGCCCAGCACCGCGCGACAGGGCGAAACCCGTAGGCGATTGCGTGTTTCCCCTGAGGCCGCTGCCCCCCGCCGCCGTCTACGTTCGACCGGTCGGACAACTCGAGCGGTGCAGAGGGGATTGCGTGAGAGGCAACACCCATGGCGTACGGAGCGGTTGGGTGCCGCTCCTGGTGACGGGGAGTCTGCTGGCCGGGTGTTCGGCCCAGGCGGCGGACGGCGGATCCCCGCGGCGGACCGGGGCGTCCGCGCACACCGCCTCACCGCGCTCCACGGCACCCCCGTCGGGCGGGCCGGCCGCCGCCCCGGTCCACACCCCCGACGCCTCCCCGGTGCCCCGGACCCCGGAGGAGGGGCGGAGGCTGGTGGAGTCGGTGGTGTTCGCTCCGGGTGACTGGGGGCGGGGCTTCGTCGCCCAGGATCCGGCCGAGAGCCGGCCGGGCACCTGGGCCGTGCTGGACGACGACTGCCGCTGGGATCGGGAGAAGGCTCCCAGGGGAGTACTGGCCGGCCTGTCCCGCTACAGCCTGCTGCCCGCCGGCGGCTCCAAGGGTGCCGTCAGGGTGACCGCCGCGGCCACCGCGCACTCCTCCGTCCTCGGCGCCGACGAACAACTGAGCACCACCCTGGAGGAAGTCCTGCGCTGCCCGGAGCAGCACCCCCGGGCCGGCGCCCGGATCACCGGGCTGAACTCGCTCGCCACCCCCTTCGGCGCCCGCGAGCAGGACTACGCCGACGACTCCGTGCTGGAGGCCGGGCAGTACGTCGAGAAGGACGGCGCGGCCCGGCCGTACCGGTGGATGGTCGCCCGGCTGGGCACGGTCGTCGTGGCCGTCTCCGTGACGGGCGGGCAGGGACACACCGAGCAGGAACTCCACCGGCTGGGCGCCGACGCCCTGGGGCAGATGCTGGCGCGCGTCCGGCAGCGCGCGAAGGAGAACTGATGGACCCGCTGCGTACCTCCGACCCGTCCGCTCTGGCGGGTCATCGGCTGCTCGGACGACTCGGCGCGGGCGGCATGGGCGTGGTCTACCTGGCCCGCTCGGCCGGCGGTTCCCTGGTCGCGCTGAAGGTGATCCAGCCCGATTACGCCGAGGACGCCGGCTTCCGGGAGCGGTTCCGCAGGGAGGCGGAGACGGCCCGCCGGATGACCAGTCCCTGGGTGGCGTCCCTCGTCGACGCGGACCCGGACGCGCCGCGGCCCTGGCTGGCCACCGCGTTCGTGCCGGGACCCTCGCTCGGTGAGGCCGTCGCGGCCCACGGGCCGCTGCCCCTGGGGAGTCTGCGCGTACTGGGGGCGCGGCTCGCCCAGGCTCTGGGGGACCTGCACGACGTCGGCCTCGTGCACCGGGACGTGAAGCCGGGCAATGTGCTGCTGGCGCTCGACGGGCCCCGGCTGATCGACTTCGGTGTGGCCCGCGACCCGCGGGACACCGCGCTCACCTCGACCGGGGTGGTGGTCGGCACCCCCGGCTTCGTACCGCCCGAACAGGTGCGGGGCACGGCCGCGCCGGCCGCGTCCGGCGACGTCTTCTCGCTCGGCTGCGTGCTGGCCTTCGCGGCCACCGGCCGTCCTCCGTTCGGCACCGGCTCGCCGGACGCGCTGTTGTACCGCACGGTGCACGACGCCCCGGACCTGGAGGGCGTACCGCGACCGCTCGCCGAGGTGGTGCGCGGCTGCCTGGAGAGGGACCCTCGGCTGCGGCCCACGGCGGAAGCGCTGTCGGAGACGCTCACGGTCGCCGTGTCCGGAACGGCACCCGATCCGCGGGAGGCGCTGCGGGCGGTGCGTCCGGCGCCGCCGCGGGACTCCGACGCGGCGGACGCGGTGGCCGACGGTGCGGCCGCGCGGACGGCTGACGCACACGTCCCCGCGGACGACGGCTGGTTGCCCGAGCCGTTGGTCCGGCTGATCGCGGAACGCTCGGCGGCCGGGCTCGCCCTGCCCGCCGTCGACGGGACCGAGGTCGACCCCGCGTCCGCCGGCCCCGTCCCGCCGGACACCGCGGCCGCGCGGCCGGCGGCCGGTGCCGTCGGCAGACGCCGGCTGCTGCTCCTGGCCGGAGGCGCGGCGGTCGCCGCGGCGGGGGGTGGACTGGCGGCGTGGGCAGCGCTCGACCGTGGCGGGGAGGGCGACGCCACGCGGGCCGCCACCGGTCCGGTGCACACCCTCGGCCTGCACGCCGACCTGACGGGTGACCAGAAGGCGGTCGGACGGGCGCAGGAGCGGGGGCTGCGGCTCGCCGTCCACGAGTTCAACTCCCGTGCGGACAAGCCCTTCACGCTCGCCGTGAAGACGGTGGACGACGCGGGCGATCCGGCCCGGGCACCCGAGGCGGCCGGGGAACTCGTCGCCGACCGTTCCGTGCTGGCGGTGATCGGTCCGACCACCGACGCCACCGCCCTGGCCTCGCTGGGGACGTACGACGCCGCGTCGCTGCCGCTGATCGCGGTGACGCCCGGCGCCACCGTGCTGCAGGTGATGGGCAGCCGGTCCTTCCTGCACGCCCGGGTGCCGGACACACTGCTGCCCCTCTACCTGGACGTGTACCTGCGCGGGACGGCGAAGTCGCGCACGGTCGGGATCGTCGACGACCGGGCGGCGGACGCCTACGCCTGGGAGATCAGCAGCACGCTCGCCACCGTGCTGCGCGAGGTCCCGCTGCCCGCCGTGCCCAAGGTGGTCAGCGCACTGCGCACCGACTTCGGGCCGACCCTGGACGCCCTGCTGGCGGGGGGCGCCGACTCGGTGGTCTTCGCCGGTCACCACGACCGGGCCGCGCTGCTGGCCCGGGAACTCCACCGCCGTGGCTTCCCCGGTGCCAGGCTCGCCGCGCAGGGGGTGCTCGACGCCCGGTTCCTGACCGCCGCGGGGGACGCGGCCGACGGCTGGGTGATCGTCGCCCCGGCCATGGACGCGACCGTGGCACCCGGGGCCAGGGCGTTCCGAGCCGCCCACCGCACGCTCTTCGGCGCGGAGCCGGAGCGGTACGCCGTGGAGACGTACGACGTGGCGCGGTTCGCCGTGAAGACGCTGCGGTCGCTGGGCGCCGGGCGCCGCACCCGGCAGACCCTGACGACGGCACTGCGGTCCGGGTCGCACCGGGGCATCGCCCGGAACCTCGCGTTCGCCGAGGAGACCGGGGCGCTGGTGCCCGACGGCAGCGGGGTCCACCTGTGGCGGGTCGAGGGCGGCAGGTTCGCGTACCAGGGCCCGGCGCCGTACCGGGTGGCCACGTGATGGGGCGCTGATGGAGCCGTTGCGCGGAGCCGACCCGGCCAGGATCGCGGGCCACCGGCTGCTGCGCCGCCTCGGCGCGGGCGGCATGGGCGTGGTCTACCTGGCCCGCACCGGGGGAGGTTCGCTCACCGCGGTGAAGGTCATCCGCGCCGCGTACGCGGACGACCCGGGCTTCCGGGCCCGCTTCCGCCGCGAGGTGGACGCGGGCAGCCGGGTGGCCAGCCCCTGGGTCGTCCCTCTGCTCGACGCGGACCCCGACGCGGAGTCGCCGTGGCTGGCCACGGAGTTCGTGCCGGGGCCGTCCCTCGCGGAGGCCGTGGAGGAGTGCGGTCCCCTGCCGTACCGGAGTGCCCGCGTCCTGGGGGCGCGGCTGGCCGAGGCGCTGACGGCGGTGCACGGGGCGGGTCTGGTGCACCGGGACGTCAAGCCCGCCAACGTACTGCTGGCGGTCGACGGGCCGCGGATGATCGACTTCGGGATCGCCCGGCCACCGGAGGACACCGCGCTCACCGCGAGCGGGGTGGTGGTCGGCTCCCCGGGGTTCCTCTCCCCCGAGCAGGCCCAGGGGCGGGGCCGGGAGATCGGGCCGGCCGGCGACGTCTTCTCGCTCGGCTGTCTGCTGGCGTACGCGGTGACCGGCGGGCGCCCCTTCGGGTGGGGCTCGGCGGCCGAGGTGCTGGTGCGCACGGTCCACGACGAGGCGGACCTGGACGCCGTACCGGCGCCGTTGCTGCCGCTGCTGCGGGCCTGCCTGGCGAAGGAGCCCGGTGCCCGCCCCACCGTGCCCGAGATCCATGCGGCTCTGGACCGTACGGGCGAGGACGGCGGCTGGTTGCCGGAGGCGCTCACCCGGCTGATCGCCCGCCGTTCCGCCGCCGTCCTCGCTCTGCCGGCGGTCGAGGCGACCGAGGTGTCCGGCGCCCCGGCGGCCGCCGACACGGTGCCGGACGCGCGGGAACGACCCAAGGGCGTCACCCGGCGCCGTCTGCTGACGCTGGGTTCGTTCGCCGGGATCGTGGCGGCGGGCGGCGCCACGGCCGCCTGGTGGACCGCCGACCGCCCCCGCCGTACGCCGGTACGCGGGGGCGGCGCACCGCTGCCCCGGCGGGTGATCGCCCTGCACGCCGATCTGACGGGAAACGGGAAGGCCGCCGGCCTGGCGCAGGAGAGGGGCGTCCGGCTCGCCGTCGACCACCACAACTCCCGTACCGGCCGCGGCTTCGACCTCGCTCTCCAGGTGCACGACGACGCGGGCAGCACCACCCGGGCGCAGCGGATCGCGCGGCGGCTGTCGGCCGACGAGCTGGTCCGCGCGGTGATCGGGCCGACCACCGACGCCTGTGCCGAGGCCGTCCTGGAGCAGTACCGGACCGCGCTGCTGCCCATGGTCTGCGTGTCGGTCGGGCTCGACGGGGTGTCCGCCGAGAGGTACCGGACGTACGCGGCCACCCGGCCCCCCGACCGCGATCTGGCGGTACCCCTGGTCGCCCATCTCGTCCGCACCGTCCGTACGCGCCGAACGGTGCTGGTCGACGACGCGGCCGAGGGCGACGTCAGCTGGGAGCTCTGCGCGGACGTCGCCCAGGCGCTTGCCTCCGGACAGCGCGCCACGACCCGGCGCACCCTCGCCGCCGAGGGCGCCACGTCAGGCGACGTCCGTGCCCTGGCCGAGTCGGTGGCCGGCTGGAGGGCGGACGCGGTGGTGTTCGCCGGAGGAGGCGCACGCGCGGCGGAACTGGCGCGAGCGCTGCGCGCGGCCGGCTGGTCGGGAGCCCGGCTGGCCACCCAACGCGCTCTCGACACACGCTTCTTCACCGTGGCCGGCGACGCCGCCGAGGGCTGGGTCTTCGCGACCACCTTCCTCGATCCCACCCGCGTGGCGGCCGCGAAGTCCTTCGTCACCGCCTACCGCCACCGCTTCGGCACCGCCCCGCCCTGGTACTCCGCGGAGGCCTACGACGCCACGCTCTTCCTGGCGCGTGCGCTGACGGCACCGGACCCGTCCCCCGCCGAACGGGGCCCGCTCGTGAGCCGGTTGCGGGAGACCGACCACCAGGGCGTCACCAAGCGGCTGCGCTACACGGGCCCGAGCACCGGCTACGCCACCGAGGCGATGTACCTCTTCCGGGCAACCGGCGGCCGCTTCCGCTACCTGGGCCACTTCGAGGACGCCACCACCTGAGCCGCTCGGCGGGACCGATCGCGCGGGCACCCGGCGGGCGGCGCGTGCGGGTGCACACGCCTACGTACGTGCCCTACGTGGTTCTCCGGATGCCGGGGCCATGGGGCCGCTGCGATGATCACTCCTCCAGCGGTATCAGGAAGGGCAACGCATGAACCCCGGTCAGCAGATGGAATTCCACGCCTCCTGCGGGCATCTGATCTCGGCTCCGGCCGACCGGGCGGGGCTGGACGCCCGCTGCCCCTACTGCCATCACGTGGTCCGGGTCCCGCGGGCCGACGTTCCGTACGCCTCACCCGTGGCGGCTCCCGAGCCGGCTCTCGCTCCCGCGCCCGCGTCCGCGCAGGCCGGTGCCACCGAGCCGGTCGCGCTGACGGCGCTCTACGTGACCGCGCTGATCGTCGGCCTCACCGGGGCCGGGGTCGTCTACATGGTCATGTTCGACGCGTTCTCGGAGTCCGAACTGGTCGCGATCACACCGCTGTGGTTCTTCCCCGTCGTCTTCGGGCTGTACGGCTTCGTCTCCCAGCGGCTGCTGCGCCGTATCGCCTCCGGGCGCGCCGGCACCCTGGGGGAGGCCGCCCGCATCAGCATCGACGTGGCCGGGCATTGGGCGGCCCTGGTCCTGTTCCCGTTCCTGGTACTGAAGTGGCGCAGCTCCCTGCTCGTGTCACTGGCCGCGGCGCTCTTCTGGGCCGTCCTGCTGTGGCTGTTCTTCACGGCCGTGTTCCCCCGCCTCTGAGCCCGGCTCCCATTTCGGGGCGCCGGGCCCGGCGAGCGCGACGAGGTCCGGAAGGATCCCGGCCAGTTCCTCCAGCAGCCTGTCCGGGTCCACCACGTCCGGCAGCGGGTGGTGGACGAAGCAGATCCCGTCGTTCGTCACCGAGACCGCCGGTGCGGCGAGCTCGACCAGGCGCTCCGGCAGCCGCGAGGCGTAGAACCGCTCGGTCGTCCCCGCGCGGTCGTCGCTCATCGGCAGGTACGGCGCGTCCCGGTGGAAGGTGAGCCCGAGCTCCGCCGCACTCCAGTGGCGCTCCAGCCGCAGGTTCGGCCGGCGGCCCGGCACGTCGAACACACAGACCAGCCAGTGGGCGTCGACCTTGCCCGTCAGGTTCTCGACGAACCTGGCGACGGTGACCCGGTGGTCGCCGAGCGGGCCGGTCACGGTGGTTCCGGGCCGCGCCCGCAGCAGCCACGGGAAGTGGACCGCATGACCGGCCCACCGCGCCCCGTCCTCGTCGCGCTCGACCCGCTGCCAGCCGGGACGAGCGGCCAGGGCACGCATCGCCCGGTCCGCCCTGCCGACCCGCCGGGCGGTACGGACCGAGAGGGTCAATCCGATCAGGGACGGGGCCATGATGACCGCGAAAAAGATGATCCAGCCCATGACGTGGCCCCTTCTCTCGGGTCCGGGGAAGCCCGTTCGTCCGCATCCTCGCGTCCCGGGCCGCCGCAGGACATCGGGGGAACCACGTAGAGGTCCACCGAATCCACTGCGGGCCCCCGCGTGCGGCCCCGACCGCCCGGCCCGGGGCCGCCCGGCGAGGGCTCGCGGGCGGCGAGCGGCCGGGTCGGCGGGGCCGCCGCGCCCGGCCGGCGAATCAGTCCGTCCACCTCCAGTCGGCGACTTCCGGCAGGTCGGTGCCGTACTCGCGGATGTAGGCGTGGTGGCGGGTGCGGGCGTCCTCCATGCGCTGCCGCACCACCGCGGCCTTCACCGCGAGGCCCGGAACGCGGTCGATCACGTCCATGACGAGCCGGTAGCGGTCGAGGTCGTTGCGCACGACCATGTCGAAGGGCGTGGTGGTGGTACCCATCTCCTTGTAGCCGCGGACGTGCAGGTGGGCGTGGCCGGCGCGGCGGTAGGCGAGGCGGTGGATGAGCCAGGGGTAGCCGTGATACGCGAAGATCACCGGCTTGTCCGGGGTGAAGAGCGCGTCGTACTCGGCGTCGGTCATGCCGTGCGGGTGTTCCTCGTGCGGCATCAGCCGGGCCAGGTCGACCACGTTGACCACCCGCACCGCCAGGTCGGGCAGTTCGGCGCGCAGGAGGGTGACCGCCGCGAGGACCTCTTGCGTCGGGACGTCCCCGGCACACGCCAGGACCACGTCGGGCTCACCCGCGTGCTTCTCGGTACCCGCCCACTCCCAGACGCCGGCGCCGCGCGCGCAGTGGGCGCGGGCCTGGTCGAGGGAGAGCCAGTCGAAGCAGGGCTGCTTGCCGGCCACCACGACATTGACGTGATCACGGCTGCGCAGCACATGGTCGGCGACCGACAGCAGTGTGTTGGCGTCCGGCGGCAGGTAGACCCGTACGACGTCGGGGCTCTTGTTGAGGACGTGGTCGACGAAACCGGGGTCCTGGTGCGAGAAGCCGTTGTGGTCCTGGCGCCACACATGGGACGTCAGCAGGTAGTTGAGCGAGGGGACGGGCGGCCGCCATGGGAGGTCACGGGACGTCTTCAGCCACTTGATGTGCTGGTTGACCATGGAGTCGACGATGTGGACGAAGGCCTCGTAGCAGGAGAACAGCCCGTGGCGGCCGGTCAGGAGGTACCCCACCAGCCATCCTTGGCACAGGTGCTCGGAGAGGACCTCCATGACCCGGCCGTGCCGGTCCAGGTGTTCGTCCGTATCGAGGGTCCGCTCCTGCCACGCCTTGCCGCTCGCCTCATAGACGGCCTCCAAGCGGTTGGAGGCGGTCTCGTCCGGGCCCACCAGACGGAAGTCGCGGCGTGTCGCGGTGTCCGCCATCACCTGTTCGAGCAGCGCGCCGAGGACTCGGGTCGGCTCGTGGCGGTCGGTGCCGGGCTTGTCGACGGGGACGGCGAAGCGCTCCAGAGGGGCGATCGGCAGGTCCCGGGTGAGCAGCCCGCCATTGGCGTGCGGGGTGGCCCCGAGCCTGCGCCGCCCCTCCGGTACGCATTCCAGTACCCGGGGGCGGGGACGGCCCAGGTCGTCGAAGAGCTCTTCGGGGCGGTACGAGCGCAGCCACGCCTCCAGTTGTGCCAGGTGCCCGGGGTCGTCACGCACTCCGGACAGGGGCACTTGGTGCGCACGCCAGGTGCCCTCCACCGGCGAGCCGTCCACTTCGGCGGGGCCCGTCCAGCCCTTGGGCGTCCTGAGGACGATCACGGGCCAGCGCGGCCGGCGGGTGACGCCCTGCTCGCGGGCGGCGGCCTGGATGCCGGCGATCCGGTCCAGGGCCTGGTCCATGGCGGCGGCCATCGCCCGGTGCACCTCGGCCGGGTCGTCCCCGGTCACGTGCAGGGGGTCGTGTCCGTAGCCGCGCAGCAACGCGTCCAGCTCGTCCTGCGGCAGGCGGGACAGGACCGTCGGGTTGGCGATCTTGTAGCCGTTGAGGTGCAGAACGGGCAGCACCGCGCCGTCGTGGACGGGGTCGAGGAACTTGTTCGCGTGCCACGAGGCGGCCAGGGGCCCGGTCTCCGCCTCGCCGTCGCCGATGACGCAGGTCACCAAGAGGCCCGGGTTGTCCAGTGCGGCGCCGTAGGCGTGGGCGAGGGAGTAGCCCAGTTCGCCGCCTTCGTGGATCGAGCCGGGGGTTTCCGGAGCGACGTGGCTCGGCACGCCACCGGGGAACGAGAACTGCCGGAAGAGCCGCTCCATGCCGCTCGCGTCCCTGGGCACGTCGGGGTAGACCTCGCTGTAGCTTCCCTCCAGCCACGAGTTGGCCAGTACGGCGGGACCGCCGTGGCCGGGCCCCCAGACGCACAGCGCGTCCAGGTCCCGGGCCTTGATCACCCGGTTGAGGTGGGTGTGCACCAGGTTGAGGCCGGGGGACGTTCCCCAGTGCCCCAGCAGTCGCGGCTTGATGTGTTCGGGCCGCAGGGGTTCCCGCAGCAGGGGGTTGCGCATCAGGTAGATCTGGCCCACCGCCAGGTAGTTCGCCGCGCGCCAGTGGGCGTCCAGGGCGTCGAGCTCCTCCGCCGGCAGGGTGGTACGGGCGGATGCGCCGTCACTCATGAGCTTCTCCGTTCGTGGGCCGGACCAAGGCAAGGATGCGTCGTGTTCGTGCGTGCCGCACGGCCGGGTCACCCCAGCGTTCCGTCCCGGCCGCGGCCGGGGCAGGGGCCGGTCGGCCCCGCGGACGGTCCATGAGGTCCCCCTTCCGGGCCACGGGCCGATCATGCGCGGCGGGGGTGAAGACGACCGGAACCAGTGCCCCCGACAGAGCCCGCGGGGGCCCCGGAGGACAGTGCCGAGGTCCTGGGGTTCGCCGTCCGGGCGTACGGCGGCGCGAGGTGCCGCCGTACGCGCGGTACGGGTACTGCCCCACCGGCCCCGCCAAGGGGGCCGTCAGGCCCTGGCACCGGACGGCGGATGGGGAAACGCTTGACGTCGGAACCAGAGGATCCGGCCCCAGGGCCGCAGTGAAGGGTGCGCACGATGAACGACTACGCGCGGGACGCGGGGGTTCGCCGTGAGGTGGCGCCTCGGCATCCGACGCCGCTGTCCCGGACCGAGGCGCTGCGGCTGCTGGGGACCGTTCCCCTGGGGCGGATCGTCTTCACGCATCAGGCGTTGCCCGCGGTGCGTCCCGTCAACCACTGCCTCGACGGCGACGACGTCGTCGTCGGCATCCACGACGGTACGACGCTCGCCTCCCTCACGGCTCCCGCGGACGGCCCGGGCCTGGTCGTGGCGTACGAAGCCGACGTGATCGACCTGGACACCCGGCTCGGCTGGAGCGTGGTCGTCACCGGATACGCGCGCCCGGTGGCGGATCCCGATCTGCTGGACCACTACCGGTCCGCCCTCCGGCCGTGGGTGGCGGGGGCCATGGATCACGCCCTTCGCATCCGGCCTGGCATCGTCACCGGCTTCCGGCTGACGGCCGGCCCGCCGGCCGTGACCGCGCCCGTGACCGCCGGCGCCACCGGCGTACGGCTCCCCCTGGGCTGAGGGCCGCGGCCGGCCCGGAGTCAGGCGCCATCCGCGCCGCCCAGGGGGGCACGCCATACGAGCCGGGTGCCGCTCCCGGCCGATCCTTCGATCACGAACGTTCCGCCGACCGCACGCGCCCGCTCCCCGAGGTTTCCCAGGCCGCTGCGCCGGCCGCCCTCGGGGATGCCCCTGCCGTTGTCGGCCACCGTCAGGATGACCTCGTCGGCCGTGGCCTGCACCGTGACCTCCACCCGTGTCGCATGCGCGTGCCTGGCCGCGTTGCTGAGCGCCTCCGTGAGCGCCGCCATCACGTGGTCCGCCACCCGCGCCGGCACATCGGTGTCCAGCAGGCCCTCCATGCTGAGCCTCGGCGGGTGGCCGAGTGCCGAGGCGGCTTCCCCGACGGCTCGGGCGATGTGTGCGCGCAGGCTGGGCCCGGTGTCCTCCTCGCGGGCCCGGAGGCCGAAGATCGTCGACCGGATGATCTTGATGGTCTCGTCCAGGTCGCGCACGGCCCGCTCGACGCGCTCCGCGGCGCCCTTGTGCTCGACCAGCCGCGCCGCGCTCTGCAGGGTCATCCCGGTCGCGAAGAGCCGCTGGATGGCCAGATCGTGGAGGTCACGGGCGATGCGGTCGCGGTCCTCCAGCAGGGCGAGTTGCTCGGCGTCGTGCCGGCGCTCGGCCAGCTCCAGCGCGAGGGCGGCCTGGCCGGCGAAGGCGAGCAGAGGGTCGAGTTCCTCGTCCGCGAACAGCGCTCCGTCCGCGGCACGTGCCAGCAGCAGGACGCCGCGTGTGTCCTTCGCCCCGGTGCCCAGCGGCACCGCCACGGCCGGCCCCAGTCCCTCGAACCGACGGGGCCCGGCGTGGTAGCGCGTGTCGTCGGCCAGCGAAGCCGTGGTCACGGGGCTGCCGGAGGTGTACGCGGCGCCGGTCAGCGTGCCGTCGACAGGAACGACCAGGCCTCGCCGTCGGCCCTCGTCCGCTCCTGTCGCGAGCTCGACCACCAGGTCGTCGGTGCCCTCGACGGGCACCGACACGTCCGCGAGCCGGGTTCCGGTGATCTCCTGTGCACGCCGGGCGATCAGTTCGAGGACCGCGAGCCGGGGGCTGCCGGAGAGGAGGCTGTTGGTGATCTCGGCGTTGGCCTGGAGCCACCGCTGCTGGCGCTGCGAGTCCTCGTACAGCCGGGCGTTGTCGATGGCCACGCCGGCGGCGACGGAGAGGGTGGAGATCACCGACTCGTCCTCGGCGTCGAAGTCCTGCCCGCCCCGCTTGTCGGTCAGGTAGAGATTGCCGAACACCTGATCGCGGACGCGGATCGGCACGCCGAGGAACGAACGCATCGGCGGGTGGTGCGGCGGGAAACCGTATGACGCCTCATGCGTGCTGAGGTCACGCAGCCGCAGCGGTTCGGGATTGTGGATGATCTCGCCGAGCAGTCCGTGACCGGCCGGCAGGTGACCGATCTTCGCGATCTCCTCCGGCGTGAGCCCGGTGGTCAGGAACTGCGACAGCGTCCGGCCGTCCGGCCCGATGACTCCCAGCGCCCCGTAGCGCGCGTCCACGAGCTGGGCGGCGGCCTCGACGATACGGCGCAGCACCTGCGCCAAATCCAGTTCGCGGCCCACCGAGACGACGGCTTCCAGCAGGCTGTGGACACGGTCCCTGGTCCCGCGAGCGGCGTTGATGCGTGCCTGCAGCTCCTCCAGCAGCTCGTCCAGCCGCAACTGAGGCATCCGCGACAACGACTCCTCCACGCCCACAGGCCCCTCCTCGGAGCGTCACACTCTGTCCTCCCTCCAGCCTATCCAGCCGTGTCGCTCCTCCGGTGCCGGTGGCGGAAGCGGCCGGAATCCACCGTCGGAGCCGGCGGCGAGGGCTGCCGGGCACCCGGATGACACCTGTCGTCCGCGGTCGCCGCTCGGCCGGGCCGGCAGCTCCGCCGGATCGGTCAGGGATTCTCAGCGTGGTGGGCGGGGGTCCTGTTTCCGGCCGGACATCCGGGTGGCCAGGACGGCGGCCTGCACGCGGCGCTCCACGCCGAGCTTGGCCAGGAGGCGTGAGATGTTGTTCTTGACGGTCTTCTCGGCGAGGTAGAGGCGCTTGCCGATCTCGCGGTTGGTCAGCCCCTCCCCCACCAGCGCCAGGATGTCGCGCTCCCGCTCGGTGAGCCCGGCGAGTCCCGGCTGCTCCTCGTCGCGGGGGCCTCCACCGCGCAGCCGGGCCATCACACGGGCGGTCGCGCCGGGGTCGAGCAGGGACTGGCCGGACGCGACGGTGCGTACCGCTGAGACGAGGTCCGTTCCCGTGATCTGCTTCAGGACGTACCCCGACGCGCCGGCCATGATCGCGTCGAGGAGGGCTTCCTCGTCGTCGAACGAGGTCAGCATCAGGCAGTGGAGCTCCGGCATGCGGGAGCGCAGTTCGCGGCAGACGCTCACGCCGTCACCGTCCGGCAGGCGCACGTCCAGGACCGCCACGTCGGGGCGCAGGGCGGGAACGCGAGCGAGGGCCTGCTCGGCGGTGCCGGCTTCTCCGACCACCGTCAGGTCGGGCTCGCCGTCCAGCAGGTCGTGCACACCACGGCGTACCACCTCGTGGTCGTCGAGGAGGAAGACCTTGACCGGTCCTCGCGTCGGGACGCCGGGGGTGTTGTCCGTCATCATGCGGCTCCGTCATTCCTGTCCGGTCCCCCGGGAACGGGGGTCCTCCTGCAGCTTCCCTCGGACGCCGGTCGAAGGGCCAGGGCCGGACGGCCCTTCTTACGGATGTGCCCCACGCACCGGACTCACACCTCCGGCGTTTGCCGGTGCCGGGCAGCGGCGTGCGGTCCTGTTCTCCGGCGACCATGACGCGCCGGCCCGCTTCACCGCCGGCCGTGACGACGTGCGGCGGCAGGGCCTGGACGCCGTGCCCTTTCTTCCCCAATTCCGGTTGAAGGACCGGCTCCACGTCGCCGAGGATGGCCCGCATGCGGAACATCGTGGTGGTCGACGCCCCCTCCAACCTGGGCCTGCGCCCGCCCGCCCCCGGTACCGTTCCCGGCTGCTACAAGCTCGCCGGAGCCCTGCGGGAACAGCGGATCGTGCGACGATTGGAGGCGCTGGAGGGTGGTGTGGTGGTGCCACCGCGGTACGACCGCGGGGACTGGCAGGAGGGCGACGGGGTCTTCAACGCCGCCGCGCTCGCCTCCTACACCCGCAAGCTCGCCGACCGGATCGAGCACCATGTCCGCGCCGGGGACTTTCCCGTCGTACTCGGTGGCGACTGCTCGATCCAGCTCGGCGCCTCGCTCGCGCTGCGCCGCCTGGGGCGGTACGGGCTCGTCGCGGTCGACGCCTCGCCGGACTTCCGGCACCCGGGCCACTCCGGCCTGATCGGCGCGGCCGGCGGCGAGGAGGTCGCGCTGGCCACCGGGCGCGGGCAGGACGACCTGACGGATCTGGAGGGGCTCAAGCCCTATCTGCGGGACGAGGACGTGCGGTTCTTCGGGATCCGCGACGCCTTCCGGGACGACGAGGACTGCGTCGAACTCGCCGCCCTGAAGATCCCCGTGGTGACCGTCGGCGACCTGCGCGAGTGGGGCGCGGAGGCACTCGCACGGGCCACCGCGCGGTCCTTCGCGAGCCCGGACGTGTCCGGCTTCTGGGTCCACTTGGACGCCGACGTCCTGGACCCGGGCGTCATGCCCGCCGTGGACAGCCCCGACGCCGACGGACTGCTGCCCGACGAACTCGTCGCCCTGCTGAGGCCGTTGCTCGCCTCCCCGCTCTGTTCCGGGTTCAACGTCACCATCTACGACCCCGATCTCGACCCGGACGGCACGGCGGGTGCGCTGCTCGCCGACATCGTGGTGGACGCCTTCGCCCGCTGACGACGCTCCGTCCGCGGCGGAGCGGCAGGGCCACCGCCCGCGGGCCCCCATGGTGGCGGCGCGCATCCCGGCACACAGAACTATGGTGTCCCACCACATACGCCTCTGACCTGCACGTTCCTACGGTATGGCGACACGGAAACGTCCCCGCCAACTGTCCGGAAGTGGTGTTCATGGCCGCCCCCGCATCCGCTCCACCAGACCCGAACTCGCTGAAGCGCATCGTCGCCGCGAGTCTCATCGGGACCACCATCGAGTGGTACGACTTCTTCCTGTACGGGTCAGCCGCCGCGCTGGTGTTCAACAAGCTGTTCTTCCCCGGGTCCGACCCGCTCGTGGGCACCCTGTTGTCCTTCCTGACGTACGCGGTCGGGTTCGCCGCGCGGCCGTTGGGGGCGTTGGTGTTCGGGCACTTCGGGGACCGGCTCGGGCGGAAGAGGCTGCTCGTGCTGAGCCTGCTGCTGATGGGCGGGGCGACCTTCGCCATCGGGCTGCTGCCGACGCACGCCACCATCGGTACGGCCGCGCCCGTACTGCTCACCGTGCTGCGGCTGGTGCAGGGCTTCGCCCTCGGGGGTGAGTGGGGCGGAGCCGTGCTGCTGGTGTCGGAGCACGGGGACGCGGGAAGGCGCGGGTTCTGGGCGTCGTGGCCGCAGACCGGGGCGCCGGCGGGGCAGTTGCTGGCGACCGGGGTGCTGTCCGCGCTGACGGCCCTGCTGTCCGACGAGGCGTTCGTCTCGTGGGGGTGGCGCGTTCCCTTCCTGCTGTCGGGTGTGCTGGTGGTGGTCGGGCTCTGGATCCGGCTGTCCGTCGACGAGTCACCCGTCTTCAAGGCCGCTCTGGCGCGGGCCGAGGCCCGGAAGGCGGAGTCGGCGGCGGTGGAGAAGATGCCGCTGGTCGCCGTGTTGCGCCACCACTGGCGTGACGTGCTGATCGCGATGGGTGCCCGGATGGCGGAGAACATCAGCTACTACGTCATCACCGCGTTCATCCTGGTGTACGCGACGACGTCGACCGGACTGAGCAAGCAGACCGCGCTCAACGCCGTACTCGTCGCCTCCGCCGTGCACTTCGCGGTGATCCCGGCGTGGGGGGCGCTGTCGGACCGGATCGGGCGCCGTCCGGTCTATCTGATCGGCGCGGTCGGTGTCGGGGCCTGGATGTTCCCGTTCTTCGCGCTCGTCGACACCCGGAGCTTCGGGAGTCTGCTGCTCGCCGTGACCGTGGGGCTGGTGCTGCACGGGGCGATGTACGCGCCGCAGGCGGCGTTCTTCTCCGAGATGTTCACGACCCGGGTGCGCTACTCGGGCGCTTCCATCGGGGCACAGTTCTCGTCCGTCGCGGCCGGTGCCCCGGCGCCGCTGATCGCGACCGCGCTGCTCGCCGAGCACCACAGTGCGACGCCGATCGCCCTGTACGTCATCGCCGCCGCGCTGATCACCGTGGTCGCCCTCGCGTGCGCCCGGGAAACCCGCGACCGGGACCTGGCCGCCGACGAGGCGGAGGACGAACGGGTGGTGGCGGGACGCTGAGCCCACGGGCGCTGAGCCTGCGGGACGCTGAGCCCAAGGGCGCTGAGCCCAGGGCGCTGCCCGCGGGACGCTGAACCCCCGGGCAGCGCCCACGGGCCGTGAGCGCGGCCGGTCGCCCGCCGGGGCGGCCGGCCGTTTCAGCGTGCGACGGCGGCGGACATCGCGTACAGCCGCAGCGCGAGCTGGATCTCCAGGGTCCGGGGCGGCGACTGCCAGTCCGGGCCCAGGAGCCGGCCTATGCGCTCCAGCCGCTGTGCCACCGTGTTGACGTGGACGTGGAGTTCGTCCTTCGTACGGACCGGGCTCATCCCGCTGGCGAAGTACGCGTCCAGCGTCCGCACCAGGTCGGTGCCCCGGCTCCGGTCGTAGGCGACGACCTCGCCGATGGTGCGCGTCACGAAGCCGGTGATGTCCCGGGTGTCGGCCAGCAGCAGCCCCAGGAAGCCCAGGTCCGAGGCGGCCGCGCCCTCGCCGGAGCGGCCCAGCAGGCGCAGCGCCTCCAGGCAGCGGCGCGCCTCCTCGTACGCCGGGGCGATGGCGCCCGGGCGGGTGGCGGGCGCGTCGACCGGGGAGGAGGCGCCGACGGTGACCGGCTCGCGGAGGGTGCCGCCCAGGTGCTTGGCGGTCTGCCGGGCGAGGTCGGCCGCGCAGTCGCCCGGCCCCAGCGGAAGCAGCAGCACGGTGCCGCCGTCGCGCGCGGAGGCGAGGCCGTGGCGGGTGGCGGCCAGGTGCGAGGCGGCCGACCACAGGCGCTGCCGGTCGGCGCCGTCCCGCTCGGCGCCCTCCCGGCCGGCGCCCTCGCGGGCAGTGCCCTCCCGGCCGGGGGCGTGCGGGTCCGTGGGCGGGGCGGGCCGGTCGATACGGGCCGCCAGCACCACGTGCGGGGCGTCCAGGTCGGTGCGGAGGCGCGCGGCACGCTCCCTGAGCAGGCGCCGGTCACGCTCGGGCGCGTCGAGCAGGTCGTCCAGCAATTCCCCGCGCACCCGCTGTTCGGCCTCCCCGGCGGAGCGGCGGGCGAGGAGCAGCAGGGAGGTGACCATCGCCGCCCGCTCCAGGGTCCGCTGGTCGACCGGGTCCAGGTCGGGGTGGCCGCGCAGCACCAGGGCACCGAGGGCCTCGCCGCCGGCCGACACGGCCGCCACCCAGTCGTCGCCGCGCCGGGTCGCGTGACCGTCGACGCACTCGGCGGGCAGCGGCCCCTCGGTGAACTCGACCGCCCCGTCGAGGACTTCGGCCACGGCCGCCGCCACGTCGTGGACGCCACCGCCCCGGAGCACCAGCTCGGTCAGCCGGTCGTGGACCTCCGAGGCGCGTTCGATGACACCGCTGTGGGCGCGGATGATGCCGTTGGCCCGCTCCAGCTCGGCCAGTGCCGACCGGGTCTCCGCCAGCAGGTTGGCGGTGTCGATCGCGACGGCCGCGTGCGCGGCGAACGAGCCGAGCAGCGCGACCTGTTCGCGCTCGAAGACCCGGGCGCGCCGGTCGGCGGCGAAGAGCACGCCGATCACCTGGCTGCCCAGGGTGAGCGGGACGCCCAGGATCGCCACCAGGCCCTCGTCCCGTACGCCGGAGTCGATCGCCCGGGTGTGCAGGAACCGCTCGTCGTCGAAGTAGCTCTCCGTGACATACGGCCGGGCGGTCTGGGCGACGAGGCCGCCGAGGCCCTCCCCCATGCCGAGCCGCAGTTGCTGGAAGCGGGCCGACACCGAGCCCTCGGTGACCCGCATGTAGGTGTCACCGGCGACCGGGTCGTGCAGGCTCAGGTAGGCGACCTCGGTGCCCAGCAGCGACCGCGCGCGCTGCACGATGGCGCGCAGGACCGCGTCGAGATCGCGGAGCCCCGCGAGGTCGTGCGCGGTCTCGAAGAGCGCGGACAGCTCGGCCTCGCGGCGCCGCCGCCCCTCCAGCTCGGCCCGGACGCGCAGGGCGAGCCGCTTGGCCCCTTCGAGCGCGGCGAGCGCGGCCGGACCGGCGCCGTCGGCGCGGGCGAGCAGCACGGGCCGGTCGTACGCCTCGGCGGCCGCCCCGCGCGCGAGGAGCCCCAGGTAGACGGCCGGGTCGGCGCCGGGCTCCGGCTCACGCGGCTGTTCTTCGGACATGGTCACAGGGATACCTGTCGTACGGGTGGTCGCACCAGCCCTGTGGACGGCCGGCGGCCCGGTCAGTGCGCGGTCCAGCCGCCGTCGAGGACGAGGGAGGTGCCGGTGATGAACGAGGCGGGCGGGGAGCAGAGGTAGGCGACGGCCTCGGCGACCTCCTCGGGTTCGACGAGCCGCTTGAGCGCCGAGTCCTTGAGCATGACCTCGGTGAGGACCCGCTCGGGCGGGATGCCGTGTGCCCGCGCCTGGTCGGCGACCTGGGCCTCGACCAGTGGGGTGCGGACGTAGCCGGGGTTCACACAGTTGGAGGTGACGCCATGGGGCGCGCCTTCGAGGGCGGCCGTCTTGGAGAGTCCTTCCAGGCCGTGTTTGGCGGCCACATAGGCGGACTTGTAGGGGGAGGCGCGCAGCCCGTGGACGGAGGAGAGGTTGACGATACGGCCCCACCCTTGCGCGTACATGTGCGGCAGCGCGCCCCTGATCAGGCGGAAGGGCGCTTCCAGCATCACGGTGAGGACGGTGTGGAAGACGTCCGGGGGGAATTCCTCGATGGGGCGGACCAGTTGCAGTCCGGCGTTGTTGACGAGGATGTCGGTGCCCGCCGCCAGGCGCTCGGCCGCGTCGAGGTCGGTCAGGTCCACCAGGTGGGGTTCGACCGGCCCGCCCGTCGTGGGCGCCACGTCGGCCAGGGCTTCGAGGCCCGGGGCGTCCCGGTCGGCGGCCCGGACCTTCGCCCCGGCGGCGGCCAGGCGCAGGGCGCAGGCCCGGCCGATGCCGCTCGCCGCGCCGGTGACGAGCGCGGTGCGGCCGCCGAGGTCGAGGGTGGTGACGGTGTGGGGTGCGGTCATGCCTGGCACCCTATGGAGGACCGGCGGCCCGACCGATGTGGCCCGCGCCCATAGTTGGGTTCAGTCGGCCGTGGTGGCGAACCATGTGGGGGCGTCGGTGAGGGCCCGCTCGATCCGGAACAGCTCTCCGGCGCGCAGCGGCGGCAGCGCGTCCAGGGGGAACCAGCCCACCTCCAGCGACTCGTCGTCGTTGACGCGCGCCTCCCCGCCCACGGCCCGGCAGCGGAAGCTGGTGTCCATGAACTGGCACCGGTCGCCGTTGGGGTAGGTCACCGGCGGCAGCGTCTCCACCAGGACGACGCGTTCGACGACGCACTCGACGGCCGTCTCCTCGTACACCTCGCGCACCACGGTCACGGCCGGCTGCTCCCCCGGCTCCGCGATCCCGCCGATCAGCGACCAGCGGCCGTTGTCGACGCGCCGGGCCAGCAGCACCCGGCCCTCGTCGTCCAGGACGACGGCGGTGACGGCCGGCAGGAACAGGAGCTGTTGTCCGGCGGTGGCCCGCAGAGTCCGGATGAAGTCAGGAGTTGCCATGGACCCGTCCCCGGTCGGTGGCGGAGCTCCGGCGGCGTGCGGCCCCGTACGCCACCCGGCCGAGACCGGCGGCGGCGAGCAGGACCAGGAGCGCCTCGGGGAGCGTGCCCATGCGGGTCGCGGGCGTCAGGGAGGACCGCAGCGGCACCTCGGCGACCAGGGCGTCCGGGGTGAACATACGGCTCTCCCGGACGATGGTGCCGTCCGGGCGGATGATCGCGCTGACGCCGCTGGTGACGGGCACGACGACGGAACGGCTGTGCTCGACGGCCCGCACCCGGGACATGGCGAGCTGCTGGTAGGTCATCTCGCTGCGGCCGAAGGTGGCGTTGTTGCTGGGTACGGAGATGAGGCGCGCGCCGTGCGTGACGGTGTCCCGCACCGCCCAGTCGAAGGCCGCCTCGTAGCAGGTGGCGAGACCGACCCTGGTGCCGGCGAGGTCGAAGACGCCGACCTCGGTGCCGGGGCCGAAGTCACGGCTGACCCGGTCCACGTCCTTGTTGAAGATCCGCACGAAGGACCGCATCGGGATGTACTCGCCGAAGGGCTGGACGTGCCGCTTGTCGTACGTCGCGACCGGCCCGCGCCGCGGGTCCCACTGGATCAGGGTGTTGCGGAGGGGCCCGGTCTCGGGGGTGAGGACGGCCCCGACGACGGTCGGTACGCCGATGGCGGTGACCGCCCGGTCGATGACCATCCGGGCGTCGTCGTTGCGGTAGGGGTCCAGGTCGGAGGAGTTCTCCGGCCACAGGACGAAGTCCGGCCGGGGCGCCCGGCCCGCCGCGACGTCGGCGGCCAGTCGCTCGGTGCGGCGGGCGTGGTTGTCGAGGACGGCCCGGCGCTGGTCGTTGAAGTCCAGGCCGAGACGCGGCACGTTGCCCTGGATCGCGGCGACGGTCGCGGTGCCGGCCTCGGCGGTGTCCGACACCAGCGGCCGGGCGGCGAGGGCGGCGGTGACCGGTACGAGGAGGGACAGGGCGGCGGCGGCGAGGGGGCCGCGCGGGAGGGCGCCGGTCCTCCGGTACGCGCGGAGGACCCGTACCGCCTCGTGGAGGCCGAAGCCGCACAGGGCGACGGCGAAGCCGAGGACGGGCGTACCGCCCACCGCGGCGAGCGGGAGGAAGAGGCCGTCCGCCTGGCCGAAGGCGATCTTGCCCCAGGGGAAGCCGCCGAAGGGCACGCGGGCGCGTACCGCCTCGCCCGTGATCCACGCGGCGGCGGCGAACACCGGCCACGCGGGGAGCCGCGACGCGGCGGCGACGAGCAGGCACGTGGCGGCGACGAGGAGCGATTCGGCGGCGACGAGCGCCAGCCACGGCCCGGCCCCGACCTCCTCGCCGGTCCACACCAGGAGGGGCAGGAGGAAGCCGAGCCCGGCGAGATACCCCAGGCCGAAGCCGGCCCGGAGGCGCCTGCCCCGCAGCGTCCACCCGAGGAGCGCGAACCCGGGCAGGGCCAGCCACCACAGGGGGCGCGGCGGGAAGCTCAGGAACAGCAGGACCCCGGCCAGGACCGCGGCCGCCGGCCTCACGAACCGCCGCGGCAACCGGCCCCGCCGCTCATCGGGGGCGGGGGGAGGGACATCGACGGTGGTCATGGTGGCGCTCACGTGCGGAGTCTACGGCGACCACCTGTGCGAACCCCAGCGCGCTCCACGAGCACGACGCCGCCGCCCCGCCCCGGCCCGGCCCGGGCTGCGGCGGGCGGCGGGGCGGCCCGGTGCGGCCGGAGGCGGAGGGGCGCAGGAGGCCTAGGGAGCGCAGGAGGCGGAGGGGCGCAGGAGGTGGAGGGGGCGCGGGGGGGGTGGAGGGGGCGCAGGGGGGCGGAGGGAGCGCAGGAGGCGGAGGAGAAGGCCGAGGGGACGGCGGTGCGGTGGGGGCACACGCCGCGGTCCGCGGCGTCAGGGTGGGCCCGGGGGCGGTGGGGGGCCGGGGACGGGGGTGGTACCGGGGCCCGGGGCGGGGTGGCCCGTCGGGGCCGGGCGGTGGCGGTGGCGGAGCCGGAGGCGGTGGCGGATGACGTGGACGGCGGTTTCCGCGTCGTCCACCGTGACCGTGAAGGTCCGCCCGTCGCTCAGGGTCAGGACGAGGCCCTCTCCCCGGCGGACGACCACCGCCGTGCCCTTGTCCGGCAGCCACCGGTAACCCCACCCGCCCCACTGGCACGGTGTGACCGAGGGGATGAACTCGGCGCCCGCCACGGTGTCCAGCGGGATGCGCCGGCGCGGCAGGCCCAGGTGGCCGCAGCGCACGTCGAGGGCGTGCAGGTCCACCGTGATCTCGACGTGGACGAAGGCGAGCGTCCCGAACAGGACCAGCAGCCCCGCCGCGACACAGCCGACCACCGCCATCAGCAGGGCGGCCGTGCCGGAGGCCCACGACAGTTCGACGCCCAGGGCGACGCCGAGGGCCACGCAGGCCGCGCCCGCCGCGGCGAGCGCCCACTGGGCGCGGTTGGTGGCCCGTCCGGTCCAGACGTCGGGCACCGGCGCCGCCGTCGCCACCAGGCCGGGGCCGGGGCCGGCGGCGGGGGCCGAACCGGGGCCGGGGCCGACCGCGGAAGCGGGGGCGGGCTCCGGCGCCGGGTCCGGACCAGGGGGGAGCGGCTCGTCGCGGGAGTGGTCCCTCATGCGTAGCAGCGTACGCACGTTCCGCCACCGCGCCCCGTCGTCGGGGGCCGTCCGGACGAGCGGCCCGGGCGCCTCAGCGGGTGGTGGGCGCGGCCGCCCGGAGGAGGCGGCCCTCCGCGTAGGCGAGGGCCGCGGCGGGCAGCTCCGCCTCGCGGCCGCTGAGCAGCACCGTGAGGTCGGTGCCGGGGGTCGCGTCGGGCGCGGGGAGGGCGCCGGCGCGGCGCAGGGCCTGGGCGGCGACCGCGTCCGCCGAGCCGTACAGCTCCAGGGGCGGGTGTCCGGCGGGCCGGAGGGCCGCGCGGATGCGTTCGGCGACCAGCTCGTAGTGGGTGCAGCCCAGGACGACGGAGGTGACGTCGTCGGGGGTGAGCGCGGCGGCCGCGGCGACGGCCCGGTCGATGGCCTCCTCGTCGGCGTACTGGACCGCGTCCGCGAGGCCGGGACAGGGCACCTCGGTGACCCGGACCGAGCCCGCGAAGTCCCTGATGAGGTTGCGCTGGTAGGGGCTGCCGGTGGTGAGGGGGGTGGCCCAGATGGCGACGGGTCCGCCGCCGGCCGCGGCCGGCTTGATCGCCGGGACGGTCCCGATCACCGGGATCGCGGGTTCCAGCGCGGCGCGGAGGGCCGGCAGGGTGTGGACGGAGGCGGTGTTGCACGCCACGACGAGCGCGTCGGGCCGGTGCGCCGCCGCCGCCCGGGCCACGGCGAGGGCGCGGGTGGTGAGGTCGTCCACCGTGCGCGGGCCCCAGGGCATGCCGTCGGGGTCGGAGGAGAGGACGAGAGCCGCGTCCGGCCGCAGCCGACGCACCGCGGCGGCCGCCGCCAGCAGGCCGATTCCGGAGTCCATGAGCGCGATCTTCACCCGGTCACCCTAGCCGACACCCTTGCGCTCCGGCCGTTGTGGGGCAGACTGCGGCGAATGAGCACCATTGCGTGGATCGCCCTGGGGTCGGTGGCCGCCTGGGCGTGGCTGCTGCTGGGGCAGGGCTTCTTCTGGCGCACCGACCAGCGGCTGCCGCGCCGCGCCGACCCGGACCGGTGGCCGTCGGTCGCCGTGGTGGTGCCGGCCAGGGACGAGGCGGAGGTGCTGCCGCTGGCCCTGCCGTCGCTGCTGGCCCAGGACTATCCGGGTCCGCTGGAGATCTTCCTGGTGGACGACGGCAGTGCGGACGGTACGGGGGACGTGGCCCGCGCCCTGGCCGTGCGGTGCGGCGGGCCCCCGCTGACGGTGACGTCGCCCGGGCCGCCCGAGCCGGGCTGGACCGGCAAGCTGTGGGCGCTGCGGCACGGGATCGCCCTGGCACGCGCGCGTGGCGGGGCGGCGGCCGGGGCGGCGGGGACGCCGGCCGGCGCGGGCGGCCCGGAGTTCCTGCTGCTGACGGACGCGGACATCGCACACGAGCCGGACAGCCTGCGCGAGCTGGTCGCGGCGGCCACCACGAACGGCCTCGACCTGGTGTCGCAGATGGCGCGGCTGCGGGTGGTGACGGGCTGGGAGCGGCTGATCGTTCCGGCGTTCGTCTACTTCTTCGCCCAGCTCTATCCGTTCCGCCGCGTGAACCGGGCGGGGGCGCGGACGGCGGCGGCCGCGGGCGGGTGCGTGCTGCTGCGCACGGACACGGCGGTGCGGGCGCGCCTGCCGGAGTCGATCCGTCAGGCGGTGATCGACGACGTGTCGATGGCCCGGGAGGTACGGCGGGCCGGCGGCCGGATCTGGCTGGGGCTGGCCGACCGGGTGGACAGCGTGCGCCCGTATCCGCGGCTGGCGGACCTGTGGCGGATGGTGGCGCGCAGCGCGTACGCCCAGTTGTGGCACAGCCCGGTGGTGCTGGCCGGGACGGTGGCGGGGCTGGCGGTGGTGTACCTGGCGCCGCCCGCCGCGGTGGGTGCGGGGCTGTTCGCGGGTGACGCGGCGGCCGGTGCGCTGGGCGCGGTGGCGTGGGCGATCATGGCGGGGTCGTACGTCCCGATGCTGCGCTACTACCGGCAGTCGCTGTGGCAGGCGCTCCTGCTGCCGGTGACGGCGTCCCTCTATCTGTGCATGACGGTCGATTCGGCGGTGCTGCACCACCGGGGCCGCGGGGCCGCGTGGAAGGGCCGGACCTACCCGCGTCCCGGGGCGGCCCCGTGGGCCCGGAGTGCCGGCGAGGGGTGACGGGACGTCAGGACGGGGACGTAAAGCCGGAGTCGGCGCCGCTGCGCACCTTTCCCGGCACGCGGAGTAGCGCCGGTCCGTAAGCCCGGTCCAATTTCCCTGGTGATGAGTGATCCATTTTAAGCATGGACATGCGGAACGGACGTCCGGCGATCATGCGGGGATTTCTGTACGGGCCACCTCCGGCCTTCCGCGATGCGCGACCGACCTGCCGGTAACCCCCCATCAGCCTGGCCTTTACACGGACCGTGACCGTTTTTCCCAGGTTCGCTCGTATTGGCGATCCGCCGCCACTCACACCGCGTAAAAGAACCTGCTTATCGGCCTCCCCATACGGCACATCGTGGGCTTACCTTATGTGCCATGACCTCCCCCCGTTCCTACGGCGGCGCTTACTACAACGCGCCGTCGTTCCCGGACACCCCGATCTACGACTCCCTCGTCGCGGAACGGGGCACGCCTCAGATCGCGCCGATCCGAGTGCCCGCCGCCTACGACACCGGCAACTCCTACCTGCCGGCGCTGCCCGCGGCCCTCCCCGCCCTTCCGGCCGCCCCCTCCCAGCCCATGCCGTCCTACGGCGGCGGGGCGTACGGCTATCCCCAGCAGGCGGCGCCGCAGCCCGCCCCGTTGCAGCACATGCCGGCGCCGTACATCCCGCAGCAGCCGACCGCTCCCCGCGGCGGCTACGGCTACCCGGGGCCGCAGCCCCAGCAGCAGCGGCCGGTCCCGGCCGGGTACGAGGCGATGCGCCCGGCGGCGCCCCGGCCGGTGCCCACGCCGTCGCCTTACGACGACCCCTACAACCGCCCCTACCAGGGCGGAGGGTACTGACCGGGCCGCTTCGGCCGGTCCGAGGGACGTCATCGGTGCTGGCAGGATGAGGCCATGCCGACTCCTGTCCTGCAAGCGCTGCACATCCGTCCGGTCAAGTCCCTCGGCGGGTCCTCACCCGTCACCGCGGCGGTCGAGCCATGGGGGCTCGCCGGGGACCGCCGCTGGATGCTGATCGACACCACGGCGAAGGTGGTCACCCAACGCCAGCACGCGCGGCTGGCGTTGGCGTTCGCCGAACAGTCGCAGGACGGCGGGCTCCGGCTGTCCGCGCCGGGCACGGAGCCGCTCACCGTCGCCGTGCCGGAGCCCGCCGCGACCGTACCGGCGGAGATCTTCGGCACCACGGTGGAGGCGGTGCCCGCCGGGGAGGCAGCGGACGCATGGTTCAGCGCCTATCTGGGCGAGGCCGTACGCCTGGTGCACCTGGACGACCCGGCCCGCCGCCGCCCCATCGACCCGGATCACGCGCTGCCCGGCGAGACCGTCAACTTCGCCGACGGCTACCCCCTGCTCGTCACCTCCGTCTCCTCGCTGGACGCCCTCAACTCCCTCATCGCCCGGGGCGACCACCCCGACGAGGGCCCGCTGCCCATGGACCGGTTCCGGCCCACCGTGGTCGTCGAGGGCACCGACCCCTGGGACGAGGACCACTGGGGCCGCCTCGCGATCGGCGAGGTCACCTTCCGCGTCGCCAAGCCGTGCGCCCGCTGCGTCGTGACGACCACCGACCAGGCGACGGCACGGCGCGGCAGGGAGCCGCTGCGCACGCTGGCCCGGCACCGCCTCATCGGCAAGAAGATGGTCTTCGGCCAGAACCTGGTCCCCGAGGGGACCGGCGCCATCCGGGTGGGCGACCCCGTGAGGATCCTCGACCGGCGGCCCTCCTCCGCCCGGTCGTCCGCCCAGCCGTCCGTCCGGCCCTCCGCGTGATCCGTCCGCCGCGCCCGTGAGGCCGCCGCGCCCGTGACGCCGTCGCGCCGCCGTGCCCGTGCGGACGTCGCGCCACCGGCCCCGTGAGACCGTCGCACCGCCCCGCCCCCGCGCCGCATAGGCCGTGCCGGGGCGGGAACCCGGGAGCCCGGCACACGCGTTGACGGACACGAAGGGGGTGCGGACCCGTGCGTGCGGTCGTCGGGCTCTGGCGCTGGCGGCACAATCCCCTGTGCCGGGCCACCGATCTCACCGAGGCGTGGGTGGCGCTCGCCGCCCTGCTGCTGATCTGCCTCGCCGCCCCGGCCACCGGCTGGGTCGCCGGCGCCCTGACCAACGCCTCGCTCCAGCAGTCGGCGCGGCTCCAGCAGGAACAACGGCATCCCGTTACCGCCCGGGTGCTGGACCCCGCCGGGGGCACCCGGGCGCGGGACGCCGGGCCGGCGGGCGACCACCGCCCCCGCCGGCCGGTGCCGGCCCAGTGGACCGCGCCCGACGGCACCCGGCGCACCGGGACCCAGACCACCTCGCCGGCCGGCGCCGCGCCGGGCGACACCTTCCGGATCTGGACCGACGACCGGGGCCGGCCGGTCGACCGCCCGCTGACCGCGGCCACCGCCCGCGACCACGCCGTCCTGGCCGGCATCGGCACCATGCTGCTGACGGCCGGGCTCGTCGAGGCCGTCCGGCGGACAGTCGTTCGGGGGCTGGTCCGACGGCGGTACGAGCGGCTGGACCGGGCGTGGGCACGGTCGGGCCCGGACTGGGGCCGGACGGGGGCGGGCGGTTGACCCGCCGTCGCCACCGGGTCGGCCGACCGGTCAACCCGCCCCCGCCGCGCGCGCTACGGTGGTGCGATCGTCCGGGAAGACGCGCGGCGCACGAGGTGGGGGCAAGGCAGCACCATGGCACAGGGCACGGTCCAGGTGACGCACACCGGCACATCGCGGTGGCGGCGCCGCACGGGCGAGTACGCCTCCCTCGCGGCGGCCCTGGAGGCCGCCGGTGACGGTGATGTCCTGACCATCTCCCCCGGCACGTACCGGGAGAACCTGGTCGTCCAGCGCGCCGTCACCCTGCGCGGCGCGGAGGGCGCGGTGGGCCCGGTGCGGATCGCCCCCGCCGACGGGGTGCCGCTGACCGTGCGCGCCTCGGCGACCGTGCGGGACCTGCACGTCGAGGGGCAGGACACCTCGGCGCCGGCGCTGCTCGTCGAGGACGGCACGCCGGAGCTGCTGGACCTGCGGATCGTGACCCGCTCGGCGGCCGGGGTGGAGGTCCGGGGCGCGGCGCGGCCCACCGTGCGGCGCTGCACGGTCGACAACCCGGCGGGCGTCGGGATCGGCGTACTCGACGGCGCGGGCGGGGTGTTCGAGGAGTGCGAGGTGGTCTCGGCGGGCCAGTCGGGCGTCTCGGTGCGCGGTGGGGCGCATCCCCGGCTGGAGCGGTGCCGGGTCCACCACGCCTCGGGCGCCGGGCTGTCGGTGACGGGCGAGGGCAGCGGCCTGGAGGCCATCGGCTGCGAGGTGTACGAGATCAAGGGCAGCGGCGTCCAGGTCACGTCCAGGGCGGCGGCCCACCTCACCGACTCGTCCGTGCACCGGACCACGGCCGACGGGATCACCCTCGACACGGACGCGGTGCTGACCCTCTCCGACTGCGACATCCACGACGTGCCGGAGAACGCGGTCGACCTCCGGTCCCGTTCCGTGCTGACGCTGACCCGGTCGACGGTACGGCGGTTCGGCCGCAACGGCCTGTCCGTGTGGGACCCCGGCACACGGGTGGACGCCAACCAGTGCGAGATCCACGACAGCACCGGTGACTACCCGGCGGTCTGGGTCAGCGACGGCGCGACGGCCGTGCTCGACGCGTGCCGCGTCCACGACGTGCCGGACGCGCTGTTCGTCCTGGACCGGGGGTCGCGCGCCGACGTCGTCGACAGCGACCTGTCCCAGGTGCGCAACACCGCCGTGTCGGTCAGCGACGGCGCCACCGCCCAGCTCGACGACTGCCGTATCCGGGAGGCCTCCACGGGGGCCTGGTTCCGCGACCACGGCAGCGGCGGCACCCTGAACGGGTGCACCATCGACTCCGTGCAGACCGGGGTGATCGTCACCAAGGGTGCCGACCCGGCGATCGAGCGGTGCACGGTCACCTCCCCCGCGGAGGCCGGGTTCTACGTGTCGGCGGAGGGCCGCGGCACGTTCCACGGCTGCCGGGTGACGGACAGCGGAGGGTACGGCTTCCATGTGCGGGACGGCTGCCGGACGACGCTCCGGCGGTGCCGTACGGAGCGGTGTGCGCGAGCCGGGTACGAGTTCGGGGAGGAGGGCCCCGTGGTGGAGGACTGCACCGGTGACGAGAGCGGGGTCCTGGCCGCCTCCGCCGCGAGCACGGTGCCGTCCGCGCCCCTGTCGGCCGGCGGACTGCTCGGTACGGCGGCCTCCGTCTCCGCCTCCGCTCCCGTGCCGGCCCCGGCACCGGCCCCTTCCCCTGCCGCCGCCGTACGGGTGCCGGGGCAAACCACCGCCGGGCCGGAGCCGGCCGCCGTACCGTCCGTGCGCGGCTCCGACGACGTACTGGGCGAACTCGACGCGCTGGTGGGCCTGGACAGCGTCAAGCGCGAGGTGCGCACGCTCACCAACATGATCGAGGTCGGCAGGAGGCGCCGCGAGGCCGGGCTCAAGGCCGCGTCCGTCCGCCGCCACCTGGTCTTCACCGGCTCCCCCGGCACCGGCAAGACGACCGTCGCCCGGCTGTACGGCGAGATCCTGGCGTCCCTGGGCGTGCTGGAGCGCGGCCACCTGGTGGAGGTGTCCCGGGTGGACCTGGTGGGCGAGCACATCGGTTCCACCGCGATCCGCACCCAGGAGGCGTTCGACCGGGCGCGCGGCGGGGTGCTGTTCATCGACGAGGCGTACGCCCTGTCCCCGGAGGACTCCGGCCGGGACTTCGGCCGCGAGGCGATCGACACGCTGGTGAAGCTGATGGAGGACCACCGGGACGCCGTCGTGGTGATCGTCGCCGGGTACACGGAGGAGATGGAGCGGTTCCTGACCGTCAACCCGGGTGTGGCGTCCCGTTTCTCACGGACGATCACCTTCAGCGACTACGTGCCGGACGAGCTGCTGCGGATCGTGGAGCAGCAGGCGGAGGAGCACGAGTACCGGCTCGCGGCGGGGACGGCCGACGCACTCCTCAAGTACTTCACCGAACTGCCCAAGGGGCCCGCGTTCGGCAACGGCCGCACCGCCCGCCGGACGTTCGAGTCGATGGTCGAGCGGCACGCGGGCCGGGTCGCCGGGCTCGCCGAGACGAGCACCGACGACCTGACCCTGCTCTACCCGGAGGATCTGCCGGAGCTGCCCTGACCCTCGCCGGGCGGGCCCGGGTCGGCCGGCCCCTCGGGGACCGCTCCGGCCCGCTGCCCGGGCAGCGGCGCCCCGACCGGGGCGGGCGGGGTGGCCGGGAGCGGCAGCGCGGGCGGCAACCGGTCGAGCAGGACGGCCCGTTCCTTGGCGAACACCGGGTCGGCCTGGTAGTCGCCGTGGCCCAGGATCGGCTCGGGCAGCGGGTGCTCATGGGTGCGGCCGTACACCACCGGGTCGCGCAGCGCCCGGTGGTCGACCTCGGGTTTGTCGCCCTCGGCGGGGAGGTTGACCGGGCCGCCGATCGGGTCCGTGCGGCGCCACAGGTTGCGCCAGCAGTGCAGCTCCCGGTGGAGGGCGCCGAGGGGGCCGGGGCCGAAGTAGGCGGGGAACCAGCGCCCGTACAGCCGCTCCAGCGGCGATCCGTAGGTGAGCAGGGCGACCCGGCGGCGGGTGCCGGCCGGGAGCTGCCACACGGCGGCGGCGGCCAGCACGCTGCCCTGCGAGTGGCCGGAGATGACCAGGCGGCCGCCCGTGCGGCCGGTCCACGACGACATGCGCCAGGCCAGGTCGGGCACGGCCCGCTCGGCGTAGCAGGGCGGTGCGAACGGGTGGGCGGCGCGCGGCCAGAACGTCCCGACGTCCCAGAGGATGCCGATGGTGCGGCGGGCCGAGGCGTCCTTGTAGGCGCGGCGGCCCCAGGTGACGAACAGTATGAAGCCGAAGCCGATGAGCCAGGACCCCAGTGCCTGCGCCGCCTCGGCCGCGTTCTCCACGAACGGGGGGCCGCCGGTGAAGGCCCGGCCGGGCACCGTGCCGCTCGTCCAGGCGCCGGCGAGGGCACCGGCGCCCAGCAGCAGCGTGGCGCCGGAGACGATGCCGACGAGGACGGGGGCCGCGTCGGTGAGCGCGGCGCGGGCCCGGGTGGCGGCGATGCGCCGGGTACGGACGGCGTCCGGCTGCTCGCCCTCGTACTCGGCCTCCACCACGGGCGCGAGGCGGCGGGCGGTGAGCGCGGTGCGGACGGCGAGGACGACGGCGGGGACGAGCAGCAGGAGCAGCAGGACGGGGATGACGGAGGCCTGCCAGCTCAGCAGCACGGGCGGCCCGATGGGGTTGCCGCCGGTGCCGGGGGTGGCCGGGCCGTCGAGCCAGTCGGCGACGCGCTGGGCGACGCCGCCGCTCATGACACCGCCGAGGGCGCAGGCGAGCATCGCGACGGCGGGGCCGCCGAGCCCGTACAGCACCGTCCGGGCATGGGGGGCGCGCCGGTGCAGGCGCAGCGCCACGACGGCGAGCGCCAGGACGAGGACCCCCTGGGCGAGGGTGATCACGCTGAAGGTGGTGTCCCCGGGGAGGGTGCCGGTGGAGCGCCAGGCGGGGCGGGACCAGGCGGCGTAGAGGACGGCGAGGAGCAGCAGGGCGGCGGAGGCGCCGGGCAGCGAGGTGACGACGGCGCGGTCGAGCCGGTTGTCGATCCGCTTCTCGCTGCGGCCCCGGCGGCACACCACCGCCACCACGACGGCCCCGCCGAGCAGCAGGGCAACCTCCAGGGTCCGCCCGAGCGCCTCGCGGACGCCGCCGGAGGCGTGCCGGTCGTACCGGGCGGCGGCCCCGCCGACGGCCGCGGCGACGGTGAGCAGCCCGGCGGCGGTGTGCGCGGCGCGCAGCCGGGCGACGAGGCGGCGGCCGTACCAGAAGCCGGGCCGGCCCAGGGCGGGCCGTGGCGCCCGGCCGGCCGGGCCGTCGCCGTCCAGCCCGTCCCGGGGCGGGCGCTGGGCCTCGTAGGCGCTCCAGGTGCGGTTGGACAGGTACCACAGGAGGCCGACGAGGGCGGTGGGGACGAGGGCGGCGAGGGCGAGCCGGCGGCCGGGCTGGGACCACCAGCCGCCCTGGGCGGCCGACAGGAAGCCGAGCCAGGACCGGTCCCCGGCGCAGCGGGCGGACCCGGCGCACTGCCAGGCCGTCAGATCCAGGGCGACCTCGCAGGCGGCGGCGGTGAGCAGCACGGTCAGGCTGAGGGCGACGAGCCGCACCAGCACGCCGTAGAGCCGGAGGGAGGCGGCCTGCCGTTCGGCGGGCGGGCGCATCCAGTGGGCGAGGTTGACCACCATGAACGGCAGGAGCAGCAGCCATAAGGCGCGCGATCCGTTGCCGGAGGTGAGGTTGCACCAGCAGTACGCCTCGGGGACGGGCCGGCCGTCGGCGAACCGCTCCGGTTCGCGTTCCGCGTACTGGTCGGCGGTGCGCCGGTGGATCGCCGCGGTCCCGTCTCCGGTGATCCGTACGGTCCGGGGGTCGTCGAGCATCAGCTCGGGTGTGGTGCCGCCGACGCCGTGGACCAGCAGTTCCAGCGCGGCGCCGGGGCGCGTGGGCTCCTCAGTGGCAGGGGGCACGAGCGGGCTCCCCTCTCGGGTGGGGTTCGCGTGGGGTGGCGGGTGACCGGTCGTGACCGGACGTGACCAGGATCGTGGAAGGGGGGCCGGAAAGGCAGGGTTCTCACGGAATCTCCCCCGGTCCGTCGCCGGAGGGGCCGTGGCAGGATGATGACCCTTGGCCAGCGGTGGTACGAGGGAAGGACCGGCCCCAGCGGTGAGCGACAACCAGAACCTCCTCGCGGAGCAACGGCGTGCCCTGATCCTGGACGAGGTGAGGCGGCGCGGCGGGGTGCGGGTCAACGAGCTCACCCGCCGGCTCAACGTCTCCGACATGACGGTCCGCCGGGACCTGGACGCGCTGGCGCGGCAGGGCGTCATCGAGAAGGTGCACGGGGGCGCGGTGCCGTCGGCCGAGGCGAGCACCCACGAGCCGGGGTTCGAGGCGAAGTCGTCGCTGGAGCGGAGCGCCAAGGAGGACATCGCGCGGGCGGCCGCGGCCATGGCGGCGCCGGGCAGCGCGATCGCCCTCTCGGGCGGTACCACGACGTACGCGCTGGCCCAGCACCTGCTGGAGGTGCCGGACCTGACGGTGGTGACCAACTCGGTGCGGGTGGCGGACGTGTTCCACACCGCCCAGCGCTCCGGTTCGGGCGGTGCGCCCCGGGCGGGCGCGGCGACGGTGGTGCTGACGGGCGGGGTGCGGACGCCGTCGGACTCGCTGGTCGGTCCGGTGGCCGACCAGGCGATCCGCTCGCTCCACTTCGACGTGCTGTTCCTGGGCGTGCACGGTGTCTCCGTGGCGGCCGGCCTGTCGACCCCGAACCTGGCGGAGGCGGAGACCAACCGGCGTTTCGTCCGTTCGGCGCGCCGGGTGGTGGTCGTGGCGGACCACACCAAGTGGGGCACCGTGGGGCTGAGCTCGTTCGCGCGGCTGGACGAGGTGGACGCCCTGGTGACGGACGGCGGGCTGTCGGACGGCATCCGCGCCGAGATGGCGGAGCACCTGCCGGGCCTGGTCGTGGCCGGCGAGGAGGACGCGGGCTGACGCCGGGCGGGGCGGCGGCCGGGAGGGCGGGGGCCGGGGGCTTACGATCCGGGGATGGCCCTGTTGCGGATCACGCGTGCCGTCCCGATGTCCGCCGCCGAGGCGTGGCGGCGGCTCACCGACTGGCCGGCGCACGCGGCGCTGGTGCCGCTGACCCGTGCCACGGCGATGACGCCGGGCCCGGTGCGGGCCGGGAGCCGGTTCACCATGCGCACCGGTGTGGGGCGGGTCGCGTTCGACGACCCGATGGAGGTCGTACGGTGTGAGCCGCCCGGGCCGGACGGTGCGGGCGCGGGTGTGTGCCGGCTGGAGAAGCGCGGCCGGGTGGTCGCCGGGTGGGCCGAGATCGAGGTGCGGGAGACGGCACCGGGGGCGGTGCGGGTGACGTGGACCGAGGAGGTGCGTGTACGGGGGCTGCCCCGGGCGTGCGACCCGGTGGTGGCGTTCGTGGGGCGGCGGCTCTTCGGGCGGGCCCTGTCCGGTCTTCTGGCGGACAACTGACGGGCCGCCAGCTATGGTGTGGGGCCCAGGTCGTGTCCGTGTGTGGTCCCCGTCCGCCGGGCGGTGCCGCACCACGCCCGTCCTCGCCGCCGTCACCGGCCGCCATGGCCCCGCTCCCGCGGGTGCCCCCTGCCGGGGGTGTCCGCACGCCGTTCGTCCGGCCCGCCGGACGGAGCGGGCGGCCGGACGCGGGCGGACGCTCCGGGCGGGCGCACCACCGCACGGGCGCGACGCCATCCCTTCGCCTGCTGGAGGTACGGTCCATGGCACGCCGACTGCGCCCGGTGCGGCTCGACTTCCTCGAGTCCGCGCCCCTGCGCCTGGTCTTCGACACGGAAGTGACCGCGCCGCCCTCGGCGGTGTACCGCGCCCTGGCCGACGAGGTCGCCGACAGTCCCTCCTGGTTCACCGCCATTGCCGCGGCCCGGCCGACCGCCGGGGGCGCCGGCCGGGAGATACGGCTGCGGGGCGGTGTGGTCTTCCAGGAGCGGATCCTGGTGACGGACGCCGGTGCGCGCTACGCCTACCGCGTGGAGGAGACCAACGCCCCCGGGGTACGGGCCCTGATGGAGGAGTGGCTGCTCACCCCGGCGGCGGGGGGCACCGGCACCCGGGTGCGGTGGACCATGGCCGCCGAGGGCGTCGCGCCGTTCCGTCTGGTGATGCGGCTGGCCCGGTCCGGTGTGGGCCGCTCCTTCCGGGACGCGATGCGCAACCTGGACCGCCGGCTGGCGTCCTCCCCGGCTCCCTGACGCACCGTCAGGCGGCGGACGGTCCGTCCGGCCAGACCCCGCTGCCGAGGAACGCGTCGATGGCGGCGGCGTACGGGGCGATGTCCAGGCCCTGTCCGGCGAGCCAGTCGTCGGAGTAGTACTTGTCGAGGTAGCGGTCGCCGGGGTCGCAGATCAGCGTGACGACGCTGCCGGTGCGGCCCTCGGCCACCATCTCGGCGACGATCTTCAGCGCGCTCCACAGGCCGGTCCCGGTCGAGCCGCCCGCCTTGCGCCCGATGGCGTTCTCCAGGGCGCGTACGGCGGCGACGCTCGCCGCGTCGGGCACCTTCATCATCCGGTCGATGGCGCCGGGTACGAAGCTGGGCTCCATCCGGGGCCGGCCGATGCCCTCGATGCGTGACCCGCAGTCGCTGGCGGCGTCCGGGTTGCCGGTGGTCCAGCCCTCGAAGAAGCAGGAGTTCTCCGGGTCGGGGACGCAGACGCGGGTGTCGTACATCATGTAGTGGACGTAGCGGGCGATGGTCGCCGAGGTGCCGCCGGTACCGGCCGTGGCGACGATCCAGGCGGGTTCCGGATAGCGCTCCAGGCGTAGCTGCTGGTATATCGACTCGGCGATGTTGTTGTTGCCGCGCCAGTCGGTGGCCCGCTCCGCGTAGGTGAACTGGTCCATGTAGTGGCCGCCCGTGGTGGCCGCGAGGGCGGCGGACTCCTCGTACATCTTCCGCGAGTCGTCGACGAAGTGGCACCGGCCGCCGTGGATCTCGATCAGCCGGATCTTCTCCGGGCTGGTCGTGCGCGGCATGACGGCGATGAACGGCACCCCGATGAGGTTCGCGAAGTACGCCTCGGAGACGGCGGTCGAGCCGCTGGACGCCTCGATGACGGGCTTCCCGGGCCGGATCCAGCCGTTGCACAGCCCGTAGAGGAAGAGCGAACGGGCCAGGCGGTGCTTGAGGCTGCCGGTCGGGTGGGTGGACTCGTCCTTGAGGTACAGGTCGATGCCCCACTCCTCGGGCAGCGGGAAGCGCAGCAGGTGTGTGTCGGCGGACCGGTTGGCGTCGGCCTGCACCTTGCGTACGGCTTCTTTCAGCCACTCCCGGTAGGCCGGGTCGCTGTGGTCCACGTCGACCGTCCGGCCGGTCCGTCCTGCTTGCTCGATGGTGCTCACGCGCCGCTCCTCGTCGTTCTCCGTCCGGCCGCGTTCCCCGTCCGGCTGCCCCCACCTCGAACATACCTCCCTCACCTGCACAAACGATGACTTTGATCCCCCATAGGGAACGCTTGCAGGGTGCCCCGGCGGCCGGGGCGGGGCGGGGTCGCACCCGACGGGGGTACGCGTCAGGGGGGCGCACCGAGCGGGGCCGCGCGGTACGGGGGGCGCACCTCCCGGCGGGCACGCGGCGCAGGGGGCGCATCCGTCCACGCGCCCTGGCGCGGAGGCGACCACTTGTGCAGACTGACCGGCATAAACCTGCGCGAAGGGGGCTGGGTACGGCATGGCCGAGGCTGATTTCACTGCCACAGGCGTACGGATCGAGCGGTGGCCGCGTTCGCTGACCCGGGCGGGCGAGGTCCTGGTCAAGGACGGCAGGCTGGCGCTCCTCACCAGCTACGGGCGGGTGATCGACAGCGCGCCGGTGCGGGCGGTGAGGGCGAGCAGGCCCTGGTTCGCGGGGCGCGAGGACGCCATGGTGGCGACCCTGAACGGTACGCGGTACCGGCTGACCATGGGCCAGCGGGACCGGAGGCCGGACGGTCCGGCGGCGACGGCGCTGGCCGGCCGCCTGCTGGAGACCGTCCGCCGCGCGGGTGCCGGCCAGGACTGACAGGACGTACAGCAGTGACGGAGGTACCGGCAGGGGCCGGGGGGTAACCGCTTGCCGCGAGTTGCGGAGCGGTCGGCCGTGGTCCACGCTGGACTGACATCACTACCCAGGGTGCACCGGCGGTGACGCTGCGATCCAGCCCGCCGGACCGAACAGCCAGCCATCTTCTGGATCCGATCTCCGTCTTCTTCCGGACCTATTTCGGGGAGTCGCAGCCGTGATCAGCCAGGCAAGCAGGCAGTGCACGGTAGAGCTCCAAGCCCTGCCGTCGCGGATCGGTCAGGTCCGCAGAATCGTTTCAGCGCAGTTGCGCTACTGGAATCTCGACGCATTGATCGAGAAGGCCGCGCTCGGTGTCACCGAGCTCCTGACGAACGTTCACCAGCACGCCCAGCCCGACAAGGTGTGCACCGTCGAGATCGAGCTGATGCTCGACCGGCTGACGGTCTCCGTCCACGACCACGACCCCCGGCTCCCCGCGGTCAACAGGTCCGACCCCATGGCCACTTCGGGGCGGGGCCTCGCCTTGATAGAGGCGTTCAGCGAGAGTTGGGGCGCAAGGCCGCAGGGCGAGTCCGGGAAGGTCGTCTGGTTCACCCTCCCGGCACCCTCGTCCTCCCCCCTGCCGATACCGCCCCTGCCCGTGTACGGGGCCGCCACCAGTGGTCCCTTCACGGGTGCGGTGCCCTTCGGGGACATGGCGGACGCGGCCGACACGGTCCGCGAACGGGCCGCCGCCCGGCCGGCCGTGGCGGGCTGACCGGGAGGCGGGCCGCCCCCGACCGGTCCGCCGGGGCCGGTGGTCAGCCCTTGCCGGGCCGGCCGGTCCCGCCCGCCGTGGCGGCGCGGCCGAACTGCTCGTCCAGGACGGAGAGCCGGCGCCAGTACTCCTCCTCGTCGATCTCGCCCGCCGCGAAGCGGTGGCCGAGCAGGGCGATGGGCGACTGCTCGTCGGGCACGCTCCGGCCGTGGTGACGGTACCGGCGGGCGCGGCGCAGCAGGGTGACCGCGGTGAACACCACCGCGGCCCAGAACAGCGGGAAGAAGAGGGCCCACGGGCCGGGCCCGTCGTGGGCGAGCGTGGTCATGCCGGTCATCCCGATCATCTCCTCGGTGTACGTGGTCGCGGTCCGCGACGTGTTCGAGACTGCCCCCGCGGGGGTGGTCCCGTCGTCGTACGGGCGGCGACAGCCCGGGTACGACCGGCGGAGTACTCTCGCGCCGGCGGAGGGGGAAGGTCATGGGGCGAGGACCGCGGGGACGTGGTCGTGCACCGGCGGCCCGGCCGCCCGTACCGCGGGAAGCTGCGGCTCCAAGCGCGGTGCCGACCGTGCGCGTCGCCAGGACGGCCTGGTGAACCCGTCACCGCGGCGGTTGCCGGAAGCGGTGGGCGGGCACGAGCCGCACGCACGCCCCGCACGCGTGACGGGGCCGGCGGGCCGGACCGGCGGTGCACCGGGAGCGGCGTCACGTTCCCCGGTCGCCGGGGCGGCGGTTCACGCGGCGGGGCGGCCCAGGGCGGCGAGGGGGTCGTCCAGGACCGGCTGCCAGGCCAGCTCGGCCGCGCCCGCGAGGCTGTTGTGGTCGAGGGTGCAGCCCAGGATCGGCACGCCGCCGCTGCGCCCCCACAGGCTGCGGTCGGCGACGACCGCGCGGAGCCGTTCGGGGTCGGCCGCGAGGAGCTCACGGTGCAGCCCGCCGAGGATGATCCGGTCCGGGTTCAGGATGTTCACCAGGCCCGCCAGCCCCAGGCCCAGCCGGTCGATCAGCTCCTGGGCCGCCGCCCGTACGCCCGCGTCGTCGGCGTGGTCGCGCAGCAGGTCGCGGCACTGCTGGAGCAGGGAGACCTCGGGGCCGGGGGTGCGTCCGGCGACCGTGAGGAAGGCCAGCGGGTCGGCCTCGACGTCGAGGCAGCCACGGCTCCCGCAGTAGCAGGGGCGGCCCTGGGGGTTCACCGTGAGGTGGCCGACCTCCAGGGCGAGCCCCGAGCTGCCGGTGTGGAGGCGCCCGTCGAGGACGAGGGCGCCGCCGACGCCCCGGTGCCCGGTGGCGACGCACAGCAGATGCTGGGCGCCCCGGCCCGCGCCGTGCCGGTGCTCGGCCAGGGCGGCGAGGTTGACGTCGTTGCCGGTGAAGGCGGGGCCGTCGATGCCGGCCGCCCGGACCAGTCCGGCGAAGACGTCCCGCACGGGGGCGCCGGCGGGCCAGGCGAGGTGCAGCGGATTGAGGGCGGTGCCCTCCGGCTCGGCGACGGCGGACGGCACGGCCAGACCGGCCCCCACGCAGCGGCGCCCGCTCTCGCGCAGGAGTCCGGCGCCCGCCTCGACGACGGCCGCGAGGACCTGGGCGGGGTCGGCGGAGACGGTGACGCAGCCGGGTGCCGTGGCCACGATGCGGCCGCCGAGGCCGACGAGGGCGGCGCGGAAGCCGTCGGCGTGGATCTGGGCGGCCAGCGCGACCGGCCCGTTCTCGTCGACGAGGAGCCGGTGCGACGGCCGGCCCTGGGAGCCGGCGGCGGCACCGGGGCGGGAGTCGACGCGGATCAGACCGAGTGCTTCCAGTTCGGCGGCGACGGCTCCTGCGGTGGCGCGGGTGACACCCAGCTCGGCGGTGAGGACCGCTCGAGTGGGGGCGCGTCCGGTATGCACCAGTTCCAGTGCGGGCCCGAGCGCGCTGCGGCCCCTGTCCAGCCGTGATCGGGTCGTGGTCGCCTTGCCGTTCATGGGGGCGAGTCTCCCATGATCCCGGGGGCCGCCCGGCCCGGCGGTGCTGTTTCGGCCGGACGTGGACGGGTACTGCGGGCGGCAGGATCGCCGAGGCCGGGACCGCCACCGGCCGAGCTCCTGGAGGTCTCATGGCACGCCCCGACAGCGGGACGATCGTCCGGGCCCTGCTCGACGAGGAGGGCCGCACGTACGCGGAGCGGGCGGGGATCCGCCTCAAGGACACCCCCGGGCCGCTGTACCGGCTCCTCGTGCTGGCCCACCTGCTGAGCGCCCGGATCCGGGCGGACGTCGCGGTGGCGGCCGCCCGTGCCCTGTTCGACGCGGGGATGCGGGACGCCCGCCACATGCGCGACGCCACGTGGCAGCAGCGGGTGGACGCCCTCGGGAAGGGCGGCTACCGGCGTTACGACGAGCGGACGTCGACCCAGCTCGGCGAGGCCGCCGAGCTGGTGCTCGACGCGTACGGCGGCGATCTCCGCCGGCTGCGCGAGAAGGCGGGCGGCGACGTGGCGGAGCTGCGCGCGCTGCTCCAGGAGGCGCCCGGGATCGGCCCGGCCGGCGCGGACATCTTCCTGCGGGAGGTGCAGGGCGTCTGGCCCGGGCTGTCGCCGTACCTGGACGACAAGACGCTGGACGGAGCGGAGCGGCTCGGCCTGCCGGCCGACCCGGAGGCGCTGGCCCGTCTGGTGCGGAAGGAGGAGCTGCCCGCGCTGGCCGCCGCGCTGGTGCGCGCCGCGCTGGACGGGCGCGTCGTCGACCACGTCCACGGGACCGTCAACGAGACACAGGGAGGATCCGGATGACCCCCGACCGAGGAACACTTCCGCTGCCCGATTACGACGACCTGACCGTCGGCACGCTGGAGCACCGCATCCGGTCGCTCGGCGTCACGGAGCTGGACCAGTTGCTGCACTACGAGCACGAGCACGCCGACCGTGCCATGGTCGTCCAGGTCCTGACGGCCCGGAAGCGGCAACTGGACGCCGGAGCCCCCCTGTCCGGCGGCAACCCGGCCGCGCCCAGGCCCGAGGCGGCCGGCGACGCCCAGGGCGGTTCACCCGTCTCGCCCGCGACGTGGCCGGAGCCCATGAGCCCGCCGCCGCACGGCACACCCGACCAGCGGGGCAAGCCGAAGGGCGACCGCACCGGCTGAGCCGCCGGCATCCCCGGTTCCCGCGCCCCGCTCCCCGGGTCCCGCCCCGGGCGGGCGCGGGACCCGCGGCTGCGGAGCCCGCCGGGCTCCGGGTCCGGGGCGGGGGCGCGCCGGGGAACCGGGGCCGGCGGTGCCGCCGGTGGTGCGGCGCGGGCGGAACCGGGAGTGCGGGGTGACGGGGCACACGCCACCGCGCGGTGCCGGCGTGGTTGAAGGGCGCCCGCGCGGACCCCTATGCTGAGTTTGTGCCGCACCTAAACAAACTACGGACGGCCCTGCCCGGGGGGCCCGGCGGAGACACCGCCGCGCGTTCCCTGGTCCGCCTCCGCACCGCCCTGACCCTGTTCTTCGCCCTCGACGGTTTCCTGTTCGCCGGCTGGGTGGTCCGCATCCCCGCCATCAAGCAGCAGACCGGCGCCTCGGCCGGCGACCTCGGGCTCGCCCTGCTCGGCGTCTCGGCCGGCGCGGTGGTGACGATGACGCTGACCGGCCGCCTGTGCCGGCGCTTCGGCAGCCACCCCGTGACCGTCGCGGCGGGCGTCCTGCTCAGCCTGAGCATCGCGCTGCCCCCGCTGACCCACTCGGCGCTCGCGCTCGGCCTGGTGCTCCTGGTCTTCGGCACCGCGTACGGCGGCATCAATGTGGCCATGAACAGCGCCGCCGTCGATCTGGTGACCGCGCTCCGGCGTCCCGTGATGCCCAGCTTCCACGCCGCCTTCAGCCTCGGCGGCATGGTCGGGGCCGGGCTCGGCGGGCTCGTCGCGGGCGGCCTCTCGCCCACGGCGCACCTGCTCGGCCTCACGGTCGCGGGGCTGGCGCTGACGGCCGCCGCCGGTTCCGTACTCCTGCGGTACCCCTCCCCCACGGTCCCCGAGGCGGTGCCCGGCGACGAGCGCGCGCCGGGCCGGCTCGACGGCAGGTCCCGCCGGCTGGTGGCCGTCTTCGGCGTGATCGCACTGTGCACCGCGTACGGGGAGGGTGCCCTCGCCGACTGGGGGGCGCTCCACCTGGAGCAGGACCTGCACGCCCACCCCGGCGTGGCGGCGGCCGGTTACTCGATGTTCGCCCTCGCCATGACCGCCGGGCGGTTGTCCGGTACAGCGATGCTGGAGCGGCTCGGCCAGACCCGCACCCTGGTGGCGGGCGGGGCGACCGCGGCGGCCGGCATGCTGCTGGGCTCCCTGGCCCCGACGGTGTGGCTCGCGCTGCTCGGCTTCGCCGTGACGGGGCTGGGCCTGGCGAACATCTTCCCGGTGGCCGTCGCCCGGGCGGGCGCGGTCGCGGGGCCCGGCGGTGTGGCCGCGGCCTCCACCCTGGGGTACGGGGGGATGCTGCTGGGGCCGCCCGCGATCGGGTTCCTGGCCGACTGGTTCTCGCTCCCGGTCGCGCTGACGACCGTGGCGGTGCTGGCCGGCGGCGCGGCACTGATCGGGTACGCGGCGCGCGGGGCGACGGCGGCGCGCTCCGAGTGACGCACGGCCGCCGACGCGCCCGGCGGGGCCGCTGGCAGAATCGCGACATGGAGATCATGGAGCACATCAAGTCCCTCGCGGAGGAAGGCCGGTTGCTCGCCGACGCGGCCGAGGCGGCGGGGCCGGACGCGCCGGTACCGACCTGTCCCGACTGGCGGGTGCGCGACCTGCTGCGGCACACCGGCATGGTGCACCGCTGGGCCACCGCCTTCGTCGCCGAGGGGCACGCCTCGTACCACCCGGCCGAGGATCCGCCCGGCCTGGACGGGGCGGAACTGCTCGCCTGGTTCCGGGAGGGGCACGGGCTGCTGGTCGCCGCGCTGACCGGGGCCGACGACGCGCTGGAGTGCTGGACGTTCCTGCCCGCGCCCTCACCGCGGGCGTTCTGGGCGCGGCGCCAGGCGCACGAGACCACCGTGCACCGGGTGGACGCGCAGTCCGCGGCGGCCGGGCCGGTGGCGGAGGTGGCGCCGCCGTTCGCCGCCGACGGGATCGACGAGCTGCTGTGCGGCTTCCACGCCCGGGAGAAGAGCCGGGTGCGTACGCCGGAGCCGGCGGTCCTGCGCGTACGGGCGACCGACACCGGTGACGTGTGGACCCTTCGACTGTCCGACCGGGCGCCGCGGGTCGAGCGGTCCGGCGAGGGGCCCGCGGACTGCGAGGTGAGCGGCCCGGCGGCGGCGCTCTACATGACGCTCTGGAACCGGCTGCCCGACGGCACCCCGGGCACGGCCGTCTCGGTGTCGGGCGACGAGCGCCTGGCACGGCTCTGGCGGGAGACGTCCGCGGTCACCTGGTAGTCGCGGGGGCGGGGGCCGCCCCTCGTCGGCGCCCCCGTCACGTGTGGGGCGCCGAGGGCCGGGCGGGACTTTCGAAACACGACTCAGGACCGCGCGGCGAGCATCCGGCTCAGCACGGCACGCTGGAGGGGCAGCACTTCGGCGTGGCGTGCGCGGCCCTCTTCGGTCAGGAGCACCCGGACTCCGCGCCGGTCCTCGCTGCACATGCCGCGGGCCACGAGCCCGTCCTTCTCCAGCCGCGCGACCAGCCGCGACAGGGCGCTCTGACTGAGGTGCACCCGGGAGGCGAGCTCCTGGACCCGGTAGGCGGCGCCGCCGTCCTCCGGAGCCCCTTCGGCGAGCACGTCGAGCACCTCGAAGTCGCTGGCGCCGAGTCCGTGGGGATGCAGCGCGCGGTCCAGTTCGCACGTCGTGCGGGCGTGCAGGGCGAGCACGTCGCGCCATTGTTCCACGAGCGCGCGCTCGGACTTCGTCGCAGCCATGCACCCACGTTAGCAGGGAGGACGCCGTTTGTTGCATCGGAATTAAATGCATTTGCATTCAATGCATGCGCATGTAGTGTGCTGCGCATGACCTCTCCGCTCAACGTCCCCTCCCCCACCGTGGGTTCGGCCACGGAAGACCGCTGGAGCCCCCGCCTGTGGGGCACCCTGCTGGTGCTGTGCGCCGCGATGTTCCTCGACGCCCTCGACGTCTCCATGGTCGGCGTCGCCCTGCCGTCCATCGCCGGCGACCTCGGCCTGTCGACCGCCACGCTCCAGTGGATCGTCAGCGGCTACATCCTCGGGTACGGCGGTCTGCTGCTGCTCGGCGGCCGTGCGGCCGACCTCCTGGGCCGCCGCCGCGTCTTCCTGATCGCCCTCGCGGTCTTCGCCCTCGCGTCGCTGCTCGGCGGCCTCGTGGACTCCGGCCCGCTGCTGATCGCCAGCCGGTTCATCAAAGGCCTGAGCGCCGCGTTCACCGCTCCCGCCGGTCTTTCGATCATCACCACCACGTTCAAGGAGGGCCCGCAGCGCAACCGGGCCCTGTCCATCTACACCACCTGCGCCGCCACCGGTTTCTCCATGGGCCTGGTGCTGTCCGGGCTGCTCACCGAGCTGAGCTGGCGCTGGACCATGCTGCTGCCCGCGCCCATCGCGCTGATCGCCCTGGCCGCCGGCCTGCGGCTGATCCCGCACAGCGCCCGTGAGGACCGGCGCGGCGGCTACGACGTCCCGGGCGCCGTCACCGGGACCGCCGCCATGCTGCTGCTGGTGTTCACCGTCGTCGAGGCGCCCGAGGCGGGCTGGGCCTCCGCCCGTACGCTGCTGTCGTTCCTGGCCACCGCCGTCCTGCTGGCCGCCTTCGTGACCATCGAGCGGCGCAGCGCGAGCCCGCTGCTACGGCTCGGCGTCCTCCGCTCCGGCTCCCAGCTCCGCGCCCAGCTCGGCGCCGCCGCCTTCTTCGGCTCGTACGTCGCCTTCCAGTTCATCGTCACGCAGTACATGCAGTCGCTGCTGGGCTGGAGCGCCCTCCAGACGGCGCTCGCGTTCCTGCCGGCCGGCGTGCTGGTGGCGGTGTCCTCCACCAGGATCGGTGCCGTGGTCGACCGGTTCGGCACGCCCCGGGTGATCGCGACCGGCTTCACCTTCCTGGTCGCCGCGTACGCGATCTTCCTCCAGGTCGACCTCACCCCCCGCTACGCGGCGGTCATCCTCCCCTCGATGCTGCTGCTGGGCGCGGCCTGCGCCCTGACCTTCCCGTCCCTCAACATCCAGGCCACCAACGGCGTGGCCGACGACGAGCAGGGCATGGTCTCCGGGCTGCTGAACACCTCCATCCAGGTGGGCGGCGCGGTGTTCCTCGCCGTCGTGACCGCCGTGATCACGGCGGGCGGCCACGAGGGCGGCTCGCCGCAGGCCGTGCTCGACAGCTTCCGGCCGGGCCTGGCCGTGGTGACCGCGATCGCGCTCGCCGGACTGCTGATCACCCTGACCGGGCTGCGGCGCACCCGCCGGACGGCGGGACGGTCGGTGGTCGTCGCCTCGTCGGCCGGCGCCACGGGGAAGGCCGCCGGCACCGAGGACGCCACCGCCGCGGAGCGGCCCGAGCCCGTGGGCGCACGGGACTGATCCGCCGGAGCGGCGTGGCGGCCGGTGGGCGAGGTCCTTGCCCACCGGCCGCCCGCTTGTGACACTCGGGCCATGGGGAAGCGCACGCAGGACCAACGGGACGCCATGACGGTCGAGATCGGGTACGCGCTGCTCACCGGCGCGTTCCTGGCGGCGGGGCTGTTCGTCCTGTGCGCCGCGCCGGTGCTCGTGCTGGGTCTGGAGGGCGGCGCGGCGAAGAGCGTGGCCGTGGTGGCCGCGACGGTGGCGGGACTGGGGTTCGCCTACCGGGTGGTGCGGGTGCTGTGGCGGTTCGGGGGCGGGCCGGGCGTTCAGCCCAGCCAGCCGGGCCGCACGAGCCCCGACTCGTAGGCCAGGACGACGAGTTGGGCGCGGTCACGGGCGCCCAGCTTCACCATCGTCCGGCTGACGTGCGTCTTGGCGGTCAGCGGGCTGACGACCAGCCGCCGGGCGATCTCCTCGTTCGACAGGCCCATCCCGACCAGGGCCATCACCTCCCGCTCCCGCTCCGTGAGCCCGTCCAGCCGCGCGTCGCCGGCGGGCCGCTTGGAGCGGGCCGCGAACTCCGCGATCAGCCGGCGGGTCACCCCGGGCGACAGCAGGGCGTCGCCGGCCACCACCGCCCGTACGGCGCGCAGCAGTTCGTCCGGCTCGGTGTCCTTCACCAGGAAGCCGGAGGCGCCGGCGCGGATCGCCTCGAAGACGTACTCGTCGAGCTCGAACGTCGTCAGCATCACCACCCGCACGCCGTCCAGCCGCGCGTCCTCCGTGATGCGCCGGGTGGCGGCCAGGCCGTCGAGCCGGGGCATCCGGATGTCCATGAGGACGACGTCCGGGAGCAGTTGGCCCACACGGCCCAGGGCCTCCTCACCGTCGGCGGCCTCCGCCACGACTCCGATGTCCGGCTGCGCGTCGAGCAGCGCCCGGAAGCCCGCCCGGACGAGGGCCTGGTCGTCGGCGAGCAGGACACGGATCACGGTGACTCCCGGGGGTCGAAGGGCAGGGTGGCGCGGACGCGGAAGCCGCCGTCCGGGCGCGGGCCGGCCTCGATGCCGCCACCGAGGGAGGCGGCCCGCTCCCGCATCCCGGCCAGCCCGTTGCCGGTGCCGCCCGCGTCGGTGCCGGTGGCGGGCCCGTCGTCGTCGACCCGCAGGTCGAGGCGGCCCGGCGCGTGGCGGAGGTGGACGCGGGCGGTGCGCGATCCGGAGTGGCGGACGACGTTCGTCAGGGCCTCCTGGACGATCCGGAAGGCGGCGAGGTCGGCACCGGGTGGCAGCGGGACCCGGGTGCCTTCCGTGGTCACCTCGACGGCCAGTCCGGCGCTCGCCGCCTGCTCGACCAGTTCGGGGAGCCGGTCCAGGCCGGGGGCGGGGGTGCGGGGCGCGGTACCGGTCTCTCCCGGCGTACGGAGGGTGTCGAGTACCTGGCGCACCTCGCCGAGCGCCTCCTTCCCGGCGGCCTTGATGGTGGTGAGCGCGGTGCGTGCCTGCTCCGGGTCGGAGTCGAGCAGGGCGAGGCCGACGCCCGCCTGGACGTTGATCACCGAGATGGAGTGGGCGAGGACGTCGTGGAGTTCGCGGGCGATGCGCATCCGCTCCTCGTCGGCGCGGCGCTTCTCGGCGGCCTCGCGCTCCGCGCGCCGCCGGGCCCGGTGCGCGCGGCGTTCGCGGGCGAGTTCGGACAGGGTGACGAGGGCGACGACCGACGCGGTGAGGGGCAGCTCCTGGCCCCAGGACGCGGCCGCGTCCCCGCCGGGCGGCAGGTACCGGTAGAGCCAGTGCGCGATCAGCAGGTGCCCGCTCCACAGCAGGCCCAGCGCCCACCAGGCCGCGTGGCGGTGCCCGGCGAGGACCGCGGTGAAGACGGCCACGGCGACCGTGAGCAGGGCGGGGCCGTACGGGTAGCCGGCGCCGACGTAGACGAGGGTGGTCGCCGTGACCCCGTACAGCACGGTCACGGGGTACCGGCGGCGCAGCAGCAGCATCGCCGGGCCGGCGAGCAGCAGCACCCGGCCGAGGGCGTCCAGCGGCTCCCGGCCGGGCTGGTTGCGGGCCGCGAAAGCGGTGCCGACCAGGACGAGGACGGCGAGCAGGAGGCTGGACCGCCACGGCGGCCGGGCGCCGGGGGCGTCCGCGTCCCCCGGCCAGTCCCGCAGCCAGGGCGGACCGGTGCGCCCCCGCCGGCCACGGGCGCACGGGGGGCCGTCGCCGCGGCGCCGGCGCGTCCGTCGTTCGTCGCTGTCTCGGCCTCGCATACGGCCACGCTAGACGCGGTGGGGCGGGCCGGGCGTCAGCCGTGCGTCGTGATCACCGGTACTCCCCCGGGAGTACGGCGCTCCCGCGCGCGGGCGGTGCCCCCGGGACCCGCGAAGGGGCCGGACGCGGCGAAGGTCACGGCGGCGAAGCGCTCGCCGATGCGGCGGTGGGCGGCGGCGTCCGGGTGGAGACCGTCGGGCAGCGGGAGGTCGGCGTGGTCCGCCTCGCCGTACAGCTCGCGCCCGTCCAGGACGTGCAGGTGCGGGTCGTGGGCCGCGCGCTGCGCCACGATCCGGGCCAGCTCCTCACGGATGGCGCCCAGGGTGAGTTTGCCGGCCGCGCGCTCCGCCGGATCGCCCGTGGCGCGGAAGCGCAGCCGGCCACCGGCGAGCGCGGCGGGGTCGAACGCCGCGGGACCCGGTGTGTCCTCGTGGATGGGGCACAGCAGGGGGGAGACGACCAGCAGCGGAGTGGTGGGGTGGCCGTCGCGGAGGGTGTCGAGGAAGCCGTGGACGGCGGGCCCGAACGCACGGAGGCGCATCAGGTCGGTGTTGACCAGGTTGACGCCGATCTTGACGCTGATCAGGTCGGCGGGGGTGTCCCGCATCGTCCGGGCGGTGAACGGGTCGAGCAGGGCGCCGCCGCCGAAGCCCAGGTTGACCAGCTCCACGCCGCCGAGGGAGGCGGCGAGCGCGGGCCAGGTCGTGGTGGGGCTCGCGGCGTCGGAGCCCTGGCTGATGGAGCTGCCGTGGTGCAGCCACACCCTGCGCCCCCGGTCGGCCGGAGGCTCGACCGGGGCGTCGGTGCGCAGGGCGATGAGCTCCGTGGTCTCGTTGTGCGGCAGCCAGATCTCGACGTCCTTGGCGTGGCCGGGCAGACCGGTGAAGCGGAGGGTGCCGGGCGGGCCCGGCCGGTGCTCCGCGGTACCGGTAACCATGTCCATGGTCACGGTGTCGCCGCCGGTGATCCCGCCCTGCCCGGCGAGCCGGCCGTCGACGAGCAGGTCGTAGACGCCGTCGGGGCGGGACGGGAGGCCCGGGTAGACCCGTTTGGTGGGCCGGGCGTCCAGCTCGACGACGGTGGCCCGGGTCCGGAAGGCCAGTCGTACGCCCGAGGGCTGGGCCTCGGCCATGGCCAGTCGGCCGTCGGCGCACTGGGCGCGGGCCCGGGCGGGGAGCCGGTGCGGCAGCACACCGTGCGCGGTGCGCTCGACCTCGACGGCGCCGCGCAGGAGGTCCGCGGTGACGGGGGTGGTGATCCGCTGGTCGGTGGGGTGCATGGCGTCGGCCTGTCGGTAGGGGGTGGGGGGCGGTTCACGGGGCGGTGGGAGGCCGGGTGGTCCGGCACGGGCCGGCGGGCCGGACGGTCGCGGTGCCGGCGCCGCCGGGCGGGTCACACGGCGGGCCGGTTCCGCAGCAGGGCGTCGAAGGCGTCCGGAGTCCACGGCGCTGCCGAGCGGCCGTACCGCTTTCCGGTACGTCGGGGCCCGGCGGCGCCGGGGGTCACGCGGGCTTCGTCACGGCGGTGAACTCGACGGCCACGTCGTAGAGACCCGGGTTCGGCGTGATCGGCGCCGGCGCGTCCTCACGGGCGGCGCGGGTGCGCTCCTGGAACTCGGTGTCCGCGGTCGCGGCCTCCCAGGCCTCCCGGCTCTCCCAGTGGGAGACGTTGACGAGCTGGAACCTCGCCCCGGCCGAACGGGCCCGGTGCAGGCGGGAGTCGAGGAAGCCGGGCTTGGCGCTCATGAGGGCGGCGCGCCGCTCCCACTGGGCGACGAAGGCGTCGACCTGGTCGGCGTCGATCTCGAAGACGTTGATGAAGGTGACGGAGGAGCCGGGGGTGGCGTCGGAGGTGCGGTCTGCGGTCATGGTGGCCTCCAGGAGGGGCCGCCGCGCGCCGGACGGTCACCGGCCCGGGCAGGCCGGTGGCCCGTAACTCACCGGTCGGCACGACGAGTTGAACACGGTCACCCCACCCTAACCACGCGGCCTTGCCCGACCGTGGCGGGGGCAGCCCGCCGTCACGCGGCTCGCGCGCCGGTCCCGCCGAGGAAGTCGAGCACCAGAGGGGTGGCGGTGCCGGCGAACTCCTCGAAGTAGGCGTGCCGCGCCCCCGGCAGGAGGTGCAGCCGGGCGCCCGGGATGCGGCCGGCGAGCAGGGGGGCGTTGGCCGCCGGGTTGAACGTGTCGTCGGTGCCGTGGACGACGAGGGTCGGCGCGGCGATGCGGGGCAGGGCGTCCCAGGCGTCGTGGCGGGCGCTGGCCCGCAGGTGGCGGCGGCGGGCGTGGGCGGGCATCGCCGGGTCGCCGAGCGTGTGGAACGTACGGCCCGGGTGGGCGTCCAGCCAGGCGGGCGTGCACATCAGCTCCAGCAGGGCGCGGCGGGCCGCGTCGGCATCCGGCTGGGTGAGGGCCCGGCGCACCTCCGGGCCGCGCTCGACGCCGTGCGGGGCGCCGGCGGACGTCACCGGGGCCCGGGCCGGCGGGCCCGCCGCCCGTGGGCGGCGGGCAGCGGGTCTACAGCCGGCGGTCCAGGGCGTCCAGGGCGCGGCGGGCGAGGGACGAGCCGCGGACGAGCCCTCCCAGGGTGGTGACGCCCCGGGTGATGTCGGCGAACGCCCGCCACGCGGGCCGGAAGCCGGTGATCGTCGCGTGAAGGAGGCCCGGCCGCTTCTCGAACATGGCGAGCATCCGCCGCCCGACCGCCATCTCCACGCCCAGGCCCGCCTTGATGGCGAACGCGTAGTTCAGCGCCTGGCGCCGGGCGTCCACGGCGTCGCCCGCCTCGGCGATCCGTACCGCCCACTCCCCCGCCAGCCGCCCGGACCTCAGCGCGAAGGAGATGCCCTCGCGGGTCCACGGCTCCAGCAGCCCGGCCGCGTCGCCGCAGACCAGCACCCGCCCGCGGGACAGCGGCGAGTCGTCGCTGCGGCACCGCGTCAGGTGCCCCGACGAGATGGCGGGCTCGAACCCGGCCAGCCCCAGCCGGGCGATGAAGTCCTCCAGGTACCGCTTGGTGGCCGACCCCTCGCCGCGCGCCGAGATGACGCCGACGGTCAGCGTGTCGCCCTTGGGGAACACCCAGCCGTAGCTGCCGGGCATCGGCCCCCAGTCGATGAGCACCCGCCCCGCCCAGTCCTCCGCGACCGTGGCCGGAACCGGGATCTCCGCCTCCAGGCCGAGGTCGACCTGGTCCGTCTTCACCCCGACGTGCGCCCCTATCCGGCTGGCACTGCCGTCCGCGCCCACGACCGCCCGGGCGAGCACGACCTCGCCGTCGGCCAGCACCACGGCGACCGTGCGCCGGTCCGGTACCGCCGTGCCGTGCTGCTCGACGCGCGACACGGTCGCGCCCGTGCGCAGCTCGGCGCCCGCCTTCTGCGCCTGCTCGACCAGCCCCGCGTCGAACTCGGGCCGGTTGACCAGCCCGAACAGCATCCGCTTCGAGCGCCGCGTCCGGGCGAACCGGCCGTTCAGCGAGAAGGTGACCGCGTGCACCCGGTCCTGCAACGGCAGTTCGAACCCCGGCGGCAGGGCGTCGCGCGACGGGCCGATGATGCCCCCGCCGCACGTCTTGTAGCGCGGCAGGTCCGCCTTCTCCAGCAGCAGCACCCTGCGGCCCGCGACGGCCGCCGCGTACGCCGCGGACGCTCCCGCCGGTCCCGCGCCGACCACGACGACATCCCACACCGGCGCGGAGTTCTCGTTACCGGCGTCTGCGTTCTCGCTGCTCACGATGTGCTTCTGCTCCTGATCCCGACCCATGGCCCATGCTTGTGATCGCATCCTACGGCGCGGGCCGTCCGGGGCCCCTGTGGGAGGATCGGACGCGCGTTCGCCGTACATCGACACGCAACGCCCGACCCGCCGTCGCACCCACCAGGAGCGTGCCCATGACCGCCCAGCCGACCCGGCCGATCGCACCGATCGCCGAGACCGTCGCCTCCCTGATGCCCCGCGCCAAGGCGGAGCTGACGGAACTGGTGGCCTTCCAGTCGGTGGCGGACCCGGCCCAGTTCCCGCCGAGCGAGTGCCGCGCGGCCGCGGCCTGGGTGGCCGACGCGCTGCGGGCGGAGGACTTCCAGGACGTGTCGGTGATCGACACCCCGGACGGCTCGCAGGCGGTGTACGGCTACCTGCCCGGCCCCGAGGGCGCGCCGACGGTCCTGTTGTACGCGCACTACGACGTGCAGCCCCCGCTGGACCCGGCCGGCTGGGACACTCCGCCGTTCGAGCTGACCGAGCGGGAGGACGGCCGCTGGTACGGGCGCGGCGCCGCCGACTGCAAGGGCGGGTTCATCATGCACCTGCTCGCGCTGCGCGCCCTCAAGGCGAACGGCGGGGTACCGGTCGGCGTCAAGGTCATCGCCGAGGGGTCGGAGGAGCAGGGCACCGGCGGCCTGGAGCGGTACGCGGAGGCGCACCCCGAGCTGCTGGCGGCGGACGCGATCGTGATCGGCGACGCCGGGAACTTCCGGGCGGGCCTGCCGACCGTGACAGCGACGCTGCGCGGGATGACGATGGTGCGCGTCACGGTGGACACCCTCCAGGGCAACCTGCACTCGGGGCTGTTCGGCGGGGCGGCGCCGGACGCGCTGGCGGCGCTGATCCGCGTACTGGACTCGCTGCGCGCCGAGGACGGCTCCACCACCGTGGACGGGCTGGCGGCCGACGGCGCGTGGCAGGGCCTCCAGTACCCGGAGGAGGACTTCCGCAAGGACGCCAAGGTGCTCGACGGGGTCGGGCTCATCGGTCACGGTGCGGTCGGCGACCGGCTGTGGGCGCGCCCGGCCGTCACCGTCATGGGCATCGACTGCCCGCCGGTCGTCGGCGCCACCCCGTCCGTGCACGCCACCGCGCGGGCGCAGGTGAGCCTGCGCGTGCCACCGGGCCAGGACGCGGCGGAGGCGACGAAGCTGCTGACCGCCCACCTGGAGGCGCACACCCCGTGGGGCGCGCGGGTGACGGTGGAGCAGGTGGGGCAGGGCCAGCCCTTCCGGGCGGACGTCACGAGCCCGGCGTACACCTCGATGGCCGAGGCGCTGGGGGCGGCCTACCCGGGCCAGGAGATGCAGATCGCCGGCATGGGCGGGTCGATCCCGCTCTGCAACACGCTGGCGGCGCTGTACCCGGACAGCGAGATCCTGCTGATCGGGCTGAGTGAGCCCGAGGCGCAGATCCACGCGGTGAACGAGAGCGTGTCGCCGGACGAACTGGAGCGCATGTCGGTCGCGGAGGCGCTGTTCCTGGTGAACTACGCGGCCGCCGGGCGGGGCTGAGCGGGAGCGCGGGCCGACCGGGACCGGGGCGTTCGGCCGGCGGCCGGATCCGCTGGCGGCGGATCCGCCCTCGGCGGATCTGCCGACGGCAGAGCGGACGGCCCCGGGCGGCCGCGGGTGCCTACGCTCGCCGCATGATCGTTAACGTGGACGTCCTCGAGGTACGGCCCCGGCTGCTCATGCTGCGCTTCCCCGTGGGGCAGGCGTACGTGTGGGTGGACGGGGACGACGACCTGACGCTGATCGACGCCGGCTGGGCCGGCACGGCACCCCTCATCGCGGCGGCGCTACGGAGCCGGGGCCTGGTCCCCGAGGGCCTGCGCCGGATCGTGCTCACCCATGGCCACGGGGATCACGTGGGCGCGGCGGAGGAACTGGCTTCGCGGTACGGCGCCGAGGTGCTGGCGCACGCCCTGGACGCCCCGGTCGTCCGGGGCGAGGCGCCGGTCCCCGACCCCGTACTCCTCGACTGGGAGGTGCCGCTGTACGAGCACGGGCTGACCGTCCCGGTCGCGCCGCCCACCCGGGTGGACCGGGAGGTCGAGGACGGGGACGGGCTCGGGTTCGGCGACGGGGCGGTGGCGGTCCACACACCGGGCCACACGGACGGTTCGATGGCGGTGCACCTGCCCCGGCACGGCGTGCTGTTCACGGGCGACACGGTCGCGTCGGTGGGCCGGGTGACGCTGGGCGTGTTCCATGTGGACCGGGAGCGCGCCAAGGCGTCGGTGCGGCGGCTGGCCGGCCTGGCACCGGACACCCTCTGCTGCGGGCACGGGGACCCGGTGACCGGCGGGGCGGCGGCGGAACTGGCCGCGGCGGCGGCCCGGGACGCCGCCGGCACCGTACGCCCGTAGCGTCACCCGCCGGCGCCCCGGGCGGCCGGACGCGACCGGGCGCCGGCCACCCCCGGCGTCCCGGTGTGCCGGCCGAGCGCGCCGGAAGCCCGGCGCGTCAGCCGACCGGGACACCCGCCTCCAGGTTCAGCACCGTGCCGCGTTCGCGGGCGCGCAGGGCCCAGCGAAGCCGTTCGAAGCGGTTCGGGGGGAGCATCCCGGAGGCCTCGCCCTCGGTGACGAACCGCCAGCCGCGCAGTTCGGCGCCCGGCAGCAGCACCCGTCCGGCCTGGGCGGCGGTGAGCCGGCCGCCGTCGAAGAGGAGGCGGAGGCCGCCGTAGCCGGGCGGTTGTGGGGGCTCCCAGTCGACGAGCAGCAGTCTGGGCACGGCGTCCAGGTGGAGCCCGATCTCCTCGGCGACCTCCCGCATCCCGGCGCGGGCGGGCGGTTCGCCGCGTTCGACCACGCCTCCGGGGAATTCCCAGCCCGGCTTGTAGGTGGGGTCGACGAGGAGCACCCGGTCCTGCTCGTCGAAGAGGAGGACGCCGGCGGCGAGGGTCTCACCGGTCGGCTCCGGCGTCTGCACGATCCCGCACGCGGGCGCCGCGCCCGTGCGGATCGCGTCGGCGACGGTCCGCGCGGTCTCGGCGGGGGTGAGGCGGCTGTTGTCGACGGCGTGGGCGTCGGCGGCCAGCCAGCCGCCGAGCGCCGCCCGGTAGGGCTCGATGTGGTCGTACGCCCACTGCCGGACCCGCTCGTTGCCCTCGGGGTCGTCGTCGAACTCCACGCGACCGGCGATACGGCTGCGCAGTATCGTTTCGTCCGGTGTCAGCAGCACATGGTGCACGGCGATGCGACGGGCGGCGAGCCCGCCGAAGATCTCGTCGCGGTACTCCTGGCGCAGCAGCGTCATCGGCACCACCAGGACGCCGCCGACCTCGGCGAGCATCGCGGCCGCCGCGTCCACGACCATGCGCCGCCACATCGGCAGGTCCTGATAGTCGGTCACCTCGGCGAGCCTCTTCTGCGGCAGCAGGTGGCGCAGCGCCCCGCCGACGATCTCGGGGTCGTAGACGGTGCTGTTCGGGATCAGATCGATCAGTTCGCGCGCGGCACTGGTCTTGCCGGCGCCGAACGCACCGTTGATCCAGACGATCACGGTTCCCCCTCCTCCGTAGCCCCCAGTGGCTTGCCCGCAACACCCTGCCACGGAAACCCGCGAGGGCACGCGGGTGTCCGGCCGGGGACGGAACTGTGGCCGGGCTGTTGCGCTTCCGTCGCCGACGACGGGGCATACGGAACGTCTCACTGTATGAAGACATACCCGCACAGGCCGTAACGGCCCGGCAGGGGGTGTCGTTGGAGCAGGTGATGGACAGGGGGTGTGCGATGGCACGCATGGTGTTGGAGAGGTTCCCGGCGGGAGGCCCCCGGGGTTCGTGGCCGGCCGAGGAGTTCGCCCGGGCCCGCCGGGACGAGGGCCTGGCGGCGGAGGTCGTGATGGACATCGACGCGGACGCGTTCCTGGTGGTCGTCCCGCAGCCGCGCGGCATGGACCTCCGCGCCGATCACCGCTCGGGGTACCGCACCCCGGCCGCCGCCCACTGACCCGGCGGGCCGGGTCGCCGCCGGGCGGGGCGCCCGGCCGGTGACGCCGGTCCTTCCCGGGCGGAACTCCCGGGCGGTGACGCCGGTTCCCTCAGGGCGCGGCGTCGGACGGTGATCCGGTCCGTCCCTCATGGACGCGGCGCGGCGCCCCGTCGTAGCGGGCGCGGCGCCCGCCGGGTTCAGGCGGGGAGGCCGGCGGCCGGCGCGGGGCGGGCGGGGGTCACGGCGGCGGCCGCGCCGAGGAGACCGGCGTCGCCGCCGGTGAGCGCCGGGGCGACCGTCAGGCGCCGGACGAAGGACAGCGTGGCGTAGTCCCGCAGGGCCCGCCGCAGCGGGGCGAACAGGACGTCGCCCGCGCCCGCGACGCCCCCGCCGATCACCGCGATGTCGATCTCGACCAGCGTCGCCGTGGCCGCGATCCCGGCCGCGAGCGCCCGCGCGGCACGCTCGAAGGACGCGGTGGCGACGGGGTCCCCGGCGCGGGCCGACGCGGCCACCGCGGCGGCCGTGGTGTCACCGTCCGGGCCGGGCCGCCAGCCGTTCTCCAGGGCCCGGCGGGCGATGTTGGGCCCGCTGGCGATCCGCTCCACGCAGCCGCGCGCCCCGCAGGGGCAGGGGTCACCGTCCAGATCGACACTGATGTGACCGATGTGACCGGCGTTGCCGGTGGGTCCCGGATGCAGACGGCCGTCCAGGACGAGCCCGCCGCCGACGCCCGTGGAGACCACCATGCACAGCGCGTTGTCGTGCCCACGGGCGGCACCCTGCCAGTGCTCGGCGGCGGTCATCGCCACACCGTCGCCGACCAGAGCCACGGGCAGACCGCCGACCGCCCGGCGCACCCGCTCCACCAAGGGGAACTCGCGCCACCCGGGCACGTTGACGGGGCTGACCGTACCGGCCGAGGCGTCCACCGGTCCCGCGCTGCCGATCCCCACGGCCGTGACGCCCGGCCACAGCGGCGACGCCGAGAGCTCGGCGAGGACCGCCTCGACGGCACCCATCACCGTCTCGGCGCCCTCCCGCGCCGGGGTGGGCCGCCGCACCCGCAGGCGCATGCCGCCGCCACCGTCCACCAGGGCGCCGGCGATCTTGGTGCCGCCGATGTCCAGCGCGGCGACGAGGTCGGAATGCATCGGTGTCGGATCCCCCGGTGAGAGCGTGAGCATGCGCACGGGCGCCAAAACGGCGCGGCGCGGACGCGCGGGGCGCGACCGGCGCGGCCGGCGGACGTGCGCGGGGCGCCGTTCGAGAACGGTTCAGGAACGACCACCTAGTCTCCCCCGCGATGACAACGTTGTCCAGGGCCTATGCTCGACGCCACAGCCTTGCACACCCACCCGCACCACGGACGACGAACGACAGGACAGCGCACCGTGCCCGAGACCGCCCGCCGCCCCGCCCACCGCTACGGCAACCGGCCCACTATGAAGGACGTGGCCGCCCGCGCGGGCGTCGGGCTCAAGACCGTGTCCCGCGTGGTCAACGGCGAGGCGGGAGTCACGCCCGACACCGAGCGCCGGGTCCAGGAGGCCATCGAGGCGCTCGGCTTCCGCCGCAACGACAGCGCGCGGGTGCTGCGCAAGGGGCGCACCGCCTCCATCGGGCTGGTCCTGGAGGACCTCGCCGACCCGTTCTACGGGCCGCTCAGCCGGGCCGTGGAGGAGGTCGCCCGGGCGCACGGGGCGCTGCTCATCAACGGCTCCAGCGCCGAGGACCCGGACCGGGAGCAGGAGCTGGCGCTCGCGCTGTGCGCCCGTCGGGTCGACGGGCTGATCGTCATCCCGGCCGGTTCGGACCACCGTTACCTGGAGCCGGAGATGCGGGCGGGCATCGCGACGGTGTTCGTGGACCGGCCGGCCGGGCGGATCGACGCGGACGTGGTGCTGTCCGACAGCTTCGGCGGCGCCCGCGCCGGAGCGGAGCACCTGATCGCGCACGGGCACCGCAGGATCGGGTTCATCGGTGACCGGCCGCGCATCCACACCGCCGTCGAGCGGCTGCGCGGTTACCGCGCGGCGATGGAGGACGCGGGCCTGGTGGTGGACGAGGCCTGGGTGTCGCTGGGCCCGACCGATCCGGAGCGGGTACGGGCGGCCACGGCCGCGATGCTCGCGGGCCCCGACCCGGTGACGGCCGTCTTCGCCGGAAACAACCGGGTGACGGTGACCGCCGTGCGGGAGCTGGCCGGGCGCGAGCGGCCGGTGGCGTTCGTCGGCTTCGACGACATCGAGCTCGCCGACCTGCTGGGCATCACGGTGATCGCCCAGGACGCCGCCGCGCTGGGGCGCACGGCGGCGGAGCGCCTGTTCCGGCGGCTGGACGGAGCGGACGACGCCCCGGCGCGCACCGTCCTGGACACGGTGCTCATCCCGCGCGGCTCGGGCGAGATCCCGCCCGCGTAGGAGACGGCCCCGCGACGGGCCCCCGCCCGGCCCGCACCGGCGCGCACCGGCCGGAACCGGGCGATGACCTCGCGGCGCCGGGCACGGCATCGCGACGCGCCCGGGTGAGGCCCGGGGGGGCGGCGGGGTCAGCAGAGGGGCAGGCCCGGTACCGGCTGGTCGTTGGCGCCGCCCTTGATGTAGACGTCGCTGATGTACACGCCGGTGTTGCCGCTGTCGTCGTCCGTCCTGGCCCACCAGACGTTGGTCCACTCCCCCGAGGTCTCACGGCGGCCCAGGTCGCTCTGGCAGTAGAAGTAGTTGGTGCCGGCGTTGAGGACGCCGGCCTCGCCGCCGTCGGCCCGGTAGGACGTGGCGGTGCGCCACACCTGGCAGTCGTACTTGCCGCCGCCGATGGAGTGGCACGCCGGGGCGGGCTCCCCGCCGCCGCCGGTGGTCGTCGTGGATCCGCCGTCGCCGGCGGTGCCACCGGTGGAGCCCGGTCGCGAACCGGTGCCCGTACCCGAGCCGGCCCCCGTCGTTCCCGCCGCGGAGCCGGTCGAACCGCCCGCGTCGGCAGCGTCCTTGCCGCCGCCCGTGGCCGCGCCGGTGCCGGAGGCGGGCGTCCCGTGCGTCGGCGTGGCGGACGTCGCGGCCGCCGGCGCGGAGGCGGCGGGACCGGCGCCGGGCGTGCCGCCGCTCGCGGCGGGGCCGGCACCGGGGTCGAGCGCGCGGCCCGGGTCCGGGCTGCCGGAGCCGTCGGCCCGCCCGCCGGCCGGCTCCCGGCCGGCCGCCACGGCCGGCTCCTCGTCGCCCATGAAGGCGTACGACACGCCTCCTCCGGCGAGCAGCACGGCGGCCGTCGCCGCCGCGACGAGCAGCTTCCCGCGGCCTCCGCGCTCCCGCTCCCGGGGAGTCACCGCGGCCGTCGGGACCGTAGCAGGCGCCCCCGGCGGAGGGACGGGAGACTCCTGGGGTGCCACGGTCGCCGGTCCGAAGCCCTGGGGCCGGTGGGGCAGGACGGTGCGCTCGGTGGGGACGTACACCGGAGCGGACGGCCCTTCGCCGGCCGTCCCGGCGTCACGGCCCTCCGCGACCGCCGCCAGCAGCCCGGCCGCGGTCGCCGCGTCCGGCCGCCGGGCCGGATCCTTGTGCATCAGCAGCCCCAGTACGGGGCCGAGGGCGCCCGCCCGGCGGGGTTCGGGCAGCGGCTCGCTCACGATCGCGGTGAGCGTGGACCACGTCGACGTACGCCGGAAGGGCGAGGCGCCCTCGACCGCCGCGTAGAGCGTGGCGCCCAGCGCCCAGACGTCGGACGCGGGGCCCGGCTGGTGGCCCTGGGCGCGCTCCGGGGCGAGGTAGTCGAGCGAGCCGACGATCTCGCCGCTGCGGGTCAGGTGCGTGGTGGAGCCGTCACCGGGGTCGTCCATGGCGGCGATGCCGAAGTCGGTGAGGACCACCCGGCCCCCGCGGTCCAGCAGGACGTTGCCGGGCTTGACGTCGCGGTGGAGCACGCCGACCGCGTGCGCGGCGTCGAGCGCCTCCAGCACCTTGGCGCCGATCGCGGCGGCCTCGCGCGGGTCCATGACGCCGCGCTCGGCGAGGACGTCGTCGAGGGACGGCCCGTCCACGAACTCCATGACGATGACCGGCCGGCCCAGGTGGTCGGCGACGTCGTGGACGGAGATGACCCCGGGGTGGCGGACCCGCGCCGCGGCCCGTGCCTCGCGCTGCATCCGCAGCCGCAGATCGGCCAGCTCGTGGCCGGAGGAGTCCGTGAACGTACGGAGCTCCTTGACGGCCACCTCGCGGCCGAGGACCTCGTCGACGGCGCGCCAGACGACGCCCATGCCACCGCGCCCGAGCTGCCGGACCACCCGGTAGCGCCCGGCGATCAGTTCGGCGTACAGGGTACGGGGCAGCGATGACGGGCCCCGACGGCCGCCCGCCGCTACTGGGCGGTGGCCGTCAGGTCGCCTCGGCGCGGGGCGGCGAAGCCGTCGAGGTCCGCGCGGGTCAGTCCGGTGAGGCGGGCGACCTCGTCGGTGTCGAGGGCGCCGCAGTCGATGCCGCGCAGCAGGTAGGAGCTGAGGGCCTTGGCGGTGGCGGGCTCGTCCATGACATCGCCGCCGGCGTGGTTGGCGTAGGCCGACAGGCGGGCGGCGGCCTGTTCGAAGCCCTCGCGGTAGAAGGCGAAGACGGCCGCGTACCGGGTGGGCAGGTGGCCGGGGTGCATGTCCCAGCCCTGGTAGTAGGCGCGGGCCAGGGCGCGGCGGGTGAGGCCGTAGTGCAGGCGCCAGGCGTCGTGGACCTTCTCGGTGGTGCCGACCGGGAGGACGTTGGTGGAGCCGTCGGAGACGCGTACGCCGGTGCCGGCGGCGGCGACCTGCATGATCGCCTTGGCGTGGTCGGCGGCGGGGTGGTCGCTGGCCTGGTGGGCGGCGGACACGCCGAGGCAGGCGCTGTAGTCGAAGGTGCCGTAGTGCAGGCCGGTGGCGCGGCCCTCGGCGGCGTCGATCATGCGGGCGACGGTGGCGGTGCCGTCGGGGGCGAGGATGGCCTGGCTGGTCTCGATCTGGATCTCGAAGCCGAGGCGGCCGGCGTCGAGGCCGTGGGCCTTCTCGAACGCCTCCAGGAGTCGTACGAAGGCGCTGACCTGCTCGGCGTAGGTGACCTTGGGGAGGGTGAGGACGAGGCCGTCGGGGAGGCCGCCGTGTTCCATGAGGCCGCTGAGGAAGACGTCGGTGGTGCGGATGCCCCGGTCGCGTACGGCGGCCTCCATGCACTTCATGCGGATGCCCATGTACGGGGCGGCCGTGCCGCCGGCGTACGCCTCGGAGACGAGCCGGGCGGCGCGGGCGGCGTCCGTGTCCTCGGCCGTGCCGTCCTTGCCGCCGTAGCCGTCCTCGAAGTCGACGCGGAGGTCCTCGACGGGTTCGCGCTCCAGCTTGGCGCGGACGCGGGCGTGGACGTCGGCGGCGAGCGCGTCGGGGAGGCCGAGGACGGCGGCGAAGGAGGCGGCGTCGGGGGCGTGCTCGTCGAGCATGGCGAGCGCCCGGTCGCCCCAGGAGCGGATGGTCCCGGCGTCGAAGGCCTCGCCGGGTACGTACACGGTGTGGACCGGCTGGCGGGTGCCGGGGTCGCCCGGGTAGCGGCGCGCGAGCTCCTCGTCGACCGGGACGAGGGAGGCGCTGATGCCCTCGCTGACCGCACCGGTGAGGCTCGTCGCCACCTTCTCCTGCTGACCCATTCCCACACCCTCCAGTTTTCCACTCCACGGAATCAACAATCCGTATGGTGAAGTTAATGGGTGTCCCGGACCTGCGTCAATGGTCGCCCCGACGACACGGGGCCGCGCGGTGGAATCCACCGCGCGGCCCCGGAGCCGGTCGTGTGCCGCGGTTCGACCGCGGCCGTCCGTGGGTCAGCCCTTACGGGACTTGATCTCCTCGGTGAGCTGGGGGACGACCTGGAACAGGTCGCCGACCACGCCGTAGTCGACCAGGTCGAAGATCGGGGCCTCGGCGTCCTTGTTGATGGCCACGATGGTCTTCGAGGTCTGCATGCCGGCGCGGTGCTGGATCGCACCCGAGATGCCGGAGGCGATGTAGAGCTGCGGGGAGACCGACTTGCCGGTCTGGCCGACCTGGTTGGTGTGCGGGTACCAGCCGGCGTCGACGGCGGCGCGGGAGGCGCCGACGGCGGCACCGAGGGAGTCGGCGAGGTCCTCGATGATCGAGAAGTTCTCGGCGCCGTTGACACCGCGGCCGCCGGAGACCACGATCGCGGCCTCGGTCAGCTCGGGACGGCCGGTCGACTCGCGCGGGGTGCGGGAGACGACCTTGGTGCCGGTGGCCTTCTCGGAGAACGAGACGGACAGGGCCTCGACGGCGCCCGCGGCCGGGGCGGCCTCCACGGGAGCCGAGTTCGGCTTGACCGTGATGACCGGGGTGCCCTTGGAGACACGGGACTTGGTGGTGAAGGAGGCGGCGAACGCGGACTGCGTGGCCACCGGGCCCTCGTCGCCGGCCTCGAGGTCGACGGCGTCGGTGATGATGCCGGAGCCGATGCGGACCGCGAGGCGGGCCGCGACCTCCTTGCCCTCGGCGGAGGACGGGACGAGCACGGCGACCGGGGAGACGGCCTCGTGCGCGGCCTGGAGCGCGTCCACCTTCGGGACGACCAGGTACTCGGCGAACTCGGGGGCGTCGGCGGTGAGGACCTTGACCGCGCCGTGCTCGGCGAGCGTGGCGGCGGTGGCCTCGGCGCCGGAGCCGAGCGCGACGGCGACGGGCTCGCCGATGCGGCGGGCCAGGGTCAGCAGCTCCAGCGTGGGCTTGCGGACGGCACCGTCCACGTGGTCGACGTAGACGAGAACTTCAGCCATGGGACTTCAATCTCCTGCGATGCGAAGAGTCTGGGGGGCGGTGAGTGGCTCGCGCGAGCCTTAGATGAACTTCTGGCCCGCGAGGAACTCGGCAAGCTGCTTGCCGCCCTCGCCCTCGTCCTTGACGATCGTGCCGGCCGTACGGGCCGGACGCTCCGCAGCCGAGTCGACCTTGGTCCAGGAGCCCTCCAGGCCGACCTCGTCGGCCTCGATCTCCAGGTCCTCGAGGTCCAGGGACTCCACCGGCTTCTTCTTGGCGGCCATGATGCCCTTGAAGGACGGGTAGCGGGCCTCGCCCGACTGGTCCGTCACGGACACGACGGCCGGCAGGGACGCCTCGAGCTGCTCCGACGCGGTGTCGCCGTCACGGCGGCCCTTGACGGTGCCGTCCTCGACCGAGACCTCGGAGAGCAGCGTGACCTGCGGAACGCCCAGGCGCTCGGCGAGGATGGCCGGGAGCACGCCCATGGTGCCGTCGGTGGACGCCATGCCGCAGATGACCAGGTCGTAGCCGGTCTTCTCGATCGCCTTGGCGAGCACCAGCGACGTGGCCATGACGTCGGAGCCGTGCAGGTCGTCGTCCTCGACGTGGACGGCCTTGTCGGCGCCCATGGACAGCGCCTTGCGGAGCGCGTCCTTGGCGTCCTCGGGGCCGACGGTCAGGACGGTGATCTCCGCGTCGTCCGCGTCCTCGGCGATCTGGAGCGCCTGCTCCACCGCGTACTCGTCCAGCTCCGACAGCAGGCCGTCGACGTCGTCGCGGTCGACGGTCAGGTCATCGGCGAAGTGCCGGTCGCCGGTGGCGTCGGGCACGTACTTCACACAGACAACGATCCTCAAGCTCACGCCGGCTCTCCTACACATCGTCATAACTGGGCTGCCTTGTTGCACGCAGCATAGGCGCCTGATGGGACGGTTTCCGCTCGGGGCGGTGGACGCCCCTCCCGAAATATTACTCGTCAGTACACCGATTGCTTTCCCGGTAAGCAAGCGCTTTGAACTGTGACCTTGCCAACGCTCCGTAACCGGGATTTCTCAGTCGCGCAGAGCGTTGAAGCGCCCTTCGTGGTAGAGCAGCGGACGCCCGGCGCCGTCCGGATCGCCGGCGACGACCTCGGCCACCACCAGGCGGTGATCACCGGCCGGGACGCGGGCGACGATCCGGCACACCAGCCAGGCCGGCACACCCTCCAGGACCGGTACGCCCTCGGGGCCGGTGTGCCAGCGCGTCGGCGCGGCGAAGCGGTCGGCGCCGCTGCGGGCGAAGGTGGCCGCGAGGTCGCGCTGGTGCTCGCCCAGGACGTGCACGCCGACGTGTCCGGACTCGGCGATGACCGGCCAGCTCGAGGAGGACGTCCCTACGCCGAACGAGATCATCGGGGGCTCGGCGGACACCGAGGTGAGCGAGGTGGCGGTGAAGCCGACGGGGCGCTCCCCCCGCGCGGTGATCACCGCGACGCCCGCCGCGTGGCGCCGGAAGGCGGAGCGGAGCAGGTCGGGCGTGGCGAGCCGGGCGGCCCGGGGGGCCGGGTCGGCGGCGAGGGACGGGACCGTCATGGGTGGTTCCTTCTTCGGGGGGCGCGGGGAGGGGGTCCGTGGCTGCTCAGACACCCGGACAGCGCGCGCTCGCGCCGCGGGCCGGGTCGACGTCCGCCCGCCCGTGGAGAAGGAGTTCCTGGGGCACGGCGTCAGCCTGACGATCGGTGGCCCGCACAGTCAAGGCCGCCCGGGGATGTGCGACGTGCGTCACGGCGGGTCACACCCCGCTACCCGGTGGGCGCCGGGTCACACCCCCGGCACCGGGGGCGGGAGGGGCGGGCGGGAGCGGCACGGGGGTCACACGGCGTGGCCGAGGGCGGCGATGACGTCGGCCCGGCGGGGCTGGCCCGCGGCCAGGCGGACGATCCGGCCTTGGCCGTCGAGCACCAGCACGGTGGGGGTACGGACGATGCCGAGGTCGCGCACCAGGCCGAGGTTGTGCTCCGCGTCGACCTCCACATGGGCGACGCCGTCGACCATCCCCGCCACCTCGGCCAGCGTGCGCCGGGTCGCGCGGCACGGCTGGCAGAAGGCGCTGGAGAACTGCACGAGCGTCGCCCGCTCCCCCAGCTCCGCACCCAGTTCGGCCGCTCCGAGCACCCGCCCGCGCCCCTCGCCCTCCCGCACTCCGCTCTCCCGTCCCTCGCCGTGCCGTCCGTCAGCCGTGCCATGCCGTCCGTCCATCCCCCGGTGCAGCGCACCGGGGGCGCACAGGATTCCCGATACAGGCATGAAACCGCTCCTGAGCGGACATGACGTGACGAGAATCTCGCTGTCCGGAGTCGTCAGGACTGGCCTGTACGGCGCACATGGTGCACGATCGGCCCCATGCCGGATACCTACGGCTGCGTAACTTCCGCCGGGAGAACCCTCCCCAGGCACTGAAGAAGGGTCTTCCTCCAGATGGCAGAACTCGTCTATCGGCCGGTCATCGGCGCCGCCCTCACGATGTTCAAGGCGCTCGACCTGAAGATCGACACTCAGGGTTCGGAGAACATCCCGCGGACGGGCGGGGCCGTGCTGGTGAGCAACCACATCAGCTATCTGGACTTCATCTTCTCCGGTCTGGCGGCACTGCCGCAGAAGCGGCTCGTGCGGTTCATGGCCAAGGACTCGGTGTTCCGGCACAAGATCTCCGGTCCGCTGATGCGGGGCATGAAGCACATCCCGGTGGACCGCGCGCAGGGCGAGGCCGCCTACCACCACGCGCTGGAGTCGCTGCGCGCCGGCGAGATCATCGGGGTCTTCCCCGAGGCGACCATCTCGCAGTCCTTCACGCTCAAGAGCTTCAAGTCGGGCGCGGCCCGGCTGGCGCAGGAGGCGGGCGTCCCGCTGATCCCGATGGCGCTGTGGGGCACCCAGCGGCTGTGGACCAAGGGGCGGCCGCGCAACTTCCGGCGCAGCCACATCCCGGTGACGATCCGGGTGGGCGAGCCGGTGGAGGCGCCGACCGACCAGTACGCGGGCGCGATCACCCGCAGGCTGCGCGAGCGGGTGCAGGAGCTGCTGGAGGCGGCGCAGCGCTCGTACCCGGTGCGACCCAAGGACGCGGCCGACACCTGGTGGGTCCCGGCGCACCTCGGCGGTACGGCCCCGACCCCGGCCGAGGTCCGCGAGGCGGGCTGACGGTACGGCCCGGGGCCCGGGTCCGGCGGCGCGGGCCCGGACCGGCGTGGGCCCGGCGCCGGCGCGCCGCACGGGCGCGTCAGACCGGCGGGCGGACCGTGACGAAGGCGCCGGGGCTGAGCTTCTCCAGGGATTCGGCCAGTTCGGCGCCCGCGGCCTCCAGCTCGCCGCGCGTCAGCGGCGCGAGGCCCTCCAGGAGGAACAGCGCGTTCACCGACCGCTCGGTGAGCCGGGTGCGGACGCCCTGGCGCCAGTTCCAGCGCCGGCAGGTGACGCCCTCGTCGTCGCACCAGACCACCTCGCCGGCCTCCGGGTGCTCGGTGACCTCCTCGCCGCCCGCGGCGGTGGCGAACGGCTCCGTGCCGGTGGCGCGGACCAGCCGCATCCCGCCGCGGATCCGGTCGGCGTCCTCGCCGCCGACCGGGACGAGGTGCGCCACGCTGACCGCGTTGTAGGCGTCGACCAGCCGGTTGATCCGGGGCAGGCCACCGTCGGCGAGGGCCCTCCTGGCGAGCGCCTCGGCGGAGTTGCGGGTACGGGACGGCTTGGCGCCGAAGGCGCCGTAGGCCGCGCGCCAGGCGGCGATGTGCGGGTCCTCGTGCGGGGCGCGGCCCCCGAGGCGCTCGGCGAGCCGCCGGGCCGCATCGTCGAGGAGGGCCGCGCTGGTCCCGTCGCTGGGCCCGTTGACCAGACCCCGGGCCTCGACGGCGAGGTGGGTGAAGCCGGGGACGAGCGTGCGTACCTCGTCGGAGACGGTGAGCGTCAGGGTCATGGTCGGGCCGTTCCGGGTCAGCGGGTGGGTGGCAGGTGCGTGGGCAGCGTGCCGTCCAGGTGGCGCCGGTCGCGGGCGGCCTTCAAGGCGTCCAGGACGACCGGATGTGGTTCAGCGTACAGCACCGGATAGTCCATTTCATTGGACTCTGGTCGTACGGTGAAGGCGACCTGCTCCCGGTCGGCCCGGAACCGGGCGGCCGCACCCGGCCCGCCGCCCCGCGGATCCTGGCGCACCCAGCCCGCCCCGCCGGGGAGCCGCACCGCGACCAGACCGTGCAGGGCCTCGAAGCCCTGGTAACACAGGGCCGTGGGGATGGACCGGGCACGCAGCAGGGCTGCCAGGGCATGGCACTTGGCGTAGCAGATCCCGGTGCGCCGCTCCAGCACGTCGGAGGCGCGCCAGGTGACGCGCGGGTCGTCGGTGTCCTGCGAGTGGGGAATGGTGTCGCGGACGAACGCGAAGGCGGCCTCCGCGTATGAGTATGCGTCCGGATGATCGACGGCGAGGCGCTTCACCACCGCCCGCACCCGCAGGTGCTCATGGTCGATGACGTCGTCTGCCGCTACGTATGCGGAGAGTTGGGGCACCTGCTGGATGAGCTCCATGCTGCCCGACCATAGGCAGACGGCCGACCGGAGTCAATCACTTTCCGGTCGGCCGCATACTTATTCACCTCTAGCCGTGCGCCATCTCTTCCTTCAGCGCCAGCAGGAACGCGTCGACGTCGTCCTCCGTGGTGTCGAAGGAGCACATCCAGCGCACGTCGCCGGCCGCTTCGTCCCAGAAGTAGAAGCGGAACCGCTCCTGGAGGCGCCGGGTCACCGCGTGCGGAAGCCGTGCGAACACGGCGTTCGCCTGCACCGGGTAGAGGATCTCCACCCCGTCGACCGCGCGCACGCCCTCCGCCAGGCGCTGCGCCATCGCGTTGGCGTGCCGGGCGTTGCGCAGCCACAGGTCCTTGGCGAGCAGCGCTTCGAACTGCACCGAGATGAAGCGCATCTTGGAGGCGAGCTGCATCGACATCTTGCGCAGGTGCTTCATGTGGCTGACCGCGTCCGGGTTGAGCACGACCACGCACTCGCCCCCGAGCATGCCGTTCTTGGTGCCGCCGAAGGACAGCACGTCGACCCCGACCGCGTTGGTGAACGCCCGCATCGGCACGTCCAGCGAGGCGGCCGCGTTGGCTATCCGGGCGCCGTCGAGGTGCACCTTCATGCCCAGACCGTGGGCGTGCTCCACGATCGCCCGGATCTCGTCCACCGTGTAGAGGGTGCCCAGCTCGGTGTTCTGGGTGATCGAGACGACCTGGGGCATGGCGCGGTGCTCGTCGTCCCAGCCGAACGCCTGCCGGTCGATGAGCTCGGGGGTCAGCTTGCCGTCCGGCGTCGGGACCGTCAGCAGCTTCAGCCCGGCCATGCGCTCGGGCGCGCCGCCCTCGTCCACGTTGATGTGCGCGGACTCGGCGCATATGACCGCGCCCCAGCGGTCGGTGAGCGCCTGGAGGGCGGTGACGTTGGCGCCGGTGCCGTTGAACACCGGGTACGCCTCGGCCGTCGGCCCGAAGTGGCTGTGCATCAGCCGCTGGAGGTGGTCGGTGTACACGTCCTCGCCGTAGGAGACCTGGTGGCCTCCGTTGGCGAGGGCGATGGCCGCGAGGATCTCGGGGTGGACGCCCGCGTAGTTGTCACTGGCGAAGCCCCGCACCGCCGGGTCGTGGCGACGCTTCGCGTCCGTCCTGGCGGTCTGGGGGGTCACGGCTTGGGGGTCAGCCACAGGCGCTGTCCATTCACTTCCCGGGCGGGCTTCTCCCAGACGGCGGCGATCTCGTCGGCCAGATCCGTGACGTCCGTGAAGCCCGCGAACTTGGCGTTCGGGCGCTCGGCGCGCATGGCGTCGTGCACCAGAGCCTTCACGATCAGGATCGTAGCCGCGGCCTTCGGGCCGTCCTCGCCGCCCGCCTTGCGGAAGGCGTCGCCGAGCGCGAGCGTCCAGGCCTCGGCCGCCGCCTTGGACGCGGCGTAGGCGGCGTTCCCGGCGGTGGGCTTGCTGGCGCCGGAGGCGCTCACCAGCACGTAGCGGCCGCGGTCGCTGCGCAGCAGCCCGTCGTGGAAGGCGAGGGAGGTGTGCTGGACGGTGCGGATCAGCAGCTTCTCCAGCAGGGCCCAGTCGGCCAGGTCCGTGGCGGCGAAGGTGGCGCTGCCGCGCCAGCCGCCGACCAGGTGGACCAGGCCGTCCACCCGGCCGAACTCCTTCTCGGTCTTGTCGGCCCACTCCCGGGTCGCGCCCAGGTCGAGCAGGTCGACGGTGTCTCCGACGACGGTCGCCCCGCCGTGCGCGTACCGGGCGGCGTCGACCGCCTCGGCGAGCCGGGCCGGGTCCGCGTCGGAGGCGACCACGGTCGCGCCGGCCTCCGCGAGCCGCAGCAGAGCGGCCCGGCCGGCCGCGCCCGCCGCTCCGGCCACCGCGATGACGGCACCCTCGAGCGGGCCGCCGTTTCCGTTGCCCTTGCCGTTCATGGTCGTCGTCTCCTCCGTACGAGAGCTCACGCGGCGACCCTCTCGGCCTTCTCGGCGGTGATGCCCTTGGTGGAGGCGATCACGTTCTTCAGCTTCTTGGAGAGGGCCTCATAGAACATGCTCAGCGGAAACTCGTCCGGAAGCACGTCGTCGACGAGCTTGCGCGGCGGCAGGCTGAGGTCGAGCGCGTCGGGGCCCTTGGCCCAGCGGGAGCCGGGGTGCGGGGCGAGGTAGTCGGAGACCAGGTCGTACGCGGCGAACCAGTGGACCAGCTTCGGGCGGTCGATGCCGTCGCGGTAGAGCCGCTCGATCTCGTCGCAGAGCTGGTTGGTGACCAGCGGGGCGCGCTCCCAGTCGATCTTCAGCGTGTTGTCGGTCCAGCGCAGCACGTCGTGCTTGTGCAGGTACGCGAAGAGGAGCTGGCCGCCGAGGCCGTCGTAGTTCCGGTTGCGGTCGCCGGTGACCGGGAAGCGGAACATCCGGTCGAACAGCACGGCGTACTGGACGTCACGGCCGTGGGGGTTGCCCTCGGCGTCGAGCTTCACGGCCTCCTTGAAGGCGGTGAGGTCGCAGCGCAGCTCCTCCAGGCCGTACATCCAGAACGGCTGGCGCTGCTTGATCATGAAGGGATCGAACGGCAGGTCGCCGTGGCTGTGGGTGCGGTCGTGGACCATGTCCCAGAGCACGAAGGCCTTCTCGCAGCGCTCCTGGTCGCCGAGCATCTCGCGGATGTCCTCGGGCAGTTCCAGACCGAGGATGTCCACGGCCGCCTCGGTGACGCGGCGGAAGCGGGCGGCCTCGCGGTCGCAGAAGATGCCGCCCCAGCTGAAGCGCTCGGGGGCCTCGCGCACGGCGATGGTCTCGGGGAAGAGCACGGCCGAGTTGGTGTCGTACCCGGAGGTGAAGTCCTCGAAGGTGATGCCGCAGAACAGCGGGTTGTCGTAGCGGGTGGCCTCCAGCTCGGCGAGCCACTCCGGCCAGACCATGCGCAGCACGACCGCTTCGAGGTTGCGGTCCGGGTTGCCGTTCTGGGTGTACATGGGGAACAGCACCAGGTGCTGGAGGCCGTCCATGCGGTTGGCGGCCGGCTGGAAGGCCAGCAGCGAGTCCAGGAAGTCCGGCACCGCGAAGCCGCTGTCGGCCCACTTGCGCAGGTCGGCGACGAGCGCGCGGTGGTACGCGGTGTCGTGCGGGAGCAGCGGGGAGAGCTGCTCGACCGCCGAGACGACCCGGTCGAGGGTGGTGTCGACGAGGGCACGGGAGGGGGCGCCCTCGGCCGTGAAGTCGATGGAACCGTCCGCCGACTGCCAGGGGCGGATCTCTTCCACGGCATTCTTGAGCTCGGGCCAGGCCGGGTGCTCGATCACCCTGGCGTCGGCGGTCACGTCCCCGCCGGCAACATCCTGCACAAGAATTTCCGTCATCACACTTCCTCCACGGGAGAACCTCGCGTCAGAGCACCGTATCCATGGGTGGTTCTTCGCCACAAGGGGAGCAGGAAGAAAATATCCTGTCCACCCCCCACTCAGGCCGCTGTTTTTCCTGTCCGGCATGGGGGAAGCAGCGTCATCCACGGATTGTCAACGGCCGTACGGGGTACCCGCACCGGTCGTCGGCATGCCTCGCCCGCACCCCGCCGGAGCACCCCCGCGACACGCCCACGCACGGGTGAAGCGGATGGCGGCACGCCGGGCGCCGCCGGTAGGACGGTGGGGTCCCGTCCCCTGCCGGAAGTCCCGTGCCATGAGTCTCCGCGCCGTCCTGGCCGCCGCCGTCCTGACCGGTTTCCTGCTGGGCGTCGCCGCGCCCGGGGTGGAACACTCCGCCTCCTCGCGCGGGACGGGTTCCGTCCCGGCCGCGGATCGTTAGGCTGCGACGGTGCCGCGGGTGGCACGGCACCGCGCGGCAACCGCCGTCGACGGAAGCGAGAAGATCTTGAGTTTCCTCACCATCGGTCATCGCGGAGTCATGGGTGTCGAACCGGAGAACACCCTGCGGTCCTTCGTCCGCGCGGAGCACGCGGGCATGGACGCCATCGAACTGGACCTGCACCTGAGCAAGGACGGCGCGCTCGTCGTCATGCACGACGCCGAGGTGGACCGGACGACCGACGGCAGCGGGCGCATCGCCGAGAAGACCCTCGCCGAGCTGCGGGAGCTCGACGCGGGGCTGGGCGAGCGGATCCCGGTGTTCGAGGAGGTCCTGGACGCCGTACGGACGCCGCTCCAGGCGGAGATCAAGGACGTGGCCGCCGCCCGGGCGCTGGCCGAGGTGATGCGGCGGCGCGACCTGGCCGGGCGGGTGGAGGTCTCGTCGTTCCACGACGAGGCGGTCGCCGAGATCGCGCGGCTGGTGCCGGGCGTACGGACGGTGCTGATCGCGAGCCACTGGGGCGACGACATCGTGGCGCGGGCGCGGGCCGTGGGCGCCGCCACGCTCGCGCTGAACGTCCGCCGCCTCACGCTGGAGACCACGGAGCGGGCCCGCGCGGGGGGACTGCGGGTGATCGCCTGGGTGGTGAACACCCCACAGCACCTCCGGCTGGTCCGCGCGCTCGAACTGGACGGCGCGACGACCGACCACCCCGAGATCCGGCGTACCGGCCGCTTCATCGCCTGAGCGGCGGCACGGAGCCGCTGTGCGTACCACCCGTCACAGGTGTAACCGGAATGCGCTCGGGAACCCGCGACCTGGATCCGACAGGTCTTCTCGTACAGCGTGTCCCGGCCACACCGGACACCGGAACGGACGCATATGAGCAGCGGTTTCATGGGTCCGGAGGGTTACGGCTCCGACCCGTTCAGCGAGTTCCTGGCCCGTTTCTTCGGGGGCGGGTCCGGATCGTCCCCGGCCGCCGGCGGGCGGCCCATCCCCCGGTACATCGACATCGGCCGTCTGATGAGCGAACCCGCGCGCCGGATGGTGGGTGACGCGGCCTCCTACGCGGCCGAGCACGGCAGTACCGATCTGGAGACCGAGCACCTGCTGCGGGCCGCCCTCGCCACCGAGCCGACCCGGGACCTGATCGCCCGCGCGGGCGCCGATCCGGACGCCCTGGCCGAGGAGATCGACCGGACCGCCGGCGAGGGGCCCCCGCAGTCCCGGATCGCCGTGACGCCCGCCGTCAAGCGGGCGCTGCTCGACGCCCACGACCTGGCGCGGCACACGGGCGCCTCGTACATCGGCCCCGAGCACGTGCTCGCGGCGCTCGCCTCCAACCCGGATTCGGCGGCGGGGCGGATACTGAACGCGGCCAAGTTCGACCCGGGCGCCGTCCAGGGCTCCGGCCCCGGGCGCGGCGGCCCGGGCCCCTGGGTGGGCGACACCGACCAGCGGCCGGCGCCCCAGCGCGGCACGCCCACGCTGGACAAGTACGGCCGCGACCTGACCGACATGGCCCGGGCGGGCCGCATCGACCCGGTGATCGGCCGGGACACGGAGATCGAGCAGACCGTCGAGGTGCTGTCCCGGCGCGGCAAGAACAACCCCGTGCTGATCGGCGACGCCGGAGTCGGCAAGACGGCGATCGTGGAGGGACTGGCCCAGCGGATCGCCGAGCACGACGTACCGGACACGCTGCGCGACCGGCGCCTCGTGGCGCTCGACCTGTCGGGCGTGGTCGCCGGCACCCGCTACCGCGGCGACTTCGAGGAGCGGCTGAACAACATCATCGAGGAGATCCGCTCCCACTCCGAGGAACTCGTCGTCTTCATCGACGAACTGCACACCGTCGTCGGCGCCGGAGCCGGCAGCGGGGGCGGCGACAGCGGGCCCATGGACGCGGGCAACATGCTCAAGCCCGCGCTCGCCCGGGGCGAACTGCACGTCATCGGCGCGACCACCATGGAGGAGTACCGCCGCTACATCGAGAAGGACGCGGCGCTCGCCCGCAGGTTCCAGCCCATCCTGGTGCCCGAGCCGGCCCCCGAGGACGCGCTGGAGATCCTGCGCGGCCTCCAGGACCGCTACGAGGCCCACCACCAGGTCCGCTACACCGAGGGGGCGCTGAGCGCCGCCGTCGAGCTGTCCGACCGGTACCTGACCGAACGCTTCCTGCCCGACAAGGCCATCGACCTGATCGACCAGGCGGGCGCCCGGGTGCGGCTGCGCACCCACACCGACACCGACGTCCGGGCGCTGGAGCGCCAGGCGGAGCAGCTGGCCCGGGACAAGGACCAGGCGGTGGCGGCCGAGCAGTACGAGCGGGCGACGGAGCTGCGCGACCGCATCCAGGAGATCGGTGAACGGATCAAGGCGGGGCGCGGGGCCCGGCCGGCCGGGGACGGACGGGTCGTGGAGGTCACGGCGGAGGACGTCGCGGAGGTCGTCAGCAGGCAGACCGGCATCCCGGTCAGCAGCCTCACCCAGGAGGAGAAGGACCGCCTCCTGGGACTGGAGGAGCACCTGCGGCAGCGGGTGATCGGCCAGGACGAGGCCGTCACCGCGGTGTCCGAGGCGGTACTGCGCTCGCGCGCCGGCCTGGCCGACCCGCGGCGCCCGATCGGCAGCTTCCTCTTCCTCGGCCCGACCGGGGTGGGCAAGACGGAGCTGGCGCGGGCGCTGGCGGACGCGCTGTTCGGCAGCGAGGAGCGGATGGTGCGCCTGGACATGAGCGAGTTCCAGGAGCGGCACACCGTCAGCCGGCTGGTCGGCGCGCCGCCCGGGTACGTGGGGCACGAGGAGGCCGGGCAGCTCACCGAGGCGGTGCGCCGCCACCCGTACTCGCTGCTGCTGCTGGACGAGGTGGAGAAGGCCCACCCGGACGTCTTCAACATCCTGCTCCAGGTGCTGGACGACGGGCGGCTGACCGATTCGCAGGGCCGCACGGTGGACTTCAAGAACACGGTCGTCGTGATGACCAGCAACCTCGGTTCGGAGGCCATCGGCACCGGCCGGGGCGTGCTCGGTTTCGGCTCGGCGGAGTCCGGCGCGGAGGACGAGGCGATGCGGGAGCGGGCGCTGCGGCCGCTGCGGGAGCACTTCCGCCCCGAGTTCCTCAACCGCATCGACGACATCGTCCTGTTCCGGCGGCTCGACGAGGAGCAGCTCCACCGGATCACCGACCTGCTGCTGGAGGAGACCCGGCGCCGGCTGCGCGCGCAGGACGTCACGGTCGAGTTCGCCCCGGAGGCCGTCGACTGGATCGCCCGCCGCGGCCACCAGCCCGAGTACGGGGCCCGTCCGCTGCGGCGCACCATCCAGCGGGAGGTCGACAACCGGCTGTCCCGGCTGCTGCTGGACGGCCGGCTCCCGGCGGACTCGCGGGTGCGGGTGACGGTCGGCGACGGGCGGCTGGCGTTCGCCACGGACCGGCCGGGGGCGCCGGGTGACACGGGGCGCCCGCCGGGCGGGGAACCGGCCGGGCGGGAGCCGGTCGACACCGGTTCGCTGGGCAAGCCGGGGTCGATGGACCGTCCGCCGGGGTCGACCCGGAGCGACCGGGCCGCCCCTCCCGGCGGACCGGAGGGACGCGGCGGATCAGGAGGACCGGGCGAGCCGGGCGAGCCCGGTCTGCCGGGGACCGCGGCGCGGGACGTGTGAGCGGCGGGCGGCCCCCCGGTCCCGGGTCGTGTCGGCGAAGTCCCGCCCGGCCCGCGGTGTCCCTCAGGCGCGCGGCGGTACGAGGTCCTTCACCAGGAGCTCGAACTCCAGGTCGTCGCGGAGCGGGAGGCCGAAGCGCTCGTCGCCGTACGGGAACGGGGTCGTCCGCCCGGTGCGGCGGTAGCCGCGCCGCTCGTACCAGGCGATCAGCTCGTCCCGGACCGAGATCACCGTCATGTGCATCTCGCGCACGCCCCACCCGGCGGAGGCGAGCCGCTCCGCCTCGGCGATGACGCGCCGGCCCAGGCCGCCGCCCTGGAGGCCGGGGCGGACGGCGAACATCCCGAAGTAGGCGGCGTCCCCCCGGTGTTCGAGCTGGCAGCAGGCGACCAGGGTGCCCTCCCGCTCGGCGATCAGCAGCCGCGAACCGGGCGTGGCGATGACCTCGCGGACGCCCTCGGGGTCGGTGCGCTGCCCGTCGAGGATGTCCGCCTCGGTGGTCCAGCCGGCCCGGCTGGAGTCGCCCCGGTAGGCCGACTCGACCAGTTCGACGAGCGCGGGCACGTCGGCCTCGGTGGCGTCGCGGTAGGTCAGTGCGTCCGCGTCCTGGGGCAGTGCGGTGTCCATGGCTCTCCCTCGAAGCTGTCCGGGCCCTCGTGTCCGTGCGGTCCCGCCGTGCAGCGTAACGCGCCGTGTTCACGCTCCCCCTGTACGCCCCTGCGCTCGCGTGCACCCCGCCCGGGCCGGGCATCGTCCCAGCAGCCGTCGTCCCGCGAGGGGGAGGTACGTCGTGCACGGACCCGCGATGCCCGGCTGGCTGCTGGTGGCGCTGTGCCTGTGGACCGGCGCCGTCTGCCTGGCGCGGACGAGGAGCTGTACGGGCGCCGGGCGCCGGGCGGCCGTGGACGAGGCGGTGATGGGCGTGGGGATGGCCGCGATGGCGGTGCCGGCCTCGGCGGCGGGGCCGCCGCAGTGGGTGTGGACCGGGTACGCGGTGGTGTTCGGGGCCGCGGCGCTGCGGGCGCTGTGGTCGGTCCGCGGCGGTGCCGGCCACCATCTGCACCATCTGGTGGGCTCGCTGGCCATGGTGTACATGGCGCTGGCGATGACCGGGGGAGGGACGGGCCCGCACACGGCGCACGGCGGCGCCGCCGGGGCCGGGGCGGGGGGCGGGGTGCCGCTGGTGACGGGGGCGTTGCTCGTCTATTACGCGGTGTACGTGCTGCGGTCGGGCCTGCGGCTGGTGCCCGCGCCGGCCGGGACCACGGGGACGGCGGGGACGGGGACGGCGGGGACCGTGCCCGGCGGGCGGTGGTCCGGGCCGGAGACGGCGCCGGCGTGCCGGGTCGCCATGGGCCTGGCGATGCTGGCCATGCTGGCGGCGGTATGACGGGGGCGGGGTGCGCGAACCGTGACCGGTGCTGCGGATTCCGTGGTGTGCGTCACTTGCCGCGCAAGGTCATACCGATGAGTAGTGCCCCGCTCCTATGGTGAGTCCATGCTGGTCTCCCTCGCGCTGCTCGGGCTCGGCCTTCTCACCGCCGTGGCGGCTCCGCGTCTGCTGGCGCGGGTCGACTGGCCGGAGCGCGAGCCGGTCGTGGCGCTGTGGGTGTGGCAGTGCGTGGTGGCGGCGGTGTTGCTGTGCTTCGCGCTGTCGATGACGTTCAGCGCGGCGACCGCCTGGCAGGCGGTACGGGGGCACGTGTTCGCGCCCGCCCCGCGCGCGGTGGTCGAGGCGTACGAGCTGGGCGCGGACGGGCCCTGGTCGGCCGTGCTCGCGGTGCTGCTGGCGTGCGGCGGGCTGTGGACCGGGGCGATGCTCACCCGGGAGGTGCGCAGGGCCCGGGCGCGGCACCGGCGACGGCGCGCCGAACTCCTCGTACGCTCCCCGCTGTTGCCGGGCGAGGAGCCCGGCGCCGACGCGCTGGTGCTGCTGGAGGGCGAGCGGCCGGACACCTGGTGGCTGCCCGGATCGGCGCCTCGGCTGGTCGTCACCACGGCCGCGCTGCGCCGCTTGAAAGGACACCAGTTGGACGCGGTCCTCGCCCATGAGCAGGGGCACGCGCGGGCGCGCCACCACTGGCTGCTGCACTGCTCCACGGCGCTGGCCACCGGGTTCCCGCGGGTTCCGGTGTTCGCGGCGTTCCGGAACGAGATGCACCGGCTCGTGGAGCTGGCGGCGGACGACGTGGCGTCGCGGCGGTACGGGCGGCTGACGATCGCGCTGGCGCTGGTGGAACTGAACGAGGACCGGGGGGTGTTCGGGCCGTGCCCGGCCCCGGACGCCCAGCTTCCGCACCGGGTGAACCGCCTGCTGGCCGCCGCGCCCCGCCTCACCGCCGGGCGGCGCCTGCGGCTGACGGCGGCCGCCGCGTTCGTCCCGGCGGTGCCGCTGCTGGTGGCGTTGGTCCCGGCGCTGAAGGCGCTGGGGTGAGCGGTCGCCGGGCGCTGAGGGCGCGGCGGTGAGTGGTCGCCGGGCGCTGAGGGCGCGGCGGCGAGCGGTCGCCGGGCGCTGAGGGCGCGGCGGTGAGTGGTCGCCCGGCCGTGCCGCGACGCGCCGGGCCGGCGGGCGCACGGGGATAGTCCGGGGAAGGCCGGGGAGGATCACCCCATGCACTCCCCCACCCGTTCCCGCACCCGCTCCCCTTCCGCCTCGGCCGTCGCCCTGTGGTCAGGGGCGCTCTCGGCCGTCCTGCTGGCGTTCGTCGCGGCCGAGTGGGGGCCCTTGATCACCCTGGACCGTGCGGTGGCGGAGGGAATGCACGATTCGGCGGTGCGCAGTCCGGCGCTCACGCAGGCCAACCGGATCCTCAGTGACTGGGTGTGGGATCCGTGGGCCATGCGGGTGCTGGTGGCCGTAGGGGTGGTGTGGCTGTGGCGGCACGGGGAGCGGCTGCTGGCGGTGTGGGCCGCGTCGGTGAGCGTGCTGGGCTCCGCCGTGCAGCAGGTGCTGAAGGCGGCGGTGGGCCGCGAGCGGCCGCAGTGGCCCGATCCGGTGGACTCGGCGCACTTCTCGGCGTTCCCGTCCGGGCACGCGATGACGGCGGCGGTGACCTGTGGGCTGCTGCTGTGGCTGCTGTCGCGTTCCGGCGCGGGCCGGCGCGTGCGGGCCGTGGTGCTGCTCGTCGGCCTGGTGTCGGTCGTGGGGGTGGGTCTGTCGCGGCTCTACCTGGGGGTGCACTGGGCGTCGGACGTCCTGGGCGGCTGGCTGCTGGGGACGTGTCTGGTGGCCGTCGCGATCCTGACGTACGAGCGGACGGCCGCGCGCGGAGCGGCGCGGCGGGACGGGCGGGACGGGAAGGGCGCCGAGCGGCGGGGCGGCTACGTGGCCTGACCCCGCCCCCACACGTCGGTGCAGGCCGACGGGACCAGGCGATCCCCCGCGTCGCCCGGTCCGGCCGGCCTTGCCCCGAGTATATTGGCTGTGAGCCAGTCAACGCAGGAGTTAAGCATGTCCCCGCGCAGCGCATCGGTCAATGAAGAGCTGCGACGGCGTTCGCGGGAGCGGCTGCTCCAGGCGACGGTGGAGCTGGTCGCCGAGCGGGGGTACGAGGCGACGACGCTGGCGGACATCGCCGACCGGGCGGGTTCGGCGCGCGGGCTGGTGTCGTACTACTTCCCGGGCAAGCGGCAGTTGCTCCAGTCCGCGGTGCACCGGCTGATGCACCTGACCCTGGAGGCGGCGCTGGAGCGCGAGCCCCGCAGCGAGGACGGGCGGGAGCGGCTGGCGCGGGCCATCGACGCGATCCTGGGCCTGGCGATGGAGCAGCCGCTGCTGATGCGTACGCACATGGCGGGGATCCTCCAGGCGGAGGGGTTCGTCCAGGGCCCGGAGCAGCAGCGGCTGGCGTCCCTGCTGCGGGACACGGTGGACCGGTACGGCTCCCGGGACGTGGACGCCGACTATCCGCTGCTGCGGGCGCTGCTGATGGGCGCGGTCTTCGCGGTGCTGCTGCCGGGGGCGCCCATGGCGCCGGCGCGGCTGCGCGCCGAGCTGTTCCAGCGGTACGGGCTGGACTGGGAGCTGGGCGTGCCGCCGGACGGTGGTCCGTCCGGCGGCACGGGTGGGAGCGGCGGTCAGTCGTCGTCGAAGTCGTCGAAGTAATCGGGCTGCGTCTGCACGTTGAGCCGGTGCATCCGCAGCCGCTTCGCCGGGTCGGTGCGACGGTCGTCGAGCCGGAGGACGTCGAAGCCCTTGACCATGTCGTTCGAGTAGATGTGGCCGTTGTAGTAGTACGCCGACCAGGAGCCGCCGGTCACCAGCTTGTCGGTGCTGAGCGGGCCGCGCTCGAAGTAGGCGATCTCCTTGGGCCTGGTGGAGTCGGTGAAGTCCCACACCGAGACGCCGCCCTGGTACCAGGCCTGGACCATGATGTCCTTGCCCTTGACCGGGATCAGCGAGCCGTTGTGTGCGACGCAGTTCTCGGTGTCCGCCTGGTGGCGGTCGATCTTGAAGTAGCTGCGGAAGACCAGCTTGCGCTTGTCGCCCTTGCCGACGATGTCGTAGATGCCGTCGGCGCCCCGGGTGGGTCCGGTGTGCTCGTTGCAGGTGGCACCGACCCCGCCGCCCAGCTCGTCGGTGAAGACGACCTTGTTGGCCTTCTGGTTGAAGGTGGCGGAGTGCCAGAAGGCGAAGTTGACGTTGTCCTGCACCCGGTCGATGACCTGGGGGTTCTCCGGGTCCTCGATGGAGAACAGGATGCCGTCGCCCATGCAGGCGCCGGCTGCCAGGTCCTTGGAGGGCAGCACCGTGATGTCGTGGCAGCCGGTGGTCTTGGAGACGCCGGGGTTGGTGGGCGCGCCCGGGTTGCCGCCGCCGTCGGGGCCCTCGCCCGGGAAGAGGACGGGGAAGTTCACGATCGCGGCCTTCTCGGGGGCCTTGCGCGGCACCTTGATGACCGAGATGCCGTCGTGGGGCGGCTGGCAGTCGGGGAAGGCGGCGTTGGGCGAGTACGAGGAGACGTAGACGTAGACGTTCCGGCCGTCCGGCACCAGGGTGTGGGTGTGGGAGCCGCAGGCGGTCTCGACGGCGGCGACGTACCGGGGGTTGCGCTTGTCGCTGATGTCGAAGACCTTGATGCCCTCCCAGGAGGACTTCTCGGTGGCGGGCTGCGTGGTGCTGGTGCAGGAGTTGTCGCTGCGCGAGGAGTCGGTGGAGAGGAACAGGAGGTTGCCGGAGACGGACACGTCGTTCTGGGAGCCCGGGCACAGGACCTGGGCGACCGTCTCCGGAGCGGTGGGATCGCTGATGTCGAAGATGCGGAAGCCGTCGTAGTTGCCGGCGAAGGCGTAGCGGCCCTGGAAGGCCAGATCCGAGTTGACGCCGGTGAACGCCTCGCGCGGGACGTTGGCGAGGTGGGTGATGTTGGCGCTGTGGACGGTCTCGTCCACCCCGGGCACCTCACCGGAGGCGATGGCGGTCCGGGCTTCGTCCCGCTGTTGCGAGGAGACGGTGCCCGGCGGGGCGGGTGCGTCCCCGGGGTCGGGGATGGCGGCGGCGGGGCCGGCCGTCAGGAGTGTGGCGAGAAGTCCGGCCGCGGCGGTGGCCACGCCCAGTCGTCTGCGTCGCACATGAGTGGTGCGCAACGAGGTCACTGCGTCGTCCTCCCTTGTGTCCGTTCGTATCCGATCGGGTGACGGACTCCGGCAGTATCGGCCTCTACATGTACATCTCAACAGGTCCAACACAGACTTAATCGAGGAGTCCGAGCGCAGCGGCGGTCCCGGCATCACCCGTGCACTGGAGGTTTCGTGTTGAAGCGCAGCTCAAGCGTCGTGGCGGCGGTCGCCCTCACCGCCGTCCTCTCCCTGGCCGGCTGCGAGGCCGGGCCCCCGGGGGGCGGTGCCGAACCGCAGCCCAAGGCGGCGGGCGGGGGCGGCGGCCCGGTGGTGGTGGCTCCCGGCGGTCCGGGTGAGCCCGCGCGGACCCTGTCGCCGGAGCAGGCCCGTGCGGCCGTTCCGCCGGACACGCCCAATGCGGCGGATTTCGCCTATGCGCAGATGATGATCGTCCACCATGGCCAGGCCCTGGAGATGACCGCCCTCGCGGCGAAGCAGGCGGCGTCGACCCAGGTGAAGCAGGTGGCCGCGCGGATCGCGGCGGCGCAGGAGCCGGAGATCGGCGCGATGCGGGGGTGGCTGAAAAACAACGGTGGGCCCAGGCCCCACTCGGGCCACGACCACGGCACGATGCCCGGTATGGCCACCGAGGCCCAATTGACCCGGTTGCGCCAGGCGCGCGGCCGCGCCTTCGACGAGCTGTTCCTGGAGCTGATGATCACGCACCACCAGGGGGCGGTCACCATGGCCGCCGAGGTGCTGGCGCAGGGGAACGCCGTCCAGGTGGAGGAGATGGCCAACGACGTGATCACCCAGCAGACCGCCGAGGTCGACCGCATGCGCGCGATGTGACGCGGCGACCCGCCGGGGGCCCCGGGGCCCGGGCGATGGCGAGCGGGGCGGGCGGACGTTAAGATCATCATTTACAGCGGAAAATGCATGATCCTGCATATCCGGCACCATAAACATCGGATCCTCCCCGTCCGTCGTGGCACGCGCACGCGTGCCACGGTCGGCGCACGCCGCGCCCGCCCACTCCCGCCCCGGGCGCCGCGGTGCGATCCTGGGAGTCCCTGCGGGAAGGAGCGCACCCGTGCTTCGTGTCGCCGTCGTCGGTTCCGGGCCCAGCGGGGTCTACACCGCGCAGTCCCTCGTCGAGCAGACCGCGGTACCGGGTGTACGCGTCCACGTCCTGGACCGGCTGCCGTGCCCGTACGGGCTGGTGCGCTACGGAGTGGCACCGGACCACGAGAAGATCAAGTCCTTGCAGAACAACCTCCGCACGGTCCTGGAGCACGAGCGGATCGGATTCGTCGGCAACGTCGAGGTCGGGGCGCGCGGGCTGACGCCCGAGCGGCTGCTGGAGCTCTACCACGCGGTCGTCTACTGCGTGGGCGCGGCGCGCGACCGGCGGCTGGACGTGCCCGGCGAGGACCTGCCCGGCAGCTACTCGGCCACCGAGTTCGTCTCCTGGTACAGCGCCCACCCGGACGCGGTCGCCGGCGGGTTCGTCCTCGGCGCCCGGTCCGCGGTGGTGATCGGTGTCGGCAACGTGGCCGTCGACGTGGCCAGGATCCTGGCCCGCGGCCCCGAGGAGCTGCATCCCACCGACGTACCCGAGACCGCGTTGGGCGCACTGGCCGCGAGCCGGGTGCGGGAGGTGCACATGGTGGGCCGGCGGGGCCCGTCCCAGGCCAAGTTCACCACCAAGGAGCTGCGGGAGCTGGGCGCGATGCCGCGGGCGCGGGTGGAGGTCGAGTCGTCGGACCTGGCCCTGGACCCGGCGTACACCGATCCGGCGGGGCTCCCGGCGGTCAACCGGCGCAACGTGGAGGTGGTCCGCGCCTGGGCGGGGGCCACCGGCCGGGACCCCCGGGAGCGGGTGATCCGCGTGCGGTTCTTCCTGCGGCCGGTGGAGGTGCTGGAGCGCGACGGCCGGGCGGCCGGGGTGCGTTTCGAGCGCACGGTCCCGGACGGTGCGGGCGGGGTGCGCGGGACGGGGGCGTACGAGGACGTCGAGGGGCAGCTCGTCCTGCGGGCGGTCGGCTACCGCGGAGTGCCGCTGGAGGGCTTGCCGTTCGACGCGGCGCGCGGGACGGTCCCGCACGCGGCGGGGCGGGTGCTGCGGGACGGGAGGCCGTCCCGGGGCGAGTACGTGGCGGGATGGATCAAGCGCGGCCCGACCGGGGTGATCGGCACCAACCGGCCGTGCGCGAAGGAGACGGCCGGCTCGCTGCTGGCGGACGCCCCGGCACTGGCCCGGCGGGCGGTGGCGGAGGACCCCCTCGCCACGCTGCGCACCTGGGGCCACCGGCCGGTGGAGTGGCCGGGCTGGCTGTCGATCGAGGAGGCGGAGTCGGCACTCGGCCACACCCTGGGCCGCGGCTCGGTCAAGATCCCCGACTGGAGCGGGCTGCTGGCGGCCGCCGGGCAGGACTGATCCGGTCCGGACGGACCGGTGCGTCCAGGCGGTTCGGACGGCCCTGGCGGCCCGGGCCGTCAGGGCGGACCGGGTACGGGGGGTCAGGCGCCGGCCAGCCGCGCCTCCTGGCCCTCGGCCGCGGCCAGGACGGTGTCCAGCAGGCCCGGGAAGAGGGCCTCCAGGTCGGTCCGGCGCAGGGCGTTCATCTTGGCCGTGCCGCGATAGGTCTGGCGGATGACGCCGCTTTCGCGGAGGACGCGGAAGTGGTGCGTGGTGGTCGACTTGGTGACCGGCAGCTCGATGTACGAGCACGCCACCTCCGTACCGGACGCCGCCAGTTCGCGGACGACTCGCAGCCGCATGGGGTCGGACAGCGCGTGGAGCACGCCTTCGAGGCGGATCTCGTCGCGCGCGGGGTGCGCGAGTGCGCGCGGGCTGGTCGCGGTGGTCACGGCGGCTCCAGGTCGGTCGGTTCCCTCCATTGTACGAGGAGCCTCGTAGTTTGACAGGTGGCGTACTACGATGGTTATCGTACGAACCGTAACCGGCCCCGCCCTGACTGGAGTCCGCCGTGAGCGCACTGTTCGAGCCCCGCACCCTGCGGTCGCTGACCATCCCCAACCGCGTCTGGATGGCACCGATGTGCCAGTACAGTGCCGAGGCCACGGGGCCGGACGCGGGCGTGGCGAACGACTGGCACTTCGCCCACTACGCGGCCCGCGCCGCCGGCGGCACCGGCCTGATCCTGCTGGAAGCGACCGCGGTGGCGCCCGAGGGCCGCATCAGCCCGTACGACCTCGGCATCTGGAACGACACACAGGTCGAGGCGCTGCGCCGGATCACGGGCTTCCTCAAGGGCCAGGGCACCGTGCCGGGCATCCAGATCGGCCACGCCGGGCGCAAGGCCTCCACCGACCGGCCCTGGAAGGGCGGCGCCCCCGTCGGCCCCCAGGCGCACGGCTGGCAGCCGGTCGCCCCCAGCGCGGTGCCGTTCGACGAGGGCCACCCCGTCCCCGACGAGCTGACGCCGGAACGGATCCAGGAGATCACCGGCAGGTTCGCGACGGCCGCCCGGCGCGCGCTGGACGCGGGCTTCCAGGTGCTCGAGATCCATGGCGCGCACGGCTACCTGATCGGCGAGTTCCTCTCCCCGCACAGCAACCACCGCACCGACGCCTACGGCGGCTCCTTCGAGAACCGCACGCGCTTCGCCCTGGGCGTCGTCGACGCGGTGCGGGAGGTGTGGCCCGAGGAACTGCCCCTGTTCTTCCGGATCTCCGCCACCGACTGGCTGGAGGAGGCGGGCTGGACCGCCGATGACACCGTCCGTTTCGCCGCGCTGCTCAAGGAGCACGGCGTCGACCTGCTCGACGTGTCGACCGGCGGCAACGCGCCGCGCGTCCGCATCCCCGTCGGCCCCGGCTACCAGGTGCCGTTCGCGGCGCGGGTGAAGGAGGAGACGGGGCTGCCGGTCGCCGCCGTGGGGCTGATCACCGAGGCCGAGCAGGCCGAGAAGATCGTCGCGAACGGCGAGGCGGACGCGGTGCTGCTGGGCCGCGAGCTGCTGCGCAACCCGTCCTGGGCGCGGCACGCGGCGCGGGAGCTCGGCGGTGACGCGCACGTGCCGGACCAGTACCACCGCTCGGTCTGACGCGCCCGCCCCGACCAGGGCGGACGCCGCCTCCGGGCGCCGGTGTCAGTGGGCGGGTGCACACTGGCCCGTATCCGCGACAAAGGCGTCCAGGAGGTGTCGGCGATGACCGACGTACTACTGACCGTAGGCACCCGCAAGGGGCTGTTCACCGGCCGCAGGCGCGGCGGCCGGTGGGAGTTCCAGGGCCCTCACTTCAACGCGCAGGCCGTGTACGCGGTCGGTATCGACATGCGCGGGGCCACCCCGCGGGTGCTGGTCGGCGGGGACAGCTCCCACTGGGGTCCGTCGGTGTTCCACTCCGACGACCTGGGCGCCACGTGGACGGAGCCGGTGCGGCCCGCCGTCAAGTTCCCCAAGGACACCGGGGCTTCGCTGGAGCGGGTCTGGCAGCTCCACCCGGCCGGGCCCGCGGCGCCCGGCGTGGTGTACGCGGGCACGGAGCCGGCCGCGCTGTTCCGCTCCGAGGACGGCGGGGAGAGCTTCGAGCTGGTCCGGCCGCTGTGGGAGCACCCGACGCGGTCCCGGTGGGTCCCGGGCGGCGGTGGCGAGGGACTGCACACGGTCGTCACGGACCCCCGGGACCCGGACGCGGTGACGGTCGCGGTCTCCACGGCCGGGGTGTTCCGCACCCGGGACGGCGGCGCGAGCTGGTCACCGTCGAACCAGGGGGTGTCGGCGGTCTTCCTGCCGGACCCCCACCCCGCGTTCGGCCAGTGCGTGCACAAGATCGCCCAGGACGCGGGCGACCCGGACCGGCTCTACCTCCAGAACCACTGGGGGGTGTACCGCAGCGACGACGCGGGCGGCACCTGGACCGACATCGGCGCGGGGCTGCCCTCCGACTTCGGCTTCGCGGCGGCCGCGCACCCGCACCGCGCCGACGTGGCGTACGTCTTCCCGATCACGGCCGACTCCGACCGGGTCCCGGCGGAGCGGCGGTGCCGGGTCTACCGTACGAGTGACGCGGGCCGGAGCTGGGAGGCCCTGTCGGACGGCCTGCCGGACGGCGACCACTACGGGACGGTGCTGCGCGACGCGATGTGCACGGACGACGCGGATCCGGCCGGCGTCTACTTCGGCAACCGCAACGGCGAGGTGTACGCCAGCGCCGACGAGGGCGAGAGCTGGCGGCTGTTGGCCTCCCACCTGCCGGACGTGCTCTGCGTGCGGGCGGTGGTCGTCGGGTGAGGCGCCCGCCCGCTGCGCCAGTAGAGTGACGGCCGTGGCAGCACGACCGTTGAAAGAAATCGTCGAGCCGGGGTGGGCCGAGGCCCTCGCGCCGGTGGCCGAACGCATCGCCGGAATGGGTGACTTCCTCCGTACGGAGATCGCCGCCGGACGCACCTACCTCCCGTCCGGACCGAACGTGCTGCGGGCGTTCCAGCAGCCGTTCCACGAGGTCCGGGTGCTGATCGTCGGACAGGACCCGTACCCGACGCCCGGGCACGCGGTGGGGCTCAGCTTCTCCGTCGCGCCCGAGGTGCGGCCGTTGCCGGGCAGCCTGGAGAACATCTTCCGGGAGCTGCACTCCGACCTGGGCCTGCCCAGGCCGTCGAACGGCGACCTGACGCCCTGGACGCGCCAAGGGGTGCTGCTGCTCAACCGGGCGCTCACCACGGCTCCCCGCAAACCGGCCGCCCACCGGGGCAAGGGCTGGGAGGAAGTGACCGAACAGGCCATCAAGGCGCTCGTGGCCCGGGGCAAGCCCCTGGTGTCCGTGCTGTGGGGACGCGACGCCCGCAACCTCCGTCCGCTGCTCGGCGACCTCCCGGCCATCGAATCGGCCCACCCCTCGCCCATGTCGGCGGACCGGGGCTTCTTCGGCTCCCGGCCGTTCAGCCGGACGAACGAACTGCTGGTCGGCCAGGGATCGCGGCCGGTCGACTGGCGGCTGCCGTGACGGTCCCCGCGACGGCCGGATGAGCACCGGGACCTGGGTGCTCGGCGTCGACTCGGGCGGCTCCGGACTGCGGATCGCGCTCGGGACGGCCCCGGGCGCGTCCGGCGGGGGCCGGGTCGCCGGCGGCGTCACCTCCGGCGACCCGGTGCCCGTCGGCCCGGACGGGATCGACGCGGCTCACCTGCTGGAGCGGCTCGTGCCGGCGGCCGAGGCACTGCTGGAGCGGGCCGGGGCCGGCCGGCTCGCCGCGGTCGCGGTCGGGGCGGCCGGGATGGCGACGCTCGGGGACGCGGTGCGCGCCACCCTGCCGGAAGCGCTGCGCCGTTCCCTCGGGGTGCGCCGGCTGGCCCTGGCCGCCGACGCCGTGACCGCGTACGCGGGTGCGCTCGGACAACGGCCCGGGGCGGTGGTCGCCGCGGGCACCGGTCTCATCGCGGTCGGTACGGACCTGTCCCGCTGGCGCCGCGCGGACGGCTGGGGGCATCTGCTGGGCGACTGCGGCGGCGGGGCCTGGATCGGCCGTGCCGGCCTGGAGGCCGCCCTGCGCGCCCATGACGGACGGCGCGGTGGCTCCACCGCGCTCCTGGCGCGCCTGGAGGCGGTGTTCGGCCCCCCGGCGACTCTCCCCGGCCGGCTCTACCCGCGGACCGACCGGCCCGCCGTGCTCGCGTCGTTCGCGCCCGAGGTCGGCAGGTGCGCCGCCGAGGGGGACCCGGTGTCCGCCGGCATCCTGGCGCGGGCCGCCCGGCACATCGCGGAGGCCGCGGCCGCCGTCTGCCCGCGCGAAGGGAACGGCGGGACGGACGGGGACGACGGGACGGGCGGCGCCGGGGACACGAGGGGCCACGGCGGTGCGAGCGGTGGCGGGCACGGCGGCGGAGGAGGTGAAGTCGCGCTGACGGGCGGACTGTTCGGGATGGGCGACCCCCTCCTCGTACCGTTGCGTGCCGAACTGGCCGCCCAGCTCCCGCACGCCCGCCGGGTACCCGCCGCCGGGGACCCGCTCGACGGCGCGCTCGCCGTCGCGGGGGCCCTCGCGACGGGCACGCTCCGACTGCCGCGCGAGCCGGGCATGCTGGAGACAATCACCCCCGGACCGACGACTCGGACATAGCTGGACAGAGGGCGCCTGACCGCCCCCTCCCCAAGCGTCGAAGCAGGTAAAGCCAGTAGCATGCGGCGCCATGAGCTCCCCCACTGGGCCCGCTTCCGGCCTGCCTGTACGAATGCCGCGACCCCGACAGTCCGGGCGGCACCGTCGCCCTGAACCCGTGGCGGCCCCCGAGGGCGCGCCCGCGCTCGTCCTCGCCGTTCCCGGCACCCCTTCCGCCGCCGTCCGCGGTCTGGCCGAAGAGGTCGTGAGCATCGCTCGTTCCGAGCTGCCCGGCCTGGAGGCCGCGATCGGTTTCCTGGACGGCGACGGGGTGGAGTACCCCCTGCTGTCGGCGGTCCTGGGGCGGGCCGCGGAGCTGCGTGTCGAGCGGTACGAGCTGGCCAGGGCCGCCGGCCGCGAGGTGGCCGAGCCCCAGGGCCCGGCTGCCGTGGTCGTCCCGCTGCTGGCGGGTCCCGACCGGACGCTGACGGACCGCATACGGCAGGCCGTCGCGGACAGCGGCGCGGCCGCCGAGCTGACCGACGTCCTCGGACCGCACCCGCTGCTCGCGGAGGCGCTGCACGTGCGCCTGTCCGAGGCGGGCCTCGCCCGCGCCGACCGGGCGCGGCTGTTCACGGTCGCCACGGCGGCGGACGGCATCGTGCTGGCGACGGTCGGCGGTGAGGAGGCCGTGCAGGCGGCCGGGATCACCGGCATGCTGCTGGCCGCCCGGCTCGCGGTCCCGGTGATGGCGGCGGCGCTGGACCAGGAGGGCTCGGTGGCGGCGGTGGCGCAGCAGCTGCGCGGCTCCGGTTCGCTCCAGCTCGCGCTCGCGCCGTACCTGATCGGCCCGGAGCTGGGCGAGGGGCTGCTGGAGGAGGCCGTGAAGGCGGCGGACTGCCCGGTGGCCCAGGCACTGGGCGCCTACCCGGCGGTCGGCAAGCTCGTGCTGTCGCAGTACACGACGGCGCTGGGCATCGCACCGCAGCCGCAGGGGACCCCGGTCCGCTGACGGTCCGCCGGCCCGCCCGCCGGCCCGCCGACATCGAGGGCCCGTACCGGAGACGTCCGGCACGGGCCCTTCGCGCCGCCCGGACGGCGGCACCCGCCCGTCCCCGGGCCCCGGGCCTCGGCTCCGGTAGGGCCCGGGCCCCGTTTCTCAGGTGAAGACCACGCAGGACGCCGCCGGCACCTCGATCGAGCCCACCCGGCTCGGCACGCCGGTCGTGGGGTCGAGGTCGAACCAGGTGACGTCGCCGGAGCGCTCGTTGGCCACGTACAGGCGCCGCCCCGAGGGGTCCAGGGCGAGGGCACGGGGCCAGTGGCCCCCGCACGGCACGGTGGTGACGGGCCGCGGCCGCTCCCGGGTGCCGTCGAGTTCCAGGACGGCGACCGTGTCGTCCCCGCGCAGCGCCGCCCACAGGAACCGGCCGTCGGGCGAGGCGACGATCCCTGAGGGGTACGTGACGGCGTCCGCCCGCGTGGGCAGGGCGGCCGGGCGGCCCACGGGCTCCAGGGCGCCGGTGGCGGCGTCCCAGCGGCAGGCGGCGATCACGGGGGCCAGTTCGGCCAGTACGTAGACGTGGCTGCCGGACGGGTGGAAGGCGAGGTGGCGCGGACCGGTGCCCGGGCCGAGCGCTGTCTCGCCGTGCGGGACGAGCCGGCCCGTGGCGGGGTCGAGGGCGTGGACGCGTACGGAGTCGGTGCCGAGGTCCACGCCGAGGACCCAGCCCCCGCCCGGCGCGGGCACCACCTGGTGGGCGTGCGGGCCGGTCTGCCGCTGCGGGTGCGGGCCCGAGCCCCGGTGCGTCAACACCTGGGCGGCGGGGCGTGGCGTGCCGTCCGGCGCCAGGGAGAGGGCGCTGACGCTGCCGGAACCGTAGTTGGCGGTGAAGGCGCGTCCGCCGGCGAGCGCCAGATGGGTCGGGTGCTGCCCGCCCACCGGCACCGGGGCGCCGAGCAGCCGCGGGGCCGGCCCGGTGACGTCGAAGGCCGCGAGGGCGCCCTCCTCGGTCTCGCTGACCGCGTACAGCACGTCGCCGCCGGGCGCCACGGCCAGGAAGGACGGGTCCACGACCTCGTCCGACGCGCCCGTGACGACCGGCGCGCCCGTCCGGGAGTCCACGGTGGCGGCGACGATCCCGCGCCCGCCGGCCGAGGTGAACGACCCGATGTAGGCCCGCCCCCCGTTCCGCCCGCCCGGCCCTCCGCCCCGCCACGCCTCGTCCGCCACCGCGATGCCCCTCTCCGCCCAGCCCGCCGACCTCGGTGCGCGCCCGACGCTAGCAGGTCTAGACCAACGGCGTCGCGGGTGGCGTGATCACGCCCGACCGGAACGTGGCGGCGGGCGGGGAGCGGCGGGCGGGGCGGGGCGCGGCGGCGGGCCGCAGACGGGAGCGGTGCGCGGTGCGCGGCGGGGAGCGGCGCGCGGCTACGCGCCGATCAGCGGTTCGCGCGGGGAGGTGCGCAGGGGGGTGGCGAGCTCGGTGAGCGCGCGCTCCAGGCTGTGGAGGTGGGCGAGCGCGGGTTCGGTGGCGGGCCCGGCGGCGCGCGGGACGTCGGCGGGGGCCGTGCGGGCCTCGCGGGCCCTCTCCGGCGTGGTGAGCGCCTCCACGGCCGTTTCCACCCGCCAGCAGGCGGCGGCCAGCCGGGCGTCGTGGGAGGCCTCGGGGTCGGCCGCGATGGAGGCCAGGCCCCGTACCTCGCGGGCGCACGCGTCGAGCAGGGCGAGGACCTGCCGCGCCCGGGCCTTGCGGGCCCGCAGCGGGCTCAGCGGGTGCACCAGGGGCGCCAGGGAGAGGCGTACCCGCCCGAGCAGCGCCTCCAGTTCGGTGACGTGCGGGGACGGGTCGGCGCCCGGCGTCCCCGACAGGCGCGCGGCGGCCTCCGCGGTGCAGACGTGGACGCAGCGCAGGGCGCGCTGGATCCACGCGTCGGTGGTCGCGTGGGTGGTGATGGGCAGGACGAAGAGCACGGCCAGCACGGCCCCGAGCGCCCCGACACCGGTCTCCATGGCCCGCAGCGCGAGGAGGGCCGGGTCGAGCACGCCGAGGAGCCCGTACAGCGCCCCCGCCATCAGCGTGACCGACAGCATCATCCAGGTGTACGAGACGGCGGCCGTGTAGAAGATGCCGAACACGCACCCGGCGACCAGGACGGCCGTGGGCACGACGGCGCCGTCCAGCGGGACGACCACCACCAGCCCGACGGCGATGCCGATCAGCGTGCCGAGCACCCGGCGGAAGCCGCGGACCAGCGTCTCCCCGCGCGAGGTGGTGTTGACGAAGATCCACCAGGTGGCGCCGACGGCCCAGTACCACCGGTCCCCGGAGAGCATCTGGCCGATCACCAGCGCGACGGCTCCGCCGACGGTCGCCTGGACGGCCTGGCGCGTGGTCGCCCGGGCCAGGCCGCGCCCCTCGGCCGGCGGCTGCGCCGGGGGCGGGGGCAGGCGCCGCTCGTAGCACCACAGGCCGAAGCGGACGGCCGAGGAGGACAGCAGGGACAGCGCGACCGCCGCGTACAGCTCGGGGAGCTGGCCGGGCAGCGTGTGCAGGAACTGCGTGACGAAGAACGTCATGAACGCGAAGACGCCGAGGGAGTGTCCGCGCGGCCCCCAGCGGCGGGCGTACACCCCGGCCCCCAGGACGGCGAGGAAGGCCGCGTCCCGGGCGGCCGGGTGGTCGTGGAGGACGGCGGCCAGGGCGAGCACGGGGAACCCGACGGCGGGCAGCAGGGCGGTGGTGACCGCCTGGGCCCGCACGGAGGCGTCCGTGACGGTGAAGAGCGCGAGGAGCGCGGCCAGGCCACCGGTGATGGCCGCCGCAAGGGAGTGTCCGGCGAGCCCGCACACGGTCACCGCCACGCTGATGCCGAGGACGGCCCGGGTGGCGCCGCGCAACCGCAGCCGGCCCGGATCCGGAGCCACGAACACCCTCTTCAGCACAGTTTCCCGCCCCTTTCGACACGTCCGGCGCCTTCCGGCGTTCCGGCATGAAAAAGGCGCCGCGGGATCCGCAGCGCCATCGACGCCCCCATGACACCACTTTCCAGCCCGATGGCTCAACTCAACCGCAGCCGACAGGGCCATTGGCCCAGGTGCATCGACAGCGGTACGGGACCGAGCGGGCCAATGGGCCAGTGCACCGGCCGACTCAAGGCGGCGGGCGGCCCCGGCCGATGGAGAAAGGCGGAAGCAGGTCGTCCGCCTGACCGGCGCCCGCGCCGGCCGCGGGAGCCCGTACGAGGGGAGTGCGCATGCCGAGCACGACGAGGTCCGGCCCGGTACCCGGCCGGCCGCCGGAGCCCGTGCCTCCGCCCGGCGGGGGCGACGGGATCGACACCAGCCGCCGGCGCGGCGGCACGCCCGCGCCGTTCGCCGTCCGCCACCGGCGGCTCGTGTGCGTCGTGGCGCTGCTGCTGATGGCACTGGCGGCGGTGGGAGGGCACGGGGTGGCCGAGCGGCTGTCCTCGGGAGGCATCGTGCCGCCCGGGGCCGAGTCGCTGCGCGCGGAGGAGGTCCTCCGGCGGGACTTCGAGGAGGGCAGGCCCGGGATGGTGCTGCTGGCCCGCGCGCACGGGGCCCCGGTGGCCCGCGCGCACGGGGCCCCGCTGGCCCGCACGCACGGGGCCCCGGTGGCCCGCGCGCACGGGACGACCCCGGGCGCGGCCGCCCCGGCCGCCGTTCCGGGTGCGGCCGCCCTGGCCCCCGTGGACGCCCCCGCGGTCGTCGCGGCGGCCCGGGCGGTCGAGCGCCGGCTGGCCGCCGAACCCGGGGTGGTCCGCGTCCGCTCGTACTGGAGCACCGGGCGGATGCCGGCCCTGCGGGCCCGGGACGGGCGCGGCGCGCTGGTCCTGGCCTGGCTCCGCGGCGGGGACCACGAGCGCGGCAGGACCGCCGAGCGGGTGGTGCCCGGCGTGACCGGACGGTTCGGGCCCCTGGAGGTGACGGCCGGGGGCGAGGCGGCCACCCGGGTCGAGGTGGCCCGCCAGGCGTCCCGTGACGCGCGGAGGAGCGAGCTGGTCGCCCTGCCGGTCACCGTGACCCTCCTGCTGCTGGTGTTCGGCTCCCTGGTGGCCGCCGCGCTGCCCGTCCTGGTCGGGGTGTTCGCGGCGCTCGGCACCACGGCGCTGCTGCGGAGGCTCGCCGACCACACCGAGGTCTCGGTGTACGCGCTCAACATCGGCACCGCCCTGGCCTTCGCCCTGGCCATCGACTACAGCCTGTTCCTCGTCAGCAGGTACCGCGAGGAGCGCGCGAACGGGGCGGGCACGGCCGGGGCCCTGCACACCGCCCTGCGCACCGCCGGGCGGGCGGTGGCGTTCTCCGCCGGCACCGTCGCGTGCAGCATGGCCGCCCTGCTCGTCTTCCCGCACCCGCTGCTGCGTTCGCTCGGCTGCGCGGGCGTGGCCGTGACGGTCATGGCGGCCGTGGGCAGCCTGGTGGTGCTGCCGGCCGTGCTCGCGATGCTGGGCGACCGGCTGGACCGCCTGGACGTGTTCGCCCGGTGGCGCCGCCCCCGGCCGGACAGGGCCACGCCGCCGGGCGGTCACCGGGCGGGCCCCGGCGGCCGCGGAACGCCCCTGGGCGGGTGGGGGCGGGTCGCCGTCCTGGTGATGCGGCGGCCGCTGGTCACCGGGGTCCCGGTCGCGTGCCTGCTGGTGCTGCTGGCCGTCCCGTTCGCCGGCGTACGGTTCGCGGTGTCCGACGACCGTGTGCTGCCCGCGGGCACCGCCGCGGGGGGCGTGGGGGCGGCGCTGCGGCGGGACTTCGCCGACCCGCCGGTCGACGTCACGACCGTCGTCCTGCCGGACCTGGACGCCCGCGCCCGCCCCGGGGCCGTGGCGCTGGACCGCTACGCGCGCCGGGTGTCCGCCGTGCCGGGCGTGCGGCGGGTGGACACGGCCACCGGGACCTACCGCGAGGGACGGCGCGGCGCCCGCCCGTCGCCGGCCTCCGCCCGCTTCGTGGCGCGCCACCGGGACGCCGGGGGCGCGTACCTGTCGGTGGTCACGGCCGGGGCGGCGGGGGACCCGGCCAACGCCGACCGGGTCGGGGCGATCCGTGACGTGCCGGCGCCCGCACGCGCGTGGGTGGGCGGGCCCGGCGCGAGGGTCGCCGATGTGCGCGGGGCGGTCGGGGAGCGGCTGCCGCTCGCCCTGACCCTGGTGGGCGCGTCCATGTTCGTCCTGGTGCTGGGGCTGACCCGGAAGCCCGTCCTGGCCGTCAAGGCCCTCGTCCTGAACACCCTCAGCCTCTGTGCCACGTTCGGCGCCCTGGTCCTGGTCTTCCAGCGGGGGCACCTGGGGTGGCTGGTGGGCGACTTCGCGGCGACCGGGTCCCTCGACGTGCAGATTCCGGTGGTGACCTTCTGCGTGGCCTTCGGCCTGTCGATGGACTACGAGTGCATGCTGCTGTCCCGCGTCGTGGAGGAGCACCGGGCGGGCGCGGACACGGAGACGGCGGTGGCCGTGGGCCTGGACCGCACCGCCCGGCTCTTCACCTGGTCGGCCACCATCCTGGCGGTGGTCATGGTGGCGCTGGCGACCTCCGGGCTGGTCTTTTTGAAGGCCGTGGGCGTGGGGCTGGCGCTGGCCGCCGTCCTGGACGCGACCGTGGTACGCGGCCTGCTCGTCCCGGCCGTGATGCGGCTGGCCGGCCGCGCCAACTGGTGGACGCCCGCGCGGCCGCGGAGCCGGCCGGGGCGGGATGGGCCATTGGTACCGTGAACGGTGGAAGTGCCGTACCAACAGGGGGCGACGGACCATGGCAGTGGACGAGCTGGACACCCGGATCCTCCGGTTGCTGATCGAGCAGCCGCGCACCAGCGTGCGGGAGTACGCGCGGATCCTCGGCATCGCGCGCGGCACCCTCCAGGCACGGCTGGACCGGCTGGAGCGGGAGGGGGTCATCACCGGGACGGGGCCGGTCCTCTCCCCCGCCGCGCTCGGGCACCCGGTGCTGGCGTTCGTGCACATCGAGGTCACCCAGGGGCACCTGGACGAGGTGGGTGACGCGCTCGCCGCCGTTCCCGAGATCGTCGAGGCGTTCTCGATCACCGGCGGCGGCGATCTGATCACCCGGGTCGTGGCCCGGGACAACGGGCACCTGGAGGACGTGATCCAGCGGCTGATCCAGCTCCCCGGTGTGGTGCGTACGCGTACGGAGATGGCGTTGCGGGAACGGGTGCCGCACCGGCTGCTGCCGCTGGTGGAGGCGGTGGGCCGGGCGGCCGGTCCGCAGCGCGGCTGAGCGACCGGTCCGCGGCGCCCGACGGGCGGCGGCGACGGGCGGCGGCGGCGATGGCCGGGGGCGCGCGGGGGCTTGGCATGCTGGGGGCATGAGCACCTCCCGCGTCGCGGTCGTCTTCGATCTCGACGGCACACTGGTCGACAGCGAGCCGAACTACTACGAGGCGGGCCGCCGGCTCCTGGAGCACTACGGGGTCACGGACTTCGGCTGGGACCGCCACACCGACTTCATCGGCATCGGGACGCGCGAGACCCTGGAGGTCCTCAGGGAGGAGTACGGGATCGAGGCACCGGTCGACGAGCTGCTGGCCGGCAAGAACCGGTACTACCTGGAGCTGGCGCGCGCGGCGACGGAGGTGTTCCCGCAGATGCGGGCGTTCGTGGAACGCCTCCACGCGGAGGGCGTGCCGATGGCCGTCGCGTCCGGTTCGTCGCGCACCGCGATCGAGGCGGTCCTCGGCGGTACGGGGCTGGACGCCTACCTCACCACCCTGGTCTCGGCCGAGGAGGTGGAGCGGGGCAAGCCCGCGCCGGACGTGTTCCTGGAGGCGGCGCGGCGGCTCGGGGTGGAGCCGGCGCACTGCGTGGTCCTGGAGGACGCCCCGCCGGGCGCGGCGGCGGCCCGGGCGGCCGGCATGCGGTGCATCGCCGTGCCGTACGTACCGGGCACGGCCGACGACCCGGCGTTCGGCGGCGCGGAGCTGCTGATGCGCGGCGGGCAGGCGGAGTTCACGGCGGCGGCCGCGTACGACTTCGTGATGGCGGGCCGCCCGGACGCGCGCCGCTGACGGCCGGCGACCGGACCCGGCGGGGCCCGGGGCCGTCAGGAGCGGCGGACCACGCCGTTCCCACCCAAGGCCGTCATGAGCGGCGGACCTCACGCCGTTCGCACCGCGGGGCCGCCCTCGGAGCCCCGCCCGTGGCCGCTGTCGCCCGGAGCCCCGCCCCTGGCTGTCGTCGCCCGGCGTGAGCCGTCCCCGCTCCTGCCGCGAAAACACGTTGCCCGGCGGGGGCGGGGCGGGGGAGGCTGCCCGTCATGTCCGAAGCGATGACGGGCGGTTCACGTGATGTGGCCGCCCTTTTCTCCCGGGGCCGCCTGACGGCCATTCCGCGCAAGCCGGCCCGCCGCGAGCAGTTGCTGGTCCACCTCACCGAGACGCTGTTCGAGCGGGACCGGTCGTACACCGAGCCCGAGGTGAACGCGGCCCTGCGCACCGTGCACGAGGACTGCTCCGCGCTGCGCCGCTATCTGGTGGTCGGCGGGATGCTGACCCGCACCCGGGACGGCGCCGCCTACCGGCGGGCCGGATAGCGGTCAGAACCGGGCGTGGGCGGTGATGTCCGCGCCGAACCGGTCGATCATCTCGGTTGCCCCCGTCGGCCAGCCGGGACGGCAGCAGCTCGACGAAGGGCCAGCCGAGCCGGGAGGCGATGGCCCGGGCGAAGGTGGTCTTGCCGGTGCCGGGCGGCCCGAACAGGGTGATGGTGCGCGGTGGCCGGACTCCGTGCCGGGCGGCCCGTTCGGGCTGGGCGAGCGGCAGGACGACCCGTCGCTCGATGAGGTCCTTCTCCGCCTCCATGCCGGCCACCCCGGCCCACAGGTCGCCCGGCGGGAAGCCGCCGCCGAGGTCCTCCAGCACGTTGGCGGCGGGCCCGTGCAGCGGCTCGACCTTCTCGAAGTAGGCCACGGCGGGCTGACGGGTGTAGCCGGCGTTGAGCAGCCCCTCGCCGACGAGTTCCTCCTCGGGCAGGACGTAGGCGATCCGCCCCACCCGGGCGGCGACAAGACGCCGCTCCAGTTCCACGAGGAGCGCGCTCGCCAGCCCCCTGCCGCGCCAGGCCGGGGAGATGGCGATGCGCATCACCCACGCGCGCTCCCCCGCCACGCAGCCGAGCGCCGCCCCGATGGGCACGCCCTGGTGGACGGCGACCACCGCGGGCTGACGGCTCGTCAGCGCGCCGATGCACTCGGCGAGTGAGAAGACGGACTCCTGTCCGAGCTCGGCCGTGGTGTCGATCAGATGGACGACCGCCGCGAGATCGCTCTCGCGGTAGTCGTGGATCAGCCAGTTCACCGGTACCACCCCTCGTCGTGCTGTTCCGGCGAGGCTAGAAGCCGCGCACCGGCCGGTTCCTGTGCCGAGGTGCACAAGGGCGGAGGGGTGACTACGACGTCCTGGACGTTGTGGTGAGCGCATCGGCGGCCGCATGACGGTGGACGCGGTGCCCGGGCGCCGCCAGGATCGCGGTGACGCACCATCTCCGCGACCGACGACGGGACGTACGAGGCATGGCGAAGCACTGGGCGGACTTCCAGTACGAGATCTACCTGAACGGGACCACCGGCGCCGTACCGCGGCTGCCCACCGATCTGACGCGCCTGGAGGAACTGGTCGAGCGGCGCCTCGGCCCCGGCCCGGCCGGTTACGTGGCGGGCGGCGCGGGCAGCGGGAGCACGGTGGCCGCCAACCGGGCGGCGCTGGAGCGGCGGCGGATCGTGCCGCGGATGCTGCGCGACGTGCACGAGCGTGACCTGTCGGTCCGCGTACTGGGCCGGGACCTGCCCGCGCCGCTCGCCCTCGCGCCCGTGGGCGTGCTGTCGATCATGCACCCGGACGCCGAGCCGGCCGCCGCGCGGGCCGCCGCCGCCCAGGGCGTGCCGTTCGTGCTGTCCTCCGCGTCCAGCACGCCCATGGAGCAGGTCGCCGAGGCGATGGGCGACGCCGAGCGGTGGTTCCAGCTCTACTGGGCCAGGGACCGGGAGGTCACCCGGTCGTTCCTGGGCCGGGCCCGGGCGGCCGGGTGCAGCGTGCTGTTCGTCACGCTGGACACACCGCTGCTGGCCTGGCGGCCGCGCGACCTGGACCAGGCGTACCTGCCCTTCCTGCACGGCGTGGGCACCGCCAACTACTTCACCGACCCGGCGTTCCTGGCGGGGTTGGCCAAGCCGGTGCAGGAGGACCCGGACGCTGCGGTGGCGCACTTCGTCGGCATGTTCGCCGATCCGGCCAAGACCTGGCCGGACCTGGCGTTCCTGCGGGAGAACTGGGACGGTCCGATCGTGCTGAAGGGCGTCCTGCACCCGGACGACGCCCGGCGCGCCGCGCAGGCGGGCATGGACGGCGTGGTGGTGTCCAACCACGGCGGCCGGCAGGTGGCCGGTGCCGTCGCCGCCGCCGACGCGCTGCCCCGGGTCGCCGAGGCCGCAGACGGCCGGCTGGCCGTGCTGTTCGACAGTGGCGTCCGGACGGGCGACGACATCTTCAAGGCGCTCGCCCTGGGCGCCGACGCGGTCCTGGTGGGCCGCCCGTACGCGTACGGGCTCGGGCTCGACGGCCAGGCGGGCGTCGAGCACGTGATCCGCTGCCTGCTCGCCGAACTGGACCTCACCCTGGCCCTGTCCGGGCACTCCACCCCCGCCGGCCCCGGCCGGGACGACCTCGTCGAGGAGACCGCGTGACCGCCCCCCGGAACGTGCTCGCCGTCGTCGCCCCCCACGTCGGCGGCCGCGCCGCCGGCGCCGCGCTCGCCTCGGTGCTCCCCGGGCACGCCCGGGTCACGGTGGTCGAGTCGACCGGCGAGGACCCGGTGGCGCTGCGCGAGGCCCATGTCGTGATCACCGCCCTGGCCCCGGTGACCTCGGCCCACCTGGCCGCCGCGCCATGGCTGGAGCTGGTCCAGTGCGCCAGTCACGGCCACGACCGCGTGGACGTGGCCGCCGCCCGCGCGCGGGGCGTCCCCGTCTGCACGATCGGCTCCAGCGACGCCGAGCGGCGGGCCGTGGCCGAGCAGACGTTCGCGCTGATGCTGGCCCTCGCCAAACGGCTGGTCCCGGCCCACACCGCGCTCGTCGAGGGCGACTGGGCACTGCCGCGCCTCCAGCAGTCCCTCACGGAGCTGTGCGGCAAGACGCTCGGCGTCGTCGGTCTCGGGCGCATCGGCGCGGAAGTCGCCCGCCGGGCCGCAGCGTTCGACATGGACGTCCTGTACACGGGACGCCGGCGCGTCCCGCCCGAGACGGAGGCACGCCTGGGCGGGGCCCGGTACATGGGCCTCGACGAGCTGCTGCGCGCCTCGGACTACGTCACCCTGCACGCCCCGCTGACCGAGGACACCCGTCACCTCCTCGACGCCCGGCGGCTGGCGCTGCTGAAGCCCTCCGCGTTCGTCGTCAACACGGCCCGCGGCGCCCTCGTCGACCAGGACGCCCTCGCCGACGCCCTGGAAGCCGGCCGCCTCGCCGGAGCGGGCGTCGACGTCTTCGACCCCGAACCGCCCCCGGCGTCCCTGCGCCTGCTCAAGGCCCCGAACGTGGTGCTGTCCCCGCACGCCGGGGGCGTCACCCGCGAGACGGTGGTCCGCATCGCCCTCGCCGCCGTCCGGAACGTCACCGACCACCTGGCCGGCAAGCCGCCGCGGGACGTGGTCCCGGAGGAGTGACGGGCGGCCGGCCAGGAGAAGGTTGTGCGGGAGCCACCCCCGCGCTGTACTACGGACGCACCTGGATCAGCGCGTGGGTACCGCTCGTACGCCAGGCGGCCCCGGACCGTTCGAGGGCGTGCAGCGTTTCCTGCTCCAGGCCGACGATGACGTCGGACTTCAGGGTGCGGAGCGCCGCGACGGGTCCGGGGAAGTGGGCCGTGCGCCCGGCGAACGGCACGGTCGGGTGCCACAGCCTGTCCCCCACCAGGCGCCGGTAGTTGAGGTCGCCCTTCAGGATGGTGAGCGTGGCTGTCGCGAACTCCTTCCGCAGGTCCTCGGGCATCTCCTCGTACGGCAGCGGGGCGCAGAAGAACGGGTGGGTGCGGACCTCCAGGCTTCCCCCGGCCATGGCCTGCCAGAGTCGGTCGCCGATCCGGCCGGCCTCGCCGGGTGCCTCGGTGAGGCGGCGGAGGCAGTCGACGACGTCCGCGGTCATCGCGTCGGAGACGTAGTACGGATGGGGCTTGACGTGGAGGACGACCTGCTCGGCGTGCCCGTGTGCGAGGAGGTGGTCGATGAGGACGAGGTCGGGGATCAGTTCACGTCCCGCGTTGTCGGCCACCACGGCCACGGTGGCCGAGGCGCCGGCGGGCAGGAGCTGCCACAACGTGGCGCTGTCGTCGGCGACCAGTGCCGGGACCGCGGCGTCGGCCACGGCCGGCTCCCCCGCGGAGATCCGGAAGCCGAGGTCCGCGCGGTTGCCCCAGAGGGAGGCGTGCAGGAGGGCCGTGGCCCGCTCCCCGGCCGCGGCGCCCGCGAGCGCGTCGAGGGCCCGCAGCTCTTCCTCCACCGCGTCGCCTCGCAGCTCCGCCCGCTTGAACGGCGCGAAGGGATCGATTCCCTGCCACGGACCGTCATCGAAGTACCCGACCGCGCCGAGGAGCCGGCGGTAGAAGTAGCTCTCCGCCCACAGGAACGGGGCGTCGTACCACGAGCGCCCGAAGTGCCCCTGCCCCCAGGCCGCCCAGCGCTCGTGGTCGTGTGCCGCGGTCCCGAGCGGCTCGACCGCACCGTTGGCGGTCTCGTCCAGCAGGGCGTCGAGGGCCGCGTGCTGCCGACGGCCGTACGGGAAGGCGTCGCGCACCTGCCGGACGAGGGCGGGGTGGCGCTCGGCCAGCACGCTCCGGGCGAACGAGCCGGGCTCGTCGCCCAGGACGACCGGAGCGCCGGCCGGGCCGGCGTCGCGAACGGCCTCTTTGCCCGAGGCGCGGGAGGTCTTCTCTCTCATGGGGCCCAGACCCTTCGCATGTCGCTCATGTGGTCATGATCCCCAGTGGCGTGCTCGCTGTCAGTCCAGCCCGCCGGTGGCTTCGAGATGAGCGAGGAAGGTGGCCACGAGGCGGGGGCGGGGGACCTGGGGGACGAGCGCGTCGGGCACGTCGGCTTCCAGGCCCCACTCCGTGTTGAAGGTGATGCTGCTGCCGTCCGGGACGATGCTTCCCCACAACCACTTCACGAACTCCGCTGCGGCAAGGGCCGTGCAGTCCTCGATGGCGATGCCTTCCGGGGACAGCTTGGCCATGCCCTCCAGCTCCTCCTCGCCGACCGTGATGCCGAAGTGCATGACGGACCCGCGCACAGGACCTTCGTCCCCCTCGTCGAAACGGACGAACGTGTCCGCCTTCCGCTCGCGCAGCTTGGCCTCGATCCCCTCGTAGGTCAGGCCCCATGTGACGCCCTCGGCGGGTCCGAAGACGTACATGGTGCGGAGTTCGGCCAGTTCGGACGCGTCCACGCGCTCGCTCCCTCATCGTGTGCTGCCGTTGGTCAGGGTACGTATCGGGCGTAGCCCTTGACGCCGTAGGCCGCCATCATCACGCGCCAGTAGGCCACGGAATCAGCGTTGTTGGTGACCGTCTCCACGCCTCGCATCTCCTTGTTGCGCGGGTCGTTGAGAGCGGCGTGGTACTTCGTGAGCTCCTTGCGGTCCTTGTCGTACAGGAAGTCCTTCTTGCCGGACTGGTGGTTCGCGCGGAGCTCGTCGAGCGAGCGGTAGCACGGCTTGTTCGGGTTGTTGACGTACTTGGCCTCGATCGCCATGCCGTCGCGGTCACGGAAGCCGTCGACCATCAGGGTGCTGTTGGCGCTGATGCCGAGCGGGATGGGGACCTCGTACTCGGGGTATCCGGCGACCCGCTTCTGGTAGGCGACCTCGGCGGGCTTCCCGCCGGACACGTCTCCGGCACGCAACGAGTTCAGCCACGTCTGGAAGTTCTGCTGCTCGGGGGCGGTAAGAGGCGGAAAGCGCGGGTCCGGCGGCGTCGGCGGGGCCATCGGCTGTACGCGAGGGCCGTTCGGCGGCCGGTAGCCCACGGGGACCACGAGGGGCACCCGGATCAGCGGGGCGAGAAAGGGCGGCAGGGACGGAAGGGGCAGGAACCCGCCCCCGTCCGGCTGCGGCATGGGGACCTTGGCCTGCGAGCTGTCGAGCGCCGGCGGGATGTTCCCCAGGCGCGCGATGCGCATGTCGCCCGTGACGAGCTCGTGCAGGCCGCCGTCGTGCCCCTCGCCGCCGAACTGCGGTCGTTCCCAGATGGCGAGCGGCTCTCCGAAGAGGGGGCTTTCCTCTTCCGGGATCCTCTTCAGCGCCGTTTCGATGTGATCCGCGTACGCGTCGCAGGCGTGGGCGATCATCCGACAGGCGGATGGCAGGTTCGCCATCAGGGTCTCGTCCTCGCCGACCTCGGAGGGAGGTGGGGTCTTGCCGACGAACACGGTGAAGAAGGTCCGGACGGCTGCGGCGGTCTCGCCGAGCTGCTGGGCGGTCGCGGTACGCCAGGCGCTTTCGGAGTCCCAGTAGGCGTCGTCCAGGATGCCCGCCGTCGAACGCCAGGCGTTGGCCGTCTTGCGGAGCTTGTCCCGCTGACCGTGGAAGCGCGAGCTGAGCAGGTACTGGTCGGTCCAGCTGGTCTCGCCGACAACCTCGGGCAGATCCTCGGCGTTGTGGCTGGCGCGCGGGTTGCAGTCCGGCCTCGCAGGCTGCGCCCCGATGTCGGGCCCCACGCTCTGGCCGAGCAGGGACGCGGCGATCGCGCTCTCCTGCTTGAGGAAGTCCTCGGTGGCCTTGAGCATGGCGCCCGCACCGTTCGCCATCACCTGGTGTGCGAGACCGGCCGCCTCGAAGACGGTCTTCACGGCCGGCTTGTAGACGGCGGCGAAGGCCCGGCCGGCGTTGTCGTCACCCGCCATCCCGCCATGGGCGCTGAGCTCCGTGAACAGCAGGCCCAGCATGTCGCGGATCAGGTCCCGCAGCCGCACCATGGACCACGAAGCGTTGACGTAACTCCCGGCCTTGTGTTGAAGATTCAAAGACTCCCCCGTGCCCTCGGCCACCAGGCTGTTCGATGGACCGTACACGTTGGCGAGGGGAGGAGCGCCGTCAGAGCGGGCGCGTGGAGCGTCGGTGGCCGATTTCTGTCGAAGACCGGCTCGGCCGCGTTCCGTGACGTGCAGCCCTCATCGGCCCTGGACCGGCTCGTTCACGATGTGCGGGCCCGTCGCCGCCCGGTCGGTGACGGCCCGCCGATGACGATCGGCTCGGTCAGCCGAGGAAGCTCAAGCGCACCTGGCGGTCCGGGTTGTCCTTGTTGGTGTCGACCACGCAGACCGACTGCCAGGTGCCCAGCGCCATTTCGCCGCCCACGACCGGGATCGTGGCATGCGGGGGGACCAGGGCGGGCAGGACGTGGTCGCGGCCGTGGCCGGGGCTGCCGTGGCGGTGCTGCCAGCGGTCGTCGGCGGGGAGGAGGGTGTGGAGGGCCGCCAGGAGGTCGTCGTCGCTGCCGGCGCCGGTCTCCAGGATCGCCACGCCCGTCGTGGCGTGCGGCGTGAAGACGTTCAGCAGGCCGTCCCGGCCGGCCGCCGCTTCCCGGAGGAAGGCGGCGCAGGCGCCGGTCAGGTCGTGGACGGTCTCCCGGTTCCCGGTGGTGATGCGCAGCGTACGGGTGGTGAATGCGTCGCTCATGCCCCCATGGTGTCACCGCCGCGGTGCCGTTCCGGGAGCCGGCGTGTCCGGCGAGGCCCCATGGACGCGGCGGGGCACCGGCGGTCACGATGGGGGCATGGCGATCAACGGTGCGTCAGGTCCGTGGGGTACGTCGGAGACGTCGGGCGCGTCAGGGACACCGGGTGCGTCGGGGACGCGGGGGGCGCAGGGTGCGTCGGGGGCGGTGGGGACGCGGGGGGCCTCGGAGGCGTCGGGGACGCGGGGTGCGTCGGGGGCGGTGGGGGGTCGGGGCCGGGCCGGTGGGGAGGTGCTGCCCGGTTCCGCCGACGTGGTGCTGCCCGGTTCCGCCGACGTGGTGGTGGTCGGCGGAGGGGTCGTCGGGGCGAGCATCGCCTTCCACCTGGCCGAGGCGGGGGCCGGGCGGGTGCTGCTGGTGGAGCGGGACACGCCCGCCTCCGGGTCCTCGGGCAAGCCGATCGGCGGGGTCCGGGCGCAGTTCTCGGACCCGCTCAACGTCCGCTTGGGGCAGCGGAGTCTGGAGGCGTGGCGGGCGTTCGGCGACCGGCCCGGCGCGGACGTGGGGCTGGAGACCGTCGGCTACCTCTTCCTCCTGGCGGACGAGGCCGAGGTGGAGACGTTCCGCCGGGGCATCGAGGTGCAGCGCGCGTACGGCGTGCCCAGCCGGCTGCTGGGCCCCCGCGAGGCGCACGCGCTGTGCCCGTACGTCGACCCGTCCTCGATCGTGGCCGCCGCCCACTCCCCCGCCGACGGGTACGCGCTGCCCCGGGCGGCCGTCGCCGGCTACCTGCGGGCCGCCGCCGCGCTCGGCGCGACCGTGGTGACCCGCTGCGCGGTGACCGGGATCGAGACGTCCGGCGGGGCGGTGCGCGCGGTGCGGACGACCGCCGGGACGGTCCGCACCGGGACGGTGGTGTGCGCGGCGGGCGCCTGGTCGCGGGCGGTGGGGGCGATGGCGGGGGTGGACCTGCCGGTCACCCCGCTGCGGCGGCAGATCGCCCTGACCGGCCCACTGGACCCGGCGCCGCCGCGGGTGCCGTTCACCCTCGACTACGGCTCCACGCTGTACTTCCACTCCGACGGCGCCGGCGGCCTGGTGCTGGGCCTGTCCGACCCGCGCCAGGAGCCGGGCTTCGGGCGCGAGGCCGACGACGGGTGGCTGGACCTCTTCCGCCGGGCGGCCGCCCGGCGCGCGCCCGCGCTCGTGGACGTGCCGGTGACCGGCGGCTGGGCGGGCCTGTACGAGATGACGCCCGACCGCGACGCGCTGATCGGCGAGGCACCGGGGGTCGGCCGGTTCCTGTACGCGACGGGGTTCTCCGGCCACGGCTTCCTCCAGGCGCCGGCCGTCGGCGAGGTGGTCCGGGACCTGTACCTCGGCCGTACGCCGTTCGTGGACGTGGGGCCGCTGACCGCCGGCCGTTTCGAGGGTGCCGCCACCGGGGTGCGCTCGGAGGCGCACATCATCTGAGGAGTTCGCATGGTTCCCGCCTGGCGGCTGCGTGCCGCGTTCGCCCGTCGGCTCTCCGACATGTACGGCGCTGAAGTCCCGGCGTACACGACACTGCTGGAGGTCGCGGGTCAGGTCAACGACGACGTACGGAGGACGAGCGGGGCGGCGGCGGAGCGGCTCGGGAGCATCGAGCGGGTGACCGCCGAGCGGCACGGCGCGATCCGGGTCGGCACGCCGCGCGAACTGCGGCAGGCGGCCCGGGTGTTCGCGGCGCTGGGGATGGAGCCGGTGGGCTTCTACGACCTGCGGGACGCCGCCGGCAGCTCCGTACCGGTGGTGTCGACGGCCTTCCGGCCCGTCGGCGCCGAGGAGCTGGAGCGCAATCCGTTCCGGGTGTTCACCTCGCTGCTGACCTGTGACGACCCGCGGTACTTCGACGCGGACCTCCGGGCGCGGCTGACGGGCTTCCTGGAGCGGCGGGAGCTGTTCCCGCCGGAGCTGCTGGAGCTGGCCGCGCTCGGTGAGCGGGAGGGCGGGCTGCCGGAGGAGGCGGCGGAGCGGTTCCTGACGCTGGCGGTGGCCGCGTTCGAGCTGTCGCCGGAGCCGGTCGACCGGGCCTGGTACCGGGAGCTGGAGCGGGTCTCGCCCGTCGCGGCCGACATCGGCGGAGTGGGCAGCACCCACATCAACCACCTCACGCCCCGCGTCCTGGACATCGACGAGCTGTACCGCCGCATGACCGGCCGGGGCATCGCCATGATCGACCGGATCCAGGGGCCGCCGCGCTGGGACGGCCCCGATGTGCTGCTGCGCCAGACGTCGTTCCGGGCCCTCGCCGAGCCGCGCGCGTTCCGCGAGCCGGACGGGCGGGTCACGCACGGGTCGCTGCGGGTGCGGTTCGGCGAGGTGGAGGCGCGCGGCATCGCCCTCACGCCGGCGGGTCGCGCCCTGTACGACGAGCTGGTCGCCGAGCCGGCCGGGGTCTGGGCCGACCGGTTTCCGCGCACCGAACGCGAACTGGCCGTCCGGGGGCTGGGGTTCTTCACGTACGAGCCCGTCCCCGGCCGCCGCCGGGACGGCGCACGGCCGCCGGGCGACCTGGCGGGGCTGCTGGACGGCGGCTGGGTCACCGCGCGGCCGGTCGTGTACGAGGACTTCCTGCCGCGCTCGGCGGCCGGGATCTTCCGGTCGAACCTCGACCGGGACGGGCGCGCGGTCGGCGCCGGAGCGCGGGACGGGCGTCCGGGGGTCGCCGACGCGCGGGACGCGGGCCACGCCGGCGCGGGAGCGGGCACCGCGTACGACGCGGCCTGGCTGGCCGGGGCCGTGGAACGCCCGGTGCACGATCCGTTCGCCCTCTGTGCCGCCCGGCGGGACGACTCGCTGGCCCGCACGCTGCACGCACTCGACCTGCACCTCCGCGTCCACCTTCCCGAGGAGACCGTATGACCACGTCGCTGCCCACCACCGAGGAACTGCGCGCCCGCGCCGAGGGCGCGCTGCTGCGCTGCGGGGCCCGGCCGCCCGGCGCCGGGGACGGGGTGGTGTCGCGCACGCCGGTGACGGGCGGTGTCCTGTACCGGATGCCGGCCGCCTCGCCCGGCGACGTCGACGCGGCGGTCGGGGCGGCCGCGGAGGCGTTCCGCACGTGGCGCACGGTACCCGCGCCGGTACGCGGGGCGCTGGTCAAGCGGCTGGGTGAGCTGCTGGCCCGGCACAAGGAGGACCTCGCGGAGCTGGTCACCGTCGAGGCGGGCAAGATCTGTTCGGAGGCGCTCGGCGAGGTGCAGGAGATGATCGACGTCTGCGACTTCGCGGTCGGTCTGTCGCGCCAGCTCTATGGGCGGACGATGGCGTCCGAGCGGCCCGGCCACCGGCTGTCGGAGACCTGGCACCCGCTGGGCGTGGTGGGGGTGATCTCGGCGTTCAACTTCCCCGTGGCGGTGTGGGCCTGGAACACCGCCGTGGCGCTGGTGTGCGGTGACACGGTGGTGTGGAAGCCGTCGGAGCTGACGCCGCTCACGGCGCTGGCCTGCGACGCGCTGCTGGCGCGGGCGGCCGCCGACGCGGGCGCGCCCGCCGGGGTGCACCGGTTGGTCGTCGGGGCCCGGGAGGCGGGCGAGCGGCTGGCGGACGATCCGCGGGTGGCGCTGGTGAGTGCGACCGGGTCGGTGCGGATGGGACGGGAGGTGGCGCCGCGGGTGGCCGCCCGGTTCGGGCGGTGCCTGCTGGAGCTGGGGGGCAACAACGCGGCCGTGGTCACCCCGTCCGCCGACCTGGACCTGGCGGTGCGGGGCATCGTCTTCTCGGCGGCGGGCACGGCGGGGCAGCGGTGCACGACGCTGCGGCGGCTGATCGTCCACGAGGACGTGGCGGACCGGCTGGTGGAGAAGGTGGTCCACGCCTACGGGCAGCTCACGGTGGGTGACCCGTTCGCGGACGGGACGCTGGTCGGGCCGCTGGTCGACGGGCGGGCGCTGCGGGCGATGACCGAGGCGCTGGCGGAGGCGGAGGCGGACGGCGGCAAGGTGCTGACCGGTGGGGAGCGGGTGCTGGCGGAGGCGGCTCCGGACGCGGCGTACGTGCGGCCGGCGGTGGTGCGGATGCCGGCGCAGACGGACGTCGTCCGGCGGGAGACCTTCGCGCCCGTCCTGTATGTGCTCACCCACCGGACCCTGGACGAGGCCATCGCCCTGCACAACGACGTCCCGCAGGGGCTGTCGTCGAGCATCTTCACGCGCGACCAACGGGAGGCGGAGCGGTTCCTGGCCGCCGACGGCTCGGACTGCGGCATCGCCAACGTCAATATCGGCACGTCGGGGGCGGAGATCGGCGGCGCGTTCGGCGGCGAGAAGGAGACGGGCGGCGGGCGCGAGTCGGGGTCGGACGCGTGGCGCGCGTACATGCGGCGGGCGACGAACACGGTGAACTACGGGGACGACCTGCCACTGGCGCAGGGGGTGCGCTTCCTGTAGCCGGTGACGGTGGGGGCGGCCGTCGGGACCGGGGCGGCGGTCGGGACCGTCACGGCCGTTCGGACCGTCAGGGCCGTCCGGACCGTTACGGCCGTCCGGACCCGTTTCGGCCGTCCGGACCCGTTACGGCCGTCCGGACCGGGGCGGCGGGCCATGGCGGGAAGATCCACGCCCCCGCCCCGGTTGGTAGAAACATGAACAATCTTGGGGACGTGGCCGTGCCCGTGGACGTGGTGGTCGTCGGCGCGGGTCAGGCGGGCCTGTCCGCCGCCTACCACCTGCGGCGCACCGGGCTGCGACCGGACCGGGACTTCGTCGTCCTGGACCACGCGCCCCGGCCGGGCGGCGCGTGGCAGTTCCGCTGGCCGACCCTGACGTACGGCCGCGTCCACGGCATGCACGCGCTGCCCGGCATGGAGCTGACCGGGGCCGACGACACCCGTCCGTCGTCGGAGGTGATCGGCGGGTACTTCACGCGGTACGAGGAGAGGTTCGGGCTGCGGGTGCACCGGCCCGTCGACGTCACGGCCGTACGGGAGGGGGCGGACGGGCGCCTGCTGGTGGAGTCCTCGGAGGGGACGTACGCCACCCGTGCGCTGGTCAACGCGACGGGCACCTGGGACCGGCCGTTCTGGCCGCGCTACCCGGGACAGGAGACCTTCCGCGGGCGGCAGCTCCACACGGCGGACTACCCGGGGCCGGCGGAGTTCGCCGGCCGGCGGGTGATCGTGGTGGGCGGCGGCGCGTCGGGGACGCAGCACCTGATGGAGATCGCGGAGGTGGCGGCGGAGACCACCTGGGTGACCCGCCGGGAGCCGGTGTGGCGGGAGGGCCCGTTCGGCGAGGCGGAGGGCCGCGCGGCGGTGGCCCTGGTGGAGGAGCGGGTACGGCGCGGACTGCCACCCCGGAGCGTGGTGAGCGTGACCGGCCTGCCGCTGAACGACGCGACCCGGCGGGCGCGCGAGCGGGGGATCCTGGACCGGCTGCCGATGTTCGACCGGATCACCCCGACGGGCGTGGCCTGGGACGGGGAGGGGCCCGGCGGAGGGCGGATGCTCGACGCGGACGTCATCCTGTGGGCCACCGGCTTCCGGGCGGCCATCGACCACCTGGCCCCGCTGCGGCTGCGCGAGCCGGGCGGCGGGATCCGCGTGGACGGCACCCGGGCCCTGCGCGACGAGCGGGTCCACCTCGTCGGGTACGGCCCGTCGGCGTCCACCATCGGCGCCAACCGCGCCGGCCGCGCGGCCGCCCGTGACATCCGCCGCCTGCTGGCCCGGACGCCGGCGCCCGCGGCCGTATGACGCCGCGGCCGCGGACCGGCCGCCCCGGACCCGCCCGACCGGCTCAGTTGGGGGTGGTGGCGCGCTGGGCGTTGAAGTCCTGGACGTTGCGCTGGTGTTCGGCGTAGTCGGCGGTGAAGCGGGTGTCACCGGGCCGGACGGTGACGAAGTAGAGCCAGTCGCCGGGCGGCGGGTCGACCGCGGCGTGCATGGCCTGCTCGCCGGGGTTGGCGATCGGCGTCGGGGGCAGCCCCTGCCGGTTGTAGGTGTTGTACGGGTGCTCCATCCGCGTGTCGTCGTGCGACGTGTCGAGGGTGGAGCGGCCCAGTCCGTAGTTGAGGGTCGAGTCCATCTGGAGGGCCATGCCCTGGGCGAGCCGGTTGTGGATGACACGGGCGACCTTGCCCATGTCCTCCGGGGTGTCCGCCTCGGCCTGGACGATGCTGGCGATGGTGACCGTCCGGTAGAGGCTCACCCCGTCGCGCTGGACACCGGCGGTGACGCGGCCCGTGCCGAACCGCTCGCGCGCGGTCCTGACCATGTAGTCGAGCAGACCGCGCGGGGTCGTCTTCTTGTAGACCGGGTACGTGGCCGGGAAGAGGAACCCTTCCGGGTTGCCCCGCGCGTCGGCCGGCAGCTTCAGCTTCCCGCTCACGGCGACGCCCCGGGTGGTGCCGGGCGGCACCTTGAGGGCCTTGTCGACCGCCTCGTAGACCTGGCCGGCCCGCCAGCCCTCCGGGACGAGCAGCATCGTCGGCTTTTCCGGGGGCGGCGGCGCGGGGGGCTCCTTGAGCAGCAGCAGCGGCACCAGCACCGCGGCGGCCACGATGACGGCCAGGCCGGCGCCCAGGGCCAGCCGGCCGCGTCGGGTCATACGGGGCCGTCCGCGCCGGGGCGCGCCGCCGTGCGGGGACTCGTTCACCATGCGGTGCACGCTAACCCGACACAGGCAGATAATCCGGCAATTCAGACATTTGCGGTCACTCGACAGGGCGAACAGAACAGGCGAACACGGGCTCGGATGTTCGCCCGAACGCATGATCGCCAGGGGTTTCCCGCACCGGTCCATGCGCGACGCATGATGCTTACGGTGCGCGAGCGACGGGCTGCAGACCGCGACCGCGCAGTCCCACACCTGTACGGAACCAAGGAGAACGCACCTCATGAACGTCATCACCGACCTGCTCGCCGGCTTCGTCCACTTCATCGGTTGGCTCGTCTGAGGGACCGTCCGCCCGGCGCCGTCGCTCCCCCGTCCCAGGGAGCGGCGGCGCCGCCGCGTCCGCCCGTACCGCCACCGTGAGCACGACGGCGGGCGGGTCAGGACACGGCCGGCTCCAATTCCGTGTCCCCACGGACCAGGGCGGCGTACCGGCCGTCGCGGTCCATCAGTTCCTCGTGCGTGCCGCGCTCGGCCACGCGCCCGGCGTCGAGGACGACGATCTCGTCCGCGCCGCGGACGGTGGAGAGCCGGTGGGCGATGGTGAGGGTGGTGCGGCCGGCCGACAGCGCGTCGATCGCCTGCTGCACGGCCTGTTCCGTGCGGGTGTCGAGCGCGCTGGTCGCCTCGTCCAGGATGAGGACCGGCGGGTCCCTGAGGATGGTCCGGGCGATGGCCAGACGCTGCTTCTCGCCGCCCGAGAAGCGGTATCCGCGCTCGCCGACGAGGGTGTCGTACCCCTCGGGCAGTGACGCGATGTGGTCGTGGATCTGGGCCGCCCGCGCGGCCGCCTCGATCTCCTCGTCGGTGGCGTCCGGCCGGGCGAAGCGGAGGTTCTCGGCGACGGAGGCGTGGAAGAGGTAGGTCTCCTGGGAGACCACGCCGATCCCGCGGGCGAGGCTGTCGAAGTCCAGGTCCCGGACGTCCACGCCGTCGAGCGTGACGCGGCCGCCGGTGACGTCGTACAGCCGGGGGACGAGGTAGCTGAGGGTGGACTTGCCGGAGCCGGTGGGGCCGACGACGGCCAGGCTGCCGCCCGCCGGCACGGTGATGTCGATGCCGCTCAGCGTCTCGCCGCCGTTGGCGTCGTACCGGAAGTCGACGGCCTCGAAGCGGACCTCGCCGCGGATCTCCTCCAGCCGGACCGGGTCCTCGGGCTCGGTGATGTCCACCGGCAGGTCCAGATACTCGAAGATCCGCTGGAAGAGGGCGAAGGAGGTCTGGATCTCCACGCCGGTCGACAGCAGGCTCACGGCGGGGCGGAACAGGCCCTGCTGGAGCGAGACGAAGGCGACGAGCGTACCGATGGAGATGGCGGGGCCACCCGCCTGGAGGGCCAGCCCGGCCGCCCAGTACAGCAGGGCCGGCATGGCGGCCATGACGATGCCTATCGTCGACATCCGCCACCGGCCGGCCATCGAGGAGCGCACCTCGAGTGCGACGAGCCGCTCGGACTCGGCGGCGAAGGACCTGGTCAGGGAGTCGGCGCGGCCCATCGTCCGGCCCAGGAGGATCCCGCTCACCGACAGCGACTCGGTGACGGTGGCGGCCATGGCCGCCATCTGCTTCTGCCGCTGGGTGGTGATCCGCTTGCGCTCGCGGCCGACCCGGCGGCTGATCCAGACGAAGACCGGCAGCAGGAGCAGCGACACGATCGTCAGCCGCCAGTCCAGGGCGAGCATCGCGGCGACGGTGGCGACCACGGCGGTCAGGTTGGACACCAGGGACGTCGCGGTGGAGGTGACGGTCGCCTGCATCCCGCCGATGTCGTTCGCGATGCGGGACTGCACCTCACCGGTGCGCGTGCGGGTGAAGAACGCCAGCGGCATGCCCTGCAACCGGGCGTACACGGCGGTCCGCAGGTCGTGCATGACCCGCTGGCCGACCGTCGTGGAGATCAGCGTCTGGAGGACCCCGAACACGCCGGTCACCACGGCGGTCAGGATCATGCCGAGGGCGAGCAGGGTGAGCAGGCCCGTACGGCCCTGCGGGATGGCGGTGTCCAGGATCTCGCGCAGCAGGAACGGCGAGGCGACCGACACCAGCGACGAGGCGCCGACGAGCAGGCCGACCACGGCCAGCCGGCCGCGGTAGGGACGGAAGAGCCGGAGGACGCGCCGGATCGGGACCGGCGGCTGCTCCGGATCGGGTGGGGGTGGCGTCCAGGTGGACTCGGCGTGGATGCGCATGGGCTCCTTCGAAGGTACAGAAGTACAGGCGTGCGGACGAACCTTCGAAGAGCTTAGCTCATTGTTACCTTCGTTCACAGTGAGCGTGGTCCTGCTAACATCCGGGTATGGACTCCCCCGACCCCTCCCCCGACCCGGACGGCCTGCTGGCCGAGCAGCTCCTCCGGCTGACCCGGCGCCTCCACCGCAGCCAGAAGCGGCAGCTCGAGTCGGCCGACATAGCGATCACGCCCGCCCAGTCCCGGCTGCTGCGCACGGTGGCGCACTACGACCACCCGCCCCGGATGGCCGACCTCGCGGCCCGTCTCGAAGTCGTCCCCCGCGCCGTGACCAGCCTGGTGGACGGTCTGGAGGCGAGCGCGCGGGTCCGCCGCGTCCCCGATCCGGCCAACCGCCGGGTGGTGCGGATCGAGCTCACCGACGCCGGGCGGGACACGCTGCGGCAGTTGCGCACCGCGCGCCGGGCGGCCGCAGAGGACATCCTGGCTCCATTGACCGCCGAACAGCGCGAGGTGCTCGGCGGCCTGCTGACCGCTCTGGTCGACGGAGTGCCGGAGCGCCACTGCTGACGCGCGTGCCGTGACGACACCGGTGTGACGGCCGCGCCCGGACGATCCGTGCCGCCTGCCGAGGGGACCGTGCCATGCCGCTGCCGGAGCCGAAACCCGACGCCCTCCGTCCCCGCACCCACCACGGCCCCTCCCACGACCGGGTGCCCGACCTGCTGGCGCACGGCTCACCCGGACGGCTGCGCGACGAGCTGACCGCCCTCCTGGGCCCCGGCAAGGTGCTGTCGCGGGTCACCGACCTCGTCGCGTACGCCTCGGACGCCAGCCCCTACCGCTTCGTCCCCCAGGTCGTCGTGGTCGCCGAGGACGTCGACGACATCTCCGCCCTCCTGTCCTACGCGCACGGCAAGGGCCGCGAGGTGGTCTTCCGGGCGGCCGGGACGAGCCTGAACGGCCAGGCCCAGGGCGAGGACATCCTGGTGGACGTGCGCAGGCACTGGGCCGGGATCGAGGTCCTGGACGGTGGCGCCCGTGCCCGCGTCCGGCCCGGCACCACGGTCGCCCGTGCCAACGCGGCCCTCGCCCGGCACGGCCGGCTTTTGGGCCCCGACCCGGCGAGCGCCGTGGCCTGCACGATCGGCGGCGTCGTCGCCAACAACGCGTCCGGGATGACGGCCGGGACGGTCCGCAACGCGTACCGGACGGTGGCGTCGCTCACCGCCGTGCTGCCCTCCGGCACGGTGGTCGACACGGCCGATCCGGCGGCCGACGCGGAACTCGCGCGCGCCGAGCCGGCCCTGTGCGCCGAGCTCCTGGCCGTCAAGGCGGAGATCGAGGCGGACCCGGACCTCACGGCCCGCATCCGCGCCAAGTACGAGATCAAGAACACCAACGGCTACCGCCTGGACGCCTACCTGGACGGCTCGACGCCCGTCGAGATCCTGCGCGGGCTGATGGTCGGCTCCCAGGGCACGCTCGGTTTCCTCTCCGAGGTCGTGTTCGACACCCTGCCGCTGGACCGGGAGGTCACGGCCGCGCTGCTGTTCTTCCCGTCCCTGCCGGCCGCGGCGGCCGCCGTGCCGCGCTTCACGGAGGCGGGCGCGATCGCGGTGGAGCTGATGGACGGCAACACGCTGCGGGCGTCGGTGCGGGTCCCCGGGGTGCCCGCCGACTGGGCGGAGCTGCCCGGCCCCACCACGGCCCTGCTGGTGGAGTTCCGGGCGCCCGACCCCGCGGCGCTGGCGGCCCGCGAGTGGGCGGCGGCCCGGGTGCTCGACGACATCGAGCTGGTGGCGCCCGTCCCGTCGGTGACCAACCGGTTCACCCGGGACGCCCGGACGATCGGCGGCTACTGGAAGGCGCGCAAGGCGTTCGTCGCCGCCGCGGGCGGTGGCCGCCCCTCCGGTACGACGCTGATCACCGAGGACTTCGCGGTGCCGCCGTCGCGGCTCGCCGAGGCGTGCGAGGCGCTGCTGGCGCTCCAGGCGGAGCACGGCTTCGACGCCGCCGTCGCCGGGCACGCGGCCCACGGCAACCTGCACTTCCTGCTGGCGTTCGACCCGGCCGACCCGGACGACGTCGACCGGTACGCGGCGTTCATGGACGAGTTCTGCAAGCTGACCGTGGAGCGGTTCGACGGCTCGCTGAAGGCGGAGCACGCCACCGGGCGGAACATCGCCCCCTTCCTGGAGCTGGAGTGGGGCCCGCGGGCCACCGAGCTGATGTGGCGCACCAAGCGGGCCTTCGACCCCGAAGGGGTGCTCGCCCCGCGCGTCGTCCTGGACCGGGACCCGAGGGCCCATCTGCGCGGCCTGAAGACGGTGCCCCGGGTGGAGCCGATCACCGACGCCTGCATCGAGTGCGGCTTCTGCGAGCCGACCTGCCCCAGCCGGGACCTGACCACGACACCCCGTCAGCGGATCGTGCTGCGGCGCGAGATGATGCGCCAGACTCCCGGCTCGCCCGTCGAGACCGCCCTCCTCGCGGCGTACGGCCATGCCGCCGTCGACACCTGCGCGGGCGACTCGACGTGCGGGCTGGACTGCCCGGTGGGCATCGACACGGGTGCGTTGATGAAGCGGCTGCGGCACGCCCGCCACTCGGCCCGGGAGGAGCGGCTGGCGGCCCTGGCCGCCCGGCGGTTCGCGGCGGTGGAGGCCTCGGCGCGGCTCGCGGTGGCCACCGGGCGGCGCCTCGGCGACCGGCTGCCCGCCTCGGCGACGGCGCTGGCCCGCAGGGTCGTGCGGCCGGAGCTGGTGCCCGAGTGGCTGCCGGAGATCCCCGGCGCCGCCGCGGCCCGGCTGCCCGTCACGGAGCGGGCGCGGGCGGTCGCCGTGTACTACCCGGCGTGCGTGAACCGGATCTTCGGCGAGCCGCGGGGCCTCGCCGGGCCGTCCCTGCCCGAGGCGGTGGTCGCCCTGTCGGAGCGGGCCGGCAGACCGGTGTGGATCCCCGGCGACGTGGCGGGCACCTGCTGCGCCACCGTCTGGCACTCCAAGGGGTACGAGGAGGGCGCGCGCGTGATGGCGCACCGCGTCGTCGAGGCCGCCTGGGGCTGGACCGCGGGCGGCCGGCTGCCGCTGGTCGTGGACGCCTCCTCCTGTGCGCTGGGCCTGGCGCGGGAGGTGGTGCCGTACCTCGGCGCCCGTCACCGCGAGATGCACGCGGAGCTGACGGTCCTCGACTCCGTGGTGTGGGCCGCCGACGAGCTGCTGGAGCGCCTGACGGTACGGCGGAGGGCCGCCTCGGTGGTCGTGCACCCCACCTGCGCGATGCGGCACCTCGGGGACGAGGACCGGCTGGTGGCGCTCGCGGCGGCATGCGCCGAGGAGGCCGTCGTCCCGGACGAAGCGGGCTGCTGCGCCTTCGCCGGCGACCGGGGGATGCTCCACCCCGAGCTGACGGAATCGGCCACGGCCCGGGAGGCGGCCGAGGTGACGGCGCGGTGTTACGACGCGTACCTCTCGGCCAACCGGATGTGCGAGGTCGGCATGGAGCACGCCACCGGCCGCCCCTACCACTCGGTGCTCCTCCAGCTCGAGCGCGCCACCCGGCCGTAGGCGCCCGTGCGGCAGGCGTCCGTGCCGCGGGCGTCCCTGCGGCAGGCGTCCGTGCCGCGGGCGTCCGTGCCGCGGGCGTCCGTGCCGCGGGCGTCCCTGCGGCAGTCGCCCCTCGCCGCCCTCAGGCGAGCAGGTCGAGCAGGGCGGCGCCGTCCTCCGTGAGCCGCCGGAGCCCGGCGGTGGAATTCGGCGCCGGAGTACGGCGGTGGACGGCATCGCGCCACTGCCCTTCCGGGAGTCCAAGCGCTCGGAACAAGAGTCCAACCGGCCCCCTTGCGTACCCGCGGCCCCGGCGGCCAGGGTCCTTCCCGGGATTCATGGACCAGCCACGCACACGAGGCACGGGAGGTTCGATGAACGACGCAGCACCCGGGGACCACGACCGGTCCCCGGAGCCGCCCAGCCGGCGCACCGTCCTGCGGACCACGGCCGCTGCGGCGGGAGCCGCCGGGCTGGGCCTCGGCGCCCCGGGCGGTACCGCCGCCGCCGCGGAGCCCGGCGCCACGGAGGCCGCCGCACCGCCGCGCCAGGGCCCCACGATGGCCGGCGTGCCGTTCGAGCGGCGCTCCACCGTGCGCGTCGCCGTCGTCGGGCTCGGCAACCGCGGCGGCAGCATGATCGACCTGTTCCTGGCCGTCCCGGGCGTGCGGGTGGTCGCCGTCTGCGACCCGGTGAAGAGCAAGACCGAGCAGGCCGTGGCCAAGGTCGTGGCCGCCGGCCATCCCTCACCCGCCGTCTACGCCCACGGCGAGGACGACTACGAGAACCTCTGCCGGCGCGGCGACATCGACCTCGTGTACGTGGCGACCCCCTGGGACCTGCACTTCGCCATGGCGAGGGCGGCCCTGCTGAACGGCAAGCACATCGGTGTCGAGTGCCCCCTCGCGATGCGCCTGGACGAGCTGTGGGAGCTGGTCGACCTCTCCGAGCGCACCCGCCGCCACTGCATGCAGCTGGAGAACTGCTGCTACGGCCGCCACGAGATGCGCGTGCTGCGCATGGCCCACGCCGGCAGGTTCGGCGAACTGCTGCACGGCGCCGGGGCGTACCACCACGACCTGCGGGGCCTGATGTTCTCGCCGACGTACTACGAGGGCCCCTGGCGCCGCCTGTGGCACACCCGGCTGCGGGGCGACCTCTACCCCAACCACGGCTTCGCACCGGTGGCCACCTACATGGACGTCAACCGGGGCGACCGCGCGGTCAGCATCAGCAGCTTCGGCACGCCCGCGCTCGGGCTGGCCGAGTACCGCCGGGCCCATGTGCCGCCGGACGACCCGAGCTGGAAGGAGACGTACGTCGAGAGCGACCGCACCATCAGCATGGTGCGGACGGCCAGGGGCCGGGTGATCCGGCTGGAGCACGACGTGTCGACGCCCCACCCGTACAGCAGGATCAACAGCCTGGGCGGGACGAAGGGTGTCTTCGAGGACTACCCCGCGCGGATCTACATCGAGCCGGACCACACCGACGACCAGTGGGGCGACTTCTCCGCGTACGCCGCCGAGTTCGACCACTGGCTGTGGAAGGAGCACGCCGATCCGCCGGGCGGGCACGGGGGGATGGACTACCTCATGGTCTTCCGGCTGATGCAGTGCATGCGGCTCGGCCTCGTCCCGGACTTCGACGTGTACGACGCCGCCACCTGGTCCGCCCCGGTGCCGCTCAGCCACGCCTCCGTCAAGGCGAACGGCGCGCCGCAGCGGATACCCGACTTCACGCGCGGCGCGTGGACGAGGCCCCGGCCGGGCGTGGACTCGGCCAGGCCGGAGTGAGCGTGCGGGGCCGGGCCCGCGGTACCGGCCGGGCCCCGCACCCACCGGTCAGCAGCGGCGGCGGTCCTCCGTCAGGGTGCCCTGGACGGTCCGCAGGGCGCGGTCGTAGCAGCCGCCGGGCCCGTACAGCCGGTAGCGCTCCGCACTGGTGCCGACGGCGTGCCGCTGGTCGCGGGGCACCCCGGTCGTGTAGGTGGCGTCGCCCGTGTAGGAGTCGTCGAGCCGTGAGCGGCGCGGCCGTTCCCCGGGGGCGAGGACCAGGGTGTCCGCGCGGTCGCCCAGGGCGAGGACGGTGCGCAGCCGGTCGCCGGCGCCGAGCGTGGTCACGCCGTCCATGGTGTACGTGCGGTCCGTGCGGGTGCGGGTGCCGCCGCGGCGCACCGTCTCGTCGTCCCGCCAGGTCGCCTTCAGCGCGTCACGGGCTTCGCCGTCGGTCCAGCGGTGGACGGAGGTGTGGGTCACGGACCGGGTCACGGTCGTGGCGACCCGGCCGTGCGAGGTGTCCAGGTACCCGGCCACGGTGAGCCGGTGGGCGGCCGCGGTGTCGAGGCGGTGCTCCGTACCGGGGCGGTACACCGGCGAGTTGACGGGCGCGCTCTCCTGGTGCCGGGTCAGCGCCCCGGTGACGACCGCGCGGCCCTCGTCCTGCCAGACGAGCACGTTGGCGGGGGTCGACCAGCCGGCCTGCCCCGCCGGTAGGCCGGCGACGGAGACCTCCACGCGGTGCGGGCGGCCGTCGTTGAGCAGGGCGGCGAACGGTGTCAGGTCGTAGCGGACGGGCTGGGCGTCGAAGGCGCGCGGGCCGGGGACCACGTACCAGAGGAAGGGGTTGGACCAGCCGCCCGTCCACACCGTCGGGAAGGGGGCGGCGATCCCGGCGAGCCGTCCGTCGACGGAGATCCGCACCTCCCGGTGCGGTCCGCCGGCCGCCTTGCACGAGTAGGGCGCGGCGTCCGGGACGGTCATGTACCAGTACTCCTCGCAGCCGCCGCCGGAGCCGGTGGCGTACACCTCGGCGAGGATCCGTTCGGAGTTGCGCGGGGTGGTCAGGGCCGGGGTGGCGAGGGGTATCACCCGGTCGGGCACGTCGGCGGACGGCGCCGGTCCGCCCGCGTGGAAGGTCAGCGTCACCGTGACGTCGAGGACGCCGGTGTACGTGTCGTCGACGACGTTCCCGATGAGCATCTCCACCGGCTGCGGGCGGCGCAGGGTGTCGCTGTAGCGGGTGATGTCGGTCTCGACCGACCAGGTGATGCCGTCGGGGGACGGTTGCGGGGTGGAGGTGCGGAAGACCTCCACCCCGCCGATGGTGAGGTGGCCGAGCCGGTCGTACTGGCGTCCCTTCACCGTGCCGTCGAGCCGGAGGACGACCGTGCTCCACCGGTCGCCGCAGCCTTTGGGGGGCGTGTAGGTGCCCCGGTAGGGCGTGAAGTCGCGGAACCGCGCCCGGGCGAGGGTCATGTCGCAGGTGGGTACGCCCTCCGGCCGGGGAACGGGCGGTGCGGCGGTGAGCGGATCGCGCCAATCGGTGCCGAACTCGGCGGGAGGGTCCTGGGGCGCGGCGGGCGCCGGTGCCGCGCCGGACAGCGCGGTGACCGCCAGCACGGCGCCCATGAGCATGCCGATGACTCGTCGTTGTCCCATGGGCCGGGAGTGAAGCGCGGGGCGGGCGCCCGGCGCCAGGGGCCGGTGACGCCCCTTGGCGCGTTCTGTGCGGTCCTGCCGGAAAATCGATTGCCGTCGCCGGGTCCGGAAGGCGAATCTTGCACGGTTTCCGGCTGCCGCTCCGCGCTGCCCGCCCGTCGACGGAACCCCTGGGACGTCATGCAGATTCATCGTCTTCCGTACGCCGATCCGGGTGATCCCGACGTCAGGTCGGGCACGCGCTTCCTGCTCTGGCTGGGGCGCAACCAGCTCGGCGGGCAGGTCAGGACCCTGCTGTGGGGCCTGTTGCTGCACCTCGGCATCGCCGGTCTCCCGCTGGCCGTGGGCCTGGCGGTGCAGGCGGTGATCGAGCGCTCGGGCGGCGGGCTGGCCCGGGCCGGAGCCCTGATCGCCGTCCTGGGCGCGGCCATCGCGGTGGGCGACACGATGCAGCACCGGACGGCCGTCACCAACTGGATCACCGCCGCCGCCCGGGTCCAGCAACTGCTGGCGCGCAAGACCGCGGAGCTGGGCTCCCTGCTGACCCGCCGGGTCGCCGCGGGCGAGGTCGTCGCCGTGTCGACCGGGGACGTCGAGAAGATCGGCTGGTTCGTGGAGACCCTGTCGCGGTTCGCGGCGGCGGCCACCACGCTGGTCGTGGTCTGTGTCGGCCTGGTGGTCTACCAGCCGGCCCTCGGTGCCGTCGTCGCGGTCGGCGTGCCCGTCCTGGCGCTCGCCGCGCTGCCGCTGCTCCCCCGCGCCACCCGGCGCGCGGACGTCCAGCGGGAGAAGGCGGGCCGCGCCACCGAACTGGCGTCGGACACGGTCGCCGGTCTGCGGGTGCTGCGCGGCATCGGCGGCGAGGAGCTGTTCCTCCGCCGCTACCGGGAGGCGTCCCAGGAGGTGCGCCGGGCCGCCGTGCGCAGCGCCCGGATGTGGGCGCTGATCGCGGCGGTCCAGGTCCTGCTGCCGGGGCTGCTGCTGGTCGTGGTGGTGCTGTACGGGGCGAAGCTCGCCCTGGAGGGGCGCGTCACGGTAGGCGAACTGGTCACCGTGTACGGCGCGGTGACGCTGACGCACCACCCGTTGCGCAACTTCGAGGAGATCGCCATGGCGTACTCCTTCTCCCGGCCCTCCGCGAAGCGCGCCGCACGGGTGCTGGCGCTGACGCGTACGAGCACCACCACGGTGACGGACGCCGGCGCGCCTCCGGCGGGGGACCTGTACGACCCGGTGACCGGGCTGCTGGCCCCGGCCGGTCTGTTCACCGCCGTGGTGTGCGGCGACCCGGACGCCGCCGGGAAGCTGGCCGACCGGCTCGGCGGGCACCCCTCGGAGGAGCACGACGGCCATGTCTCCGTCCTGCTCGGCGGCGTGCCCCTGGACGAGCTGCCGCTCGACACCGCGCGCACCGCCGTCCTGGTCCAGGACAAGGACCCGGTCCTGTTGTCCGGCACCCTGCACGACCTGCTGGACGTGCCGTCGTCCGGGAAGGTGAGCGCCCGGGACGCCTTGGAGGCGGCCCGCTGCGGCGACGTGCTGGACGCGCTCGCCCAGGCGTCGGTGGAGCCGGACGGCGACCCGATGCGCACCCGGATCACCGAGCGCGGCCGGTCGCTGTCCGGCGGGCAGCGCCAGCGCCTGGCGCTCGCCCGGTCGCTGGTCACCGACCCCGGGGTGCTGGTGCTGGACGAGCCGACGTCGGCGGTGGACTCGCACACCGAGGCGCGGGTCGCGGCGGGCGTCCAGCGGCTGCGCGCCGGGCGGACGACCGTGGTGCTGGCGTCGTCGCCGCTGCTCCTGGACCTCGCCGACCGGGTGGTGCTGGTCCACGAGGGCGAGGCCGTGGCGGTGGGCACCCACCGCGGACTGCTGGCCACCGAGGAGCGGTACCGCGCGGTGGTCACCCGTGAGACCGAAGAGGAAGTCCTTGTGGACATCGAGGAGTCGGCATGACCGCCGTGACCGGCATGGCGCCGCCCGGGTACGACCCGGCGGCCCCGCAGTCCGCGACCACGCTGCCGGTGGGCACGCCGGCGACGGTCCGGGCGTACGTCACCGAGCTGCTGCGCCGGCACCGGACGGCGTTCGCCGTGCTGGTCGCCGTCAACGCGGTGGCGGTCGTCGCCTCGATGGTCGGCCCGTACCTGCTCGGCTCGCTGGTCGACCGGCTCGCCGAGGGCGCGCGGGAGCTCCACCTGCCGTTCACGGTGGGGGCGTTCACGGTCGCGCTGGTGGTGCAGACGCTGTTCGTCCGGATGGTGCGGCTGCGGGGCGCGATGCTCGGCGAGGAGATGCTGGCCGATCTGCGCGAGGACTTCCTCGTCCGGTCGGTGGCGCTGCCGCCGGGCGTGCTGGAGCGGGCCGGCACGGGTGACCTGCTGTCCCGGATCACCACCGACATCGACCGGCTGGCCAACGCCATGCGGGAGGCGGTACCGCAGCTCGCCGTCGGTGTGGTGTGGGCCGGGCTGCTGGTCGGCGGGCTCACGGTGACCGCCCCGCCGCTGGCGCTCGCCGTGCTGGTGGCCGCTCCGCTGCTGATCGTGGGCTGCCGCTGGTACTTCCGGCGGGCGCCCTCGGCGTACCGATCGGAGGCCGCCGGGTACGCGGCGGTCGCCGCCGCCCTGGCCGAGACGGTCGACGCGGGGCGTACGGTCGAGGCCCACCGGCTGGGGGCGCGGCGGGTCGCGCTGTCCGACCGGCGGATCAAGGAGTGGACGGCGTGGGAGCGTTACACGCTCTTCCTGCGCTCGGTCCTCTTCCCGGTCATCAACCTCACCCACACCACGGTGCTGGCCGCCGTGCTGATGATCGGCGGGGTGTTCGTCCTCAACGGCTGGATGGACGTGGGGCAGCTGACGACGGGCGCGCTGCTGGCCCAGATGCTGGTGGACCCGGTCGGGATCATCCTGCGCTGGTACGACGAGCTCCAGGTGGCGCAGGTGTCGCTGGCGCGGCTGGTCGGGGTGCGGGACATCGAGCCGGAGAGCGGTGACGGGTCGGTGCGGCCGGACGGGCGCGAGGTGCGGGCCGAGGAGGTGCGGTTCGGCTACCGGGAGGGCGTGGACGTGCTGCACCGGGTGTCGATGGACGTGGCTCCGGGCACCCGGCTGGCGCTGGTCGGCCCGTCCGGGGCGGGCAAGTCGACCCTGGGCCGGCTGCTCGCCGGGATCTACGCGCCGCGGGAGGGGCGGGTCACCCTCGGCGCGGCCGAGCTGTCGCGGATGCCCGCCGAGCGGGTGCGGGAGCACGTGGCGCTGGTCAACCAGGAGCACCATGTGTTCGTCGGCACGCTCCGGGACAACCTGCGGCTGGCGCGGACCGGGGCGCGGGACGCGGAGCTGTGGGCGGCCCTCGGCGCGGTCGACGCCGACGGGTGGGCGCGGGCGCTGGAGGAGGGGCTGGACACCGAGGTCGGTTCGGGCGGGGTGGCGCTGACCCCGGCGCAGGCCCAGCAGATCGCGCTGGCCCGGCTGGTGCTGGCCGACCCGCACACCCTGGTGCTGGACGAGGCGACGTCCCTGCTGGACCCGCGCGCCGCCCGGCACCTGGAGCGGTCCCTGGCCCGCGTCCTGGAGGGCCGCACGGTGGTGGCGATCGCGCACCGGCTGCACACGGCGCACGACGCGGACGTGATCGCGGTCGTGGAGGGCGGCCGCATCAGCGAGCTGGGCAGCCACGACGAGCTGGTCGCGGCGGACGGAGCGTACGCGGCGCTGTGGCGGTCCTGGCACGGGTAGCGGACCGGGCGGCACACACCCCGGCCCGGCCCGCGGGAGCGGGCCGGGCCGGGGTGTGTGCGGGCACGGGCCGGCGCGGGTGCCGGTGCGCCGGCCGGTGCCAGTGCCGGTGCCCGGGCACGCGGGCCGGTACCGGTGCGCGGATGCGACGGGCCGGTGCCGGCGCCGGTGCGCCGGCCGGTCAGATGACGTTGAGGGCGGCCGCGCCGCCCACCCCGCCCAGCAGCATGAACGCGGGCATCAGCACCTTGAGCTCCACCCAGCTACCGGCGCGGAAGCGCATGCCCTTCGGCGGCCCGACCGGGTACCACCGCTTGCCGCCGACCGGGATGGGCCACAGGATCGGGCAGCCCGAGACGGTCAGGGCGTCGCCGATGTCGTGGACGAGGGCGCCGAGCACGATCGGCAGGCCCAGCCACAGGTACTCCTGCCCGTCCCCGGTGAACAGCCAGTCCGCGCCGTTGCCGGGCTTGTCGAGGACGCCCGCCAGTATCCACGCGCTGGTAGCGCCCAGCAGCCACACCAGGACGTCGCTGGACATCCGGGCCGCCCGCCACAGCAGGCCCTCCACGGCGAGCACCAGGTGCACGAAGAGGATCGCCAGGACCGCCCACCGGCCCCCGGTGATCGCGAGCGCCGACGCCCCGGCGCCGCACAGCACGGCCCACACCCAGGTGTGCGTCAGCGTCCGGTGGCCGCCGCTGCGGCGGGGGTCCGCCCTCGTCCTGGTCGCCTTGTAGACGGCGTACGACAGCTTGTCGACGATCTCGCACAGCAGCTTGGAGACGGGGCCGAAGGCCCGCGAGATGGTCGCCGACTTGTGGTCGAGGTCAGGGGCGAGTGCCGCTCCGGCGCAGATCAGGGCGCCGACGACGAGCACCGGCCACGGCATCGGATGCCCCGCCGCGGCGGTCGCGGCCCCCACCCCCAGCCACGCGGCCGCCCCGGAGAGTGAGTGCGCCGGTCCCATCATGTGCGTTCCCCGCCCCGTTTGCTCTTGTCCTGCACCCCGGTCGACGGGACAGCCTACCGTTGGTGATCTTCATCCGGACGGCCGGTTGCCGCTTCCGGCCGCGCGGCAGGCAAGATGGGGGCGTGACCCTTATCGATCAGCTGCCGCCGGACGCCGACCCCGATGCCCTCTTCGAGGCCTTCTCGTCATGGGCCGAGGAGCGGGGCATCACCCTGTACCCGGCCCAGGAGGAGGCGCTGATCGAGGTGGTCTCCGGGGCGAACGTGATCCTCTCCACGCCCACCGGCTCGGGGAAGTCGCTGGTCGCGGCCGGTGCGCACTTCACGGCGCTGGCGAACGACCAGGTGACCTTCTACACCGCGCCGATCAAGGCGCTGGTGTCGGAGAAGTTCTTCGACCTGTGCAAGCTCTTCGGGACCGAGAACGTCGGCATGCTGACGGGCGACGCGTCGGTGAACGCCGACGCGCCCGTCATCTGCTGCACGGCCGAGGTGCTGGCGTCGATCGCGCTGCGTGACGGCAAGGACGCGGACATCGGCCAGGTCGTGATGGACGAGTTCCACTTCTACGCGGAGCCGGACCGCGGCTGGGCCTGGCAGATCCCGCTGCTGGAACTGCCGCAGGCGCAGTTCGTGCTGATGTCGGCGACGCTCGGCGACGTCTCGATGTTCGAGAAGGACCTCACCCGCCGCACCGGCCGCCCCACCTCGGTGGTGCGCTCGGCGACCCGGCCGGTGCCGCTGTCGTACGAATACCGGCTGACCCCCATCACCGAGACCCTGACCGAGCTGCTGGAGACCAAGCAGGCGCCGGTCTACATCGTGCACTTCACCCAGGCGCAGGCGGTGGAGCGGGCCCAGTCGCTGATGAGCATCAACATGTGCTCGCGCGAGGAGAAGGACCGGATCGCCGAGCTGATCGGCAACTTCCGGTTCACCACCACGTTCGGCAGGAACCTGTCGCGGTACGTGCGGCACGGCATCGGTGTGCACCACGCCGGCATGCTGCCCAAGTACCGGCGGCTGGTGGAGAAGCTGGCGCAGGCGGGTCTGCTGAAGGTGATCTGCGGGACGGACACGCTCGGCGTCGGGGTCAACGTCCCCATCCGTACGGTGCTGTTCACGGCGCTCACCAAGTACGACGGCAGCCGGGTGCGCACGCTGCGGGCCCGGGAGTTCCACCAGATCGCGGGCCGGGCGGGCCGGGCCGGTTTCGACACGGCCGGGCTCGTGGTCGCGCAGGCGCCCGAGCACGTCATCGAGAACGAGAAGGCCCTGGCGAAGGCGGGCGACGACCCCAAGAAGCGGCGCAAGGTGGTGCGCAAGAAGGCCCCGGAGGGCTTCGTCGGCTGGACGGAGAACACCTTCGAGAAGCTGATCGCCTCCGAGCCGGAGCCGCTGACCTCCCGCTTCCGCGTCACGCACACCATGCTGCTGTCGGTGATCGCCCGGCCCGGCGACGCCTTCCGGGCGATGCGCCGGCTCCTGGAGGACAACCACGAGCCGCGCAAGAACCAGCTGCGGCACATCCGCCGCGCCATCGCGATCTACCGCTCGCTGCTGGACGGCGGGGTCGTCGAGCAGCTCGCCGAGCCCGACGCCGAGGGCCGTACGATCCGGCTCACCGTCGACCTCCAGCAGGACTTCGCGCTGAACCAGCCGCTGTCGACCTTCGCGCTGGCGGCGTTCGACCTGCTGGACCCGGAGTCCCCCTCGTACGCGCTGGACATGGTGTCGGTCGTCGAGTCCACGCTGGACGACCCGCGCCAGATCCTCGCCGCCCAGCAGAACAAGGCGCGCGGCGAGGCGGTCGGCGCGATGAAGGCGGACGGGGTCGAGTACGAGGAGCGGATGGAGCGGCTCCAGGACGTCTCGTACCCCAAGCCGCTCGAAGAGCTGCTGTGGCACGGGTACAACACCTACAAGAAGTCCCACCCGTGGGTCGGCGACCACCCCGTCTCGCCGAAGTCCGTCATCCGCGACATGTACGAACGGGCGCTGACCTTCACGGAGTTCACGTCCTTCTACGAGCTGGCGCGCACCGAGGGCATCGTGCTGCGGTACCTGGCGTCGGCGTACAAGGCGCTGGATCACACCATCCCCGACGATCTCAAGACCGAGGACCTGGAGGACCTGATCGCCTGGCTGGGCGAGCTGGTGCGGCAGGTGGACTCCTCGCTGCTGGACGAGTGGGAGCAGCTCGCCAACCCCGAGGTGGAGACCGCCGAGGAGGCCCAGGAGAAGGCCGACCAGGTCAAGCCGGTCACGGCCAACGCGCGGGCGTTCCGGGTGCTGGTGCGCAACGCGATGTTCCGCCGGGTGGAGCTGGCCGCGCTGGACCGGCTGCGGGAGCTCGGCGAGATGGACGCGGAGTCCGGCTGGGACGAGGAGCGGTGGGCGGAGGCGATGGACGCGTACTGGGACGAGTACGACGACCTCGGCACCGGTCCGGACGCGCGCGGCCCGAAGCTGCTGGCCATCGACGCGTCCGACGAGAACGTGGCGCACGGGCTGTGGCGCGTCCGCCAGACCTTCGCCGACCCGAACGGCGACCATGACTGGGGCATCAGCGCGGAGGTGGACCTGGCGGCCTCCGACGAGGAAGGCCGGGCGGTCGTCCGCGTCACCGACGTCGGCCAGCTCTGAGAGGAACGTGGATGACCAACCCCGCCGAGAGACTCGTCGATCTGCTCGACCTGGAGCGGATCGAGGTCGACATCTTCCGTGGCGCGAGCCCCCAGGAGTCCCTGCAACGGGTCTTCGGCGGGCAGGTCGCCGGGCAGGCGCTGGTCGCGGCCGGCCGCACCACGGAGGGCGACCGGCCGGTCCACTCGCTGCACGCGTACTTCCTGCGGCCCGGCATCCCCGGCCTGCCCATCGTGTACCAGGTGGAACGGGTGCGGGACGGACGGTCGTTCACCACCCGGCGGGTGACGGCGGTCCAGCGCGGTAAGACGATCTTCAACCTGACGGCGTCGTTCCACCAGCCGGAGGAGGCGGGCTTCGAGCACCAGTTGCCCCCGCGCCTGGACTTCCCGCCGCCGGAGGACCTGCCGTCGGTGGCCGACGAGGTGCGCGACCACCTGGGGGCGCTGCCGGAGGCGATGGAGCGGATGGCCCGCCGGATGCCGTTCGACATCCGGTACGTCGACCGGCTGCGCTGGTCGGCCGACGAGGTCAGGGGCGCCGACCCGCGCAGCGCGGTGTGGATGCGCGCGGTGGGCCCGCTGGGCGACGACCCGCTGGTGCACACGTGCGCGCTGACGTACGCCTCGGACATGACCCTGCTGGACGCGGTCCGCATCCCGATCGAACCGCTGTGGGGCCCGCGGGGGTTCGACATGGCGTCGCTGGACCACGCGATGTGGTTCCACCGCCCGTTCCGTACGGACGAGTGGTTCCTGTACGACCAGGAGTCCCCCATCGCGACGGGCGGCCGAGGCCTGGCGCGGGGGCGGATCTACGACCGGGACGGCCGGCTGCTGGTGTCGGTGGTGCAGGAGGGCCTGTTCCGCCCCCTGCACGGCTGACGCCCGGGCCGGTGGCCCGGGACGCCCGGGTCAGAGGCCCGGCAGCGCGTCCTGCTCGACCTCGTGGCGGCGGGTCCTGATGGCGGGGCCCGCCGGATGCAGCTTGGCGTCGCAGGCGGGTCCGAGCCCGGTGCGGCGGGAGGCGGCCCCGGTGAGCGGCCGCCCGCACAGTCCGCACCGCACCGGGCGCGCGTCGGCGCCGGCGCTCCGGCCGGTCCCGGTCTCCGTCCCGGCCGTGGGCTCGGTGCCGGGGAGGGCCTGTTCCTGGTGCATGCCCGCCTGTCTACCAGGCGGGCGTGCTTTCATCGACCCTGTCAGCGACCCTGACAGGTCCGTCCTTCGAAGAGGAGTCCCCCTCATGTCCCTGTACGACATCCCGCTGCGCACCCTGTCCGGCGACCCCACGACCCTGGCCGCGTACGAGGGCACGGCGGTCCTGGTGGTCAACGTGGCGTCCAAGTGCGGCCTGACCCCGCAGTACGAGGGCCTGGAGCGGCTCCAGAAGACGTACGGCGACCGGGGCTTCACCGTGCTGGGCGTGCCGTGCAACCAGTTCGGCGGCCAGGAGCCCGGCACCGCGGAGGAGATCGGCACCTTCTGCTCCGCGACGTACGGAGTGACCTTCCCGATGCTGGAGAAGACGGACGTCAACGGCCCGGGCCGGCACCCGCTGTACGCGGAGCTGACGCGGACGGCGGACGCGGACGGCGAGGCCGGGGACGTCCAGTGGAACTTCGAGAAGTTCCTGGTCTCCCCCCGGGGCGAGGTCACCCGCTTCCGTCCGCGCACCGAGCCGGAGTCGGGCGAGCTGGTCGCGGCGATCGAGGCGCTACTGCCCGCCTGAAATCCCTGGTCACCGGGGAGGTGCACCAGGTAGCCTCCCGGCGATGACACTTTCTTATGATCATGTGGCCGGAGACGGCCCCGCAGTGGTACTCCTGCACGCCGGCGTGTGCGACCGGCGGATGTGGGACCCCCAGTGGCCCGCCCTGAGCGCGGCCGGATACCGGCTGGTCCGCTGCGATCTCCGCGGTTTCGGCGCGACCCCCGCCCCGGACCGGCCCCACAACGATGCCGAGGACGTACGGGACCTCCTCGACGCCCTCGGCATCGAGCGGGCCGTGCTGGTGGCCTCCTCGTTCGGCGGGCGGGTCGCCCTGGAGGTCGCCGCCCGGTGGCCGGAGCGGGTCGGCTCCATGGTGCTGCTCTCGCCGGCCGTGGACGGGCACGAACCGAGTGCCGCGCTGCGCGCGTTCGGTGCCCGGGAGGACGAGCTGCTGGAGGCCGGGGACGTGGCGGCGGCGGTGGAGCTCAACGTCGACACCTGGGTGGGCCCGGAGGCCGACGAGACCACCCGGGACGCGGTCCGCCGGATGCAGCGCCACGCCTTCGACGTCCAGCTCGCGGTGACGGAGGAGTTCGGGCGGATCCGCCACGAGGCCGACCTGTCCGCCGTGACCGCCCCGACGGTGGTCCTGTCCGGGGCCCATGACGTGGCGGACTTCCGCCTGATGGCCGCGGAGCTCCCGGGCCGGCTGAAGGACGCGCGGCACGTCGAACTGCCCTGGGCCGGCCATCTGCCGAGCATGGAGCGGCCGGCCGAGGTCACGGACCTGCTGCTCGGCCTGCTGCGGGAGGCGGCTCCGGCCGGAGCGTGACCCGGCCGGGCCGGGCCGTGGCGCGGGCGGCCCGGCGGCGGCGCGGCGGGGTCACGGGGTGGTGCCGCAGGCGGCCCAGAGCCCCGCGCCGGACCGCCGGGCCGCGCTCTCGGCCCGGGAGATCCGCGGCCAGTGCGCGTCGTTGGGCGCGTACAGCACGGCCCTGGCATAGCCGTCCCGGACCAGGGCCTCGTTGACGAAGACACCCCGCTCGTTCCACACGTACAGCAGGTAGCGGCCGTAGGGGTCCTTCGGGTCCTGGTCCGTCTCCGCGTTGAGGGTGCTGCCGGGCGGCAGCAGGCTCGCGGTGCGGGCGGCCGCCTCGGCGCTGAAGCAGTCGCCGTGCTCGGGGGTGTCGATCTCCAGCAGCCGGACCCGGGCGCGGGTGCCGGCGGGGATCAGCCGGCCGTCGCCCCGCACTTCGACGGTGTCGCCGTCGATCACCCGGAGGACGACCGGTCCCCGGGGCGGGGGCACGGCGGGCTGTTCGGCGGGGGGCCGGGGCAGGACCGGTTCGCGCCCGTCCGGTACGCCGGGGGGACGGGGTTCGACGCCGGCGGACCCGGGCTCGTCCTTCGCCGCTTCCAGCAGCCCGCCCAGGCCGCCGAAGGCGATGACGGCGACCAGCGCTGCCAGCAGTGCGGTGAGCCAGGGGCGCCTCGGGCGCATGTCGCCCCCTCTCCGGAGGGGTGTCCTCCAGTACAGCACCCCCGGGCCCGGTCAGGCCACCGCGCTGAGGTTGTCCGCGAGCCGGCGGCGGGTGGCGCGGGCGGCCGGCAGCACGGCGAGGGCGGCCGCGCCGGCGACCGCGGCCAGGACGAGCGCCACGAGGTGGAGCGGGGGCGGGGCGTGGGCGATGCCTGCGCCGATGCCGGTGGCGTGGGCCTCGTGGTCGATCAGCCAGTGGGCGAAGGGGACGCCGAGGGCGGTGCCCAGGAGGGCGGCGGCCAGGGCGGTGCAGCCGATGGCGGTGACCGTGACCGTGGTGATCTGGCGCGGGGACAGGCCGATCGCCTTGAGGGCGAGCAGGTCCCGTTCGCCGTCCCGGACGGTGCCGCCGATGGCGGTGGACAGTTCGGTGAGGCCGATGAGGGCGAGGACGGTGATCAGCCCGGCGACGACGCCGCGCAGTGCGGACAGCCGGTCGGCGGGGCTGGTGACCTCGTGGACGTCGAGCCTGCCGCGGGAGGCGGCGGTGAGCTCGGTGCCCACGGTGCGGGGGTCCGCGCCGGGGCGAAGCTGGAGCTGGTAGAGGCTGGGGCGCAGACCGGGGTCGTTCTCGCGGAGGGTGTCCAGCGAGGTGGAGACGACCCGGCCGCCGTTCTCCGGTTCGATGCTCCGCCCGACGATGTGCAGCACTTGCGGGTGACCCCCGACGGTCAGCCGCACCCAGTCGCCCACGCGGGCGCCGAGCAGGTCGAGCAGGCCCTGGCCGGCGACGGCCTCGTCGGGGCCGTGCGCGGGGCGGCCGTCGGCGATGGAGTACGGGTAGGGGCGCTCGCGGGTGCCGAGGCCGCGCAGGGCGATGGTGCCGGTCTGGCCGGGGACCAGGGCGGCGACCTCCAGGCCCGGGTGGGCGGCGGTCACGTCCCGGTGGGCCCGGAGCAGCGCGGCCGCCTCGCGGTCGGTGAGCGTGCCGTCGGGGCGGGCGGTGAGCGCGGCGGCGAGGCCGAGCTGTTCGGGGCGGCTGTCGAAGCGCTCGATGGTCGTCCAGGCGCCGAGCGCCACGGTGATCAGCAGCAGCGGCAGGGCGAGGCGCACGATGGCGGCCGGGGCGCGCCGCCCGCGTCCGAACGCCCGGTGCCAGCCGAGGACCAGCGGGGGCGGTACGCGCAGCCCGAGCGCGCCGCGGGCGGCGCCGGACAGCCCGCCGCCCGGGGCAGCGGCGGCCGGGAGCACGGGTACGGGCGGTACGCGGCCGGCCCGCCAGGCGGCCAGGCAGGTGGCCGCTCCGATGAACAGGACGGCCGCGACGGGGACGAGGAGGAGCACCGGGAGCTGGCCGGGCAGGCCCTGCCACACCTGGACGGCGTCACCGAGCCGCCCCGGCAGCCGGGCGCCCAGCGTCCGGACGACGGTGACGGCCAGGGCCGCGCCGAGCACGGCGAACGCCAGGTGCTGGACGAGGAAGATCCGTACCACCTGGCCGGGGGTGAAGCCGACGGCCTTGAGCACCGAGATGTCCCTGAGGTGGCCGCGCACCCGGGTGCTGATGGCGCCGAACACGGCCAGCGCGGCGGCGATCAGGGCGCCGAGGCCGAACAGTCCGAGGACCTGGCCGAGGAGCCGGGTGTCGCCCTGTGCCTCGGCGCGGGCCTGCTGCCAGGTGGCGACGTCGTTGACGGCGCCCGCGCCGATGGTGGTGACGGCGCGCTGGACGGTGTAGTCGGTGTCGTCGGGGTCGGCCAGCCGCAGGCCGACGACCTGGCCGGCGCTGCGGTCGCCGGGCACGGCGCGGGGCAGCGCCCAGATGGTGCCGGGCCGTTCGCCGGGCCGGTAGCGGCGTTCGGCGGTGTCGGCGGTGCCGAGGACGGTGACCGTGCGTCCCGCGACGGTGAGCCGGTCGCCGGGTTCGGCCCACAGGGCGCGGGCGAGCCCCGCTTCGAGGACGACGCCGTCGGGGGTGGCGGGGTCGAGCCAGCGGCCCGAGGTCACCAGCGGGCGGCTCGTCGCGGGCAGCCCGGGGCCGGTGGCGCGCAGTTCCACGCCGGCGCGGGCGCCGCGTGAGGCGGCGGTGGTGGTGGCGGTGCGGTACGGGCCGGCGACCGCGGCGACGCCGTCGAGGCCGGCGAGCCGGCCGGTGTCGGCGGCGGGCCCGGTGTGGAGCCAGACGTGGGCGCCCCGGGACTGGGTGAAGACCCGCTGCCAGGGGTTGGTGGCGTACCCGAACAGGGCGGTGGCGAGGAGCAGGGAGGCGACGATCCCGGCGGTGGCGGCGACGAGGAACAGTGCCTCGCCCCGGTGGGTGCGCAGATCGGCGTGCGCCCAGCGCAGCATGGCCCGCACCGCCGGTCAGTCCTTCGGTGCGTCGAGGTCGATGACGCCGGTCGGGCCGGTGCGGCGCGGTGGTGTCGCGCCGAGTTCGGCGTCGTCGGCGATCCGGCCGTCGAAGAAGCTGATCACGCGGTCGGCGGCGCTGGCGAGCCGTGCGTCGTGGGTGACGAGGACGATGCTCTGGCCGCGCCGGTGGAAGCGGGTCAGCAGCCGCATGACCTCCCGGGTGCCCTTGCTGTCGAGGCTGCCGGCGGGTTCGTCGGCGAGGAGCAGGCGCGGCTGGTTGACCAGGGCGCGGGCGAGGGCGACGCGCTGCTGTTCGCCGCCGGAGAGCTCGCCGGGCATGCTGCGGGCCTTGTTCTCCAGGCCCAGTTCGGCGAGGAGCTCCTCGCGCTCGGCGCGGGCCTGTCGGGCCGGGGTGCCGGCGAGGAGGGCGGGCAGTTCGACGTTGTCGGCGACGGTGAGGTTGGAGACGAGGTTGAAGAACTGGAAGACGATGCCGATGCTGCGGCGGCGTTCGACGGCCCAGCGTGCCTCGCTGTAGTCGTCGGTGCGCTCCCCGTCGAGCCAGAGGGAGCCGCTGTCGGGGCGCTGGAGGCCGCCGAGGAGGTGCAGGAGCGTGGACTTCCCGGCGCCGGAGGGGCCGGTGACGGCGACGAACTCGCCGTGCCGTACCTCGAGGTCGACGCCGCGCACGGCGTGGGCGGGCGCGCCTTCGCCGTGGTGGGTCTTGACGAGTCCCTCGGCCCGCAGGAGGGGTGGGGAGGTGTCGCTCACCGCAGGTCCTCCAGTTCCTCCTGGCAGCGCTCCAGCCAGTCGAGGTCGGCCTGGAGGTGGAGCATGGCGCCCTCGATCAGCAGGTGCGATATGCGGTTGTCCCGGTCTTCGGCCGCGGCCAGCTTGGAGAGGTTGCGCATGGTGTTGAGGTACTCGCGTCGCTGTTTGTTGATGAGGCTGATCTGGTCGGCGAGTCCGGTGCGCGGGGCGAGGGCGAGTTTCATGAAGAACTCGTCCCGGACCCTCGGTTCGTCGGCCGTCTCCTCGAACCAGGCGCGCAGTGCTTCCTGCCCGGCGTCGGTGAGACGGTAGATCTTCTTGTTGGGCCGGCTCTCCTGGGCGATCTCCTCGCCCTCGATGAGGCCGGACTTCTCGAGCCGGCCGAGGGTCACGTAGATCTGGCCGACGTTGGTGGGAGGGTACGCGGAGCCCAGCAGTTGCTCAAGGTCCTGCTTGAGCTCGTAGCCGTGCGCCGGGCCGCGGGCCAGGAGGGCGAGGAGGGGAAGGCGCACTCGTGCTGTCCTCCTCCGTGTGCTCCCGATGTGATGTGGGCTCTAGTATCGCCCATGCCTAACGGGTATACATGCCCGAGACGCGGACGCCGATGTCTCGCGCCGGGTGCACTGGGAGGAACCTATGCGGTGGATACGTGCCGCGGGTAGGGGGCTCCTGGTCGCGCTGGTCGTCCTGACCGGTTACGCGGCGTCCGGCACCGCCCCCGCGGGCCGCGCGCCCGAGGGCGGGCGGGGTCCGATGACGCTGGCCACGGCCGGCGACCTCACCGGCTACCTGGGCCGGGTGCTCGACGGGTGGAACCGCGCGCACCCGGGCGAGAGGGTCACGCTGGTCGAGCTGCCGGACTCGGCGGACGAGACCAGGTCCCAGATGATCACCGATCTCCGCTCGGGCGGCGGCCGGTTCGACGTGCTCAACATCGACGTGGCGTGGACGTCGGAGTTCGCCGCCGCCGGGTGGATCGCGCCGGTGGACCGTGAGCGCTTCCCGCTGGCCAGTTTCCTGCCGCCGGTGGTGGACACGGCGACGTACGACGGGCGGCTGTACGCGGTCCCGTACGTGACGAACGCCGGGATGCTCTTCTACCGCAAGGACGTCCTCGACCGGGCGGGCGTGCGGCCGCCGCGCACCTGGGCGGAGCTGGAGCGGCAGGCCAGGACCCTCGCCCCGCGGTACGGCCTGGGCGGGTACGCGGGGCAGTTCCTGCCGTACGAGGGGCTGACGGTGAACGCCGCCGAGGCCGTGTACTCGGCCGGCGGCACGATCCTGGGCGACGAGGGCGAGCGGGTCACGGTGGACTCCGCGGCGGCCCGCGCGGGGATCGGTTTCCTGGCGCGGGGCGTGCGGGACGGCTGGATCCCCCGGGAGGCGCTGTCGTACACCGAGGAGGAGTCGCGGCAGGCGTTCCAGGAGGGCCGGCTGCTGTTCCTGCGCAACTGGCCGTACGCCTGGGCGGGCGCGTCCGGGAGGGACTCCCGGGTGGCGGGGAAGTTCGGCGCGGTGCCGTTGCCGGGGCCCCGGGGGCCGGGCACGAGCGTGCTGGGCGGGTCGAACCTGGCGGTGAGCAGTCATGCGCGGCACCCGGAGTCGGCGCGTGACCTGATCGCGTACCTCACGAGTGAACAGGTGCAGCGCCGCGTGCTGGCCGAGGGCGCCCTGCCGCCGGTGCGGGCGGCGCTCTACGGGGACCCGGTGCTGGTGCGGCGGTTCCCGTATCTGCCGGCGCTGCGGGCCAGTGTGCTGGCGGCGGCCCCGCGCCCCAAGAGCCCGCACTACGAGCAGGTCAGCCTGGCCGTGCAGGCCGTGGTGCACGACGCGATGGCGCAGCACCAGTCGCCCGAGGAAGCCGTGCGGCGGCTGGCCGGGGAGCTCGCGGCCATCGCCCGTCGCCGCTGACGTTCCCACCTCGTCACCCCCTCCCCTCTCCCTAGTTACCTGTTAGGTAGCTTTGTCATGGCCGCCTCATGAACGCGTCCCGCATATAAGGGACATACATCCTCAATTGCCGCTGGTTTCCGCACCATCGTTGACACCTTCTCGTCATGGCTACTTAACATGCATGCATAACCGCTACCCGCTCTGGATGGCGCGCACCCCTTCACGAAGAAACAGGTCAACGGGTGATGCTCACCGCTCCGGCCGACGACGGCCTCTCGCAGCACCTCACGCACCGCACGGCCCACCCCTGGTGGCGCGACGCGGTGATCTACCAGGTGTACGTCCGCAGCTTCCTGGACAGCACCGGCGACGGCATCGGCGACCTCGCCGGGGTCCGCGCCGGACTCCCGTACCTGAAGAAGCTCGGCGTCGACGGCATATGGCTGAGCCCCTTCTACCCGTCCCCGCAGGCCGACCACGGCTACGACGTCGCCGACTACTGCGACGTGGACCCCGTCTTCGGCGACCTCGACGAGTTCGGCCGGCTGGTGGGAGACGCCCACCGGCTCGGCATCAAGGTGCTGCTGGACATCGTCCCCAACCACTGCTCCAGCGAGCACGCCTGGTTCCGCGAGGCGCTCGCCGCCGCCCCCGGCAGCGAGGCCCGCGCCCGGTTCCACTTCGCCGAGGGCCGCGGCCCGGGCGGGGACGTGCCGCCCAACAACTGGCACGCCATGTTCGGCGGACCCGCCTGGAGCCGGGTGACCGAGCAGGACGGCACGCCCGGCCAGTGGTACCTGCACATGTTCACCCCAGAGCAGCCCGACCTGAACTGGCGCAACCCCGAGGTGGCCGCCCACTTCGACCACGTCCTGCGGTTCTGGCTGGACCGGGGCGTCGACGGCTTCCGGATCGACGTGGCGGCGGGCCTGTACAAGCACCCCGACCTGCCCGACTCCCCCGACCCCGAGGCCGACGCCCGCACCCGCGACTCGGTCAACCCGCTCGCCTGGAACCAGCCCGAGGTGCACGACGTGTGGCGGCACTGGCGCGCGGTGTGCGAGGAGTACACGGCCCGCGACGGCCGCGAGCGGCTGCTGGTCGGCGAGGTCTCCGTACCGACCGCCCGGGAGCACGCCAAGTACGTCCGCCCCGACGAACTGCACCAGGCGTTCTTCTTCGACCTGCTCAGCGCCCCCTGGGACGCCGCCGCCTTCCGTACGGTGATCGACGAGGCCGTCCGGGACATCGCCGGCACCGGTTCCACCGTGACCTGGGTGCTCAACAACCACGACCAGGTGCGCACGGTGACCCGCTACGGCGAGTCCGGCACCGAGGGCAGCGGCCTGGGCGCCGCGCGGGCCCGGGCCGCCGCGCTGCTGATGCTGGCGCTGCCCGGCGCCGCGTACATCTACCAGGGCGAGGAACTGGGCCTGCCGGAGGTCGTGGACCTGCCGGACGAGGTCCTCACCGACCCGATCTTCCGGCGCACCGGCAGCCGGGCCCGCATCCGGGACGGCTGCCGCGTCCCGCTGCCGTGGTCGGGGCACGCCTCGCCGTTCGGGTTCAGCACCGGCGCCGAGAGCGCCAAGCCGTGGCTGCCGCAGCCCGGCTGGTTCGCCGAGCACGCCACCGACCGGGCGCTCGCCGACACCCGCTCTTTCTGGCACCTGTACCGCGACGGGCTGCAACTGCGGCGCGGCCTGCCGCAGTTGGGCGAGGGCACGATGCGGTGGCTGGAGTCGCCGCCCGGTGTCCTGGCCTTCGAACGCGGCGACGGACTCGTCTGCGCCGTGAACTTCACCGCCGACCCGGTGCCCGCACCGGTCTCCGGCGCCCCCCTGCTGTCCAGCGGCCCTTGCCCGGCCGGCGTACTGCCCGGTTCCACCGCCGCCTGGTGGACCGGTGACCACACCACCTCGGAGGTATCACGATGATGACGCGACGACGGATGGCGATGGCGTGCTGTTCGGCGCTGACCCTGGCCCTCGGGGCGACCGCCTGCGGCGGCGACCCGGTGAGCGCGGGCGGCGGCGACAAGGCGCTCGGCGGCCAGACGCTGAACGTGGCCGGTGTGTGGTCGGGCGCCGAGCAGAAGAACTTCCAGAAGGTGCTGGACGCCTTCACCGAGAAGACCGGGGCCAAGACCCGGTTCACGTCGACCGGTGACAACGTCTCCACGGTCGTCGGGAGCAAGATCGAGGGCGGCAACGCGCCGGACGTGGTGATGGTCCCCCAGGTCGGTGTGCTCCAGCAGTTCGCGAAGAAGGGCTGGCTCAAGCCGCTCCCCGACAGCACCGTGAAGACGGTCGGCACCAACTTCGCCCCCGTCTGGGCGTCGTACGGCTCGGTCGACGGCAAGCTGTACGGCCTGTACTTCAAGGCCGCCCACAAGTCGACCGTCTGGTACAGCCCGGAGGCGTTCGAGCAGGCGGGCGTCAAGCCGCCGAAGACGTACGAGGAGATGCTCAAGAACGCGCAGGCCGTCTCCGACTCCGGCCTGCCGGCCTTCGCGGTCGCCGGTGAGGACGGCTGGACCCTCACCGACTGGTTCGAGAACATCTACCTCTCCCAGGCCGGTCCCGAGAAGTACGACAAGCTCGCCCGGCACGAGATCCCGTGGACCGACCCCACCGTGGTGAAGGCCCTGACCACCCTCGGCAAGCTGTTCTCCGACAAGAAGCTGATCGCGGGCGGCCAGAAGGGCGCGCTGAGCACCGACTTCCCCGGCTCCGTCGAGAAGGTCTTCGGCCCCGACCCCGAGGCCGGCATGGTGTACGAGGGCGACTTCGTCGCCGGGATAGCCAAGGACCAGTTCGGGAAGAAGATCGGCCAGGACGCCACCTTCTTCCCCTTCCCGGCGGTCACCGGCGGCACGGCCCCCGTGGTCAGCGGCGGTGACGCGGCCGTCGTCCTGAAGGACGGCAAGAACCAGAAGGCCGCGGAGGCGTTCCTGGACTACCTGGCGACGCCCGAGGCGGCGGCCGTGTGGGCGGAGGCGGGCGGATTCCTGTCCCCCAACAAGAAGCTGGACCTCGCCTCCTACGGTGACGACACCGTGCGCAAGACGGCCAAGTCGCTCATCGACGCCGGGGATTCGGTGCGCTTCGACATGTCGGACCAGGCACCGGCCTCCTTCGGCGGCACCAAGGGCGTCGGCGAGTGGAAGCTTCTCCAGGACTTCCTGCGCGACCCGTCGAACCCGGCGGCCACCGCGGCGGCGCTCGAAGCCGCGGCGGCCAAGGCGTACAAGGGCTGACGACCATGACCACCCTCACCACTCCCGTGGGGGCCGCGAGTCCCCGGCGGCGCGCCCAGCGCCGCCGGCGGACCATCGCCGTGGCCTTCGTCCTGCCGGCGCTGCTGCTCCTGGGCGCGCTGGTCGTCTACCCCGTCCTGTTCTCCGTCGGCCGCAGCTTCTTCGACGCGGCCGGCACCCGGTTCGTCGGCGGGGAGAACTACGCGGAGATGTTCCGCGACCCCGCGACCCTGACCGCCATCCGCAACAGCGCCATCTGGGTGGTGGTCGCCCCGACGCTGCTCACCGGGCTCGGGCTGATCCTCGCCGTGCTGGTGGAGAAGGTCCGCTGGGCCACCGCGTTCAAGCTGCTGCTGTTCATGCCGATGGCCGTCTCCTTCCTGGCGGCGGGCATCATCTTCCGGCTCGCCTACGAGGAGGACCCCGACAAGGGCGTGCTCAACGCGGCCGTCGTCGGCGTGCACGACGCGGTCGCCGGGTCGTCCTCCTACCCCGCCGCCCGTCCCCGGGAGGACCAAGGCGTCCGGAAGGCCCCGGACGGTTCGTACGGCACCGCCGAGGCCGTCCCGGCCGGCGGCACGGTGAACCTGGGACTGGTGGGCGTGCCGCCCAAGGAGATGCCCGCCGACGCCGAGCCGGCGTCCCCGGCGAAGGCGGCCGCGAACGAGCTGCGGGGCGTGGTCTACCTGGACTTCACCCCCGGCGGCGGAGGGCGGCCGGGCGAGATCGACCCCGCCGAACGCGGCCTGCCTGGCCTGACGGTGGAAGCCGTACGGGACGGGAGCACCGCCGCCACGGCGACGACCGCGGCCGACGGCTCCTTCCGCCTGACCGGGCTGGAGGCGTCGGGCACGTACACGGTCAAGCTGCCCGCCGCGAACTTCGCCCCGCCCTACGAGGGCGTCTCCTGGCTGGGACCGGCGCTGGTCACTCCGGCGATCATCGGCGCCTACCTGTGGATCTGGACCGGCTTCGCCATGGTGCTCGTCGGCGCCGGGCTGTCGTCGCTGCCGCGCGACGCGCTGGAGGCGGCCCGGATGGACGGGGCGAGCGAGTGGCAGGTGTTCCGCCGGATCACCGTGCCGCTGCTGGCGCCGGTGCTGACGGTGGTGTTCGTGACGCTGGTGATCAACGTGATGAAGGTCTTCGACCTCATCTACATCATCGCCCCGGGCCCGGTGCAGGAGGACGCCACCGTCCTCGCCACCCAGATGTGGCTCGTCTCCTTCGGCGGCGGCAACAACCAGGGGCTGGGCAGTGCGCTCGGCGTGCTGCTCCTGCTGCTGGTCATCCCCGCCATGGTGTTCAACGTCCGCCGCTTCCGCAGGAGCCAGTCATGAGCGCGACCGTCACCGCACCCCCCTCGGAACCGTCCACCCCTCCTCCCCCGCCGGTCCGGCCGGCACCCGCCCGGCATCCGGGCGGCCGGCTCCGCCGCTGGCTGGCCAACGGCCTGGTACAGGCGTTCCTCGTGGTGGTCGGCCTGATCTGGATCACCCCGGTGGCCGGGCTGCTGCTGTCCTCGATGCGTTCGGCCAACGACAACGCGGCGAGCGGCTGGTGGACCGCGCTCACCAGCCCGGGGCAGTTGTCCTTCGACAACTACTCGGCGCTGCTGGGCAACGCGGGGATCACCCGGGCGTTCTGGAACACGGTGCTGATCTCGGTCCCGACGACCGTCCTCGTCGTGGTGATCGCCGCGCTCGCCGGGTACGCGTTCGCCTGGCTGGAGTTCCCCGGCCGGGACTGGATCTTCCTGCTGGTGGTGGCGCTGCTGGTGGTCCCGGTCCAGGTGGGCCTGCTGCCGGTCGCCAAGCTCTTCGGGCAGCTCGGTCTGTTCGGCACCATCCCCGGCGTGGTGCTGTTCCACGTCGCCTACGGACTGCCGTTCGCCGTCTTCCTGCTGCGCAACTACTTCGCCGACATCCCGCGCGAGATGCTGGAGGCCGCCCGCATGGACGGCGGCGGGGAGTGGCGGATCTTCACCCAGCTCGTGCTGCCGGTGGGACGGCCGGCCATCGCGAGCCTGGCGATCTTCCAGTTCCTGTGGGTGTGGAACGACATGCTGGTGGCGCTGCTCTTCGCCGACAGCTCCGCCCAGCCGCTGACCGTGGAACTCCAGTCGCAGGTGCGCCAGTTCGGCAGCAACATCGACGTGCTGGCGCCGGGCGCCTTCCTGTCCCTGATCGTGCCGGTGGTGGTCTTCTTCGCCTTCCAGCGGCACTTCGTGCAGGGGGTGATGGCCGGATCGGTGAAGTGACCGGTCCGGGTGGTACGGGCGGGGCGCCTCTCACGGGGGAGGCGCCCCGCCTCCGGTTCAGCGGATCGGCATGCCCGCCAGGGTGCGGGCGATGACCAGGCGCTGGACCTCGCTGGTGCCCTCGAAGATGGTGTAGATGGCGCTGTCGCGGTGCATGCGCTCCACCGGGTACTCGCGGGTATAGCCGTTGCCGCCGAGGATCTGGACGGCCTGGGCCGTGACCTTCTTGGCGACCTCGCTGGCGTAGAGCTTGGACATCGAGCCCTCGGCGGAGGTGAACGGCTTGCCGGCGGTCGCCATCCAGGAGGCGCGCCAGACCAGCAGCCGGGCCGCGTCGATCTGGGTGCGCATGTCGGCGAGCTGGAAGGCGACGCCCTGGTTGTCGATGATGGGGCGGCCGAACTGGACGCGCGTCTTCGCGTAGTCCAGGGCCACTTCGTACGCGGCGCGGGCGGTGCCCACGGCCATGGCGCCGACGGCGGGGCGGGACGCCTCGAAGGTGGCCATGGCGGCGTTCTTCACGCGTTCGCCGCCCGCCCTGGCCCTCTCGCGGGCGCGGGCGAGGCGCTCGTCGAGCTTCTCCTTGCCGCCCAGCAGGCAGGAGCCGGGGACGCGCACGTCCTCCAGGACGACCTCGGCGGTGTGGGAGGCGCGGATGCCGTGCTTCTTGAACTTCTGGCCCTGGGACAGGCCGGGGGTGTTCGGCGGGACGATGAAGGAGGCGTGGCCCTTGGAGCCGAGCTCGGGGTCGACGACGGCCACGACGACGTGGACGCCCGCGATGCCGCCGTTGGTGGCCCAGGTCTTGGTGCCGTTGAGGACCCACTCGTCCTTGGCCGCGTCGTACACGGCGCGGGTGCGCATGGCGGCGACGTCCGAGCCGGCGTCGGGCTCGGAGGAGCAGAAGGCGGCCACCTTGACGTCGTCGGGGGTGCCGTACATCTGCGGTATCCAGGTGCCGATCTGCTCCTCGGTGCCGTTGGCGAGGACGCCGACGGCGGCGAGGCCGGTCCCGACGATGGACAGCGCGATGCCCGCGTCGCCCCAGAACAGCTCCTCCATGGTCATGGGGATGCCGAGGCCGGTGGGGTCGAAGAACTGCTGGGCGTAGAAGTCGAGGGAGTAGATGCCGACCTTGGCGGCCTCCTGGATGACCGGCCAGGGGGTCTCCTCGCGCTCGTCCCACTCGGAGGCGGCCGGGCGGATCACGTCCTTGGCGAATCCGTGCAGCCAGTCACGGACCTGCTGCTGGTCGTCGTTGAGTTCAAAGGTGAACTCGGCCATGTTCCCTCCCGGCGGTTACTTGCGGTAACCGCAGTCTGTTACCGGTAAGTAGCCGCTGTCAACCGGCGGCTCCCGCGGCGTGAGTGTTACGTTGCGCGGGTCTTAGGGACATCGCACGGGCGGGGAGACACGCTATGGAGACCACACACCGGACCGACCAGCAGCGGTCGGCCGACCAGCGGCGACGCGAGCTGCTCGAGGCCGCCGACCGCGTGGTCCTCCGCGACGGACCGCAGGCGTCCATGAACGCCATCGCCGCCGAGGCCGGGATCACCAAGCCGATCCTCTACCGCCACTTCGGCGACAAGGGCGGCCTGTACCGGGCGCTCGCCAAGCGTCACACCGACGCCCTGCTGTCCGCCCTGCGCACCGCGCTCGACGCGCCCGCGGACCGGCGGCAGCGGGTGGAGGCGACCCTCGACACCTACCTGGCGGCCATCGAGGCGCGGCCGCAGGTGTACCGGTTCCTGATGCACCCGTCGGAGGACGGCGGCGGGGGCGGGGGGCAGCAGTCGGAGCAGGGCTTCGACATAGGCCGGCACTCGGCGCCCGTCCTCCGGCGCATGGGCGAGGAGCTCGCCCGGGTGATCGCCGAACGCGTCGACCTGGGCCCGGGCAGCGAGGCGCTGGCCCGCGTCTGGGGCCACGGCATCGTCGGCATGATGCACGCGGCCGGCGACTGGTGGCTCGGCGAACGCCCCTGCTCCCGCGAGGAGTTGGTACGCGGCCTGGCCGATCTGCTGTGGGGCCGGCTGGAGCGGGTCGACGACAAGGTGGAGGGCCCCGGCTTCTGACGGTGCACCGGCCGCGCGGGGCCCCGCTGCCGAGGGCCCGGCCCTCCGGGCGCCCCGGCCCGCGAGCCGGCCGCCTCCGACGCACCCGGCTTCCGGACGACCCGGCCGCGCGGCTCCGTCCCGTCAGCCGGACCGGGCCCAGGGGGCGCGACGCGCCGCCCGCAGGGCGCGGGTGCGGCGCCAGCCGGTGAGGCGGTCGGTGTAGACCGTGCCGTCCAGGTGGTCGCACTCGTGCTGGAGGCAGCGGGCGAAGAAGCCCGTCCCCTCGACGCGCACCGGCGCGCCCAGCAGGTCGACGCCCTCGACCACGGCGCGGTCGAAGCGTTCCGTGCCCGCCTCCAGGCCCGGCAGGGACAGACAGCCCTCGGGTCCGCGCACCGTCACCCCGTCCGCCTCCACCAGGCGCGGGTTGACGATGTGCCCGAGGTGGCGGACGTCCTCGTCGTCGGGGCAGTCGTAGACGAAGACCCGCGAGGCGACCCCTATCTGGTTGGCCGCGAGACCGACCCCCTGGGCGGCGTACATCGTCGCGAACATGTCCTCGATGAGCCGGGACAGGGACGGACCGAAGTCGCTGACGGGCTCGCAGGGGCTGTGCAGGACCGGGTCGCCGAGCAGGGTCATGGCTCGTACATGGCCGGAACTGCCGGGGATCGGCCGGTTTCGCATGGCGTCCAGCGTACGTTCCACCCCTGCCGGAGGGTTCCAGCAGGTGGCGCGGTTCGGGCGCCCGGCCGGATCTCGATAGGCTGAGCCCGGACCCACGCTAGGAGGAACAAGGACGATGGCAGGACACCCTGGCAATCCTGAGCCCCTGTCGCCGCGCGCCAAGCTGGCCGTGACGGCAGGCAAGGCCGCAGCGGCGGTGTCTCGCGCGGCGGGACGCGGCAGCGGATCGGTGATCGGCGGCCGGGTGGCGCTCAAGCTCGACCCCGAACTGCTGGGGCGGCTCGCGCAGCATCTGGACGTCGTCCTGGTGTCGGCGACCAACGGCAAGACCACCACCACCCGGCTGATCGCCGAGGCACTGCGGGCCAGCGGCCCGGTCGTCTCGAACGCCCTCGGCGCCAACATGCCCGCGGGCATCACCTCCGCCCTCGCGGGCGGTTCGGACGCCAAGTACGGCGTGATCGAGGTCGACGAGAAGTACCTCGCCGGCGTCGCACGCGACGTGGCGCCCAAGGCGATCGCGCTGCTCAACCTCTCCCGCGACCAGCTCGACCGCGCCGCCGAGACCCGGATGCTCGCCGAGAAGTGGCGCGAGGGCCTGTCCGGCTCGAAGGCGGTCGTCATCGCCAACGCCGACGACCCGCTCGTCGTGTGGGCCGCGTCCTCCTCCCCCAACGTCGTCTGGGTGGCGGCGGGTCAGGAGTGGAAGGACGACGCCTGGTCGTGCCCCGCCTGCGGCGGTGTGATGCAGCGCCCGGGCGACGACTGGTTCTGCGGCGAGTGCGGCTTCCGCCGGCCCGCCCCGAGCTGGGCGCTCAGCGGCGAGCACGTCCTGGACCCGCACGGTTCGGCCTGGCCGATCCACCTCCAGCTACCGGGCCGCGCCAACCGGGCGAACGCCGCCACCTCGGCCGCCGTCGCCGCCGTGTTCGGCGTGCCGCCGCAGGTGGCGCTGGAGCGCATGTACCAGGTGCAGGCGGTGGCCGGCCGGTATGACGTGGTCTCCTTCCAGGGCCGTGACCTGCGGCTGCTGCTGGCGAAGAACCCGGCGGGCTGGCTCGAAACGTTTTCCCTGATCGACCCGCCGCCGACGCCGGTCATCCTGTCCGTCAACGCCCGCGGCGCGGACGGCACGGACACCTCCTGGCTCTGGGACGTGGACTACACGCGGCTGGCCGGGCACCCCATCGTGGTGATCGGCGACCGCCGGCTGGACCTCGCGGTGCGGCTGGAGGTCGCGGGCCTGGACTTCCGGGTGTGCGAGACGGTCGACGAGGCGGTGCAGCTCTCCCCGCCCGGGCGGATCGAGCTGATCGCCAACTACACCGCGTTCCAGGACGTCCGCCGCCGCGTCGGCAACTGACCCCCTCTAAGGACATGAGCATGAGCGACAGCAGTCTGCGTCTCGTGTGGGTCTACCCGGACCTGCTCAGTACGTACGGAGACCAGGGCAACGCCCTCGTGGTGGAGCGGCGTGCCCGCCAGCGGGGCCTGGACGTGCAGCGGGTGGACGTGCGCAGCGACCAGCCCATCCCCACCTCCGGTGACATCTACCTGATCGGCGGCGGTGAGGACCGTCCGCAGCGGCTGGCGGCGGAGCGGCTGCGCCGCGACGGCGGTCTGAACCGCGCGGCCGAGAACGGCGCCATCATCTTCTCGGTATGTGCCGGCTACCAGATCCTGGGCCATGAGTTCATCAACGACCTCGGGGAGCGGGAGCCCGGCCTCGGCCTGATCGACGTGATCTCCACCCGTGGCGAGGGGGCCCGCTGCGTCGGTGACGTGCTGGCGGACATCGACCCGCGGCTGGGCCTCCCCCAGCTCACCGGGTTCGAGAACCACCAGGGCGTCACGCACCTCGGTCCGACGGCCCGGCCCTTCGCCCGGACGGTCTTCGGCAACGGCAACGGCACCGGGGACGGCACGGAGGGCGCGTACAACGACACCGTTTTCGGGACGTACATGCACGGACCGGTCATGGCGCGCAATCCGCAGATCGCGGACCTGCTGCTGAAGCTGGCCCTCGATGTGAACGCGCTGCCCCCGACCGACGACCGGTGGTACGAGGCGCTGCGCGCGGAGCGCATCGCGGCGGCCTCGCAGCCCGCCTGACGGACCGCCGTTCCCGGGGAATTGTCGGTTCGTACGACTACCGTCCAGTAGTCGGACGCTCGTTTCGGCCCCGTCACCCAACGCCGGTAGGGTGGCGGGGATCCAACCGGACGACGTGGTCCGGGAGTCGGCCCACGTTGCAAAGGTATCTCGGGCTATGCGCATTGGTGTGCTCACCTCCGGCGGCGACTGCCCCGGTCTGAACGCCGTCATCCGTTCCGTCGTGCACCGCGCCGTCGTCGACCACGGCGACGAGGTCATCGGTTTCCACGACGGCTGGAAGGGCCTCCTGGAGTGCGACTACCGCAAGCTCGACCTGGACGCGGTGGCCGGCATCCTGGCGCGTGGCGGCACGATCCTCGGCTCCTCCCGCGTCCAGCCGGCCCACCTGGTCGACGGCGTCGAGCGGGCCCGGGGCCATGTCGCCGACCTCGGTCTCGACGCGATCATCCCGATCGGCGGTGAGGGCACCCTCAAGGCGGCGAACCTCCTCTCCCAGGCGGGGCTGCCGATCGTCGGCGTGCCGAAGACCATCGACAACGACATCGCGTCGACCGACGTGACCTTCGGTTTCGACACCGCCGTCGGGGTCGCCACGGAGGCGCTGGACCGGCTGAAGACCACCGCCGAGTCCCACCAGCGGGTGCTGATCGTGGAGGTCATGGGCCGCCACACCGGGTGGATCGCGCTGCACTCCGGCATGGCGGCCGGCGCGCACGCCATCGTGGTCCCCGAGCGCCCCTTCGACATCGACGAGCTGACGGCCCGGGTCGGGGCGCGCTTCGAGGCGGGCAAGAAGTTCGCGATCGTCGTGGTCGCGGAGGGTGCCAAGCCGCGCGCCGGCACGATGGACTTCAACGAGGGCGGCAAGGACATCTACGGCCACGAGCGCTTCGCCGGCGTGGCCCAGCAGCTTGCCGGCGAGCTGGAGCGGCGGCTCGGCAAGGAGGCCCGCGCGGTGATCCTCGGGCACGTCCAGCGGGGCGGCACGCCCACCGCGTACGACCGGGTGCTGGCGACCCGGTTCGGCTGGCACGCGGTGGAGGCGGCGCACCGGGGCGAGTTCGGCATGCTGACCGCGCTGCGCGGCACGGACATCGTCATGGTGCCGCTGGCCCAGGCCGTGGAGACGCTCAAGACGGTGCCGTCGGAGCGGTACGACGAGGCCGAGACCGTGCTGTGACCTCCGCTCCGCGCTGAACCACCCGCCCCCGGTCGCAGCCGCGATCGGGGGCGGTTCTAGTCTGGACCCGCAAGCGGACAACCCAGCACGAAACGAAGCAGGAGCGCGCGGATGGATCACAGCGGGCACGGTACGCACGACATGCCCATGGATCTGCCGCCGTTCACCCTGGAGCGGGGCCTGGCCTTCTCGCCGGACTCGTTCTTCCTCGTCGGCTGTCTGCTGGCGCTGGGCCTGTACGGGTGGGGCGTGGCGCGGCTGCGCCGGCGCGGGGACGCCTGGCCGGCCGGCCGGACGGTCTTCTTCGTCCTCGGCGTGCTGACCGTCGCCCTGGTGATGTGCACGGCGCTGAACGACTACGGCATGGTCATGTTCAGCGTGCACATGGTGCAGCACATGGTGATCAGCATGCTCTCGCCGATCCTGCTGCTGCTCGGCGCGCCGGTGACCCTGGCGCTGCGGGCGCTCCCGGTGGCGTCCCGGCGCGGCGCCAAGGGGCCGCGCGAGCTGCTGCTGGCGCTGCTGCACAGCCGCTACATGCGGATCGTCACGCACCCGGTGTTCACGATCCCGCTGTTCATCGCGAGCCTGTACGCCCTGTACTTCACGCCGCTGTTCGACTTCCTGATGGGGTCCAGGCCGGGCCACATCGCGATGATGGTGCACTTCCTCGCCGTCGGCCTGGTGTTCTTCTGGCCGATCATGGGCGTGGACCCGGGGCCGCACCGGCCCGGCTACGTGATGCGGATGCTGGAGCTGTTCGCGGGCATGCCGTTCCACGCCTTCTTCGGCATCGCGCTGATGATGGCCACGGAGCCGATGGTCAAGGCGTACGAGAACCCGCCGGCGTCGCTCGGCGTCGACGCCCTCGCCGACCAGAACGCGGCGGGCGGCATCGCCTGGGCGTTCAGCGAGATCCCGTCCGTGCTGGTGCTGATCGCGCTGGTGTACCAGTGGTACCGGTCCGAGCAGCGCCACGCGGTCCGCAAGGACCGGGCGGCCGACCGCGACGGGGACCAGGAGCTGGAGGCGTACAACGCCTACCTGGCTTCGTTGCAGGCGCGCGGGCGGTAGCGCGGAGGCGCCCTGTGGGGCGACCATGGCGGTACGGCCGCCATGAGGAGGACGCGCATGTCCGGTTCCACGAAGACGATGAGCGGGCTCACCCTCGGAGCACTGGTGCTGACGACGGCGTACACGGTGGCGCTCGGCAGCAACGGCTGGCTGTGGTTCGGCTGGGTGGTGCTCGGGCTGGTGACCATCGGGATGGCGGCCACCCGCGACACCTGAGCGGCCCGGCGGGCCCGGCGCCCGGGACGGGGCACCGGGCCGGATGGCCGGACGCTCCTCGCGCGGGAGCCGCTCCGTGCCGTCTCAGACCGGGGCCCGCTCCGTGTCGCGCCGGGCGGCGGCCACCGCCGCGAGCACCAGGCCGGCGCCCAGCACGAGCAGCCCGCGCAGCCACACCTCCGGCTCCACCCGGGTGGCCAGCAGGACGCAGGAGGCCGCGCCCAGCACCGGCACCACGGTGGGCGCCCGGAAGTGCCCGGCGGTGCCCGGGTCCCGGCGCAGGACGAGCGCGGCCGTGTTGACCAGGAAGAACACCACCAGGAGCAGCAGCACCAGGGTGGCGGCGAGGGTGGCCACTCCCCCGGTCAGGGCCAGGAGCATCGACAGGGCGGTGGTGGCCGCGATCGCGACCCACGGGGTGCGGCGCCCCGGCAGCACCCTCGTCAGCGCGGCGGGCAGCAGACCGTCCCGGGCCATCCCGTAGGCCAGCCGGGAGGACATGATGCCGGTCAGCAGCGCGCCGTTGGCGACGGCGACCAGCGCGATGGCGCTGAACAGCCACACCGGTACGCCGCCCGCCGCCCTGACCACCTCCAGCAGTGGCCCGCTGGAGCTCGCGAGCGTCCCGGTGGGCACGGCGGCCGAGGCGGCCACTCCGACCAGGACGTACACCGCGCCCGCCGTGAGCAGCGCGCCGAAGAGGGCGCGCGGGTAGGAGCGCCGGGGGTCGCGGGTCTCCTCGGCGACGTTGACGGAGGTCTCGAAGCCGACGAAGGAGTAGTACGCCAGGACCGCGCCGCTCAGCACGGCCGGGAGCGCGCCCTGCTCGGCCGTGCCCAGCCGGGTGAGCCGGCCGGGGTCGCCGTCGCCCCGCAGCAGCAGCCAGGCACCCAGGACGACGACGATCGCCAGGCCGCCCAGCTCGATCACCGTCGCGACGACGTTGGCCCGGGTGGACTCCTTGATGCCGCGGGCGTTCAGCAGCGCGAGCGCCGCCAGGAACAGGACGGCGACCAGGGCGACGGGGGCGGACACGAAGGCGGTGAGGTACTCGCCGGCGAAGCCCCGGGCGAGCGCGCCGACCGAGACGACCCCGGCGGCCAGCATGCAGAAGCCCGCGAGGAACCCGGCGAAGGGGCCGAAGGCGCGGGTGGCGTAGTGCGAGGCGCCTCCGGCGCGGGGGTACTTCGTGGCCAGTTCGGCGTAGGACGTCGCCGTGAGCAGCGCCAGCGCGAGGGCCGCGGTGAGGGGCACCCAGACGGCGCCCCCGGCGTCGGCGGCGACCTGGCCGATGAGGACGTACACCCCGGCGCCGAGGACGTCCCCGAGGATGAAGAAGTAGAGCAGGGGCGTGGTGAGGGCCCGCTGGAGCGGCTGATCGTTCACTGTCGGCATGATCCCCCTCTTCCCCGGTTCCGCCGGGTCAGCCGGGACGTCCGACCCGCCGGTGCCGCGAGCCGCGGGCGGGGCCGGGGCGCCGGGGGATCAGCGGCGCATGGGGCCCCAGGGGCGGCGCTGGCGGGCGACCTCGGCCTCGGCCTCCTCGATCACGGCCAGGTCGATCCAGCAGACCGGTTCGATGTCGCACACGAGCGGCTCGTTGTCCGGGCCGCGGCCCACCTCCCGGCCGCGCAGCAGCCAGGGGCGGACGTCGCCGTCCCGGTCCCGGCGCAGGTGGCAGTAGTCGTACAGCCGGCGCGCCACCCACAGCCGCAGCGAGCGGTCGCCCCACCAGGACTCCACCTGGAGCGGGTTCGCCGACAGGCCGGGCATGGGGATGCCCGTCAGTTCGTCGACGCTGCGCGTGGAGTCCAGGTCGCGGGCGGGCCCCCGGGACCAGCGGACGTAGAGCGGCCCGCCGTGCTCGACCAGCTCGCCGAGTTCACGGAGGGAGCGCACCGTGGGCAGCTCGGTCTCCCCCTCGGCGGACGGAGGCCGGCCGGGCGTGTACGTCATGGGGTCCTACCCTCCTCGTCGTGCGGAGGACCACCGCATACCCAGCCATTCTCGGGCGACGCGCCGTTTCCCACCACGCGGCCGGTCCCGTCGTACCGCCCGGGTACGGGACCACCGCTCCGGGCCACGGCGCACACCGGCGCGCACGGCAGCACAGGGGGCGCTCTTGTGCGCGGGGCGCGCGCCCCGCGCGTTCCGCGCGCGATGTTCCAGGTTCGCCACTCGGGGAAGCCGCATGGGTGACCATACGTAAGCCCGGAGTGATCGGCCGGGCTGACGGCAGGGAGGGGATGGGACATGACCAGAGTGCTGGTCCTGCACAGTGTCAGTCTGCTGAGGTCGGCGCTGGTGGCGCTGCTGAGATCCGAGGGGGCCTTCGACGTGTTCTCCGCCGGCTGGCGCACCGCTAGCCGGCACACCGAGTCATTACGGCCGGACGTGTGCGTGGTGGACCTGGACTGTCCGGGCGCGGCGGCGCTGCTGGACGGTGCCTCGGGGACGGAGCGGGAGGTGCTCGGCGACCGGACGGCACTGCTGGTCCTGGCGTCGGCGGGGCGGCCGGGAGCGCTGCGCAGGGCGTTCGAGGCCCGCGCGCTGGGCTATGTCGACAAGCACGGCTCCCCGCACCGGCTGGTGCGGGGGATCCGCAAGGTCGCCGAGGGCGAGCGGTTCGTGGACGAATCGCTCGCCTTCGGCTTCCTGGAGGCCTCCCGGATGCCGCTGACGGCGCGCGAGCTGAGCGTGCTGGCGCGGGCGGCGGAGGGCGAGTCCATAGCGGAGATAGCGCGGGGCCTGCACCTGTCGAACGGGACGGTGCGCAACTACATGGCGTCGGCCACCCGCAAGGTCGGCGCCCGCAACCGGATCGACGCGATCCGTATCTCGCAGGGCGCGGGGTGGGTGTGAGGGAGGCCCTCCGGGTCAGGCCGCGTCGGGATGCCACATCCCGACGAGGTCCCGGTACAGGCCGGAGCGCCTGAGGAGTTCCCCGTGCGGCGCGCACCGGGCCCGGTCGCCGTCCAGGACCAGGACCCGGTCGGCCCGCACGGCGGACGTGATGCGGTGCGCGACGACGACGAGGCCGCCGGGCCGGGCGGCCAGGGCGCGCTCGGCCCGCTCCTCGGTGTCCGGGTCCAGGTGGCACGTCGCCTCGTCCAGGAGGAGCAGGGGGGCGGGCGAAAGGTAGGCGCGGGCGAGCGCCAGCCCCTGCCGCTCGCCGTGCGACAGCCGGCCCGGGTCGATCACCGCGTCCGGGCCGCCGAGCCGCTGGACGAGGGGGCCGAGCCCGAGCGCGTCCACCGCCCGCCGGACCTCACCGTGGGTGGCGTCGGGGCGCAGGTAGCGGAGGTTGTCGAGCACGGTGCCGGTGAACACGTACGCCTGCTGGGGCAGCAGCGCCGGGCGGCCGGTCACGGCGACGGTGCCCGCGGTCGGGGCCAGCAGCCCGGCGAGCAGCGCGGTCAGGGTGGACTTGCCGATGCCGCTGGGCCCGACGACGGCCAGGTGCTCCCCCGGCTCGACCACCAGGTCGAGGCCGTCCAGCACCGGGCGCGCCCCGGGGCCGTAGGCGAACCGGACGCCCCGCAGCTCGGCGGCCGGGCGGGCGGCCCGCGGCCGGGCGGGCGGCAGCGGCCGTGGCGCGGGCGCCGGGGGCGGGGCCGGCACGTCGGTGAACCGCTCCAGGACGACCAGCAGCCGGGTGCCGGCCGTCCCGACCGCGGTCATCAGCGCGTCCAGGGCCGGCAGCAGCGCCTGGACGAGGTAGGTGAGCGCGCCGAGCAGGGTGCCCGCGGTGACCCCCCGGCCGAGCAGCCAGGGCGTGGCGAGCAGCAGGGCCAGCACCGGCAGCCGGCCCGCCGCGCCCAGGGCCAGGGTGCGGACGGCCGCCCAGCGGGCCAGGCGGCGGGAGAGCCGGGCCTCGGCGTCGACCAGCCGCCCGGTCCCGGCCGCGACGTGCGGTCCGGCGCCGCACGCCACCACGTCGCGCAGTCCCGCGCCCACCGCGCCGACCCGGGCCGCGAGGGCCTCGTCGGTGTCGAGGGAGGCGCGCTGCACGGCGGCCATGGGCGCGAGGGTGGCGAGGAACACCGCCAGGCCGAGCAGCAGGGGCGGGAGGACGACGAGGGTCAGCGCCGGCTCCAGGGAGGCCATGCCGAGCAGCGCGCCCAGGGCGGTGAAGACGAAGGACCGGGTGGTGAGGACCAGCCCGGCGAAGCTGTCGCGGGCGATCTCGGTCTGCTGCGTGAGCCGGGAGACGGCCGCGCCGCCGGCCGCGCCCTCCGCCCGGGCGGGGTCCGCCACCGCGGCGGCGACGGCCTGCGCCACGGCCCGGCGGACCAGCCCGTCCCGCAGCGGTTCCACCAGGCCCGCGAGTCCGGCGAACACCCCGCGCACGGCGAGCCCGCCGAGGAGCGTCCCGGCGGCGGCGACGGCCAGCCACACCAGGCCGGTGCCGGTGCGTCCGGCGAGGAACCCGTCGTCCAGCGCGCGGGCGACGCCGTACCCGCCCAGGAACGTGTGGGCCGACTCCAGCAGGGACCAGGCGGCGAGGCGCAGCAGGTCGCGTTTGCGCCGCGCCAGGAAGCGCCTGCCCTCGGGGAGGACCCGCCGTGCCGTCATCCGGCCCTCCTGTGGGTCGCGTCCGCCGGGTGCGCCGGCTCCGCCGGGTCCGTCGCGTCCGGCCCGGTCGCCCCGGTCGCCCCGCCGGTCGCGTCCGCCCCGTCCGTCGCGGCGAACACGGCCCGGTACGCCGGGTCCCGCCACAGCGTGCGGTGCGGGCCGACGGCCCGTACCCGGCCCTCCTCCAGCCACACCACCAGGTCCGCACGCGACGCGGCGGACAGCCGGTGGGCGACGACGAGGCGGGTGCCCGGCCGGACGTCCCGGGCCAGCGACCGCTCGACCTGCCGCAGGGTGACGGTGTCCAGGCCCGACATGGCGTCGTCCAGGACCAGCAGCCGCCCGGCGTGGGCGAACGCCCGGGCGAGCCCCAGCCGCTGGTACTCACCGCCCGACAGCGGGGCGTCGGCGAGCGGCGTGTCGTAACCGGCGGGCAGCCGCTCGACGAACCCGTCGGCGCCCGCCGCCCGGGCGGCGGAGCGCACGGCGCCCGGCGGGGCGGGCTCCGCCCCGAAGGCGATGGCCTCCCCGACCGTCGTGCCGAAGAGGGCGGGGCGGGAGAAGGCGTACGCGACCTCACGGCGCAGTTCCCGGGGCCCGAGCCGGTCCAGCCGCACGCCGTCGAGCAGGACGCACCCCTCGTCGGGGTCGGTGAGCCGGCCCGCGACGGCGGCGAGCAGGGACTTGCCCGCGCCCGAGCGGCCGACCACGGCGGCGGTCGCCCCGCCGGGCACCCGCAGGTCGACTCCGCGCAGCACGGCGGCCCCGTCCCGTACGACGGTGACGCCGCGCAGTTCGAGGGTGCCCGCGCCGTGGGCGGGCAGCGTGTCCGGGCCGTACGGCACGGCCGGGAGGGCGAGGATCTCGCCGGTGCGGCGGGCGGCGGTACGGCCCCGGACCAGGGCGCCGAGCGAGGCGGCCACCGAGCCGACGCCGGCCGCCAGCGCCGCGTACCGGGAGGCCGCCACCAGGTCGCCGACGCCCAGGGCACCGGAGGCCAGCCGGGCCCCGCCCACGGCGAGGACGACGGTGACCAGCAGGGGCATGAGCACGCCGCTGCGGGCGACGGCCCGGCCGTACACGCGCCACATCGTCCGTCCCTCCGCGGCGAGTTCGGGCAGCGTGGCGAGGATGCGCCGCTGTTCGCGCGCGGCGGTCCCGGCGGCGGCGATGGTGCGGGCCCCGGCCAGGGCCTCCAGGAGGCGGTCCGCCATGCCGGACTGCACGCGCTGGTAGCGGGAGACGGTGTCGGAGGAGGTGCGGGCGAAGGCCCGCAGCAGCAGGACGAGCAGCGGGACGCCGGCCAGGAACGCGGCCGCCGTCCACAGGTCGATGAGGAGCAGCGCGACCAGGGCCCCGAGCGGCGGGAGGACCGTGGCCAGCGCGCCGGCGGCGGTCGCCGGGACGGTGCCGGCCTCCGTGGCGTTGGCCGTCAGCCGGGTGGCGAGGTCGCCGGGCGCGAAGCGGGCGGCCGCGGCGTGCGGCGGGGCTCCGAGCAGCCGGTCCAGGGCGCGGTGGCGCAGCCAGGCGGTGGACCGGGCGTTGGTGGTGCCGGTCAGCAGGGCGACCAGCGCGTCGAGGATCACCTCGGCGGCGATCAGCGCGCCGCACAGGGCCACCCAGCGGGGTGCCGCCGCGGAGCCGGCCAGGAGCAGGTCGAGGCTGCGGCCGAGGACGGCCGGCTCGGCGAGGGCGGCCAGTGCGGCGGCCACGGAGCAGACGGTGATCGCCGCGGTACGGCCCGCGCTGTGCCGTACGGCGCCCCGCACCACCCGCTCGGCCCGTCGGCCGCCGATCGCGGCACCCGGCCCGGACACCTCTCGGCCGCCGCCGCCCGCGCCCGGCTGCCGGCGCGGCCCGTCGCCCGACGGCCCGTCAGGCCCGGCGGCAGAGCCCGGCCCTGTAGGGGCGGCCGACCCGGTGGGGACGCCCGGCCCGGCGGCAGCGGCCGACCCGGCGGCGGCGCCCGACCCGGTGGCGGCGCCCGGCCCGGTGGCGGCGGCCGGCCCGGTGGGCGCGTCACCGCTGCCGGGCGCGTCCGAGGGGGCGGGGGCGTACGGGATCGAGGGGTCGGGGGGCGGGGAGGTCATGGGTGGCGGTGTCCTCCTCGGGCGGGAACGCGGAGGGTCCCGGGCGGGGTGAACCGCCCGGGACCGGCTGATCCATGGGGCCGCGCGCATTCGGCACCGCGCGACCCGACGGGTCAGTTACAGGTGGTGACGCTCAGGCTGCTGTCACCGCAGAGCAGCAGGCTCGCGCGGCTGCCCGTGGCGATGTCGCCCGTCGCCTCTTCCTTCGGGGTCTCCATCGACTGCAGGTCGAGAAGCGTCATGATCGATTCCTTTCCTTCATGGGGACGGTGTGCTCTGTTTCGGCCCCTGGCTGGGGCCGGCTCGTGGGCCGCCGGAGCGGCGGGAGGAACGGCAGGTGCGCGTGTCCGTCGGACGCGGCGCTGCCGAGGGCGAGCAGGCAGCCCGCGGTGCCCGTGGCGAGGTCCATGGACAGCCGCATCATCTGCTCGCCGGGGAAGGCCAGCCGGCCCTGGTACGGCACGGCGTGCCGGGCGAGGGCGTCGATCTGGCGGCGTACGTCGACGGGGGCGGTTCCCGGGCCGGGCGCGGTGGTGCGGCTCAGGTACAGCACCATGCCGGCCGCGCCCCGGAACAGTCCGGGCTGGGCGTAGAAGGTGGCCTGGGCGGCCCGTACGATCTCGCGGCGCGCCCGCTCGAAGTCCGCGTCCTCGCGGTGGGCGGCGTAGTCGTCGAGCACCATCCCGATGCCGACGCTCCCGGCGCCGAGGTACGGCATGGTCCGCCACCCCTCGTCGACCTGGAGGGTGCCGCCCGCGCTGGTCACGCAGCGGGCCAGGTCGCGCCGGAGCGCGTCGGCGGCCAAGTCCAGCAGCCCGGTGTCGCCGGTGCGTTCGTACAGGCGGAGGAAGAGCAGGGCGGAGCCGGAGGCGCCGTACAGCAGCCCGGCCCGGGAGATGCCGGGCAGGGCGCCGGCGACGAGGTCGGCGCAGCGCAGGGCGGCGTCCCGCATGCCGAGCGCGTCCAGCGCGAGGCCGACGCCCGCGAGGCCGCCGTGCAGGTCGGGGGCGATGTCCTCCCACGGCCGGCGGAGCGTCAGTTCCGCCAGTTCCAGGGCCCGTTCGGGATGGCCGAGGCGGTCGAGGGTCCAGGCGACGCCGGCCAGGCCGTCGTAGAAGCCGAGGGGTGTGCCGGACTCGGGCTCCTTGGTGCGGCGCAGCAGCCACTCCTCGGCCTCCGGGCACGCTCCGGCGCCCGTCCCGGAGAGGGCGTACAGGACGCCCGCGGTGCCGTAGCCGAAGGTCAGGCCGCCGCCGGCGGTGGCGAACTGGGCGATGTCGCCGGGGAAGAAGCGGTCCTCGCGTTCCGGTGTCGCGGAGGCGAGCACGGCGCCGGCCATGGAGTCACGGCTGCGCGGCCAGTCGCCGGGCTCGACGGGCAGGTACGGGCCGTGGCCGGTGTCCCCCGCGATCTCCTCGACCGCCTCGTCGAGGAAGGCGCGCGGTACGGGGAAGTGCGCGGCCGCGATGTCGGCGAGGTGCCGGGCCTTGCCGGGGTCCAGCGGGAACAGGCTGGTCAGCGGCAGGAAGAGGGCGAGCCGGAGGCAGGCGAGGGCGTACCGGTCGACGGCGAACCCACGCCGGTCGGGCGGTGCGACGAACGCCGGGTTGGCGACGGTCTGGCGCCGTCCCTCGTCGATGTGGGCGGCGGCCTCGAAGTCGAGGAGCGCCACGGACGTCTCGTCCTCGGACACCATGATGTTGAACAGGTGCAGGTCGTTGAAGACCACACCGCGGGCGTGCACGGCGTCGACGGCCTCCTCGACGAGCCGGTGGATCCGCAGGGCCCACTCGGTGTACTCGGCCAGTGACTCGGGCGTGGGGTCGGCCTCGATCAGCGGGTGCCGGCGGGCGAAGAAGGTGTTGAGGGGCTTGCCCTCCAGGAACTCCATCGCCAGGAAGTGGTGCTCGCCCAGGACGAACGTGCCCTTGACCTCGGGGGTGTACGGCAGTCCGGCGAGCCGTTCGAGGGCGGTCCGCTCGCGGTGCAGCCGGGTGACGGCGTCGGCCCCGTCGGCGGCCAGGCCGGCGTGCGGGCGGGCCTCCTTGAGGACGACCTTCTCGCCGGTGCGGCGGTCGTGGCCGACGTACACTCCCCCGCCGTTGGAGAAGTGCAGCGCGCTGTCGACGGTGTACGGGATGTCCGTGACCGTCACGGCGGCCCGCGCGTCCAGGTGGGGCCGGAGGAAGGCGGGGGGTTCGAGCCAGTCGGGTATCTGGAACACCGGGCCGCGCAGGTCGGGGACGAGGCGTCCGTCCGGGTCCTCGACGGCGGGGCAGAGTTCGCCGTTCTCGCCGTAGCAGTGCCGCCGGGTGAAGCTGCCGTACCGGACGTGCACCGGTCCCTTGCCCCAGCGCAGGTCGCTGAGGATGTACGGGCCGGGCTCGCCGGCGAGCAGGGCCGCCAGGTCGTCGGCGATCCGGTGGCACTGCTCGTCGCCGGCCGGGTAGACGGTGATGAACTTGCCGCTGCCGGCCCGGTCGGCGTACTTGGCGTTGCGGGTGTGCAGCAGGTACCGGCTCGGGACGAACTTGAAGGCGACGCCCCGGGCGAGGCAGTAGTCCATGACGCGCTCAAGAATCGTTTCGGCGTTGTCCAGGCACGCCGATACGTGGATCTTCCAGCCCTGCGCGGGCAGCGCGACGTCGAGGGGGCGGAGGGCCAGCCAGTCGCCGCTGCGGTGCCGGCGCCACCCTTCCGGTACCGGCGCGAGCGCCGCCCCGTACGGCGCGCCCCGCCGGTCGGTGCCCCCGGCGGACAGCCGGTACGGCGCGTCGTAGAAGTGACGGTCCGCGTCGCAGAAGGCGGCGTAGCCCTTGATCACACCTGCTCCCTCCATCGACGACGGTGACGACGGGGAAGACGGTGTCATCCCGGCCAGGGGCGGCAACAGTCACAAGCGTCAGCAACCGGCCGTGCGGAACGCATGAGTAACCTTCCGCTCCCCGGAGGCCGCCCTACGTGGCCGAGCGGCCCTCCCGGGCGACCAGGGTGAAGGAGTGTCCCGCCGGGTCGGAGTACGTCCTGACGTCCCGGGGACCGGAGTTGTCCCTGGTCTCCACCGGACGGGCGCCGAGCCCGACCGCCTCCCGCTCGGCCTCGTCCATGTCGTCCTCGGCGACCAGGATGTGCAGGTGCGCCTGGAGCGAGTCGTCGGGGCGCGGCCAACTCGGCGGCGCGTAGCCGTGGTCGCGCCGGACGGCGACGCACACGCCCTCGTGGCCCACCACCTCGATGAAGTCGGGATCGGTTCCGCGACGGGTCCGGGCGCCGAGGAGCCCGGCGTAGAAGTCCGCCAGGGCCTCGGGTTCGGCGCTGTCCAGGACCAGGACACTGCTCTTGGGTACAGTCATGACCTCCGTGTGCCCGCATCGGGGCCGCCCATCGCGGCGCGGTTCCCGGTCACGACACGCGCATCTACACTGATCCCCCTCGAACTGGTTTGTGTCCTGGTACAACGCACAGAGCCGATCCGATCCCCCGCCGACCCGGGGCAGTAGGGAGCCAGCCAGTGTTCTACTACCTGCTCAAGCACCTCCTTCTCGGGCCGGTGCTGCGGTTGCTTTTCCGGCCGAGGACCGAGGGGCTGGAGCACGTCCCGGAGGACGGCGCGGCGATCGTCGCGGGCAACCACCTGTCGTTCTCGGACCACTTCCTGATGCCGGTCGTCCTCAAGCGGCGGATCACCTTCCTGGCGAAGCAGGAGTACTTCACGGGGCCCGGGATCAAGGGCCGGCTGACCGCCGCGTTCTTCCGCAGCGCGGGGCAGATCCCGGTGGACCGCTCCGGCAAGGAGGCCGGGCAGGCGGCGATCCGCGAAGGTCTCGGGGTGCTGTCCAAGGGCGAGCTGCTGGGGATCTACCCGGAGGGCACCCGCTCGCACGACGGGCGGCTCTACAAGGGCAAGGTCGGGGTGGCCGTCATGGCCTTGACGGCGGGCGTGCCGGTGGTCCCGTGCGCGATGGTCGGCACGTTCGAGATCCAGCCGCCCGGCCAGGTCGTACCGAAGATCAAGAAGGTGACGATCCGGTTCGGCGAGCCGCTGGACTTCTCGCGGTACGCGGGGATGGAGAACGACCGGACGGTGCTGCGGGCCGTCACCGACGAGATCATGTACCGGATCCTCGCGCTGTCCGGCCAGGAGTACGTGGACGACTACGCGGCCAAGGTGAAGGAGGCCGAACAGGCCGCGCAGCGGCGGAGGTTCCCGGGTTTCCGCCGCTGAGGCGGGCCCGCGCGGGCGCGGCCGGCCGGTCGATAGGGTCGGGGTGACGAGCGACGGGACCTCCTGCCCGAAGGGACGCCGGTGAGCGAGCACCAGACGACACACGAGACGTACACGACGCACGAGACGTACGAGGCGTACGAGAAACTGATCGGCCTGCTGGACGAGCACGGGGCGTCCTACCGGGTGGTCGAGCACGACCCGGAGGGTGCGACGGAGGCGGTCAGCGCGTTGCGCGGCAACCGGCTGGAGCAGGCCGCCAAGTGCATCGTCGTAATGGTCAAGACCGGCAAGAGGACGAGGCGGTACGCCCTGGCCGTGGTGCCCGGCGACCGGCGGGTCGACCTGGGCGCGGTGAAGGCCCTGCTGGGCGGCACGTACGCCGGGTTCGCCACGCCCGAGGTGGCCGAGCGGCTGGCGGGCAGTGTCAGCGGCACGATCCTGCCGTTCTCCTTCGACCCGGAGCTGGAACTGGTCGTCGACCCGGCGCTGCTGGAGGAGGACGAGCTGTTCTTCAACGCGGCGCGCCTCGACCGCTCCCTGGCGCTGCGCACGGCCGACTATGTGGCGGTCGCCCGGCCCCGGACGGCCCCGATCGCCGAGGCGGCCGTGAGCGAGGCCTGAACGGATCTCTCACACGGTGGGCATGGGACCGGCACGGCGGGCAACACGGACCTTCACAAGTCCACCCCGGAAAGGGAGAGTTGTCATGGCCGGTTACGGCACCAGCAGTACGCACGGACACGGGCAGGCGCAGTCCCGCACCAACGGCCTCGCCATCGCCGGACTCGTCTGCGGCATCGTGGGCGTGCTGTTCTTCAACATCATCCTCGGGCCGCTGGCCATCATCTTCGGTGCGGTCGCGCTCAGGCAGGCGTCGGTCAAGAACGGCGCGGGCATGGCGAAGGCCGCGATAGTCCTCGGCATCGTCGACCTGGTCGTCTTCGGCATCCTGCTGGCGGTGGCGGCGTCCTCCGGCGGTTTCACCTGGTACGTCGGCGGCTGACGCCGCCGCCCGTCACAGGGTCGCCCGCGCCTCGTCCAGGACGCGCCGCAGCCGCAGCGCGTCCGGGGCGACCGCGGTGACCAGGACGGCGGGCCCGGCCAGCGGCGTGACGGCCGCGGTGTCCCCGATGAGCCGGGGCGCGGCGGGCTTCTCGTCGTAGGCCGGGTCCACCACGAGGAGCTGGCCCACGGCCCGGTGCCCCCCGAGGACCGCGCCGCCGTCCCAGCCGCCGGGCGCCCCCGGACCGTAGGCCAGTTCCTGGTCCAGCAGGGGGCGTCCGGCGCGGCGTACGGTCAGGCGGGTGACGAGGGTGCCGGGCTCCTCGGCGTGCCGGCCCAGGACCTGTTCCTCGCGCAGCACCAGACGTGCGGTGGCGGCCAGGTCGACCGTCGTGCGCATCCGGAGGTCGGAGCCGTGCGCGGACACCAGTTGTTCCGGCAGCCAGCGCAGTTCCGCCCCCTCGCCGACCGTCAGGCGCACGTCGTAGCGGGCGTGGCCCGCGCCCCGGCCCGGCAGGGCGACCGTCGCGGCCGCCGAACCGACGGCCAGGCGGGCCCCGTCGCGCACCTCCGCCTCGACGGCCAGCCGGTCGCCGCCGAGCGGCGCGGTCATCGCGCCGACGACGGTGACCCGGGTGTACGGGCCGGTGGCGCGGGTGCGGCGCAGGGCGAGCGGCCCGTCGCTCTCCAGCACGGGCAGGCCCGTGGGCGTGGCGACGATCCGGGCGGTGGCGTGGACGCTCATACGGTGGCGGTCCAGGCGGCGAGCCGGGCGCGCACCCAGTCGGCGACCGGCGCGACGCCCCGCTCGCCGCGCAGCGAGGTGAAGGCGACGGGCAGGTCGCCGCGCTGCGCCCGGGCGTCCCGGGCCATCCGCTCCAGGTCGGAACCGACGTACGGGGCGAGGTCGGTCTTGTTGATGACGAGCAGGTCGGCGGTGGTGACACCGGGTCCGCCCTTGCGCGGGATGTCGTCGCCGCCCGCGACGTCGATGACGAAGACCTGCGCGTCGACGAGGCCCTTGGAGAAGGTGGCCGTGAGGTTGTCGCCGCCGGACTCCACGAGGATCAGGTCGAGGGGGCCGACGGCGTCCTCCAGGTCCTCGACGGCTTCGAGGTTGGCGGAGATGTCGTCGCGGATCGCGGTGTGCGGGCAGGCGCCGGTCTCCACCGCCTGGATCCGCTCGGGCGGCAGGACCGCGTTGCGCAGCAGGAACTCGGCGTCCTCGCGGGTGTAGATGTCGTTGGTGACGACGGCGAGGGAGAACTGCTCGCGCAGTTCGCGGCAGAGGGCGGCGACGGTGGCGGTCTTGCCGGAGCCGACCGGCCCGCCGAGGCCGATGCGCAGGGCGCGGTGGGTGCCGTCGGGCCGGTGGGCGTCGGCGCTGACGGCGGCGGGGCCGTGGTGGCCGTGGTCGAGGTGCATGGCTTTCCTTGTCGTCAGGAGGCGAAGAGGCGTACGGGCCAGGCCGCGTGCTGCTCGGCGGTGATGTCGAGCAGCGGTGCCGACGCGGCGGGCAGCGCGTCGAGGCCGTCCTCGGCGGCCGCCCGTGCGGCCCGCGCCGCCCGCGCGGCCACCTGGTCCATCTCGGGTGCCAGGCGCGCCAGGACGGCGGTGGCGCGGAAGGGGTCGAGGCTCAGCAGCCGGACGGCGGCCGTGGCGGGGCCGCTGACCGTCTCGTACGCCACGCAGTGCGCGGCGTCCTCGGGGCCGAGGCCCGCGGCCCGCGCGGCGATCCCGAGGACGACGGGCTGGTGCGCCCCGCGCGGGAACACCCGTGCCAAAGCGTCGAGTTCGGGGTGCGGCCAGGTGGCACGGGCGGCCCGCAGCATCTGGCGGCCGAGCTTGCGGGCGGTGGCGCGCAGCGCGGGTGACGGGGTGCGGGCGTCGGCGGCGGCGTCGAGCGCGGCGGGGTCGTGGCCGAGGGCGGCCGCGGCGGCGAGGCCGGCCGCGGTGAGCCCGCTGGTGTGCAGGCGGCCGCGGCAGAAGGACTCCAGGTCGCGGGCGTCGCGGAGGCGTCCCGCCGTGACGGCCGGTTCGGCGCCGCCGGAGTGGGCGTGGCCACCGGCGGGGAACCGGCCGTCGGCGAGGACGAGGAGGGCGGCACGGGTCATCGCGTACTCATCAGAAGAGGAAGTAGCGCTGGGCCATGGGGAGTTCGGCGGCGGGTGCCGGGTCGACCGGCTCGCCGTCGATGGTCACCGTGAACGTGTCGGCGTCGACCTCGACGCGTGGCAGTGCGTCGTTCTCCCTCATGTCCGCCTTGGTGACCCCCCTCGTGCTGGTGATGGCCCGGAACTCCTTGGTCAGGCCCAGCCGTTCGGGGAGTCCGTCGTCGAGGGCGGTGCCGGTGACGAAGTTGAACGAGCCGGCCGCCGCCGCCCGGCCGAGCGCGCCGAACATGGGGCGGGGCATGACCGGCTGGGGCGTGGGGATGGAGGCGTTGGCGTCGCCCATCTGGGCGTAGGCGATCTGGCCGCCCTTGATGACGGTCTGCGGCTTGACGCCGAAGAACGCCGGCTCCCACAGGACGAGGTCCGCGAGTTTGCCGGTCTCGACGGAGCCGATCTCGTGGTCCAGTCCCTGGGCGACGGCCGGGTTGATCGTGTACTTGGCGACGTAGCGACGCGCGCGGTGGTTGTCGGCGCGGCCGTCGCCCGGCAGCGCGCCCCGGCGCCTCTTCATGACGTGGGCGGTCTGCCAGGTCCGCAGGATGACCTCGCCGACGCGGCCCATGGCCTGGGAGTCGGAGGAGATGATCGAGATGGCGCCCATGTCGTGCAGGATGTCCTCGGCCGCGATGGTCGAGGGCCGGATGCGGGACTCGGCGAAGGCGAGGTCCTCGGGGACGGCCGGGTTGAGGTGGTGGCACACCATCAGCATGTCGAGGTGCTCGTCGAGGGTGTTGACGGTGTGCGGGCGGGTGGGGTTGGTGGAGCTGGGCAGGACGTAGGGCTCGGAGACGACCGTGATGATGTCGGGGGCGTGACCGCCGCCCGCCCCCTCGGTGTGGTACGCGTGGATGGTGCGGCCCGCGATGGCGGCGAGGGTGTCGCCGACGAACCCGGCCTCGTTGAGGGTGTCGGTGTGGATGGCGAGCTGGGCGCCGGTCTCGTCGCAGACGCGCAGGCACGCGTCGATGGCCGCCGGGGTGGCGCCCCAGTCCTCGTGGATCTTGAAGCCGAGGGCTCCGCCCCGTAGCTGGGAGCGCATCGCCTCGAGGGAGACGGTGTTGCCTTTGCCGAGCAGGCCGATGTTGACGGGGTACGTCTCCAGCGCCTCGAACATCCTGGCGAGGTGCCAGGGGCCGGGGGTGACGGTGGTGGCCTTGGTGCCCTCGGCGGGTCCGGTGCCGCCGCCGACGAGGGTGGTGATGCCGGAGGTGAGCGCCTGTTCGACGACGGTCGGCGAGATGAAGTGGATGTGCGCGTCGACGGCGCCGGCGGTGAGGATCTTGCCGTTGCCGGCGATGATCTCGGTCTCCGGGCCGATGACGAGGTCGGGGTGGACGCCGTCCATGGTGTCCGGGTTGCCGGCCTTGCCGATGCCGGTGATGCGCCCGTCGCGGATGCCGATGTCGGCCTTGACGACGCCCCAGTGGTCGATGACGACCGCGCCGGTGATGACGGTGTCCGGGGCGCCTTCGGCGCGGGTCGCGCGGGACTGGCCCATGGACTCGCGGATCACCTTGCCGCCGCCGAAGACCGCCTCGTCGCCCGAGCGGCCGGGGCCGCCGCAGCGGTCCTCCTCGATCTCGACCAGCAGGTCGGTGTCGGCGAGCCGGATCCGGTCGCCGGTGGTGGGGCCGAAGAGGTCGGCGTACACGGGCCGGGTCAGTTCAGCCATCGAGGGCACCTCCGGTACGTCCGCGCAGGCCGGGGACGACACGCAGCCCCGCGAGCGGGACGAGTTCGACGTCGACGGGGATCCCGGGCTCGAAGCGCACGGCGGTGCCGGCGGCGATGTTGAGCCGGAGGCCGTGGGCGGCCGGGCGGTCGAAGTCGAGGCCCGGGTTGGCCTCGGCGAAGTGGTAGTGGGAGCCGACCTGGACGGGCCGGTCGGCGGCGTTGAGGACGGTGAGGCGCGTGACCGGGCGGCCCTCGTTGAGGGGCACCGGTTCGTCGGCGTACAGGATCTCTCCGGGGATCATCGGCGTGGTTCCCGTCCCGTCAGACGATGGGGTCGTGGACGGTGACGAGCTTGGTGCCGTCCGGGAAGGTGGCTTCCACCTGGACGTCGTGGATCATCTCGGGGATGCCGTCCATGACGTCGTCGCGGCTGAGCACCTTGCGGCCGGACGCCATCAGTTCGGCCACGGTGCGGCCGTCGCGGGCGCCCTCCAGGATGTGGGAGGTGATGAGGGCGACGGCCTCGGGGTGGTTGAGCCTCACCCCGCGGGCCCGGCGCTTCTCCGCCACGTCGGCGGCCACATGGATGAGCAGGCGTTCCTGCTCGTGCGGCGTCAGTTGCACGTTTCACCTCACGGTCTCCCGCCCGGTGTGACCCCGGGCGCAGCGGGACACTATCCGGCTTCAACACTCTGTTGACCTGCGGGAACGAGTGTCGCGCAGAGATATTTCCAACTCGGGCAGAAGTTTTTCCGGGAGGTAAACCCGTCCTTTGCCGCCGCATGGGCAGGCAGGGCCGCCGGACGGCGACATCCGGTCTCGGCAGGGGGTGGAGCGGGGGTCAGTGCCCCGGGCGGTGCGGGCCGTACGGCTCGTGTTCGGCGGCGATGCCGAAGCGGCCCCGTTCGCCCGGAGCGGACGCCGGGACGTCCTGGACGGTGGAGACCGAGCGGACCACCGGCTCCTCGGCCGGCTCCCCCGGCGCCTCGAGTCGCTCCAGGTCGGCGGCCGACACCAGGGCCACGAGCGGCTTGCCGTGGCGGGTGACGACCACGCGTTCACCGCCGTAGACGACGCGGTTGATCAGATCGGCGAGCTCTGCGCGGGCTTGCGTCACCGGAATCTCGTAGGCCATGCTCCCATCATAACGCCCTGTACATCCTGTACATTTTTTACGGCGACAGAGGAGGCATGTCATGAGCCGCACGGCGCGGTACGTCCTGCCCGGCTTCACCGAGCGCACCAGCTCCGGCACCCGCACGGTCGACCCGTACTCCAAGCTGCTGGAGGAGCGGATCGTCTTCCTCGGCACACCCCTCGACGACACCGCGGCCAACGACGTCGTCGCCCAGTTCCTGTACCTCGAGTACGCCGCGCCCGACCGGGACATCTCGCTCTACATCAACTCCCCCGGCGGTCCGATGGAGGCCATGACGGCCGTCTACGACACCATGCGGGCGGTGCGCTGCGACGTGGAGACGACCTGCATCGGGCAGGCGGCGTCGACCGCCGCCGCCCTGCTCGCCGCCGGCACCCCCGGCAAGCGCCTGACCCTGCCGGGGGCGCGCGTCGTGATCCGACAGCCGTCCCTGGACGAGCCGCTGCACGGACAGCCGTCCGACCTGGACGTCCACGCCCGCGAGTTGCTGCGCCGGCGCGACCTGCTGGCCGGCGTCCTGGCCCGGCACAGCGGCCGGGACCGCGAGCGGGTGGACGCCGACCTGGAGCGCGACACGGTCCTCGACGCCGCCGGGGCCGTGGCGTACGGCCTGGTCGACCACGTCGTCGCGCGCCGCCGGGGCTGAGCGGTGCTGCCCCCGGAGCCCCCGCCCCTGCCCGCCCTCACCCGGGCCGAATGCGCGTTCGTCGACGGGTGGCTCGAGGTCGTCGACCTGCTGGGCCGGATCAATCCGGCGCGCGCCACCCACACCTATGGCGCCCTGCGCGCGGCGCAGGCCCTGGTCGGGCGCGCGACGGCGCTCCGTGACGCCCTGGCGTCGATGCACGAGCGCGGCGAGAGCGACGTGCATGCCCACACGCTGGCGCGGGCGCTGCGGGTGCTTGACGGCGAACGGCGCGCGAGTCGCGTGACGGTGCCTCACAATCGAGGCGTGGGACCGATGTAGCTCTCCCCCGAATGGGCTCAGGAGTACGAGAAACGCTCCCCCGTTCAGCGTACGCAACCGGACGAATTCTGTACGGCACGAGTTGCGCACCGACGCTACACGTCTGGCGGAATATCACGTTCCGGCCCTGGTACGGGGATCGTCGACGTCTCACCGCCGGGCGCCAAATCCCCCCTGTCCACCCGAATGGATCAGTCGTGAGGAGCCTCACAAACGGCCGTTTCGACTCGGAATTTCCCCTCGACATGGGTCAAGATCCCTCACGACGACAAGCCCCCGCCACCGCGGCGGGGCGGTCCGGGCGGACGCCGAGTCCTGCCGCCGCCCGGATGACTGGTCGACAGGAGTGGATCGGCAGGAGTGGAGGACCCAAGCAGTACGGGTGACCGAACGATGTTCGTCGCATCGGTCGCCCTTGGGGTGAAGCCGCGTCAGCGGCCGGGCAACTTCGCCAGTCCGAACCCGACAGGTCATCCTTCACAGGCGGCTGACGAAGGGTTGCGCAATGACCGCGCAGATTCATGTCCCGTCTCTGCTGTCCCGGGCCGGTGCCGTCTCGGCACTCGCCCTCGCCGCCGTCGGCGGCCCGGCACTGGTGCCCGGCGGTGTGTCCGAGGCCCAGGCCGCCCCGGCACACGCGACCAAGGCGCTGAACATCGCCGCGTCCAAGAAGGGCGCACCGTACGCGTACGGAGCGACGGGCCCGTCCCGGTTCGACTGCTCCGGACTGACGCTGTACTCGTACAAGAAGGCCGGCAAGTCACTGCCGCGCACGGCGCAGCAGCAGTACAACAAGACCCGCCACATCTCCGCCTCCAGCAGGGTGAAGGGCGACCTGGTCTTCTTCCACCGTGGCAGCAGCGTCTACCACGTGGGCATCTACGCGGGTAACAACAAGATCTGGCACTCACCGAAGTCGGGATCGGTGGTGAAGCTGGACAAGATCTGGTCGAAGTCGGTCTGGTACGGACGCGTCCGCTGACGCTCCGGGCATGACCCGCGGCGCGGGGGTACTCGTCCGGAATGTCCGGCGAGAGCCCCCGCACCGCGCGCAACGAGACGCCCCTGGAGCGCGCCGACCGCAACTTCGCCGAGCTGCTCCAGGAACTGCGCGTCACCCAGACCGGCGTCCAGATCCTGTTCGCCTTCCTGCTCACCCTGGCGTTCACCCCCCGCTTCACCTCGCTGGACTCCTACCAGCGGGGGCTGTACGTGGTGACGCTGCTGCTCTCCGTGGTCGCCGCGGCGCTGCTGACCGCCCCCGCCGCGCTGCACCGCACGCTGTTCCAGCAGGGCGCCAAAATCCGCATCGTGGCCGTGTCGTCCCGGCTGGCCCGGATCGGGCTCGCGGTGCTGGCGCTGGCGCTCACCTGCTCAGTGTCGCTGGTGGTGGACGTGGTGCACGGCCGGCCCGAGGGCCTGGCGGCCGGCGCCTTCACCCTGGCGGTGTGCGCCGGGCTGTGGGGGCTCCTCCCCCACCTCGTGCGGCGCCGGCTCGGCGAGCGGCCGCCGCCGGAGCGGCCACCGGGGAACCGCACGCGGGTCAGGTCACCGGGACCGTCCAGGGGAGGGCGATCCACACGGTCTTGCCGCCCTCGGCGGTCGGGGTCACGGACAGGCGGCCACCGCACTCGGCGGCGAGCCAGCGGATGATGACCATGCCCCGGCCGTTGTCCTGCTGCACGGCCGCCGGGAGCCGGCGGGGCCAGCGCGGGTGGCTGTCGGTGACCCCGATGCGCAGTTGCTCGTCGCGTTCCAGCCTCACGTCCACCGTGAAGGTCGGCGACTGACCGAAGGTGTGCTGGACGGCGTTGGTGGCGAGCTCCGAGACGATGAGCCGTACCGTGTCGGCGGTCTCGGCCTCGCCCGGCAGGCCCCATTCCTCGAGGACGTCCGCCACGTACCTCCGGGCGGCGGAGACCGAGGCGGGAGCGCTCGGCAGAGTGACGGATGCTTCCTGATGGTCTGCCATGGCGACGCCGTCCCTTTCCCACCGGGGCCGGACTCCGACACGTACCGGATGTTCGGTGAGCTCGGCCTCGGATTGTGCTTCGCGCCAGACTGCCACTCAGGTAGCCCCTGTTGGGGCCGATCCACCAAGATATGCATATATCTGTCGCCCGAAGCGGTGAACTCTGCCCCTGAAGGCCGGATTTGGGCGGCAAACTGATGGGTTGCCCGACGTCGGGAGGAACGGTCATGCGGGGCACGCGGCACGGACCGGCGGTGCGCAGGCGCAAGCTCGGCGAGGAGTTGCGCGCCCTGCGGCTGGCCGCCGACCTGACCAGCCGGGAGGCGGCGCGGCTGGTGGACTGGCACCAGTCGAAGGTGAGCCGCATCGAGACCGGCACCAGCGGGGTCACGGGCCCGGACGTGGCGCGGCTGCTCGACGCCTACGGGGTGCGCGAGCCGCGGCGGCGGGCCCTGCTGGAGGCGCTGGCGGGAGCGGCGGACGGCGGCGGTGCGGGCTGGTGGCACGCCTACCGGGGTGTGCTGCCGCCGCCGTACCAGGACTTCATCAGCCTGGAGGCGCAGGCCTGTGTGGCGCGCACCCTGGAGACGTCGGTCGTGCCCGGCCTGCTCCAGACGGCCGACTACGCGCGGGCGGTGACCCGGGCGGCGCTGGAGGGGGCGCCGCCGGAGACGGTCGAGTCGCTGGTGCGGGTGCGGATCGCCCGGCAGGAGGTGCTGCGCGCCGATCCCCCGCTGCGGCTGGAGGCGGTGCTCGACGAGGCGGTGCTGCACAGGCGGGTGGGCGGTCCGGGGGTGATGCGGGAGCAGTTACGGCGGTTGCGGGAGTGGGCGCGGTCGCCCCAGGTGCGGCTCCAGGTCCTGCCGTTCGCCGGGGGCGCGTACGTCGGACTCTCCGGCCCTTTCGTTATTTTCTCCTTTCCGCACATTTCTGATCTGGACGTGGTTGCTCTTGACCACCTGACGAGTAGCCTCTATCTCGAACGCACGGAAGACCTCGAGGCGTACGGCGCCGCCTTCCGCAGCATGCAGGCGTGCGCCCTGTCACCCGAGGACTCGTCGGACCTCATCGCCGGGATCGGTGACGGCGCGTAGGGAGAGGCACCCCCCATGTCTGCTCACCCCGCACACCACGACGCCCCGCGCTGGCGGCGCAGCAGCCGCAGCGTCGGCATGAACAACTGCGTCGAGGCCGCCCGCCTCGACACCGCGCGGCTCGCCGTCCGCGACTCGAAGGACACCACCAGGCCGCCGCTGCGGTTCTCCGCGGCGGCCTGGACGTCCTTCGTCACCTCGCTCAAGGGATCCCCTCTCACGGGGTCCGGCTGACCGCGCCGTCCGGGGCGGTACGGAGGATCGTCGCGACCGCCTCGTCGATCTGACGCTCCGTCAAGTCGGCGCGGGCGGTGAGCCGGAGGCGCGAGATGCCGTCCGGCACCGACGGCGGCCGGAAGCAGCCCACCGCGAGCCCCTCGGCCCGGCAGTCGGCCGCCCACCGCACGGCCCGCTCGGGTGAGGGGGCGCGTACGGAGACGACGGCGGCGTCCGGCCGCACGGCCGTCAGGCCCGCGGCCGTCAGCCGGGCGTGGAGGGTGGCCGCCACCGTCCGCGCCCGGCCGGCCAGCCCCGGTTCGGCGCGCAAGTGCCGCAGGCTCGCCAGCGCCGCCCCCGCGGCGGCCGGGGCGAGGCCCGTGTCGAAGATGAAGGTCCGGGCGGCGTTGACCAGGTGGTCGACGACCCGGGCCGGACCGAGGACGGCCCCGCCCTGGCTGCCCAGGGACTTGGAGAGCGTGAGCGTGGCGACCACGTCCGGGGCGCCCGCGAGCCCCGCCGCGTGCAGCGCGCCGCGCCCGCCCTCGCCCAGCACGCCCAGCCCGTGGGCGTCGTCGACGACCAGCGCGGCGCCGTGCGCCCGGCACACCGCCGCGTGGCCGGCCAGCGGCGCCGCGTCCCCGTCGACGGAGAAGACCGAGTCGGTGACCACGAGCGCCCGCCGTCCCGGGTGGGCGGCCAGGGTCTTGCCGACCGCCTCGGGGTCGGCGTGCGGGACGACCTCGGTGTCGGCGCGCGAGAGCCGGCAGCCGTCCACGATCGAGGCGTGGTTGCCCGCGTCCGAGACGATCAGCGAGCCACGGGCGCTCAGCGCGGTGAGGGCGGCGAGGTTGGCCGCGTACCCGGAGGAGAACACCAGCGCGGCCTCGAAGCCGCAGAACGCGGCCAGCTCCCGCTCCAGCTCGGCGTGCAGCTCGGTGGTGCCCGTCACCAGCCGCGAACCGGTGGCGCCCGCGCCCCAGCGGCGGGCCGCCCCGGCGGCCGCCGCGGTGATGTCCGGGTGGTGGGTCAGCCCGAGGTAGTCGTTGCTCGCCAGGTCCAGGACGTCCGGCACGGCCGGTCGCGGGCGGAGCGTACGGACCAGACCGGCGTCCGCGCGGCGGCGTGCCTCGGCGTCGGTCCAGTCGAAGGGCGAGTCGAACGGCGAGTCGAACGGAGCCTGGGGCATGTCTGGGTCCCTTTTGTAGACAGCGAACAGACCCTAATGGTGGTGGGGTGGCGCCGGAGTGTGGTTATACACACACTCGAAACCGAGTCTCCTGTGGAGTTCCTCCTTGGCCCGGGGCCGTGCCGTAGGCCAGGATCAGCGTCATGGACCTGCTGAACACGCTGGTGGAGAAGGGGCTTCGGCGCGAGCTGCCGACCCGCGAAGAAGCGCTCGCCGTCCTGGCGACCTCGGACGACGAGCTGCTGGATGTGGTCGCCGCGGCCGGGAAGGTACGCCGTCAGTGGTTCGGGCGGCGGGTGAAACTCAACTACCTGGTCAACCTCAAGTCCGGTCTGTGCCCCGAGGACTGCTCGTACTGTTCGCAGCGCCTGGGCTCGAAGGCGGAGATCCTCAAGTACACCTGGCTGAAGCCGGAGGAGGCGTCGAAGGCCGCCGCCGCGGGCGTCGCCGGCGGTGCCAAGCGGGTCTGCCTGGTGGCCAGCGGCCGCGGCCCCACAGACCGGGACGTCGACCGGGTCTCCAAGACCATCGAGGCGATCAAGGAGGAGAACGAGGGCGTCGAGGTCTGCGCGTGCCTCGGGCTGCTCTCGGACGGCCAGGCGGAGCGGCTGCGGTCGGCGGGGGCCGACGCGTACAACCACAACCTCAACACGTCCGAGGGGACGTACGGGGACATCACGACCACGCACACCTACGCGGACCGTGTGGACACCGTGCAGAAGGCGCACGCCGCGGGGCTGTCCGCCTGCTCCGGACTGATCGCGGGCATGGGCGAGAGCGACGAGGACCTGGTCGACGTGGTCTTCGCGCTGCGCGAGCTGGACCCGGACTCGGTGCCGGTGAACTTCCTCATCCCCTTCGAGGGCACGCCGCTGGCCAAGGAGTGGAACCTCACGCCCCAGCGGGCGCTGCGGATCCTGGCGATGGTCCGGTTCGTCTGCCCGGACGTGGAGGTCCGGCTGGCGGGCGGGCGCGAGGTGCATCTGCGCACGCTTCAGCCCCTGGCCCTGCACCTGGCCAACTCGATCTTCCTGGGCGACTACCTCACCAGCGAGGGGCAGGCCGGCAAGGCGGACCTGGAGATGATCGCGGACGCCGGTTTCGAGGTGGAGGGCACGGACACCACCACGCTGCCCGAGCACCGGTCGGACGCCGCGTCCTGCGGATCCGGCGGCGGCTGCGGTTCGGGTTCGGTGTGCTCCTCCGAGGAGTCCGCCCCCGCGACCGCCGCGACCGCCCCGGCCACCGCCGCCGGCACCGCCACCGCCGACCAGGCCCGCACGGACCTGGTGGCCGTGCGGCGCCGGGGCGCCGGCACCGACCTGGCGCCCAATGCCTGAGTTCGCCCCGGCCGAACTGATCGCCCTCGACCGGGCCCACGTGTGGCACCCGTACAGCCCCATGCCGGGCCGTACGGACCCGCTGGTGGTCGAGTCCGCCTCCGGGGTCCGGCTGCGGCTGGCCGAACCGGCGTACGGGCACGACGAGCTGGTCGACGGCATGTCGTCCTGGTGGTCGGCCGTCCACGGCTACAACCACCCGGTCCTCAACGAGGCGGCGCGTGGCCAGCTCGACCGGATGAGCCACGTGATGTTCGGCGGGCTCACCCACGAGCCCGCCGTGCGGCTGGCCACCCGGCTGGTGGAGATCACCCCCGAGCCGCTGCGGCACGTCTTCCTCTGCGACTCGGGCTCGGTGGCGGTCGAGGTCGCGATCAAGATGTGCCTCCAGTACTGGCGCTCCGTGGGCCGGCCCGCCAAGCGGCGCCTGTTCACCTGGCGCGGCGGGTACCACGGCGACACCTGGCAGCCGATGTCGGTGTGCGATCCCGAGGGCGGGATGCACGAGCTGTGGTCCGGCGCGCTGCCCCGGCAGGTCTTCGTGGGCCCGCCGCCGGCGGAGTACGAGGAGTCGTACGCCGACCGGCTGCGGTCGGAGATCGAACGGCACGCGGACGAGCTGGCCGCGGTCGTCGTCGAGCCATTGGTCCAGGGCGCGGGCGGGATGCGGTTCCACGACCCGGCGTACCTGCGGGTGCTGCGGGAGGCCTGCGACGCCCATGACGTGCTGCTGGTGTTCGACGAGATCGCGACCGGTTTCGGGCGGACGGGGGCCCTGTTCGCGGCGGAGCACGCGGGCGTGGCGCCGGACGTGATGTGCCTGGGCAAGGCGCTGACCGGCGGCTACCTGTCGCTGGCGGCCACCCTGTGCACCCCGCGGGTGGCGGACGGGATCTCGCGGGGCGAGGTGCCGGTGCTGGCGCACGGACCCACCTTCATGGGCAACCCGCTGGCCACCGCCGTGGCGTGCGCCTCGATCGAGCTGCTGCTCGGCCAGGACTGGGCCCAGGAGGTCAAGCGGATCGAGTCGGGGCTGCGCGACGGGCTGGCGGAGACCGCCGAGCTGCCGGGGGTGCGCGAGGCCCGGGTGCTCGGTGCCATCGGGGTCGTCCAGCTCGACCACCCGGTCGACATGGCGGCCGCGACGGCGGCGGCGGTCCGCGAGGGCGTGTGGCTGCGTCCGTTCCGGGACCTGGTGTACGTGATGCCGCCCTACGTCACGGGTGACGAGGACGTGGCACGGATCTGCCGCGCGGTGTGCGCGGCCGCACGGGAGGGCTGAGATGACGGTACTGGTGGTCAGCGGGACGGGCACGGAGATCGGCAAGACGGTCGTCACGGCGGCCCTCGCCTCGGTGGCGCGGGCGGCCGGGCGGTCGGTGGCCGTGCTGAAGCCCGCGCAGACGGGGGTCGGCCCGGACGAGCGGGGCGACGCGGACGAGGTCGTCCGGCTGGCCGGGGACGAGGTCGTCCCGGTCGAGCTGGCCCGCTTCCCCGAGCCCCTGGCGCCCGACACGGCCGCGCGCCGGGCCGGGATGGCGCCGGTAGGGCCCCGGGAGGTGGCCGACGCCGCGCGGAAGCTGGCCGGCGAGCACGACCTGGTGCTGATCGAGGGCGCGGGCGGGCTGCTCGTGCGGTACGACGACGAGGGCGGCACGCTCGCCGACGCGGCCGGACTGCTGGACGCCCCGGTGCTGGTGGTGGCGCCCCCCGCGCTCGGCACGCTCAACATGGTGACGCTGACCGCCGAGGCGCTGCGGGCGCGCGGACTGGTCCAGGCCGGCGTGGTCGTCGGTGCCTGGCCGGACGAGCCGGGGCTGGCGGAGCGCTGCAACGTCCGGGACCTGCCGGAGGTGGCGGGCGCGCCGCTGCTCGGCGCGGTGCCCGCGGGCGCGGGGGCGCTGGACCCGGCGGCCTTCCGGGCGGCGGCGGGGCACTGGCTCGCCCCGGCGCTGGGCGGCACATGGGACGCGGAGGCGTTCACCGCCGCGGTGGTCCGCTGACGTGCGGGCCGTCGTCAGCGAGATCGTGTTCGACTGCGCCGACCCGGCGGGGCTGGTCCGGTTCTGGGCCGCGCTGCTGGGCGGCGAGCCGGTGGACCGGAGCCCGGACTGGTCGTACGTGGAGCCCCCCGGTTTCGTGCGGGTCGCCTTCCAGCGCGTGCCGGAGGGCAAGGCCGTGAAGAACCGGCTCCATCTGGACCTGTCCGCCGGTGACGTGGCGGCGGCGGCCGGTCACGCGGTGCGGCTCGGCGCGGTGCGGGCCGGCGGGATCGTGACGGACGAACAGGGCGACTTCCAGGTGCTGCGGGACCCCGAAGGCAACGAGTTCTGCTTCGTCAGCGGCTGACGGGGGGACACTGACGGTGTCGGGTCCTGGCCCGTCCGTCCGTCTCCCAGGAGGTCCGTGATGAGGGACGCCGTCCACCACCCGCTGTTCGCCCGTTTCTACGCGCGCGTGAGCGTCGCCATGGAGGAGAGGGGCGGAATCGCCGCACACCGCCGGGAGCTGCTGGACGGGCTCGCCGGCCGGGTCATCGAGGTCGGCGCCGGGAACGGGCTGAACTTCGCCCACTACCCGGGCGCCGTGTCGGAGGTCGTGGCCGTCGAACCGGAGCGGCGGCTGCGGCGGCTGGCCGCGACCGCCGGCCTGCGGGCCGACGTGCCGGTGGACGTGGTGCCGGGGGTGGCGGAGGCGCTGCCGGTGAAGAGCGAGGCCTTCGACGGGGCGGTCGCGTCGCTGGTGCTGTGTACGGTACGGGACCTGCCGCGGGCGCTGGCGGAGCTCCGGCGGGTGCTGCGGCCGGGCGGTGAACTGCGCTTCTTCGAGCACGGGCTCGCCGAGGGGCGGGCCATGGCGACGGCCCAGCGGGCGCTGGACCGCACGGTGTGGCCGCTGCTGTTCGGCGGCTGCCACACGGCCCGGGACCCGCTGGCCGCGATCGGGGCGGCGGGGTTCGAGATCGTCACCTACCGCCGGCTGCGGATCCCGGAGAAGGGTCCGGGGGCGCCGACGTCGCCCTGTGTGCTGGGCGTGGCGCGGCGGCCGGCCTGAGCGCTCCCCGGGACGGGCGGCGGTCCGGGCGGCGGGTCCGCGGGCGGCCGGACCGGTGTGCGCGGCCGGACCGGTGTGCGGGGCCGGACTAGGGTTCGGGGATGACCATTCCCACGTACCTCTCCCATCTGTTCTCGCTGGACGGCCGGGTGGCCCTGGTGACCGGTGGCAGTTCCGGCATCGGCCGGTCGATCGCCGGGGCGCTGGCGCGGGCCGGGGCGAGCGTGGTGATCGTGGCGCGCCGGGAGGCGGAGCTGGCGGCCACCGTGGACGAGCTGGTGGCCGACGGCTGCCGCGCCGCGTGGGTGAGCGGCGACCTGTCCGGCCGTGCCGGGGTGCGGGCCGCCGCCGAGGCTGCGGCGGAGGTGTACGGGGAGCCCGACGTCCTCGTCAACAGCGCGGGGATCAACCTGCGCCCGCCGATGGGCGAGGTGGGCGAGGACGTCTGGGACGCCACCATGGCGGTGAACCTGGAGGCTCCCTTCCTGCTGGGTGAGCGTTTCGGTCCGGGCATGGCGGAGCGGGGCTTCGGGCGGATCATCCACGTCACCTCGCAGCAGGCGCACCGGGCCTTCGTGCGGAGCGGGGTGTACGGGGTGTCGAAGGGCGGTCTGGAGTCGCTGGCCCGCTCGCAGGCCGAGGCGTGGTCGCCGTACGGCGTCACGGTCAACACCCTGGTGCCGGGTTTCGTGCCGACCCCGCTCAACGCACGGCTCCAGGAGGACCCCGACACGATGGCGGAGCTGGCCGCGCGCACGATGGCGGGCCGCAACGGGCGGGCGGAGGACTTCGCCGGCGCGGCGGTGTTCCTCGCGAGCCCGTCCTCGGCGTACGTCACCGGGCACGCGCTCTTCGTGGACGGCGGGCTGTCCGTCCACTGAGCGCGTCCCGGTGCGGACGGCGGCGGGGCGGCCCGGTCACTTCTCCAGTTGGTCGGCCATGGCGCGCAGGGCGTCGGCGAGTTCCTTCTTGGTGGGCAGTTGCTCGACCTTGGCGTCCAGTTCGTCGATGCGCTTGGTGAGGTCGGCGATGTGGGGCGGGACGGAGGGGTCGGTGGGGCCGGGGGTGGACGTCGGGTCCGGGTCCCCGCCGCCGGAAGCAGAACCGGAACCGCCGGTGATGCCGCCACCGCCGGTGTCGCCGCCGCCCGAACCGGAACCACCGGTGTCGCCGCCGCCGGAACCGGAGCCGCCCGTGTCCACGCCGGCGATGCTCCCGCCGTCGACGTCGCCGCCGCCCGAACCGGAGCCGCCGGTGCCGCCCTCGCTGTCGCCGCCCGTGGTGCCGCCGCTGTCACCGTCCGGCGGTGTGGTCGGCTCCGGGGTGGCCGTGTGCGCGGACGGCCCGGCGGCCGGGGCCTCGCCGGAGCCGCCGGCCGCGGGGGCACCGCCGATGCTCAGCACCACGGCCGCGGCGGTGCCCGCGACGGCGACGGCGATCCGCCTCGTACGTGTGTTCCGTGTGGGTGTCATGGGGCGGAACGTAACGGCACACCGGAACGGACGGAGCGGTTCCAGCGATTCCGCACAAAGGGAGTCAGCGGCTCCAGCGGCGCGGCTCCGCGGCGCTGGCGCGCACGTCCGCGCCTCCACCCTTGACCAGCCGGGCCAGGTCCCGCGCCGGCTGACGGCGACGACGAGCGCGCCCCAGTCGGTGACCTGGGAGTCGCCCGGGTCTTCCGCAAGGGCGACCGCCCCACCGGCCACTGACCACTTTGCTGATCCTTTACCATGGGTGGACCAATTCACCCTCGATCGGAAGGTGTGAGCGTCCGCCCATGGGCGAGCCTCCCAGTAGTGGCCGTAGTCGAGATCGCGCATCCGGAGCCTCCGTGGCTGATCATGGAACGGAGGTGAACCGATGACCGAAGTGCTCCTGCTCCTCGTGGCGCTGCTGCTCTCCGTCGCATGCGGCGCGTTCGTCGCGGCCGAGTTCTCGCTGACGACGGTCGAGCGCGCCGAGCTCGAACGGGCGGTCGAGCGGGGTGAGCGGGGGGCGGCCGGCGCGCTGAAGGCCGTACGCTCCCTCACCTTCCAGCTCTCCGGCGCCCAGCTCGGCATCACCGTCACGAACCTCGTCGTCGGCATGCTGGCCGAGCCGTCCATCTCCAAGCTCATCCGCGGGCCGCTCCAGGCCCTCGGCCTCTCCGCGTCCGTGGCGTCCTCGGCGGCTCTCGTCCTCGGTACGGCCCTGTCGACGGTCGTCCTGATGGTGGTCGGCGAACTGGTCCCCAAGAACTGGGCCATCTCCTCGCCGCTCAGTGTCGCCAAGGTGGTCGCCACCCCGCAGCGGTTCTTCACCACCGCGTTCCGGCCGCTGATCAGCCACCTCAACAACACGGCCAACCGCATCGTGCGCCGGCTGGGCCTGGAGCCGGCCGAGGAGCTGGCGACCGCCCGCAGCCCGCAGGAGCTGGTGGCCCTGGCCCGCCACTCCGCGCGGGAGGGCGCCCTGGAGGCGGACACCGCCGAGCTGTTCGTCCGCACCCTGAACCTCGCCGAGCTGACCGCGGAGAACGTGATGACGCCGCGCGTCCAGGTGACCGCCCTGGAGGCCCAGGCCACCGCCGAGGACGTCGCCAACGCCACCCGCGCCACCGGTCTGTCCCGCTTCCCCGTCTACCGGGGCAGCCTGGACTCGGTCATCGGCATCGCGCACATCAAGGACGTCCTGACCGTCCCCGCCGGCCGGCGGCGCCTCAAGCCCGTCGCGGAGATCCTCCGCGAGCCGCTGCTCGTCCCGGAGTCGCTGACCGTGGACCGGCTGCTGGACAGGCTGTCGGGCAAGACGACCATGGCCGTCGTCATAGACGAGTACGGCGGTACGGCCGGCGTCGTGACGCTGGAGGACATCGTCGAGGAGGTCGTCGGCGAGGTCCGCGACGAGCACGACCCGCACGAGACACCGGACCTGGCCCCGGCCGGCGAGGACGCCGACGGGCGGGCCCTGTGGTCGGCGGACGGCGCCGCCCGCACGGACCAGCTCGAGACGATCGGCCTGCGCGTGCCGGACGGCCCGTACGAGACCCTCGCCGGACTGATGGCCACCGAGCTGGGCCGCATCCCCGCCGTCGGCGACAGCGTCGCGGTGGACGGCTGGCTGCTCGACGTGGTCGACGCCTCCGGCCGCCGCGCCGCACGGGTCCTGCTGCACGCCCCGGCGGGCGGACCGGCGAACAACGACAGCAGTGACGACGGCGGCGGCCGGCACGGCGGTGGCGGTGGCGGTGGCGGCTGGTACGGAGCCCACGAGGACGGGGAGGCGGGCCGATGACCGCGATCCAGTTGCTGATCGGCCTTCTGACGCTGGTCGTCAACGCGTTCTTCGTCGGCGCGGAGTTCGCCATGATCTCCGTACGCCGCAGCCAGATCGAACCGGAGGCGGAGGCCGGCGACCGGCGGGCGCGCAGCGTCATCTGGGGGCTGGAGCACGTCTCGGCGCTGCTCGCCGCGGCCCAGCTCGGCATCACCCTGTCGACCCTGGTGCTCGGTGTCGTCGCCGAGCCCGCCATCGCCCACCTGCTGGAGCCGGTGTTCGACGTCATGGGCGTACCGCACGGGCTGGTGCACCCGATCTCGTTCGTGATCGCGCTGTCCCTCGCCACCTACCTGCACATGCTGCTCGGCGAGATGGTGCCGAAGAACATCGCCCTGGCCGAGCCGACGCGCACGGCGCTGCTGCTGGGCCCGCCGCTGGTGGCGCTGGCGCGGGCGCTGAAGCCGGTGATCTTCACGATCAACGCGTTCGCCAACGCCCTGCTGAAGCTGATGCGGGTGGAGACGAAGAACGAGGTGTCGGCGACCTTCTCCGACGACGAGCTGGCCCGGATGGTCACGGACGCCGGTGACGCCGGTCTCCTGGACGACCGGGCGGCCGAGCGGCTGCACGACGCCCTGGAGCTGGGGCGCCGTCCGGTGCGGGACGTGGTGATGCCGGTCGAGCGGGTGGTGTACGCCCGGGTCGGCACCACACCGGAGCAGTTGGAGGCGCTGGCCGCCGAGTCCGGGTTCTCCCGCTTCCCGGTGATCGACTCGGCCCGGCGGATCCTGGGCTACCTCCACGTGAAGGACGCCCTGGACGCCGTCCCGCGCGACCTGCCGTTCCCGGTGTCGGCGATGCGCCCGATCGCCCGGGTTCGGGCGGCCACGCCGCTGGACGACGTGCTGACGGCCATGCGCCGCAGCCGCACGCACCTGGCGGCGGTGCTCGACGACGACGGCAAGCCGGCCGGCCTCGTCACCATGGAGGACGTGCTGCGCGAACTGGTCGGCCGCCCGGCCGCCTAGGGAGTGTCCGGCAGGGGCGGCGGGGGCGGGCACGGGTCCGCTCCCCCGCCGGCCCGTCCGGCCCGCACGGTACGATCACTCCGCCATGGAGATGAATGCCACCTACAACAGTTTCGTCGCGGTCGGCGACAGCTTCACCGAGGGCATGTCCGACCTGCTGCCCGACGGCTCCTACCGGGGGTGGGCCGATGTGCTGGCGGCACGTCTCGCGGCCCGCACGCCCGGCTTCCGTTACGCGAACCTCGCCGTGCGCGGCAAGCTGATCGGCCAGATCGTCGACGAGCAGGTGGACCTGGCGGCGGCCATGAAGGCGGACGTCGTGACCCTGGTCGGCGGGCTGAACGACACGCTGCGCGCCACGTGCGACATGGGCCGGGTGCGCGGGCTGCTGGAGGAGGCCGTGGAGCGGCTGGCCCCCTCGTGCGGGCGGCTCGTCCTGATGCGCAGCCCCGGCCGCAACGGCCCCGTCATGGAGCGGTTCCGGCCGCGCATGGAGGAGCTCTTCGGGTACGTGGGCGAGCTGGCCGACCGGCACGGCGCCGTCCTCGTCGACCTGTACGGCGCCGACGTGATGGGCGACCCGCGGCTGTGGGACCTGGACCGGCTGCACCTGACCACGGAGGGCCACCGGCGGGTGGCCGAGGCGGTGTGGCAGGCCCTCGGCCTGGAGCCGGCGGAGGACTGGCGGGCGCCCCTGCCCCCGGCGGTGCCGACCGCCTGGCTGGCCCGGCGGATCGGCGACGTCCGGTTCGCCCGGCAGCACTTGGGGCCGTGGATAGGGCGCCGGCTGACCGGCCGGTCCTCCGGCGACGGGCGGCCCGCCAAGCGCCCGGAGCTGGCGCCGTACCTCCTCGACGACGGGACGCCGCTCCCGTAGTCCCGCGTTCGTAGCAAGCCACAATCCGGACCGCGGCGCCGACCTGCAGAAACCGCCAGTAGAATCTGGTCACGTGACTGCTGTGTCTGCGAAGCCTCGCATCCCGAACGTCCTGGCCGGCCGCTACGCCTCCGCGGAGCTCGCCGTCCTCTGGTCCCCCGAGCAGAAGGTGAAGCTGGAGCGCCAACTGTGGCTGGCCGTGCTGCGTGCCCAGAAGGACCTCGGGATCGAGGTGCCGGAGGCCGCGCTCGCCGACTACGAGCGGGTGCTCGACCAGGTCGACCTGGCGTCGATCGCGGAGCGCGAGAAGGTCACGCGCCATGACGTGAAGGCGCGGATCGAGGAGTTCAACGCGCTGGCGGGCCACGAGCAGGTCCACAAGGGCATGACCTCCCGCGACCTCACCGAGAACGTGGAGCAGCTCCAGATCCGGCTGTCGCTGGAGCTGGTGCGCGACCGCACGGTGGCGGTGCTGGCCCGGCTGGGCAAGCTGGCGGGCGAGTACGGCGAGCTGGTCATGGCGGGCCGCTCGCACAACGTCGCCGCCCAGGCCACGACCCTCGGCAAGCGGTTCGCCACCGCGGCGGACGAGCTGCTGGTGGCGTACGCGCGCCTGGAGGAGCTGCTGGGCCGCTACCCGCTGCGCGGCATCAAGGGCCCGGTCGGCACGGCGCAGGACATGCTGGACCTGCTGGGCGGGGACGCCGGGAAGCTGGCCGAGCTGGAGCAGCGGATCGCCGGGCACCTGGGCTTCGCCCACGCCTTCACCTCGGTCGGCCAGGTCTACCCGCGCTCCCTCGACTACGAGGTCGTCACCGCGCTGGTGCAGCTCGCGTCCGCGCCCTCGTCGCTGGCCAAGACGGTCCGGCTGATGGCCGGGCACGAGCTGGTCACCGAGGGCTTCAAGCCCGGCCAGGTCGGCTCCTCCGCCATGCCGCACAAGATGAACACCCGCTCCTGCGAGCGCGTCAACGGCCTGATGGTCATCCTGCGCGGTTACGCGTCGATGACCGGCGAGCTGGCGGGCGACCAGTGGAACGAGGGCGACGTGTCCTGCTCGGTGGTCCGCCGGGTGGCGCTGCCCGACGCGTTCTTCGCGCTGGACGGACTGCTGGAAACGTTCCTCACGGTGCTCGACGAGTTCGGCGCGTTCCCGGCGGTCGTCGCCCGCGAGCTGGACCGCTACCTGCCGTTCCTGGCCACCACCAAGGTGCTGATGGCCTCGGTGCGGGCCGGGGTCGGCCGCGAGGTGGCCCACGAGGCCATCAAGGAGAACGCCGTGGCGTCGGCGCTGGCCATGCGCGAGCGGGGCGCCGAGCGCAACGAGCTTCTGGACAAGCTCGCCGCCGACGAGCGCATCCCGCTGGACCGGGCGCAGCTGGACGCGGCGATGGCGGACAAGCTGTCCTTCACGGGCGCCGCCGCCGACCAGGTCGGGGTGCTCGTCGCCCGGATCGAGGAGATCGCCAAGCAGCATCCGGACGCCGCCGGTTACGTCCCGGGTGCGATCCTCTGACGCGGGGCACACGACCCGTATGACACCTCAGGAACTCCTGGCCGCCCGTGACCGCATCGTCCCCGATGTGATCGCGGGCGGCCTGTCCGTGCTGTTCTGCGGCATCAACCCGGGGCTGATGTCGGCCGCGACGGGCCACCACTTCGCCCGCCCCGGGAACCGCTTCTGGCCCGTGCTGCACCGGTCCGGATTCACCCCGCGGCAGTTGCGCCCGTCCGAGCAGGACGAGCTGCTGCGCTACGGGCTGGGCATCACCAACGTGGTCGCCCGGGCGAGCGCGCGTGCCGACGAGCTCGACGACGAGGAGTTCCGCGAGGGGGGCCGGCTGCTGGAGCTGAAGGTGGAGCGGCTGCGCCCGCGCTGGCTCGCGGTGGCGGGCATCACCGCGTACCGCACGGCCTTCCACGAGCCCAGGGCCCGGATCGGGCCGCAGGAGCGGACGATCGGCGACACCCGGATCTGGGCGCTGCCCAATCCCAGCGGGCTGAACGCGCACTGGACGCTGGAGACGATGGCGGAGGAGTTCGCCCGGCTGCGGCGGGCCGCCCAGGACGACCGGGACGCACCCACCGGGGCGGGCGGCGGCGCCGGACGCGACTCCCGGCGCACTTCCCAGGCGGACCCGTCCTAGGGGGTGTCCCCCTAGGACGGGTCGACGTCGGTCACGGCGGCGAGGAGCTGGAACGGCAGTTCGTCGTCCCACTGGGAGACGCCCAGGGCTATCCAGCGCCCGTCGGCCCGCCAGAGCTGGACGTCGGGCACCGACTGGCTGAGCGTGACCCACGGCTCGGGTATCTCCTCGCCGGACATGGCCCGGTCCCACAGCGACCACAGGCTGAAGACCTGCGGTGCGCCCCAGCGGGCGGTCAGCAGCGCCGCGAGGGCGTCGCGCTCCGCTTCGTACTGGTCCTCGACGGCCTCGCGGCGGGTGCCGTCGTCCTCCCAGAAGTCCTCGCTGGTGGCGAGTTCACCGATGTGGAAGCCAACACCGCTGCGGGCCCCGTCCGTTCTGCCCGACTCCCCGGGGAACGGGAGGGAGCGCAGCCGGTCGATGGCCGTCAGGTGCCGTGCGGTGGTCATGGCTCCAGTAAAGCCGCCACCACTGACAATTGGCGTTCCGTCAGGCGCACCCCGTGCGGCGGGCGGCGAGGGGGACCGTCCGCATTCCGGACGGCCCCGCGGGGCGACCCGGGGGCGGTCCGGGGGCGGTCCGGAGCGGGCCCCGGGCGGTGCGCGGGGTGGTCCGCGCGGCGGCTGTCGGTGTGACCGGCGCACCAGGGGCAAGGGGTGTGACGAGGTGGCCGGATCATTGAGTACCATCCGGCAGACATCGCGCGAGCTGGGAGGACACACTGTGGGGCGGCTGACCGGCGGGGACCCGTCGCTGCTGCGGCGGATCAACTCCGCGGTGGTACTCCATGCGCTGCGGGGCGCGGACGCGCGCACGCTCACCGATCTGACCAGGATCACCGGCCTGTCCCGGCCGACCGTCGAGGGCGTGGTCGAAGGGCTGATCGGCAACGGGCTGGTGGTCGAGGCGGCGCCCGAGGAGGGCGAGGCCAGGCGCCAGGGGCGGCCGGCGCGCCGGTTCCGGTTCCGGGCGGAGGCGGGGCACCTGCTGGGCATCGAGATCGGTCCGCGCCGGGTGGCCGCGCTGATGTCGGGGCTGGACGGACGGATCATCGGTGCCGGATCGCGGGAGGTCTCGGAGACGGCCTCGGCGGACGAGCGGCTGGAGCGGGTGCGGGTGGTGGTCGCCGACGTGCTGCGGCGCACCGGCGTGGCCCGTGGCAGCCTGCGGGCCGTGGGCGTGGGGACGCCCGGGATCGTGGAGGCGGACGGCACGATCCGGCTCGGTACGGCGCTGCCCGGCTGGACGGGGCTGGCGCTGGGCGAGCGGCTGCGGCGGTCGTTCCGGTGCCCGGTGCTGGTGGAGAACGACGCGAACGCGGCGGCGGTGGCCGAGCAGTGGAAGGGCGCCGCGACCGACTCGGACGACATCGTCTTCGTCCTGGCCGGGCTGAGTCCGGGTGCGGGGTCGCTGATCGGCGGGCGGCTGCACCGGGGGTTCGGCGGGGCGGCCGGGGAGATCGGCGCGCTGCACCTGCTGGGTCAGGGCGCGACGCCGGAGACGCTGCTGTCGACGACGGACGAGCCCCTGCACCCGCTGGACGAGCAGGCGGTCGCGGAGGTCTTCGCGCTGGCGCGGGAGGGTGACGCGCGGGCGAGGGCGGCGGTGGACCGGTTCATCCAGCGGCTGGTGCACGACGTGGCGGCGCTGGTGCTGGCGCTGGACCCGGAGCTGGTGGTGGTGGGCGGCTGGGCGGCCGGCCTGGACGGTGTGCTCCAGCCGCTGCGGGACGAGCTGGCACGGTTCTGTCTGCGGCCGCCCCGGGTGGCGTTGTCGCTGCTGGGCGAGGCGGCGGTGGCGACGGGTGCGCTGCGGCTGGCGCTCGACCACGTGGAGGAGCAGCTCTTCGCGGTGGAGGGGACGGTGACGGCCCGCCGCTGAGCGACGGGCCGCGGGGTCAGGACGCGATGCCGAAGTCGCCCGCGTCGCCGAAGGTCAGCCGGCAGGTGTCGGCGCGGTACGTGGCGACGGAGACGGCGGCGGTGCGGCCGGCCGACAGGTACCGGGTGGTGACGACGAGGACGGGGGCGCCGGGCAGCCGGTCGAGCTCCTTGGCGTCGTCGGCGCGGGCGGAGCCGAGCTCGACGGCACGGTCCTGGCCGTCCAGGGTGAGCCGCTGGAGTTCGCGCAGGACGCTGCGGGCGCGGGCCGCGCCGGAGGCGTCGATGGCGGTGAGGTCCGGGACGGAGCCGGCGGGCACGTAGAGCTGCTCGGCGGCGACGGCCTGACCGTGCGTCAGCCGGAGGCGGCGCACGGTGTGCACCGGTTCGCCGGCGGCGGCCGGGTCCAGGAGGCGGGCCACGGCGGCGGGCGGGGCGGCGAGGGCGCAGTCGACGGGCTGCCAGGCCTCCTCGCCGGCGCCGGGCCACCGGGCCTGGGCGGTGGAGACGTCCACGCCCACGCGGGGCGGTGCGACGGTGGTGCCGACGCCCCGGCGGCGCTGGAGGCGGCCCTCGAGCTCAAGCTGTTCGAGTGCCTGGCGGAGCGTCGCGCGGGCGACACCGAAACGGGCGGCCAGTTCACGCTCGTTGGGCAGGATCTCCCCGACCGAGAAGTCGGTGTCCAGCGCTTCGCCGAGCACGGTCTTCAGGTGCCAGTACTTGGGCTCCGGCACCGGTTCGAGCTGCGTGGTCCCCACCCTGATCCTCCGCAATCGCCGGACTCCCGGCGGCTTTCCGTGCCTTGTTTATTAAAGGTTCCTGCACTAACCCTTGCGACCATAAAGCGGCGCACACCCTTGGTCAAGACCAATCGTCGGCCGGTTACGCAGCGGAGTCGAGCCTTGTCGCGGAGCGTTCACAGGGTGTTCGCGCACCGGCCTGCGAGGCATGGCGGCGGGCCCCGCGTCCAGGTCGGGAGGCGGGGCCCGGTCCGGCGAGGGAGGGCGAGGGGAGGGCAGTTAGGACACCAAGGCGGCGAGTTTGTCAGGATTTCTCACGATATAGATGCACTGGATGAGGCCGTCCTTGACGTCCACCTGGGTCAGCGAGTCCGGCTGCCCCTCCAGGAGCACCAGCAGCGCGGGCCCCCCGTTGACCTCCAGGGAGCGGAACTCGCCGAACGTGGCCGGATCCCGCGCCACCGCGCAGAGGAAGCGGCCGATCTTGTCGGCGGTCTCCATGACCCGCAGCGGGGCCTTGGCCTTGCCGCCACTGTCGCCGATGAGCCGCGCATCCGGGGCGAGCAGGGCCAGCAGCCCCTCCAGGTCGCCCCCCGCCGCCGCGGTGAGGAAACGCTCGGTCAGGTCGCGGCGCTCGGCGGGGTCGACGTCGTACCGGGGCCTGCCCTCGTCGACGTGGCGGCGGGCCCGGCCCGCGAGCTGGCGCACGGCGGCCTCCGACCGGTCGAGGGTGGCCGCGATCTCCGCGTACGGGAAGCCGAAGGCCTCGCGCAGCACGAACACCGCCCGCTCCAGCGGCGAGAGGGACTCCAGGACGACGAGGACGGCGAGCGACACGGAGTCGGCGAGCACCGCGCGCTCGGCGGTGTCGGGGACGGCCGGCCCGAAGTCGGTGACGAGCGGTTCGGGGAGCCAGGGGCCGACGTACGCCTCGCGGCGCGCCCGCACCTGGCGGAGCCGGTCGACGGCGAGGCGGGTGGTGACGCGGACGAGGTAGGCGCGGGGCTCGCGGATGTCCGCGTGCGCGGCGGCGGACCAGCGCAGCCAGGCCTCCTGGACCACGTCCTCGGCGTCGGCCACCCGGCCGAGCATCCGGTAGGCGACTCCGGTCAGGACGGCCCGGTGCGCCTCGAAGACGGCGGCGGCGCCGTCGGGTTCCGTCCCGGTCACGGTCCCGGTCGGGGTCGCGGTGCCGGGTTCGGTCCCGGTGTCGGTTGCCACCGTCCCATCATGCGGTACGGCGGGACGGCGGGAACGACCAGGCCCTTGAACTCGCGGCTACCGGGCGGTAATTGTTGCTGACACGGCGTCTACATCAGGGGCGCGGGGTCGGGAACAGGGAGCAGCAGCATGGCCGCACAGGTGTCTTTCCCGGTCGAGTCCTCCCGGGGGTCCGGCAGGGTGTCGCTGGAGTACGAGCGGATGGGCGACGGGGAGCCGTTGCTGCTGCTGCACGGCATAGGCCACCACTGGCAGGCCTGGCGGCCGGTGATGGGGATCCTGGCCGCCGAGCGGGAGGTGATCGCCGTCGACCTGCCCGGCTTCGGCGCCTCCCCCGCGCTGCCCGACGGATTCGCGTACGACCTGTCCACGGTGGTGCCGGTGCTCGGCGGCCTGATCGAGGCGCTGGGCCTCGACCGGCCGCACGTGGCGGGCAATTCGCTGGGCGGGCTGCTGGCCCTGGAACTGGGCCGGAAGAAGCTCGTACGGTCGGTGACGGCGCTCTCGCCCGCCGGCTTCTGGACGCCGGCCGAGCGGCGGTACGCCTTCGGGACCCTGCTGGCCATGCGCCGGGGGGCCACGGCGATGCCGCTGCCGGTGATCGAGTGGCTGTCCCGGTCGCCCGCCGGGCGGGCCGCCCTGACCAGCACCATCTACGCCCGGCCCGGGCGCCGTTCACCCGAGGCCGTGGTGGCCGAGACGCTCGCGCTGCGCGGAGCCGCCGGGTTCGCCCTGACACTGGCCGCCGGGCGCGCGGTCCGGGTCACGGACGACGTCCCCGGACTACCCGTCACCATCGCGTGGGGCACCCGCGACCGGCTGCTGCCGCGCCGCCAGGGGGTGCGCGCCAAGCGGGCCGTCCCCGCCGCCCGGCTGGTGCGCCTGCCCGGGTGCGGGCACGTGCCGATGAACGACGACCCGGCCCTGGTCGCGCGCGTCCTGCTCGACGGGAGCCGCTGACCGGCGCACGAGGACGCCCGAGCCGAGCGCGACACCCCCGCCGACCAGGGCGCTGCCGATGCCCTGGGCGAGCCCGTACGAGCCGGTGGCGACCAGCGGCGCGGTCATCGCCGCCGACACCGGGATGAGCCCGGAGAACAGGGTGGCGCGCTCGGCCCCGATCCGCTGCACGCCCATGTACCAGCAGACGAACCCGACGACCGTGACCACCGCCGCCTGCCACAGCAGGGCCAGCGCCTCCGGTCCGGTCGGCACCCGCAGCGCGTCCGCCCCGTCCATCACCAGCCCCACCAGGGCCGCCTCGGCCGCGGCGACGCCGCACACGACGGCCGTCAGCGGCTTCGGGCCCAGCGGCCGCAGCACCGGCACGGCCAGCACGGCGAACCCGACCTCCCCCACCAGCGCCGCCACCGACCAGGCGATCCCGGCCGGGTCGGTACGCCCCCACCCCTGCACCGTGAACGCCCCGGCCGCGACCAGCAGCGCCCCGTACAGCACCGGCCGGGTGGGCCGGCGGCCGTCCAGGGCCGGCACCAGGACCGCGACCACCACGGGCGCGCAGCCGACGAAGACGCCCGGGACCGCGGGTTCCGCGGTGCGCTCGGCCGCCAGCACGGCCAGGTTGAAGCCGACCATCCCCACGGCCGCGAGCACCGCGATCCGCGCCCACTGGCGGGCGGTCAGCCGGCGCACCGCCGTGGCCGGGCCCCGGGCGACCAGCGGCAGCAGCAACAGCAGGGCCACCCCGTACCGGAGGGCCTGGCCGCCCGCGTACGGGTAGTCGCCGAGCACGCCGTTGGCGGTGAAGGAGGCGCCGACGAGGACGCAGGCGAAGGCCGCGAGGAGCGCGCCCCGCGTTCGGTTCACGTTCATGGCGTCGACGCTAGGCGGGTCGGCGGTCCCGTTGGAGGGCCACTTCCCTCCCTGGTTCGAGGACCACTTCGCGCCCGGGCGGTCCGGTCCGCCGTAGGGTCGGGAGCATGACGGAGGGATCGGGTGAACCCGGCGGGAGCGCCTGGGAGTTGCTGCTGCCGGCGGTGTCCGCGCCGTCCCGGCGGCGCGGCCGGACACTTCAGTCCGCGCTGCGGGACGCGGTCAGGTCGGGGCGGCTCGCCGCCGGGACGCGGCTGCCGTCCAGCCGGGAGCTGGCGGCCGATCTGGGGGTCTCCCGGGGGCTGGTGACGGAGGCGTACGAGCAGCTCACGGCCGAGGGGTACCTGCGCAGCGGCCGGGGGTCCGGGACGTGGGTGGGCGACGCCGTGCGGCGGGCCGCGCCGGCCGCGCGGGACCTGGCGCCGCGCGGCGCGGGCGCGCGCGTGGACTTCCGCCCCGGCACACCGGACCTGTCGTTGTTCCCCCGGACCGCCTGGGCGGCCGCGCACAAGGCGGCCCTGTCCCGGCTGCCGCACCACGCGCTGGGCTACCCCGACCCGCGCGGGCTGCCGGAGTTGCGCACCGCCCTGGCCGGCCTGCTGGCGCGGCGGCGCGGGGTGGTGGCCGATCCGGAGCGGGTGGTGGTGTGCTCGGGCGTGGCCCAGGCGATGACGCTCCTCGGCTTCGTCCTGGGCGCCCGCGGGATGCGGACCCTGGGCACCGAGGACCCCGGGAGCCCGGAGCCCACCGCCCTGTTCGCGTCGGCGGGGCTGCGGACCGTGCCCCTGCCGCTGGACGCGGAGGGGCTCGCCCTCGGGCCACTGGCGGCCTCCGGGGTACGGGCCGTGGTGACCACGCCCGCCCACCAGTTCCCGTCCGGGATCGCGTACTCGGCGCGGCGCCGGGCCGGGCTGCTGGAGTGGGCGCGGGCGGTGGACGGCCTGGTGGTGGAGGACGACTACGACGGCGACTTCCGCTACGACCGGGCCCCCGTGGGCGCCCTCCAGGGCCTGGACCCGGAGCGGGTGGTGTACACCGGTTCCGTCAGCAAGTCCCTGGCGCCGGGGCTGCGGCTGGGCTGGATGCTGGTGCCGGAGTCCCTGGCCGACGAGGTCGTCGAGCGCAAGCGGACGATGGACCTGGGCAACCCGTCGCTCGACCAGGCGGTGCTCGCCCACTTCGTCACCAGCGGTGGCTACGATCGCCAGTTGCGGCGCTGCGGGCGCGCCTACCGGGAGCGGCGGGACGCGCTCATAGCCGCCCTGGCGGAGCACCTTCCGGGTACGGAGGTCAGCGGCATCGCGGCGGGCCTCCATGTGATCGCCCGCGTGCCGGGGCGCTGGGCGCCGCGACGGCCGGATGCGGTGGGGGACGCGGGGGCGCGCGGGGCAGCGGGCGGCGCGGAGGGGGCGTTCCTGGCCCGGGCGGCGGCGGCCGGGGTGGCGCTGCGGCCGCTGTCCGACTACGGGACGGCGCGGGCCGGCGACGGTGATGTGCGCCTGGTCCTCGGGTACGCCCATCTGACGCCGGCCGGGATCGCGCGCGGGGTGCGGTTGATGGCGGGCGGCGCACGGGGGGACGACCGGGCGGGCGGGTGACGGGCGGGGCCGCCCGATCCCCTGCGGACCAAACCGTTGAAAAGCGGACCTATATCACCAGAGGGACGCTTAACCCATCAGTCACAGAACGTTCGTGATCGCGCAACACCGCCGGGTCACAGTGGTGCCATGACGGATGCGACTCCTGTTAAGACCCCGCGCCGCCGCCACCACTGGCGGCGGGACCTCGTCGAACTGGCCGCGCTGTTCACCGCCGTGGCCGTCGCGGACGCGGTCGCGAACACCATCGTGCACGGTCCGCACGGCCCGCACCTCCTCGCCGTGTCGGCGGTGCTCCTTGTCGCGACGGCCGTGTTCCACACCTGGTGGGCCCGGCGCCACAGCCATGCCCCGCCGGCCCCGTCCGATACCGGCGGCGGCCCGGCCGGGGCCGCCGCCGAACGGGAGGCGGCGGCCGGGACGGTGCTGTGGCGCATGCGGACCACCGTGCGCGACGAGCCGGGGAGCCTGGCCGCGCTGTGCACGGCGCTGGCCCGCCTGCGCGTCGACATCCTGACCCTCCAGACGCACCCGCTGGCCGACGGGACGGTCGACGAGTTCCTGCTGCGGGCGCCCGCCCCGCTCCAGGCGGCGGCCCTGGCCCGCGAGGTCGCCGCGGCGGGCGGCACCGGCACGTGGACCGAGCGGGCCGACGCGCACGACTTGGTGGACACCCCGGCGCGGGTGCTGGGCCTGGCCACCCGTACCGCGCTCGACGCCGCCGAACTGCCGCTGGCGCTGCGCCAGTTGCTCGGCCGGTGCACCATCCACTCCCTGCCCGCCGTCTCCCCGACCGGCCGCCCCACCGGTGCGACCGCACCGGTGGAGGGGGCCCTGGAGCGGGGGGAGACGGTGATGCGGCTGCGCGACCCCCACGGTGGCGCCCTCACCATCGAGCGGCCGTATCTGCCGTTCACCCCCACCGAGTTCGCCCGGGCCCGCGCCCTGGTGGAGCTGGACGCCCGCCTCGGGCCGCGCATCCCGCGCAGCCAGGACGTGCTGACCCTCCCGGAGGGGAACGAGATCACGGTCCGGCGCGCCGACCAGGGCGACCTGGAGGCCGCCCGGGCCATGCACGACCGCTGCTCGGACCGCACCCTGGGCCTGCGCTACCACGGCCCGGTGGGGGACGCCCGCGGCTATCTGAACCACCTGCTCAGCCCCCGGTTCGGGCGCACCCTCGCCGTACAGACGGCGTCCGGCCGGCTGGTCGCCCTCGGGCACCTGCTGTGGGACGGCGACGAGACCGAGGTGGCCCTGCTCGTCGAGGACGAGTGGCAGCGCCGCGGCATCGGTTCCGAACTGCTGGCCCGCCTGGTGGCGCTGGCGCTGGAGGCGGGCTGCGAGAGCGTCTACGCCGTGACCCAGTCGTCCAACACCGGCATGGTCGCGGCGATGCGCGGGCTCAACCTGCCGCTCGACTACCAGATCGAGGAGGGCACCCTGGTGATCACCGCACGGCTGAACGGTGTGCCCGCGCCTCTTCCACGGCGGCAGGCCGGCCGGGCCGAGCGCTGAGCGCCTCGGTCAGGTCCCGCCACAGGTCCTCGACGTCCTCCAGGCCGACCGACATCCGCAGCAGCCGGTCGCTGACGCCCGCCGAGCGGCGGTCGTCCTGGTCCACGATGCGGTGACTGATGGAGGCCGGGTGCTGGATCAGGGTGTCGACGCTGCCGAGGCTGACCGCCGGCGTGATCAGCCGTACCCCGGCGATCACGTCGTGCGGGTCGCCGAACACCTCGAAGGAGACCATCGCCCCGCCGATCTCCGGGTAGTACACCCGTGCGATCCGCGGGTCGGCGGCGAGACGGCGGGCCAGGTCGGCGGCGGTCGTGGCGGCGGCCCGCATCCGGACCGGGAGCGTGGACAGCCCGCGCAGCAGCAGGTAACTCGCCAGCGGGTGCAGGACGCCACCGGTGGCGAACCGCACCTGGCGCAGCCGGCCGGCGAACTCCTCGTCACAGGCCACCACGCCCGCGAGGACGTCCCCGTGGCCGCCGAGGTACTTGGTGGCGCTGTGCAGGACGATCCGCGCCCCGTGCTCCACCGGGCGCTGGAGCACCGGGGTGGCGAACGTGGAGTCGACCAGGAGCGGCACGGAGCCGCAGGCCTCGGCGACCGCCCGGATGTCCACCTCGGTGAGCGTGGGGTTGGCCGGGGTCTCGACCATCACCAGGCCGGTGTCGGGGCGGATGGCGTCCGCGATGCCCGCCACGTCCGTCCAGGTCACCTCCGTACCGAGGAGCCCGGCGGTGAGCAGGTGGTCGCTGCACCCGTAGAGGGGGCGGACCGCCACCACGTGCCGGAGGCCCATGCTCGCCCGGACGAGCAGGACGGCCGTCAGGGCGGCCATGCCGCTGGCGAACGCGACGGCGCTCTCGGTGCCCTCCAGCCGGGCGAGCGCCGTCTCGAAGCGGGCGGTGGTGGGGTTGTCGAGCCGGGCGTAGACGGGCGGCCCGTCCGGCCGGGCGCCGGTGGTGGCGAACGCGTCGATGCGCTCGGCCTCGCCCCTCGCGTCGTGCGACGGGTACGTGGTCGACAGGTCGAGCGGCACGGCGTGCAGGCCCAGGGCGGCGAGGTCGTCGCGCCCGGCGTGCACGGCTTCGGTGGCCAGCGCCCTCGGGGTGGGGAGGGCGGGCGAGGTGTCGTAAGACAGGGCATCCATGGACCGCACTGTGAACATGTACCGGGCGGTAGCCGAAAATCGCCGTGTTACGTTCGGCGAATGACCGATTCTGTCGTGTTGGACACGGTCGATCTGCACATACTTCGCCTTTTGCAGAACGACGCCCGGACCACCTACCGCGAGCTCGCCGCCGAGGTCGGAGTCGCCCCTTCCACCTGTCTGGACCGGGTGGCGCGACTGCGGCGCACGGGTGTCGTGCTGGGGAACCGGCTGCGTCTCGATCCGGCCAAAATCGGCCGGGGTCTGGAGGCGCTGCTGCTGGTGCAGGTGCGCCCCCACCGCCGCGAGCTGATCGGCCCGTTCGTGGAGCGCATCCGCGCCCTGCCGGAGTCGCGCGCCCTGTTCCATCTGACCGGCCCCGACGACTACCTGGTGCACGTGGCCGTGTCCGACCCCTCCGACCTGCAACGACTGGTGCTCGACGAGTTCACCTCGCAGCGGGAGGTGGCCCGGGTGGAGACCCGGCTGATCTTCCAGCAGTGGGAGTGCGGGCCCCTCCTGCCGCCCGGCGCGCCCGCTCATTTGTCAGCCGACCGGGACGGATGAGGGTGACGACAAGGCCCGTGGCATACCAGGATGGCCTCATGCCAGAGACCTCCAGCAGCGCGCTCCCCCGCATGGTCGCCGACGCCTATGTCGACGCGCTCGTCGACCTCGACCCGATCACCGGTACGTACCTGGGCGTCCGGAAGAGCGCCGGACTCCTTCCGGACCTCTCCCCCGCCGGCCAGGAAGAGGTCGCCCGGCTGGCCCGTGACACGCTCGCCCGGCTCGACGAGGCCGAGCGCCTGCCCGGTGCCCGCGCCGGCGTGGAGCGGCGGTGCGGGCGTCTCCTGCGGGAGCGCCTCACCGCCGAACTGGCCGTCCACGACTCCGGCGAGGGACTCCGCGCGGTCAGCAACATGCGCTCGCCCGTGCACCGGGTGCGCATCGTGTTCACCGTGATGCCCACGGAGACCGGGGACGACTGGAGGGTGGTCGCCGAGCGGCTGCGCGCCGTGCCGGCCGCGATCGAGGGGTACCGCGCGTCGCTCGAACTCGGCCTGGAGCGCGGGCTGCCGGCCGGTCCCCGGGCCACCGCGACCTTCATCGGGCAGCTCACCGAGTGGGTGGGCGCGGAGGGGGCGGGACACGGCTGGTTCGAGGAGTTCGTGACGGCCGCCCCCGCCGGGTCGCGCTCGGAACTGGACCCGGCGGCGCGCGTCGCCACCCGAGCCCTGGCGGACCTGCGCGACTGGATGCGGGACGTGTACGCGCCGGCGGTGAAGGGCGCGCCCGACACGGTGGGCCGGGAGCGCTACGCCCGCTGGTCGCGCTACTTCAACGGCAGCGACTGCGACCTGGACGAGGCGTACGCGTACGGCTGGAGCGAGTACCACCGGCTGCTGGCCGAGATGCGGGCCGAGGCGGAGAAGATCCTGCCGGGCGCCGGGCCGTGGGAGGCGCTCGCCCACCTCGACGAGCACGGCACCCACATCGAGGGCGTCGAGGAGGTGCGGGTCTGGCTCCAGCGGCTGATGGACGAGGTGATCGAGGCCCTGGACGGCACGCACTTCGAACTCGCCGAGCGGGTGCGGAGGGTGGAGTCCCGGATCGCCCCGCCGGGCGGAGCGGCGGCCCCGTACTACACCGGCCCGTCCGAGGACTTCTCCCGCCCCGGCCGCACCTGGCTGCCGGTAGACGGCGAGACCCGCTTCCCGGTGTACGACCTGGTGTCGACCTGGTACCACGAGGGCGTGCCCGGCCACCACCTCCAGATCGCCCAGTGGACGCACGTCGCCGACCGGCTGTCCCGCTACCAGGCGACCGTCGGTGTCGTCAGCGCCAACGCGGAGGGCTGGGCGCTGTACGCGGAGCGGCTCATGGACGAGCTCGGCTACCTGCCCGACCCGGAGCGGCGCCTGGGCTACCTGGACTGCCAGATGATGCGCGCCTGCCGGGTGATCGTGGACATCGGCATGCACCTGGAGCTGGAGATCCCGGCGGACTCGCCGTTCCACCCCGGCGAGCGGTGGACGCCCGAGCTGGCGCAGGAGTTCTTCCAGCGGCACACCAGCCGGCCGCCGGCCTTCGTCGAGAGCGAGCTCACCCGCTACCTGTCGGTGCCCGGACAGGCCATCGGCTACAAGCTCGGCGAGCGCGCCTGGCTGCTGGGCCGGGAGAAGGCCCGCCTGGCGCACGGTGCCGCGTTCGACGCCAGGAAGTGGCACATGGCCGCGCTGTCCCAGGGCCCGCTGGGGCTGGACGACCTGGTGGAGGAGCTGGCCCGGCTCTGACGGGGCGCGCGGGGCGCGTGCCCCGGCGGGAGTACGTGGGGCGTGCGCGCGGGGCGCGGGCCGGGCGGGCGTGCGCGTGGGGCGCGGGGCGCCGGACGCCGGTCAGCAGCCGCAGTCGCCGGCGACGACCGGGGCGGTCAGCGGGTCGGCGTCGCTCTTGCGGACGCCCTCCCAGGTCTCATACGCGAAGCCCTCACGGACCCAGTACTCGAAACCGCCGAGCATCTCCTTGACCTGGTAGCCGAGTTCGGCGAGGGCGAGGGCCGCGCGGGTGGCACCGTTGCAGCCCGGGCCCCAGCAGTACGTGATCACCGGCACCGACCGGTCGAGCAGCCGCTCCGCCTGCTGCGGGACGAGTGCCGTCGGCAGGTGGACCGCGCCGGGGACGTGGCCCTGGTCCCAGGACTCCGTCGAGCGGGAGTTATCCGGGCAGTTTGGCAGCGCCTCACTGACGCACGAAGCGTGGTGATTCCGCTACGGTCCGCGATTCATGGAAGTCTTCTTCACTGTGCGGGATCTGCTGCAGGAGTCGGGCCCGCGTACGGACTTGGTGGCAGTTCTGGACCGGGAGCCTGTACGCGAGGGGATGCCATTCATCCTCGACGCGGACGGCTCGTACGACGTGCACCTGAACCGGTTCCTTCGGGCTCTGCCGATGCTGGGCTGCCGCTCGGCGAACATCTGGGAGGGCTACGCCCGCGATCTGGCGTTATGGGGTCGGTTCTTGGGGGAGGTACGCGGTCGGTCGGTGTGGGATGCGGACCGGTCGGACTTCGACGCGTTCTACGCTGCCCGCCGTCTGTCGCAGCCACCTTTTCGGGTGAAGGCGAAGACGTGGAACCGGTCCGCGGCGGCGCTGGACAAGTTCTACCGGTGGGCGATGGACGAGAGCCTGGTGGCGTCCGCGCCGTTCGGCTACCGCGAGGTGGCTGTTGCGGGGCGGGCCAACGGGCGGCTGGTGGCGGAGGCCAAAGAGAAGGGGGCCGGGTGCCTCCGTGAAGTTCCTGTCGCTGGAGCGCTACCGGGTCTTTCGGGATGTGGGATTGCGGGGGCTTCGGTCGGACGGTTCGGAGGATCCAGCCTGCCGGGTGCGCTGCGGGGCAAGGAACGCGGCGTTCGCAGATGTCTGGTGACCACGGGGATGCGGCTGGAGGAGGGCGGCAGTCTGCTGTTGCCGGAGCTGGCCCGGCTGCGGCCGCTTCCGGAGGATCGTGCAGCGCGGCTGGATCTGGCGGTGCTCACGACCAAGGGGGACAAGGGGCGGGCGGTTTGGGTGCCGGTGCGGGTGCTGCGTCGGGTGACGGAGTACGCGGAGGTGGAGAGGGCAGTGTCCCTTGCCCGTGCGACGGCTCGGGGAGGGTGGCCGGGTCGTGGGTGGACCGAGGCATGCGAGGTGGGTCCGCTGGGTGGCCGGGTGCAGGCGGCGTCCGGCCGGTGGATCTCGGTGCGGTGGGCGGACCTGGCACCAGAGGAGCGGATGCGGCTGGTGGAAGTGGATAACGCCGGGACGCGCCTGGGGCCGCTGGCGTTGTGGCTGAGCGAGCGGGGTACGCCGGTGGCGCTGAACTCGTGGGAGTACGCGTTCACGCGGGCCTGCGCGCGCACGACGGCGGGCGGGTTGCCGGTGGAGGCATCGCCCCATACATGCCGGCACACGTTCGCCGTCCACATACTCACTCAGCTGGTCCGGTGCCAGATCGCGGCGATGCGGTCGGGCCAGGCGGATCTGCGGATGGGCGCCTACCAGCGGGTGATGGGGGACCCGCTGCGGATCCTGCAGCGGCTATTGGGGCATGCCCATATCAGCTCGACCCACGTCTATCTGGACTCCTTGGCGGAGGCCCAGGAGCTGATCGACGAGGCGGTCGCCGAAATGGCCGGGCGGCTCACGGAGGACGGCCTCGACGATCTGTCGTCCCTGGTGGGTTCCTGGTGAGCGGACTGAGGCGGCCACGCCGAGCGAACTTCGCGCTGCCGTCTGCCGAGGCCGAGCAGGCAGGCGAGGACATCTCGCCGCTGGCCTTCCGGATTCCGCTTCCTGGCCAGCCCTCGACCCTGGTGGACCTGACGAACGCCAAGTGCCCCTTGCTGGCGAGGGAGTTGGGGGCAACGATCCGCTCGATGGCACAGGTGGGCCGGCGGATCGCCTCGCGCGGCTCGGTGCAGTCATACACCCAGGCCGCCCGGAAGATGGACGTGTTCTTTGCCCACCGGGCGGGCGCGGACGCCGCCGTCTGGACAGCCGGGCGGATCACGCCCCGGGACGTCGACGACTTCGAGACCTGGCTCTACGACACAGCTCCGACCGAGCGGACGGCCTACTCGCTGCTGACGATCGCGTTGACCATGCTGCGCGAGATCCGCGACGCCGGGCCGGAGAGGCTGAGCCCGGCCCTTCACGACCGGCTGATGTTCGTCGGGCGTCGGCCCCGCCCACCGTTCGACAAGCGGGTGGATGCCTATCCTCCGCCGGTCGCGCAGGCCCTGCGGGAGGCATGCCGCCGCCACATCCGTGACGCGGTACGGCGGCTGACGGTCGAGGCGGATGCCCTGGTGGCCGCGGGTCAGGATCCGCTGGTCGGCGGGTGGGGGTTGCGGGAGAACGTACTGTGGTACTTGGACCGCCACGGCCCTTTGAGCGTCCGGGAGTTGATGGCCCACCGCACCCGCCAGGCTGGCATGGGACCGGAACCTTGGGAGGGCAGGCAGCGTCAGCTGCACCAGGCCGTGTTCCCGACGGCGGAGGACCTGGCGGCCCTCTACCTGCTGCTGGTCCTGTCCACCGGGCTGGAGCCGGAGTGCGCGCTGAAGCTGTCGGTGGACTGCCTGAAGAATCCGACCCGTGGCTACGTCGAGATCGAGTACATCAAGCGGCGTCGGCACGGCAGCGAGCTGAACCGGATGCGGGTACGTGACGGAGGAGTGAGTACACCGGGCGGACTGATCCGACTGGTCATGCGGCTCACCCGGCGGGCCCGGGCGCATGCCTGGGACGATTCGAAGTCGGCGCTGTGGATCTACTGGCAGGACCGGACCGGGAGGATCAGCGGCGGCCAGCGGCACTTCCGACCACGGCATGCGGCCGGCCTGTTCTGCGAGCGCTACGACATGTGCGACGAACAGGGTGAACGGCTGGCCGTCCAGCTCAAACGGCTCCGCAAGACCTACAAGGCGGAGTTCTACCGGGCAACCAAGGGGCAGCTCCCCCTGCTGGCGCGCGGCCACTCCACAGAGGTGGCAGCCACCCACTACGCCGACATTCCGGCGCGTCGGCCGCTGCACGAGGCCGCGGTCGCCGACGGCCTGACACAGGCCCTTGAGGAGGCGGTCCTGCTGCGGGTGATCCCACCGCAGCGGGAGGCCGAGTTGCAGCAGGACGCCGCGGCCGCGGCGAAGGAGTTCGACGTCGGGCAGGAGGAGGCGAAGCAGCTGCTGGACGGCGAGATGGACCTGTGGCTGTCGTCCTGCCGGGACTTCTTCAACTCCCCGTTCGGCAGCGCCGGGCAGGCCTGCCCGGTTCCGTTCTGGAGCTGCCTGGACTGCTCCAACGCAGTGATCACCTCGCGAAAGCTGCCCGCCGTCCTGGCCTATCTGGACCACATCGAAGACCAGCGCCAGGAGATGCCCGCCGAGGCGTTCGAGCTCGTCCACCGCCGCACCCGGCAGCGGATCCTGACGCAGGTCCTGCCCGCGTTCCCCGAAGCGGTCCTCACCAGCCGTGCCTGTTCAGGAGGGCGGTGAACGGCTCGTGGATGTGCGACGAGACACCCCCTGCTGGTCGATGAGCGGAAGTGGCAGGACTCCGCTGGCGCCTTCACCCACCTGCGAGAAGGAGTACTCGATCGACTTCTCAAAGCACAGGCACTGTTACCCGAAGAAGTACGGCTGCTGTTCGTCGAGGGGTATCGCCCGCCGTCCCTTCAACGTCAGTACTTCGACGAATACGCCGCCCACCTGCGGGCCGATCACCCGGGATGGTCCGTTGACCAGGTTCGTTCGGCCGCCAGTCGCTATGTCTCGCCGCCCGAGATCGCACCGCACAGCGCAGGCGCAGCCGTTGACCTGACGCTGGCCGATGCCGACGGTCGTGAACTCGACATGGGCACCCGCATGAATGCGACTCCTGAGGAGAGCGCAGGTGCCTGTTACACGCAAGCCGACATCATCAGCGCCGAGGCCCGCTCCCATCGGAACATCTTGAGCATGGCGCTTACCGCTGCTGGCCTGGTCAACTACCCCACAGAGTGGTGGCACTGGTCATACGGAGACCGATACTGGGCCTTGATGACAGGAGCGGAAGCCGCTCACTAGGGGCCCAAGGAACTCGACTGATCGCAGACCTCGTGGAGGCGCCTGAGCAGAGGGGTCTCCACGAGGCGCACCGAACTGGGACAGGGAAGTGCCCGAGGAAATGACACGCTCCCGGAGACGAACTCGCTTCGCGTGAGACAGCCTGAAGCACCGCAGCTCAGAGCGATTCTCTATGACACGGAACGCGAGACCCTACAGCTCAGCCGTACCGACTGAAGAGCGCTTGGAGGTACTCCTCCAAGCGCTGGGCGAGTACGGCCGACGTCAGGTCCACCCTCCCAAGTTCCCGCCACGGCTCGGCTACCTTCTCCGCGTCGGGAGCAAAGGCCAAGGCATCCAGCACGCGCCAGTACAGGTGATCAGCCGGGTCGGCGCTGAGCGTTCCACCGGCTGCGATGTAGTGATCCGCCAGGCGCATGCCGACGTGCACTCCGTGCAGCAGAGCAAGGGCGGTGGAGCAGTGGGCCACATCCAGGTCAGCGGGTCCCCAGGACGTCTCCACCCAGTCCACGACACCCGTGATCGCCAGATCGGCTCCTTCTCCTGAGAAGAGCACGTTCCCCGGGTGGAAGTCGCGGTGCAGGAAACAAGGTTGGTAGGCGGGCGGCGGACGGCGGATCACATCCACGGCACGCTGCCACACATCCGGCTGTTTCGGTTGCTCGGGAACCTGCACTCGCTCTGGGCTGGTCCAAGCCTGATAGATGCGCGGCCGAACTTCTTCTGGCACGACCAGCCTGTGAATCGCTACCAACTGCCGGGCTAGGAGTTCGGTCTTTCGCTCGATGTCCTCCCCGTCCAGCCTGACGCTCCCTGGCAGCAACGACATCAGTAGCGACGGATGGTCGCAGTGCTCGGCTGCGGCATCAACACCACGAAGAGAAGCGGCTGGCACGTTCGTATCCGCGAGCAGACGAAGGATGTCCGCTTCCCGCGTGAGCAGTCCCAGTGCGTGCTTCACGAAGAACGGCTTGACGAAGGACCGAAGGACGACGGAGTACGGCCCACCCTCTCCCTCAACATCGAGACGGCGCATCTGTGATGTCCAGCCCCCTCGCAGCGTTGCCACTGCACGGATCCGGTCTCCGGGGCACAAGCTCCGCTCCACCCACAGGCGGGTGTTGGACCAGCCCAGGTCGTCGATGCCAGCCTCGACAACCGCCGCGCTCTCGCCTTCAGCCATGGCAGCAGCCTAATGATCAGGAGGGAGCGGCCCGAGGCGAACCTCCAAAAGCTGCCACCTACAAAGTCCACACGTGCACCATCAACGACCAGGCTGAACAGACCCTCCATCGCTGCCGGGCCGAGAAGTGCACCCGCCGGCTGTCTCTCCGTCACTTCCACTATCGGACGGCGCCTCCGGGCGGAGACAACGTGCTCGATCGAGTGAATCTCCCCCGCACGTCCACAGAGACAGATTCGCTGGTGAGACAGGTATCTGCCCGGATAACGGTGTCCAGCACGACGAAGCCGGGGTCGCCGCCGGCCGCGAGCGCCGAGGCGACGTCCGAGACGTCGGCGTGGAAGGCGAGGGACGCGGAGAAGTACGCGGCGGCGGCCGCCGGTGAGGCGGGCGGGACGCGGAGGACGGGGTTGGCGGGGGCGGGGGCGCTGGTGTTCGGTGTCGTCGTCATGTCCGGAAATCTACGGCTCGTCGATCATTCCGGTGAAGTGACGATCCACGGAGCTCGTCTTGTCCGGCCGGGGATTCCCCTGCTATTCCTCGGGCATGACCGCGTATTCCCCGGACGCCACCGACTGGCGCATCCTCGCCGCCCTCCAGGACCGGGGCCGGGCCAGTTTCGCCGAACTGGCCCGTACGGTCTCCATGTCCGCCAGCGCCGTGACCGAACGGGTCCGCCGGCTGGAGGAGGCCGGGGTCATCGCCGGGTACACCGCGGTCGTCGACCCGGAGAGCCTCGGACTGCCGATCCTGGCCTTCGTGCGGCTGCGCTACCCCCACGGCAACTACAAGCCGTTCCACGACCTGCTGGACACGACGCCGGAGGTGCTGGAGGCGCACCACGTGACGGGCGACGACTGCTTCGTGCTGAAGGTCGCCGCCCGTTCGATGCGGCACCTGGAGGAGGTCTCCGGGAAGGTCGGCGCGCTGGGATCGGTGACCACGAGCGTGGTCTACTCGTCGCCCCTGCCGCGCCGCCCGGTCAGCCGCTGACCGCTCCCCCGCCGCGCAGCCGCACCGTCGAGCCGCCGCGCTCCTTGACGACCTCGAGCTGGACCGGGATCCGGCGGCGCAGGTCGGCGACGTGGCTGACGATGCCCACGCTGCGGTCGCGTTCACGCAGCGAGTCCAGCACGTCGAGCACCTCGTCGAGGGTCTGGTCGTCTAGGCTGCCGAAGCCCTCGTCGATGAAGAGCGTGTCCAGCCGTACGCCGCCGGCCTCCTCGGTGACGACGTCGGCGAGGCCCAGGGCCAGCGCCAGGGACGCGAAGAAGGTCTCCCCGCCGGAGAGCGTCGCGGTGTCCCGCTCGACGCCCGTCCAGGCGTCGACGACGTGCAGTCCGAGACCGGCCCGCCTGCCGCCGGCCCGGGCGTCGGAGTGGACGAGGGTGTACCGGCCGGACGACATGCGGGCCAGGCGTGCCGTCGCGGCGGCCGCCACCTGTTCGAGCCGGGCCGCGAGCACGTAGGACTCCAGCCGCATCTTGCGCTCGTTGTCCGCGGACGTGCCGGCGGTGAGCGCCGCGAGCCGCGCCACCCGCTCGTAGTCCTCGCGCAGCGGGCCCAGGCGCCGCACCTCGGCGGCGGCCTGCCGGGACAGCCGGTCCAGCTCGGCGCAGCGCTCGCGGTGGGCGGCCAGGGCGGCGTCGGCGTCGCGGGCGGTCCGGTCGGCGGCGGTGTGGGCCGCGAGGGCGGCGTCCGGGTCGGCGGGCGGGCGCTCGGCCGCGGCCCGCGTCCCGGGCTCGGCGAGCCGGTCGGCGACGGCGGCCGCCTCCGCCTGCCAGGCGTCCAGCCGCCGCTGGAGGTCGCGGTGGGCCGCGTCGTCGAGCAGCGCGGCGGCCGCGGCGGCCGGGGTGTCGAAGCCGGCCCGGAACGCGGCGTCGGCGAGCCGGCCGTCGGCCTCCTTGAGACGGCGGGCGGTGTCCTCGACGGTACGCACCGCCTCGGCGGCCTCGGTGAGGCGGGCGATCCGGTGCTCCAGGGCCGCGGCGTGCCCGGCCACGGCGCCGCCCGGGACGCGGGCCAGCTCGGCGTCCACGGTGGCCTGCTCCCGGTCGAGCGCCTCGCGGCGCGACGTCCGGGCGGCGGCCCGGCGCTCGACCTGCCGGCGCACCTCCAGCCTCCGCAGGTGCTCCTCCTCGGCCCGGTCCAGCGCCTCGCGCGCCGCGTGCGCGCCGCCGGCCTCGTCCCGCGCCTCGGCGTACGCGTCCTCCAGCCGGGCGACCTCGTCGGCCAGTACGGGGACGGAGGGCTGGTCACCGGCCGCGCCCGGGCCGCCCGCGGGGGCCGCCGGATCGTCGCCCGGGGCCCGCTCCGGCCGGGCGCCGGCGCCCGATTCCGGTGCGGCGCCGGCCGGCCGGGCGCCGGCGCCGGAACGCCGGGTGCCGTACCCGGCGACCTCGGCGCGGGCGGCCGTCAGCGCCTCCTGGGCGACCGCGAGGGCGCGTTCGGCCGCCGAGCGGGTCTCGTCCGCCCGGGTGTGGGCCGCGTAGGCGGCGTCCTCCGTCGTCCGGTCGACGTGCCCGGCGCCGGCGCGGGCGGGTGCCGGGTGCTCCGCGGAACCGCACACCGCGCACGGTTCGCCGGCCGTGAGGGCGGCCGCCAGTTCCGCGGCGATGCCCCGGAGGCGGCGCTCGCGGAGGTCCAGCCACCGCTCGTGGGCGGCGTTGGCCTCCTCCCGGGCGGCCGTCAGGCGGCCGGCGGCCTCCTCGGCGTCCCGTACCAGCGCGTCGCGCCGGCGGGCGGCGGCGAGCCGGCGGCGGGCGGGTTCCAGGCGGCCCGCGAGGTGTTCGGCGCGGGTGGCGGCCTCCCGGGCGGCCTCCACCCGGTCCAGGAGGGCGCGGCGGGTGGTCTCCCAGCCGGCGAGCCACCCGTCCGCGTCGTGCAGGGCCTCCTCGTCGGCCCGGGCCTGCCGGTCCAGCTCGTCGCGTTCGCGGGCGAGTTCCCCGGCGCGGCGCTCTGCCCGGCGTGCGGTGTCGAGGCCGCCGAGCTCCTCGCGCAGGGTGCCAGCGCGGGCGGCCAGCCGCTCGGCGCCCGCCTCCGCGAGCTCGGCGGGGAGCCCGGCGACGGCCCGTTCGTGCGTCGCGCGGGCCGCCCGGTGCTCCCGTTCGGCGTCGTCGCGCAGGCTCAGCGGCCCGGCGACCCGTTCGGCCTTGCGGCCCCGCTCCAGGCGGGCCTGCCAGCCGTCGCGCTCGGCCCGCCGGGCGTCCAGCTCGGCACCGCGCCGCCGGGCGTCCTCGTACCGCCGCTGCCGTGCGGCCAGGTCCCGTTCGTCGTCGAGGGCCTGGCGCGCGGCGGCCCGCCGGTCCTCGGCGGCCAGCAGGGCCAGTCCGGCGGCGTCCAGCGCCTCGCGGGCGCCCGACCGGGCGACGGCCGCCCAGGACAGCACGGCACCGGCGAGGCCGGGGTCGCCGGGCCTGGCGTCCGGGGCGGGGCCCTCGGCGGCGGGGCCGGCGGCCTGGACCATCCGGTGGGCGAGGGCGAGGAGCCGTTCGTCGCCGTCCTTGACCTGCTGCTCGGCGGCGCGCCGGAGTTCGGCGAGGCGCTCCTCGACGGCGGCGAAGCGCCGCGTGTCGAAGAGCCGGCCGAGGAGCTTGCCGCGTGCCTCGGCGTCGGCCCGCAGGAACCGCGCGAAGTCGCCCTGTGGCAGCAGCACCACCTGGCAGAACTGGTCCCGGCTCATGCCGAGGAGCTGGGTGACCTCCTCGCCGATCTCCTGGTGGGAGCGGCTGAGGCCCTTCCAGGTGCCGCTCGCCGGGTCGTACTCCCGCAGCCAGGACTGGGCCTTCTCGGTGGTGAAGCCGCCGCCCCGCTTCTTGGGGCGCGGCTGGGCGGGCCGGCGGGTGATCTCCAGCCGCCGGCCGGCGACGGTCAGGTCGAGGACCACCTCGGTGGGGGTGCCCACCGGGGCGTGGTCGCTGCGCAGGGACGTTCCGGGGCTCTGGCGGGCGCCGGGCACCGCTCCGTACAGGGCGTAGCAGACGGCGTCGAGGACGGAGGTCTTGCCGGCGCCGGTCGGTCCGTGGAGCAGGAAGAGGCCGGCGCGGGAGAGCGTGTCGAAGTCGACGGTCCGGGTGGTGCCGAAGGGGCCGAAGCCGGTGATGTCGAGCCGGTGGAGCCTCATCCGGCCACCTCGCGCCGGGTCATCCCGGTCCGTACGTCGTCGAAGGCGCGCAGCAGCGCCGCCCGTTCGTGATCGTCGGGGCCGGCGCCGCCGCGTACATGGGCGACGAAGTCCTCGGCGATCTGGTGGTCGTCGCGGCCTTGGAGGCGCTGCGCGTAGGAGGCGCCGGGGTCGTCGTCGGGCCGTTCGGGGGCGAAGAGGAGGCTGAGGGTGTGGGGGAAGCGCTCGGTGAGGCGGGCCATCGGTTCGGCGGGGCGGACCGGGTCGGTGAGGGTGGCCTCGACCCACGAGTCCTCGTGGCGTTCCAGCGCGGGGTCGGCGAGCAGGTCGTCGAGCCGTCCCCGGACGCGGGCGAGGCGGCGGGGCACCGGGCAGTCGACGCGTTCGGCGCGGACCGTCCCGTCCCCGTCGAGGTCGACGAGCCACATCGTCTTGCGGTGGTCGGTCTCGGAGAAGGAGTAGGCGAGGGGCGAGCCGGAGTAGCGGACCCGTTCGGTGAGGGTCTGGCTGCCGTGCAGGTGGCCGAGGGCCACGTAGTCGACGCCGTCGAAGACCCCGGCGGGGACGGCGGCGACGCCGCCGACGGTGATGTCGCGCTCGCTGTCGCTGGGCTCGCCGCCCGCGACGAAGGCGTGGGCGAGGACGACGGAGCGGGTGCCGGGCGGGCGGCCGGCGAGGTCGGCGCGCACCCGTTCCATGGCGGCCGTGAGGACGGCCTGGTGGCCGCTCTTCTCCGCGCCGAGCTGATCGCGGACGAGCGCGGGTTCGAGGTACGGCAGTCCGTAGAGGGCCACGTCGCCGTGGGCGTCCGGGAGGAGGACGGGGGTGCCGATGCCGGCGGGGTCGGTGCGGAGATGGATGCCGGCCCGTTCCATGAGCCCGGCGCCGACGCCGAGCCTGCGGCCGGAGTCGTGGTTGCCGGAGATCATCACGGTGGCGACGCCCGCCTCGGCGAGCCGGTGCAGGGCGCTGTCGAACAGCTCCACGGCGGGCAGCGGCGGCACGGCCCGGTCGTAGACGTCCCCGGCCACCAGGACCACGTCCACGTCGTGCTCGCGGACCGTGGCCACCAGGTGGTCGAGGAAGGCGGACTGCGCGTCGAGCAGGCCCACCCGGTGGAACGACCGCCCCAGGTGCCAGTCCGATGTGTGCAGCATCCTCACGACGCCGCTCCGACCTGCATGTGTTCCGCTCCTCCGCCCCCGGGGCCCCCACGGGCACCTCTGTGCACCCCGTACACGCTAACGGTGCGCGGCACCCCCTACGTCACGGACCTCTTTTTTCACCGGTGGGCGGGGGCGGCGGCCGACCGTCGCCGGGGCGGCGGGCCCGGCCGGTGCCGGCCCTTCGGGCGGTGTCAGGCGTCCCCGTACGCCTCGCCGCCGAGGTCCAGCCGGGCGGTGCCGGCGGTCGTGTCGGCGAGCCAGGCGCGGAAGGCGTCGACGTCGGCGTCGGGCAGCCCGATCCCGATGGTGACGGCCTCGGCGTAGCGCACGTCGCGGATCGCGCGGCCGGTGGCCCGCAGGTCGTTCTCCAGCTTCCCGGCGCGCTGATGGTCGACGGTGACGGTGGCGAGGCGGAAGCGCTGCCGGGTGAGGGTGCCGAGCGCGTCCAGGGCCTCTCCGACCACACCGCCGTAGGCGCGGATGAGGCCGCCCGCGCCGAGCTTAACGCCGCCGTAGTAGCGGGTGACGACGGCGACGGCGTACCGGACCTCGCGGCGCAGGAGCATCTGGAGCATGGGGACGCCGGCGGTGCCGCCCGGTTCCCCGTCGTCGCTCGCCTTCTGCACGGCGGCGGCGGCGCCGATGACGTACGCGAAGCAGTTGTGGGTGGCGGCCGGGTGCTCCTTGCGGACGCGTGCGACGAAGTCCTGCGCCTCCTGTTCGGTCGCGGCGGGCGCGAGGGCGCAGATGAAGCGCGATCGGTTGATCTCGGTCTCGTGCACGCCCGCGCGGGCGACGGTCCGGTACTGCTCCTGCATCCCCCAACCCTATGCGTACGGGTGCGCGGGAATCTCCGGCGGCGTCCGGCGGTTGGCGCGGGTGGACCTGAACCCCACGTGATCCACGCACAGGAGGCGGACGTGACCGGCGAGGCGGAGACCATCGCGAAGATCCTGACCGAGTCCGGGGACACCTGGGCGGTGGTGGGACTGTCCGGCAACCGGGCCCGCGCGGCCTACGGGGTGGCCGCCGTCCTCCAGCGGTTCGGCAAGCGGGTGGTGCCGGTGCACCCGAAGGCCGAGACGGTGCACGGCGAGCGGGGGTACGCCTCGATCGCGGAGATCCCGTTCCCGGTGGACGTCGTGGACGTGTTCGTGAACAGCCGCCTGGCCGGCGCGGTCGCGGACGAGGCGGTCGCGAAGGGCGCCAAGGCGGTGTGGTTCCAGCTCGGGGTGGTCGACGAGGAGGCGTACGAGCGCACCCGGGCGGCCGGGCTCGACATGGTGATGGACCGCTGCCCCGCGATCGAGATCCCGCTGCTCAGCCCGCGCTGACGCCGGGTCCCAGGCGCTCGAGGACGACCGCGCCCGGCAGTCGCTCCAGGGCCTCGCCGGGCACGGCCGGCTCGCCCCGGCGCCGGCCGCTGCCCGGAGGACGGGGGCGGCCGGCCGTCTCAGCGTACGGGCGGGATGGAGACCGCCATGGTCATCTCGACGGTCTCCTCGCCGTCGTTGCGGTACGCGTGCGGGACGTTGGACTCGAAGACGGCGGAGGTCCCGGCGGGCACCGGGTGGTGCACCCCGTCGACGACGAGGGTCAGTTCGCCGGCGGTGACGTGGAGCAGCTCGGTGGTGCCGTCCGGGTGCGGGTCGGAGGCGCTGACGTCGCCGGGCACCAGTGTCCAGGCCCACAGTTCCAGGGGGCCGCGGGCCTCGGCGCCGACGAGGAGGGTGGTGCTGCTGCCCTTGTCGGTGGACCACATCCGTACCGCCTGTTCCTGGGGCACGAGGCGGACGTGCGGGCCCTGTTCGTAGTCCAGGAGCGTGGTGATGGACACGCCCAGGGCGTCGGCGAGCTTGACGGTGGTGCCGACGCTGGGGTTCGTACGGGCCTGCTCGATCTGGATGATCATGCCGCGGCTGACGCCGGCACGGGCCGCGAGCGCGTCGAGCGTGAAGCCGCGCTCACCGCGCCAGCGCTTGAGGTTGCGGGCGAGCGACTGCGTGAGCTGGTCGAGGTCCGACACATTCCGTCCAATATTCTGGATGACAGAGTTCAATGGATTGCACTACGGTGTGGTGCACCCCCATGTTCACCGCACTGTACTGCGAGGATGTCATGACAGCACTGTTCGCCCTGGCCACCAGCCTCCTGTGGGGGCTGGCCGACTTCGGCGGCGGCCTGCTGACCCGGCGCGCGCCCGCCCTGACCGTCGTGCTCGCCTCGCAGACCATCGCCGTCGCCGTGCTCGGCGCGGTGGTGCTCGCGACGGGCGGCTGGAGCGAGGCGGGGCCGCAGCTCTGGTACGCGGTGGCGGCCGGAGCGGTCGGACCGGCCGCCATGCTCGCCTTCTACAAGGCACTCGCCCTCGGCCCGATGGGCGTGGTCTCCCCGCTGGGCTCGCTCGGCGTGGTCGTCCCCGTGTCGGTGGGCCTGCTGGTCGGCGACCGGCCCGGGCTGCTCCAGTTCGCCGGCATCGGGGTGGCCGTCGCCGGCGTCGTCCTGGCGGGCGGGCCGGAGCTGCGCGGGGCGCCGGTGCAACGGCAGGCGGTGCTGCTGACGCTGGTCGCGGCGTTCGGTTTCGGTTCGGTGATGGCCCTGATCGCGGAGGCGTCCACGACCCTCACCGGACTGTTCCTCGCCCTGTTCGTGCAGCGCGTGACCAATGTCGCGGTGGCCGGGCCGGCCCTGTGGATCTCGGTGCGGCGGGGCGGGCGGGCCCTGCCTGAGGACGGCGGGATGCGGGTGCTGTGGGCGTCGGTGCCCGCGCTGGCCTTCGTGGGCCTCGCGGACGTCGCCGCCAACGGGACGTACGCCATCGCCGCGCAGCACGGTCCGGTCACCGTGGCCGCCGTGCTCGCCAGCCTCTACCCGGTGGTGACGGCCCTCGCCGCCCGGGGCGTCCTCGGGGAACGGCTGCGGGCGGTGCAGGCCGCGGGGGCGGGGCTGGCCCTGGTCGGCACCGTGCTGCTGGCGGCCGGCTGATCAGGCGCTGTCGAGGTCCAGTTCGGCCAGCGCGGCGAGCTGCTGGGACGTGACGCCCTCCGGCACCGGCACCGGAGCGGGCGTGCGCAGCGGCGGCTGCCAGCCGCGCTCGGCGTCCCAGCGGCGTACGACCCGCGCCGGCGCGCCGGCGACCACCGCGTGGTCGGGCACCTCGCCCCGGACGACGGCCCCCGCGGCGACCACCACGTTACGGCCGATCCGGGCGCCGGGGAGGATCACCGCGCCGGTGCCGAGCCAGCAGCCGGGGCCTATCTCCACCGGCGCCGAGCGCGGCCACTGGCGTCCGATGGGCTCGTCGGGGTCGTCGTAGCTGTGGTTCGTCGAGGTGATGTAGACGTACGGGCCGCAGAAGGTGTCCGACCCGATGGTCACGGCCGCGTCCGCCACGACATGGCTGCCGCGGCCCAGGACGACCCCGTCGCCGAGGGTCAGTACCGGGTCCGGCCCGAGGTCGAGGCCGGGCAGCATCCCGGCGGTCAGCGTGACCTGCTCGGCGATGATGCAGTGGTCCCCCAGCTCGATCCACTCCTCGCCGAAGACCGTGCCCTGCGGGAACGCCAGCCGGGTACCGGGACCGAGCCGGCGGAACCGCAGCCGCCCGGGGTGCTCGGCGGTCACGGCACCCGTCTCCTGCACCCAACGCCAGCCGCCCTGCACGGCCCGGCTGAGGACCCGGCGCCGCCACGCGGCCAGGGAAGAGAACGTGTTTCTGTTCTTCGGCACCCGGCAACCGTAATCGGCCGGGTCACGAGCGGCCCGCAGCGCGGTCTGTGATGTTCGCCCCACCGTCGCCGCCGCGTCGGGGGTCGCTTACGGTTCCCCTGGCGCGACTTCCGCAACACGAGGAGCAGGCGATGACAGAGCGGGCGTTGATCACCGGGGTGGCCGGCAAGGAACCGGACGTCCATCCGGACGCGTTCGCGGCCCCGACGTCCGTGGTGGTCGGCGAGGTGACGATGGCGGCGGGGGCGAGCGTCTGGTACCACGCGGTGCTGCGCGCCGACTGCGGGCCGATCGTCCTGGGCGCCGACAGCAACGTGCAGGACAACTGCACCGTGCACGTCGACCCCGGGTTCCCCGTCACGGTCGGCGAGCGCGTCTCGGTCGGGCACAACGCGGTGCTGCACGGTTGCACCGTCGAGGACGACGTGCTGGTCGGGATGGGCGCGACGGTGCTGAACGGGGCCCACATCGGCGCCGGCTCACTGATCGCCGCGCAGGCCCTCGTCCCGCAGGGCATGCGCGTCCCGCCGGGCTCGCTGGTCGCGGGCGTGCCCGCCAAGGTCAAGCGGGCGCTCACGGACGAGGAGCGCGAGGGGATCAAGCTGAACGCCGCGATGTACCTGGAGCTCGCGCGGGCCCACGGGGCCGCCCACCCGTCCTGACGCCCCCGGGGGCTCAGTCGGTGGTGGCGGCGGCGGGGGCGGTGGCCGCCCGGGCCTCGGCCTCGGCGGCCGCCTTCTTGGCGCGGTTCTTCAGGACCAGCAGCGACGTCAGGCCCACCAGGACCGCGAGGACCAGGCCCAGCCAGGAGAAGCGCTTCAGCCAGGCCTCGGCCACCACACCGACCGAGTAGATGACGGCCGTGGTGCCGCCCGCCCAGAGGATGCCGCCGAAGACGTTGGCGACGAGGAACTTCCAGTACGGCATGCGCAGCACGCCCGCGAGCGGCCCGGCGAAGATCCGCAGCAGGGCCACGAACCGCCCGAAGAAGACGGCCCACATGCCCCACTTCTCGAACGACCGCTCCGCCACCGCGATGTTGGCCTCGCCGAAGTGCTTGGGGAACTTGCCGCCCAGCCAGGCCAGCAGGGGCCGGCCGCCCTTGCGGCCGATGGCGTAGCCGATGGAGTCACCGATGATGGCGCCCGCCGTGGCGCACGCGCCCAGGACGTACGGGTTGATGTCGCCGTGCTGGGACGCGAGCAGGGCCGAGCTGACGAGGACGATCTCGCCCGGCAGCGGGATGCCGAGGCTCTCCAGCCCGATCACCACCCCCACCAGGATGTAGATGCTGACCGCGGGAACGGTCTCGAGCCACTCCTGGACGTGCAAAGCCGGTCCCTCCGTCGTCGTTCCGTGCTGCCCGGCGTGGCGCACGCCGGGCAGCCTACCTCGTCACGCCGGGAGGACCTCCGCCCGAGCGGTCAGCCGCAGGTCCCTGGCGGAGGTGCCCAGCCGGACGGTGCGGGTGCCCGTCCCGAGCACCCAGGCGTGCCGTGCCGGGTCCCAGGAGGAGAGCGTCCGGGCGGCGATGGGCACCGTGACGTGGCGGACCTGGCCCGGGCGCAGCTCGACGCGCCGGTAGCCGGCCAGGATGCGCTCGGGCTGGTCGAGGGCCAGGTCGGGCGAGGGCCCGGCGTAAAGCTGGGCGACGGTGACGCCGGTGCGCCGCCCGGTGTTGCGGACGGTGAAGCGGGCGGTGAGGCCGCCGCCAGGCGCGGGGGTCACGGCGAGCCCGGCGTAGGCGAAGGTGGTGTACGACAGGCCGTGCCCGAAGGGGAAGAGCGGCTCGACGCCCTCGGCGTCGTACCAGCGGTGGCCGGTGCGGATGCCCTCGGAGTACTCCTGGACGCCGCCGGCCCCGGGGTAGCGGCGCGGGTCGCCGGCGGTGGGGTGGCGGGTGTCGGAGACGGGGTAGGTCTGGGTGAGGCGGCCGCCGGGGTCGGCGTCGCCGAAGAGGACGGCGGCGGTGGCAGCGGCGCCCTCCTGGCCGGGGTAGTACATCTGGAGCACGGCGCCGGTGCGGTCCAGCCACGGCATGGTGACGGCGGAGGACGTGTTGAGGACGACGGTCGTCCGGGGGTTGGCGGCGGTCACCGCCTCGATGAGCGCCTCCTGGTGGCCGGGCAGGGCGAGCGTGGTGCGGTCGCGGCCCTCGGCGGCGTCCTCGTAGGCGAACAGCACCACCCCGTAGGCGGCGCGGGCCACGCGTACCGCTTCGGCGACGTCGGCGGCGCGGGTGGCGGCGGTGATGTGGCGCAGCCGGAAGAGCTGGCCCGCGTCCCCGCCGGGGGCGGTGACGCGCAGGGTGTGGCGTCCGGCGGCGAGGTGGAGGGTGCGGCGGCGGACCTTGAGGCCGTCGGGGGCGGTGGAGACGAGCCCGAAGCCGGCGAAGAGCTCGGCCTCGCGGTCCTGGGCGGCGAAGAGTTCGTTGCCGTCCACGTGGACCGTGGGGCGGGTGCCGCCGTAGTGGACGACGAAGGTCCACTCGTCGGGCGCGTCGAGGGTGAGCGTCCCTTCGTAGGTGTAGGTCTTCCCGGGGCGGACCCGCTGTCCCTCGAAGGACGCGCCGCGGACCGGGAGGGGCTTGCCGTAGAGGTCCTCGCCGAGGGCGTGGGTGACCCGGGCGTCGTCACCGGCGCGGGCGGTGAGCGCCCGGAGCGGGCTGTCGGCGCGGTCGGGGACGACATGGGCGCTGCCGCCGCCGCTGACGAACGGCACGGAGGCGGTGGGGCCGATGACGGCGACGGATCGGGCGGCGGGCCCGGTGAGCGGCAGCGTGGCGTGCTCGTTGCGCAGCAGGGTGGCGCCGGCGACGGCGACCCGGTACGCGAGGCGCGCCCCGGCGTCCCGGTCGCGGGCGGCGGGGCGGGCGGGCGCGGTGCCGTCGAGGAGGCCGAAGCGGTCCATGACGGTCAGGACCCGGTGTACGGAGCGGTCGACGGCGTCCTCGGGGACGGTGCCGTCCCGCACGGCCCGCCGGAGGGCGTCGCCGAACCAGCGGCCGGCGGGCATCTCCATGTCGAGGCCGGCGGTGAGGGCCGGGGCGGTGCTGTGGGTGGCGTCCCAGTCGCTCATGACGAAGCCGTCGAAGCCCCACAGGTCGCGCAGGACGCCGGTGAGCAGGTTCCGGTTCTCGCAGGCGTGGACGCCGTCGACCTTGTTGTAGGCGCCCATGACGGCACCGGTGCCGGCGGCGACGGCGGCCTCGAAGCCGCGCAGTTCCGTCTCGTGCAGGGCCTGTTCGCCGATGCGCACGTCGACGGTGGTGCGGTCCTTCTCCTGGTTGTTGAGGGCGAAGTGCTTGACGGTGGCGATCAGGCCCTCGTCCTGGATGCCGCGGATCTCCTCGGCGACCAGATCGGAGGTGAGGAGGGGATCCTCGGAGAAGGTCTCGAAGTTCCGTCCCGCGTACGGGGTGCGGATCAGGTTGACCATGGGCGACAGCAGGACGTCCTGGCCGAGTGCCCGGCCCTCGTGGCCGATGACGCGGCCGTACGCGTGGGCGAGGGCGGGGTCGAAGGCGCTCGCCAGCATCACGGGGGCGGGCAGGGCGGTGGCGCGGGCCCGGACGCGGACGCCGGCGGGGCCGTCGGCGAGGCGCAGTGGCGGGATGCCGAGCCGGGGCACACCGGGGATCCAGCCGGCCTGGCCGAGGCCGTTCGGGTCCTTGGCGCCGTGCAGGAAGGTGAGCTTCTCGTCGAGGGTGAGCCGGGCGAGCAGGTCGGCGGCGCGGTCACCGGCGCCGGGGGTCGCGGCGGCGCGGGCCCGGGCGGGCGGGGGGCCGGTGGTGGCCGCCGCGGCGGCGGCCGCTCCGGTGAGCAGGCGGAGCGTGGTCCTCCGCGAGACATTTTCTGACATAGCCGCACTATGCGCCGCATATGGGGTTTTTCAGGCGACGTACGGCGGAACCGGGCCGCCCCCGCACCCGAAGAGGGGTGCGGGGGCGCCCTTCCACGCGCGCGTCCGACCACGCGCGCGTGCGACCGGGGCGGTGCGCGTCAGTACGCGACCGGGGCGGTGCGCGTCAGGAGTGGGGGCGCAGCGTCCAGGTGATGGTCATCTCACCCGTCACCGCGCCGTCCTCGCGGGTGATCGCGATGTGCACCGGGAACTCGGGGCGCTGTCCGGCGTCCAGTTCGGCGACGACCTCCGCCTTGGTGCGGCCGAGCGTGGCGGTGGCGGTGACGGGGCCCATGGCGAGCTTCTTGTAGCCGATCTCGGCCTTGACGGCGAGCGGTACGGCCCGGTTCATCTGGTCGCCGAACGCGCCGATGACGATGGCGCCGCTGGCGGACTCACCGAGGGTGAACATCGCGCCGGCGTGCGGGCCGCCGACGTGGTTGTGGAAGGCGTCCTGGTCCGGGAGGCGGAGCACCGCGCGCTCGGCGGTCGCCTCGAGGACCTCCAGGTTCAGGGTCTTGGCCATGGGAACGGTGGCCAGCAGCATGTCGCCGATGTTCGGCTGGGTCTCGGACATGAGCCGAAGTTACCAGGCAGTAGTAAGCGCGGGAACCCTCCCCCGGAGCCGGGCGCCGGGGGGCGGACGTGGCACCCGTCACCCCGTCCCTCTATGGTTACTCGCCATGTGGCCAGGACAGCAGCCGCCCGGGGGCGAGCAGAACCCGCAGGACCAGAATCCGTACCAGCAGCCGGGGTACCAGCAGCCCAACCCGTACCAGCAGCCCGGTACCCCGCCGCCGCCGAGCGCTCCGCCGCAGCAGCCCGGGTACCCGGCGCAGTCCGGCCAGCAGCCGGGTTACGCCCAGCCCAACCCGTACCAGCAGCCGACGGCCCCGATGTACGGCGTGCCCGGCCCGCCCGTACCGCCGCAGCGCGACGCCGACGACAAACGGAAGACGACCGTCGTCGCGATCGTCGCGGCGACCGCCGTGATCGTCGCCGCGGGCGTCACCGGGTTCCTGGTGCTCGGGGACGAGGACGAGAAGAAGACGACCGTCGGCGGGGACCCCAAGCCCTCGCAGACCACCGCCACCTCCTCCGCGCCCGCCCCGTCGCCGAGCGACAACCCGCGGGCCGGCTCCGCCGCGGCCAAGCCCACCGTCCCGGGCTGGAAGGTCGTCTACAACCCCAAGCGCAGCACCCAGTTCGACGTGCCCGCCGACTGGGAGGTCATCGGCGCGGGGACGAGCGTCGGGTTCGAGGACCAGAAGAAGAAGGACGGCAGCTCGGTCGTCGTCATGTCCGCCCCGGCCGAGTACAAGGGCAAGTGGTGCACGGAGGACACCAACAAGGACGGCCGTCAGGAGGAGACCGGCCTCGCCGTGGCCGGCACCAAGGGCGGCCAGGGTGCCAAGAACACCGCCGAGGCCGCGTACAACGAGGCGGGCAACTGGGTGTGGGCGGCCTACGCCCAGACCGAGCCCAAGGGGACCGTGAAGGTCACCAAGGCCGTCCCGTACACGACGAAGTCCGGGCTGACCGGGCACGTCGCCACGGCGACCGCCCTGAACACCAAGAAGGAGGGCAAGTGCGACACGGACGGCAAGTCCATCGCCTTCTCCTTCAAGAACGCCAAGGGCGACTTCGTGAGCTGGGTCCTGTACGGCGCCACCGGGGTGTCCGGCGAGCTGGACGAGGCGACGATCCAGAAGGTGCTGTCCACCGTGAGGCTGGCGCCCGAGGGCGGGTCCTGACCGTCCCCGGAGGGGAAACGGTTTGGCGTCGGGGGGCGGTGCCGGGGATAGTCCTCCGGTGAGCACTCCCGTCGCCGCGCCCCACAGGCGCCCGCGTCCCCGGCGCCCCGAGTGGGCCGGACGCAACTACGTCCTGCTGACCGCCGCCGCGGTCGTCACCAATCTGGGCACCCACGGCGCCCTGATCGCGGCGGCGTTCGCGGTGCTGGAGTCCGGCGGGGACGGCGGGGACGTGGGGCTGGTGGCGGCGGCCCGGACGCTGCCGCTGGTGCTGTTCCTGCTCATAGGCGGCGCGGTGGCGGACCGCTTCCCGCGCCACCGGGTCATGGTGGCCGCCAACGCGCTCAACTGCGTCTCCCAGGCGGTGTTCGCCGTGCTCGTCCTGGCGGGCGACCCGCACCTGTGGCAAATGATGCTGCTCACCGGCCTGTGCGGCACCGGACAGGCGTTCTTCAGCCCGGCGGCCGAGGGCATGCTGATGTCGAGCGTCGGCGGTGAACAGGCGAGCCGGGCGTTCGCGCTCTTCCGGATGGCGATGAACGGCGCCGGCATCGGGGGCGCCGCGCTCGGCGGCGCGATGATCGCGGCGTTCGGGCCCGGCTGGGTGCTCGCCGTCGACGCGGCGGCGTTCGCGGTGGCCGCCGCGCTGCGCGCGTTCCTCGACGTCGGCCACATCGCGGAGCGCCCACCCGGCGGCGGCCTGCTGTCCGACCTGCGCGAGGGCTGGGAGGAGTTCACCGGGCGGCCCTGGCTCTGGTCGATCGTGGCTCAGTTCTCGGTGGTCGTGGCGGTGGTCGCCGCGGCGGAGTCGGTGTACGGGCCGCTGGTCGCCGAGGACCGGCTGGGCGGCGCCCGGCCCTGGGGCCTGGCGCTCGCGGCGTTCGGCGCCGGCACCGTCGGCGGGGCGCTGCTGGCGATGCGCTGGAAGCCGCGCCGGCTGCTGCTGGCCGGCACCCTGTGCGTCTTCCCACTGGCGCTGCCGTCGGCCGCGCTGGCGGTGCCGTTGCCGGTGGGCGGTCTCATCGCGGCGATGTTCGTGTGCGGAGTCGCGCTGGAGGTCTTCGGCGTCGCGTGGATGACCACGCTGCACCAGGAGATCCCGGAGGAGCGGCTGTCGCGGGTGTCCGCCTACGACTGGTTCGGCTCGACCGCGATGGTCCCGCTGTCGACGGCGCTGGCCGGACCGGCGGAGAGCCTGTTCGGGCGGTCCGCGGCGCTGTGGGGGTGCGCCGCCCTGGTGGTGCTGGCGACGGCGCTGGTGCTGCTGGTCCCCGACGTACGGAACATGACCCGGCGTACGAAGCGGGTGACCGCGCGGCCGGACCTGCCGGTACCGTCAGCCGATAGTGAAGGCCCCGCCGGGCGGCTCGGGTGACGCGACGGCGTCCTCGTCCCGCACCACCCGCGCGTCGCCGGTGAACCGCGCCAGCGCCGGGCCGTGCTCCACCCGCGCCGGGAAGGCGTCGGCGGCCGTCAGCCGGGCCAGGCTCCCGGTGTCGAGTTCCCGCCGCGAGGCCACGAGCACGGCGTTGCCGAACCGCCGCCCGCGCAGAACGGCGGGCTCGGCGACCAGGGCGAGATGAGCGAACACGGCGGCGAAGGTGGCCAGTTGGGAGCGCAGGAACGTGAAGGGCGTGCCGTCCGCCAGATTGGCCACGTAGACCCCGTCCGGGCGCAGCACGCGCTCCGCGGCCCGCGCGTACGCGAGGGACGTCAGGTGGGCGGGCACCCGCGACCCGCCGAAGACGTCCGCCACCAGCACGTCCGCCGACCGCTCGGGCGCCGCCTCCAGCCAGGCGCGCGCGTCCGCGCCGTGCACGGTGACGCCGGAGCCGGGCGGCAGCGGGATGTGCTCGGCCACCAGCGCGATGAGCCCCCGGTCCGCCTCGACGACGTCCTGGCGCGAGCCCGGGTGGGTCACCGCCAGCCGGCGGGGCAGGGTCAGCGCCCCGCCGCCCAGGTGCAGGACGTCCAGCGGCTGTCCCTCGGGCGCCGCGCAGTCGACGGCGTGGGCGAGCCGCCGGGCGTACTCGAACTCCAGGTGCGTCGGGTCGTCGAGGTCCACGTACGACTGCGGCGCCCCGTCGACCGTCAGCAGCCAGGCCCGGTCGCGGTCGACGTCGGGCATGAGCTTGGCGGTGCCGTGGTCCACCTCGCGGAGCACGGGGAGCGGTTCGTCCATCGGACCAGCGTAGGACGTGTCCCGGGCGTCCCGTGCGGCCGGGAGCGCCCGGCCCGCCCGCTCCCACCGGGGTGATCGCCGGTGGGAGCGGGCAGCGGATCTCACAGGACCTCGGTCACCGTCCCGGCGCCCACGGTGCGGCCGCCCTCGCGGACGGCGAAGCCGAGGCCCGGCTCCAGCGGGACGTCGCGGCCCAGCTCGACGGTCATGGTGACCGTGTCGCCGGGGCGCGCGACGGCCGCGTCGCCGAGGTGCACGTCGCCGACGACGTCCGCGGTGCGGATGTAGAACTGCGGCCGGTACCCGGTCGTGACGGGCGTGGTGCGGCCGCCCTCGCGCCCGGACAGGACGTACACCCGCGCGGTGAAGCGCCGGCTCGGGGCCACGCTGCCGGGCGCGGCGACCACGTGGCCGCGGCGGACCGCGTCCCGTGGGACGCCGCGCAGCAGCAGCGCCACGTTGTCACCGGCCTGGGCCGACTCCATCGGCCTGCCGAACGTCTCCAGCCCGGTGACGACCGTCTCCGTGCCCGCGCCGAGCACCTCCACCCGGTCGCCGACCCGGACCGTGCCGCGCTCGACGGCACCGGTGACGACCGTGCCGCGCCCGGTGATGGTGAGCACGTTCTCCACCGGCATCAGGAACGGCGCGTCCACGTACCGCTCGGGCATGGGCACATAGGTGTCCACGGCGTCCAGCAGCGCCTCGATGGCACCCGTCCAGCGCGGGTCGCCCTCCAGGGCCCTGAGCCCCGACACCCGGACGACCGGCACGGCGTCCCCGCCGTACCCGTGCGCGGTGAGCAACTCCCGTACCTCCAGCTCCACGAGGTCGGCGAGCACGGCGTCCTCGCCGTCCTCGACCGCGTCGGCCTTGTTGAGGGCGACGACGATGTGGTCGACGCCGACCTGGCGGGCGAGCAGCACGTGCTCGGCGGTCTGGGGCATGATCCCGTCGAGCGCGGAGACGACGAGGATCGCCCCGTCGAGCTGCGCGGCGCCGGTGACCATGTTCTTGACGTAGTCGGCGTGGCCGGGCATGTCGACGTGCGCGTAGTGCCGGGTGTCGGTCTCGTACTCGACGTGCGCGATGTTGATGGTGATGCCGCGGCGCGCCTCCTCGGGCGCGCGGTCGATCCGGTCGGAGGGCACGTAGGAGGTGCCGCTGCCGGTGCGCTCGCTGAGCACCTTGGTGATGGCGGCGGTCAGGGTGGTCTTGCCGTGGTCGACGTGGCCCATGGTGCCGATGTTGAGGTGCGGCTTGGTCCGCACGTACGCCGTCTTGGACATGGCTGTTCGCGGTTCCTTCCCGGAACTCGAAGCGTTGAGGGGACCCCGCGGCCCGGCCGACCCTCCCCCTGCGGGGTCCGCCGGACGATCCGGGGAGGGTCAGCTTCGGGCGCCGTCGAGGATCAGGAGCGCCGGGGTCACGGCAGCCTTCGGCGCGTCCGCGACAGCGGACGGGCTCGAGTGGAAGGCGTACCGGAACATGGGCCGATCATGGCGCAGCCGGGTGGGCGTGGTCGACCGGTTTTCGGGGCGCCCGGGAGGGCGGTGCCCCTGGGGCGCCCGTGGCGGTGGGCGGGGCCGTGGGCGGGCGTTACGGATGCGCGAGACGGGTGCGCGAGGCGGGCGTTACGTATGCGCGAGACGGGTGCGCGAGGCGGGCGTTACGGATGCGCGAGGCGGGTGCCCGAGGCGGGCGTTACGGATGCGCGAGACGGGTACGTGAGGCGGGCGTTACGGCGATCACCGGGCCGCGTCGGTTAGTCTCCCCGGATGCTCGACCCCGTCACCAGGCCCCAGGCCGGTCTCGCCGTCCGCTGCTCCCGTGTCCTGCTGTCGCCCTGGTCGCGGCTGTCGCTGCTGCTCGCGCTCCTGGCGTCGGCGGCGGTGACCGTGGTGCTGTACGAGCCACAGCGGCTGCTGTCGGCGGGCTGGCCGCCACAGGTCGGCGGCGCGGGCGCGGTGGTGCTGTTCGCGCTGGCGTACGGGCTGTGCACCGCCGCCTTCGTGCCGCGGCCGATCCTGAACCTGGCGGCCGGCGCGCTGTTCGGCTCACAGGCGGGGCTCGCGGCGGCGGTCGCCGGGACGGTGCTGGGCTCGGGGATCGCGTTCGGGCTCGGCCGGGTGCTGGGGCAGGACGCGCTGCGGCCCCTGGTGCGGGGGCGCTGGCTGGAGGCGGCGGACGGGCAGTTGAGCCGGCACGGGTTCCGTTCCATGCTGGCGATCCGGCTGTTCCCGGGGGTGCCGTTCGCCGCCGCCAACTACTGCGCCGCGGTGTCGCGGATGGGCTACCTGCCGTTCCTGCTGGCCACGGGGCTGGGTTCGGTCCCCAACACGGCGGCGTACGTGGTGGCCGGGAGCGAGGCGGCGTCGCCGACCTCGCCCGCCTTCCTGTTCGCCATGGGGTTCATCGTGCTGAGCGGGCTGGGCGCGGCGACCGTCGCCTGGTGCAAGCGCCACCGCCTGCGCGCCCGCTAGACCGCCGTCAGCCCGGCCCACCGGCCGGCGGTGGTCGGTGGGCGGCGGCGGGCGGGAGCCGGGGGCTCGGGTTCGGTGTCCGGGGGTCACACCGCTTCGAGGATCATCGCGTTGGCCAGTCCGCCGGCCTCGCACATCGTCTGGAGGCCGTAGCGCGCGCCGCGTTCCCGCATGGCGTGGACGAGGGTGGTCGTCAGCCGGGTGCCGCTGGCGCCCAGCGGGTGGCCGAGCGCGATGGCGCCGCCGTGTACGTTGACCCGGTCGAGGTCGGCGCCGGTCTCCTGCTGCCAGGCGAGGACGACGGCGGCGAAGGCCTCGTTGACCTCGAACAGGTCGATGTCGTCGAGCCGGAGCCCCGCCTTGCGCAGCACCTTCTCGGTCGCGGGGATCACCCCGGTCAGCATCAGCAGCGGGTCGGAGCCGGTGACGGCGAAGCTGTGCAGCCGGGCGAGCGGGCGCAGCCCCAGCGCCCGGGCGGTGTCGCCGGCCATGACGAGGACGGCCGACGCCCCGTCGTTGATGGGGCTGGCGTTGCCCGCGGTGACGGACCAGTCGATCTGCGGGAACCGTTCGGCGAAGGCCGGGTCGTGGTACGCGGGCCGCAGGCCGGCCAGGACCTCCGTGGTCGTGCCGGGCCGGACGCACTCGTCGCGCCGGAGGTCCGCCAGGGGCGCGACCTCGGCGTCGAACAGCCCGTCCTCCCAGCTCCGGGCGGCGCGCCGGTGCGAGGTCACCGCGTACTCGTCCATCGCGGTGCGCCCGATGGACCACTTGGCGGCGATCAGTTCGGCGCTGATGCCCTGCGGGACCAGGCCCTCGGGATAGCGGGCGGCGACACCGGGGCCGAAGGGGTCGGCACCGGGCGGCACGTTGGACCACATGGGGACACGGCTCATCGACTCGACCCCGCACGCGACGACGATGTCGTACGCCCCCGACAGCACGCCCTGGGCGGCGAAGTGGACGGCCTGCTGGGAGGAGCCGCACTGGCGGTCCACGGTGGTCGCGGGCACCGAGTCGGGCAGTCCGGCGCCGAGCCAGGCGTACCGCGTGGTGTTCATGGCCTGCTCGCCGACCTGGTCGACGCAGCCGCCGATGACGTCGTCGACGAGGACGGGATCGATGCCGCTGCGCTCGACGAGCGCGCGGAGGGTGTGGGAGAGCAGTTCGACGGGGTGGGTTCCGGCCAGGGCCCCGTTCCTCTTGCCCTTGCCGATGGGGGTCCGGACGGCCTCGACGATGACGGCGTCGCGCATGGGTACGGCTCCTCGCTCGCGGGAGGTGAGTTGGAAAACTGGACCAACACTCATCGGTAACATAGCTGAGTGGGTTGGGAAATCCAACCCATGCCTTCTAGGCTGGCCGCCGGAAGGGACACCCACCCGGGAACAGCCCCGTGGCCGGCACGGAGGAGCCGCATGAAGGACCCACGCCCCTGCTCGATCGCGGACACCCTGGCGCTGGTGGGCGAGAAGTACTCGCTGCTGGTGCTGCGCGAGGTGTTCCTGGGCGTACGCCGCTTCGACCGGATCGCCCGCAACACCGGCGCCCCGCGCGACATCCTCACCGCCCGCCTCCGCCGCCTCGTCGGGGCGGGCATCCTGGAGAAGGTCCCGTACAGCGAGCGCCCCCAGCGCTTCGAGTACCGCCCCACCGACGCCGGGCGCGACCTCCATCCCGTGCTGCTCACCCTCATGGCCTGGGGCGACCGGCACCTCAACGACGAGCCGCCGACCGTGGTCGAGCACTCCTGCGGCGCCCGGCTCGACCCGGTCGTGGTCTGCCGCCACTGCGGCGAGGAGGCCCACGGCGACGGCCTGACCCCGCACGTGCGGGCTGCAGGCTGGACCACGGCGGGGCCGGTCGAGTCCTGAGTCCGGCCCTGGAGCGGGCCCGGCGGAGACGGGGCCGGAACCTGCCCGGGCCCGGGGAGACCGGGGCGGGTCCCGCGGCCGGATCCTGTGGCCGGGTCCTGGCCGTCGCCCTGTGACGGGGTCCCCTGGCCGGGTCCTGTGGCCGGTCCATTCATCTGAGGGCTGTACGCTGCGCACCGACCGGCCGTCGATCAACGGCCGCCCCCCATTGACCGCACGAGCACCTTCGGGACGGCCGTAGCCCCATGAATTGGTTCGAATCACTCATCCTCGGGCTCGTCCAGGGGCTGACGGAGTTCCTCCCCATTTCATCCAGCGCGCACTTGCGCCTCACCGCGGCCTTCGCGGGCTGGCACGACCCGGGCGCTGCCTTCACGGCGATCACCCAGATCGGCACGGAGACGGCCGTCCTCATCTACTTCCGCAAGGACATCGCGAGGATCGTCTCGGCCTGGTTCCGCTCGCTGACGAACAAGGAGATGCGCGGCGACCACGACGCCCAGATGGGCTGGCTGGTGATCGTCGGCTCGATCCCGATCGGCGTGCTGGGCGTCACGCTCAAGGACCACATCGAGGGCCCGTTCCGCGACCTGCGGCTGATCGCGACCACCTTGATCGTGATGGGCGTCGTGCTCGGCATCGCCGACCGGCTGGCGGCCCGGGTCGAGGAGGGCGGCCGGCACCGCGCCGCCCCGGAGCGCAAGACGCTGCGGGACCTGGGCGTCAAGGACGGCCTGATCTTCGGCATGTGCCAGGCGATGGCGCTGATCCCCGGTGTCTCCCGGTCCGGCGCGACGATCAGCGGCGGCCTGCTGATGAGCTACACCCGCGAGGCGGCGGCCCGCTACTCCTTCCTGCTCGCCATCCCGGCGGTACTCGCGTCCGGCCTCTTCGAGCTGAAGGACGCCAGCGAGGGCGGTCATGTGTCGTGGGGCCCGACGATCTTCGCGACGATCATCGCCTTCGGCGTGGGGTACGCGGTGATCGCGTGGTTCATGAAGTTCATCACCACCAAGAGCTTCATGCCGTTCGTGATCTACCGGATCCTGCTGGGCCTGGTGCTGCTCGCGCTGGTGGGGATGGGTGTCCTCAGCCCGCACGCGGGCGAGTCGGCGGGCTGACCGTCCCCCCGCCCGGAAGGACGGGGCCCGGCGGCGCGAGCTTCGTCACACACCGTTCGGGAGCTTCGTCACAAAGTGGCCGACGAGTGGGGGGATCGGCGGAGGGTCCGCCTACGCTGGATGCCATGACCCGATCCCCTGCCGAGCTGCCCACCCCGGATGCCGACGCGCTGAACGCGGCGATCCGTGAATTGTGGGCGCGTTCCGGCGGGCAGCTCTCGGAGGACGAGCAGCGCATCTACAGCGCCCTGGTCGTCCAGTGGGCCCGGACGTCGCAACAGGGCGACATCGCCCGGGCCGCGTAGGGCCACCCGCCGGGCCGCCCCGCCCCAGAGGCCGCCACGCCTGGCCTCCTCCGCCGTGCGTCGCACGACGGAGGAGGCCGCTCACCGACCCGGCCCGACCGACAGGACACGACCTAGGTCTGTCCCGTCCAGCGCTGCGACGCCTCCCCCGCGCACGTCTTCGTCACCAGTCCGCTGCTCATGCCCAGGTCGAGGCAGCCGCCGCCGTAGTCGCTGCGGAGGCTGCCGCCCGAACCGCTGCGCCACAGCCGGCCGATGTCCTGCGCGCAGTCACCCACGAAGACGGCCTGGCCCAGCCCGTTCGAGTACAGGCACTGGCCGGTCTGTTGGTTGACCAGCCTGAAGCTCCCGCCCGAGGTGCTCCGCACCGTCCACCGGGCGGTCGAGTCGGCGCAGCTGCCGTGGTCGGCCGCGCCGTAGACCTGGGTGACGCACCTGCCGTTGTCGCCGTTGCGGTAGCGGAGGGTGCCGGACGCCGGGGGCGCGGACGTTCCTCCGCCGGACGTGCTCGTGCCGGACCCGCCGGACGTGCTGGTGGAGGAGCCGCCGGACCCTCCGGTGCCGCCGGCGCTCGTGCCGCTGGTGCCGCTCGTGCCGCCGGACGTCGCCGTGGAGCCGCCCGAGGTGCTCGTACCCGATCCGCCGGACGCCGGGGACGTTCCGCCGGAGCCGGCTCCCCCGGCGCCCCCGGCCGGGACCCCGCCCGCCGTACCGGCCGCGCCCGCCGCGACCGCTCCGGGCGGCACGGCCCCGGCGCTCCCGGCGCCCCCGCCGGGCGTCTTCCCGGCCGGTGAGGTGCCCGGCGAGGCCGCGGGGGACGCCGTGCCCGCCGGGGCCCCGCCCGCCGCCGACGGGGGCGGCCCGCCCCGCGCCGGGGCGGAGGCGGACGGCGAGACCGGGCCCTCGGCGCGGGGCGCGGACGTGTGGGGCAGGAGCTGGACGGCGAGTGTCGTACCGCCCACCACCACGACCACCGGGACGGCGGCCAGCAGCACGCGGGTGCGGCGGCTGCGTTCGGGCCGCGCCGCTGCCGCCGCCTTCGGCGCCCGATCCGGTTCCGGCGCCCGCTCCGGCTCCGGTTCCGGCTCCGTCTTCCGGTCGGGCGCTCGGTCGGGCGCCCGACCGGGGGCCGCGTCCGGGGCGGTGTCCGGGCCCTGGGCGGGGTCCGGGCCCTGGGCGGGGTCCGGCCCGCTGGTGAGCGGGAGCGTCGGTACGTCGATCCGCCGCACGTCCGCCGCGAAGGCGGCCCGCTCCGAGAGGACCGCGGTGACGGCCTCCGGCCAGAGCGGGGCGGTGAAGGGGCCGCGCCGGGCGGCGGTCGCGAGGAGTCCGGCGGCGGTGGGGCGCCCGTCCGGGTCCTTGTCCAGGCAGGCCGCGACCACCTCGGCGAGGTCCGGCTCCCGTTCCCGCAGCGGCTCCAGATCGGGCTGCTCGTGCACGATGCGATACAGCACCCCGTGCCCCGACTCGTTGCCGAAGGGCGGCCGGCCGCACGCCGCGTACGCGAGGACCGACCCCAGGGCGAACACGTCGGTGGCGCCGCTCAACCGGCGCGAGCCGGAGGCCTGTTCAGGCGCCATGTAGGCGGGCGTCCCCACGACCATGCCGGTCCTCGTGAGCCGGCTCTGCTCGGCGGCCCGGGCCACACCGAAGTCGATCAGTGTGAGGCCGTCCAGGGTCAGCATGACGTTGGACGGCTTGAGGTCCCGGTGCACCATGTCCAGCGCGTGCACGGGCGCCAGGGCGGCGGCCGCCTCGCGGAGCAGCAGCCACAGCGCCCGGGCGGGCAGGGGGTCGCCGTTCAGCTCGACGGCCTCGCGCAGGGTGAGCCCGGGGACGTACGCGGTGGCGAACCACGGCGGGCGCGCGGCACGGTCGCCGGCGATCAGCGGCGCGGTCGCCCCGGCGGGCAGCCGGGCGATGTTGTCCAGTTCGTGCCCGAAGCGGCGCAGGAAGTCCGCGTCCTCCCCGACCACGGAGGCCAGTAACTGCTTGACGGCGACGTACCGGCCCTCATGGACGCCCAGGTACACCCGCCCCATGCCGCCGGCCCCGAGCCTGCCCGCCAGCGGGATCGGACCGATCCTGCGCGGGTCGTCCGTCTCCAGCGGCTCGGCGCCGCTCCCCCTCAGCTCCACCACGTCAGCCCCGTACGATATTGGAATCAGTTTCTAGAAAGTCGCTCTGGAAATCTACTCCGGACGGAGCCCCGAAAGGAACCTCGTGAGCCCCAAGCAGCAACGCGGTGAGGTGACCGCCGATCTCCTCCTGGACGCCGCGTTGCGCGTCTACTCCGCCGAGGGCGAGCGGGGCGTCACCGTCGCCGCCGTCACCCGGACGAGCGGGGTCAGCCTGGGCAGCCTGTACCACCACTTCGGCAGTATCGACGGCCTCGTCGCGGCCCTGACGCACCGCTGGCTGGGGCGCCTGCTGGAGGAGCTGGCCACCGCCCTCCTGGGCGCGGACAGCGCCCGCGCGGGTGTCCGCGCCCTCGTCGAGGCCTACCTGGGGTTCGTCCGGGAACACCGGGCCGCCGCGCTGCTGCTGCACTCCTCCACGACCGACCGCCACGGGATGGCCAGGGGCCAGGAGCTGCGCGACACCCAGGAGGCCCGGCTCTCGGCCTTCGCCCAGTGGATACAGCCCCGTGTCGAGTCGGGCGAACTCGCGCCACTGCCGCTGCCGTTGATCGAGTCCCTGGCCCTCGGCCCGGTCGTCGCCGTGGCCCGCCGCTGGCTCTCCGGCATCGAGGACGTCGATCTCGACGAGGCCGCCCGGGACCTGCCGGAGCGCATCTGGCGGTCCCTGGCCCCATGACGGCGCCCCGGCGGAGGCGGCGGGTCCGGGTGCCGTGACGGCGGGGGCACGGGCGGGGCCGGGCCTGGCGGCGGGGAGCGGCCGGGCACGGGTGGCGGAAAGCGGCCGGGCATGGGCGGGGGCCGCCGGCAGGGGGGGTGACCGGCGGCCCCGATGCCCGGGTCCTCCGTCCCGAACACGTACGACAGAGCCTGCCGCGCACCGGGGGTGGGCACGAGGGCGCACGGCGCATATATGCATGCGTTCCGTTCACACCCCGTGTGAATCGCGGGCACGCGTCCGGGCCCTGGCCCCGGGAGGCCGCCCGGAGGAGCGGGCCGCGCGGCGCCCGGGCTGCGATCACCCGCCGTACGGCGCACCCTGGTCCCATGGCCTGGCAGACACCCGTCGTCGTGCACCGCCCCTCCCCCGGCGGCGGACGGCGCGTGACCGTACGGGGGCAGATCGTGGGACTGGCCCACAACGACGCGGACCTCGTCGAGTTCCTGCGCCGCGCCGGGCTGGACGAGGCGGACATCTCCCTGGACGACCCCCATCTGGTGGAGTGGCGCGGCGGGCGGGCCCACCATTGGGAAGCGGCCTGAGGAACACCCGGAGGACGCCCGGAGGACGGCGGGAGGACGCGGGGAGGACGGCCCCGGACGGGGCGGTGCACGGCTCTTGGCCCGCGGCCGCCGCTGCCCGACACTGAGGCGATGACGCAGCGCGTGGACCTCGCGACCGTGATGGACCGGCTGGCCATCGACGAGCTGATCACCCGGTACGCGGTGGCCGTGGACGACGCCGACTGGGGCGCCTACCGGGGGCTGTTCACCGAGGACGGCCACGCCGACTACCGGGCCGCGGGCGGTGTCGCCGGACGGGCCGGTGAGGTGGCGGACTGGCTGGCGGAGACGATGGCGCACTTCCCCGTGCGCCAGCACCTGATCGTCAACCGGCGGGTGACCATCGAGGACCTGGGCGGCTACCCAGGCGACCGTGCCCGGGCGTTCGCCGACTACGTGAACCCGATGCGGATGACGGCGGGGGACGACGTCGTCTCGGGCGGGCGGTACGCGTTCGCCATGGCGCGCACCGGGGGCGGCTGGCGGCTGAGCACGGTGGTGGTGCACGAGAAGTGGCGGCGCACCGGGGGCGTACTGTCGGCGGAATGACCCGCTCCCGCACACTGGAGGCGTCAGCGGGCCCCTGGGCGCGAGGAGGCGCGGTATGCGGATTCCGGTGGGCCGGCCGGGTGGTGGGGCGGGTGCGCCGCTGTCCCCGTGGTGGCGCGGTACGGCCGCGGCGGCCGCCGGGGCGCTGCCCGCGGCGGCCTTTCCGGCGCCGTCCCTGTGGTGGTGGGCGTACCTGGCGCTGGTGCCGTGGATGCTGCTGGTCCGTACGGCTCCCACCGGGCGCCGGGCCGCGCTGGACGGCTGGCTGGGCGGGGTCGGTTTCATGCTGGCCGTGCACCACTGGCTGATGCCGAGCCTGCACGTGTTCATCCTGCTGCTGGCGGCGCTGCTCGGGCTGTTGTGGGCGCCGTGGGGGGTGCTGGTGCGCCGGATGCTGGGCGGGGCGCCGTCCCCGGCCCGGGGCGCGGCCGCGCTCGCCGTCGTCCCGTCGGGCTGGCTGATGGTGGAACTGGCCCGGTCCTGGGAGGGCTTGGGCGGTCCGTGGGGGCTGCTGGGCGCCAGTCAATGGCAGGTGCCGGCCGTGCTGCGGGTGGCCGCGGCGGGCGGGGTGTGGCTGGTGAGCCTGCTGGTGGTGGCGGTCAACACGGCGGTGGTCCTTCTGGTGGCGGTCCCCTCGCTGCGCCGCGCCGCCGTGGCCGGCCTGGTGGTGTGCGGGGTCGCCGTGGGGGCGGCGGCGCGGTGGGTGCCGGGCCCGGAGCCGGCCGGGCGGGTGCGGGTGGGCGTGGTGCAGCCCGGTGTCATCGGCGGGGCGGACGGTCCGGAGCGGCGGTTCGACCGGGGCGAGGAGCTGACGCGGGAGCTGGCAGGCCGGGACGTGGACCTGGTGGTGTGGGGCGAGAGCAGCGTCGGTACGGACCTGGCGGCCCGGCCCGGGTACAGCGCCCGGCTGGCGGCGCTGGCGCGCGAGGTCGGCGCCCCGGTGCTGGTGAACGTGGACGCGCGCCGGTCCGACCGGCCGGGCATCTACAAGAGCAGCGTCCTCGTCGGCCCGGAGGGCATCACCGGTGACCGGTACGACAAGATGCGGCTGGTGCCGTTCGGAGAGTACGTCCCCTTCCGGTCGCTGCTGGGCTGGGCCACCTCCGTCGGCAAGGCGGCGGCCGAGGACCGGCGGCGCGGCGAGCGCCCGGTGGTGATGACGGTCGGGGAGCGGGGCCCGCGGGTGGGCCCGCTGGTCTGCTTCGAGTCCGCGTTCCCCGACATGAGCCGGCACCTGGCCCGGGAGGGGGCGGAGCTGCTGGTGGCGCAGTCGGCGACGTCGACGTTCCAGGAGAGCTGGGCGCCGGGTCAGCACGCGTCGCTGGCGGCGCTGCGGGCGGCCGAGACGGGGCGGCCGGTGGTGCACGCGACGCTGACCGGGGTGAGCGCGGTGTACGGCCCGGACGGCGGGCGGGTGGGGGCGCCGCTCGGCACGGAGGTGAGCGGGGCCGCCGTGTACGAGGTCCCGCTCGCCGGGGCGACGACGCCGTACGTCCGGTTCGGTGACTGGGCCGTGTACGCGGCGGTGGCCGTGCTGGCCGCGCTGTGCGCCGCCGGGGCCGGCCGGGTGGTCAGGCGGCGGCCTGCTCCAGGCACTCCCGTACCACCCGCTCGCACAGCTCGTGGGTCGCGAGTGCGTCCCGGGCGCTGAGCGTCCTTCCGGCCCGTACGGCGTCGAGGAAGGCGTGCACGGTCTGCTCGATGCCGCGCTGGCGGGCGACCGGCACCCAGTCGCCGCGCCGCCGGACACTGGGCTGGCCCTTGTGGTCGACGACGTCGGCGAGGTTGAGAACCTGGCGCTTGGTGTCCTGGCCGGACACCTCGAGGACCTCCTCGGTGGAGCCGTTCATGCGGTTCATCATGCCGATGGCGGTGAAGCCGTCCCCGGAGAGCTGAAGCACCACGTGGTGCAGCAGCCCGTCGCGGATCCGGGCGCGTACGTCGGTGTGCTCGACCTGGCCGGGCAGCAGGAACCGGAGGGTGTCCACGACGTGGATGAAGTCGTCCAGGACGAGGGTGCGCGGGTCCTCGGGCAGGCCGATCCGGTTCTTCTGCATGAGGATCAGCTCGCGCGGGTGGTCCGCGCACTGGGCGTAGGCGGGGGCGAGGCGGCGGTTGAAGCCGACGGCGAGGCCGACGCCGCGCCGCTCGGCGAGTTCCACCAGGCGGCGGGACTCGTCGAGTTCGTACGCCAGGGGCTTGTCGACGTACGTGGGCACCCCCGCCTCCAGCAGGCGGGTGACGATCTCGGCGTGCACGGACGTCGGCGCGTGCACGAACGCGGCGTCGGGGCGGGCGGCGAGCAGCGCGTCCAGGTCGGTGTGGCACCGGCCGGCGGGCACGTGGTAGGTCGCGGCGACCCGGGTGAGGGTGGCGGGGGTGCGGGTCTGGAGGTGCAGTTCGGCGCCGGGGACGGTGGCGAGCACCGGCAGGTAGGCCTTCTGCGCGATGTCGCCGAGTCCGATGCAGCCGATCCTCACAACGCTCTCCCTATCGCCGTACGCCACCGTCGTCGTGCCGGCGCGCCCGGTCAGAATACGTGTGCTGGGGCGGCCGCCAGTCGGCGATGCCGTCGAACGCGCGCAGGCCGAGGCCGGGGGCGAGGCGGACGAGGCCCATCAGCGTCTCGCGGAGGGCGACGACCGGGGCGCTGGTGCGGGTCAGCAGCCGGGCCACGCGCGCGGAGGTGCGCACGACTCCGGTGGTGCGGGGCACCCGGGCGGCCGAGTACGCGGCGAGGCCGGCGCCGGTGTCGTGGTGGGGCGCCAGGTGGTGGGCGAGCACGATGGCGTCCTCGATGGCCTGGTTGCCGCCCTGGCCGAGGGTGGGCGCCATGGGGTGGGCGGCGTCGCCGAGCAGGGCGGTCCGGCCGCGGTGGAAGGCGGGCAGCGGGGTGGTGAGGTGGCGGATGTCGTGCCGGAGGACCTGGTCGGGGGTGATGGTGGCGAGGATCTCGGGGATGGGGTCGTGCCAGGCGCCGAAGCGGCGCACCAGCTCCGCGCGTTCGTCGTCGCGGGCCCGCCCGCCGGCCGGGGCGACGGCCGCCGCGTACGCGTAGACACGGCCGTCCTTGAGCGGCTGGGTGCCCCACAGTGCGCCGCGCCCCCAGGACTCGTGCGGGGCGAAGGGCCGGCGGGGGGCGGGCACGACGACGCGCCAGCTCGTGAGTCCGGTGTACTCGGGCGCGGGGTGGGCGGGGAACAGGGCGGGGCGTACGGCCGAGTTGATGCCGTCGGCGCCGACCACGAGGTCGGCCTCGATGTCGCCGTCCGGGGTGGTGACCACGGCGCGGTGCCCGGTGGCGGCCGTTCCGGGGTCGGTGAGCGTGGCGGGGGCGCCGGTGCGGACGGTTCCGTCCGGGAGGCGGGCGGCGAGGGTGTCGATGAGCGTGGCCCGGTGGACCACGACCAGCGGGCCGCCGTACCGCTCGGCGGCGGCCCGGGCGTCGGTGCGGGCGAGCCAGCGGCCGTGGGCGGTGCGCATGCCGCCGTCGCCCTGCCAGGCGGCCAGGGCGCGGATCTCGTCGCCGAGACCGATGACGTCGAGGGCGCGCAGGGCGTTGGGCGCGAGGCCGATGCCGGCGCCGACGGGCCGCAGCGACGGGGCGCGCTCCAGGACGGTGACGTGCCAGCCGCTCCGGTGCAGGGCGATGGCGGCGGTGAGTCCGCCGATGCCGCTGCCGACGACGACGGCACGGGGCGTGACGGTGCGCTTGTCCATGACTCCTCCGAGAGCCGGAACTACATCTGTAGTGACACCATCAAGGTACTACGGATGTAGTGAGGGCGGTAGGTTGGGGTCATGACCGCACGTGCCGACCTGATCGCCGACGCCGCACTCGCCCTGCTCGCGGAGCGGGGCATGCGCGGGCTGACCCACCGCGCCGTGGACGAGGCCGCCGGACTGCCCCAGGGCTCCACGTCCAACTACGCCCGCACCCGCCAGGCGCTGCTGGAGGCGGCGGTGCGGCGGCTCGCCGACCGGGAGGCGCAGGTGCTGTCCCTGGAGGGGATGCCGGCACCGGGCGAGGGGATCGACGGACTGCTGGACGCCCTGTCCCAGACCTTGCACCGCTACCTGACCGGCCACCGCGAGCTGCTCGTGGCGCGGTACGAGCTGGGCCTCGAGGCCACCCGGCGCCCCGAGCTGCGGACGTTCTACGACGAGACCGGGCGCCGGTTCCGGGAACCGCTGACCGCGCTGATGCGGGCGGTCGGGTCGGCGCGGCCGGAGCGCCACACCCTGTCCCTGGTGGCCTGGTGCGAGGGGATGCTGTTCTCCGTCGCGGTGGGGACGTTCCACACCGCCGTCCCGACCGTCGCGGAACTGCGCGCCGGTTTCGGCGAGTTGCTCGGCGGCATGCTCGGTGACCGGCCGGCCGCACCCATCACCCGTGCGGAGCAATAACGGCCGGTAGGGATCCCCAAGCGCCCGGTCACCCCGCAGAGTTGCGGGGTGCAACGAACGAGAATGACAGCGAAGGTCCTGGTGACCGTGGCCGTGGCGGCCGTTTCCGGTTGCGTGTCGGTGGACCAGGGGCCGCGCCCCGTACCGGCGGCCCCGGAGGCGAGCGGGGCGGCGCGCCAGGACGTGGCGCCGCAGATCGTCGAGGGCCCCGCGCGGGAGGCTCTGGAGGCCGCGCTTCCGCCCCCCGTGACGCCGCCCGCCCCGCGCGGGCGGCCTGCCGCGGCCGGGCCCCACCACGGCGCCCCGGCCGCCGCCGCGCCGTCCGCGCCGCCGCGCGCCACGCCGCGGGCCGAGCGCCCGGCCCGGGTCCCGTCACCGGAACGGCTGCGCGACCAGCTCCCCCGGATCCGGCCCCCCGCGGTGCCGGCCGTCCCGGACACCGTCCCCGACGTCTGCGCCCTCGGCCGGAGCTACGGCGGCTGGGACCCGCACAGCCGCCAGGCCCAGCTCTGCCGGGAGGCCTACGGCCACTGACGCCACCCGCCCGCCCGACCGGCCCCCGGCCCGGCGCGGCCCGTGGAGTCCCGCTCGGCCCACCGCGGGCTCCCGCCCACCCGCGGGCCCCGCTCAGTCGGCGGCCAGGCGGCGGGCCAGGCGGGCGATGGCGGCGCGGACGGCGTCGCCGTAGCCGCCGTCGGCCAGGGTGACCGAGGCGGCGCGGGCGCGGTCCAGGTGGATCCGCGCCACCTCCGGGCGCCGCAGCCCGGCGTAGTCGGCCGCCAGGTCGAGGTGCAGCGACGGGTACAGGGCCCGCAGCTCCGCGCGGGGCTCGCCCGTCGCCTCCTCCGCCGCGGTCAGCGCCCGCAGGTCCCAGGCCAGCTCGTCGTAGGGGTCGTCCTGGGCGTCGGCCATGCAGTGCGCGAGCGTGCACCGCTGCACCGGGTCGCCGTCGGGGCCGAGCCGCCGCCACAGCGCACCGAAACGATTGCGCGCCTCCTCCCGGTCACCGCCATGGAGCAGCATCATGGTCTGCCCCATCCTGGTGAGGACCGCGTCCTCCGGCGCGTCCGACGCGTCCTGCTGCTGCTCCCGCACTGCGGCCTCCGCTCGTCCGTCGGCGACCCGGCCCGGGAGCCGGGAGCCGGCGAAGTCCCGGAGGCCGGTGTTCCGACGCTGGGTCGTGTCCGCAAAGTCTCGCCCGGCCCGCGGCGTCCCGCACGCACTGCCGCCGTGTGGCCGTGCGCCGGCCGGCCGGTCGTCCCGAGCGCGGCGGCCGGACCGGTCAGCCCAGGTCGGGGATGCGCCAGTCGATGGGGTCGTGCCCCTGGTCGGCGACGGCCTTGTCGATCTGCGTGAAGGGACGCGAGCCGAAGAACTTCTTCGCGGACAGCGGCGAGGGGTGCGCGCCCTTGACCACCACGTGTCGGGTCTCGTCGATCAGCGGCAGCTTCTTCTGCGCGTAATTGCCCCACAGGACGAACACGGCCGGGTCGGGCCGCGACGCCACGGCGGTGATCACCGCGTCCGTGAACTTCTCCCAGCCCTTGCCCTTGTGGGAGTTCGCCTCGCCGGCCCGGACCGTGAGCACCGCGTTGAGGAGCAGGACGCCCTGCTCGGCCCAGGGCATCAGATAGCCGTTGTCCGGGACCGGGTGGCCGAGCTCCTCCTGCATCTCCTTGTAGATGTTGCGCAGCGAGGGCGGGGTCTTGACGCCGGGGCGCACCGAGAAGCACAGGCCGTGCCCCTGGCCCTCGCCGTGGTACGGGTCCTGACCCAGGACGAGGACCTTGACCTTGTCGTACGGAGTGGCCTCCAGGGCGGCGAACACCTCCTCGCGCGGCGGGTAGACCGGCCCCTTGGCCCGCTCCTCCTCGACGAACTCGGTGAGCAGCTTGAAGTACGGCTTCTGCAGCTCGTCGCCGAGGACGCCGCGCCAGGACTCGGGCAGCATGTCGGTGTCGGTCACGTCAACAACCTCCGGTGGGGTGATCGCCTTGTCTGTTCACAGAACTTACCGGTGACCACTGACAACGGACCCGCCGGATGATCTTCCGCCGGAGGAACGGGCGGACGGACGGCCGGGATACCGGCGGAAGGCGGGCGGGATACCGGCGGAAGGACGGCCCCCTCCTCGACGCCGCGCCGGGAGGGCGGGCCTCCAGGGCGTACCGGGAGAACGCGGACCGGCCGGGCGGTGACCCCGCGCGGGGCCGCCGTCCGGCCGGTCCGTTCCTGGCCCTCCGGGCCGTACTACCAGCTCGTCTTGCGCTGGAGCTCCCACATCTGCATGACCGTCTGCGGGTCCAGCGCCCGCTCGCCGCCCGCGATCTCCTCGCTCGCGGCGATGTAGAGCTTGCCCTGCCACAGCGGCAGCAGCCGGACGTCGTCCACGAGGATCTGCTGCGCCCGCTCGAACTCCTCCGTGACCGCGCCGCGGTCGCTGACCTTGCGGGACTTGGGCAGAAGCTGGTCGGTGATCTCCGGCCGGACGTACGGCGTGTTCAGCACGTTCTCCTTGCCGACGAACGGGGCGATGAAGTTGTCCGGGTCCGGGAAGTCGGGGAACCAGCCTCGTCCGAACGCCGGGTACTCACCCTTCTGGTAGCCCGCCTGGAACTCCTTCCAGGGCTTGCCCTGCACGGTGACCCGGAACAGCCCGGACGCCTCGAGCTGCCGCTTGAGCTCCTTGAACTCCGGCTCCGTGCCGGAGCCGTAGCGGTCGGTGGTGTACCAGAGCGTCAGCTTGACCGGCCCGTCGACACCCGCCTCGCCCAGCAGCTTCTTCGCCTTGGTGACGTCCGGCTCGCCGTACCGGTCGAAGAAGGCGGTGGTGTGGCCCGCGATGCCCTTGGGGACCATGGAGTACAGCGGCTCGGCGGTCCCCTGGTACACCTTGGCGACGAGCGCGTCACGGTCGACGACCTGGGCGATCGCCTGCCGGACGGCGAGCTTGCTCACGGAGGGGTCCTCGGCGTTGAACACCAGGTAACGGATGTCGGCACCGGTGGACTCGACGAGCTGGAGGCCCTCGTTCTCCGGCTTCTTCTCCTCGAGCTGGACGACCTCCTCCGCGGTCAGACCGCGGTAGGTCGCGTCGATCTCCTTCTTCCGCAGCGCGCCGACCATCGCCTCGGACTCCTTGAAGTACCGGATGGTGACGGCGTCGTTCTTGCGGTTGGCGAACCCCTTGTAGGTGGTGTTCCGGGTCAGCTCGGCCTGGGCGCCCTCCTGGTAGGAGTCCAGCACGTACGGGCCGGAGCCGGTGACCTTGCCGTCCTCGCGCAGCGCGTCCGCGGGGTACTTCCCGGGCGGCACGATGGACATGGCCGGGGTGGCCAGGATGAACGGGAAGGTGGCGTCGGATTCCTTCAGGTGGAACGTGACGAGCGTGTCACCGCTGGTGACGATCTTGTCGAGCGATCCGAGGAGCGGGGCGGGGCCGCCCTTCGCGTTGATCGTGCGGATCCGGTCGATCGAGTGCTTCACGGCGGCGGCGTCGAGCTTGGCCCCGTCGGAGAAGGTCAGCCCGTCCTTGAGCCGGCACTCGAAGACTTTGCTCACGGTGTCGGTGAATTTGCATTCGGCCGCGTCCGGCTGGGGCGTCGCACTGCCGGTGGGGAAGCTCAGAAGGGTCTGGAAGACGTTCCGGTAGAGCTCCCAGGAGTTGTCCCAGGCCGCAGCGGGGTCGAGCGTGGTGGGCGCGCTCGTCGTGCCGACAACGATCTTGTTCTCCCCATCGGCGTCATCGCCCGAAAAGAGGCTGCATCCCGCCAGCAGGGATATGGACGCAAGGGCTGCAGCCGCCTGCAGACTGGTCCGGTTGAACACGTGCGCACGCTCCTCGTTCAGCCATGGGTCGGCCGACCATACCGCAGTGCCCCGCCAGGTCAATGAGGTGGCCGGGCGGGGCACTTACCGCATTAAACGGTCAATCGGCAAAAAGGGGATCAGCCGACTCCGGCATTGAGGAAAATTCCGCCGTCAACGACCAGGGTCTGGCCGGTGATCCAATCCGACTGGCCGGAGGTGAGGAATGCGGCGGCCCCGCCGATGTCCTCGGGCACACCGAGCCTGCCCAGCGGATACGCGGCAGCGGCCTCCGCTTCCCGGCCCTCGTAGAGCGCCTCGGCGAATTTCGTCTTGACGACGGCCGGGGCGATCGCATTGACCCGGACTTTCGGGGCGAATTCGTGCGCGAGCTGGAGGGTCAGATTCACCATGGCGGCCTTGCTCATGCCATAGGCGCCGATGAAGGGCGAGGGAGCGATACCGGCGACCGACGCGATGTTCACGATCGCACCGCCGTTGTCCTTCTGCCACGCCCTCCAGGTCTGCTGGGCGAACCCGAGCGCCGAGATGACGTTGGTCTCGAAGACCTTGCGCGCCACGTTCAGGTCCAGCTCGGCCATCGGGCCGAAGACCGGGTTGGTGCCGGCGTTGTTGACCAGGAAGTCGACGCGGCCGAAGGCCTCCATGGTGCGCTCCACGGCGAGCGCCTGGTGCGCCTCGTCGTGGGCCTTGCCGGCGACGCCGATCACCCGGTCGGCGCCCAGCCTCTCCACGGCCTCCTTGAGCGCGTCCTCGCCGCGCCCGGTGATGCACACCCGGTCGCCGCGGGCGACGAGCGCCTCGGCCACGCCGTACCCGATGCCGCGGCTGGCGCCCGTGACGAGGGCGACCTTGCCCGACAGCGGGGGCAGTTCTGTTGCGGTCATGTCCGTCACTTCCTCGTCAGTTGAGCGGGCCGCCGGCCACGTACATGACCTGGCCGGAGATGAAGCCGGCGTCGTCGCCGGTGAAGAAGGCGATCGCGTGGGCGACGTCCTCGGGCCGGCCGACGCGCTGGACGGGGATCTGGGTGGCGGCGGCGGCCTGGAACTCCTCGAAGCCCATGCCCACGCGCGCGGCGGTCTGCGCGGTCATCTCGGTGACGATGAAGCCGGGCGCCACGGCGTTGGCCGTGATGCCGAACTTGCCGAGCTCCTTGGCGAGGGTCTTGGTGAAGCCCTGGAGGCCCGCCTTGACGGCGGAGTAGTTGGCCTGGCCGCGGTTGCCGAGCGCCGAGGACGAGGAGAGGCTGACGATCCGGCCGAAGCCCGCGTCGACCATGTGCTTCTGGCACGCCTTGGCCATCAGGAACGCGCCCTTGAGGTGCACGTTCACGACCATGTCCCAGTCGGACTCGCTCATCTTGAAGAGCAGGTTGTCGCGCAGCACGCCCGCGTTGTTGACGAGGATCGTCGGCGCCCCGAGCTCGGCGGCGACGCGCGCGACGGCGGCCTCCACCTGGGCGCCGTCGGAGACGTCGCAGCCGACGGCGATGGCCCTGCCGCCCGCCGCGGTGATCTTCTCGACGGTGTCCTTGCAGGCCGCCTCGTCGAGGTCGAGTACGGCGACGGCGCGGCCCTCGGCCGCGAGCCGGACCGCGGTGGCCGCGCCAATGCCCCGCGCGGCCCCGGTCACGACGGCGACGCGCTGCTCGGTGGTGGACATGCTGGTTCTCCTCGCCCTTGGATCCCGGATAAGCGGTTCGACCGGCACGTCCATGCCGGTGAGCGACCGCTTAGTACCTTCAGCAGACGAGACGCTAGAGACCCTGGCACCCGGTGTCAACGGCCCACCGGGTGCGCCCGGTCACTCAGCGCACCAGCAGGTCGAGCAGCCGCTCCGCCTCGCCCGAGGGGTCGGCGGTGAGCCCGGTGTGCACGGGCCCCGGCTGGACGACCGTGGAGCGCGGCGCGATCAGCCAGCGGAAGCGCCGTCCGGCGTCGTCCCGCGCCGCCTGGCCGGCCCGCTCGCCGCCCGCGCAGACCCCCTCGACAGCGTGCAGCGCGGCCCGGACGCCGGTCACGTCGGCGTGCGGGTCGAGCGCGCGCAGCTTGGCCTCGTCGAGGTGCGTACGGGCGCACACAAAGGCCTTGGCGCGGCAGTAGACCACCACGCCCGCGTTGAAGCACTCGCCGCGCTCGACGCGCGGGACGACGCGCAGCAGCGCGTACTCGAAGACGTCGCGGTCGGTCACTTGCTGCTGTCCTTCGTGCGGTCCTGCTTGGTGGGGTGCGGCCAGGGGGCCAGGTGGTCGGTGAGCCAGCCGGGTGCCTGGGACGGCCGCCGCCCGGTCCGCTCCCCGAGGGTGATCCGTTCGTGGATGGTGGCCGCGCGCGGCAGCAGCGCCTCGACGTAGGCGCGGCGCAGCGCGTCGGCCGTGTCGAAGCCCGGCTCGTCGACCAGCCACTCGTCGGGGACGTCGGCGGCCACCTCGGTCAGCAGGTCCTCGGTGACCAGGGGGGCGAGCTCGGCCGCCGCGGCGGCGACGTCGGGCGCGAAGGGGGCGAGGACATGGTCGGAGGCGTCGTACGGCTTGGCGGCGGAGGCCCGGGCGCCCGGCCAGTTGTGGTGCCAGATCATGGTGGCGCCGTGGTCGATCAGCCACGGCTGTCCGTGCCAGACCAGCATGTTGGGGTTGCGCCAGGACCGGTCGACGTTGTTGATCAGCGCGTCGAACCAGACGACCCGGCCCGCCTCCTCCGGGTCCATCGTGTAGGCGAGCGGGTCGAACCCGATGGAGCCGGGGAGGTAGTCCATACCGAGGTTCAGTCCGCCGCTCGCCTTGAGCAGCTCCTGCACCTCCTGGTCGGGCTCGCCGAGTCCGATGACGGGGTCGAGCTGGATGGTGACCAGCTCCGGGACGCGCAGGCCGAGCCGGCGGCCCAGCTCGCCGCAGACGACCTCGGCGACGAGGGTCTTGCGGCCCTGGCCCGCGCCGGTGAACTTCATGACGTACGTGCCGAGGTCGTCGGCCTCGACGATCCCGGGGAGGGAGCCGCCCTCACGCAAGGGCGTGACATAGCGGGTCGCTGTGACTTCGGAGAGCATCCCCCCAGGTTACGTCCCTGTCATGATCTGCCCCATGACCCCGACCGACACCCTGAACGTCCCCGCTTTCCCGCGCCAGTTCGCCCGTACGCGCCGCTTCTCGCTCGGTGTTCCGGGCGCGTTCACCGTGTCCCCGGACGGCGCCCGGGTGCTGTTCGTGCGCACCGGCTCGGGCTCCGACCCGGTGGGGCGGCTGTGGCTGTACGAGGACGGGGAGGAGCGGCTCCTGGCCGATCCCGCCGCCCTGGAGGGTGCCGGCGAGGAGGACGTGCCGGTGGCGGAGCGGGTGCGGCGGGAGCGCGCCGGGGTGATGTCGACCGGGGTGGTGGGGTACGCCGCCGACCGGCACGCGCGCGTGGCGGTGTTCGCGCTGGGCGGCGCGGTGTGGGCGGTCCGCACCGGTGGCGGTGCGCCGTGGCGGGTGCCCACGGCGGGGCCCGCCGTCGACCCGAGACCCTCGCCGGACGGTTCGCTGGTGGCGTACGTGACGGGGGGCGCCGTGCGGGTGGTCCGCACCGCCGACGGGGCGGAGGACCGGCTGCTGGCCGCGCCGGAGGGGCCGGAGGTCACCTATGGGCTGTCGGACCACGTGTCGGCCGAGTCGGTGGGGCGGTCGCGGGGGTACTGGTGGTCGCCGGACGGGGACGCCCTCCTGGTGGTCCGGACGGACCACGCGCGCGTGGGGCGCTGGTTCCTCGCGGACCCGGCCGATCCGGCCCGGCCGCCGCGCGCCGTCCGCTACCCGGCGGCCGGCACCCCCAACGCGGAGGTGTCCCTGTGCATCCTGCGTCTCGACGGGCGCCGGACACCGGTCCTCACACCGGCGAGCGCCGCGCCCACGACCCATCCCCCGGGCGACTGGACGGACCGGGCGTTCGAGTACGTCACGGCCGCCGGCTGGGACGGGACCGGCCCCTTCGCCGAGGTCCAGACGCGCGACCAGCGCACGACCGAGCTGCTGGCCGTCGAACCGGACACGGGCGTGACCCGCCCGCTGGTGCGCCGGACGGACCCCGCCTGGGTGGAGCTCACCCCGGGCGTCCCCGCCCGGACCGGCGGCGGGGTTCCGGTGGTGACCGTGGTCCGGGACGACGTGCGGGGACTGCGGATCGGGGACGTGCCGAGCCCGCCGGGGCTCCATGTCCGCGCCGTCCTGGGCACCGTGGGCGAGCGGGTGTTCCTCACCGCGGGCGAGGACCCCGCCGAGACCCATGTGTGGGCGTACGCACCCGGCTCCGGGTTCCGCCGCCTCAGCCGGGAGCCGGGGGTCCACACGGCGGCGGTCGGCGGCGACACCGTCGTGCTGGACAGCCGCACGCCGGACGGGCGCGCCGTGACCGTGCTGCGTGGCGGTGAGCCGGCCGGGACCATCCGCGTGCTCGCCGAGACGCCGCTGGTCACCCCGCGCCCCGTCCACCTGTCGCTGGGCGTGCGGGAGCTGCGCTCGCACCTGTACCTGCCGTCCTGGCACGCTCCCGGCTCGGACCGGCTGCCCGTGCTGCTCAGCCCGTACGGGGGCCACGGACTCCAACTGGCCGTGCGGGCCCCCGGCTGGCCCGGGGCGGTGGCCCAGTGGTTCGCCGAGCAGGGCTTCGCGGTGCTCGTCACGGACGGGCGCGGCACGCCGGGGCGCGGCCGGGCGTGGGAGACGGCTGTCCGCGGCGACCGGCTGACCGCGCCCCTGGAGGACCAGGTCGACGCGCTGCGCGCGGCCGCCGGGCGGTACCCGGACCTGGACCTGGGACGGGTGGGCATCCGGGGCTGGTCGTACGGCGGTTACCTGGCGATCGGCGCGGTGCTGCACCGCCCGGACGTGTTCCACGCGGCCGTCGCGGGCGCCGCGCCGACCGACCGGCGCCTGTACGACACCCACTGGGAGGAACGGTTCCTCGGTCACCCGGACGTGCTGCCGGAGCAGTACGAGCGGTCCTCCCACGTGCCGTACGCCCATCGGCTGTCACGGCCGCTGCTGTTGATGCACGGGTTCGGCGACGACAACGTGGTGGCGGCCCACACCCTGCGGTTCTCCACCGCGCTGCTGGCGGCCGGACGGCCGCACAGCGTGCTCCCCCTGCCCGGTGCGACACACCGGGACACCGGGGTGGACGTGGTGAGCGGCCGGCTGAGGGCGGAAGCGGAGTTCCTGAGAAGCTCCCTGAGCGGGTGAACACCCCCCGCCGCCCTCCCGTACTCCCCCATGACACGCAGACGCCCGACACCCAGGGAAGGGGATGCCGGAATGACCGGATCGCAGGGGAGCAGCGGGGCAGTGGCCCGCCGTACCGTCGTCGCGGCCGCGAGCGGGGCCGGCCTGGCCGCCGTGCTCACCGCGTGCGGGGGGTCCGACACGCAGGCCGCCTCGGCAGGCGACGCCCAGGCGGGCGGGAGCCCGACGGGCGCGGCCGCCGCCACGGGCGGGACGGGGGGCGGCGGGGGTCAGGTGCTGGGGAAGACGACGGACGTCCCCGAGGGCGGGGGCATGGTCTTCGGCGCGGTCGTGGTGACCCAGCCGAAGGCGGGCGAGTTCAAGGCGTTCTCGTCGAAGTGCACGCACGCGGGCTGCGCGGTGAAGGAGGTCGCTAACGGGGTGATCAACTGCCCGTGCCACGGCAGCAAGTTCGACGCGACCGACGGCAGCGTCAAGGCGGGCCCGGCCACCATGCCGCTGGCGCCCGCGTCGATCACGGTCGAGGGCGACTCGATCAAGCTCGCGTGAGGCCGGGGCCGGCCGCGGCACGGCCCGGCCGGCCCCGGCGGGCCGGGCGTCCACCGGGACCACCACCGGGTGGCCCGGGCACACGGCGCCGAAGACGGTGTCGGGTCCTGGGACTTCCTCAGGCTGACGCCGGCGGGCCCCTGACCCGTCAGCCGCCGGCCGACCGGCCGACCTCGCGCAACGCCTCCACGGCCGCCCTGATCGAGGGCCGCCGGTCGGCGTCCGCGCGCCAGACCGCGTAGATGTGCCGCCGCATCTGCTGCCGCACGGGCACGAGGGCGACACCCTCCGGGACGGCCCCGCGCCCCAGACGCGGCGTGACGCACACGCCGAGGCCCGCCTGGATGAGGGCGAGCTGGGTGTGGTGCTCCCCGGCCAGGTGCGCGATACGGGGTTCGACGCCCTTCGACCGCAGCGTGAACATCAGCCACTCGTAGCAGAACTCGCCCTCCGGCCAGGACACCCAGTCCTCGTCCGCGAGCTCCTCCAGGTCCACCTCCGCCCGCCCGGCGAGCCGGTGCCCCGCGGGCAGCGCCACGTCGGCGGCGTCGTCCAGCAGCTCCGCCCTGGCCAGGCCGGCGGGGACGGGGAGCCGCTTGTTGCTCCAGTCGAGCACGACGGCTAGGTCCATGTCCCCGCGCAGGACCTGGCGCACCCCGTACTCGGGCTCCAGCTCGCTGGTGCGGACGACCAGGTCCGGGTGGTCTCTGCGCAGGGCGGAGATCGCCCCCGGGAACAGCCCCCGTGCCGCCGTGGGGAACCCGGCGAGCCGCACCTCGCCCACCACCTGGCCGCGCTGGGCCTCGATGTCCGCCTGGGCCAGCTCCACCTGGGACAGGATCCGCGCCGCGTGGTCGGCCAGCAGCAGCCCCGCGTCGGTCAGCCGCACGCCCCGTCCGTTCTTCGCGACGAGCTGCTGTCCGACCTCCCGCTCCAGCTTGGAGAGCTGCTGGGAGACCGCCGAGGTGGTCACGTGCAGCCCGTCCGCGGCCCCGCTCACCGAGCCGTGGCGGGCGAGGGCGTCCAGGGTGCGCAGGCGCTCCAGGTTCAACATGTAAGCAATGCTAAGCGAAGGCACACAGAAAATCTCGCTTGTGCTACGAGGATCCTCCGGGCCATGGTGTCGTTCATGAGCGCCGCCACCGCACCCTCCCACCCCACGCCGCCCACCCCCGCGGCGGACTCCCCTTCCCCCGGCCCCTCCCCCGAGTCCTCCACCAAGCACCCGGGAGCCTCCACCGGAAGCTCCGCGGCTCCGGCCCCGGCCGCGCCGCCCGGGCGCCGCCGCGCCCTCGACTGGCGCGTCCGTTTCGGGCTGCTCTCCCTCATCTGGGGCTTCAGCTTCCTTCTGATCAAGGTGGGCACCCAGGCGTACGCCCCGTTCCAGGTGACCTTCGGGCGTCTGCTGTTCGGTACGGCGGTGCTCGCCGTCGCCATGGCGGTCAAGCGCGCCGGGCTGCCGCGCGGCGCCCGCACGTGGGGTCACCTGGCGGCGGCCGCGTTCTTCCTCAACGCGCTGCCGTTCTCCCTCTTCGCGTACGCCGAGCTCACCATCCCCTCGACGCTGGCCGGCATCTGCAACGCCACCTCCCCGCTGTGGGGCATGGCGCTGTCGCTCGTCGCCCTGTCCGAGGACCGGCCCACGCGCCGCCGGGTGGCGGGCCTGGGGATCGGCTTCCTCGGCGTGCTCACCGTCCTCGGGGCCTGGCAGGGCTTCTCGGGGCTGGACGCGACCGGCACCGCGATGGCGCTGCTGGCCTCGCTCAGCTACCCCATCGGCTGGATCTACGTCCGCCGTACGCTCGCGGGGCGCAGCGAGTCGCACCTGGCCCTGACCGGGGCGCAGCTCTTCCTGGCCACGCTGCAACTGGCCGTGGTGACACCGCTGTTCACGTCCTGGCCGTCGTCCTTCCCGGTCGCTCCGCTGCTCGCGGTTGTCGCCCTCGGGGCGCTGGGCACCGGTCTGGCGGTGCTGCTCCAGTACGGGATCGTCGCCGAGGTCGGCCCGACCACGGGCCAGATGGTCACGTACTTCATCCCGGTCATCGCCACCGCGGCGGGCGTGACGCTCCTGGACGAGGCGCTGACCTGGAACACCCCGGTGGGGGCACTGGTCGTGCTGGCCGGAGCGGCGCTCACCCAGAGCCGCCCGAAGGCCGGCCCGCCGCGCCGCGGCTGACGACGGCGGCGTACGGGACCGCGGCTGACGACGACGTACGGAACCGCCCGGCCGCCCGGCCGGACGGGATCAGCCGTGGCTGCGCGCCTCCACCGGGCCGACCGCCGCGGCCACCGCGTCGGCCAGCGGCTCCAGGTCCGCCAACGGCAGCCCCGAGACGGTGAGCCGCACGCCGGGGCCGGCCGCCATCCGGAACCGGGCACCCGGCGCCACCGCCCACCCCGCGTGCAACAGACGGGCCACCGCGCCGGTCTCGTCGGCCACCGGCACCCAGACGTTCATCCCGCTGCGCCCGTGGGCCTCGACGCCCCTCCTCGCCAGGGCAGCCACGAGCGCGTCGCGCCGCTCCGCGTAGGCCGCCGCCACCGCGCCCCGGTCCACCGCGCCGGTCTCCCACAGGTGCACCACCGCACGCTGCAACAGGCGGCTCACCCAGCCCGGCCCGAGGCGCTGCCGCCCCTGCACCCGGTCGATGGTGACCGGGTCGCCGGTCAGGGCCGCGACCCGGAGGTCGGGCCCGTACGCCTTGGCGACGGACCGCACCATCACCCAGTGGTCCGTCACCCCGGCCAGCGGGTGCAGCGGCACGTCGACGAAACCGTGCCCGTGGTCGTCCTCGATCAGCAGCACGCCCGGGTGGCGGGCCAGCAGCCGCCGCAGCTCGGCCGCCCGCGCCCGGCCCAGCGCCGCGCCGGTCGGGTTCTGCGCCCGGTCGGTCACGACGAGCGCGCGGGCCCCCGCGTCCCGCAGGGCCCGCTCCACGGCGTCCGGCAGGGGGCCGTCGTCGTCGACGGCGACCGGCACGGGCTTGAGCCCGAGCGCCGACACCAGGTCCAGGAGGGCGCCCCAGCCGGGGTCCTCGACCGCCACGGCGTCCCCGGGCCGCAGGTGGACGTTCAGCACGCGCTCGACGGCGTCCAGCGAACCGGACGCGACGGCGACCGGGCCGTCCGGCACGCCGTCGGCGTCCAGCGCCGCCCGGGCGAGCCGCGCGAAGTCCCCGTCCACCGCCGGCCGCCCGTAGAGCCCGGGCTCCTCGGCGTCACGCCGCGCCGCGGCCGCCAGCGCCTCGCCGAGCGGGGGCAGCAGGGCCGGGTCGGGGTTGCCCTGCCCCACGTCCCGTACACCCGCCGGCGCGTCGATCCGGAGCGACCCGCGCGCGGTGGTGGCGGGGCGCGGCCGCACCCGACTGCCCCTGCGCCCGGCCGTCTCGATCACACCGCGCTCGCGCAGGGTGCGGTAGGCGGCCGCGACCGTATTGGGGTTCACCCCCAGCACCGCCGCCAACTCCCGCATGGGCGGCAGGAGTTGACCCGGCTCCAGTCCTCCCGAGCTGACCCCCCGCTCGACACTGGCGGCGATCTCCGATGCGCGGCGGCCGACGATCCGATACTCTCCTAGCACAAACGGGATTATGCACTAGTGCAATGGAGAGCGCAATGCCGCAGGACACCACCGACTACCGGCCCACCGACCGCACGGTCCCCACCCGCTCCCGGGACCGCGCCTCGTACGACCGCGAACTGGTGCACGCGATACTCGACGAGGCGTACGTCTGCCACCTCGGGTTCGTCCGCGACGGCGCACCGGTCGTCCTGCCCACGCTGTACGGACGCGTCGGCGAGCGCCTCTACGTCCACGGCTCCACCGGCTCGCGTCCGCTGCGCATGGCGGGCCAGGCCGACCCGGGCCTCGCCGTCTGCCTGACCGTCACCCACGTCGACGGCCTGGTGCTGGCCCGCTCCGCCTTCCACCACTCGCTCAACTACCGCTCGGTCGTGGTGCACGGCATCGCCCACCAGGTCACCGACCCCGAGGAGAAGCGCATCGCGCTCGACGCCCTCGTCGACCACGTCGTCCCGGGCCGCTCCGCGGACTCCCGCCCGGCGAACGCCAAGGAGCTCGCCGCGACCGCCGTCCTCCGCCTGGACCTCGACGAGGTGTCCGCCAAGCTCCGCACCGGCGGCCCCAACGACGAGCCTGAGGACCTCGCGCTCCCCCACTGGACCGGCGTCGTCCCGCTGGCGACGGCCTACGGGACCCCGGTGCCGGCCTCCGACCTGGATCCGTCCGTGCCCGTGCCCGACTACGTCACCGCACTCTGACGCGGGGAGGCCGGGGCGGCGGGGCGGGGCGCCGGGGGCGCGGCCACCCGCCGCTGACGGGCGGTCCGCCCGCTAAGGGGCGGCCCGTCCGGCCGCCACCTCGTCCTCGGGCAGCACGTGGTCCGACCCGGCCACCGGACCGGAAGGCGCCTTGGGCGTGGACGACTGGGCGATGAAGGCCCCCACCAGCACGACCGCGCCGCCCAGCACCTGCGGCCCGGACAGGTGCTCCTCCAGCAGCACCCACGCCAGGACGGTCGCGATCACGGCCTCCAGGCAGGCGACCACGCCCGCGACCTGCGGGGAGAGCCGCCGGACGGAGATGACGCCGGTGACGTACGCGAGGACGGTGGCGATCAGCACGATCCAGCCGAGCAGCAGCCACGCCGGCATCGTGGACCCGCCCATGTCGGCGGTGCCGCCCAGCAGGGACCAGTCGATGCCCCACGGGCGGGCGATGACGGTGAGGACGAGCGAGCCGAAGAGCAGGCCGTAGGCGATGACGCCCAGCGGGTCGGCCGGCTCCGCTCCGTCGCCGCCGTGGTCCGAGAGGACGAAGTAGCCCACCTGGCAGCAGGCGGCGCCGAGGGCGAGCACCAGGCCGAGCAGGTCGAAGCGCAGCCCGGACCACACCTCCACCACGCACGCGAGCCCGCCGACCGCGAGGACCACGCCGACCGCGGCGGCCCGGGTGACCGCCCTCCGCTGCACGAACCGCACCCAGCCGAGCACCAGCGCGGGCGCCAGGTACTCGATGAGCAGTCCGACGCCCACGGGGACGCGCGAGATGGCGGCGAAGTAGCAGGCCTGGACGCCCGCCACGGCGAGCAGGCCGAAGCCGGCGAGCAGTGCGGGCCTGGTACGCAGCAGGTCGCGGTGGCGCCAGGCGACGGGCAGCATCACGAGCGCGGCGCCGGTCGCCCGCAGCCACACCAGTTGGAGCGGGTCGAGCCCCGCCTCGATCAGCGGCTTGGCCGCGACACCTGATCCACCGAATGCGAAGGCCGATGCCAGGGCGAGTCCCAGGCCGGCGCTTCTCCCCTGAGACGCGTGCATCGGCACATCATGGCAGCGTCGCGTCAGGAGCGTAAAGGCCGTGACACCTGTTGAGACGGCTCCTGGATCCGCCGGAACGCGCGCCCCCCACCGGGACCACGGCGCCGACGGCCGGCGGAACCAGGCGGACGTGAGGCTCACGGGCTTCCCGGCCGAGGCGGCCCGGACCGTCGCCGCGGGGCGGGCGGGGGACGGCGGAACGACGGAGGGTCCCGCGGCCGGTGCCGTGGGACCCTCCGTCGTTCCGCCGCCGGCGGCTCAGTGCTCGTCGGCCAGGATCAGGTAGAGCTTCTTGCGGGCGTCGTTGATGACGGTCAGCGCCTTCCGCCGCTGGTCGGCGTCCCCGGTCTTCCAGACCTGCCCGAAGGCCTCGAGCAGCCCGAAGCCGGCCTGCCGGACCTCCTGCACGGCCTCCCAGTCGACGCCGCGCCCCGCCTCTTCCCACGGGGCGTCCGCGCCCGCTTCGGCCTCGGCGCGCCCCTCGTCGGTGAGCGTGAACAGCTTCTTGCCGCCGTCGCTGCGGCTGGCGATCAGGCCCTCGTCCTCCAGCAACTGGAGCGTCGGGTAGACCGAGCCGGGGCTGGGCCGCCAGGCACCGCCGCTGCGCTCGGCGATCTCCTGGATCATTTCGTAGCCGTGCATCGGGCGGTCCTTCAGCAGGGCGAGGATCGAGGCCCGGACGTCACCGCGCCGCGCTCGTCCACGGCCGCCGCCCCGGCCGCGCCCGCCACCGAAGGGGCCGCCGCCGAACGGCCCGCCGCCGAAACCCGGCCCGAACGGGCCGAAGGCGCCTCGCCGCCCGTCGAACTCCCCGTGGCGCTCCCCACCCCGGCCCCGATGGCCGGGTCCACAGTTCCCGTGCGTACGCATCTCGCACGCTCCTTCCATCGTTGATCTGTCGCGATGCGTCAACGATATATCGGAATAGTTCGTCGGGCAACACCCCTCGAACGGGCCGGACGGCCGGATCCCCCGGAAGAGGCCGCCCACCACGGATTGGCCTTGGTCCCGAGGGCCGCGGCGGCCCTACGGTCGGCCCATGCGGATTCGAATCGTCGACGCCTTCACCGATCGCCCCTTCTCCGGCAACCCGGCCGGCGTCCTGCTCCTGGACGCCTTCCCGGACGACCACCGGCTCCAGCAGGTCGCCGCGGAGGTCAACCTCTCCGAGACGGCCTTCGCCCACCCGCTGCCCCCGGGCGGCGAGGCCGACTGGGCGCTGCGCTGGTTCACGCCGGTCGCCGAGGTCGACATGTGCGGCCACGCCACGCTCGCCACCGCGCACGTCCTGCACAGCACCGGGCGTGCGACCGGCACCGTCCGCTTCGCCGCGCGGTGCGGCCCGCTCTCCGCCACCGCGGCCCCGGACGGTTCCCTCACGCTGGACTTCCCCACCTCGACACTGACGCCCGTCCCCGCCCCGGACGGCCTGGCCAAGGCGCTGGGCGCGGACGTGGTGTCCGTCCACGACACCGCCGCCCACATCGGTGACCTGCTGGTCGAGCTGCCGGACGAGCGGTCCGTACGGTCCCTCGCACCGGACTTCGCCGCCCTGACCACCCTGTCGGACCGGGGCGTCATCGCCACGGCCGCCGCGGACGACCCAGGTCGCGGGTACGACTTCGTCTCCCGCTGCTTCTTCCCGGCACTCGGCATCGACGAGGACCCGGTGACCGGCAGCGCGCACACCGCTCTCGCGCCCTTCTGGTCCGCGCGCCTCGGCCGTGACGAGCTGACCGGCCTCCAGGGCGGGGCCCGGACCGGGCTGGTGCGCACGGCGCTGCGGGGCGGGCGGACGCTGCTGACGGGTGACGCCGTGACGGTCATCGAGGGCGACCTGCTGGTCTGAGGCCGCACCGCGCGGGCCCCGGCACGACGAAGGGGCGTACGGACACCTCCGTACGCCCCTTCGTCCCACCGCGCCTCACGCCGTGGGCAGCCACCCCACCCGGCCCGCCAGGACCGCGTACCCGACGAACGCCACGATGTCGAGCAGCGCGTGCGCCACGACCAGCGGCCCCACCCGGCCCCACCGCCGGTAGAGCAGCACGAAGACCACGCCCATCACCATGTTGCCGATGAACCCGCCGATGCCCTGGTACAGGTGGTACGAGCCCCGCAGCACCGAACTGGCCGCCAGCGACGCCCCGGGGCTCCACCCGAGCTGGTCCAGCCTCCGCAGCAGGTAGCCGACGACGATGACCTCCTCCAGTACGGAGTTCTGGACCGCCGACAGGATCAGCACCGGGTACTTCCACCACACCTCGGGCAGCGCCTCGGGCACCACGGTGAGGTTCGCCCCCGCCGCCCGCGCGGCCAGGTAGAAGGCGAGTCCCGCGCTGCCGATGCCGGCCGCGACCAGCGCCCCGCGCCCCAGGTCCGGCCACGGCCGGCTCCGGTCGAAACCGATGGCCCGCAGCCCCGCGCCCTCGCGGGTCAGCAGGTGCGCCACCAGCGCGACGGGCACCAGCGCGGTCGCGATCCCGAAGAGCTGCCAGGCCAGGTCCAGCCAGGGCCGCCCCGGTGCGTACGAGCCGTTGAGCGTCGCCGCCTGGTCCTTCAGCCCGCCCGGTTTCGTCAGCGACCCGATGAAGCTGATCAGCGCGGACACCCCGCTCGCCCCGAGGGAGAGGGCCAGGACGAGCACCGTCTCGGACCGCAGGGTCCGTACCCCCACGCTCTCCGCGGGAAGAGATCCAGCCACGTACGCGCACCTGCCTCGGGTCGACCGTCTGGGACGTCACAGCTTGCCCGACGGTCGCGCCGCCGACCCGGCCGGGGCCCGCGCGACGGCCTCCCCTGCCCTCAGCCCTCCAGTCGCGCCGAGGGCTCCCCGGGGAAGCCGACCGGCCAGGTGTGGACCGGGTGCCCCTGGCGCATCAGCCGGCAGTACTGCCGGGTGGTGGCGGCCAGCGCCGCCTCCCGCCCGAGCCCGGCCTCCAGCGCCCGGTGGAACGTCTCCACCTGCCAGGAGGCGCCGTTCACCCTGCGCTTGCAGCGCTCCTCGATGATCCCGAGGTAGCGCCTGCGGTCGGTGGGCTCCACTCCCCACGCGTCCAGGCCCGCGGCGGCCAGCGGCAGCAGCTCGTCCCGCACCAGCTTCACCGCCGGCACCGTGGTGACCCCGCCGCCCCGCCCCGGTCGCGGCCAGCGCAGCTCGGCCTCGATGCCGTACCGGCAGGCCGCGTCGAAGTTCGCGGCGGCGTCCTCGAAGGAGAGACGCCTCCACACCGGCCGGGCCTCCTCGGCGAGCGCGCGCACCAGGCCGTAGTAGAAGGCCGCGTTGGCGAGCACGTCGTCCACGGTCGGGCCGGCCGGCAGCACCCTGTTCTCCACGCGCAAGTGCGGCACGCCGTCCACGACCCCGTACACCGGCCGGTTCCAGCGGTAGACCGTGCCGTTGTGCAGCGCGAGTTCCGCGAGGGCCGGGACGCCGCCCTCGTCCAGGACACGCAGCGGCTCCTCCTCGTCGCAGATCGGGAGCAGCGCGGGGAAGTACCGCACGTTCTCCTCGAACAGCTCGTACGCCGACGAGACCCACCGCTCCCCGAACCAGGTGCGCGGCCGTACGCCCTGGGCCTGGAGCTCGGGCGGGCGGGTGTCGGTGGCCTGGGTGAACAGCGGCGGGCGGGACTCGCGCCACAGCTCCCGGCCGAACAGGAACGGGGCGTTGGCCCCCACCGCGATTTGGACTGCGGCGATGGCCTGGGCCGCGTTCCACACGTCGGCGAAGCGCTCCGGGGTGACCTGGAGGTGCAGTTGCACCGAGGTGCAGGCCGCCTCCGGGACGATGGAGCTCGCGGTGCAGCTCAGCCGCTCCACGCCCTCGATGTCGAGGGTGAAGTCCTCGCCCCGCGCGGTCACTATCTCGTCGTTGAGCAGCCGGTAGCGGTCGACGTCCGAGAGGTTCGCCGACACCAGGTCGTCCTGGGCCAGCGTGGGCAGGATGCCGATCATCACGATGCCGGCGTCCACCTCCTGCGCCTTGCGGTGCGCGTACGCCAGGCCGGTGCGCAACTCCTCGGCGAGCTGGTCGAAGACGCGGCCGCCGAGCCGGTGCGGGGCGATGTTCACCTCAAGGTTGAACATTCCGAGTTCCGTCTGGAAATCCCGGCTCGCGATCCTCTCCAGCACCTCGGCATTCATCATCCGCGGCATGCCGTCGGCACCCGCCAGATTCAGCTCGATCTCCAGCCCCACGAGATTGCGTGGCCGGTCGAACCTCTTGTCGGCAAGGAGTCGCTCCAGTCCCGTCAGGCACTCCTGGAGTTTCCTGCGGTACCTCTGCCGATCGGACAGGTCGAAGCCGCCTGCCGCGATCTTCTCCCCCATCGAAGTGTCCCTCCTCGAGTGGGCGGCGCGCGGCATCCTCCGCTCGCGTCACGGACGATAATGCCCAGCCGGACTGATCTGTAACGCCCACATCGGCAGGCCGTGGACGGTAGGCTGGTTACGATGTTTGTCCGGCACATTCCGGAGGCATGAGGCAGCGGGCGGTTACCGCCTCCGGCACCGGGTCCGGGCCCGCGGGACGCGGCCGGCGGACGGTGGAAACGGCGGCGCCATTCGGCCTACCGCGTGCCGGACAACGCCGCTGGCAGTGGCCTCGGGCCCCGCGGGAAATCCACAGATACCTCGCGAATTGAAGACCGGATTCGGCCTTGTCGGCAATATCGCCGACGGCTAGCGGAAACATCGCGTGAACACGTGTCGTATAAACTCCGCGACGAGGCAGAGAGTCGAGTCCGGCCACGGCCCGTCGGCCCTCCGGCACCCTCTGACCCCGAAGCTGACACTGCCGTCCGCACCCTCCCCCGCATCACCCTGTCTCTTGACTGAGAGGCGACCCACCATGCCGCTCCATGTCTCCCCGGCCCCCGCGGCTGCCCTGCGCAGTGTCCTCGCGGCGCTCGGCTCGCCCGCCGTCCGCGAGGCCCACACCCCCGCTCTCCGGTCCGTCCAGGGACCGCTGAGCCCCGAACTCCCGCTGCCCGTCCACGTCCTGGACGTCCGCGACCAGACGGTCCCGCCCGTCGGCGCACCGCGTACCCGGCTGACCGGCTGGCGATTCCAGATCCGCAACGGCGACCGGGCGGTCGCCGCCGCGGACACCGTCCTGACGCCCGACGGCTGGGCCTTCTCCCATTTCTTCGAGGGCCCCTACCTGGTCTCGACGGAGCGGGCGCTGCGCCAGGCCGAGACGATGGCGACCCGGCACCAGCCGCGCCTGCTGTCCGTACCCGACCTGTACATGCTGACGCTGTGGCTGCACGCCGATCCGGAGGCCGACCCCGCGGCCGGCGCCCCCGCCCCCGGGGACCTGCTGGTGCCGCTCGCGCCCGCGCCCCCGGGGATCGCCTCGCACCTGCCGTACCGGGTCGCCGACCTGCTGCCCGTGCTGACCCTGCGACTGGTGCCGCCTCCGTTGCTGGAGTCAACGGCGTGACATCACCCCGGTCCGATCGGACTAGCCCGCTGGGGCCATGCCGAACCACCCGAAGGGACAGTGGGGTTGAGCTGAACCATCCACGCGGGTGACACGTCATTAAGCAGTAGGAAGCGCTGCCGCGAAATCCCTGCGGATTGACGCCCGTGGGGCAACACTGGGAACGGACCGACCGACAAACGGGGGGCGGCCATGAACACCGCATCGAGCCGCAGGACACACACCACACCGCAGCGAAAGAACCGACCCATGTGCCAGCACCAGCCAGCCTGTCCGACCGCCGACTCCGCCGACAGGGAGGCGGCCCGCCTGGTGGCCCACCACCCGGAACAGGGCTGGAGCCTGCTGTGCAACGGCGTCCTGCTCTTCGAGGACACCGGTGAACTGCTGCCGGACGGCAAGATCATCGCGCCGCACCGGCCGCTGAGCGCCGCGAAGGTCGTGACCGCCGCCTGAGGCACCGCACGACGAAGGGCCGGTACGGGAAACCCCGTACCGGCCCTTCGTCATGGCGGTCAGTTGTCGTACTCGTCCAGCGGCGGGCAGGAGCAGACCAGGTTGCGGTCGCCGAACGCGCCGTCGATACGGCGCACCGGCGGCCAGTACTTGTCCGCGGCGGAGACACCGGCCGGGAAGACGGCCTCCTCACGGCTGTACGCGTGCGTCCACTCGCCGCCCAGCGCCGCCGCGGTGTGCGGGGCGTTGCGCAGCGGGTTGTCCTCGGCGGGCCACTCGCCCGACCCGACCTTCTCGATCTCCGCGCGGATCGCGATCATCGTGTCGCAGAACCGGTCGAGCTCGGCGAGGTCCTCGCTCTCGGTCGGCTCGATCATCAGGGTGCCGGCCACCGGGAACGACATGGTCGGCGCGTGGAAGCCGTAGTCGATCAGCCGCTTGGCGATGTCGTCGACGCTGACGCCGGTCGCCTTGGAGATCGGCCGCAGGTCCACGATGCACTCGTGCGCCACCAGCCCGGCCGGGCCGGTGTACAGCACCGGGTAGTGCGGCTCCAGGCGCTTGGCGATGTAGTTGGCGGCCAGCACGGCCACCTGCGTCGCCCGCTTCAGGCCCTCGCCGCCCATGAGGCGGACGTACGCCCAGGAGATCGGCAGGATGCCGGCCGAACCCCACGGCGCCGCCGAGATGGGGCCGACGCCGGTCTCCGGACCCGCGGCGGGCTGGAGCGGGTGGTTGGGCAGGTACGGGGCGAGGTGCGCCCGGACGCCGACCGGACCGACACCGGGGCCGCCACCGCCGTGCGGGATGCAGAACGTCTTGTGCAGGTTGAGGTGCGAGACGTCGCCGCCGAAGTGGCCCGGCTTGGCGAGGCCCACCAGCGCGTTGAGGTTGGCGCCGTCGACGTACACCTGGCCGCCGGCCTCGTGGACCTGGGCGCAGATGTCCGCGACGTGCTCCTCGAACACGCCGTGCGTGGACGGGTAGGTGATCATCAGTACGGACAGCTCGTCGCGGTACTGCTCGATCTTGGCGCGCAGGTCCTCGACGTCGATCTCGCCGTCGTCGGCGGTCTTGACGACCACGACCTTCATCCCGGCCATCACGGCGCTGGCGGCGTTGGTGCCGTGCGCGGACGAGGGGATCAGGCAGACCGTGCGCCGGGTGTCGCCGTTGGCGCGGTGGTAGGCGCGGACGGCGAGCAGACCGGCCAGCTCGCCCTGCGAACCCGCGTTGGGCTGGATGGAGACCTTGTCGTAGCCGGTGACCTCGGCGAGACGCTCCTCCAGCTCCTGGATCAGGGTCAGGTAGCCCTGCGCCTGGTCGACCGGCGCGAAGGGGTGCATCTGGCCGAACTCGGTCCAGGTCACCGGCTCCATCTCGGTGGTCGCGTTCAGCTTCATGGTGCAGGAGCCGAGCGGGATCATGCCGCGGTCCAGCGCGTAGTCACGGTCGGCGAGCTTGCGGAGGTAGCGCAGCATCGCGGTCTCGGACCGGTGCGCGTGGAAGACCGGGTGGGTGAGGTACGCGTCGGAGCGCAGGCGCTCCGCCGGCAGCACGTCCGCGGTGGCGGAGTCCAGCACCTCGATGTCGCCGGACACGCCGAAGGCGTCCCACACGGCGGCGAGCTGGGCGCGGCCGGTGGTCTCGTCACAGGCGGCGGAGACGTGGTCGGCGTCGACGAGACGGAGGTTGACCCCGTTCTCGCGGGCGGCGGCGACGACGTCGGCGGCCCGGCCCGGAACCCGGGCGGTGACCGTGTCGAAGAACGTGCCGTGGACGACCTCGACACCGCCCGCACGCAGGCCCTCGGCGAGGAGCGCCGCGTACCGGTTGACGCGCTGGGCGATCTGCTTCAGCCCGTCGGGGCCGTGGTAGACCGCGTACATGCCGGCCATGACGGCGAGCAGCACCTGGGCGGTGCAGATGTTGCTGGTGGCCTTCTCGCGGCGGATGTGCTGCTCACGGGTCTGGAGGGCCAGGCGGTACGCCTTGTTGCCGTCCGCGTCGACGGAGACGCCGACGAGCCGGCCGGGCAGGCTGCGGGCGAAGGTGTCGCGCACGGCCATGTAGCCGGCGTGCGGGCCGCCGAAGCCCATCGGCACACCGAAGCGCTGGGTGGTGCCCACGGCGATGTCGGCGCCGAGCTCACCGGGCGAGGTGAGGAGGGTCAGCGCCAGCAGGTCGGCGGCGACCGTGACGATCGCGCCCAGCTCGTGCGCCCGGTCGATGATGGGCTTGATGTCCCGTACGGCACCGGAGGCGCCCGGGTACTGGAGCAGGACGCCGAAGACACCGCGCTCGGCGACCTCGGCCGGGATGCCCTCGCTCAGGTCGGCGACGACGACCTCGACGCCGGTCGGCTCGGCGCGGGTCTCGATGACGGCGATGGTCTGCGGCAGGGCGTCGGCGTCGACCAGGAAGACGCCGTTCTTGACCTTGCCGACGCGGCGGGCCAGCGACATGGCCTCGGCGGCGGCGGTGCCCTCGTCGAGCAGCGAGGCGCCGGAGGTGGGCAGCCCCGTCAGGTCGGCGACCACGGTCTGGAAGTTGAGCAGCGCCTCCAGGCGGCCCTGCGAGATCTCCGGCTGGTACGGGGTGTACGCGGTGTACCAGGCCGGGTTCTCCATGACGTTGCGGAGGATGACCGGCGGGGTGAAGGTGCCGTGGTAGCCGAGGCCGATCATGGGCGCCAGGACCTGGTTGCGGTCGGCGAGCGAGCGCAGCTCGGCCAGGACCTCGGCCTCGGTGCGCGCGGCGGGCAGCCCCAGCGCCTCGGCGCTCTTGATCACATCCGGCACCGCGGCAGCCGTGAGCTCGTCGAGCGAACCGTAGCCGACCTGCGCGAGCATCTTGGCTTGGGCCTCTTCGTCGGGCCCGATGTGCCGCTGCTCGAACGGGATGCCCTGTTCGAGTGCGGAGAGCGGAATGCGGTTGGCGGTCATTGGCGGAGGCCTCCTGGTCGATACGACCTGCGAGGGGCACCACGGCGCGGGTGCCCGGACGGCCTCCCCCTCTGTCATCTCAACCTGAGAGCTTCACCGGACCTCCCCATGGCGGGGCGGGCCGGCTTTCACCGTCGGTGAGAGCGGATGCCGTCCGACGCCCGCCCTGCTTTCCAGAGTGACCTCGTCCGTGCGGTACCGGGTGCCTGAGAGATTCCGGGGAGGATTTGCTCCTTCGGCGCCTCCGAAAGGTTTCTCCGGAGGACTCTCCCGCACGGGGTCAGCGGCCGTCTGCCAGCCTACCAGCGCGGTCCCGGCCCGATCCCTCGAGTGGCCGACGTCACCGAAGTGCACTTTCGTAGTGTTGACAGAGCCGGTTGCGACCCGTTGGAGGGACCGTGCAGACCGATATCGATCCGCGCAGCCTGATCGGCCGCAAGGCCTTCGACCGCAACGGCCACAAGATCGGCACCGTCGACGAGGTCTACCTGGACGACGCGACGGGCGCACCGGAGTGGGCCGCCGTCCGCACGGGCCTGTTCAGCCGGGACGCCTTCGTGCCCCTGGACCCCAGCGAGCTGGCCGAGGACGGTCTGCACGTCCCCTTCGACCGCGGCCTGATCAAGGACGCTCCGGACTTCGGCGTGGGCCGGCACCTGTCGCCGGAGCAGGAGCTCCAGCTCTACCACCACTACGGGCTCGCGCTCCCGCCGCCGCCGTCCACGGACCGCGACTTCGGCAAGGTCGCCGGCCAGGAGGACTGACCCGCCACGAGCGGCAGCGGGTCCGACGGCTCCAGGTCCGGGTCGTCGGACCGGAACGTGCGCACCCGCCCGGGCGCCGACCCGGGTTCCTCGAACCGCACGGTCACCCGGCCCAGCCCGCTGCCCTGCACCCAGCCCGCGCCGTACGCGGCGTGCCGCACGTCCTGGCCCGCCGACCACCGCCGCGCCTCCGGCTCCGCCGCACCCGGCTCCCCCGCCGCGGCGCCCGCACCCGGCACCGGAACCCCCGCGGCCGCCCCGCCGGCCACCGCCCCGGGAGCGGGCGGCCCCTCGCCGTGCGTGCCCCCGCCGCCGGCACCCGCCGCGCCGGAACCGGTGGCATCCGCGCCCACCGCCGCCACGCGCTCCGCGGCCCCGCCCTCCGACGGCCCCGGCTGCCCCTCCGCGGCCGCCCGCTCCGCCGCGGCCTGGGCGAACAGGTCCTCCTGTGTGTAGTCCGCCAGCCCCGTGACCCCGACGCCCAGCAGCCGCACCCCGCCCGTGGTGTCCACCGCGTCCAGCAGCCGCGCCGCGGCCTCGCGCACCACCACGGGGTCGTCCGTCGGGCCGCGCAATGTCTCCGACCGGGTCAGCGTGGAGAAGTCGTACCTCCGCACCTTGAGCACCACCGTCCGCCCCGACCGGCCCGCGCCGCGCAGCCGCCGCACGCACCGCTCGGCCAGCCGCTCCACCTCCGTCCGCACCCGCACCCGGTCGTGCAGGTCCACGTCGAAGGTGTCCTCCACGGACACGGATTTGGCGTCCCGCTCCGCCACCACCGGCCGGTCGTCGTGCCCCATGGCCATCCGGTACAGCGACTCCCCGTGCGCCTTCCCCAGCAGCCGTACCAGCTCGTCCTCGCCCGCCGCCGCCAGGTCCGCCACCGTCGTCATCCCCGCCCGCCGCAGGTGCTCCCCGGTGGCGGGCCCCACCCCCGGCAGGATCCGCACCGACTTGGGGTCCAGCAGTTCGCGCTCCGTCCCGGGCTCGATCAGCACCAGCCCGTCCGGCTTGGCCTCCTCCGAGGCGATCTTCGCGATCATCTTGGAGCCGGCCAGCCCGACGGAGCCGGTCAGTCCGGTCACCGCGCGGATGTCCCTGCGCAGCCGCTCACCGGCCTCCCGGGCCGTCCGCGCGTCATGGGCCGAGCCACCGGCCTCCAGGTCCACGAAGGCCTCGTCGAGGCTCAGCGGCTCCACCAGGGGCGACAGCCCCCGCAGCAGTTCCATGACCTGGTCGCTCACCGAGCGGTAGAGCGAGAAGCGCGGCACCAGGTACGCGGCGTTCGGCGCCAGCCGCCGCGCCTGCGCCATCGGCATCGCCGAATGGACCCCGAACCGCCGCGCCTCGTACGACGCGGTGGCGACGACCCCGCGCGGTCCCAGCCCGCCGACCACCACCGGCTTGCCGCGCAGACTCGGCTTCGCCGCCTGCTCGGCGGCCGCGAAGAAGGCATCCATGTCCAGATGCAGGATCGTCGGCGCGGCTCTCACACCACTGATGCTGCCGCACACCACTGACAATCGCCCGCACACCCGTGCGGAACGCGGCGGTCAGACGGCCCGGTCGCGACGCCTGCGCGCCAGTTCGTCGGAAGGGTTGTGCCGCACCAGGGTCTCGCCGGTGTCGACGCGCTCCCCGTGGAGCTGCGACAGCGCCGCCTCCACGTCCCGCCACACCACGCCCACGGCGATCCCGAAGACGCCCTGGCCGCCCTGGAGCAGATCGACGACCTCGTCCGGCGAGGAGCACTCGTAGACGGTGGCGCCGTCGCTCATGAGCGTCATGCGCTCCAGGTCGCCGACGTCCCGGGCGCGCAGGTGCTGCACGGCCGCGCGGATGTTCTGGAGGGCGACCCCCGTGTCCAGGAACCGCTTGACGATCTTGAGGACGACCACGTCCCGGAAGCTGTAGAGCCGCTGGGTGCCGGATCCGTACGCGGGCCGCACGCTCGGCTCCACCAGCCCGGTACGGGCCCAGTAGTCGAGCTGCCGGTACGTGATGCCCGCGGCCGCGCACGCGGTGGGGCCCCGGTAGCCGATCGTTTCCGGGGCCTCGTCGGCCCCTTCGCCCGGGTCTGCCGCCACGGCGTCGGCACCCGCGCCACCGGCCACTCCCGCCGGGAACCGGTCGGCCGTGCTCCCGTAGAGCGGATACGGCCCGCTCGTCCCCAGACTTCGTCCGGGGAGGCCCCCAGTCGCACCGTCGCCGCTGCTCATCACGCCGACCCTCCGTCCTTGACCTGCCATCTCGACGGTAGGCAGTCGCCAGGGGTGCGTCAACGATCGCCACACTCGGCACGCCGAGTGATAATCACCCTGAGAGTGGTTTCTCGTATCCCGAATACGGGTAGAGATGGCCGAATGGGCGGAAAGCCCTCACCTCGGACCCCGATCGGCGCTCCCCGGACCACCCCGCGAACGTCCGTTCGCGGACGGCGGGCGACGCGCAGGGCCGGCCCCGACGGCCCCTCGGCGGGCATCCCCCCGAGGGCCGCACCACCGGCAGGACCACCGGCCTCCCGGAGCCACGGCCGTACCACGGCAACCGGCTCACCGGGCCGTAGGCCTCACTGGCTGCTGGTGCCGAAGTCCTCGGGCGAGATCTGGTCGAGGAACTCGCGGAACTTCTCCACCTCGTCCTCCTGCTCGTCCGGGATGGCGATCCCCGCGTCGTCGAGGACGCCGTCGCTCCCGTAGATCGGAGTCCCGGTGCGCAGGGCCAGCGCTATGGCGTCGGAGGGCCGGGCGCTCACCTCCACCCCGCTGGCGAAGACCAGCTCCGCGTAGAAGACCCCTTCGCGCAGATCCGTGATCCGGACCTCGGTCAGCTCCTGGCCCACGGCCTCGAGGACGTCCTTGAAGAGGTCATGGGTGAGCGGCCGGGCGGGAGCCATGCCCTGCTGGGCGAAGGCGATCGCCGTCGCCTCTCCCGGACCGATCCAGATCGGGAGGTACCGGTCGCCTCCCACTTCACGCAGGAGCACGATCGGCTGGTTGGACGGCATTTCCACCCGGACACCGACAACATCGAGCTCGTTCACATTGCAACCCTAGGACGTGCCGGACCGGTTTGGATAGTCGGGCTCTGTCAAGATCAGTGCAAGCGGACGCCGAGAGCCGTCTGAACCAGGGCCGCGTGCAGCCGCACGGACAGCGCCGCCAGCTCCTTCACGGTCGCCTCGGCATGGGCCCTGGTCTGCGGGTTCCTGTGCCTGCGCAAGGGCGCCACGACCTGTTCGACCAGGCCCGCCTCCCGCTCGGCGGCGGCCTTCACCGCCCGCAGGTGCCTCGGTTCGAGACCGAATCTGCCCAGATCCGCCACCAGCCTGGCGACGGTGACCGCCTCGGCGTCGTACCCGCCGTCCACGCCCTGCACGACGAGCCCGTACGACTCCCATTCGGCCAGCTCGTCCTCCCCGGCCCCCGCGGCGGCCAGGAGCTCCGCCCGGCCCACCCGGGCGGCGGTCGGCCGGTCCTCCGCGGGCGGCTCCCAGAGGTCCCCGTCCTGGGGCTCGCGCTGCGGTCCGGGAGCGGCCGGGAGCTCCACGCGCTCACCGCGCTCCACGGCGTCCAGATGCTCCCGGATCACCTTCAGCGGCAGGTAGTGGTCCCGCTGCATCCGCAGGATGCGCGCCAGCCGCTCCACGTCCCGCGGGCTGAACTTCCGGTACCCGGAAGCCGTCCGCCGCGGCTCGACGAGCCCCTCGGCCTCCAGGAACCGGATCTTGGAGATGGTGACCTCGGGGAACTCCTCGCGCAGCTGGTTGAGCACCGTCCCGATGCTCACCAGCTGATCGGCCGCCCCGGCGGTGCCGTTGCCGGCACCGCCCGTCGTGGTTCGCAGCATGGGCCTCCCCTGCCGGGTCACACGCCCCGCTGGCTCGCGTAGAAGACCAGCCGGTACTTGCCGATCTGCACCTCGTCACCGTTCGCCAGCGGGACCGAGTCGATCCGCTCACGGTTGACGTAGGTGCCGTTGAGGCTGCCGACGTCGGAGACGGTGAAGCTGCCGTCGGGCGACCTGCGGAACTCCACGTGGCGCCGCGACACCGTCACGTCGTCCAGGAAGATGTCGCTCTGCGGGTGCCGCCCCGCCGTGGTCAGGTCGCTGTCCAGCAGGAAGCGGCTGCCCGAGTTCGGACCGCGCCGCACCACCAGGAGCGCCGAGCCGAGCGGCAGCGCCTCGACGGCCGCCTGGGCCTCGGGCGACAGCGACGGAAGCTGCGTCTGGCCGGTGACCTCGGAGTCGTACGCCTCCAGGCCGGAGATCGAGATCGTCGACGTCGTCTCGGACGCGCGCTCCGCCGGCGCTCCGCCGCGCAGCGGCGCGCCGCAGTTGGAGCAGAACCGGCTCGCCTCGGCGTTGCGGTGCCCGCACCTCGTACACACCGGCATGGACGAATCCTCCTGCCGCGGCTGGCCCGCGTGGGCGTTCGTCGCGTACGGGTCGGAGGCAAACCCTCCACCCGCACTCGAGGTTGATGGTTCCCCGAAACCTATGCGGCCGGAACCGGCAGGGTCAACAGACGCGCCCTGGCCCCCCGGAATGTCACCACCCGCCACCTCGTCACGGAAGAGCGGGCGCTCGCCACCCTGCTCCTCACCCTGGCCATGGCGCGGCGCGCGATGCCTGGCGTTGCCGCCGTCCTCGCGTGCGCTCTTGCCGAACAACTTCGCAAACAACTTCACGGGCGATTCCCCTTGAACGAAACAGACCCGCCCGTGGGGCAGGACGAACCCTGAATGAACACACCTGCCGACCCGGACACCATCACAACGTCCGTATCCTCCGGACAGTTTCCATCACGCGCCACGTATGTGGTGCGCCGACCCCCCGCAACCCGCCACTCCCGCGCCCGTCTTCCGGTTCCCGCCGTACGTCCGCGCATGCCGGACCGCTTTCCGCGCCCCGGCCCGTCACCGAGGACGGGTCCTCGCCGCATGTCCCCCATGTACCCCCGCCTCACTGCGATGACGACCGAGCGTAGTCAGGCCGCTCCGCCGGTCGCAAGGCGTCCACGACGATCTTCTGCGACCGGGTGACCGTAGCGGTGGCCTGCTCCTTCTCCAGCGTCTGGACGACGCCTCCCGGGATGTTCAGCGCCGGTTCGAGGTCCTGGGGCTTGCCGATGACCTTGAAGCGGTAGGGCGCCTTCACCTTCCGGCCGTCCACCTCGATGTCCCCCGCGTCACCGGAGAAGTAGGTGTCGGCGACGACCCGGACGCCGTTCACCTGGATCGCCTCGGCGCCCGCGGCCCGCAGCTCCTGGATCGCGTCGAGCAGCATGTCCGACTCGACCGCACCGGCACCGTCGTCGATGGTCAGCGTGATGCCGGGACCCTGGGCGGCCACGGTACCGGCCAGGACGCCGAGCTGCCGCTCCTTTTCCAGCGTCTGCTTGCGTGCCTCTTCCGCCTGGTCGGAGCTGTTCTCCAGCTCGGTGCGCTGGTCCTCCAGGCGTGCCTTCTCGTCCTCCAGGCGCTGCGTGCGGTCGTCGAGCTCGTCCAGGATCCGCACCAGGTCCTCCTGGCGCGCGCCCCGCAGTGCACCGGTGTCGCTGGTCGACCGGACCTGGATGGCCAGGCCCAGCCCCAGCCCGAACAGCAGGACGGCCACGATGAGTTGCGCTCGTGTGACGCGCGGGGGCCACAGCCCGGCCGCCAGCCGCTGCCGCCCGGTCCTGGCCTCCGCCGTCGCCTCCTGCCCGGGGGCGGGGTCGGGGGCGGGCGTGGGGCCGGCGCCGGGGGCGGGGGCGGGGGTGGGGGTGTTGTCGGGTGTCTCTTCGTGGTTGCTCATCGGCCTCACGCCCGGAACACGTGCCGCCGGATGGCGGCCGCGTTGGAGAAGATCCGGATGCCGAGCACGACGACCACGCCGGTGGAAAGCTGCGCGCCGACGCCCAGCTTGTCGCCGAGAAACACGATCAGCGCGGCCACGACCACGTTCGACAGGAAGGAGACGACGAAGACCTTGTCGACGAAGATCCCGTCGAGCATGGCCCGCAGGCCGCCGAACACCGCGTCCAGGGCGGCCACGACGGCGATCGGCAGGTAGGGCTCGACCACCGCCGGTACCTCGGGCCGGACGAACAGTCCGACCACGACTCCCACGACGAGGCCCAGTACGGCGATCACGATGTGCCCTTCCCTGTGTCGGCCGTGCCCTGCCCGTCACCCGTCCCGGGCCCGGTGTCGCTCGGCTGTGCTGTACGTACGATCAGGCTCGGCGCCGCCGGCAGGCGCACCTCGCCCTGGTCCGAAATGCTGGTGCGGATACCGAAGTTCTCCTGGAGCACGCTCAGGTACTGCCCGTCGGCGCTGTCCTGGAACGCCGTGCGGAGCTTCTTTCCGTCCCCGACCGCCAGCACCGTGTACGGCGGCACCAGTGGTTTGTTGTCGACCAGTATGGCGTCGCCCGCCGCGCGGATGGCCGACAGGGCGGTCAGCCGCTGTCCATTGATGGCGATGGCCTCCGCGCCCGCCTGCCACAATCCGTTGACGACCCGCTGCATGTCGCGGTCCCGGACCCGGCCGGTGTCGGCGAACCCGCTCGATTCCCGCGGCCCGCCCCCACCCTCGTCGGTGCCCTTGGCGTCGTCCACGACCAGTCGCACGCCCGGTCCCCGGACCGGCGTCGCCCCGGACAGCAGCGCGACAAGCTGCCCCTGGTCCCCGCCGTGCTGCTCCAGGGCCTTGCGCTGCCGCTCCCCCACCTCGGTGCGGAGCGACTCGATGTCCTTCTCCAGGCGGTCCGCCGCCGAGGTCTCCGACCCGATGCGGTCGATCAGCTCCTCGCGCTCCTTCGCCACCACCGGTGCCGATATCTGCGCCTGCGCCGCGCCGAGGGTGACCACGAACGCGGCCAGTACCAGCCCGGCCGCCAGTCCCAGTTTCGCGCGGACTGTACGGGGCAGGCCGCCGCCCTCGGCGGCCTTGCGGGCCGAGGCCTCCGCGTACCCGTCGTCCAGCGCGTGGTCCATCACATTGGTCAGCAGCGACATGGACGCATCGGGACGCGGAGGCGGGGAGCCGGTGCTCCGATCGGGGGGCTGCTGCGACATGCCGCACATCGTCGCACGTCGGAGGGGCTACCGCCGAATGGCCCCACCGGTGAGCCGGAAGGCGCCCTGGACGCGCCTTCCGGCTCACCGTTCGGTCCCGCCCGGACGCGTCAGCGGCCGGCGCTGTCCACCACGGCGGCCCACTCGTCCAGCAGGGCCTCCGCGGACGCGTCGTCCGGGCCCTCCGCCCACAGATGGGTGACGGCTTCCGCCGGGTCGGGCAGCACCATCACCCACCGGCCGTCGGCCTCGACGACGCGGACGCCGTCGGTCGTGTCCACGTGCCGGTCCCCGGCCGCCTCCACGACCCGCCGCATGACCAGACCCTTGACGGCCCACGGCGTCGCCAGGTCCCGCTTCAGCACGTGCGCCCGCGGGATGCGCGCGTCGATCTGGCTGAGGGTGAGCTGGGTACGCGCCACCAGCCCGATCAGCCGCACGAACGCCGCCGTACCGTCGAACACGCTGCTGAACTCGGGAACGATGAAGCCACCCCGGCCGTCGCCACCGAAGATCGTCGACTCCTCGCGGCCGACCCTGGTGAGGTCGTCCGGCGAGGTCGTCGTCCAGTCGACCTGGGTGCCGTGGTACGCCGCCACCTGCTCGGCGATCCTCGTGGTCGTCACCGGAAGGGCCACGCGCCCGCTGCGCCGCTCGGCGGCCACCAGGTCCAGCATCACCAGCAGCGCCCGGTCGTCCTCGATGATCCGGCCGCGCTCGTCGACCAGCGACAGCCGCTCGCCGACCGTGTCGAACCGGACACCGAACGCCGCCCGCGCCGACGCCACTATCTCGCCGAGCCGCACCAGCCCCGCACGACGGGACTCGGCGGACTCGGTGGGCCGCGACTCGTCCAGGCCGGGGTTGATCGTCAGTGAGTCGACACCGAGCCGCCCCAGGAGGCTGGGCAGGACGAGTCCCGCGCTTCCGTTGGACGCGTCGACGACGACCTTGAGGCCGGCGTCGGCGACGCCGGTCGTGTCCACGTTCCGCAGCAGCGATCCGGTGTACGAGTCGAAGACGCTGGACGGGAAGCTGAGGTCGCCGATCTCGCCGGGGAAGGCGCGCCGGTACTCCTGGCGTGCGAACACCCGGTCCAGCTTGCGCTGCCCCGCCTGCGACAGGTCGGCGCCCCGCTCGTCGAAGAACATGATGTCCACCGAGTCGGGCACACCCGGCGTCGTCCGGATCATGATGCCGCCGGCACTGCCCCGGGCGGTCTGCTGTCGTGCCACGGGCAGCGGGACGTTCTCCAGGTCGCGTACGTCGATGGCGCTGGCCTGGAGCGCGGAGATCACCGCCCGCTTGAGCGCCCGCGCGCCCCGGGAGTGGTCACGCGCCGTGGTGACGGTGGCCCCCTTCTTCAGCGTCGTCGCGTACGCCCCCGCCAGCCGTACCGCCAGCTCAGGGGTGATCTCGACGTTCAGGATGCCGGAGACGCCGCGCGCGCCGAAGAGGTGCGCCTGTCCACGTGATTCCCAGATCACCGAGGTGTTGACGAATGCGCCGGCCTCGATGGTCTTGAACGGATAGACCCGGACATTGCCCTGCACGATCGATTCTTCACCGACGAGGCATTCGTCGCCGATGACGGCACCGTCCTCGATGCGGGCGGCCCGCATGATGTCGGTGTTCTTGCCGATCACACAGCCCCGGAGATTGCTGTGCTGGCCGATGTAGACATTGTCGTGAACCACGGCCTTGTGCAGGAACGCGCCGCTCTTCACGACCACGTTCGATCCGACGACCGTGTGCTCGCGGATCTCGACTCCGGCTTCGACCTTGGCGTAGTCCCCGATGTAGAGGGGCCCGCGCAGGACGGCGTCCGGGTGTACCTCGGCGCCTTCGGCGACCCAGACGCCCGGGGAGATCTCGAAGCCGTCCACTTCGACGTCGACCTTGCCCTCGAGCACGTCGGCCTGTGCCTTGACGTAGCTCTCGTGCGTGCCGACGTCCTCCCAGTAGCCCTCGGCGACATAGCCGTAGATCGGCTTGCCTTCCTTCATGAGCTGCGGGAAGACGTCTCCGGACCAGTCGACCGGAACGTCCGCCTCGACGTAGTTGAAGACCTCCGGCTCCATGACGTAGATGCCGGTGTTCACCGTGTCGGAGAAGACCTGACCCCAGGTGGGCTTCTCGAGGAAGCGCTCCACCTTGCCTTCCTCGTCCACGATGGTGATACCGAACTCCAGCGGGTTCGGCACCCTCGTCAGACAGACGGTGACCATCGCGCCCTTTTCCTTGTGGAAACGGATCAGGTCGGTCAGGTCGAAGTCGGTGAGCGCATCACCGGAAATGACGAGGAACGCGTCGTCCTTCAGTGCGTCCTCGGCGTTCTTGACGCTTCCCGCAGTACCGAGTGGCTTCTCCTCGTTGGCATAGGTCAGTTCCATGCCGAGTTCTTCGCCGTCGCCGAAGTAGTTCTTTACGAGCGACGCGAGGAACTGTACGGTCACAACGGTCTCATTGAGCCCGTGCCGTTTGAGCAGCCTCAGCACGTGCTCCATGATCGGCCGGTTGGCCACCGGCAGGAGCGGCTTGGGCATGCTCGAGGTCATGGGGCGAAGGCGGGTTCCCTCGCCACCGGCCATTACGACGGCCTTCATGTCGGAAGCGTCCTCCTTGCAGAGATGACGGTCAAGCCGACTTCACCCGTCCGGGACAGTGTCCTCTTACGTCGAACAGGTACTGGCAATCACTGCACCGCACCGGACAGACGGGCTCAATCGGCCACGGTATCCGCCTTGACAAGTCGGCGGACCTGGACCACATAGAGGATCCCTGCCCACCAATAGAGAGTTGTACCCCATCCGGCGAACGCCCACCCGAAAACTTCAGCGAGTGACGAAAGCCAGCCCGTCCCGTCACTGAGCAGGAGGAGCGGGAAGGCGTACATCAAGTTGAACGTCGCCGCCTTGCCGAGGAAGTTCACCTGCGGCGGCGGATACCCGTGCCGGCGGAGGATTCCCACCATCACCAAGAGCATCAGCTCGCGGGCCAAAAGCGCCAGGGTCAGCCAGAGCGGCAGGATCTCACGCCATGTCAGACCGAGCAGGGTGGAAAGGATGTAGAGCCGGTCGGCCGCCGGGTCCAGGAGTCGACCGAGGCTGCTGATCTGGTTCCAGCGCCGGGCCAGCTTGCCGTCGAGGTAGTCGCTGACCCCGCTGAGCATGAGGACGAGCAACGCCCAGCCGTCGCTCTTGGGCCCGCCGAACTCAGGGCGGAGGATCAGCCACAGGAACAGTGGCACCCCAGCGAGGCGAGCCATGCTGAGGATGTTGGGGATGGTGAGGACCCGGTCCGTCTGAACGCGAGTCTCCTGTACCTCCACCCGGGGGCCTCCTGGGAAACGTGCCAACGATGCCCCCTGACTTTACCGTCAGCCGGAAGGGGCCGGCGCACAGGGGTGTCGGGCCTCCGCGTGAACGCAGAAAAGCCCCGCACCAGAAGGTGCGGGGCTTTCCCACAATGATTGTTCGGCGGCGTCCTACTCTCCCACAGGGTCCCCCCTGCAGTACCATCGGCGCTGAAAGGCTTAGCTTCCGGGTTCGGAATGTAACCGGGCG